>WYBT01000033.1 GCA_011525785.1 Planctomycetaceae bacterium
CCTGCACGAGCGCTACGCGGGTTATCCGCTGACCGTTCACGGCACGCTGAACCCGACCTCGGCCGGCGGCCCGGGCTGGGTGCAGCCGATCGGCTCGCTCACGAGTCCGGTCATCGATCCGACCGCGAGCTTCGAACATCGCCGCCGCTACATCAGCTACACCAGCGACCCGGTCCCGCCGCCGGCGACGAACCCGACGATGCCGTGGAGTTTCGCGGCGCTGAGTTTGATTTCAACTCCGCCGAACTACATCGGACTGCCCGGCTGGCAAACGCTCTCACTGCAGTTCGTACTCGCGATGCAACAGGACTCGGAATGTCAGTCCGGGACTTGCTCTCACTCGTACTTCAACATGCAGGCTGTCGTTGAGGGGTACCCGACGACGAACTCGCGCCATCATTCCAATCTCCAAAACAGCTACCGATAGCGAGGAGCGCCATGCGTTACTTCTTTGCGGCGACGCTCTGTGCTGTCGGGTTAGCTGCCACATCCACTGCGGCGGCTCAGGCATCGGCAGCACCGCGCCTAATGGGTCGCGACGCGTCCGGTGTGCGTGGGATCAGTGAAATCGACGTCGTGTCGGGCGAGCCGCTCGAGTGGCTAGGGGGCGAAATCAACCCGTTCGAGCTCTCCGGACTCGCGTGGTCCGGAAGCTGGCTCTACCTGCTCGAACTGTTGCCGAATCAAAGCACGCACCTCCGCCGCGTGAACCCTGCGGACGGCGCAGTGGAGTACGTGGCCCCCTTAACGGGCGGGTTCCCTGGCGTTGTGGGGTTCTGCAGCAACCCAGTGACCGGACAGTTGCTGGGACTCACAAGTCCTGTCAGCTCGTTCGCCCAGCTCGTCGAGATTGACCCGCAGTCCGGTGCGGTTTCCGTCCTCGTCGGATTCGTGAGCGGCTGGCAAGGATCGGTGAAGAGCCTCGCCATCGACCCCATCGAAACGTGCTGGTTCATCACGCGTGGGCAGTCGTTGTACAGACTGGACCTGACCAACGGCGTCGCGCAGTTTCACGGTTTCGTGGCCGGTCTTCCAAGCCAGTTCGTTGCCAACGCGGCCGTCGTCGCCATGGCCGCCCAGTCGACCAGCACGCTGTATGCGTACGTCCAGACCGGCGCGAGCCAGACGATTCAGAGCGGACTGTTCCGCATCGACATCGCCACGCTGACCGCGACGCGGCTGTCGGACACGCTGACCGCGGGTCTGACGTTCGCTCCCGGCGTCAACGCTCTCAACTACTGCAGCGCCAAGACCAACTCGCTCGGCTGCACGCCGTCGATCGGCGCGCACGGCTACGCGAGCGTGTCCGCAGTCGAAGGCCTCGACGTGTGGGGTTCGAACGCGCTCAACAACAGCTCGGGCCTGTTGCTGTTCGGCGCCAGCGGCCGCAACACGCTGCCGTGGAACGGCGGCACTCTCTGCGTGAAGCCGCCGCTGGTGCGCACGCCGCTGCGGTCGTCGGGCGGCGATCCGTGGCCCGCGCAAAACTGCTCGGGCCGCTGGGCGCTCGACCTGAACAGCACGCTCGCGAGCACGCCGGGCTACCCGGCGGGCACGACGCTCGACCTGCAGTGGTTCGGCCGCGACCCAGGCCTCGCGCCGCCGGCGAACTACCAGCTCAGCGACGGCCTCGAGCTGACGCTGCGGCCGTAGGGACGACTGCTCGCTTGCGCGCGGCCTTCCTACAATCGTCGGGATGGAAGTCGACAGCGAGATCGTGGAGTTCTTCGAGGAGGTCCTGCGGCGGATCGAGCAGCACCCGCGCTACGGCGTGCTGCTCAAGAACGCGGTGGCGGCCCAGGAGCAGTTGATCCTCAACTACCACAACCACGCGCCCGGCGGGCCGTACTGCGTGGCGGTGGGGGTCTACGACGCGGCCATCGCACAGCTGGGCATCCTGGGCGAGTTCCGCGAGCTCGCGCACATCAAGGGCATCGCGCCGGTGGAGGAGGCTTGCGAGCCGCTGATGAGCGTGTTCGCGGACCTCTTGCAGCAGCGCTTCGCACTGCGCCTGCGTCCGCAGATCTACCTGAACGGCGCGCCGTTCCAGGCGGCTGGGTAGGCGCCGCACCATGGCCGGCTACGCCGAACTCGACTGGTACGACACGCCGCTGTACTACGACATCGTCTTCGCGGGCGATGAGCAGCGCGAGGCGGAGTTCCTCGAAGGGTTGCTCGAGCGCTACGGACCTCCGTCGCGTCGGCGCCGCCGCATCCTCGAGCCCGCCTGCGGTTCGGGGCGGCTCGTGCTCGAGCTCGCGCGGCGCGGACACGACGTGTGGGGCTTCGATCTGAACGGGCAGATGCTCGAGTTCGCGCGCCAGCGCCTCTCGCGCGCGCGGCGCAAGGCGCATCTGTTCCAGGCGCGCCTCGAGGACTTCGAGGCGCCGCGCGAGTTCGACCTCGCGCACTGCCTGGTCAACACCTTCAAGTATTTGCTCGACGAAGCGAGCGTGCAGCGCCACCTGCGCGCGGTCGCCGCCGCGCTGCGGCCGGGTGGGCTGTACGTGATCGGCTTGCACCTGACCGAGTACGAAGACCGGCGCTGCAACCACGAGCGCTGGAACTGCGCCCGCGACGGCGTCGAGGTGACGTGCAACATCCGCGGCTGGCCGGCGGATCCCGCGCAGAGGCTCGAGCGCGTGCGCTCGCGTTTGTGCGTTCGCGAGAACGGGCGCGAGCGTCGCTCGCAGACCGAGTGGAGCTTCCGCACCTACGACTGGGAGCAGTTCGCGGCCACGCTGCGGCGCGCGCGCGATTTCGAGCTCGCGGCCTCGTTCGACTTCACCTACGAACTCTCGCGCGAGCGCTCGCTGCCGGACGACCAGCTCGACCTCGTCGCCGTACTGCGCAAGCGCGGTGGGAAGGCATGAACGTGCGTGCTCGTCGCCTCGGCGCAGCCTGCTGCGCCGCGCTGCTGCTCGCGCTGTCCTCGTGCGTCGGCACGGGCGATCCGCTCGCCTCGCGCGAATGGCTCGAAGCCTCGGCCGGCGCCGTGCAGGTGCGCAGCCGCTCGCCGGGCGAGCTCGAGGACGCGCTGGGCTGGCGCTTGGGCGGCGGGTACGACCTCAACACCGATCCGCTGCGCGTGAGCTGGGAGATCGACGCGCAGTGGGCCACGCACGACTTCGACGACGGCTCGGGTATCGAGTCCGACATCTCGGCCTGGGTGATCGGCACGGGCCTGCGCCTGAGCGCCGACTTCGACTTCCTGCCGCTCAGCGTGTGGGGCCGCGGCGGCGTCGCCTGGCGCGATGAACGGCCCGCGGATGCGCTGGTCGACGATCTGGACGGCGCCGGCAGCTACTGGGGTTGCGGTTTGGAGTGGCGCTATAGCTCGGTCGGCTCGCTGGGTCCGGCGGCGACCTGGTTCCGCGGCGAGGACGATGGCCCGGCGACGCGCTTCGTGGCGCTGAACGCGCGTTTTCGGCTCTGAACTTCCCCCGTCCGAGCGCAAGTCTTCCGCCAACTCCGCGCTCGCCGCCAGCTTCGCAGGCCGTCATCCGATAGGATCCCGAGCCTGTTGCGGGCTGCGCACCACCTGCGCACGTGCACCAAACTTCGCCTCCCGATCGCGGCCCGTCCGCAGGAGCGAAATGCACGTCCTGCGGCGAAACCGGCCGGCGCCCCGCGACATCCCAACCACCCTCATGCGTACTTCCATCCTGACCGCCCTGGTGTGCGTCGCGGGCTTCGTCCCGACCGCGTTGGCCTCGACCCCGCAACCGCTGAGCGCGCCGCTCACCCTCACCGCCGGCGAAGGCTGGGTCGAGGACTTCGACGCCGCCGTCGCGCTGGCCAAGAAGGAGAACAAGGACCTGTTCGTCGACTTCACCGGTTCGGACTGGTGCGGCTGGTGCATCAAGCTCAACGACGAGGTCTTCAAGCACGAGGAGTTCCTCACCGCGGCCAAGCGGAGCTTCATCCTGGTCTCGCTCGACTTCCCGCGCTCGCCCGAAGTGCTCGCCAAGGTCCCCAACCCGGCGCGCAACAAGGAACTGAGCCAGAAGTACGGCATCCAGGGCTTCCCGACGATCCTGCTGATGACGCCCGACGGCGACGTGTTCGGCAAGACCGGCTACCGTCCCGGCGGTCCGACGCCGTACGTCGAGCACCTGAACGAACTGCTCACCAAGGGCAAGGCCGAAGTCGCTGAAGCGAGCAAGCTCGTCAGCGGTTGGGAAGGCGCGGCGGCGGACGCCAAGGGCGCGGCGTGGGACAAGCTCGCCGACGCGGCCGAGAAGATGTCGCCGGACAGCGTGGGCGCGGGCAAGCTCGCCGGTGCGCTGCGCTCCGCCTTCAAGGACGATCCGACCAACGCCGCCGGCCGCAAGCTGCGTGCGACCAAGCTGCTGGTGCGCTTCGACTCGATCGACGCGGATGTGTTCGCGGCCGCGGTCGAGCTCGACCCCAAGAACGAAGACGGCGTGCACGAGCAGGCCGTCGCGGGGCGCTTCCAGGACCAGTCGTGGTTCGAGGACGCCGATACCGTGCGCCGCATGGTCGAGGCCGCCGAGCGCCTGGACGCGACCGGCAAGATGCACGACAAGGAGCGCGTGGTGATGGCGCTCGCGTTCTCGGCCTTCCTCACCAAGGACACGCTGGGCGACGCCGACCGCGCCAAGAAGATCGCGGCGCGCGTCAAGGCCATCGGTTCGTCGAACCAGCGCCTCATCGGCGCGATGGACGAGCTGATCAACAGCTAGCCGCCCGGCTGTCCTCCGCACGAACGCACGCCGCCGGGCCTCGCGATGGGGCCCGGCGGCGTGCTGCGTTGCACGAGCCTCGCTCGCGCGCACCCCTCCTCGATAGAGTCTCCCGCCCGCGTTTTCCCACAGGCCACGCCCGACACGCCCATGAGCGCTCCCCACGAACCCGACTCTGCCGCCGAAGAACGCCTCAACTTCGTCGAGGAGCGCGTCCAAGCGGATCTCGCCGCGAATCGGCACGGCGGCCGGCTGCACACGCGCTTTCCCCCCGAGCCCAACGGCTACCTGCACATCGGCCACGCCAAGGCCATCTGCGTGAACTTCGGGCTCGCGCGCCGTTTCGGCGGCAAGTGCAACCTGCGCTTCGACGACACCAACCCGACCACCGAGAGCGTCGAGTACGTCGAGTCGATCCAGCGCGATGTCAAGTGGCTGGGCTTCGACTGGGACGAGCGCCTGTACTTCGCGTCGGGCTTCTTCGAGCAGATCTACGCCTTTGCGGAAGAGCTGGTGCGCAAGCGCCTCGCCTACGTTTGCGATCTCGACGCGGAAGCGATGCGCGAGCACCGCGGCACGCTCACCACGCCGGGCAAGCCCAGCCCGTTCCGTGAACGCTCGGTCGACGAGAACCTCGATCTGTTGCGCCGCATGCGCGCCGGCGAGTTCCCCGAAGGTGCGCGCACGCTGCGGGCCAAGATCGACATGGCCTCGCCCAACATGAACCTGCGCGATCCGGTGCTCTACCGCATCCTGCACGCCGATCACCACCGCACGGGCGCGGCCTGGCGCATCTACCCGACCTACGACTACGCGCACCCCTTGTGCGACGCGCTCGAAGGCATCACGCACTCGATCTGCACGCTCGAATTCGAGAACCACCGGCCGCTCTACGACTGGGTGCGCGACAACTGCTCGACGCCGCACAAGCCCGAACAGATCGAGTTCGCGCGCCTCAACATCACCTACACCGTGCTCTCCAAGCGCAAGCTGCTGCGCCTGGTGAACGACAAGCACGTCGCGGGCTGGGACGATCCGCGCTTGCCCACGCTCTCGGGGCTGCGTCGACGCGGCTACACGCCCGGCGCGATCCGCACCTTCTGCGAGCGCATCGGCGTCGCCAAGTTCAACAGCACGATCGACGTCGTGCAGCTCGAGAACGCGCTGCGCGACGATCTGAACAAGAGCGCGCCGCGCGCGATGGCCGTGCTCCGCCCGCTGCGCCTGGTGATCGAGAATTTCCCGGACGGGCACGTCGACGAGCTCGAGGCCATCAACAACCCCGAGGACCCCGCCGCCGGCACGCGCAAGGTCCCGTTCTCCAAGGTGCTCTACATCGAGCGCGACGACTTCCGTGTCGATGCGCCCAAGGACTTCTTCCGCCTCGCGCCGGGCAAGGAAGTGCGGCTGCGCTACGCGTACTTCGTCACCGCCAAGTCGTTCACGACCGATCCGGCGACGGGCGAGGTCACCGAAGTCGTCTGCACCTACGACCCGGCCACGCGCGGCGGCAACGCGCCCGATGGCCGCAAGGTCAAGGGCACGATCCACTGGGTCAGCGCCGAACACGCCGTTCGCGCGCCCGTGCGGCTCTACGACCACCTGTTTGCGGCCGAGTTCCCCGAGGACGTGCCCGAGGGCCAGGATTTCCTGGTCAACTTGAACCCCAAGTCGCTCGAGCGGCTCGACGACGCGCGCTTGGAGCCGAGCCTCGCGCGTCTGGCGCCAGGCGCCAGCGTGCAGTTCGAACGCCACGGCTACTTCGTCGCCGATGCGGTCGAGTCGCGGCCCGGCGCGCCGGTCTTCAACCGCTCGGTCGCGCTGCGCGACAGCTGGGCCAAGGTCGAGAAGAAGACCGGGAAGCCCGCGGGCGCGAAGAAGTAGGGCGGACGCGACTGCGCCTGCGAAGCGCCGCAGAGACGGGACCATCGGCGCGCCTGCCCGCTGCGAGGACTTCAAGCCCGTGCGCAAAGCGGTCGATCCGCGTGGCGGAGCCGTCGCCATGCGCAGTGTGTTGATCCTGGGCTCGGGCCGCAGCGGCACGAGCATGCTCGCGGGCGCCTTCGCCCACGCCGGCTGGCACGTCGGAGCGGACCCGTACCCCGCGCGCTCGTCCAATCCCAAGGGCTTCTTCGAGTCCAAGGAGATCAACGGCGTCAACGAGTACCTGCTCGCCTTGGGCGAGGGCGATCGCCTCGGGCCCTGGCAGCGCTGGCTGGCCGAGTTGCCGCTCGACTGGCGCTGTCCGACCGATGTCCGCGCACAGCAGCGCATCGCCGCGCTGGTTCGACGCGCGCCCTACTGCTTCAAGGACCCGCGCCTGGCGTACACGCTCCCGGCCTGGTCGCCCTTCACGCAGGACGCGCTCCGCGTTTGCGTGTTCCGCCATCCGCTCGCGGTCGCCCGCAGCATCGTCAAAGAGTGCGCGCAGGAGAGCTACTTGCGCGGCGTCGACATGAGCGTCGAGACGGCGCTCGCGGCCTGGCTCGCTGCGCACCGTCGCATCCTCGATTCGTTGCGCGCCGATGGCGAATGGTGCTTCGTTCACTACGACCAGGTGCTCAGCGGCGAGGGACTCGCCCGACTCGAGTCATTGGTCGGAGCGCCGCTGGCGCGCGAGTTCCCCGACGCCAGCTTGCAGCGCAACGTCGCGGACTCCGAGCTGGGCGGCGAGCTTGCAGCCACGTACGCGCAGTTGTGCGAGCTCTCGCGCCGGCCCGGCGCGCTGGTCGGCGCGCCGAGCACACATGCGCCGCGCGCGAGCGCGATGCCGCTGGGGCTCTCCCCGGCGAGCGCAATCGCCAGCGGATACGCGGCTGAACTGCGGCGTTGGCTCGAGAGCGGCGTCGAAGGTGCGAGCAGCACGTGGCGCGAGTTGCGCGGACTGGACGCGCCGGAGTGTGAGCAGCGTCTCCTCGACTTGTTGCCGCAGGCCGGCGCCTGGGCGCGTTCCTCGACGCCCGCTGCGCGCGCGGGGCTGGCGCGCGTGGAAGCGCTGGAAGCCCTCGCACGCGCGCACCGTGCGCACGCGACGCGCACGTGGAGCGAGCTCGAGACGCTCGCGCCCTGGCCGATCGCCAGCTCGACGTCGCTGCGCATCGCCTGCTGGCCGAAGTGGAACTACGCCGCGCTGGTCGAGCTGCTCTCGCAGTGGAGCGCGCACGTGTCGCCGGAAGTTCGCTGTGCGCTCGTGCTGCGCCACGACGCCGCCGCTGATGGCGCGCTACAGGATGCGCTCGCGCAGCTCCAGCGAGCCTACGACAGCTGTTTCGACCCCGCGCGCGAGCTCGAGGTGCACGTGCTCGGGCCCGAGTTCGATCGCGCGCGGCCGCAGCGCCTTGCGCGCTCGGTTCTGGCGGTGCTGACGCTCGACGGCGATGCCCGTTCCGCGCGTCTGGCGCGCGAATCGGGCGCGCGGACGCTCGAGGACTTCACCGAGCTGGGCCGCGTGCTCGAGGCCGCGGTGCTCGATCCGCGCGTCGTGATCGATCAGGCTGCGATCGCGCGCGCTGCGGCGAGCTGAGCCAGCGAGCGACGCCAATCCGAAGGCGGCGCCCAGGTCCCGAGCGAGTCCTCGAGCGCCGCGGTCGCCGTGCGCAGCGCGTACAGCGTCTTTCGCAGCCGATCGTCGGCGCTCGCGGCCTCTTGTGTGGACGGCTCGCTGCTGCGCTGGCTGGCGAAGCCGCGCGTGATCCCGACGCGGAACACCAGGTCGGAGAGCGCCACGGCCAGCGCCTGCACGCGCGGATTGGCGATGTCGCGCAGTTGCCCAGGCGCGCTCGCATCGAGCTCCTCGATGCGGCGCCAGACCAGGCGCAGGGAGGCCTCGGTCAACTCGAGCGCCTGGGTTGAAGCGCTGCGAGTCGCGCACCACTCGTCGATCGTCTCGTCGCCGGAGTGCTTCGAGGCCAGCAGCTCGAGGTTGGGGATGCTGCGCGCGAAGCTCGCGAGCTGGCCCTCGAACGTGGCCGCCTTGAGGTGGCGGCCGCGCGCGGACTCGACCAGCTGGTTGGTCGCGCCGAGCGCTTCGAGCTGGCGCGCGAGGTCGAGTTCCTCCCAACCCCAGACCCGGTGTCGTTCGTCGAAGCGCAAGCCGCGCTCGGCGAGCAAGCTGCGCCGGAACGACCAGTTGTCGGTGAACCACTGCTTCCAGTCGACGCGCCGTTCTCCGCCGCGCAAGCGCGGGTTGGAGCGCGCACCCAGCAGCGTTCCGTACAGGCCGGCATCGATCCCGTACTCGAGCGCGCCCAGGCAGGTGCTGCGCGGATCACCGGACTGCTCGTGGAACTCGAGGTGCTCGGCCACGAAGCGCTCGCCGGGCTCGATGTCGCTGTCGCAGAAGATCACGACCTCTCCGCGCGCGGCTTCGAGACCGGTGTTCAGAGCCGCTCCGCGTCCGCGGTTCTCGGCGTGCGTGACGAGCTTGAACTGTGGCCCCAGGCCGAGCGAGTCGAACAGCTCGCGCACGGGCGGCTTCGAGCCGTCGTCGACGACGATCACTTCGAGGTCCGCGACGCCGCGCTGGCGGGCGAAGGCTGCGAGCACGGGTTTCAACAGGTCGAGGCGGTTGTAGGCGGGGATGACGACGCTCGCGCGCAGGGACGCGGAGCCGCTCGCACTCGCGGACTTGGGATCGAGCGCGCGTCCGAGCTCCTCGAGCCTCCCGCGGCGGAAATCGGCGACCCAGGGCTTGCTCTGCAACGCCTGTCGAGCGCTGGCGACGAACAGGCGTGCGTCGTCGAGGGCGCCGAGCGCGTGCGCCGCGGCTGCACCGAGCACCCAGCCGTCCGCACACTCGGCCGTGAGCATGCCCGACACGTCCGCCAGCGCTTGCGCCGCGCAACCTTGCTCCAGTCGCGCCTCGATGAGGCCCAGCCGCGCTTCGGGGGACTGCGGATCGGCGGCGAGCGCAGCCTCGAAGTGTGCTTGCGCGGCGACGGGCTCGGCCAGCAGCAGTTCGACCGTTCCGCGGCGCGTCGCTCCCGTCGCGCCGAGTGCGCCGGGCATGACCTCACTCCAAAAACTCTTGCCGCGGTGCTGCTCGAGCGCGTTGTAGTGCTCGCGCGCGGCGAGCAGGTCTGCGGCGAAGCCTTCGATGTCCTTTGCGCGCAGGGCGCGCCGCTCGTGCGCGAGACCCTCGAGCAAGTCCAAGTTGGGATGCGGGTCGCTCCAGGCGCGGGCCTGCGCCAGGACGGCGAGCGCTTCGTCGTGGGCGCCAGCGCGGATCGTCAGGAACGCGAGCAGCGTCGCAGGCATCACCGCGTCGCACGTCGGACGCGAACCGGCGTGCGCACACAGCGTGCTCCAGGCGTGGCGCGCGGCGTCGAGCGCGCGCGGATCGTTCTGGCGCTCCAGTTCCCGCGCGAGGTAGGCCAGCACCGTCGCGTTGTCGGGCTCGAGCTGCGCGCGGCGCTCGAGCAGCCGCAGGTTGCGGTCCGACTTGCCGCGCTCGGCGCGCAACTGCGGCACTGCGCCCAGGTGCACGATGGGCGCGGCCAGCGTGGCGATGCGCTTACCGCGCGCCCAGCTCGTGACTTGCTCGTGCACCACGCCTTCCCAGCGCAGGTCCGGCGTGACGCGCAACACACGCGGCAACAGCACGGGCTCGCCGCGCCGTGCGCGCCCGGATACGACGTCCTCAGGCGCCGCCTCGAGCCTGCTCGCATCGTGCAGGGGCAGCATGCCGCAGTCGAAGTCGGCGCGCGCGAGGGCCTTGCGCAGCGCGCGCTTCGCGCCGGGGCCCAGGCGCTCGTCGGCGTCGAGCACGAGCACGAATCCGCCGCGCACGTGCGCGAGCGCCGCGTTGCGTGCGGCTGCGAAGTCGTCGCTCCAGGCGTGCTCGACCACCTGCGCGTTGTGCTTGCGCGCGATCTCGCGCGTGGAGTCGGTGCTGCCGGTATCGACCACCACGATGGCGTCGACCACGCCGCGCACGGAGGCGAGGCAGCCGTCGAGGAAGCGCTCCTCGTTCTTGACGATCATGCAGAGCGTGAGACGAATCATGGCGCTAAGCCTCGGCTGGAGTCAGGACCTGTGCGGCGGGCGCACGGTTCGGTAGCGCGGCCGCGGGCGCGTCGACGCTCGCGAGCGGCACGAACAGTTCTTCAGGCGCGAATGCGCGCTTCAGAGCGGGCTCGACCAAGGCGTAGTCGCCGTAGCGCGCCTGGGGCTGGCCGGCCCACTTCTGCGCGAACGCACTCCAGTTGCGCTCGAGCAACTGCTGATGCCGCGCGGCCTTGGCGCCGCCGTAGTGCTCGTGGCGCACGAAGGTGTCGAGCGCGCAGCGGTTGTTGAAGCCCGCCAGCGCGGCCCGCAAGGTGAAGTCGTCGTCCTCGAAGCCCCAGGGCGAGAAGCGCTCGTCGAAGCCGCCGATGGTGTCGAGCACCTCGCGCCGCATCAGCAGCAGGAACGAGGTCAGGATGTTCTGAGGCCGGCTGCGGCGGTGGTTGCGCTGCGCCCAGTCGTGCGCGAAGCGCGCCACGGTCGTCAGCTCGCCGTCGCCGTCGTAGGGGATCTGCTGGCCGTGCGCGGCGCGGTCGGAGACCGGTCCGATGCAGCCGCTGCGGCCGTCGACCTGCGCGTGGAACATCAGCCGTTCCAGCCAGCCGGGCGCGACGATCGCGTCGTTGTCCATGACCACGATCCACTCGCCGCGGGCCCGCGCGAGCGCCTGATTGCGCGCGCGTGGAGCGCCGAGGTTCTCGCGGTTGAGGAGCAGCTCGATGCCCTCCTGCTGCGCGAGCCATTCGGCGCTGCCGTCGCTCGAGCCATTGTCGACCACGATGACTTGCGTGGGCCAGCGCGGATCGGCGCTCGCGCGCAGCGCCTCGAGGCACTTGCGCGTGCGCTCCTGGGCGTTGAACGAGACGATCGCGATCGAAGTCAGAGCGCCGCTGGACGGGCCGTCGCGCAGCACGCGCAGCGGATTCACGCCGTTCACGTGCTCGAGCAGGCCGCTCCAGTAGCTCACGTGGCTCACCTGGCGCACCACCTTGGTGAGCTGCTCCACCAGGTCGCTCGGCAGTCGCTTTCCGGCGTGATCGCGGTCGAGGCGGTCGAGCTTCTCGATCAGGGAGAGTTGCGTGCCGTAGTACGCCTCGACCGACAGTTGCAGCTTGGTGCGTATGGCGCGATCCAGTCGTCCGCGCTCGGGCAGGTACAGCAGGTCTTCGCGAGCGTGCTTGGCGGCGAACTTCGACATGTTCACGCCCAGGCGCGCCATGCGTTCGAAGTAGCCGCGCGCGTGCAGCACGTGATCGTGCTCGCACTCCAGGTCGCTGCGGAACTCGACCTGCCAGCCGCGCTGGGCGAGTCGGTAGCCGAGCTCGACGTCTTCGACGATCGGCTCGCGGAAGGTCTGCGCATCGAAGCCGCCCGCCTCGCGCAGTGCTGCGGTCGGCAGGCTCAGATTGCAGGTCCAGAAGTGCTCCCAGCCCAGCCTTCGACCGTGCTCGAGCGAGGGGAAGTCGAACAGCAGGTTCGAGCCCTGCAGCAACTGCACGAAGGGCGAGCGCAGCGCGCGCGCGGTGAAGTCGAAACGTCCCAGCAGCGCCGTCCGCCGAGCGCAGTTGCGATGTGCGGTGAGGTGCTTCTCAAGCAGGCTCGGCGCCGGAACGGCGTCGTCGTTCAAGATCAGCGTCAGCGGCGCGCGCACGTGCTCGAGCGCGAGGTTGCGCGCCGCGCCCGGGCCGGCGTTGGCCTGGCGCAGCAGCGTGAGCGAGTAGCGGTGGCGCGCGACGTCGAGTTCGATCGGCGTCGGCGTGCCGTCGTCGACCACGATCACCTCGAAGCGGGTCGGCGCGAGCGTTTGCGCGTCGAGGCGCTCGAGCAGCGCCACGATCGTCGCGGGTCTGCCGTAGGTGGGGACGATGACGCTCAGTTCGGGGGCGGCCGGGCGCGGAGCGGAATTGGGGTCCATCTCCACGGCTTTCGGCCCGGCTCCTTGCGAGCCTGAGCCGCGGCCGCCCGCGCGCGCCGGGCCTGGGACGCGCTACTCGAGGCGGCGCGTCGCGCCGACGATCACGACGTCGCCGTCGCTGCGCGGCAGGTGCGTGTCCGGGGGACGCGCGGCGCTCAAGCGTCGGTGCTCGTCGGTGCAGGCCCAGTCCTGGTCGAGCACGTGCACGCTCGAGGGCTGTGCGGCCGTGTCCAGGAGTTCGAGCTCGACTCCGTCGGCCTCGAAGGCGAACAGCAGCTGCGTGCGAACGCCCTCGAAGCCGCCCGCGAGGCGCTGGCCGCGCCAGGCGATGGCCTCGAGCGAGACTTCCGCGGGCAGATGCAGGTGCAAGCGCGGAGCACCGCGCTGCGAACGCATCCGGGCGCGCACTCGACGGCCTCCGGGAGTGCTTTCGACCGACAGGATCTCCAGCGCCGGCGCCGCGGCGGGAAACACGGGTGCGTCGGCGACGTGCATCGAGCGATCGAGCGAGAGCCAGGGGAACGGCGGCGTCGTCGCGGGCGACCACTCAGCGGCGCGCTGCAGGCTGTGGGGCAGGTTGGACCCGAAGGTCGAGGCTTCGAACCGCGCTGCGTTCCGGTCGAGGTCGGTCACGTGGCGCAGGTTGAGCCACTCGACGCCTGCGCCGCGCGACGGCTTGCTCAGCGCGAGCGTGATGAAGCACGCGGCTGCGGCGAGGCCGAGAATGAGCGCGGTTCGAGCGAGTGCTGCTCGCGAAACGAGCGCCAGCGCGGGCCAGGCGAGCGCCAACACGCACACGCTGGTCGCGGCGTGGACGACGGGCATGCGCAGCGAGATGGCGAGCGCGAACTGGGCTCGCACCGGGAGCCACAGCGCGAGCGACAGCGCGAGCAAGAGCGCGATCGCCGCCAGCGCGCGGCCGCGCTCGACCGGGCGCAGCGCGAACTCGAGCACGCACCAACCCACGGCCGGCGCGAGCGCGAGGAAGCTCAGTTCGGGCGCCGCTGCGCCAGCCAACAGCGCAGCGAGCGCGACGGCCGCGCCGAGCGCGTTCCAGCGCACTCGGAAGCCCGCGTCGCGCTGCACGAAGGTCGCCAGCGCGCAGAAAACGCCTGCGCAGCCCAGCGCGATGGCCGCGTGCGCGGCGCCGGGAGCTCGCGCGCCAGCGTCGGGGCTCGCGAGCGCGCGGGCCAGCAGCTCGAACGCGCCCCACACGACGAGCACTGCGGCGAGCGCAGCCGAACCGACGCCCGGGCCCGCCGCTGCGATGGCGCGCAACACGCTCGAATGCGCCGATCGCGCGCGGCGATGCGCGAGCGCGAGCGCCGCGGCGCCGAGCACCAGCGCAGCCCACTGCGGCCAGTGCACGACGCGCCCGAACACGTCGGTGAACACTACGGCGCGCTCGTCCCACGTCACGGGCTCGGAGCGCGCCAGCTCGCGCACCAGCTCGAGCGCGAGCGCTCCCTGGTGCTGCACGCTGCGCGCATCGAGCGCCTCGAGCGCGTCGCCGGGCGTGTGGTAGGCCCACAGGCCGTCGAGGAACGCCAGGTTGAAGCCGCTCACCTTGCGGCTCGCGAACACCGAGTAGTCGGTGTCGTTCGGCATGAGCTTGTAGACGAACTCGGCCAGCGAACTCGCGCGCACCGGCGCGGACACGCGCGCGAGCGTCGCCACCGACGGCTCGCCGCCGCCGATCTGGAACACGACGCTCGGCCCGCCGAGGCCGCGCGCTTCGAGGTTCACGACGGCGCCGACGCGCGCTGCCCACGGGTGCTTCGCGGCGAAGGTCTCTGCGCCGATCAGGCCCGCTTCTTCCGCGTCGCTGAACAGGTAGACGACTTCGCGCTCGAGCGGCGCGCCTTGAGTCAACGCGCGCGCGATCTCGAGCAGGCTCGCGCATCCCACGGCGTCGTCCGCCGCACCGGGACTGCTGCCGACGCTGTCGTAGTGCGCCGAGAGGAGCACGCTGCTGCTCCCCGCGCCGGCGAACTGGCGCGCGACGACGTTGCGCACCAGTCCGACGCGACCGCCCGGCCCGCGGCCGAGCGCCTCGTGCACTTCGACTTCGAGTCCGAGTTCGCGCAGGTCGTCGACCAGGCGCTCGCGGAAGCGCGCATGAGCGGCGCTACCGCCCGGCCGGGGCTCGAGCGGACCGCCCTCGCGCAGCCAGTCGAGCGCTCGCCCGGCGGAGAACACCTCGGCGGGCGCATCGGTCGCCAACGCCTCGACGGGCGCACTCGTCCGCCACCCGAAAGCGAGCAACAGGGCGAGCGCGAGCACCAACGCTACTGCCGCTCGACTGGGCGGCTCAGTGCTCTGCGCGTTCAGCATCCCTGGCCGGTCTGAATGCGCGTTCGTGACTTGCGCGTGGCTCGCACAGGTTGCCGCGGAGCGCGGCGCGCGAGGATGGCTCCCCGGGTAGGGCTCGAACCTACAACAACCCGGTTAACAGCCGGGTGCTCTACCATTGAGCTACCGGGGAACAGCGAGGCGGAAAGGGTATCGGCGCGCGCCCGGGAGTCAAGTTGAGCGGCGCAGCGCTTCCAGGTCCGCCGCGGAAAGCTTGGCGGGGGCCGCAGCGGCCGGTCCGAGCCCGAAGTGGGGGAGCAACTCCTGCGCGCGCGGTCGCTCGCCGCAGGAAACACCCACGCTGCGCGCCGCCCAGCCGGCCACCGCGCGCGGATCGACGCCCGCAGCCCGCAACTCCGCCAGCGCGAGGTCGCCGCGGCGCTTGGCGAGCCGCTCGCCGTGCTCGTCGACCACGAGCCCGACATGCGCGTAGCTGGGCCGCGGCAAGTTCAAGCGCGCGTGGAGCAGCGCCTGGCGTGCGGCGCTCGGCGCGAGGTCCTCGCCGCGCACGACCGTGTCGACGCCCTGGCGCGCGTCGTCGACGACCACCGCGAGCTGGTAGGCCATCGCCCCGTCGCGGCGCCGGATCAGGAAGTCGCCGACCTCGCGCTGGACGTCGAACTCGAGCTCGCCGCGCAGCCGGTCGACGATCCGCACCGGACCGTCGGGCGCGGCCAGGCGCAGTCCCGGCTCGCGCCCGGTGGCCGCGCGCGCCTCGGCCGGCGTTCGCCACTTGCCGCGACACGCTCCCGAGTAGCGCTGCTCGCCATCGCTCGCGTGGGGCGCCGACAGCGCAGCGATCTCCGCGCGCGTGCACACGCACGGGTACGCGAGGTCGCGCTCGATCAAGTCCTCGCACGCGCGCTCGTACGGCGCGAGGTCACGCGACTGCACCAGCACCTCGCCGTCCCAGTCGAGTCCCAGCCACTCGATGTCCGCGCGCGCCGCGTCCACGAACTGCGGCTTGCAGCGCTCGCGGTCCAAGTCCTCGATGCGCAGCACGACACGTCCGCCGCGCGAGCGCGCATCCCACCAGGCGAGCAGGAACGAACGCGCGTGCCCCAGATGCAAAAAGCCCGTGGGGCTCGGCGCGAGCCGCCCCACGGGCTTCTTTTGCACTGCTGAGAGGTCCTGCGACATGCGCGGCGCAGGTTAGCTGTCTCGGACGCGACTGCCAGCGTCGGCCCGAAGTCGACTAGTAGCGGTAGTGACCCGGCTTGTAGGGGCCCTCGGCCGGCACGCCGATGTAGCTCGCCTGCTCGGGCGAGAGCTCGGTCAGACGCGCGCCGAGGTTCGCCAGGTGCAGGCGCGCGACCTTCTCGTCGAGGTGCTTGGGCAGCACGTACACGGCCTTGTCGTACTTCGAGGTCTGCGTGAACAGCTCGATCTGCGCGATCACCTGGTTCGAGAAGCTGTTCGACATCACGAAGCTCGGGTGGCCCGTGGCGCAGCCCAGGTTCAGGAGGCGGCCTTCGGCGAGCACGATGATGCCGTGCCCGTCGCCGAACACCCAGCGATCGACCTGCGGCTTGATGTTGACGCGCTTGACGCCCTTGGTGCGCGCGAGCGTCATCATGTCGATCTCGTTGTCGAAGTGACCGATGTTCCCGACGATGGCGTTGTTCTTCATCTTCGCCATGTGCTCGACGGTGATCACGTTCTTGTTGCCCGTCGCGGTGATGAAGATGTCCGCCGTCTCGACCACGTCTTCGACGCGCGCGACCTGGTAGCCGTCCATGCAGGCTTGCAGCGCGCAGATCGGATCGATCTCGGTGACGACCACGCGCGCGGCCTGACCGGCGAGCGACTTGGCGCAGCCCTTGCCGACGTCGCCGTAGCCGCACACGACCGCGACCTTGCCCGACAGCATCACGTCGGTGGCGCGCATGATCCCGTCGACCAGGCTGTGGCGGCAGCCGTAGAGGTTGTCGAACTTCGACTTGGTCACCGAGTCGTTGACGTTGATGGCCGGGAAGAGCAGCTCGCCCTTGCGCTGCATCTCGTACAGACGGTGCACGCCCGTCGTCGTCTCCTCGGTCACGCCGCGGATGTTCTTGCCGATCTCGGTCCAGCGCGTCGGGTCGGTCTCGAGCGAGCGCTTGAGGCACTTGAGCAACTCGGCCCAGTCCTCCTGATCGTTCTTCTTCGGCGCGGGGACTTTGCCGGCCGCTTCGTACTGCGTGCCGTAGTGCACCATCATCGTCGCGTCGCCGCCGTCGTCGAGCAGCATGTTGGGACCCTTGCCGTCCGGCCACAGCAGCGCCTGCTCGGTGCACCACCAGTATTCCTCGAGGTTTTCGCCCTTCCAGGCGAACACCGGCACGCCCTTGGGCTTGGCCGGCGTGCCCTTGGGACCGACCGCGACCGCCGCGGCGGCGTGGTCCTGCGTCGAGAAGATGTTGCAGCTCGCCCAGCGCACCTTGGCGCCGAGCTCGACCAGCGTCTCGATCAGCACCGCGGTCTGAATCGTCATGTGCAGCGAGCCGGTGATGCGCGCGCCGGCCAGGGGCTTCTGACCCTTGTACTCAGCGCGGAGCGCCATCAGGCCGGGCATCTCGACCTCGGCGAGTTCGATCTCCTTGCGGCCGAACTCCGCCAGCGAGAGGTCCTTGACCTTGAAGTCCTGCTTGGTTTGCGTCGTCGTGTTCATGGCTTTGAAAGCGTTGTCGTTGTGAGAAGTCCAGTGATCTACGCCCGGGGCGCGAAGCCGCGCACCAGGTAGAGCTTGAGGGAGGCGCGCTCGCCGTCGGGCCGGCGCGGCGTGTAGCGGTCGTCGAGCGGCGCGCTCGAGACCTGCTCGAAGCCTGCGCGCTCGAGCGCCCGCACCACATCGCGCGCGTCGAGTCCCAGGTGGCGATCGCCCATGGTCTCGCGCATCCAGTCCTCGTCGTGCGGCTCGAGCTCGAGCACGACCGCGGCGCCGCCGGGCTTGAGCACGCGGCGCAACTGCGCGGCGGCCGGCGCGAGTTCGGAGAGGTGGTGGAGGACCATGCCCGCGACCAGCCCGTCGACTTCGCCGTCCGCGATCGGCAGTTGATCGAGCGGACCGCGGCGGAACTCGAGCTGCGCGTCGCCCGCGCTCTCGCGCCCGACCCGTTCGCGCGCCTGGTCGAGCATGGCCTGCGAGCGATCGACGCAGATGATCTTCGTCGCGAGGCCCAGCAGCCCGCGCGCGAGGTAGCCCGTGCCGCAGCCGATGTCTGCGATGGTCAACTCTCGCGGAAGCAGCGAGGCCACGGCGCGCTGTCGCGCCTGGCCGGTCGCGAAGTCGACGCCGACCTTGTCCCAGTCGGGCGCGAGCTGCTCGAACAGCTCCGCGGCGCGGTGCTCGCGCTCCTCGAGCAGGGCCGCCAGCCGGCGTCGATCGGCCTGGTGCTCGGGCGCGAGGCGCACCCGCGCCTGCACAGCGTTCCACACGCCGCCGGAGAGCTCATCGGCGCTCGGCGCGAGCCGCAGGTACGTCGACGAGCCCGCGCGCCGCTCCGCGATCAGCCCGGTCTCGCGCAGGAGCCGCAGGTGGTTCGAGACGCGGCTCTGCGACATGTCCAGCGCGCGCGAGAGCTCGCCGACGCTCAGCTCGGTGTCGACCAGCAGCGCCAGGATGCGCAGCCGCGTGTCGTCCCCCAGGGCCTTCAGGACGGCCGACACGTCGCCGGCGGCGATCACGGACGGCCTCCCAGGGCCCCAGAGGGGCCTTGGCGGGTGCCGGAAGGGCTGCGCGGGTCGAATATCACGACATCATGATATATCGGACGCGAGCCGTTTCAAGCTCGAGTCGTCGGCACAGCGCGCGCCAACGCGCAGCGCGGCCGTAAGTCAGCGGGGCGGCGCCGGAATGGCCCGTGCTCACCGGCCGCTGGCCGTTGCGCGCAGGGCAATCGATGCGTAGTCGACGCTTCAGGTCGGACTGCTGCGCGAGTTGTGTGGTCTGTCGTGGGCGGAACTTGCGCCTCTCACTGCGCGTTCGGAGTCCGGCGCTGCGCAGTGCTTCGGTCGCCACCGCCGCGCGCTGGATCGGGGCGCGAGCTACTCGCAGGCTGCTGAGCGTCTGGCGCTCGTGGCGATCGGCGAGTGTTTCGGGGCCCGCCGGCCAGCCGGTCGATCGACTGGCGGTCTACGCCGATCGCGCGGGCCGTGCGCCAGCGGCGCAGGGCAGTTGAGGCCGAATCGTGGCGGGGAGAGCCTGGATCGGAACCCTCGTCGAGGGGCCGACAGCGGCGTCTCTCAACCCGTGCGGCGCAGGCGCTTGATGCTGCGCTCGGGCCGGCTCGCTGCGAGATCGTGCTGGGCCTGGAGGTTGGTCCAGAACTCAGGCGTGGTGCCCAGTGCGCCGGCGAGCAGCCACGCGGTCTCGGCGCTGACGCCGCGGCGGCCGCGCACGATCTCGTTGATGCGCTGGAGCGGCACGCCGAGGTGTGCGGCCAGATCGACCTGCGTGACGCCCAGCGGCTCGAGGAACTCCTCGCGCAGGATCACGCCGGGGTGGGTGGGGATGCGGTTCTTGGGGTGCATGCTTGGAGCCTCTAGTGGTAGTCGACCAATCGCACGCTCGCCGGCCCGGCGTCGGTCCACTTGAACACCAGCCGCCACTGGTCATTGACTCGGACGGAGTGAAGTCCGCTGAGGTCGCCGCGCAGCACTTCCAGCCGGTTGCCCGGCGGGACGCGGAGGTCCTGCAACTCGGCGGCGGCGTTCAGCATGTCGAGCTTGCGCAGGGCGATCTTCACGACGTCACCAGGGAAACTACGCGTCCGTCGATCGGAGACGCCGTGGAACAGAGCCTCGGTGGCGGCATCGCCGAACGACTAGATCACGCGAGCAGTCTATGCGTTGCCTGGATACCGTGCAACTGTGAAGCCCGCAGCTGGACCGCAGTCTCGGCCGATCGTTGCAACTACGGACGCTGGGCGGCCGACGTACGCGCCCGCTGCGGCCAGTGCTCATCGCCGCGCAACTGGATCCCTTGAAGCCACGCCGTCAACCGCGGCTCCTCATGCCCGGACCGCACCCCATGCAACGCCGCGCCCTGGACTGTAGGCAGATGCTCAGGGCTCACCTGCAGCGCCGCGTCGAAGCTCCCCATCTCGTCATCGATGCGGCCGGCGCGCTCGACACGAATGCCGACGGCGACGCGCTCGTGTACACCGCGGCCAACGTGCTCGGCCGCATCCAGATCACGGCGCGCTGGTACGACGACTTCGATCGAATGGTCGACGTGGTGCAGTACGGCACGAACGACGCGACCGCGAACGTCGGCACGTTCGATCGCGACGGGCTGAGCGTGCCGGCGCGCGCGGACGACGAGCTGCGCACCACGTACGAGTTCAACACGGACGGCACCCTCAAGCAGACGACCGACCCCAAGGGGCTGATCACGCGCTACGAATACGACGCGCTCGGCCGACAGACGGCGGTGAACGCCAACTACGTCGATGGCGCGGCGGGCGGCGGAACGAACGGCGACGAGGACCAGATCGTGCGCTACGGCTACACCGACGGTCTGCAGACCTCGATCACGGCTGACCTGCCGAGCCCGGAGACCGATCAGGTCACGCGCTACTACTTCGGCACCAAGAAGGGCACGCCGGCCGCGTCCAAGCTCGCGAGCGGGCACTTGCTGCGCGCCGTGAAGTACCCCGACTCCACCAACGCCGCGCCCGAGCCCACGAGTTCGTCGGGCGTCGACTACATCGACGCGACGAGCGACG
Organism: Planctomycetaceae bacterium; assembly: GCA_011525785.1. Classification (GTDB taxonomy): domain Bacteria; phylum Planctomycetota; class UBA1135; order UBA1135; genus WYBT01. Next base: position 20,685 of record WYBT01000033.1, read on the forward strand.
CGGACGTGGTGGGTTTCGCCTTCAACGCGCAAGGCCAGGAGATCTGGAGGAAGGACCAGGCGGGCGGCGTGATCGAGACCACCTTCGACGATGCGGGCCGGCAGACGGCGCGCGCGGTGACCACGCTGGCCTCGGGCTTCGACGGCGCGGTGCGGCGCATCGAAACCGCGTACGACGCGCTTGGGCGCACTGAGACTGTCACGCAGTTCGACGCGGCCTCGGCCGGCAACGTCGTCGACCAGGTCAAGAACGTCTACGACGGCTGGGGCAACCTCACGAACTTCCGCCAGGACCTCGACTCGACGGTCGGCGGCAGCGGCTACTGGGAGGTGGCCTACGCCTACGCCAAGGCGACCACCGGCCGCAACACGGTGCGCCGCACG
>WYBT01000034.1 GCA_011525785.1 Planctomycetaceae bacterium
CGAACGCGTCCGGCCGCGACTGCGCTAGCCGCCGACGAATGGCCACCGCCTCCTCCGCCGCCGTCAGCGCCTCTTCGCGTCGGCCAAGCTCGCTCAGCATGTTGCCGAGGTTGTTCAGCGACGACGCGAGGTCGGGCTCGAACGCGTCCGGCCGCGACTGCGCTAGCCGCCGACGAATGGCCACCGCCTCCTCCGCCGCCGTCAGCGCCTCTTCGCGTCGGCCAAGCTCGCTGAGCGTTTTGCCGAGGTTGTTCAGCGACGTCGCCAAGTCGGGCTCGAATGCGTCCGGCCGCGACTGCGCAAGCCGCCGATACACCGCCGCCGCCTCCTCCGCCGCCGTCAGCGCCTCTTCGCGTCGGCCAAGCTCAGACAATCGAACCGAGTGGTTGTTCAGGTTGCGAGCGCGCTCCGAGGCGACAGAGTCCGACCCGCCGGCGTCATCCGGCGCCGCCAGCAGTTGCGGCGCAATCCAGGCCGACAGTTCGCGCATCGAAACGCTCGACTTTGGGAGGACCGCTTCTAGCGCGCGCGCGAGCGCCGGGTCGCGCAAGTCTTGAAGACGCGTTGCGATGATCCTCCCTATCGGGGAGTGGGCGGTCCTGCGGCCGACTGCGAGCGCGGCCAGCGTGGCTACGTACGAGCGAGGCCCCAAGTGCGGCGCGAGCAGCCGGTCGATCCACAGCTCGTGCCTGGGATCCTCTGCAGCCGCGCGTCCGAGCACCGTGAACGCCGGCGCGAGGTTCCGGTCGACCGGCTCGGGGAACAGCACGTCCAGGAGCCCGCGTGGCGCGTCGGCGCGCTTGGGATCCCGCTGGTCGTCCTCCAGCACGACGGCGATCAAGTGCTCGCCGAGCAAGTCCGGTTCGACAGCAGAGAGGAATCTCCCGGCGCCGTGAGGTCGATCGTCCGCCGCGTAGAGCGAACGCAGCACAGCGACGAGAGCCGGCAAGGCGACGGCTTCGTCCTTGGGCCCGAGCAAAGTCGCGGCGCGCTCCAGGTACTCGTAGGCCTCGGCTTCGTCGAGCGCGCCCTGGATCAGGGTCAACGTCGCAGCCGCCTTTGGAACCACGCGTGCGAGGGCTCGGTGTTCGCTGGGCGCGGGATGGCGATCGACAGCGCGACGCCAGAACCGTCGCTCGTGCTCCATCGTCGCGTCGAGCAGTTCGCGGCGACCGCGGACAGCCCGCCCCTCGAGGAACGCGAGCGCAGACATCTGTATGTAGAGCACGCGGTCGAGAGCGGGGTCGTCGAGTCGCGGCGGCGCGCCGCTCGCCTGCTTGCCCAGGGTGCGCCCGAACTCCTGCACGGCCTGCCGGAAGATCGATTCGCGAACGGCCGCGGCAGTCGCAATGGCTTCGAGCTCTAGAACAGGGATCTCGCGCTGAAGGTCGCCGATGCCGGCGCGCCGCTTTCCGACGGACAGCCACCAGTCCTGGGCATTGCGCGCAATCAGCAGCACTCGAGCCGGCGGTCCCGCATGGTCCCGTCCGGCTTCGGCGATCAGCTGCAGCAGCAGGGCGATCCAAGCTGGATGCGTCTCGGCGTAGTCGATGACGACCAACCGCGGATCGCGGGCACGCAGCAGCCGGCGAGCCTTCTCACGGTAAATCTCCTCGTGTTCAGGCGGAATCTCGGCCCCCATCGCCGGGAGGTCGCTGAGGAACCCAGCCTGCCAGCCCGCGTGTCGAACGCGGCGCACGAGTTCGATCGCGAGCCTCGTCTTGCCCGAGCCCCCATCGCCGATCAGCAAGCGCACTTCGATCGTGTTGGCGGAGCTGCACCAGGCTCGGAGGCGCTCGACGACGTCCTCGTGCAGCGCATCGTTCCATGCGACCGTCTCGTACGGCGCACCGAGGAGTTCGCCGACATTTCGGATCTCCGCGGGCCGCTTGCGCGTTCCCGCAACGAGCAATTCGGACAGCGCCCGCGCGTCCTGGAGTTCCTGGAGGGCGCTCGCAGCCCTCGGGTCAGCGGCCCACTCACGGAGCTCCGACTCGCTCTTCGCCAGCAACTTGGAGAGATCCGCGCGGCTGCGACAGCGCAACGCGGGATCCGCATGTCGCGAGGCCTCGAGCAGCTCGCACAGCAAGCGTGAAGCGAGTGTGGGAGCGGGCAGGTGCGGAGCATGATCGTGAACACGCCGCTGGATCCGCGCCGAGATCGCAGCAAGGTCGGGAGTCTCGAACATCCAGGTCGTGGCGGCGACGAATTCGCCCCACCGCTCCGGCTCCGCGTCGAGCCACGCGCGCGCTGAACTCGACACCGCGCCGCTCAGAAGCTCGCAGACGAAGTCAGTGACCGAGTCGGTCGCGCCCCGCGACTGCCAAAGACGGAGGATTTCGCCAGCCGCTCCCGAGACCCGCGGCTGAGCTGTGGTCACGAAGACGAACTTCGCGCACTCGCCAGCCTGTCGCCGAGCGGAGAAGGTCTCGAGGAAGCTGAGCAGACTCTTGCGAACCGCCGGGTCGTGAAGGCCCAGTCGGCCAGCGTACGCCTTGACTTGCGTAGCCTCGCGCTCACGCGCGGCGGGAGCGAGCACATCGAAGTCCTCGTCGCCCTCACAGACGAGCAGCTCGCCATCGCCGAGCTCGAGCCAGCGCTCGACCGCCAACGCGGTCTGATACAGGAACCCGTGAACGACGCTGTGCGCCGACCGACGCGGGTCGATCGGATCCAGGCCGGCGCTGCGAGACACCGTGCTCTCCCCCATGACGCGTGAATGGTACTCGCCGGTGAACGAGGCGCGCGGTGCGCAACGACTCGCCGCCCGAAGTTCACGGACGGGATCGTTGCGGTGTGCGCGAAGCACTTGGGAGCTGTCCTCGCGGGGACCGAGCGCCGCGCGAACCCAACGGGCGGCGACGCCGCGATCGCAACTCAGCTCGGCCGCGCGGGAGCGACCTGCTGCTCAGCCGCGCGCGCTTCCGCCTCTTTAGCGAGCACCGCAGCGAGTTTGAGGCCGTCCTCGGTCGTCGTGCCGTAGGCGTCCTCGAGCCGGACAACGAGCTTGTCCTTCGGGTCGAGCGGCTTCGGCTTACGCCACACCTTGCCGCCGAGCATCGTCTTGAGCATGTGCGGCGGCTGGTAAGTGAAGCTCGGCCAGAGGAAGACCTCGGTCGTGCACCAGCACTCCTTGCAGGCGATCTTCTCGCGCCGCGCGCGCGCCTTCTCGCCGTTCCAGATTTCCCAGAACGACTGCTGGCGCAGGTTGCCCAGCGGCTCGTGCAGCTCGCACACGCTCACGTCGCCGTTCGAGTAGACAACCGCCGAGAGAACGCCGGCCTTGCACGGCACGACCTGCGTCTGCTTCTCGATCGACTTGGTCTTGGCGTACTGCAGCATCGGCTCGACGATCGAGCCGTAGCGGCCCTCTTCGCGCGTCGCCCACAGTGACTGGATGTACTCGTAGAGCTTCCAGTACTCGCCGAGCGCCGGCCCCGAGAGCGAATGGTTCTTGGGATCGCCGCGCATGATGGCCAGGTTGTGGTGGTCCATCTGCGGGCAGCGGTCGAACAGGAACGTCGTGAGCCGCTTGATCTCCGCCATGTTCACTTCGGTGGCGGTCGAGATCGAATGGATGCGCAGGCGCGGATCGGTGCGCTGCAGCTCGGCGAGCGCGTCGTACGTCTCCATCGCCTTCTTGAACGACCCCGGGCTCGCGCGGAACTTGTCGTGGAACTCGCCCAGGCCGTCGAGCGACATCTCGACCACGAACAGCTCGAGCTCAGGCTCCTCGAGGGTCGCCTTGATGTGCTTGAGCATGCGGTCCTTGAAGTAGCTGTTCGTCGGCACGTAGATCTGGCGCGTCTGGTTGCGCCGGATGAACTGCCGCACGATGTCGCTGAACTCCGGCCGCAGGAAAGGCTCGCCGCCCGAGAGGTTGAGGTTCTCAACGCGGCCGAGGGACTCGCTCAGCGCGACCAGTTCCTCGAACGTGAGGTCGTCCTTGCGGTTGAGGCTGGCCCAGTAGAAGCAGTGCTCGCAGCGCTGATTGCAGATCGAGTTGATGAACAGGATCAGGAACGGCGGGCTGGGCAGGTCCTCGTAGGCCTGGCTCACCAGCCGCGCGTGGCGCGCGAGTCGTTGGACGGGATTCATGGGGGCGGGGAGGCTTATCGAGTAGAGCACGCGCGGCGCGCGAGGGCGCTCCGGCGAGCCCTGCTCGGCAGCGCGCGCACGGGCGCAAACCGGCCCGCGAGAGCGCTTTGCGACAATCTACCGCGCACGGAAGACTGCGGCGAGGCGGCCGCGCGCATCCTCTCGCGCCCGCGCGGCAACCTGGACGTAGATGCACAGCGCAGAACGCAGCACTGAGGAGCTCCTGGCCCACGTGGGCTGGGTCCGGCGCGTGGCCGCGGCGCTGGCGCGGAACGCGGACGAGGCCGACGAGCTCGAGCAGGAGACCTGGAGCGCGGCGCTGGCCCACTTGCACGCCGCGCCTGAGGACCTGCGCGCCTGGCTGGCCGGAGTTGTGCGGCGCGTCGCGGCGCTGCGGCGGCGCAGCGAACGGCGGCGCAGCGAGCGCGAACTTGCGGCGGCGCGGGCGGAGGCGCTGGAGGACACGCACGAGCTGGTGGCGCGCGCGCGACTGCAGCGCGAACTCGTCGACGCCGTGCTCGAACTCGACCAGCCCTACCGCGACACGCTGCTGCTGCGCTACTTCGACGAGTGCTCGCCGAGCGAAATCGCCGAGCGCCAGCGCGTCCCGCTCGCCACCGTCAAATCGCGCCTGCAGCGCGGCCTCGCGAAGCTGCGCGCGCAGCTCGACCAACGTCACGCCGGACGCGAGGGCTGGCTCGGCGCCGCCGTCGCGCTGGCGCTGTTCCGTCGTCCGCTCGAGGGAGTGTGGCTCGTGAAGTCGAAACTCGCGCTCGTGGCCGCGCTGGTGCTGGCCGCTGTCGTGCTCACGTGGTCGTGGGAGTCGCAACGCGAACTCTCGACGACGTCCTCCGCAACCGCGGCCGACCGGCTCCAACGCTCGTCGCTCGCCGCGCATGCCACACCAGCGCCGGACGACGCTGCGGCGCCCAGTGAGGGCGAGCGCACTAGCACGCAGGCTCGCGCGGAGGTCCAGGCCGAGTCGCCGTTCGCGACGAGCTTGCTGCGAGGCCGCGTCGTCTCGCTCGCGTCGAAGGCGCTGAGCGGCGTCGAGGTCGAAGTGCGCCACAGCAGGGGCCACGGCCGGCCGGGGTGGGACGGGTTCGACGAGCCCGAACCGGATGTGGTCGCGCGTCTGCGCAGCGATGCCAACGGCGCCTTCGAGTTCGAGCTCGGCCGGCGCGCGTGCGTCGATCTGTGGATCGCTCCCAGCCAGGGCTGGAGCGGCGCCTTGTCGCAGGCGCGGCGCGGCGGCGAGTTCGTCGAGCTGCAGCTCACGCCCGCGGGCTCGCTCACGGGCGAAGTCACGCTCATCACGACCGGCGCACCCGTCGCCGATGCGACCGTCGAGTTGGTCGCGCGCGATCAGCTGCCCGGCGCGCCGCGGCCGCACACGACGCGCACCGATGCTCTCGGCCGCTATCGCATCGAGGGCGTGAGCGCCGGCCCGTACTGGCTGCACGTGACGCCGCGCGACGCGCGACCGGAGCGCTTCGACGAGCTCGAGTTCAACGACGCCGAGCACCGCTTGCACGATGTCGTCGTCGAACCCGGCGTGGTGGTGCGCGGGCGAGTCCTCGACGCCGTGACTCGGCGCCCGGTCGCGAACGCGCGGATCTCGGACGATCACGTGCAGCGCATCCCGGCGCTCCACTCGGGCGCCGACGGCCGCTTCGAGCTGCGCGGCATGGACGACGGCACGTTCGGGCACAACTCGCTGCTCGTTCAAGCGAGCGGCTACGCGCCGCGCACGCACCACTGGACCGGCTCGAGCCTGGGCGACCGCGAAGTGGAGATCGAGCTCGCGCCGGGGCGTCGCGTGAGCGGCCGCGTGCTCCACGCTGACGGGGCGCCGCGCGAAGGAGCGTTCGTCGCGGCGCTCGCGCTCACCGCGGAAGGCTCGGCGAACGAACGCGAGCGCCGCAGCACGCGCAGCGCCTCGGACGGGCGTTTCGAGCTGCGCGACCTGCGCTCCGACGTGCACTACACGTTGCTCGTCCAGGACACGGGGGCCGGCGAGCTGGTGTTGGAGCTGCCCGCCAGCGACGAGCGCGAACAGGATCTCGGCGAACTGCGCCTGCCGGAGGAGTGCGCCCTGCGCGGCGTCGTCGTGGACGAGCGCGGCGCGCCGGTTCCTTTCGAGCTGCTCGAGCTGCACGGACCGCGCGGAACGGGTGCGGCCTCGCCGATGGGGCTCAACGCGTTGCTCGCCGCGCAGCGCCAGACGCGCAGCGACTCGCTCGGCCGCTTCGCCTTCGAGCAACTCGGGCCGGGCGTGTACGCGCTGTCCACGAACACGCGGGGCGCGGCCTCGCGGGCGCGGCGCGAGTTCGAGCTCGCGGCGGGGCAGTCGCTGAACGACGTGCGCTTCGAGTTGCCGCAGCGGCGCGAGCTATTCGGCCGCGTGGTCGATGCGCGCGGCGCTCCGGTGGCGCGCGCCTTCGTCGCGCTGTACCCCAACGATGGCGGCCCCGAGCGCCTGGCCTGGCAGATCGCGAACAACGACGGCTCGTTCCGCTTCCTCGCCCTGCCCGCGCGGGGCTGCGACCTGTTCGCCGCGGGAGCGCGCGAGTCCGGCGCGAGCACCTGGCTGCACGCGCTCGAGGCCGACGGGCCCGCGCTGCTGGTCGCGCTCGGGCCGGCGCGGCGCGTGCGCGGCGTCGTCCGCAGCGCCGGCGTCGCGCGTCCCGGCCTGACGGTCGAAGCGTTCGCGCGTGTGGACCGGCGCGCGGCCACCGATCGCGCCAGCACCGACCGCGAGGGACGCTTCGAGCTCAGCCTGGCGAGCGAGGAGCACGAGTTGGTCGTGCGCCGCGGCGAGAGCGTGCTGCTCCTCCACAAGCTCGCGGCCGGCGACGCGCTCGAGCTGGAGCTCGAGGCACCCTGAAGTCGCTCTCCTCAAACTCGCTTCGAGGCGCGTTTTCGCGCTGGAGTCGGGCCGTTCGATCGCGTCGAATGCCGCGCGACGTCGACGCTGCGGACGGTCCGCTGCGCGCTGCGATCGCCCCCGCGCTCCCCCACTCCCGCCGCACTCCGCGATGCTCGCGAAGCTGACCCACGCCAACGGGACGATCGGCTATCGCTCGGAATCCCTGGCCGCGCTCGGCGTTCCGCACCTGTTCACAACGCGGGTCGGAGCGCACGGCGCGGAGCTCGACCTCGGGCGGCTCGACGCTGCAGCGCACGCGTGCCTGTGCGAGCTCGCGGGCTTCGCGCCGCACACGCCATTCGTCGCGCTCCGGCAGGTCCACGGCGCGCGCGTGCACGAGCTCGACGCGCACGGACCGACGCCGGGCGCGGAGGGCGATGCGCTCACTTCGAGCGATGCTGCGCGCGCCCTGCTGGTCTACAGCGCCGACTGCGTGCCCGTGCTCATCGCATCGGCCGGCGGACGCCGCGTGGCCGCCGTGCACGCCGGCTGGCGCGGACTGATCGCCGGCGCGATTCCAGCGGCGCTCGAGGCGCTCGGCGAAGCGCCGGCCGCAGCCGCCATCGGACCGTGCCTGTCGCTCGAGCGCTGCGAAATGGGCCCCGAAGTGGCCGAGTTGTTCGAGCGCGCCGACTTGAACGAGGTCATCTGGCGTAGGCCCGGCCACAAGCCGCACGTCGACCTGCGGGCCGCCGCGCGCCGGCAGCTCGAGCGCGCCGGCTGCCGCGCGATCGACGTCTCGGAGCTGTGCACCTGGCGCGACGGCGCCGAGCTCCCCTCGCACCGCCGCGACGTGACCCACGGCAGTGCGCCGCGCGCGGGCCGCATCGGCGCGTTGATCGCCTGCGCGCGCTGATGTCGGCCCCGAAGTCACCCTGAAGCTGGTCCAACGGCGCGCGCTGGATCGCGCGCCGCTCCGTTTGAGCCGAAACTCGGCGTTCGTGCGCGGGTTGTGGACCTCCCGCGCGCGTTCGCTCAATCTGTTCGAGAGCGAGTTCGAGCCCGCCCGGCTGCACTGGCCGACAGCTCCTCCCCACAACGGCCGCAACGAGCCACCTGACATGACCACGATCTCCTGGCCCACCGCCGTCATCGGCGCGCTCACCGGCGCAGCCGTCGCGCTCGCCGTGACTGCGTTCTCGCTCGCTCCGCAAGCGCCGCTGGTCGCCGAGCGCGCCGCAAGCCAGCCCTCGTCCGCGTCGCCCGCAACACGCGCCGGCGAGAGTTCATCGCCCGGCGTCGCGGAGGCGCTCGCCGTGCTCTCGGATGAGGTGAGCAAGCTCGCGGCGCGCGTCGAGCAGCTCGAGCGCCGGCCCGAGCCCGACGCGCGCGTCGAACTCAGCGCCGCGCGCGCACTCGATCCGAACACCACCGCGGGTCAGGGCGAGACGGCGCTCGCGCCGCAAGTCGTGCAAGAGAGCGTGGCAGCGGCGCTCGAGACGATCCGCGCCGACGAACGCGCCAAGGCCGAGGCCGAGCGGCAGCAGCGCGAGCTCGAACGCATCGAAGAGCGGCTGACGCGCTTGAACGAGCGCCTGGCGCTCTCGCCCGACCAGACCAACATGATGCGCGCGCTGATGCTGGCGCAGAACACGCAGCGCGACGAGCTCGAGCGCATGCGCGACCAAGGTGTCGAGCGCGAACAGCGGCGCATCGCGGCCGAAGAGGCCGAGCGCCGCCGCGACGTCGAGCTGACGCGCATCCTCACGCCCGAGCAGCTCGCCGGCCTGCGCGAGATGGAAGCGGGCCGCGGCGACGAGCGCGGCCGCTCGCGGCGCGGCAACGCGGGCGCGAACGGCAACTCCGGCGGCGGCGGGCGCCGCGGCGGATGAGGGAAGGTCGAAGGACGCTGGGCTTGGGAGAGCGCTGCGCGTATGCGTTGTAGCCGCCCCCAAGGCTCTCGAGTGTGAGCGCCGAGTCTCGCGATCTCTGGGCGGAGCGCCGACCTGTGACGCGGATCGCGAGGCAAGCCGCGCGGGGCGCCGCACCGACGCTGCCGAGCTCCGCTCGCGCCGCGGATCGAAGTTCGCGGCCGACGCGCGCCGCACGCTCCGCTCGCAGCGCACGAAACGGCGCAGCGCAGCGAGTAGGATCGCGGGCATGACCTTCCGCTCCCCGCTCCAGGCCGCGCGCCCATGCTGAGCCGAACCGGCGCGCGCGCGATCGCGATCCTGTCCGGCCTCGCGTTGAGCGCGACGCTCGTGTTCGTGGCCTACCAACGGCTGCGCGCGCCGCAGCGCTCGATCGAGCTGACGATCGAGAGCGCGGGCTACGACCCCAAGGCGCCGCCCGCGCTGAGCGAGGACCAGAGCGCGCTGCCCAGCGCCATCGAGGTCGAGCACCCGCGCTACCCGCGCTCGACCTTCCGGCGAACGCCCTGGAATCCCGACGATTTCCCCAAGCCCACGACGGCGCGCAACAACCCGCTGCGCTTCGATCCCGTCGCGGGCTTCACGTTTTCCGCGGGCATGAACCGCCGCCGCGAGTGGGCCGAGCATCCCGACGGCGGGTGGTACGTGCGCACGAACTCGTTCGGGCTGCGCGACGACGACGAACCGAGCGCGGAGCGGCCCGACCTGCGCGTGGTGCTGCTCGGCGACTCGCACACCGCGGGCTACTGCAACAACGCGGAGTCGTACGCGCAGCTCGTCGAGGCCCGCCTCGCCGCTGCGCGCCCTGGCAAGCGTGTCGAAGTGCTCAACGCCGCTGTTCCCGGGCAGAGCTTCGTGCACCACCTCGGCGCGCTCGAGCGCATGCTGCCCTTCGAGCCCGACCTGGTCGTGCTGGCGATCTACGGCGGCAACGACTTCGGCGAGTCGCTGGGCTTCCAGCACAAGGCCCACGGCACGCAGCGCGGCGACTTGGCAGCCCTCGAGGCCAAGCTCGAGCCGGCGCGCGATCTCGACCCCGAGGCCGTCTCGCAGTTCTTCTTCTCGGTGGTGCAGTTCGACGCCGATCCGCCGCAGATCGACGTGGCGCTGCAGGCCGCGCGCGACGTGCTCACCGAGATCCAGGTCACTTGCCTGCGCCACGGCGCGTCGTTCGCCGTGCTCTACCTCCCGCCGCCGCCCGAAGTCGACTGGCAACGCCGCGCCGCGCGCTACGAGAGTCTGTTCGCCTCGATCGGGCTCGCCCACGAGCGGCTGAGCGCGTTGACGCGGCTGGGCGACGCGACGCTCGCCTTCCTGCGCTCGCGCGGCGTGCCGGTGCTCGACCTGCGCGCGGCCTTCCGCAAGTCCGAGGAGCTCGTCTACTGGGAGCAGGACTTCCACCTCGCCATCGCGGGGCACGCCATCGTCGCGCGCGAGCTCGCTGCAGTGCTCGACACGCTCTCGCCCGCAGATGCAGCGCGCGTGCGCCGCGGCTCCCCGCAGCTCGGCGGCGCTGAGGCGCGCGCATTGCTCTCGCCGGGCGCTGGGACGCCGGCGACTGACGAGCAGCGCTGAACGCTGCGTTCCCGATTTGGTCGTACGCCGCGGAACGCGGGAGCCTCGACGCCGCTACGAGTGACGCACGTGCCGCGTGCGCTGGTCCGATCGGACAGCCGCTCTGTAGCGCACGGGGACCTCGGGCGTGCGCAGGGAGTCGAACCGCGCTCAATCGATCCACGCCAGAGCCTTCCCAACAAAGGGCCCTTTCCAGTTTGTTGTCCAACCGCGGCCACGCCGCCTCAACGGACTCGATGTGGACCGCACTCCAGCGTCCTTCGTACGCGTGCGGTCTTGGTTCTCGTCGACCAAGGGAGGTCTGTCGTGTTGGTGCAACTCCGAGTGATCTGTGCATTGACGTTGGGAGTGTTGTTCAGCTCTCACGCGGCGGCGGCGCAAGACTGCGTGCCGGGCGGCGGAGGCGGCTCTGTGCCGGCGGCGGGAAGCGGCAGCGGCTCGTGGCCGAACACGCTCCCGGCGACCCCTTTCGTCAGCACGTACAGCGTGACCGTGCCCCCGGGAGCAACTCAACTCGACCGAGTCGAGTTGACGGGCCTCTCCCACGCCTGGGCGGGTGACGTGCAGTTCGTGCTGACCGACCCCACCGGCGGTCGGCACAACTTGATCCATCGCCTCGGCTTCCCGGGCTCGACGTTCGGCGCCAGCTGCGACTTCGCTGGGACGTACTCGATCCGCGAGACCTCCGGAGCAGCGTGGCCGTCACCTTGCGTCGACCCGTCCGACATACCTTCCGGCGCGTACAACCAGGCCTTCGGCAATTGGCCGAGCGGCACGAACGGGATCCTCAACACTCCGCTGAGCGCGATTCCGATCTCGAGCGGCCAGTGGACATTGACGGCCTATGACTGGGTGAACGGCGAGAGCGGCTCGCTGACGAGCTGGCAGTTGTGCTTTCGAGCTTCAACACCCACGAATCCGACCGAGGTCCGCGTCCCCACGCTCGTGGACAGCGGCGTGCTGAGCAACCCGGGCAGTTCGCCCGCGACCGTCTGGCAACATCTGTTGCAGCATCCTGGCGCCGCATGGATGCGCGCGTACTTCTCGAGCATCCAATTGCCGCCGGGCAGCGTCTTGCGTCTGACCTCACTGCTCGATGCCGAGGAGCAGGAACTCGATCGCTTCACGGCCGAGATGTGGAGCAACGGCTCGGCCTACTTCAACGGCAACCAGATCTTGGTGGAGATCGTCGCTGCGCCGTTCACCTCAGCCAACCGAGTCGTAATCGATGGAGTCGGGCTCGAGACCACAGCGAATTGCAGCAACGCCCCGTGCGGCGCGCTCTCGCCCGATGGACGCGTGCCATCAGGTGAACTCTGGTCAGCGCGCTGGGTGAACGGCGGCTGCACGGCTTCGATCTACAACACCACGGGCGGTTTCGTGAGCGCCGGACACTGCTTCACTCCGATCGGAACCGTGCTCGCCTTCGACGTTCCGCTGTCGATGAACGACTGCACGATGCGTCAGCCGCCAGTGCGCGACCAGTTCCCTGTGATCGAGACCGTACGCGACACACCGGGCGCCAACTGCGTTCCCGACTGGCGCGTGGGCAAGATCGGTCTGAACAACGACGGCCAGACCCACTTCGAACGCTACGGCGTCTTCAAGCCGCTCGCGAGCGGGCCGCCGCCGGTCTCGAGCACTGTGAACATCTACGGCTACGGCTCGAGCAGCAACCGTGTCGTCAACGGCGTGCAGCAGCTGACGGTCTCACAGGTCACTACCGTCGGCGCCGGGCACCTGTCTTACAGCGGAGGCACGACGACCGGCGGCACGTCGGGCGCCGGCGTGGTCTGGAACAACCAGATCGTTGGCATCAACTCGTGCTGCTCCGGCGCCGGCAATGGCATCGCCAGTCGCATCGACCAGGCGACGTTCGTCGCCGCGCGCCAGGAGATGTTCCCGCACACCGTTCATGCCCCTTGGGACAGCCCGTTCTGCCTGAACGCGAACTCGGTGACCGTTCCGATCACCGTGTGCAATCCGTCCGACGCTGCAGACAGCTACTTGCTGACCTTCGCGCCGGTCCCGGCCGGCCCGATGTGCTCCATCGCCGGGCCGACGGGCTACACCGTCATCGGCCCCAATCCGATCGGGCCGATCCCGTCGGGAGGCTGCGTGACCGTCCAAGTCCAGATCGCTCGCCCGGCGGGTCTGAATGCTCTGAACCTCACCTCGTGCTACGACGTGACGGCGACTAGCGTGGCCGGCGGACTCGCTGTCACCGACCGTGGATCGGTTCAAGATCGCCGAGACCTGTGCGTTCACCAGTTGGTGAATCCGTTCGATGGAGTCGTCGCTGCAGTTGGCGTCAACACGCCGGTGACTTTCGCGATCCGCAACGACAGCGTGGTCTCAGGTGTCGTTCCCTATCGCTTCGAGGCCTTCGGTCCGAGCATGGAGCCCAGCGGCGCGATCTCGCTGGACGGCAACTACTTCGGCGTCGCGACGAGCGGCGTGGCCATGGTCCCTCTCGGCGCCACGGGACAGATCGTCGTCAACGTGAAGTACCGCTGGTCAGAGCCCTACGACGCGTCGGACCTCGTGATGTCGTCCGATGTCGACGGCGATGGGAACTTCGAGCCGCTGACGTCCACCATGCTGCGCTCCACGAGCTTCGCCGCGCCCGCGGTCTACTGCACCTCCGGAGTGTCGACGAACGCCTGCACGGCGTCGATGGGCTTCCTGGGTGTACCGAGCGCCTCGCAGGCGACACCCTTCACTCTCACCGCGAACGGCGTCGAAGGCGCCAAGCAAGGGCTGTTCTTCTATTCGCTCAGCCCGACCGCCGGCACGCCCTGGAGCAGCGGCAGCACCAGCTTCCTGTGCGTCAAGTCCCCCACGCGGCGCACGCCGCCAGCGAATTCCGGCGGCAGCGTGAATCAGTGCAACGGCTCGTTCGCGCTCGACTGGAACGCGTGGATGACCGGCAGTCCGACTGGGCTCGGCACGCCGTACGTCGCCGGCAATGGCTACTACGTGCAGGCTTGGTACCGCGATCCGCCCGCGCCCAAGTCGACGAACTTGAGCAACGCGCTGCAGTTCACGCTTACGCCGTGAGGATGCAAGACTGACCCGCGTCCGTCGGAGGGTCGCCCGTGGACCTCCGACACGCGATGAGGCTTGAAGGCGTGCCGGGGTACGAGGCTCGACGCCGTACTCCGGCGCGCCGACGAGGAGCGTTGAGCGGCGCGGCTCAGCGCGGCCGCAGCCAGGTCGAGCTGCGCTCCACGGGGAAGCGAGTCGGCCCCAGCAGATCTTCGAGCGTGATGCGCAGTTGAAAGCCCCTGGCCTGGATTCGCACGAGCGCCGCCTCCAACACTGAGCCGGGCATGAAGCTCGGGTCCGGCAGCGCGCGAGTCGGGTCGTGGGTCTCGTTCGCGGGGCCGCACACGACCTCGAGCAAGTCGTAGCCCAGCTGCGCGCACGTCGCGTGCTCGACGACGCCGGAAACGTGCGGGTCGCTGCCGAGCAGCACCACGCCGAACACGCGGTGGAAGGCCAGCCAGCCGAGGAGATCGTCCCACAGCTCGCGTTCCGCGCTGCGGGCATCGAACCAGCGGCCGGGCCTCATCACGAGCTTGAACGGCGCGGACGAAAGCGCGAGCCGTCCCAGCGCTGCGTCCAACGAGTTCGATGCGAGCACGGCCGAAGGATCGACGAGGATCAGCTCGAGTTCGCCGGAGCGCAGCCCGGGCGACTGCGTGCTCCACAGCGAGTCTTCCACCGCGAGCGGGTGGTGCTCCGAGTACGCCTGGCGAAGCGCGGCGAGTGCGTCGCGCCGCGGCGAGAGCGCGCCGAACGACGGCAGGTTGAAGAGCTGCGTCATTCCCCAGGGGTGCAAGAGGTCGGCGTCGCGGTACAGGTCGCGGTAGTGCGCGCGGGCCTGGTCGAGATCGCCCGGCGCGAGCGAGGACAGGTCGTCGAGGACGAGCAGCCAGTCGGGGCGCCGCTTGGCCGCGGCGCGCCAGGCGGGCGCTGCGTCGCAGGCGTCGATCGAGGCGATGAGCAGTCCAGAGGTCCAGTTCTCAGCGCACGGCCCGAGGCAGCAGACCTGCGGCTTGACTTCAGCCCACCCAGCATCGGGAAGGTCGAAGGTCGTGTGCTTCCAGATCGGAACCTGCTGAGGATCGAGCACCCGCAGTTCGAACTCATGCGGCACGAACTCCGGCAGCTCGACGCGCCAGTGCAGACTCAGCCCGTTCTCCGCACTCGCCTGTGCGACAACGCGCTCCGCGAGCATGTCGTCAGCCCACCCACGGCTCAGCCAGTTCCCGAGGTTGTCGACCGCGAGCGTGTACTCGCCGGGCGTCGGCGCGATGGCGCTGGCCAAGAGGTCGCCGTCCTCGGCCAGCGCGAAGAACGGACCGATCAGCGGCGCGCGCGGATCCTGCGCCGCCGAGAGCGCAGGTATCGCGAGCATGCAGGCGAGCACGGATCCGAACATCGGCGCCGGATAGCTCGGCGCTAGGCGCGCGTCACGCTTGGAGGTGTCTGCTCGCCGAGCTTTTCGTCTGTGCGCTGCGCCCGCGGCGACGAAGCGTCAGTTCGCGCCACTCGCCCTGCGCGGCGCGCAGCGAACTAGACTGACACTGCATGAAGCGCGCGCTCGTCCTGCTGCTCGTCGGCCTGCTCGCGCTTCTGGCCTGGCTCGCCAGCGACGGCCCCTCGCGCGAGAGCGCGGCCCCACAGCGCGAGCCGGCGTCGAGCACGTTCGAGCGCGCGGCTCGAGAACTCGAGGCGCCCGAGCCCGCGTCGGCTGCGCCGGAAGCAGCGCCCGCGCTGGAGCGCGCCGAGCGCGTCGAGATCGCACCAGCCGCCGCTCCGAACGAGCCGCGCCTCACGCTGCTGGGCGCCGTGCAGGACCGCCGCGGCCGCGCGATCGAGCACTTCGGCATCCGCGGGATCCGCAAGGACGCGAAGAACGTGTTCGCCGAGGAACGCGTCTGGGATGTCGCGTTCCACGCTGGCGGCGAGTTCGCGCTCGAAGACCTCGAGCCCCACGCGTGGGAGCTCGCTCCGTTCGCGGACGGCTACACGCTCGTTCGCAGCGAGCGCTTCGTCCGCTCGAACGCGCGCCCGGTCGTGTTCCGCATGAAGGCCGAGATCGAGATCGCTGGCATCGTGCTCGACTCCATGGATTCGCCGGTCGCCGCTGCAACGGTTCGGGCGACGGAACGGAGCGAAGGTCTCAGCCTGGGCGATGGAGCGCGGGCGACGGCGGAGACAACCACGGATCGCGGCGGGCGCTTTCGCATGAGCTTGGATGCGTCGATCTACTCACTCCGCGCGGCGCGCGACGGTTACGTCGACAGCGAAGAGCAAGTCATCGAGGTCGATCGCCTCGTCGCGCAACGAGACATCGAGCTGCGCCTCGCCGATGCCTGCAGCGTGCGCATCGTGTTCGACCGCCGTGCGCTGGGCGACAGCGCGCCCGTCGGCGCGATGGCCGCTCCGCTGCTCGGCGGCCGCGGTCCGCAGCCGATAGCTTTGGGCGCCGAGGAGAGCGGGGTGACGATCCGCGGGCTCGCGCCCGGCTGGCACCGGATCTTTCTGGTGGCCGGCAGCCCGCCGGACACGGCCCACACGGCCGCGGTCGAACTCCAGCTCGGTCCGACGCTCGAGCTGCGCTTCGAGACGCGCCCATCGGCGCCCGTCGCGATCTACCTTCGCCCTCCACAGCCAGGCGCCGAAGCACCTGACTACCGGAGCGACTACGAGATCCTCCCGACATTGCCCGATCTGAACTGGCTCACACTCTCGCGGTCGGCGTCGGGCGGGGCGCGCGATCCTGCTGAGTCGCTCTGGAGTTCGACGAGCGAGTGGAACGCACCCGCTCCGGGCAGCTACGTGGCGTTCCCCCGACGCCGCTCGCGCCATCATGCGGCTTCACCTGTGCGCTTCGAAGCGCCGCACGTTGGCTCATTCGAGCTCGAACTCGCGCCGCTCGAACCGGACAAGCTCTTTCGCCGCTGACGATCACGCTCAAGACCTGCGCGCTGCGTCATCGCGAGCGGCGCCGTCGCGCAAGCTCGCGCTGTCTCCGCGCTGAACTCATCAACGCGAGTCGATCGCGCGCGCGCCGCGCTCAGCGCTCCGACAGGCGGAACTGCGCGCTGCGGCGCTCGGAGCGCAGCTCGCCCGACTCGGCGTCGCACTCGACCAGCCGCAAGCGCCAGTACAGCGAGCGCTCGCCGTCCTCGTGCTCGTCCACGAAGGCGCGGCCGGAGAAGCGCAGCTCGCCGCGCGCGTCATCGAGGGCCTGGACGCGCTCGAAGCGCCGCTTCGAGCGGACCTCGGCGGTGAACACGAGGCGCTCAGCGTTGCGGTTGCGCTGGCCGTGCCAGTTGCTGTCGACGCCCACTCCGAGCGCGCGCCACGAATAGAGCCGCTCGAGCGGGCACTTCCACTCCTCCAGCGGCGCGTACTCCGTGCGGAACCAGTCTCTCGGTCCGAGGACCGTGACGCTCGAGTTCCGCAGCTCGACGCGCGCGCCCGGCGGCAGCGGCTTCGCTGCGAACTCGAAGCGCAGCGCCGGATCGCCGAACACCGCCGCAGCGTGGAGCTGATAGCGCACGAGGTTCGTGTCCACGCCTTCGCCGTCGAGCAGCGCGACGACCACGCGATTGAGCGCGGTGCGATTGGCCTCGCCGACGCTCTGCCCGGCGAGGACGGCGTTCGTGAACTCGCTGCGGAACAGATCCTGTTGCGCCGCGCCGCGCCGCCGATTGCCCGCGAACGCGAGCGCACCGTTGCGCAGCATGCGCAGCGGCGCCGAACGACGCGCCGGATCCATGTCGAGCGCCGCAGTGCTGCATCCAGACGACTCCACGAGGCACGGCGCGAGCAGCACGCGCGAATCCCACGCGTAGGTCTTGCCCAACTCGGTCCACGCGGCGTGCGAGCCGTGCTGGACGAGCTCGACGCGCGTGAGCGGCGAGTCGTCGGCGATGAACTCCGCGCCCGCGTGGTGTCCGGCCGCAGTCATGCCCGCCGCTACGAGCAGCGGATCGAAGCCGCCGCTGCCCCACTCGGCGGTCGCAAAGCGCCGCGCGTGGCTGCGGTCCTTGAACATCGGCGCGGCGAACCCGCGGCAGGCCTGCAGTGTCGCCGAGGCCAGATCCTCGGCCGCGAAACGCGCGAAGGCGAGGTCGGCGAACGGGTCCTCATCGGTCTGCGCGAGCGGCAGATCCGAGACGAGGTCCGCATCGATCGGCGCAGCGTCGCCGACGATCGCGAGCGGGAGCGCGTCGGGCCAGCCGACGAGGCACAGCGTCCGCGGAGCGCTGCGCGAGGCCGCGCGCACGCGCTGAATCGACTCGACGATGTCGTGCGCCGTCGGCGCCGTGAGCCACAGCGCCTGGCCGCGCGCCTTCTCGTCGACGTCGAGGTCGATCGAGTGACGCCGGCCGCCGAGCACGATCTCTCCACCCGTGCGCAGCGGCTCCTCGCCCTTGTCCGCGAAGTCGCCGTCGCCGTTCGCGTCGAACTGCGCGAAGGCGCGGCCATCCGCGGGATCGACTCCGACCACGAACGCGAGCGAGCGCTTGCCGTTCTCGACTTCGCCGCGCCGCAGGCCAGTGGCCGCCGCGAGCGCGCCCTTCGGCGCCTTCTCGACTGGCGCAGCCTCGACGCGCGCCTTCCAGCGCACGTCGCCGGGAACCACAGCGATCACGCCGTTCCTCGCAGCCGCCAGCAACGCGCCCGCGAGCGAGAGCTGCGGCGCGTGCGCGAGCACGTCGTCCTGCGCCTGCACCGCGGCGACGTACTCGATCGGCTTGCCGGCGCTCGCGAGCTTCGCGGCGACCGCGGGCGCATCTGCGAGGCGCTCCACGCGCAGCCCGTCGAGGCGAGTCGGCGCGTCGGCGCCAACGGTCAGCACGAGGCTCGCGCCGAGTTGCTCGAGCTGCGCGCGCACCTCGGCGCTGACACCTCCGCGCTCGCACGGCAGCAGCGGTGCGCCCACGCGCGCCGCGAGCACGGCCGCGCACAACAGCGCCGTCCGATCGGACGGCTCGCACAGCACCGCAGTCGCGCTCGCACCCGCAAAGCGCCGCGCCAACTCGCACGCGATGGTCGTCGAACTCTGCGCCGCAGTCGCGCGGATCTTCGCGTCCCACGGCGGCGGCGGCGCAGGCAGCGCGCCGAGCTGAATCAACTGCGCGGGCTCGGCGCGGCGGAAGAAGTCGAGCAGCTCCGGCCGCCACGGCTCGCGCGCATCGACCGCCAGCACCAACGGCGGCCCGCCCTCCGCCGCGGCCGCAGCGAGCGCGCTTGCAAAGCACAAGTCCGTGTCAGCCGAGCGCTCCGCAATCGGCACCAGGTACACGGACGCCGCGGCCCGCTCCTGCGCGCGGCCCTGCGCGACGAGCAACGTGAACGCGAGCAGCGACGACGCAAGCAGGACGCGCAGAGCACCAAGAGACCTCATGGCCCGTGCGAGCCTACCAGCGCCTCGCGACTCGCTCCGCGCGCCGCGGCGATCCATCACAGTTCCACCGCGCGCCGTGAACCGCGCCCAGGCCAGCTCTTGCGCCGGCGCCAGCGCGCGACGCTCGCGCTCGCCCGAACCGCCCTTCTGTGCGGAGCTTCTCTACCGCGCGGCATCCGCGCGGCCGCAGCGCTCGCAATGCTCCCGACGCAGCGCAAAGAAGCCGTCGCGCACGACTGCGGCGCGGCCTGTGCCTCACCGCCGCGAGCCGCGCCTGTCGCACTCAACCGGTCGAGCGTCGATTGGCGCTCGCCGAGGCGACCTCGTCCTGAGCGAGCACGGCCTCGACGATCCGCGGCGACGCGACCACAACGAACGAGCCGAGCAGCGGGAACACGTTCCAGTCGATGACGCGCTCGCCGGTCTCTTGCTCGACGCGGTCGAGCACGTCTCGCACCGTGCGGCGCGTGTCCTCGGGTGACCCGCCGCGCGAGCGCGTCGGCTGCTCCGCGTTCTTGAGGAAGAACACGGCCTGCACCGACGTGTGCGCAGCGCTCGCGGCCTCGAGCTGCCGCTGCAGCTCGGGGTCCTTGCGCTTCTTGCCGGGAGTGCGCTTGGTCATGTCAGTCGCTTGGCGTGGACCGCCTTCAAGAGTCTACGCGCCCCGCCCGAATCGCTCAGACCCCAAGTTCCGCGAGCGCGCGAACGGCGTCGGGCGCGCCGCGATTGGAGCGCGACTGCGGCATCGTGGCTGGACGCCGGCAAGAGCGCAGGATCGCGCGCTCGATCTGCGCCACCGTGGCCTTGGGCGCGGCTTGCATCAGCAGCGCGGCGAGCCCAGCGACGTGCGGCGTCGCCATCGAGGAGCCGTTCATCGACTGGTATCCGCCGCCCGGCGCCGCGGAGATCACGTCGACACCCGGGGCCACCAGGTCAGGCACGAGCGCGTCCTGCTTGCGTTGGAAGCGCTGGCTGCTCGAGAAGTCCGCGACGCGCCAGCTCTCGTCGTGGGCGCCGACCGACACCGCTTCGGCGTAGTTGCCCGGCGAACGGCTGGTGCCCGGCCCCTCGTTTCCGACCGCGAACACGGGCAGCACGCCGCGGGCCCGCAAGACGCGCGTCAAGACGACGAAGTCCTCCCACCAACCGCGGAAGCCCAACGACATGTTGAGCACGCGCGCGCCCTGGCCGAGCGACCACTCCATGCCGCCGAGCACGCGCGCGACCACTTCGCCGCCTTCGATCACGACCGCGCTTGCGAGTTTGGCCGCCGGCGCGACGCCGACATGGCGGCCTTGCACCGCTCGTGCGGCGATCGTCGCGGCGGTGTGCGTGCCGTGGTCGTCGCTGTCGAAGGGTTCGGGCGCGGGCGTCACTTCACGACCCAGCTCATCGAACTCCGCAAAGCTCTGAATCGCTTCGCGCAGCGCCGGGTGCTTGCCGTCGACTCCCGTGTCGAGATGCCCGACGACCACGCCGCGCCCGTCCAGGCCCTGCTTCCACAGCTTCGGCACGTTCAGCGCGTCGAGGCCCCAGGTCGTCGTCTGCGCGAGCTTGGCCGACGCCTTGGCCGTCGGTCGGATCAGGCTGATCGACGGCGCGCCGGCGACATCGGCCACACGTTCGTCAGCGCGCAACGCGGCGATGCCCTCGCGCGTCGCCGTGCCGAGCATCACACCGAGCCGCGGATAGAACCGAACGGCGGATGCGTCGCCGCCGCGCGCACGAGCACGCCGCGTCGCGCGCAGCTCACCCGCCTGGCTCGAGGCGCTCTCCACGAAGTGCTTGCTGAGCCTCGATGTCGCCGTCGTCTGCTCTGCAGCCGCGGCGGCCGCCGTCTGCGGGCCTGAGTCGCGCAAGAAGACGAGCACTTGGGCGACTCCACGTGATGCGAGTTCCTGCTGGATGATTCCAGACATGTCCGATCGATCTCCCCGGGAGCGGATCGCGCGCGATCGAAGAGCGATGCGTCGGCCGGCACGCTGCACGGCCCGCCCGATCGTCTGCGAGTCGATCGGCGCGAAATCTCCCGCTGGAGTTGTAACGTGAGGTCCTCGGCGTGCGGTTAGGGAGACCGCCGGCCGACGCAACCCTTTCTTCCGCGGTCGGCGGGATGCCCATGCACCAATCGACACTTCGCACGCTCGTTTTCGATCTCGAACGTTCCGCAGTCGCCGGCGCCGAAGCGCCGGATGCACACGCGCTCACCATTCGCGTCGCCGACTCCGCCTCGCCTTCCGTTCGCGGGCTGAAGCAGAACGAACTGGACGAGCTCGTTCGCAGCGCCCAAGCCGTCGGCGCTGCCGAGCAGGCGCGCCGCCGCGGATCCGCTCAGCCGCTCGAGCAACGGATGCGCGAGCACGGCGAGCGGCTCTTCGCGCTCCTCGACGGCCCCCAGCGCTCGCTCGCGACCGCGCTGCAACGCGCCACGCAGGACGGTCAGCCGCTCCTGCTCGTGGTGCGGCTGCTGGGCGAGCCGCACGGGCATCCTGCGGCGGGCCTGCGCTTCGAGCTCCTCCACGACGGCAAGCAGTTCGTGACGCGCCTCCCCGAAGTCCGCCTCGCCGTGCAGCAGGGAGATCGCGCCCCCTCGGCGCCCGAACGACCGGAGCACGGCCTGCTGCGCGTCCTGTTCATGGCCTACTCGCCGCGCGGCGTCGAACCCGTGCTCGACTTCGAAGGCGAGGAGGAGCGCATCCTCCGCACGCTGGCGCCCAACATCGAAAAGGGCTGCGTGCGCATCGAGGTGGTCGAAGACGGGACGCTCAGCGAGCTCGAGCGGCGCCTCAAGACCGACAGCTACGACGTCGTGTACCTGAGCGGCCACGGCGAGCTGCGCCCCGACGGGCCCTGCCTGCTGATGGAGGACGACGTCGGCGACCTGGACCGCGTCGGCACCGAGCGGCTGCACCGTACGCTCGAACGCGCGCAGACGATGCCGCGGCTAGTCGTGCTGCAGTCGTGCGAGACCGCCGACGGCCGCGACGACGTCGCCAGCATGGCCGCCGGCCTGGTCGCGCGCGGCGTGCCCGCGGTGCTCGGCTGGGTGCGCCCCGTGGCCGACATCGACGCCACGACCGCGGGCTGCGACCTGCTCGACCGACTCGCGACCGGGCACGACCTGACCGAGGCGATCGCCTTCACGCGCCGCCAGCTCGCGCAGGCCGACCTCGAGCGGCTGCGGCAAACCGGCGCGAGCCACGCGCAGACCTTCGCCTGGGCGACGATGCACCTCGTCACCCGGCAGGCCGCCGGGTTCCAGATCGACACGAGCGCCCCCGTGCCGCAGCGCGAGGGACCGACCAGCGGCGAGGTCTACCGCTTCCTCGGCGACGGCCGCATGCGCGTGCTGCGCGAGGGCTTCATCGGCCGGCGCCGCGTGCTGCAGCGCCTGATCCGCATCCTGCGCGACGGCCGCGATCAGGACGCAGCCCGCGCCGGCGCCGCCGTGATCGGCATGAAGGGCGTCGGCAAGTCGTGCCTCGCGGGCCGCGCGATCGAACGCCACGCCCAGGACTGCCCCACGGCCGCGTTGCTGGTGCTCCACGGCAAGCTCGACGAAATGGTGCTGCTCGAACGCGTGCGCCGCTGCGCGCTGGAGTGCGACGACCGCGAGGCGGAGAAGCTGCTCGACAACAAGGACGAGGTCGCCGAGCGGCGCGTGGAGCGGCTGCTGCTCGGCCGCTGGCGCCGGCGCGAGCTGGTGATCGTGCTCGACGACTTCGAACAGAACCTCGAACTGCAGCCGAGCGGCCCGGCGCGCCTCTCACCCTTCGCGGCCCGCCTGCTGGGCGTGCTGCTCTCCACGTGCAAGGTTGCCCGGGCCAAGCTGCTGGTCACGTGCACCGCGACGTTCGAACTCGCGCCCGAGTTGGTGGACGCGCTGAGCGAGATCGAGCTCGGGCCGCTCGAGCCCAGCGACGTGAACAAGCTGTGGTCGCGCGGCCGCGAGTCGGACCTGCGCGACGTGTCGCCGCGCCAGTGGGCCGCGCTGGCGGAGCGGCTGGGCCGCAACGCGCGCGTGCTGGACTGGGCGCGGGCCCTGCTCGGCGGCCGCACGACGAAGGAGATCGACGAGCTCGTGCGGCGCTCGCGGCTCGAACTGCCCGTGTGGAAGGACGGCGTCAGCGACCCCGAGGCGCAGGCGAACCTCGCGCGGCTGTTCCTGTTCCACGCCGCCATCGACCGCGCCACGAGCGAGGCCCATCCCGACGTGCGCACCTTCCTCGAGCGCGCGCGCGTCTACGAGATCGCGGTCCCGCTCGAGGCGCTGCTGCCGATGGGCGAGGGGTTGCAGCTCGATCTCGAACAGCAGGCGCCGGCGCTCGCGAACCTCGGCCTGCTCGAGTTCGGTGGATTCGAGCGCCAGCGCGCGTATCGGGTGAGCCCGCTCGTCGTGCCCGAACTCGCGAGCGACGGCATGGAGCGCTGGCACCGGGTTGCGGCGGAGTTCTTTGAAGGGGCGGCGAAGACGGCGAATGGTCTGCACGCCGGACTCATAGCTCTGGCGTGGGAGCACGCGCTGGCTGCGCGGGCCGAGGAAGTCGCCGATCGACTGGGCAACATCCTGCGCCCGTTCGTTCACGGACAGGGGGCCTACTGGCTCAACTACGAGCGCGCTCGCCGCCAAGTCGAGACCTTCCCGAACGGCTTCGTCTCGCATTTCCTCGCTGGTGACGCTGCGCGCTACGTCGCACGACTGCCCGAGTCCCGAACTTGCTTCGAGGTCGCTTGTCGACTCGCCGAGCGCGGCGCGATGGATCCGGGAATTCACTCGTCCATGTTGCACGCTTTCGCAGGCCTACTTCGAGTTCAGGGCGAGCTTCCCGGCGCGCGTCAGCTGCTCGAACGCTCGCTGGAGATCCAGCGCCGGGTGCTTGGCACCGACGAGCACCGCGAGGTCGCCGCATCGATGCACGAACTCGCGGGCGTGCTTCGTGCTCAGGGCGACCTCAGCGGCGCGCGTCAGTTGCTCGAACGCTCGCTCGAGATCCTGCGCCGGGTGCTGCGCACCGACGAGCACCCCGATGTCGCCGGATCGATGCACGCACTCGCGGGCGTGCTTCGTGCTCAGGGCGACCTCAGCGGCGCGCGCCCGCTGCTCGAACGCTCGCTGGAGATCCTGCGCCGGGTGCTGGGCACCGACGAGCACCCTTCCGTCGCCGCATCGATGCACGCACTCGCGGGCGTGCTTCAAAGCCAGGGAGACCTCGGCGGCGCGCGTCAGCTGCTCGAACGCTCGCTGGAGATCAAGCGCCGGGTGCTGGGCACCGACGAGCACCCCGATGTCGCCGCATCGATGCACCAAGTCGCGGGCGTGCTTCATGATCAGGGCAACCTCAGCGGCGCGCGCGAGCTGCTCGAACGCTCGCTGGAGATCAAGCGCCGGGTGCTGGGCACCGACGAGCACCCCGATGTCGCCGCATCGATGCACTCGCTCGCGATAGTGCTGAGTCAGCAAGGCGAGACGGCGCGCGCGATCGAGACGCTACGGCGCGTGCTCGAGATCGACGCGAAGATCTACGAGACGGGCGACCACTACTCGACCGCGGAGACCGAGTTCGCGCTGGGCCGGATGCTTCTCGAGAATGGCTCGCAGGAAGAAGGCGCGCAGTTCATCGTTCATGCAGTTAGCGTGCTGCAGGCAACTGCGCCGGGACACCCGTTGCTGCGGCAGTTCGGTCAGGCTGCGCCAGCCGTCTCGCCGGTTGAACTCGCACGAACGGCCCTTGGAGTGCGAGCGGGCGCGGAGCGCGCTAAGGACTTCGACGCGGGACTGAGCGCGCTTAACGAGGCGGGTGAGCCGCACTCGACCGTCGCGCGCTACATCAACTGGCTCGCCGGTGGCGGCGACATCGAGGTGCTGCCCGACGCACAGGGACCGCGAGCGTTCGAGGACGCACTGAACGCAGTCGGGGTCGACGCCGTGATCAACTTCCTGAAGCAACTGCGCCAAGCCGCCGCCGAGCTGGATGCGCAGCGCAGCGTCGCGCCGTAACCTCCGCGCTCGATGCCCAAGCAGCTCGTGGAACGGTTGCGCCAACTCCTCGACGACCCGCGGCCCGACGTGCGGCCGGAGCACCGTGCGAGCGCCGAGCGCTTGCGCGGCGGGCTGTGGAAGCGGCTGCGGACTGAGTTGCACGATGTTCCGCTGGCGCGGCGCTCCACGGCGGGGCTGGGACTCGACCTGCTCGAGCGGCTGCGCTCGGGCGACGCGAGTGCGTTCGACGCGCTTTTCGAACAGCACGGGGCGACGCTGCTCGCGTACGCGGCGAAGTCGCTCGCGGCGCACGACGCGGAGGATGCAGTCCAGGAGGCCTGGCTCGACTTCGTGCGCAAGCGCGAGTCGATCCCGGAGCGGGTCGAGATCGCGCGCTGGTTGTTCGGGTTCGTCCGCACCGCGGTCTCGCGCGTTCAGCGAGCCGCGTTGCGCGAGGCGCCGCTGTCCGACGATCCGCCTGACGCGGACGGCGACCGGGCCGCCCTGGAGTTGCTCGCGCGCGAGGAGAACGAGCGTCTGGCGAAGGCCCTGGCGAGTGTGAGCACGATCGAACAAGACGTCGTGCTTGCGTTCCTCGACGGGCGCGACGCGACCGAGGTTGCGGCGCAGCTCGGACTCCAGGCGGGCCACGTTCGCGTGCTCAAGCACCGCGCGCTCCAGAGGTTGAAGCTGGCGCTCGGAGGTGACGCGTGACCGGGTGCTCCAGCGGCTCTCGCGACACGCCCGAACCGGCCCGCACGTCGGCCGATGGCGCGGCGGTGCGCGAAAGGCTCCTCGATCACGAGATCGAGGACGCCGGCGAACGCAGCAGCGAGCACAAGGCCGCCGCGCGCCGCCTGGCGGAGCGCTTGGCGATCACGACGCGTGCTGTAATCGCCGCGTCGACGCGCTGACCAGCACGCCTCGAGCCGAGAACTGCGCCGCGCGCCTTCCGCTGTCAGTTCTGCGCAGCCGCGAGTTCGGCGAACAGCGCGCGCACCTTGGCGGGGATCCGCCAGCGGCGTTCTTCGGAGGTGGGCGCGTAGCGCACGACCTTGACGCCGAAGCCGACCGCCGCGTCGCGCAGGCGCGTCGAGGCGCCGCCGCACCACACGCGGGCGCCGGAGCGTGCGTCGTAGAGCGCGAGTTCGACGCCGCCGACTTCGAAGCGCGCGGCGTTGGCGGCCGAGAAGAGCGGGTCGAGGCGCTCTTCGTGGAGTTCGACCCACAGCTTGGGGACGGCGATGTAGTCGGCGTTCACGGCAGTCGTGGGCGTCAGGCCGCGCGCGGCGAACTGCTCGTCGGCGCACAGGCGGACTTCTTCGAGCAAGCCGGCGTCTTCGACTTCCAGCCGCGGCGAGCTGCTCGCGCTTGTCGAGTCGATGGCCGCGGTTCCGGCCGGAGCTTCCTCGAACCACACGTAGCTAGCGGGCTGGCGCAACACGCCGCTCGACTCGCAGCGCGTGTCGACCTTGACGCTAGCGCAGCTCGCGGCGAAGAGCGCGAAGGCGAGCAGCGGGAAGAGCCAGAACTTCACGGCGCGAAAGCTGGTGAACATGGCCGCCGCTTGTAGTCGCGCAGCGCGGACGGAACAAGGCGAGAACGCGGCGCAGCTTCTTTATGAAGCGCCCGAGCGGCGGTTTGGCGGAGTGCCAGCCGACCGGATCCGAGCTGCGAGCACTGCGTCCAGCGCCAACTCGCGCGCGGGCTCGTTGCAGCTCGCGGAGAGCGGCTCGTGCCTCGGACTGCGCCTGAACTCGCTGGAGAATCTGCCGCCGTTCGCGCGGCCACTTGCGACTGCGCAGGCCGTTACCGGCCCTGCGAATCCTCTGCGGCGCCGCGCGCCGCCGCCGCACGGCGCAGGCGGTCGTTGATCGCGCGACCCAGGCCCTCGTCGGGGACGGGCTCGGCCACGATCAAGTCAGCGCCGCAGGCGTCGAGCTCGCGCAGCGCTGCGAACAGGTTGCGCGCAGCTTCGCGCAGGTCGCCCGAAGGCGAGAGCGTGCGGCACGCGAACGCGGCGTGCTGCGTGCGGAAGGCGAGCACGGCGAGCCGCGCGGGAGAGCCGTGCGCGAGGTGCTCGAGCGGCGAACCGATGACGAGCGGCGTGCGCGGCGCGTAATGCGCGGCCAACATGCCCGGCGCGGCGGGCGTCGAACGACTCGCCGCGGGCGCGAGCGCTCCAACGAACGGCTCGAGCGCCTCGAGCGGCACGCCGCCGGGTCGGTAGAGCACCGCTCGCCCCGCTTCCCAACCGACGATCGTGCTCTCGACGCCGACCTCGCACGGGCCGCCGTCGAGCACGTAGCCGAGCGCGTCACCGAGTTGCTCGACAACGTGCTCGGCCGTTGTCGGACTCACGCGGCCGAACAAATTCGCGCTGGGCGCGGCGAGCGGGAACGCCAGTCGCTCGAGCAGTCGCGCGGTCAGCGGATGCGCAGGCGAGCGTAGCGCGACGGTGTCGAGCCCGCTGGTGACGACGTCGGGAACGAGCGCGCGCTTGGGCAGCACGAGCGTCAGCGGACCGGGCCAGAACGCCGCCATGAGCTCGCGCGCCGCCGCGGGCACGTCGCGCACGAGCTCCTCGGCCGCTTGCGCCGAGCGCACGTGCACGATCAGCGGGTCGAAGCTCGGCCGCCGCTTGGCCTCGAAGATCGCAAGGCACGCGCGCTCGTCGAGCGCGTTGGCCGCCAGGCCGTAGACCGTCTCGGTCGGGATCGCGACGAGCTCGCCCGCCTCGAGCCGCCGCGCGGCCTCTTCGATGTCGTTGCCGATCCGCGCCGCCATGTGACTGCCGGGCGCGAACCTACACCACTCGAGCGACGCGACGCTATCGTCGAGCGCCCGCGTGAGCCCCACGAGCCCCCAGCCCGCCCCCCGAGGCGCCGCGCGCGCCCGTCGCTGGCTGTTGCGCGCGGCGCTGGTGGCCGTCGGCGCCTTCGCGGCGAGCGAACTCGCGCTGCGCTGGCTCCTGTTCTCGACGTCGCTGGAGAGCACGCGCGTCGCCGAGCGCGTGCGCAACGCCGCGAGCTTCGCCGACTCACAGTACGAGGAGCTGTACTGGGAGCTGCGCGACCACTTCCTGCGCGCGAAGGGCGAGCCCAAGCACGCGGAGTGGCACGCAGAACTGGGCTGGACGAGCGGACTGTTCGATCCGCAGACCTACGCGCACCGCGACGACGATCCGACCAGCAACAAGCGGCCGGTGCTGCTGTTCGGCGACTCGTACGCGCAGGGCGTGACGGGCCTGGAGGACAGCTTCCAGACGCTGTTCGTGCTCAGCGAGGCGGGACGCACGCACCAACTGCTCAACTACGGCGTCGGCGGCTACGGCGCAGATCAGGTGGCGCTGCTCGTCGAGCGCGCGCTCGAGCGCTTCGAGGGCCGCGACCCGCTGGTTTTGATCGGCCTGCTCGTCGACGACGACTTCGACCGCTGCGTGCTCACCACGCGCGAGCAGCCCAAGCCGCGCTTCGTGCTCCGCGACGGGCAGCTCGAACTGCTCGGCGAAGTTCCCAAGTACGAGGAGCGCTTCGGCGACGGTCCGCCGTTCACGCCCTCATACCTGTGGCGGGCGTTCACGCGCGGCGCGAGGTGGCTCCCGCGGCGCGTGCGACACGCACTCTCCGGATTTCCGGCGCTGGATCGCGAGAAGGAGGAGCTGGGGCGCGCCGTCGTCGCGCGGATGATCGCCGCAGTGCGCGCGCGCGGGCTCGAGCCCGTGTTCATCGCCTTCCACAATCTGCCCTCGATCGAGCACGTCGAGTTGCTCGGCTGGCGCCGCGACGTGCTCCACGCGCCTGTGGCGAGCGCCGGCGCGCGGCTGATCGACTTGCGGGCGGGCATGCTCGAGTTCAGCGCGCGCTCGGGCGAGGCGCTGGAGGGCTGGTACGACCACTTGCCCACGCGCGGCGGCCACTACAACGCGCGCGGCAATCGCGTGGCGCTCGAGCTGATCGCCGCGCAACTGTGGCCAGCGCACTCCGCAAGCGCGCCGCTGAGCGTGCGCGACTGGTCCGAGCGCGTGTTGCGCGGACCGCAGGCCAGCGCCGAGTTCGAGGCCTGGCCCAGCGCGGCCTTCGCGGCGCCCGAGCTGCGGCCGCGGCTGAGCCTGCTGGTCGGCGCGGAAGGTCCCACCGAGGTGCGCTACGAACTCGGGCCGGGCGTCGCGGGCTTCGAGGCCACAGCGGTGCTCGCTTCGCAGCCCGATGCGGCGCGTGCAAGCGTCGAGCTCACGCTCCTGCGCGACGGAGAAGTCGTGTTCGCGAGCACGCTGCGAGCCGACGCTCCGCGCGCGCGCATCGAAGTCGACTTGCGCGGCGCCGAGAGCCTGACCGTGCGCGCCTCCGACGCTGGCGACGGCCTCGCGGGCGACTGGATCGCGCTGGTTCAGCCGCGCTTTCGCTGAGCGTCGGCGCGCGAATCGGCCGCTCAGCGCATTGCGCAGCGCGGGCGGCGCGCGCAGGATTCGCGGCTCCCCCCACTCCGTTCACGAGCCCCGCCGCCCCATGCTGTTCCGATCCGCACTGCTGTCCGTCCTCGCCTTCGCCGCCGCCTGCAGCGCGCCCCGCAACGACGCGCCGCCGAGCGCACCGCCCGAACGCGGCGCCAGCGTCAAGCCGGGCATCAACAAGGACTTCCTCGATCCCAATCTGGACGTCAAGCGCTTCGTCGAGCGCTTCGAGACCGAGAGCCGCGAGATCTACTCCGAGCGCGAGGCGATCGTCGCGCGCGTGGGGCTGAAGCCGGGCCAGCGCGTCGCGGACATCGGCGCGGGCACGGGGCTGTTCACGTACATCTTCGCCGAGCGCGTCGGGCCCAAGGGCAAGGTCTACGCGGTCGACATCGCCAAGGGCTTCGTCGAGCGCATCAGCGCGGGCGCGGTCGAGCGCAAGCTCACCAACGTCGAAGGCGTGCTGTGCACCGAAGACGACGCGCGCTTGCCGGCGAACTCGGTCGACGTCGCCTTCGTGTGCGACACCTACCACCACTTCGAATACCCGGCTGCGACGCTGGCTACGATCCACCGCGCGCTCGTGCGCGGCGGCGAGCTGATCGTGATCGACTTCCACCGCATCGAGGGCGTCTCGCGCGAGTGGACCTTGAACCACGTGCGCGCGGGCCAGGAAGTGTTCACGCAGGAGATCGAGGCCGCGGGCTTCGAGCTGGTCGGAGTGCAGACGCCCGAGGGCCTGAAGGAAAACTACTTCCTGCGCTTCCGTCGGCGCTGAGTTCGCCGGCGAGCACGCTCCTCAGGCCTGCGGTCGGAGGCGCCAGACGCGCGCCCGACCGCGCTCGAGCACGAGCTCCGCGCGACGCGCGAGCCAGGCCGCGAGCGGCGCGGGCACGGCGTTCGGCGTGACGTCGACCAGAAGGCGCGCGCCGCGCTGCACGAGGTCCTCGAGCCGGCGTTCGTCGAGCCCATCGACGGGCACGACCCACCCGCGGCGATGAGCGTGGTAGAGGATGCGCGGATCCTCGAAGTTGTTGCGCCGATCCCAGTAGGTGTCGTGCTCGGGCTTCTCGGCGCGGATCACGGCTAGTTCGTCGGCCGTCGAAACGCTCTCCAGCGCCTTGGCGATCTCGACCACGTCGGCGCTGGCGCTGCGCTCCTTGAAGCTGCTCTCGCGCGCCAACTGCCAGCCCGCATGCGCGAAGAGCGCGAGCGCGAACAGCGCCGCGAACCAGCGCGGCGTGCGCTGCGGCCAGGCGCGCGCGACGAAGAACGAGCCGGCGAAGGCCGCGAAGGCGTGGTAGTTCGCGCCCATGCCCACGTTGTGGCTGTAGCGCAGCGTCCCGACCAGCCCCAGAAGAACCGCGCCGAGCAGCACGCCGTCGGTGAGATCGAAGCGCCGGCGCAGCGCGAGCACCGCCAGCGCGGCGACTCCGAAGAACGACAGCCCGTAGCGCGCCGTGGTCTTGGCGAGGTGCACGTACAAGTCGAGCTCGAACAGGTGCTGCAGCCGCGGAAACTTGGTGTCGCCGCCGCTGATCACGCCGAAGGTCAGGCCGGTCTCGGCGTGCAGCTGCGCGCCGCGCGCGAGCCAGGCTACGACCAGCGCGAGCGCGCACAACGCGGCCCCCCACACGCGCGCTTCGCGCAAGCGCGCGGGCGCTAGCAGCGCCGTCCAGCCCAGCAGCACGAGTCCGGCCTGCAGCGCCGTGGCCTTTTGCAGCACAGCCAACGCGAGCGCCGCAGCGGCGAGCCACAGCGCGCTGGAGCGGCCGTCCGCGAGGAACGCGACGTAGGTGGTGATGCCGGCGACGCTCAACGCCAGGCTCAGCGCATCGGGCGTGACGCGCGAAGAAAGCAGCACGGCCTGACCGCTGGCGAGGAACACCAGCGTCCCGGCGAGCGCGGCGGGGCCGCCGCTGCGCTGCTCGAGCAGCCGGTGCAGCGCGAGGCTCGTCAGCACGATGCAGAACAGCGAAATCAAGCGGCCAGGCCACTCCACATCGCCTGCGATGCGCAGCACCAGCGCGACCAGCGCCTGGTAGAGCGGGAACTCGCACTCGACGGCGCCGTCGCTGTCCCCGCGCCAGTCCACGCGCGGCCGCGTCAGATCGAAGCCGTCGATCAGGAAGTTGCGCGCGATGGCCTGCGTGTCGCACTCGCGCCACGAGGCGTGGATGCCGTGCGGAGTCACGGCCGCCCAGCTCGCCAGCGCGAACAGCGCCAGTGCGAAGGCCAGCCAGCGACGTCCGGGGCGCCACACGGACGCTTGCGCCGTCAGCCAACGAGTTCGCGGCCGAGCGATCTTGGGGATGGGATCGGACAAGGGACTGGCGAGCGCTGGGGGGCGCGAGAGCGCGCGCACCAAGTGCGGCGCCGACGAACTCGAACGTCGCGCGGAGTCTAGCGGCGCGTGTCGCCGTGCGATCAAGCTCTTTTGAAGCGTCTGCGCAGCTCGCACCAACGCCGCGCGGCGCCGCGAGAACCCGCGAATTTCGCGAGGATTTCTGAAGAATTCCGCTCAGCGCTTCGCGTTCAGCGCGTCGACGGCGCGCGTGTAGCGCGGTTCGTCCGCGAGCGCATCGAACACGCCATCGCGCAAGTGCTCGCGCGTCTGTGAGTCGATCTGCGGCTCGTCGACGAGTCGCTCGAGTTGCTCGAGTGAGCGCTCGCGCCAACCCTCCGCGCTCTCAGACTCGACTCCAGAGTGAAGAGAACAGCGCAAGAACAAGGAAGCCGCATATGCGCGGTCGTAGGCGCGCGGCGCCAGCTCGACCAAGCGCTCAGCGGCCCGCGCGCCCGCCTGCGGATCGCCCAGCTCCAGCCGCGCGTCACCCAGATTCGCAGCAGCCCAGGCCAGCGCCCGGCGCAGGCTGCCGTCGCGATCGCGCTCGAGCAGCGGCGTCCCCAGCTCGAGCGCGCGCTCGAACGCTGCGGCGCCTTCGTCCGTGGGGCCCAGGCCCGCGCCCATCTGCATCCACACCAGCGCCCGCGAGCGCTGCTGCCAACTCGAGAGCGCCGCGCGCTTCTCCAGCCCGTCGTACACCTCGGCCGCGCGCCGCAGGTGCTCGAGGCGCCGACCGGGCTCCTGCTGCATGGTCGCGATCAGGCTGCGGTTGTAGAGCGCGGACCCGAGCCCATCGGCGTGCATCGGACGCGAGGGGAAGTCGCGCACGAGCGCCTCGAACAGCTCGATCGCGCTGTCGTATTCGCGCGCGGCGCCGTCGAGGTCGCGCAGCTGCATCAGGCGCAGGGCCAGGTCGGCGCGCGCCTGCGCCTCGCGCTGGCTCGCCATGGGATGTCCTGGCCGCTCACGCGCGAGCTCGGCCAGCAACGCGATCGCGCGCTCGAGCCAGAGCTTGTCGGCGCGCGGGTCGCGCACCGTCGAGATGTCGCCCACCAGCTCGTGCGGCGTCGCGCCCAGCCCGTGCAGCGCTCGCACGAGGTCGAAACGCAGCTCCCAGGCCGCGCCCTGGGCCGCAGCCAGCGGCTCGAGCTCCGCCACGGCGCTGCGCAGCAGTTCCTCGCGGCCTTCGGCGAGGCCGGTGCGCGCCAACACGTCCGCCAGCTCGACGCGCGCGCGCGAACGCGAGCGCGCCAGCAGCTCACCGGCGCCTGCGAGCGCCTCGAAACGCCGGAGAGCGTCCTCGAGCGCCTCGCGCGCCGCCGTCAGATCGCCCTGGAGCTTGAGCACCTCGCCCTGGCGGTACTCGCAGATCGCGCGCTGCAGCGCGAGCGCGTCGTTCGGCGCTTCGGCCAGCAGCGCGTCGAGCTCGAGCGCCTGGCGCGCGAGCAACTCCAGCGCGGCGCCGAACTCCCCCATCTCGGCGCGGATCGCGGCGCTGCGGTGCAGCGTCTGCGCGTGGCGCGCGCGCTGGCTGCGGGTCTCGACCGGCTCAGCGAGCAGTCGCTCCTGCAGCTCGAGCGCATCTTCGAGCAGCGCGCGCCGCACGGGCTCGGAGCGCGGCGTGTCCACCAGCGCCTCGCCGCCGACGCGCGAGAGCATGCGGTCGACGGCTTCGTGCGCGTGCTCGAGCGCGTCCTGGGCGCGCGCGCGCTCGAGCTCGGTCGCGTCGCGCTGCTTCGTCACCTGTTCGAGCGCACTCGCGAGTTCCTCCGCGCTGCGCTCGATGGCCTCGTTCTTGTCGGCGATCACGTTGCGGGCGCGGTGCTCGCGCCAGGCGAGCAGCGACGGGGCCGCCAGGGCCAGCGCGCCCGCGAGCGCCCAGCCGGGGTGACGGCGCACCCACAGCGCCGCGAGTCGCAGCGGGCTGGCCGCGCGCGCTTCGATCGCTCGCCCCTCGAGCACCGCGCCGAGGTCGCGCGCAAAATCCGCGGCGCTGGCGTAGCGCTCCTTGGGATCGAGCGCCGTCGCCGTCTGGACGACCGTCTCGAGCTCGCGCGAGATGCGCGAGTCGATGCGGCGCAAATCGCGCGGCACGCCGAAGCCCGCGCCCTCCGTGCGGCGCACTTGCGCGCTCTCGTCGAACGGCAGCTTGCCCGCCAGCAGCTCGTACAGCGTGACGCCCAGCGCGAACACATCGGTGCGCGGATCGACGCGCCGCTCGCCGCGCAGCTGCTCGGGGCTCATGTAGGCCAGCGTTCCGACGCGCAGCCCGGTGCGCGTGAGGCGTTGCTGAGCTGGCGCGACCTGGCTGTCGATGTCGCTGGCGAGGCCGAAGTCGACCCACAGCACGCGCCCGCCGCGCGTGACCATCAAGTTCGAAGGCTTGACGTCGCGATGCACCACGCCGCGGCGGTGCGCGTGCTCGAGCGCCTCCGCCGCTTCGCGCGCGATGCGCGTGCAGACTGCGGGCCAGTCGCCGTCGTACAGCGACGAGGTGGGCTCGCGCGGGTCGGCGCCGAGTTGCTCGAGCGCGGACACCAAGTGCGCGCCGCTGCGCTCCGACGCCGGCGTGCTCTCGAGCACATCGAGCACCGCGGAGAGCGAGGCCCCGCGAATGCGCTCCATCGCGAAGTAGGGCGTGCCCAGCTCCTCGCCGACGGCGTAGATCGGAACGATGCCGGGGTGCGCGAGGCTCGCGATGACCGCGACTTCGCGGCGGAAGCGCTCGCGCTGACCGGGGAAGAGCAACTGCTCGGGCCGCACCAGCTTCAATGCGACCTCGCGATCGAGCGAGAGCTGGCGCGCGCGGTAGACGACGCCCATGCCGCCCTGGCCGAGTGCGTCGGAAAGCTCGAAATCGCCCAGGCGCTGCGGCGTCGCGCGGCCGGAGCTGGCCGTGTCCGCGAGGCCGGTGTCGACCAGCCAGCGCAGGCGCCGGCGCACCGCTGTCGCGCGCTCGGGATGCTGCGCGAGCAGCGCTTCGAGCGCCTGCGGACCTTCGCGCTCGAGCAAGTCGAGCGCCTCGCTGACGAGTTGCTCGACCGGACTGGGGGCCGTTTCGTCGGAAGTGCTCATGACTGGCGGGCTTGGTCTAATCTCGCGGGGCGCGGCCCGGCGCCGACGACGCAGCGATGGACCAACAGCGACAGACCGAAGGCGAAGATAGCGCGCAGCTCGCCGCTCGCGCGGCCAAGGGCGACCGCGACGCCGTCGAGCGCCTGATCGAGCGCCACCTGCCCGAGCTGCGCGCCTTCGTGCGGCTGCGCGCCGGAGAAGCGCTGCGCCAGCGCGAATCGGCCTCGGATCTGGTGCAGTCGACCTGTCGCGAAGTGCTGTCCCATCTCGATCGTTTCCAGTTTCCCGACGAGTCGGCCTTCCGGCGTTGGTTGTTCGTGACGGCGCAGCGCAAGATCGCCGACCGCATCGACCACTACACCGCGCAGAAGCGCAATGCCGCGCGCGAGGAGCGCCTGGCGAGCGAAGGCGGCGCGCAGGACGACCTGCTGGCGAGCTGCTATCGACGCTTTTCGAGCCCCAGTCGCCGCGCGCTGGTGCGCGACGAGATCGAGCGCCTCGAGCGCGCGTTCGATCAGCTCACCGAAGAGCAGCGCGAGGTGGTGACGCTGGCGCATGTCGCGGGACTCTCGCGGGCGCAGATCGCCGAGCAGCTCGGCAAGAGTGAGAACGCCGTGCGCATCGTGCTGCACCGCGCGCTGGCGCGCCTGGCCGAGATCGTCAACCCCGACGAGGAGTGACGATCCCGGCGGCGCTGGCGCTCGTCGCTGGCGCACATCATGTCGCTCAGGGCCCGACGACGTACTCGAGCGCGTTGCTGAGGAAGGTCGTGGCGAGCGCGCCCTGCGGATCGCGGCCCCAGCACTGCACGTTCACGCGCTGGCCGACGGAGGTGAGTTCGGCGGGCGCCGCGGCTCCGAGCAGGCCTTTGGCGTAGGCGTTGAAGTCGAGCGAGTAGCTCCCCGAGCAGTCACTCACGCTGCCCGGGTTGCCCGCGGAGTTCATGATCGGCGTGCGCTGCACCGGCGTGCGCAGGCAGAACGTCCCCGCGCCGAACGGAACGGCCTGGCGACCGTCGAAGCCGTAGAAGAAAAGGCCCAGCTTGTTGTTGGGGACATCGTCGCAACTCACGACGAAGCCCGCGTTCTGGCTCGCGCGCGGCAGGCCGCTCGAGTGCATGCGCGGCTCGCAGCCGCCGCTGGTCACCGACGACGTGCAGTAGGTGAGCGGGTCGGGGTACAGCGTGCGCACGAACACGTCCGTGCTGTCGTTGGTGTCACCCGGCACGAGGTTCGCCGCCGACGAGTGGAACGCCACGATCGAACCATCCGCGTTGAGGCAGGGCCGCAGCGAAGTCGCGTCGCCGGCGGCGGCAGGCCCGCTGGCGCTCGAGACGTAGTAGGTCACCCCACGCGTCATGTCGCGCACGTAGCTCGACTGGAACAGCGTGCCCACGGCGGCGACGTTCGGGGCCGAACTCGTGAAGGCGACGAAGCGTCCGTCGCTGGAAACGCTCGGCTCGTACGAGTGGCCGAAAGCGCTGAAACCACCGCCGTGCGCGCCGCTCACGTGCCGGAGCACGTCCAAGGCCCGGTCGACGAGGTACACCTCGGACGAGCCGTTGGTGTCGCCGAAGACGAAGTTCGTCGCCATCGTGGTGAAGGCCACGTAGCGACCGTTCGCGGAAATCGAGGGCTGAGTCGAGCTGCCGTTGCCCAGCGCTCCCAGCGGCACGCGGCTGACGAGCTCCGTACCCAGCCCGCCCCACATGTCGCGCACGAACACGTCGCTGACGCCGTTGGTGTCGCCCGCGACGAGGTTCGTGGCCGTGCTCTGGAACGCGATGAAGCGGCCGTCGTCGGAGATGCTCGCGCTGCTGGCGGAGCCATTGGCCGCGGCGCCGGCCAACCCGCGCGACACCAGTTGGAACGAGCCGTTCTGGAAGTCGCGCACGTAGACATCGAGCGTCGCGTTGGTGTCGTCGGGCGAGTACTGGTTGCTCGTGGTGTGGAAGGCCACGTAGCGCCCGTCGTACGACACGGCCGGCTTGCGCGACTCGCCCGAGCCCGCGAACAAGCTGCCCGGGCTGGAGCTCACTCGCGTCAGCGCGCCCGTGAGCAGGTCCTTGAGCATCACGTCCGACTCGCCGTTGAGATCGAACCCGACGAAGTTCGTCGCATGGGTAGCGAACGCCACCCAACGACCGTCGCCGGAAATCGCCGCGTCGAAGGACGTGCCGTTGCCGAGCGCGCCGAGGGCCGTGGTGCTGGCGAGCATCAATAGATCTGCGCCTCGATCGTAGACGTAGATGTCCGTGTGGCCGTTGGTGTCCGTCGGCAGCAGGGCCGCCGAGGTCTGGAATGCAATCCGCTGGCCGTCGCGCGAGATCGACGGCTCGTAGGCGCCTTGAAGGGCCTGCTGGCCGGCGGAGTCGAGGCTGATGCGCTCGGTCTCGCCGTTCGTCCCGCCCGCAGCCAAGGCGAGGCCTGCGGCGAGCGCGGAAATGCAGGTGGCGGCGAGCGCAGTTCGGAGCATGGAGTGCGACATGGAATGGAACCCTCGAGTGAATAGGTACTGAACAGCTGACGAGCGGGAGCGGCCGATGCGCCGCGCCCACGCATCCATCGGGACTGGCCCGTTTGTGTTTCTTGCTCGCGCCGGCGGAGGCCTGGGGACTCGCGCTGCGCAAAGCACGGGCCCGAAACGGCGCGCGGGCGCGGTGCAGCAATGCCGCACCGCGCCCGCGCGCGCTCAGCCGCGTGTTCGCCGCGTCAGGGCCCGACGACGTACTCGAGCGCGTCGCTGAGGAAGGTCGTGGCGAGCGCGCCCTGCGGATCGCGGCCCCAGCACTGCACGTTCACGCGCTGGCCGACGGTGCTCAACTCCGTCGGCGCGGCGACTCCGAGCAGGCCCTTGGCGTAGGCGTTGAAGTCGAGCGAGTAGCTGCCGGAGCAGTCGTTCACGCTGGTGGGATTGCCGCCGGAGTTCATGATCGGCGTGCGCTGAACCGGCGTGAGCATGCAGAACGTGCCGGCGCCGAACGGAACGGCCTGGCGACCGCCGAAACCGTAGAAGAACAGGCCCAGCTTGTTGTTGGGCGCCTGAGTGCAGCTCACGACGAAGCCCGCGTTCTGGCTCACGCGCGGCAGGCCGCTCGAGCCCATGCGCGGCTTGCAGCCGCCGCTCGTCAGTGACGACGTGCAGTAGGTCAGCGGGTCGGCGTACAGAGTGCGGACGAACACATCCGACTGCACGTTGACATCGCCGACCACGAGGTTCGTCGCGCTCGAATCGAAGGCCACGACGGAGCCATCGCCGCTGAGGCTGGGGCGATAGCTGGGGCCGTTCGGCAGCGCGCCGATGCCGCTCGCGCGCGACACCAGGCGCGTGACGCCGGAGTTCAGCTCGCGCACGTACACCGCGAGGAAGGCCGGTCCGGCGCCGATCAAGTCGGGCGCGCCGCTCACGAAGGCGATCGACTGACCGTCCGCGGAGAACGACGCGTCGCCGCCGCCGGAGCTGGTGAATCCGCCGCTCGGAGTCGCACTCACGTGCTCGAGCACGTTCGCGCTCCGATCGAGCACGAATACGTCCTCACCACCGTTGGCGTCGCCGGCCTTGAAGTTCGTCGCCAACGTAGTGAAGGCGACATAGCGCCCATCGGCCGAGATCGAGGGCCCGTAGGACGCGCCGTTGCCGATCGCGCCGCCGGGCAGGCGGCTGACGAGGCTGAGTCCGCCGGTCTGCAGGTCGCGCACGAACACGTCCGACTCCGCGTTGGTGTCGCCGAAGGCGAAGTTGCTCGCGTCGCTGTGGAACGCGACGAAACGACCGTTGTCGGAGATCTGCGCGTTCGTGGAGCTGCCGTTGCCCTGGGCGAAGAATCCCACAGAGACAAGCGTGAACGTGTCGAGCTGCATGTCGCGCACGTAGACGTCGAAGGCGCCGTTGGTGTCCAAGGCGGACATCTCTTCGGAGTCAGTGTCGAACGCCACGTAGCGCCCGTCGACGGACACGTGCGGCCGACGCCCGCCGCCGGTGAACGCGAAGCTGCTCCCGGCGAGCGAAGTCACACGCTCGAGCGCGCCGGTGCTCAAGTCCTTGAGCATCACATCCCAAGTCGCGTTGAAATCGAATCCGGTGACGTTGGTGGCCAGCGTCTCGTAGGCGACCCAGCGACCATCGCCCGAGATCGACACGTGGCGCGACGGTCCGTTGGCCGCCAGTCCGTTGGACGTGCGACTCACGAACGTCAGCGCCCCGCTGCCGCGATCGAGCACGTAGATGTCGGTGTGGCCGTTGGTGTCCGCCGCCACGAGCGCGGCGTCGCTCTCGAAGGCGATGCGCTGGCCGTCGCGCGAGATCGAGGCGCCCCGGGACGGCGAGAAGACCTGCTGGCCGAGGTTGGTGAGGCTGATGCGCTGGGTCGTGCCGTTGGTCCCGCCGCCGGCGGCGAAGGTGCTCGGGGCGCACACAGCGCAGACAACGAGCGCAAGGAACAAACTGAAGCGATGGGAGTGCGACATGGGATGGCGAAGCTCGATGGAGGTGCGAATACGGGCCGTACAACCGGGCCCACGACACCCATCGGGACTCGCCTCCCGGCATTTCAGGGCCGCCGCGGCTCGAGTCCGTAGAGCTTGCGCACGAAGAAGTCGCAGGTGCGCCGCCAGCCGTAGGGCGAGCCGCCCGCGCCGTGGCCCGCGCCCGGCATGACCAGCAGCTCGAAGTCCTTGTCGGCGCGGATCAGCGCGTCGACGACTTGGAGCGTCGAGGCCGGGTCGACGTTCTCGTCCATCTCCCCCACGATCAGGAGCAGCTCTCCGCGCAGGCGCGCCGCGTGCGCGACGCTGCTCGACTGCTCGTAGTGCGGCCCGACCGGCCAGCTCATCCACAGCTCGTTCCACCACACCTTGTCCATGCGGTTGTCGTGGCAACCGCAGTCGGCGACGGCCGCGCGATACACATCGCCGTGATCGAGCAGCGCGCGCATGGCGTTCTGCCCGCCGGCCGAACCGCCGTAGATGCCCACGCGCGAGAGATCGACCTCGGGGTGCGCCGCCGCCAGCGCGCGCAGCCAGGCCACGCGATCGGGGAAGCCCGCGTCGGCGAGGTTCTTCCAGGCGACGTCGTGGAAGGCCTTCGAACGCCAGTTCGTGCCCTGCCCGTCGAGCTGAACGACCACGAAGCCCAGTTCGGCCAGCTCCTGCGCGTGGCCGTGGTGCGCGGCGAACTCGACCGGCGCGTGCGCGTCGTGCGGGCCGGCGTAGATCTCTTCGACCACGGCGTACTTCGAGTTCGCATCGAAGTTGGTGGGCCGGAACACGACGCCCCAGATGTCGGTCACGCCGTCGCGGCCCTTGGCGACGAAGCGCTGCGGCGCGCGCCAGCCCGTCGCTTCGAGCTTGCGTGTGTCGGCGCGCGCCAGCTCGCACACCAGCGCTCCGTCGCGCGTGCGGCGCAGCTCCCACACCGGGGCATGGTCGACGCGCGAGCGGCGATCGACGTAGAACGCGCCATCGGGCGAGAAGGCGAGCTCGTGCGTTCCGTCGGCGTGCGTCAGCTCGGTCAGCGCGCCGCCGTCGTAGCTCACGCGCACGAAGTGGTCGTGGTACGGGCTCTCGCCCGCCGTGCGCCCGCGCACGCGCAGCACGAGCTCGCGGGACTCGTCGTTGGTCGACTCGACGCCGCGCACGACCCACTCGCCGCTCGTCACCGCGCCCAGCACTTCGCCCGAGCTCGCATCGATGCGGTAGAGGTGGTTCCAGCCGCTGCGCTCGCTCATCCAGAGCAGCTCGCGGCCGCCTTCGACGCGGTGCAGGAAGGTCTTGTGCGCGTAGTCGAAGAACGTGGCGCAGCGCTCGTCCACCAGCGCGCGGATCGCGCCGTCGCGCGCGTCGACGCGCACCACGCGCATCACGCGGTGGCCGCGCTCGTTGTAGAGGAAGGAAAAGCTCGCCGAGTCGCTGGCCCACTCGAGCCGGTCGATCGACCATGGATTCTCGAACTGCGCGCGCTCGAGCGCGATTTCACGGCCCGTGGAGAGCTCGAAAAGGCGCGGAAAAGCCTGCGGAAGCGGGTCGCCGGGCTTGAGGTACTCGTACGAGTGCAGTTTGGGCTGCAGCGTGTCGCGCGGCGAACTCTCGACGTAGTGCACGCGCCGGTCGCCGCCGGGATGGCGCTCCCACACGACCACGCGCGACGAGTCGGGGGCCCAGTGGAACGGTCCCGACCAGCGCGCGCCGTCCGCGGGACCGTCGGCGAGCTTGCGCTCCGCGCCGTCCGCGCCGATCAGCACGAGCTCGTTCGCGTTCGCGCGCAAGCTCCAACGCTCGTCGGGCGAGCGCTCGAGCGAGCGGCGCTGCGGCCGCTCACGGCGCTCGCGCGGAGCGTCGTGCGGAGCGATGCGCACGCGCTCGAGGCCCAGGCGCGCACGCGCGGCGCCGAGGTCGCGGCCCTGCTCATCGCGGATCAGCCAGTTGTGGCCGTCGTAGGTGTTCTGCGTGAAGCTCTGACCGGCTTCGATGCGCCCGTACGAGCGCCGCCGGCCGCCCCCGTCGATCCAAAGGACCTCGACGGCTTCGTCGCGCTCGTTGACGAAGCTCACGCGGCAGGCCTCGCCGTCGCGGCTGGGCCCGAAGTCGTCGCTCAGATCGCTGGTGAGCACCTCGCCCTGCGCGAGGCGCAATTCGCCCGTGCCGCGCGACCACAGCACGCTGCGCTCGCCGAGCTGCGCGCCGAATTCGTGCGGCGACGCGGCCCAGACGCGCGCGAGTTCGCCCACCCAGCCTTTCTCGCGCGCGGCTCGTTCGAAGCGCTCGTCGAACAGCGGCTCGACGCGTCCGACGCGCGCGTCGACGATGCGCCAACGCTCGCGGCCTTCGAAGCGCTCGTCGCGGAACCAGGCTTGCACTCCATCGTCAAGCCAGTGCAGGTCCACGCGCGCGTTCACGAGCTGGCCGCGGTAGCGCTCGTGCAGCGCCGCCGCGCGTTCGTAGTCGGTGCGCGAGCCCTGGAGCGCGCGCGCAGGGAGCAGGGAGAGCAGGACAAGCCCGAGGATCGAGACAACCGTTCGCATGGCGCCGCGTAGCGTAGGCGCGCGAGCTACGCTGGCGACCCTCTGTGCTGCTGCTGATCGACAACTACGACTCGTTCACCTGGAACGTGCACCAGGCGCTGGAGAGCCTCGACGTGCGCGTCGAAGTCGTGCGCAACGACGCCTGGAGCGTCGAACGCGTGCTCGCCGCCGGCGCGCGCGGGCTGATCCTCAGCCCGGGACCGGGCCGACCGAGCGAAGCGGGCATCTGCCCCGAGCTTTTGCGCCGCGCGCCGCCGACGCTGCCGATCCTGGGTGTGTGCCTGGGACACCAGGCGCTGGTCGAGCACTACGGCGGAATCGTCGAGTGCGACCCGACTCCGGTGCACGGCCGCGCGACGCCGACGCACCACGACGGCTCGGAGTTGTTCGCGCAGACGCCCGATCCGTTCGAGGCCGGCCGCTACCACTCGCTGCACGCGCGGCGCGACAGCTTGTCCGAGGAACTCGCCGTGAGCGCGTGGACCGACAACGGTTTGGTGATGGCCGTGCGGCACGTCGAATTGCCGCGCTGGGGCCTGCAGTTCCACCCCGAGTCGATCCTCACGCCCGCGGGCCCGTCGATGCTCGCGGCGTTTGCCCGCCTGTGTGGTGAAGCACCGGCGGAGCAGTTCCCGCCGGTGCTTCGTTGAACTTGTCGCGCCGCCGCGCGCGAGCTCGAACCTCGCTCAGGGCAAGTACGTGAGCTCGAGCGCGTTGCTGAGGTTGGTGGTCTTGGGCGCCGGCGGATCGCGGTACCAGGCCTGCACGTAGGCCTTCGAGCCCGCGCCCCACGGTTGGCCCAGCCCACTGGGATTGGCGGCCTGGAACGCGTTCCAGTCGAGCGCGAAGGCGCCGTTGCACTGCGCCGCGAGGCCGCCTGAGTTCTGCGAGCTCGTGCGCTGCGTCGGCGTCTTCACGCACAGGAAGCTCGAGCCGTTGAGCGCCCAAGGCAGCGGGGAAAAACCGCTGTTGTCGACGCCGTAGAAGAAGAGCCCGCTCTTCTGGCCCTCGACGTTCGCTACCGACAGCGCGCAGGGCGTGGCGAAGGACACGCTGGGGTTCGCGCTGGCGCTGATCGCGGGAACGCAGCCGTTCGAACTCGTGCCTGCGGTGCAGTAGCTCTGCGGCGCCGGAACCGTCGGCACGATCTGCAGACCGTTGAGCGAGCCGAAGCCCAGGTTCGAGATGTCGTTCTCGAGCAGGATCGTGAGGTCCGCGCCTGCCGCGAGCACGACCGAGTGCTTCGCGTACGTCTCGCCGAGCACGAACGCGCCGCCCCAGTCGAGCGCTCCGACGGTCTGCTGCGCGCTGCTCGAGCCGCTCACGCTCACCAGCGTGTTCCACGGAAAGCCGCCGTTTCCGGGCAGATAGTTGTCGGGCGCGAAGCAGTACGTGTAGACGTCGTAGTTGCCCGCCGCGAGGCCGCTCAGCGTGACGAGCACGCCGCTCTGGATGCCGCCGCCGAAGCCTCCGCCGACGTCGAGCACGTCGTCCATCAGGTTCTGATCTCCGCCCGACGTGTTGGGGTTGTTCCAGTTGTACGCGCCCAGCCCGTTGTAGCCGTTGGGGCCGGCCGCGAAGCGCAGCGTCACTCCGCTCGGCGCGCCGCTCAGACCGTTCAGCGTGAGCGGGCCGAGCGGCAGCGTCGCGGGCACGGCGTTCCACACGCCGCTCTGACCGGCTGCGGCCGAGTACGTCGCGGGCGGCGTACCGGCGATGGCGTTCACGTCGACGTTGAAGCCCTGCGCCAAGGCGCAGGCGCCGGAGGCGACGATCGAAAGTGGGATGCAGAGGTGACGAATGCGGCTCAAGTGAGTCTCTCCAGTGGGCGGTGGCGCCGAACGCGCAGCAGGTCGCGAGGCTAAGCGCCACGCGAGAAACGCGCTAGCACGCAGAACGACCGCGGAGCAGGACAGCGCCGCGAGCGCAAAACCTCCGCGAAGTTCGCGTCCGCGCGCCCCGCGCGATCCCCGCGGCCTCGGACGCGCGGTTAGGCTGCGTCGCGTGCGGCCAGGCACTCTTTCGAACTCGACTGGGAACTCCCCATGACCACGACCACCACTCCGTGGATCGGCCGCTTCGTGTGGCACGATCTGATGACGACCGACCTCAAGCGCTCGCAGGCCTTCTACAGGGAACTGTTCGACTGGA
Source organism: Planctomycetaceae bacterium (assembly GCA_011525785.1). Classification (GTDB taxonomy): domain Bacteria; phylum Planctomycetota; class UBA1135; order UBA1135; genus WYBT01. Next base: position 43,929 of record WYBT01000034.1, read on the forward strand.
GCATCGAGTCGGTTCCGATGGGCCCAGTGATCTACAGCATGATCATGACTGGCACAGGCCCGATCGGCGGCATGATGGAGGAGAAGAGCATCCCGATGTCGCACTGGATGCCGTACTGCGCCGTGAAGGACGTCGACGCGACGGCGGCGCGCTGCCAGGAACTCGGCGGCAGCGTGTGCGTGCCCCCCACCGACATCCCCGGCACGGGCCGCTTCGCGGTGTGCGGCGATCGCCAGGGCGCGTACTTCTCGATTTTCGCGGGAATTCCGGAGTCTCCCGGCGCCGATCCCGACCAGCTCGCGCACGGGCGCGTGTGCTGGAACGAGCTGATGACCAGCGACGACGACGACGCGCAGCGTTTCTACAGCGCGTTGTTCGGTTGGACGCAGCAGAACATGGACCTGGGCGAGATGGGGCTGTACCGCGTGCAGATGGCCGGAGAAAAGCACGCCGGCGGCATCATGCGCACGCCGATGCCCGGAACTCCGTCCTGGTGGTGCGTCTACTTCGCGGTGAACGACCTCGCGCAGTCGACCGCCAAGGCGCGCGAGCTCGGCGCGAAGGTGCTGGTCGAGAATCAGGCCATCCCGGAGATCGGCACGTTCTCGCTGCTCGAGGACCCGGTCGGCGCGATGGTGGCGCTGTTCCAGAATCGCTGAGTCCGCAAGCTCGCCGCGTCGCACCCTTGCGCGCGGCGCAGGCGCTCGGCGAGATGTCGCTGCAAAGCGAACCATGGCGCGCCGACTCATGCTGCTGCTAGCTCTCCTCTCGGGCCTCGTCGTCGCCGCGCTCGCGTGGCCGATGGGGCCCGCAGTGCGCGCGCAGATCGACTGGCGCGCGCACGCCGCCGGCCCCGCTGACGAGCTGAGGGTGTGCTGGGTCGGCCACAGCTTGATGAACGCGCGCGCGCCCGAGCGCGCCGACGCCCGCAATCTGATCGAGCGCGTCGGCGACTTCGCGCGCGCGCGCGGCCTGCGCTACGACAGCTTCGACCACACCATCTGGGGCGCGTGCCTGTCGATGCTGTGGAGCGGGAAGGCGCACGGGCGCACGCGCACCTTGCCCGAAATGGCCGCGCAGCGCGCCACGCTGTTCGAGCGCGAGCCCGCCTTCGATGCGCTGGTGCTGACCGAGACCGTGCCGCTCGAGAGCGCGCTGCGCTACGAGCACTCGTCGTGGTACGCGCAGCAGTTCGCCTGCGCCGTGCGACAGCGCAATCCGGCGGCGCGCGTGTACGTCTACGAGTGCTGGTCGAACCTGCAGGTCGGCGAGCCGGGCAGCTTCTATCCGCCGGCGAGCGTGTACGACTGGCCCGCGCGGCTGGCGAGCGACCGGGCGCTGTGGGAGCAGGTGGCGGATGAGGCCGCGGCCGGGCGCGTGCCGACGCCGGGTCTGCGCGGCCGCCTCGAGCGCTGGCTGGGAGTCGAACCGGCGCCGGGCGCGGGCCCGCTGTTCCTGGTTCCGGTGGGAAGCGTGTTCCGCAAGCTCGCGACGCTTCCGCTCGACGCGCGGCCGCGCTTCGAGGGGCGCGCCCTGCGCGTCGAAGACCTGTTCGCCAACCCCTACATCGACTGGCCGAGCGAATGGCCGCTCGCTGCGCCGCTGCCTGCGCAGGCCGAACGCGAGCGCCTGGCCTCCGCGCGCCTGCGCCACCCCGAGCGCGCGCACGACGACATCCATCCCAGCGACCTGGGCGTCTACGTCGCGAGCCTCACGCACTTCGCCACGCTCTACCGCCGCTCGCCCGAAGGTCTGCCGTGCGACGTGTCTGGGCTCGCGCCGGAGGACGCTGCGGCGCTCGCGCGGCTCGTGTGGGAACTCGTGCGCAACGATCCGCGCACCGGCGTGGCTGCGCCCTGAGCTGCGGCCTCGAGTTGCGCCCTTGATCGCGAACTGAACCGCGCGCGCAAGTCGCTCGAACGCACTCAGCGCGCGCGCGGCAGTTCGAGCTCGACCCGCGCTCCACGCGGCGCGCGATTTCCGGCGCGGACCTCGCCGCCCGCGCGCCGCACCACGCGCGCAATCGAACTCAAGCCCAGGCCCGAGCCCCGCCCCGGCGCCTTGGTGGTGAACAGCGGCTCGAACAGATGCGCGAGCGCCTGCTCGCTGAAGCCCGGGCCGTCGTCTTCGAACACCAGCCGCAAGGTCGAGGCCGGCGCGCCCGGCAGCGGCGCGGGCGGTGCTCCGTCCTCGAGGATGACGCGCACGCCGCCGCTCCCCGCCAGCGCATCGCGCGAATTGGCCGCGAGGTTGAGCAGCAGCGACTCGAAATCGCGCTGCGCGATCGCGACCTGCGTGTCGTCGGTGCGCACGTCGACCTCGACGCGCACGTTCTCACCGAGCACGCGCCGCAGCGTTCCGGCATGTTGCTCGAGCTGCGCACGCGCGTCGATCGGCCCCGCGGCCTGATCGGATGGTTGCCCCAGGCTCAACAGCTCGCGCACCTGGGTCTCGGCGCGCGCCAACTCGCGCTCGAGCTCGGTCAGGCAGTGTTCGGCCGACGATCCCGATTGCACGTCGTGGCGCAAGAGCCCCAGCCAGCCGGCCAGCACCGTGAGGCGGTTGTTGAAGTCGTGCGCGATCTGCCCCGCGACGCGCCCGAGCGTGTCGAGGCGCTCGAGCGAAGCGACGCGCTGCTCGAGCGCTCGGCGGCGGCGCACTTCGAACACGCGCGCGAGGTGGCACGCCAGGCTCGAGGCCGCGCACTGGTCGAGCACGCTCCAGTGGCGCTGCGGCCCGACGTGTTCGATGCACAGCACAGCGACGACCTGGCCCTCGACGCGCACGGGCGCATCGAGCAGCGACGAAATGCCCAGCGGGACGAGGTAGTCGCGCGCGAAGTCGCTGGTGCGCGGATCGCGCTGGCAGTCGTGGGCTACGAGCGACAAAGTCGACTCGAGCGCGCGCATGTAGCGCGGCGGAGAGATCAGGTGCGCGCCGCTCTCGAAGGAGCCGCGGCTGCGCTGGTAGAGCACGGCGCAGTCGAGCGCGCTGTGATCGGCGGAGAACTCCCACACGCTGACGCGCTCGACGGCGAGCAACTCGGCGGCCACGCGCGCGAGTTCCTTGAGTGCGGCGTCGAACTCCCACAGCGCGCTGCGCTGCAGACGCAGCAGCGCCTCCTGCCTGCGCGCGAGCTCGCGCATCAGCGCGCGCCGCTCGGACTCCGACTGCGGACGCGTCGCGCTCCGGTGGAGTCGCTCGGACACCAGCCGCTCGATCTGGAGCGACTCGGGCTCGCAGTTGCGCGCTCCCGGCTCGCCCCAGCGGAAGATCACCTCGATCTCGGGGCGCGTGCGCTGCAGCTCGCCGATCTCGTCGTGCGCCCCGGCCCACGGCAGCGGCAGGTCCGCGATCACGAGGTCGACCGCCCCGCTGGCGAGTTCGCGCTCGAGCGCCGCCCGCGACGCGACTCGCGTGACCGCCACGCGCTCCTGGGCGCCGGCCAGCTCTGCGACGAGCAACTGGCTCTCGTCGGGCGAGTCGGAGATGTGCACCACACGCCGAGCAGCGACGCTCGCATTCATCGGAGGGCCTCCAGGAAGGCGGCGGCCGATTCGGAAAGTGCTTCGGCAGCCGCGGGGTGAACCGATTGTGCGCTCCTGACTGGCCGCGGACAAACGCACAGCGTTGATGCGACCGGCGGCGTCGACTCCGCGGTCGAAATGAGTCGCCCATCATCCCGCGCCCGCCTTTCCCGCCCGCGGCGCAGCGCCGCAGTCCCGTGCGTGGGAGTTTTGGCTTTGAAGCGTCCCGCGGGGCGCGCCGCGCTGTGAGGGGCTCCAGAGCGCGCTGCGCCGAACTCGATAGCTCCTCTTCGAGCGCTCGGGAAACGTCCGCCGCCGTCCGCCTGCAGGCCCCGCTCGCTCCGCATCCGACCACCGTGAATTCGCACCCTGGCCTCCGCCCGCCGCGGACGAAAGCGCTCGCGCCATGACCGTCGCCATCGTCGGCGCCGGCGTGACCGGACTGTCGCTGGGCTACCTGCTGCTTCAGCGCGGCATCGCCGTGCGCATCTACGAGGCCGCGCCCAATGCGGGCGGGCTCGCCTCGACCTGGCGGCGCGACGGCTTCGGCTTCGACTTCGGCCCGCACGAGTTCGTCTCCGACAACCCAGCCCTGAAGGCGCTGCTCGAGGAAGTGTGCGGCGACGACCTGCTCAGCGTGCGCAAGCGCGTCGCGCAGCACTTCCGCGGCCGCGCACTGAGCTATCCGTTCGAGATCGCCGACGTGGTGCGCAGCATGGGGCCGCTGCTGTCGGCGCGCATCGTCGCCGAGGCGCTGCTCGCGCCGCTGCGCCGCGACCGTTCCGCAACACCGAACTTCGAGAGCTGGACGCGCGCGCACTTCGGCCCGACGCTCTACGACGTCTACTTCGGGCCGTACACGCGCAAAGTCTGGGGTGTCGAGCCCACCAGCCTCGATGTCGCCACCGCGCGCTCGCGCATCAGTGTCGACTCGGCCTGGGAGCTGATGAAGAAGACCCTCGCGCACCAGTTCCTGGGCGAAGAGGAATTCGAGAACCCGCACAGCGAGCTGCGCCACTCGTTCCTGTACGTGCGGCACGGCATCGGCCGCCTGCAGGAGCACCTCGAGCGCCGCGTGCGCGAGTTGGGCGGCGAAGTGCGCTACCGCAAGCGTTTGGCGAACCTCGAGCGCGACGGGGCGCGCGTGTGTGCGCTCGAGTTCGAGGACGGCGAGCGCGTCACCGACTTCGACTACTGCGTTTCGAGCGCGCCGCTGCCCGCGGTGGCGAGGCGCCTGCTCGGCGAGAACGACCCGCGCCGACTGGCGACCGAACGTCTGCCCTTCCGCGGGATGATCTTCGTGTTCCTGCGCGCGCGCGCGCCGCAGCTCGCCGACTACCACTGGATCTACTTCCCCGAACCGCGCTGCGTTTTCCAGCGCACGACCGAGTTCGTGCACTTCGGCGCGCAGATGGCGCCTGCGGGCTGCACCGGGGTCGCGTTCGAAATCGCCGCCAACCCGGGCGAGGCGCTGTGGAACGAGCCCGACGAGCAACTCGCGCAGCGCTGCATCGACGAGTACGTGCGCCTGGGCTGGCTGCGCGCGCAGGACGTGCTCGGCGCCGATGTGCTGCGCGTCCCGCACGCCTATCCAATTCAAATCAGCGGCTTCCGCCAGACTGCCGACGGCCTGATCGAGGCGCTGGCGGAGTTCGAGAACTTCGTCACCGTCGGTCGTCAGGGGCTCTTCCGCTACTGCAACATCAACGAGTGCCTCGAGATGTCGATCGAAGTCGCGCAGGCCATCGCCGCCGGCCGACGCTCGATCCGCTACCAGCAGGCGTCGAGCTGGATCGGCGCCTTCGCCGAGGGCGGACGCGCCGGGCTCGCGCCGAACGCACCCGCCGCTCAACCGGGCGCGACGACCGTCGCGGCGCGGCGCTGATGCGGAGCCTGCCCCCGTATCAGCGCGTTGCGCCGCCCAGGCGCGCGTGCACGGCCTCGACCGTGCTGCGGAAGGTCGCCACGTCGAAGGGCTTGTGCAGGAAGCCGACGAACCCCGCCTCGGCCTGGCAGCCGCGGATCGACTCGCGCTCGTAGCCGCTGGTCAGGATCGCCGACAGATCGGGCCGCAAGACGCGCAGCCGGGCGAGCGTCTCGGCGCCGCTGATCCCGGGCATCGACAGGTCGAGCAGCGCGAACGTCACGCTGTCCGTGTGCTCGCGCAGCAGTTCGAGCGCGCGCTCGCCGTTCGAGGCGCACAGCACGTCGAACCCCATGCCCTGGAGCAGCCGCTCGATCAACCGGCGGATGGCGTCCTCGTCCTCGACGACCAGCACGGTGCCGAGCGCGGCGCCGCGAGCGTGCCTCGTCGCACGCGCCGGCGGCGGCGCTGGCGTGAGGACCACCGAGGATGCGCACGCCGCGGCCGGAAGCAGAACGCGCACGCGCGTGCCCGCTCCGGGCGCGCTGTCCACGAACAACGCTCCGCCGTGGCCGCGCACGATGCCCAGCACCGTCGCCAGCCCCAACCCGCGGCCCGCGCGGCGGGTGGAGAAGAAGGGCTCGAACATGCGCTCGCGCACGTCGTCGCTCATGCCGTGACCGTTGTCGGCGACCTCGAGCACGACGAAGCGGCCGGGCGCGACCTCGACATCGGTACGGCTGCCGGCGAGTTCGGCGGGCGAGCACTCCACGCCGCGCAGGAGCACGCGAATCTCGCCGCCGCCGTCCGCCAGCGCCTCGACAGCGTTGTTGAGGAACTCGCTGACGACCTGCACGATCTGCGCGCCATCGCCTTCGATCTCGGGCAGGTCCTCGGCCACGTCCAGCTGCACGCTCGCGCTGCACGACTCGGGCAGAGTCAACGCGTCGAGCACTTCGGCCACGAGCTTGCCGAGTTGAATCGGCCGGGCGACGAACCGACCGCGGCCCGAGTAGGCCAGCATCTGCCGCGCGAGGTCGGCAGCGCGGCGCGCAGCGAGCGCCGACTCCTGCAACGACGTTCGCTGCTCGGATTCAGCGGGCGTGAGCGCCAGCGCCATCTCGAGCCGCGCGAGCACGACCGTGAGCAGGTTGTTGAAGTCGTGCGCCACGCCGCCGGCGAGGATGCTCAGGCTCTCGAGTTTGGCGCTGCGCGCGCGCGTGCGCTCGTGCTCGAGGCGCTCGAGCTCGGCGCGCTTGCGCTCGGTGATGTCGTTGGACACCGCCAGGATGGCGCGCGTGCCGTCGGGCAAGCCGACCGTGCGCTCGCGCAACTCGTAGTGCCGGAGCGAGCCGTCCTTCTGGCGGTTGACGACCTCGTGCTCGAGCACCTCACCGCTGCGCAACCGCGCGAGGTTCGCCTGCACCACCTGCGGCGGCTCGGCGCTGAAGCGCAGGACCGACTGGCCGATCAGCTCGTCGCGCGTGAAGCCGATCTGCGCGCAAAAGGCCGGGTTCACGTCGCGCACGCGTCCGTCGAGATCGAGGAGCACAACGCTGCTGGGGAGCAGCTCGAACAGCGCGCGATAAAGCGTCGCCACCGTTGCGGCGGCGACCGCGTGCGAGCCGTCGGCGCCGGGGCCGGTGTGTTGCGGAGCGGATTCCAAGGCTGCTCGGACCGATGGATCGGGGAGAGCGCCCGCTGAGAACGCGATGCGACCGTTGCTGCGTGAGCAGTTCGTCGCAACCCGGCCGGCGCTGCACGTGTGCCTGTTCGAGGGCCGAAGATGATGCGCAACGCGCCGCACGCCGTCGAGTCCGAGGACCTCCGCAACGCAGCTCACGCGCCGAGCGCGGAGCTTGTGCGCCGGTCTCACGTTCGGGAAGCCGCGGTCCGTACGGAGCCTGGAACTCCCCTCCACGATTCGGCCGTGGCGCGGAGATCGGCGACTGCGCGGGTCCGAAGCGTGGAGGGGAGAGCCAGGCTCCGTATCAGCATCACGGCCACAGCGCCGTGCGCTGCGCAGGCCCCCACGGACCGACGCTGAGCAAGTAGCCCGAGCGGTCGGGGAAGCACGCGCGCAAGCGGCCCCGCGCTGCCTCGCCGTGATCGTGCGCCCAGATCACCGGCGCCGCGGCGAGGTCTGCACGATTGAAAACCCACTCGTCGTGCAGGCTGTGCCCCTCCTGGTACTGCACGATCACGAGCGCCTTGCGACCCACGAACGTGAGCTCGCGCTCGAGCTGCGCGCGTTCGCGTTCGAAGGCCCGCTCGGGCCGCGCGCGCAAGTGGCCGCGCGCCACGCACTCGGCGCCGAGCAGGACCAGCACCGCGATCACCAACGCGCGGCCGCGCCGCGCCACGCGGAGGGCCGGCGCGCTCGCGATGACGCGCAGTCCGCCGACGCAGCACGCCACGATCCAGGGCGCGGCCGGCGCGAGGTAGTGCGCGAGGTCGTAGGCCACGGCGAACACGCCCGCAGCGACGCACGCGATGACCAGCGCGCCCGTGCGCATCCACCGCTGCCGCAGCGCGAACGGGAGGCCGAGCAGGGCGAGCAGCAGAGGCGCGCCGAGGTAGAAGCTCCACCACGTGCCGAGCTTCGCGAACGCGTGCTCGCACCAGCCCGCGAAGGTCTGCTGCTGCGCCCACAGGTCATAGGCGAAGCCGGTCCAGAAGGCCTCGATTCGCGCTGTGGCAAAGTGCGGCGTCGGAGCGGCGTCCTGCCACAGGAACGGCGGCGCGACGGCGTACTGCTCGTCGTGCAGGAAGTACGGCAGGCGCAGCGGATCGCCGGTGACCGCGCGATTGAGCGTCGCCATCCAGACCGCGCAAACGGCCAGTGGCAGAGCCGCGCCGGCGATGGTTTGCAACACCACGCGGAGCTCGCGCGCCTGCCAGCGACGCCAACTCCACACAACCAGCACCGCGCCGAGCGGAACGCATGCCAGCGCGCCTTCGAAGGGCCGCGTCAGTGCGAGCAGCGCTACGCCGACGCCGAGCACCGCCCCGAGCGCGAACGATCCGCGCCGCCAGATCCTCACGCACGCGCCGAACGCGAGCGACGCGCCCGCTGCGGTGAGCGCGCCGCCCCAGTAGCTCTGGGCCCAGTACGAGGTCGTGGCGTACCGCAGGAGCGCGATGCTCGCGCCGATCAGCGCCCAGCGCCCCGGCAGGAATCCGAGCAACATCCAGGCGAGCGCTCCGACGAACAGCGCGGCGCCGAACCACACGCCCAACACGGGATCGCCGAGCACCTGACCGAGCGCGAGCGCGAGGCCCTGGCCGCTGGGGTACTTCGAGGCGTAGACCGGCGAAGTGATGACGTGGAACGACTCGAGCTGCTCGGCGCAGGGCGGCGCGGGGAAGCACAGCCGTCCGGACGCGAACGTGTCGGCCGCGAGCAGGTAGCTGTACTCGTCGTGGACGCGCGCCATCGGCCACTGGACGAGCAGAGCGCAGGCGAGCGCTCCGGCGAACGTCGCGGCGGCGAAGATCAGTGACGCGAGCAGCGGGCGACGTCCGAGGGCGTCGAACGCGCGCAACGACGGTGCAGCGACGCGCTGCGTCCAGCGCGGGATCGCCACCGCGATCAGAACAGCGCCCGCCAGCGCCGCGAACTCGAGCTGCGTCGTCGTGAGACCCAACATCGTCAGTAAGGCGCCAGAGCGAACTCTCCACGTTAGCCGCCGCGCAGCCCGGCGCTCGCCGCGTCGCCGCAGCTATCGTGGAAAATCTGCTCTGGCGCCGTACTGCTTGCATCGCCACCCGGACACGGGGATCTTGCGCCGATGCAGCACAGTGTCGGCGGAAACCTGGCGCGCCCCGATGGACCGGACAAGGTCCGCGGACGCGCGGCGTATGTCGCCGATTTGCACGTTCCCGGCGCGTGGGTCGGTGGAGTCGTCCGCGCCGACCTCCCGCGCGGCTTGGTGCGACGTTTCGAGTTCGATACGAGCTTCGACTTCACGCGCGTCGTGCTCGCGGGCCCGGCCGACGTTCCCGGCGCCAACGTGGTGGCGATGATCCTCGAGGACCAACCGCTGCTCGCGGAGCGGGAGTTCGAACACTTCGCCGAGCCGTTGCTGCTGGTCGCCGCGCCCGACGACGCCACGTTGAAGGCGGCGCTGGCCTCGATTCGCCCCGTGCTCGAGCCGCGCGAGCCCGTGCTCGATCCGCGCGCGAGCGAGCGCGTGTTCAAGCGCATCACGATCGCCAAGGGCGACGCGTTGGAGCAGTTGGCGCGCGCGGCGCTCGTCCTCGAAGCCGAGTACGAGACCGCCAGCCAGGAGCAGATGTACATCGAGCCGCAGGGCGTGCTCGCCTTCCCTCCCGATGAACACGGCGTCCTGACCGTCCACGGCTCGCTGCAGTGCCCCTACTACGTGCACAAGGCGCTGCTGCGTGCGCTGGGCCTCCCCGCGGAGCGCGTGCGCGTGATCCAGGCCGCGACCGGCGGCGGATTCGGCGGCAAGGAGGACTACCCCTCGATCCTCGCTTCGCACGCGGCCGTGCTCGCCCTCAAGTCCGGCCGGCCCGTGCGCATGATCCACGATCGACACGAGGACCTGCTCGCGACGCCCAAGCGCCATCCGAGCATCGTCCGCCACCGCACGGCAGTCGACCGCGACGGCCGATTGCTGGCGATGCACATCGATGTGCTGTTCGACGGCGGCGCGTACACCACGCTCTCGCCGGTCGTGCTCTCGCGCGGCTGCATTCACGCTGCCGGTCCGTACAAGTGCGAGCACGTGCTCATCGAGGGGCGCGCCGTCGCCACCAACCACGTGCCCTATGGCGCATTCCGCGGCTTCGGCGCGCCGCAGACGTGCTTCGCGATCGAGCGGCAGATGGACGCGATCGCCGCAAAGCTGCGCATCCATCCGCTCGAGCTGCGGCGGCGCAACATGCTGCGCGCAGGAGATACGACGGCGACCGGACAAGTGCTGCGCACGAGCGTCGGCGCCGAGCCCGTGATGGAGCGCATCGCCGCGCGCACTCACTTCGACGCGCACGACTGGCGCGCGCCGCGCACCGGTCGCGTGCGCCGCGGCCGCGGCTTCTCGTTCTTCTTCCACGGCGCGGGCTTCACCGGCGCGGGCGAGGAAATGCTCAAGGCGCGCATCGCGGTCGAACTCACGCGCGACGGCCGCGCGCTCGTGCGCAGCGCCTCGACCGAGTTCGGCCAGGGCACGTTGACGATGTTCAAGGCCATCGCCGCAGACGCGCTCGGCGCCGAGCCGCAGGACATCGAGCTCGCGCCCGCCGACACCTTCGAAGCTCCCAACTCCGGCCCGACCGTCGCGTCGCGCACCTGCATGATCGTCGGCGGCTTGCTCGCGCGCTCGTGCCGCGAGCTCGCGCAGCGCATCGGCGGCGAAGGCGAGTTCCGCGCACGCGCAAGAGCTTTCGTTGAGCGTGGCGGCGAGGGCCGCATCGAAGCGACCTACCACTCCCCCGCCGGCCTTCAGTGGGACGACGCGCACTACCGCGGCGACGCGTATCCCGCCTATGGCTGGGCCGCGGATGTCGCCGAGGTCGAAGTCGATCTCGACACCTTCGAAGTGCGCGTCGTGAAGCTCACCAGCGCCGTCGACTGCGGCAAGGCGATCCAGCCGCAGATGGTCGTCGGCCAATTCGAAGGCGGCACGCTGCAGGCCGTGGGCTTCGCGCACCTCGAAGTCGTGACGAACCGCAACGGACGCGTTCAGCAAGACCGCATGGCGACCTGCATCATCCCCACCACCCTCGACGCGCCGCAGTTCGAGACCGAGCTCGTGGAAGTCCCCTTCGAGCACGGCCCGTTCGGCGCGAAGGGCATCGGCGAAATGCCCATGGACGGCGGCGCGCCGGCGGTGCTGTCGGCGATCGAGGACGCGCTCGGCATCCACGTGCAGCGCGTCCCGGCGACGGCGGAGCACTTGCTGGAGCTGTGGCTCGCGGCGCATCCCCAGGAGCGGCTGTGAAACTCGATTTCGAAGTCAACGGCGAGCGGCGTGAGCTCGAGGTCGATCCGCTGCGGCGGCTGCTCGACGTGCTGCGCGAGGACCTGGGCCTCACGGGCACGAAGGAAGGCTGCGGCGAGGGCGAGTGCGGCGCGTGCACGGTGCTCGTCGACGGAGTGGCCGTGAATTCGTGCCTCGTGCCTGCGTGCCAGGTCGCTGCTGCGCGCGTCGAGACGATCGAAAACCGCAGCTTCGAAGGCGTCGGCGAGGCCTTCCTGCGCGAAGGCGGCGCGCAGTGCGGCATCTGCACGCCGGGGATGATCGTGATGACGCGCGCGTGGCTCGACGAGTGCGCGCAGCGCGGCGTCACGCCCGATGAGCAAGGCGCGCGCGAGGCGCTCGCCGGCAATCTGTGCCGCTGCACCGGCTACGGGGCGATCCTGCGTTCGGCGTTGAACGTACCGAGCCAGAGCAATCTGTCCCACGCCGTGGTTGTACGGTGCCAGAGCAATCTGTCCCACACCGCCGATACTCCCAGCTCGC
>WYBT01000035.1 GCA_011525785.1 Planctomycetaceae bacterium
CGCCGATCATGCGGCTGACGGAGTGCTTCTCCATGTACTCGGTCATGTCGAGGCGCACGACGGCGGCCTCGTCGTCGAACAGGAACTCCGCGAGCGCCTTGGCGGTCTCGGTCTTGCCGACGCCGGTCGGGCCGAGGAGCAGGAACGAGCCCAGCGGCCGCGTGGTTTCCTGCAAACCGGCGCGCGCGCGGCGCACGGCTTCGCTGATCGCCTGCAGCGCGTGGTCTTGCCCGATCACGCGCTCGCGCAGCCGCTCTTCCATGTGCATGAGCTTCTGGCGCTCGGTCTCGAGCAGGCGCGAGGCCGGAATCCCGGTCCAGCGCGAGACGACCTTGGCGATCATCTCGGCGTCGACCTCTTCGGGCAGCAGCGCGCCTTCGCGCTGGATGTCGGCGAGCTTGGCGGAGCTCTCCTTCAGCGCCTTCTCAGCCTGCGGGATCTCGCCGTAGCGGATCTGCGCGACGCGCTCGAAGTTGCCCTCGCGCTCCTTGCGCTCGGCTTCGTTCTTCAAGCTCTCGATGAGCGTCTTGCCGGCGCGCAGCGCGGTGATGACGTCCTTCTCGGCCTGCCAGCGCGCGCGCAACGCACGACCGGACTCGTTGAGCTCGGCCAGCTCCGCCGCGATCTGCTCGATGCGCCGCGCTTCGCCGCGCGCGTCTTCCTTCTTGAGCGCCGTGCGCTCGATCTCGAGCTGTCGCACCTTGCGCTCGATCGTGTCGAGCTCGGGCGGCAGCGAGTCGATCGCCAGGCGCACCTGCGCCGCGGCCTCGTCCATCAGGTCGATGGCCTTGTCGGGCATGAAGCGCTCGGTGATGTGGCGATCGGCGAGCCGCGCGGCCGAGACGAGCGCTTCGTCGAGGATGCGCACGCCGTAGTGCACTTCGTAGCGCTCCTTCAGCCCGCGCAGGATCGCGATCGTGTCTTCGATCGACGGCTCGCCGACTTGCACCGGCATGAAGCGCCGCTCGAGCGCCTTGTCCTTCTCGACGTGCTTGCGGTACTCGTCCAGCGTCGTCGCGCCGATGCAGTGCAGCTCGCCGCGCGCGAGCGCCGGCTTGAGCATGTTGGCCGCGTCGACCGCGCCTTCCGCGCCGCCCGCGCCGACCAGCGTGTGCAGCTCGTCGATGAACAGGATGATCTCGCCCTGCGCCTGCGCGACGTCGGCCAGCACGGCCTTCAAGCGCTCCTCGAATTCGCCGCGGTACTTCGCGCCCGCGAGCATCGCGCCCAGGTCGAGCGCGAGGATCTTCTTGCCCTTGAGCGGCTCGGGCACGTCGCCGGCGACGATGCGGTTCGCCAAGCCCTCGGCGATGGCCGTCTTGCCCACGCCGGGATCGCCGATCAGCACCGGGTTGTTCTTGCGGCGGCGCGAGAGCACCTGCATCACGCGCCGGATCTCGGTGTCGCGCCCGATCACAGGATCGAGCTTGCCGGCCTGCGCGTCGGCGGTCAGATCGCGCGCGTACTTCTTCAGCGCCTCGAAGGTGCTCTCGGGATCGGGCGACGTGACGCGCCGATCGCCGCGCACTTCGCTGAGCGCGGCCTCGATGCGCTCGTAGCTGAGCTTGCGCGCCGCGAGGAGGCCCTTCACGTCGGGCCCGCCCGACTTCGCCAGCGCGAGCAAGAGGTGTTCGGTCGAGACGTAGTCGTCCTTCAGCTTCTTCGCGACCGCGCTCGCCTCGCTCAGCACGTCGCTGAAGGTGCGCGAGCCGGCGAGTTGCCCGCCCTGCGCCTTGGGGAGCTTGTCGAGTTGCAAGACGAACTCGCCTGCGAGCACGCGCGGGTCGACCTGCAGCTTGTTCAGCACCGCGACGGGCACGCCCTCCGCGTCGCGCAAGAGCGCCACCGCGAGGTGCGCGGGGACCAGCTCGGGGTGCCCCGAATCGCTGGCCAGCTTCTGCGCGCTCTGAAGGACTTCCGCCGCCTTGTTCGTGTACTGCACTTGCATGGGATCCCTCGCTCGGGGGCCCGCCGGACGAGGCGGGCGCAACCGGAGCGACGGACCCGAACGCAATGCTCGTTCCCGCGTCTGAACGGCCCTCGAGCGGCCTCCAGGGCCCCAAGGAAGGCTCCGGGGCGGCCCGAGGCGTCACTTTGGCGGCGCGCTGCCAGTTTGGCCGCGCCGCTGCCGCGTTCCGCGGGAGCGGGCTTCAGCGCGGTGCGCGTCGCGCGCGGTCCGAACCTCAGCGCCTCCAGTCGCCCAGCAGTTCCTGGATCAGATCGATGAGCGCCGTGGCGTGTTTGCCCGAGTGGATCCGGAACTCGAGGCGCAGATTCTCCTCGGCCTCGGCGGCTCCTTCGGACTCGAGTTCGTCCAGCGCGTCGCGCGCGGCGGAGTACAGGCTCTCGACGTCGTCGATCGCGTCGCCGACTCCGACTCTGCTCTTCTCGAGCAGATCGCGGCCGAGCAGGTCCCAGTACATGCCCAGGCGCGGAAAGCGCGCGGCGATCAGGCCACGGTCCCAGCGCTCCTCGCTCAGCTCGGGCGTGTCCACGTAGTTCCACTCCTTCGCCGCGTCCGGCGCGAGCGCGCACGCCGTGAAGCGCATCGTCAGGAGTTGCAGCTCGGCGAGGTCCGCGAGGTCGTCGCGTTCCTCGGACTCGTCGCGCTCGCGCTCGACGAAGGCCGCGAACTGGCGGCAGAGGTGGAACAGCTCGCTCACGTCGCAAGCGTAGCTCGACCGGCGCCTGTGCGAGGCGGCGGCAGCTGCGGTGCAACGAAGCGGCCCGCGCGCCGCTCGAGCTGAGCGACGCGCGGGCCGGATGCGTTGGGCCCAGATGCGTGGGGCCGGGCTGCGACGAGCCGAGGAGCTCAGACCACTCCGCCGCCCATCGTGCAGCGCACCGCGCCGATCACGGCGCACAGCACGCCGACGATCACGGCCGTCAGGTACAGGTTGCCCTCGTTGACCTTGCCGTCGGGGCGCTTGTCGGTGGCGAGGCCCACCAGGCCCATGGCGACCGCCGCGAGCGAGATCGGAACCGCGAACCAGTTGACGCAGCCCAGGCAGCAGGGGAGTCCAGCCGCAGTGGTGAGGACACTCAAGACGATCAACACGAGTGAGACGATCGGCATGGCTAGCTCCTTGTGGCGACGAGGCGCCGGCGGGCGAAACGGACCACGATCAGCGCCGCCGCGGCGACGAGCGCCCAGGCAGCGGGGTAGGCGAAGACGACCAGCGGGTTGAAGTCGAGCGCGCGGCCGAACTCGCCGTGGCTGGCGGCGGTGAAGGCGCGCGACATGCCGCACAGCAGGCACCCCGGGCAGGGCTGGGGCTCGAAGCCCAAGAGGCGCACCGGCGCGCCGTCGGCCATGGCTTCGACATCCCACACGCGGCTCGCGGCGAGCGCCGCCAGCGCGAGCGGTGCGACCACCACGGCGACGATCTGCAGGGCGGCGTTGCGTTGGCGCGGGTCCATGGGAGAGGAGGTAAGCGGAACGAGCGCCCTCCGCGGTCGGAGGCGCGCTCGCTTCATCGCAGACGCCCGGACGCTACAGCTCCAGTCGCAGTCCCGTTACGCCCGGCCAGGTCGCTGGCCGGCCTTGCGACCGAGGTGGCGTCAGCCGATGCCAGCCGGTTGGCTGCAACCGCGTCGCAGCGCCGGGCTAAGGGCAGGGGAGCGGCGCCGCAGTGTGCAGGCGGCTGGCAGGTGGGGTGCGGTGGTCGCGCTCCCGGACTCGCTCCTCGAACCCGACTGCAAGCCCCCGTCATGTCCATGCGCGCATTCGCACTTCTCCTCATCTCCGCCGTCTTCCTCGCGCCCGGCGCCGCGGCGCAAGTCATCTCCGGCGCGGCGGCGCTCCCGGCCTCCACGATGCCCGAGCGCATCTGGTACCACGACCTCGCCACTGGCGACCGCATCGAGCTGCTCTCCGCCGACGCCTGGGCGCTGGCCTACGACAGCGCGAACGGGGTGCTGTACTTCGCCGGCGACGGTCCGCAGATCTTCCGTTGGTCGCCTGGCGCTGCAGCCCCGACGCTGGCGTTCACGGCGAAGCTGGCTTCGGGCGCGCAGGTGCAGCCCGCCGCGCTCGCCTTCCTGGGCGGCAAGCTCTACGCGAGCGTCACCTCGCCGCTCGTGCCGATCAGCGAAGTCAACCTCGTGAGCGGCGTGCTCACGCCGAGCAGCGCGTCGCTGGCGTTCAGCTCGGAGAACCTCGCCGCCGACCCGAGCACCGGTCGGCTGTACACCTACCTGCGCACGCCGTTGAGCGGGACGACGCCCGGGCTGTACGAGCTCGATCCGGCGAACTTCGCCAGTCCGCAACTCGTCGGCGCCGTCGCGCCGCAGGGCTTCGACATCGACGGGCTCGCGGTGGGCGGCGGCCGCGCCTACCTGATCGAGGACTCGCCCTTTCCGTACTCGATCTTCGACTTCGCGCAGGGCGCGTACCTCGCGACCCAGTTGACCAGTCCCTGGCCGCGCGACCTGTTCCGCGCCGCGGGCGAGTTCGCTCCCGGGCTCGCCGCGCCGAACGGGTCGCGCATCTACTGCTCGCGCAAGCCGGCCGCGACCGGCTGCCTCGCCTACACGCTGACGAGCGGGGTGCCGAGCGCGAGTTCCGGCGCGTTCCGCCTCGAGGCCCACGCGCTGCGCACGCACCGCGCGGCGATGTGGCACTACTCGCTCGCCGGTCGCGCGTCGACGCCCTTCGCGGGCGGCACGTTGTGCCTGGCGTCGCCGGTGCGCCGCACGCTCGGCCAGAACACGGGCGGCTCGAACGCGTGCAGCGGCGTCGTGCAGCTCGACTTCGGCGCCTTCGTACAGTCGGGCGCCGATCCGGCGCTGGTGGCCGGCGCGCAGGTCAACGCGCAACTGTTCGTGCGCGACCCGGGCTTCGGCGAGCCCAACAACTACGCGCTAAGCGAAGCCGTGGAGTTCGTTCTCCAACCATGATCCGAGCGCGCGCGATCGGCGGGCGCAGGGCGTTTGCCCGCCCGCCGCTCGCGCGCTGATTCGCGCCGCGGCCGAGCTCGGGCGCCGTTGGACCGGGGTAGGTTGTCTGCTCGGTTTGGATCGAGTCGTCAACCCACGGAGGAGTCCGATGTCGTCGATGTGTGCGTTCGCGCTGCTGTGGCTGGCGGGTTTCGGATCGCATTTGGACGTCGCAGCGTCGTCAGCGCTGCAGGCGCCGGAGTCGGCGCAAGTCCTCGACTTCGAGTCTCCCGAGCTCACGCGCGCGCTGGCACGAGCGGCGAAGGAGAACCGCCGCGTGCTCGTGCACTGGTTCTCCGGCGCAACGGCCGCGGAGGAATCGCAGCTCGTGGATCGCGCCATGGCAGCCGCGCAGGTTCGCAAGAAGCTCCAGTACGAGTACGACGTCGTGAAGCTGGACGGACGCGAGTCGCCGCCGACGCTCATGGTGCTCGACGCCCAGCGGCGAGTTCTCGCGACCACGAATGTCGCTCAGTGGTGGACCGTCGACGAGAAACAGGTTCGCAAGCTCGACGAGAAGAAGCTGCTCGAGTTCCTCACTGCGCATCAGGCGCCGTACCTCGAAGCGGCCAAGGTGCGCGACGCGGCGCTCGCGCGCGCCAAGTCCGAGGGCAAGCTCGTGTTCCTGCACTTCGGCGCGCCGTGGTGCGGCTGGTGCCACAAGCTCGAGGGCTGGATGGAGCGCGAGCAGGTCGCCCCGCTGCTCGGCAAGCAGTTTGTCGACTTGAAGATCGACACCGACCGCATGCTCGGCGGCGGCGAGATGCTCAAAGCGCTGCGCAAGTCGGCGGGCTTGAAGGAAGAAGGCGGCATCCCCTGGTTCGTGTTCCTCGACGCCGAGGGCAAGGTGCTCGCGACCAGCGAAGGCCCGAAGGGCAACGTCGGCTTTCCGTACCAGGACGAGGAGCACGCGCACTTCGTGTCGATGCTCGAGGCGAGCTGCAAGAAGCTCAGCGCCGAGGACGTCGCGAAGCTGCGCGAGGAACTGGCCGCTGTGCGCCGCGAGGACGAAGCGAAGAAGGCCAAGTCCGCGGCGAAGTGAGCTCAGCCAACGCGGCCCGGCGTGAGCGTTCAGCGCATCACGGGCCCACGCGCTCGCCGAAGTCGTACAGGCCCGAGAAGTCCTCGTGAACGCGGCCATCTGCGCCGCGGAACACCCAGCGGCCCGTGCGCCGGCCTTCGTCGTAGGCGCCTTCGCCGATCACGACGCCGTTCGGATGCCAGAAGGCCCACTCGCCGACGCGCACGCCCTTGTCGAAGGTCCCGCGCGCCATCAATGCGCCATTGGAGTACCACCAGCTCCACTGACCGTGCTCGAAGCCTTGCAGGTAGCCGCCGAGTTCCTCGAGTTGCGTGTTCGGGTACCAGGCGCGCCACCTCCCGTCGAGGCGCCAGGCGCCGTCCTCGTCGAGCGCCTGGCTCGCTTCGAACATCGTCGCGCCGTTGGACCACACGCCGCTCACGAACGCGCCCTCGAGCAGCTCTACGCGCGCCGCGTTGGGCACGCGCTCCGCGCCGAGCAGCAACTCGGAAGCCACGGGCTGCGGTGGGAGCGGCGCGTGCGCGGCGGGAGCGCTCGACGCCTCCGCGCTCTCGGTCGGCGCGCTCTCGAGTCGCTCCAGTCCGTCGAGCTCAGCGCGCGAGTCGACCTCGACGCGCATCAACTCCGAGAGCATGGCCTCGAGCGGCTCGTCGCGCTGTGGTTCACGCGGCGCGCGGGGCCGGGCGGAACGCTCGGCCGTCTCCGAGGCGGTCTGGTGCGGCGCCCGCAGCGCCAGCCAGGCGAACAGCGCGACGGCGCTGACGAGTACGGCGCTGACTGCGAGCGAGGCGCGCATGTCTCAACCTCCAGCTCCGGCGCAGGCCCGCGAAGCAGCGCAACGACGTCGCGTGCGAGCTGCGCGGCGGCAGCGCTCACGCGCGCAACAACCCCGCTTCGTGCAGCGAAACGCGCAGCCGGTCGAGGTTCTCGGGCTCGAGTTCGACCAGCGGCAGGCGCAGGTCCGCGCGACACAGTCCCATGAGCGCGAGCGCGGCCTTGACCGGCGCGGGGTTGGTCTCGATGAACATGTCGCGCACCAGCGGTTGGAGGAACGCGGCGAGTTCCGCCGTGCGCACCGCATCGCCGCCCGGGCGCGCCACGCGGCACAGCTCGGCCACTTCGCGCGGCGCGATGTTGGCGACCACGCCGATCACGCCGACGGCGCCCAGGCCCATGAACTCGGCGATCAGGCCGTCTTCGCCGGCGATCAGCGCGATGTCGGACTGCTCGCGCAGCTCGCGGGCGCGCGAAATCGAGTTCGAGGCCTCTTTGATCGCGACGACGCTCGGGTGCGCGGCGCGGATCTGCGCCACGGTCGCGGGCTTGAGGTCGCAGCCGGTGCGCGAAGGCACGTTGTAGAGCACGATCGGAAGCGCGCTCGCCTCCGCCAGCGCGGCGTAGTGCGCCGCCAGTCCGCGCTGCGTGGGCTTGTTGTAGTAGGGCGTCACCGCGAGCACGCCGCTCGCGCCGAGCTCCTGGGCGAAGCGGCACAGCTCCACGCTCTGCGCCGTGTTGTTCGTGCCGACGCCGGCGATCACCGGCAGCCGTCCGTCGGCGCGCTCGAGCGTGAACTCGATCACGCTGCGCCGCTCGAACTCCGAGAGCGTCGCGCCCTCTCCGGTCGTGCCCACCGACACCAGCCCGTCGCTGCCCGAGCGCACGTGGAACTCGATCAGCCGTCCGAGCGCCTCGTAGTCGATCGACTCGTTCGCGAAGGGCGTGGGCAGCGCGACGAAACTGCCGTGGAACGAGCACTTCATGGGATCCCTCCGCTCGACTTCGAGTTGCGCGTCGCCTTGGCGATCGCTGCGCGCATCTGCGCGACCGCCGCGTCGACGCCCACGAACAGCGCGTGGGCGACGATCGCGTAGCCGATGTTGAGCTCTTCGACGCCTTCAAGGCGCGCGATCGGCGCCACGTTGTCGTAGTCGAGCCCGTGGCCGGCGTTGACGCGCAGGCCGCGCGAGCGCGCGAAGCTGGCGGCGGCCTGGAGGCGTTCGAGCTCGCGCTGGCGCTCGTCGCCGCGCGCGATGGCGTAGCGGCCGGTGTGCAGCTCGACGAAGGGCGCGCCGCTGTCGGCGGCGGCGGCGAGCTGCTCGCGATCGGCGTCGATGAACAGGCTCACCACGCCGCCGCGCTCGGCGAACAGCGGCAGCACCTGCGCGAGTCGCGCGCGCTCGCCGCGCACATCGAGCCCGCCCTCGGTAGTGATCTCCTGGCGCGTCTCGGGCACGAGACAGAAGGCCTCGGCCCCCGACTCGAGCGCCAGCGCGACCATCTCCGAATCCAGGCTGCACTCGAGGTTGAGCAGCGTGCGGATGCGACTGCGCAGCTCGCGCACGTCGGCGTCCTGGATGTGGCGCCGATCCTTGCGGAGGTGGCAAGTGATTCCGTCGGCGCCGGCGCTTTCGCAGCCCAGCGCCCACTCGATCGGGCAGGGGAAGCGCTCGCGACGCGCTTGGCGCACCGTGGCGACGTGGTCGACGTTGACGTGCAGACGGACCATCGCTGGGGCCAGGGATCGTACGGTGCTCGAACGAGAAACAACAACAGCACGGAGCTTCGACCGTCCCGCTCCTTCGCGCTGCGCGAAGGGGCCGGGCGGTCGAAGCGACCCAACCAACAATTCAGCGCGGCCGAATGCCGCGGGGCGGATCGGCGCCCTGGCCGATGCGCCCATTCGCAGCGGCATGAAGGCTGCGCTGATGCTTGCGCGGCGCCGTCCGCGGCGACTACCGTTTCGCTGTCCCGGCGCGCGTCACGCACGCGCCAGCCATCCCCGAGGCGTCTTCCATGATCACCATCGCCGCCGTTCTTGCCGCGGCGTTCGCGTCTTCCGCTCTGTCCGAACCCCAGGACGGCAGCGCCGGGTCCATTCGCAGCGCAGGCGCCGAGCAACGCAAGGCCGCGGAACTGGCCCTGGGTGTCGAAGACGTTCGAGCGCGCGTGAACCTCGCCTCCGGCTGGCTGGTCGAGTCGCAGCGCCCCGACGGCGCCTGGGGCAGCGGTGCGGCCGACTCGGTGCAGTTTCTGATCTTCTCGGTCGAGACCTTCTACGCCTTCCAGTACGGCGCGAACTCGCTGGCCTTCCTGGCGCTCTCCAGCGTCGAATCCACGCCCGAAGCGCGACGCGGCGCTCGAACGCGCGCTGGGCTGGCTGATCGATTCGCGCCTGCCCAAGCGCGGCAACGACTGGGACGTCGATTGCTCGTGGGCCGCGCTGTATGGCTTCCAAGCGCTGGTCGGCGCCGCGCAGGACGCGCGTTTCGCTGCGCCGGAACTGCGCGAGCGCATCCAGCGCCGCGGACTGGAGCTCTACGCGCTGCTCGAGAAGAACCAGGAGCCGCTCGGCGGCTGGGGCTACTACGAAGGACCGGCGACCTCGCGCCGACCGACGTGGTCGACCTCGTTCTCGACGGCGTGCGTGATTCCCTCGCTGGTGCGCGCCAGCGAATTGGGCTGGGCGCTCGACGACAAGGTGCTCGCGCGCGCCGTGCGCTACGTCGAGCAGTGCAAGCTGCCGGGCGGCGCGGTGATGTACGACCTGCGCCCGATCCCGCGCCGGCCGGGCGAGTCGATCGACAACGTCAAGGGCTCGCTGGGCCGCATGCAGGTCGCCAACTGGGCGCTGCGCCGCGCGGGCGTGAAGTCGATCACCGACGACGTCGTGCGAGCCGGGCTCGAGAGCTTCTTCGAGCACCATCCGTTCCTCGACGTCGCGCGCATGCGGCCGATCCCGCACGAGGCCTACTACGCCAACGCGGCGTACTTCTACATGTTCGCGCACTGCTACGCGGCGCAGGCCATCAACGAGCTGCCCGAAGCCGAGCGCGCCGCCTGGCACAAGCGCTTGCGCGCGCACCTCGCCAAAGTGCAGTGGGAAGACGGCTCGAGCATCGACTTCCCCAACATGAGCTGCATGCGCACCGCCGGCACTGCGTTCTCGATCCTCGCCTACCAGGCCGGCCTGCCCGGCGCTCGGCGCACCCTGTGAGCCCCCGTACGGTCCTGTCCCCATCCATGAAGCCCACAACGCTGTCCCTGATCGCCCTCGCCGCCCTCGGCCTCTCGTCCTGTGTCGGACCGTCGGTGCGCGCCGAACGCGCTGCGCCCGCCGAGTCGAACGCCGCCCGCAACGATTCCAAGGGCGATTCCAAGTCCGACGAAGCAGCGCAACGCAAGAAGCAGCGCGATTTCGCCTACGCGCAGCTCGCGCTCGAGTCGGCCAAGCTCGACGCCGAGAACGACCTGCGCTCGGGCGAGCGCGGCGTGGCGGCCGCGGAACGTGAGCTGGAGGCCGCCGAGCGCGAGCTCGACCACTTCCAGAAGAACGTCAAGGCGCTCGAAGTTGACGAGCGTGCGCTCGCGGTCGAACGCTCCAAGCAGAACGTGGTCGAAGCGGCCGAGGAGCTGGCCGAACTCGAGGCCATGTACGCGCAGGAAGACTTCGCCAAGACCACCAAGGAGCTGGTCATGACGCGCGGGCGGACGCGGCTGGAGATGAGCCGGCGCGATCTCGCCTTGGCCGAGCGGCGCGCGCGCTTCCTGGTCGAGTTCGAGCACGCCAAGCGCGCGCGGGAGTTCGAGGAACGCGTGACCAAGGCGCGCAACGCGCTCGAGGAAGCGCGCGCGCGGCTGACCAAGCAGAAGCTCGACAAGCGCCTCTCGCTGCTCAAGTCCGAGCACGCGCTCGAGGACGCCCAGCGCGCCCTCGACGAGGCCAAGCCGGCGGCCCAGCCCGGCGCCTGAACGCGATGCGCATCATCGCCGGAGAGTTCGGCGGCCGACGGCTCAAGCCGCCGCCCGACGAGCGCACACGTCCGATGCTCGACCGCGTCCGCGAGGCCGTGTTCTCGAGCCTGGGCGAGCGCGTCGACGGCGCGCGCGTGCTCGATCTGTTCGCCGGGACCGGCAGTCTGGGGCTCGAGGCCATCAGCCGCGGCGCGGCCCACGCGCGCCTGGTCGAGAGCGACGCCAAGGTCCTCAAGCTGCTGCGCGAGAACGTCGCGGCGCTGGGGATCGCGGACCGCGCGCAGGTCGCGCCGGGCGACGCGCTGCGCCGCGAGAGCTGGTCTGCGCGCGGCGACGACACGCGCTATCAGTTGATCTTCGTCGACTCCCCGTACCCGCTGCTCTCGGGCGCAGCCACGCGGCGACTGCTGCTCAACGCGCTCGACACGCTGACGGGCGAGTGGCTCGATCCGCAGGGGCGGCTGGTGTTCCACGCGCCGCGCGAAATCGTGGACGTGGCCGAGTTCGGCGCGCACGTGAGCGCCGTCTCGCGCGGCTACGGAACGAGCGACATCTGGTACCTCGAGCCCAAGACCGCGCCGTGAGCTTGCAACCGGCCGCCAATCAGGTGCTCGAAGGACGCCTCCTGATCGACGGGCGGCTCAGTCCGGGTCGTCTGGTTCTGGCGGCCGGACGCATCGCGGCGATCGAGCCGCTGTCGCTCGAGCGCACGCTCACCAGCATGCCGATCCTCGCGCCGGGGCTGGTCGATCTGCACGTGCACGGCTACGGCGGCGCCGATCCGATCGAGCAGCTCGAAGGCATGGCCCGGGCGCTCGCGCGCGCTGGCACTACGGCCTTCCAACCGACGTTGTTTCCCGCTGCGCCGGCGCTGCTCGGCCCGCTGTGCCAGCGCGTGTGGGACGCCGCGGGGCGCTTGCCCGCGGGCTGCGCGCGCGCGGTGGGGCTGCACCTCGAAGGTCCGTTCGTGAACCGCGAGCGCGCGGGCGCTTTGCCGCTCGAGGACCTCGCCGATCCGTCGGTGCAGGGCTTGCGCGAGATCCTGGGCCCGGCCAGCGGCGATGGACGCGGCGTGCGGACAGTCACGCTCGCGCCCGAGCTGCCCGGAAGCGCGGAGTTGATCGCGGAGCTCGTGCGCTGCGGCGTGCGCGTCTCGCTGGGGCACTCGAAGGCGAGCGCCGACGACGCGCGCCGCGCGGTGCGTTCGGGTGCGCGCGGCGCCACGCACCTGTTCAACGCGATGAACGGCATCCACCACCGCGAGGTCGGCCTGGCGGGCTTCTCGCTGATCGATCGCACGCTCACGGCGGAGCTGATCGGCGATCTCGTGCACGTCGGCCCCGAGGCGGTCGAACTGGCGCTCGCGGCGCGCGGACCCGGCGGGCTGGCGCTGGTGAGCGATGCGCTGCGCGGCGCGGGCACGGGCTGCGACGTGTTCCATTCGCACGGCCGCGAGCACGTGATTCGCGAGGGCACGGCCTACTACCCGCCGCAGGGCGCGCGCACGGAGCTGCAACTCGCCGGCACGGCGATGGGGCAGCTCGAAATGGTGCGCCGACTGGTCAAGCGCGGCGTGGTGGGCATCGAGGACGCGCTGACCATGGCCAGCGCGACGCCCGCGCGCGCGCTGGGGCTGGAGCGCGAACTCGGCACGCTCTCGGTCGGCGCCCGCGCGGACGTGATCGTGCTCTACGGGCCCGGGCTCGAGCTGCGCCGCGTGCTCGTCGGTGGTGTCGACGTGGAGTTGTCGCAGGTCGTCTAGTCGTCGAGGTCGGTTCCATGTTCGTTCGCGTGCTCTCACCGTTCGTGCTCGTCTGCGCTTCGTTTTCGTTCGCTGCACCTCGCGAGGAGGAATCCGCGCCGCCCGCCGCGGCCAAGCTCGACGTCGACGGCGCCGTGGGCCGCGCCGTGGTGCGCATCGTCGAGCTGCAGGAGTCGCTCGCCGCGCCGAAGAAGAACGGCAAGGCGCCGGCGGCGAACGAGTGGCCCTACCAAGGCGTCTACCGCGAGAGCGAGGACGTCTCGCCGATCGGCTACCGCGTGGGCGGCACCGCGATCTGCGCCTGGGCGTTGTGCGAGTCGCCGCAGTACGCGCAGTCCAAGGACGCGCAGGCCGCAGTCGAACGCGGCGTGGGCTTCATCCTCGAACTGCTCGAGCACGAGCGCATGAGCGAGGACTTCATCGGCGGCTACGACGTGCGCGGCTGGGGCCACACGTACGCGCTGCAGTTGTTTTTGGCGCTGCGCGCGAAGCAGGCGCTCCCCAAGAAGCACGCCGCCGCCGTCGAACGCGCCATCCCGGCGTTGGTCAAGCTGCTCGAGGTCACCGAGATCGTCGACACCGGCGGTTGGAACTACTCGCGCCGCGGCGGCGGCAAGGCGCAGGCGCCGGCCTCGCCCTTCATGACCGCGCCGACGTTGCTCGCGCTCTACCAGGCGCGGGCTCAGGGCGAGAAGGTCGACGCGAAGGTGGTCGAGCGCGCGCTCGCGGCGCTCGAGTCCTGCCGCAACGAGCAGGGCGTGATTCCCTACACGACCGCCGGCGGGCGCGATGAGTGGCCGGGCGCGATCGGGCGCACGCCGGTGACCGAGGTCGCGTTGCTGCTCGCCGGGCGCTCCGACGTGGCGCGCGTGCGCACCGCGCTCGAGAACTTCTTCGAGCACTGGGAGTGGCTCGAAAAGCGTCGCAAGGGGACCGGCACTCACGTGCCGCCCTACGGAATTGCGCCTTACTACTTCTTCTACGCGCACGCTTACGCGGCGCTGGCGATCGAGGCGTTGCCCGAGAGCGAGCGACCCGCGCTGCGCACGCGCTTGTACGAGCGCCTGTTCCAGGTGCGCGAGCCCTCGGGCGGCTGGAACGACCGCGTGTTCGAACGCAGCGAGAACTACGGCACGGCCATGGCGCTGCTGGCGTTCCTGGCCCCGGGGATCGAGCCCGCGCCCGCGTGGCCGGACGCCAGCGCGCCGGAAAAGCGCTGACGCCGGGCGACCGGGTTGGGGACAGGGGCGGGACTCGCGCGGAGCGCCACGGGTCGGCGCCTCACGGAAGAGGTGCTCCCGCGCCGACGATTCACTTTTCGTTCGGGCGCTCGCTCCGGCGGACCGTTCGGGCGTAGCATCGATTCCGCACGCAAGCCTCCTGTGCCGGGTTTGCGCACGTGTTCAACGCGCGCGAGTCCAGTCCAGGTCTTGTCGTGTTCACTTCCCAACTCGACGTTCGACTCTTCTTCTCGGATTGAACTCCACAGGAGCATCCATGCGATTCCACCGTGGTGCGATCTGGGCGGCTGGCGCCTGCGCGCTGACTGGAGCGGCCTTCGTCTCGCCGACAACGGGCGATGAAGCCGTCTCCGGTTCAGCGACGCTCTCGTTCCAAGCCGCTCCGGACTGGTCCTTCATCCTGCCGCGCGAACAGTGGTTCAGCGCGATCGACTCAGTCGGCGTGCCGCACGCCGGCAACCCCTCGGGCTTCCTCGCCGAACAGACCGGTGTGATGGCCCTCGAGCTCGACACCAACGGTGACGACAAGCTCGATGAGACGGTCAAGGGCTCGTCGGGCTTCGCCAAGCTGCGCGGCAAGACGTCCGACGGCAAGCAGCTCGACTACGCCGTCCGCATCAAGTACGACCGCAACTACCAGTGGTCGCCGTCGTGCTTCATGAGCGGCAAGGTGCTGGGCGTCGTGGTGCGCGTGATCGACCAGAACGGCAACGGCCGCTACGACGACTTCGGCGAGGACGCGATCGCGATCGGCGCCACGAGCGCCTGCAGCTTCCTCTCGAAGGTCGTGAACATCGACGGCGTGCTGTACGACTTCGAAATCACCGCCGACGGTTCGCGCATCGACGTCAAGCCCTACGCGGGCAAGAGCGGCAAGCTCGACCTGGTGAGCAAGTTCGTCAGCCACGGCGACCTGCTCTCGGCCGTGGTGAAGAACGGCGATGTGTCGTTCAACCTCGCGGGCGCGCGCTCGGGGATGCTCGTCCCCGAAGGCAAGTACGAGTTCGTGTCGGGCTTCGTCAAGAAGGCCGGCGAGAGCGCCTGGATCAAGCGCGGTCGCGCGACCCCGCTGGTGGTCGAGGCCGCAGCGCCGACGACGCTCGCCTGGGGCGGGCCGGTGTTCGCCGAGTTCGACTACTCGCACCTGGGCGAGGAAGTCGTGGTGTCGCCCAACGTCGCGTTCTACGGCCAGGCGGGCGAGGAGTACGGCCCGTTCGCGCCGGAAGCCAAGAGCCCCAAGATCCTGATCACCGACAAGAAGACGGGGAAGCTGGTCGACTCCGGTCGATTCGGCGGGTGTTGAGGGGGCGGCTTCTCGGAGTACACCGGGCGTGTACCCAAGGATGCTGAGCCGGAAGTGACCCTCGAACACAAGCGCCTGATCTTCGGCGACATCGCCGGACGCGACCGCCGCAAGGCCGGGCCGCGCAGCCCCGCGGGGCGTTGATCGGTCGGCTGCGGAGAACGCGGTCCAAGTGCGAGCGGGCGGTCCTTCGGGGCCGCCCGCTCGCGTTTCTCGGCGTGAAGTCGGGCGCTGTCGCGGCGCGGACTCGTGCGCGGCGCTCCACGGCAAGTCGCGTGAAGCGCAGTGTGCGCCTTGCGTGAGTTCGCGCGCGCCGCACTCGCCTGGATCGGAGTCGAGCGCACAATCTCGAGCCATCGCGCGCAACTTCGCGCCGACGTTTCCATAGCTCTCGCCGTGCACTCGGCGCCCAGCCGGCGCCGACACTTCCAAAGGAGCCACGCATGCAACTCGAAGAACTCGCCGCCCGTGTCCGTTCGCTCGAAGACGAGAATCGCAGACTCAAGACCAGGACGCGCCGCTGGGGGCTCGCGCTCGCCGCGCTCGGCGGTGTCGCAGCGCTCTCGAGCATGACCGCGGTGGTCTGCGAGACCGTGTGGGCCGAACGCTTCGTGCTCAAGGACTCGCGCGGCCGCCAGCGCGGCTTCATCACCGCCTATGAGACCGGCGGCGCGCCGCAGCTCGCGCTGCTCGACGCCAAGGGCGGGCGAGCGCTGACCTTCGGAGTCGACGACGCGGGCCGCGGCTACTTCGAAGTCGCGGGCGCCGACGGCCCCGTGCGCAGCCACTTCAACGTCTCGCCCGAGGGCAAGGCCGGCATCGAGCCGCAGCCTGCGGACAAGCCGAAGGAATCCAAGAAGGACGGCGAGGTCGCGGCGCTCTCGCGCTGAGCGCGCGCCCGAAATCTGCCCCAGCGCTTCAGTCGCCGCGCGCTCGGCCCATCGGCCCTGCGCGCGGCGTCGTTATTTGGGCGGCGGCACGAGGAAGAAGCGGCCCACCTGCGCCTCGAACGTGCTGCCGTCCTCGCGCTCGAAGGTGTAGCTGCCTTCCATGGTGCCCCACGCGGTGCGCAGCGGGCAGGTGCTCGAGTAAGCGAAGCTCTCGCCCGGCGCGAGGCGCGGCGTCTTGCCGACCACGCCCGGCCCGCGCACGTCTTCGCGCTGGTTGTCGGCGTCGAGGATGATCCAGTGCCGCGAGCGCAGGCGCGCCGGCGCGTCGCCGTCGTTGCTGATGACGATGCGGTAGGCGTAGAGCCAGCGGCTGTAGTCGGGGTCGGATTGCGACTCGACCCACTGCGCGCGCGCCTGAACGCGGATGCCTTCGGTGGTCGTGTCGGAGCCTGTGTCTCGGGCCGCGGTGGTCTTGGAGGTGTTCATGCTGGTTCGCGGGGGGCTGGGACCACCCTAACCGCGCGGGTGCGCAGTTCGAGCGCCGCGCTGCTCGTTCGCGCGTGGGCTGGGCTTTTTTTGCGGCCGCGCCGGGGACGAGTTTCCGTGGTTCCCCGCGCAGCGCCGTCGTCGCGCCGCGCCCATCCATGAGCATGCTCCGCTTCGCGCTGTCCTCGCTCGTCCTCGGCCGGGCCCGGCCCGGGCGGCGGCTCGCCGGCGCAGCTTCCGCAAGCGCCCGTAGGATGGTTCGCGCCGCATGGAGCGCGCCGCTTCGATCACGCAGGTCTTCGAGCGCTGGCGCGCCGGGGATCCACCGTCGCGTGAGCTGCTCGCCAGCCTGCTCTACGAGGAGCTGCGGTCCCTGGCCGGCAGCCAGCTGCGCGCGCACCCGGGCCACGCCACGTTGCAGCCCACGGCGCTCGTGCACGAGGTCTACTTGAAGCTCCACGGGGCGAACTCGGAGCGCTGGCGCGACCGCGAGCACTTCCTCGCCGTCGCGGCCACGGCCATGCGCCAGGTGCTGATCGACTACGCGCGCGCCAAGTCGAGCGACAAGCGCGGGGGCGAGTGGCGGCGCGCGACGCTCGACCGGCTGCTGGACTTCGTCGAGACCCACGAGGTCGAGATCGAACGCCTCGACTCGGCGCTCACCAAGCTCTCAGGGCTCAGCGAACGCCAGGCGCGGGTCGTGGAGCTGCGCGTGTTCGGCGGGCTGACCAACGAGGAGATCGCGCGCGTGCTCGAGGTTGGCGTCACGACCGTGAAGAGCGAATGGCAGTTCGCGCGCGCCTGGCTCAAGCGCGAGTTGAGTGCGCGCGCGCCGTGAAGGGCCCGGACGATCCCGCCGCGCGGCACGAGCGGCTCACGAGCCTCTTCGCGCAGGCGCTGGAGCTGCCCGAGAGCGAACGACCAGCGTTCCTCGCGCGCGAGTGCGCCGGCGAGCACGCGTTGATCGCGGAACTCGAGGATCTGCTCGAGCAGCAGGCGCGCGAAGTGGAGCTGCTCGATCGCGCCGACGATCCGCAGCGCCGGGGCGGGCTGGTGGCGATGCTGGCCGACGCCGACGAGCACTGGATCGGCTGCGAGGTCGGCGGCTGCACGTTGCTCGAGCTCCTGGGCGCGGGCGGCATGGGCTCGGTCTATCGCGCCCGGCAGGCGCGCCCGCAGCGCGAAGTCGCGCTCAAGCTCCTGCGCAGCGGGGTTCTGGGCGACTCCGCGCTGCGCCGCTTCGAGGTCGAGACGCGACTGCTCGCGCACCTGCAGCACCCCGGCATCGCCAAGGTCTATTCGGCGGGCGTTCACGAAGAAGGTCCGCTGCGCCTGCCGTACTGCACGCTCGAGCTGATCGAAGGCGGCCGCTCGATCACGGCCTACGCCGACGAAGAACGCCTGGACGTGCGCGCGCGCCTGATGCTGTTCCTGCAGGCCTGCGATGCGCTGCAGCACGCGCACGAGCGGCGCGTGATCCACCGCGACGTCAAGCCCGACAACCTGCTGGTCGACCGCAGCGGGCGGGTGCGCGTGATCGACTTCGGCATCGCGCGCGTTCTCGAGGATCAGGAGCACGGCCAGGGGCTCACTCGCACGGGCCACTTGCTCGGCACGCCGGCCTACATGAGCCCCGAGCAGGTCGAAGGGCGCGCCGACGAGCTCGACACGCGCGCCGACGTGTACTCGCTGGGCGTCGTGCTCTACCAACTGCTGTGCGGGCGTCTGCCGATCGACGTCGACGGCGCATCGCTGCTGGAGGTCTCTCGCCGCATCCTCGAGGAAGAGCCGCGGCGTCTCAGCACGCTGCGCGCGAGCCTGCGCGGCGACCTCGAGACGATCGCGCTCAAAGCGCTCGCCAAGGATCCCCAGCGGCGTTACGCCTCGGCGGGCGCGCTGGCCGCGGACCTGCGCCGTTTTTTGAGCGACGAGCCGATCTCGGCGCGGCCGGCCACCGCGCTGTACCAGCTCACGAAGTTCGCGCGCCGTCACCGCGGGCTGACCGCTGGCGCCGTGCTCGCGGTCGCGGCGCTCGTCACAGGCGCGGGCCTCGCGCTGTGGAGCGCCGCGCAAGCCTTCGAAGCTCGCGACCAAGCTCGTCGCCTGGCCTACGACGCGAGTTTGAGCGCCGCGGCCTCGGCGCTGCAGCTCGGCGACAGCGAAGCCGCGCGCCGCCGACTCGATGCCGCCCCGCAAGCCTTGCGCGGCTGGGAGTGGCGGCACTTTCGCGCGCGGCTCGACGACGCCTCGCTGGTGCTGCCCGCCGAGCCTGAGTCGGGCGCGCTGGGGAACTTGCGGCGCGTCGCCTTCGCCTCAGACAGCGCCGCGGGCGAGCAACTGCTCTCAGTCACCGCCGTCCTCCGCGACGGCGCGGAGTACGCGGAGCTCAAGCGGATCTCCGCGCTCGACGGCGCCGAGCTCACGTCGTGGAGTTCGGGGCCGCACCAGTTGCTCTGGCCCAACCTGGGGCACGAGCGGTTGTGGTTGGGCACGCGCGACGCGGGCGCTCTGCAGTTCGACTTGAGCGGCCGTCGACTGGCGGCGCTCGACCTGAGCAGCGCCTGGCCCAGGTCGGGGCGCGTGGCTCTCATCCCGCTCGACGCCGAGCGCGCGATCGCGCTGCGGCGCCTGGGAGGCCCGCACCGCGTGGTGGACTTCGCGCGCGGCGTGATCGAGTCGCCGTCGCCGTTGTCCGACGACGAGCTGTTGGTCGTGGTGCTCGGTCCGAGCGCCGATGGCCGCGCCCTGGTCTCGTTCGGTCGAAGCGTGTGCTGGACGCCCTTCGACAGCTCTGCGCCGCGCGAATGCATGGAGTGGAGCGGCGAGCCGGTGAACGTGTTCGCAGCGCATCCCGACGGCGAGCGCATCTACGCCGCGGGCCAGGACGGCTCGCTCTCGCTCGTGCGACGCGGAGCGGGCGGTTTGCAGCTCGAGCGGCGCATCGCGGCGCACGTCGACGCGATCGGCGCGATCGCTCTGTCGCCCGACGGCGCGCTGCTGGCGACCGGCGGCAAGGACCGTTCGGTGCGCGTGTTCGACACGGCCGAACTCGCGCCGCTGAGCACGCTGTTCGGAGCTGAATCCAGTTTTGTGGCGCTGAGCTTCTCAGGCGATGGCGCACGCATCGCCGCGGTGGAGGCGAGCGGCGCCGCCCGCATCTTCGACGCACCGCGCGCGCCCGATCCGCGCGTCCTGCGCGGCCCCAAGTCGTACCTGTACTCGCTGGAGCTCTCGCCCGACGAGCGTTGGATCGCCACCGGCGACTGGGACGGCTGCGTGCGTCTGTGGGATCGCGAGAGCGGCGAGCTGGTCGCCTCTTACACGCTGATCGAAGGCCCGGTGGGCCACGTCGAGTCGCTGAGCTGGTCGCCTGACGGGCGCTCCCTGGCGGCGATCGCCTGGTCGGGGCGCGGCGATGTGCAGGCGGCCTGGATCGAACTCTCCAGCGGCGCGGTGCGACGGCTCCCCGCAGAGGGTGACCAGCTCTCGATGCGCGCGGTGTGCACGCTCGACGCGGAGCGCTACGTGGCGGCCAATCGCAACTCGGTCCGCTGCTTCTCGCGCGCGAGCGGCGAGCTGCTGGCCAAGGTCGAGCTCTCGGCGGAGATCCTCGGCGACGATGTCTGGTCGCTGCGCTGGCGTGCGCGGCGCTCGCCCGATGGCCAGCGCTTCGCCGTGGGCTTCTCCAGCGGCTGGGTGACGATCATCGGCAGCAGCGATCTGCGCGTCGAAAGCGCCTGGCGGGCGCACGAAGGTCCCGTGCACGACGTGGCCTGGTCGCGCGATGGCCTCCGGCTCGCGAGCGCGGGCGCCGATCGGAGCGCGCGCGTGTTCGATGCGCGCGACGGGAGCGAACTCGCCGTGCTGGCCGGCCACGCCGCGGCGGTGTTCGGCGTGGCGTTCGCCCCGGACGGCTCGCGGCTGTTCACCTGCTCGGACGATCGCACCGTGCGCGTCTGGGCCGCCGACGGCGGGCGCGAACTGGCGCAACTGGTCGGGCACCTGGACTACGTCTTCAGCCTCGACTGCGGCAGCGACGGACGGGTCGTGAGCTGCTCGGGCGACCGCACGCTGCGCCTGTGGGACGAACGCACGCGAGCGCAGCTCCTCGCGGCGCGCAGCGAACGGGCGCAACTCGCAGCGCGGCTTGGGCCGCGCGTGGAGGACGAGTTGGCGCGCAGTGGCGCGGAAGCGGCTTACGACGCGCTCGAGCGCGCGACCGACCTGTCGCAGCGCGAACGCGATGTCGCGCTGCAGTTGCTCGTGGCGCGCGCAGCAACGGCCGCGGCCTCGGTCGGCGGCGAGAAATAGCTCAGCGCCGGCTCACGGCTGTTCCCGTAGGATTTTCGCAGCTTCGCACCGCACGCCTCGGCGCGCGCGGCGTCGAGAACGGCATGGACGACCGCTCGAACAGCGCTGCAGGAGCTCCCGAGGAATTCGCCGCGCACGCGCAGGCGTTGCGCGCTCTCGCGCGGGCCTTGCTCGGTCGTTCGGCCGAGGCCGAGGACCTGGTGCAGGACACCTGGCTCGCATGGCTGCGTTCGCCGCCGCGCGAGGGGACGAGCGCGCGCAGTTGGCTCGTGCGAGTGCTCACCAATCGCGCCGTGAGCTTGCGCCGGGGTCACGCGCGGCGCGAAGCGCGCGAGCGTGAAGTCGCGCGGCCGGAACTCGTGCAGCAGGAGCTGCAACTCGAGCGCGACGAGGCGCTGCGGCGCGTGGTGGCAGCCGTGCTGGCGCTCGAGCCCGCGTCGAAGGAGGTCGTCTGGCGGCGCTACTTCGAGGGCCA
The DNA here is from genome assembly GCA_011525785.1 of Planctomycetaceae bacterium. Taxonomy (GTDB): domain Bacteria; phylum Planctomycetota; class UBA1135; order UBA1135; genus WYBT01. The sequence goes on from WYBT01000035.1 coordinate 21,201, forward strand.
GAGCGTCGAGCGCATCGCGGCCGACCTGCGCCTCTCCAGGCGCGTGGTCTACGAGCGGCTCGAGAAGGCGCACAGCGCGCTGCGTCGCTCGCTCGAGCGCGACTTCGGCGACGAACGGCGCGCGCTGTCGGGGCTGGCGCTGCTCGCCGGGACGCGCGGCGAGACGGCGCTCGTCGCGGGTGGCGCGCTCGCGAGTCCGGTCGTGTGGCTCGCGGCTGCTGCGCTCTTGATCGGCGCGGTTGCGTGGTTCGCATCGCGGCCCGCACCCGTGTCGCCGGCGCTCGCTCGGGCTGACGACGCGCGTGGAGGCGCTCGCCCGCAAGCTGTCGACGACGTCGGCGCGCTCGATGCCGCGCCCGAGCCGGACTCGGCCGAACGCAATGAGATCGAGTCGTCCGACGAAGTCGTCGAGACACCGCCGCGTTGGGCGCCGCCGGGCTTCGAGTACGAGCTGGACGTGCAACTGCTCGACGAGTTCGGGCTACCTGTCGCGGCAGCGAACGTGTTGGCTGCGCCGGCGGGGCGCACGCTGAACTTCGTGGGAGCGACGGACCGCGACGGACGTGTGCGGATCGGGTTTCGAGCGTTCACGCCGCGCGTCGAGCTCGATCTGGCGAAGGAGGCTCGCGGAGTGCGCGAACGCGTTTCCATCGGCCAGGGACGATCCACGCTCGAACTGCGCACGCAGGCTCTCGGAAGGCTGAGCCACCGCGACGACGGCACGCTGCACGGCGCGTTCTTCGGCAGGGGAAGGGGGGCGGTCGACGGGTCGTTCCGAATTCAGCGTGGTGGACTCGAGAGCGTCGTGGCTGCATGGCGCGACGCGTTGGAGTTGACTCACTTCGTCCAGCCCTGGCTGATCGAGGAGAGCGAGCCTCAGCCTCCCCAACTCGCGGAGCTCGACCTACCACGCCCCGTGTGGCTGGAGGCGTTTCGCGGAGCGGGCCTTCGCCTGCCCGGTTCAGCGCTCGTGCGCGGGCAGGTGAGCGACGCGAGCGGCGCGCAACTGACCAGCGTTCTGGCGCACGCGCGGCACGAGTCCGATTCCCTATGGCGCTCGTTCACCGTCGACGAACTCGGCGCGTTCAGCGCGCGCGAACTCCAGTCGGGCCGCTGGGAACTGCACGTGTGCGCCAGCGGACTGGGCGAGGCGCGCGAGGAGTTCACGCTCGAAAGTGGAGCGGAGCGGCGCTGCGAGCTGCGTCTGGATCCGGGACGAGTGTTCCGTGCGCGACTGATCGACGTCGACGGCGCGCCGTGCTCAGGCTGGCGCGTCGAGCTGTGCACGCTCGACAGCGCCACGCTCGCGGTCGACTCGGCCACCACGGATGGCGATGGGCGCGTTTGCATCGCCAACGCTCCGAGCGGCCCGTTGCAGGTCCGCGCGCGGCCCGCGCAGTCGGCGCAACGTCCGTCGGTGGTCTTGGCGCAAGACGCTGATGCATCAGGCGCGGAGCAGCTCCTCCGACTCCCGTTCGCAGCCGATGGGGCTCTCGCGGAACTCGAGCTCGAACTGTCGCCGTCGGAGCTCCGTGGACCGCCCGACTACGCCGTGCGAGTGCGGCGGGTCGGCGGCCGCGAGCTGGCCCCGCTCGTCTCGCCAGCGTCGGAGACCGCGTTCTCCGATGGCTCGCCCGCGTCGCGCGGTTTGTTGGGCGCCATCGATGAGCTCTTGCCCGGCAGCTACGAAATCGAAGTGCAGGCGTCGGCGCGCGGCGTGGTCACGCTGCCGCCGCTCGAGCTGGTCGCGGGCGTCGAACACCAGCTCCTGCGCTCCGTCGCTTTCGAGACGCCCGCGCGTCTTCGCGTAGAGGCGCGACCGACCCGCAGCGGCGGCGCGCGCGCCGTGCGGCTGCGCAAGCGCGACGCGCAGTTCGAACTGGTCTCCGCGCCGTTCGACGTCTCGCACGAGATCGAGCTGACCCTCGAGCCCGGCGACTACGAGCTGGTGACGGCGAGCACGCTCGTGCGTTGGGCGGATCTCGAGGTGGGCGCGGGCGAGACGTGGGTCGTGCGCGCGGACGGCCGCGTGGAGCAGCTCTCGCCTGCGCGCTGAGTCGCGCGGGCGTGCGATCGAGCAGGCTCAGCTCGCCCGCTGTCGCGCTGCGAGTCGCTGGCGCGCCAGTGCGGCCAGTTCTTCGACGCGCCGCGCGATCTCGTCGCGCACAGCGTCGAACTCCTGCGGCCCCAGGTGCTTGGGGTCGGGGATGCCCCAGTCGGCTCGCTCGCGCGCGCGCAGGTGCGGGCACTCGTCGCCGCAGCCCATGGTGATGGCCCAGTCCCACTCGACTTGCGGCAGCGCGTCGAGCGGCTTGGAGCTGTGCTGCGAAAGGTCGTAGCCCAGCGCGCGCAGCGACGCGATCGCCTTGGGGTTCACCACGCCGCTCGGCCGCGAGCCGGAGCTGTGCGCGTCGAGCACATCGGCGTGCCGCAGGCGCGCCAGCGCTTCGGCCATCTGGCTGCGGCACGAGTTCTCGACGCACACGAACACGACGCGCAGGCGCTCTCGACGGTTGGATTCCACGGTTGCCTCGGCTGACGAGCGGAGTCTATCGTAGTTCTACGATGAAGCGACGAGCTGCTGCGGCGAGCGCGCAGGCCTGCTGTCCGCCGCCGGCGCCCGCGCGGCGTGGCGCGCTCAGCGGAGCAGCCGCTGACGCCGAACTGGCGCGGCTCGCGAAGGCCCTGGGCCACCCGGCGCGCGTCGCCATCGTGCGCCTGCTGCTCGCGCGCGCGAGCTGCGTGTGCGGCGAGATCGTCGACGAGCTGCCGCTGGCGCAGTCCACCGTTTCGCAGCACCTCGCCGCGCTCAAGCGCGCCGGGCTGATCCGCGGCGAGATCGACGGGCCGCGCACCTGCTACTGCCTCGAGCCCGCCGCGCTCGAGCGCTTGAAGCAACTGCTGGCGAAGCTGTGAGCAGCGAGGAGACCGAGAGCGTGAGTCGCACATCGTCGCTGGCCTTCCTCGACCGCTACCTGACGGTCTGGATCTTCCTCGCCATGGCCTGCGGCGTGGCCTTGGGTGCACTCGCGCCCGGCGTCGCGCGCGCGATCGAATCGGCGAGCATCGGCTCGACCTCGATCCCGATCGCGCTGGGGCTGGTGGCGATGATGTACCCGCCGCTCGCCAAGGTGCGCTACGAAGAGCTCGGCCTGGTGCTGCGCCAGCCGCGCCTGCTGGCGCTGTCGCTCGTGCAGAACTGGGTCCTGGGCCCCGCGCTGATGTTCGCGCTCGCGGTGCTGTTCCTGCGCGACGAGCCCGAGTACATGCTCGGCCTGATTCTGATCGGGCTGGCGCGCTGCATCGCCATGGTGATCGTGTGGAACGACCTCGCCGGCGGCGACCGCGAGTACTGCGCGGGCCTGGTGGCCTTCAACTCGCTGTTCCAGATCCTGTTCTTCCCGGCCTACGCCTGGTTCTTCGCGAGCGTCGCGCCGCGCTGGCTGGGGCTCGAGGGCTTCGCGCTCGAGATCTCGATGCTCGACATCGCGCAGAGCGTCGGGCTGTACCTCGGCGTCCCGTTCGCCGCCGGCTTCCTCACGCGCCGCACGCTGGTGCGCGCGCGCGGGCGCGAGTGGTACGAGTCGCGCTTCGCTCCGCGGCTGGGTCCGCTGACGCTAGTCGCGCTCTTGTTCACGATCGTCGTGATGTTCGCGCTGCAGGGCCACGCGATCGTCGAGCTGCCGTTCGACGTGCTGCGCATCGCGGCGCCGCTGGTGGTGTACTTCCTGGTGATGTTCGCGCTCTCGTTCGCGCTGAGCGTTTGGAGCAAGGCGGACTACGCGCGCTCGGCGACGCTCTCGTTCACCGCGGCCTCGAACAACTTCGAGCTCGCTATCGCCGTCGCGGTGGGGGCCTTCGGCCTGCACAGCGGGGCGGCCTTCGCCGCGGTGATCGGCCCGCTGGTCGAAGTGCCGGTGCTGATCGCGCTCGTGCGGGTCGCGCACATGCTGCGCAAGCGCTGGTTCCCGGCTGAGGCGGCTGCGAACGCGGCGTGCCGGGCTCGCAACTAGCCCGCCCGGTCGGCGGCTGAGGGCTCAAGCCCGCGGCGGATGCGTTCGATGCACGAACCGTGAAGCTGCGTGTAGGTCTGAGCGTTGGTTTGGCGCTGCTCTCGGCGTCCGTCAGCGCCTGGAAGGCCGCGCCGCGGGCGCGCGAGGACGCTCCTGTCGCCGCAACACCCGCCTACGTGTCGCTCGAAGCGCTGGTCGACGACCCGCAGGCCTGGCTCGGCCAGAGCGTGCGCGTGCGCTTTCAGCTCGAGTCGCACCCCGGCAGCTGGAATCCGTACTTCACGCGCTTTGGCAGCGAAGACTGGCGCGCCGTGAGCGTGTGGGCCGACGAGCAGTTCCTGTGGGAGCGCGAGGCGTGGGAGAACCCGGCCGCGCGCGTGTTCGCGCGCCGTGGAAGTGTCGCCGACGAAGTTTTCGAGGGCGCGCCGCGGCTGGCGCGCTTCGAAGCGCTGGCGCACGTGCGGCAAGTGTTCGCGGGCGCGCCCTGGATCGAAGTGAGCGAAGTGCAGCGCATCGCCGGCGCGATCGGCGAGGGCTCGGTGCTGCATGCGACGCGCGCGCTCGAGCACGGCGAGAAGGGCCAGTGGCGCAACGCCGTGGACAACTTCGACCGCGCGCTAGTGGGCGACATGCCGGCGGCGGCGCGCGCGGAACTGCGGCGGCTGCGCGACGAAGCGCAGGAGCAACTGCGCCAGCCCTGAGCGTGGTCGCTGCTCAGCTGCGCTAGCCCGACTTATTCATGAGCCCGCTACTGCAAACGCCGGATCATCCTGCCCTGCTGCGTTTTCTTCGACGCGCGGCATCCTCAGCGACCTAGCAGGTCGCCTCCGGTGCCGCACGCCGAAGAACCTTGCAGGACAGGCGCTCCGACGTTTTCGCTACGCGGTTCATGAATAGGTCGGGCTATAGGGCGGATCGATCTCGTGTCCGCGCGCGGCCACGTCCTCGATCCCGACGACGCTTTCGCCTTCCAGCAGCACGACACGCTGCGCCAGGTTGATCATCGGGCACACGTGGCGCGGTTCGAGCTCCACCAGCTCGCCCATGGGCGGCGTGCGGCCGTCGAGGGAAGCGAGCGGGAGGTGCTCTTCGCTCGGGCGCTGCGCGACGAGGCCCGGCCAGCCGCGCACGCGCACGCACGGATCGCCCGCCGCTGCATCGAGCGACTTCGAGCCCGCGTCGAGCGTCACGCGACCCGCGCCGTTCGCGCTGATCACGCGCGCGAGCACGCTCGCCGCGCACTGGAAGCCGGCGATGCCGAGCGCCTCGCTGTTCGTGTCCCAGTACACGACGATTCCGGGGCTCACGCTGTGGCGCAGCGCGGCGAAGGGCTCGAAGGCGAGCGCTTGCTCGAAGGTCGGCGTGCCGCTCGTCACCAGCTCGAGGCGCTCGAGGGAACGCGAGTGCACCAGTCGCGCGAGCCCTTCGAAGTGCGGTGCGCAGGCTCGCGCGCGTTCGGCGGCGCTGGCGTGGCGAATCTGCCCTTCGTAGGCGTGCAGGCCGATGAGCGCGGCGCCCGCGGCCTCCAACGTCGCGTCCAGTCGCGCCGTGTCGTCGAGCGCGATGCCGCTGCGGCCCATGCCGGGATCCAGATCGACCCACAGGCCAAGCTGCGGCGCCGCGCGCCGCACTTCGAGCGCGTGCTCGGGCGCTTCCGTGAGCAGCGACAAACGCTGGCGCGGGTGAGCGCGGCCCAGTTGCTCCAGCCGCGCGAGGTTCGCCCCGCGGTGCGCCATGGCCACGCACAGCTCGAGCTCGACCTGCGCACGCTCAGCGCACTCGAGCAGCAGCGCCGCTTCGCGCGTCGTCGCGCACTTGAAGCGCCGCAGCCCGCTCGCGAGCAGCAGCTCCAGCACGGCCGGCGTCTTGGCGGTCTTCACGTGCGGTCGCCAGCGCTCGAGCCCGCCGTGCGGCGCGAGCACCGTCCGCATGCGCGCGAGGTTGGCTCGCACTCGATCGAGCCGCACCAGCAGCGCCGGAGTCTGCAACTGTTCCGGACGCATGTGTGCGCGCTCAGCGCTTGGCCTGCGGCTTGGGCTCGAACGCGCGACACGGCTGCCCGCTCGACTCGCGCACCACCGTCGAAGGTTGGCGCGTGCTCGCGATGCCGAAGGCGCGGCAGCCCCAGGGGTGCGCCGGCTCGTAGGTGATGTAGTAGTGGCGGCACTCACGGCACGGCGGGTCGCCGGCTTCGCGGTGCTCGTTCGCACGCCCGTTCATGGCGCTCGATAGCATGGCGTGCAACATGCGCTCTCGCATCCTCGCCGCTGTGTTGGCCGCCCTGGTCTGCTGGCTCGCCGCGACGGCGACGCTCGCAGCGCAGACCCCGCAGGACGCCGCGCGCGCGGCGCTGGTGCGCTGGCTCGACGCGCTCGATGAAGGCCAGCGCGCGCGCTGCCTGCACGCCTACGACGACCCTGCGCGCCGCGATTGGGGCTACACGCCGCGCAAGCGCGCTGGACTGCGCGTCGCGGGGCTGGGGGAACTCGCCGGCGAGCGCTTGAACGAACTGCTCGCGTCGGTGCTCGAGCCTGCGGCGCTGCAAACGCTCGAGGAGATTCGCGAGCTCGAGCGCGTGCTGTTCGAACGCGAGTCGCGGCCCGGTGCGCCGGCCAGTTGGCGCGACTACGACGAGTACTACCTGAGCGTGTTCGGCGACCCGCGCTCGCAGGCGCAGTGGGCCTGGCGTTTCGAAGGCCACCACATCTCGATCAACGTGACGGGCGAGGCCGAGCGCGTGCTCAGCGTCACGCCGCAGTTCCTGGGCGCCAGTCCGGCGCGCAGCGAGGCGGGGACTGGCGGCGAGCGCCGACCGCTCGCGCGCGAGGAGGATCTGGGGCGCGAGCTGTTCGCGAGCCTGGACGACGAGCAGCGGGCCAAGGCGCTCGGTGCGGGCGAGCTGACCGGCGACATTCGCGGCACGCCCGGCGTCGAACCGCCAGGGCCGGACGGTTTGCGCGCGGCGCAGCTCACGCCGCCGCAGCGGGCGCTCCTGGCGGAACTCGTGGAGCTTTTCGCACACCGTTCGAGCGGGGCCGCTCGCGAGGGTGCGCTCGAACGGCTGCGCGCGGACCTGGAACGGGCTTCGCTGGTCTACCTCGGCAGCCTCGCGCCGCTCGAGCGCGGCTACTGGCGCGTCAACGTCGGCGCGAGCGTGTTCGAGTTCGACAACAGCCAGCCCGGCGCCAATCATGTCCACACGCTCTGGCGCGAGCACGGAGCGGATTTTGGTGACGCGCGCGCGGGCCAGCGCTGATTGCGCGCAACCTCGCGCGCGTCCGACTCGTCCACTCCTCGCGTCCCAACCACCGCCATGCTCGTCGAGCTGATCATCCGCGACCTCGCCATCATCGAGCACGCCTCGCTGTCCTTCGGCCCGGGCCTCAACGTCATCAGCGGCGAGACCGGCGCCGGCAAGAGCCTGCTGGTCGGCGCGCTCGAGCTGCTGCTCGGCAATCGCCCCAAGCCCGGACGCGTGCGCTCCGGCGCGGAGAAGGCCGTGGTCGAGGGCCGCTTCCTGGTCGGCGCCGGCAAAGAGAGCGCGTCGATCGCGCGCTGGGCCCGCCGCCACATGCCGCAGCTCGTCGCGCAGTGGGCGCGCGCCGGCGACGAGGAGCGCGAGCTGATCCTGGGCCGCAGCGTGTTCGCCGATGGCCGCACGCGCGCCTACGTGAACAACCGGCCCGTCACGCGCGAGGCCCTGGTCGACCTCGCGCCGCGCCTGTTCGAGATCCACGGCCAGAACGACCACCAGAAGCTCCACGACCCCAGCGAGCAGCTCCGGCTGGTCGACGGCTTCGGCAAGCTCGACGAACTGGTGGCGAGCTACCGCGTAGCGCGCGACGCCTGGCGCGTGTTGGCCGAACGGGCGCTGCGCCTGCGCGCCGAAGCGACCACGCGACGCGATGCGTTGGACCTCGCGCGCTTTCAATGCGCCGAGCTGGCGGCCGCGGCCCCGCGCGAGGGCGAGCGCGCCGAACTCGAGCCGCAGCGCGAGCTGTTGCGGCACGCGGCCAGCCTCAAGGAGGGGTTGTCGCGCACGGTGGGGGAGCTGTGCGAGGACGATGGCTCGGTGCTCGACCGCGCGCGTTCACTGGCGCGTTTCGTCGAGGGCTGGAAGGCGCAGGTGGGCGCACTCGCGCCGGTGGCGGAGTCGCTCGAGTCGGCGCTGGCGCATCTGGATGACGCTGCGCGAGCCCTGCAGTCGCTGGGCGAGCGGCTGGAGGTCGATCCCGCTCGGCTGGAAGAGATCGAGACCCGCCTGGCGGAGCTCGAACGGCTCGAGCGCAAGTACCAGACCGACGGCGCCGGGCTCGTGGCGCGGCTGGCGGAGCTGCGCGCGCAGGTGGCGCGGCTCGAAGCCGACGAGACGAGCACCGAGACGCTGGCCGCGGAACTGGCCGCCGCGCGCGCGCTGGTGCTGGCCCGCGCCGGCGAGTTGCGCCGCGCACGAAAGGCCGTGCGCCCCAAGCTGATCAAGGCCGTGCAGGCGCTGTTCGGCGAACTCGGGCTGCCCAAGGCGAGCTTCGACATCCGACTGGCGCAGCGCGGCGACGAGGAGGGCGAGGCCACGGGCGAGGTCGACGAGGTCAGCGTGATCGCGGCCGACTCCACGCGCTTCGGCGAGCGCGGCATGGACCGCATCGAGTTCCTGCTCGCGGCCAACCCCGGCGAGCCGCTGGCCAAGCTCGAGCAGGTCGCCTCGGGCGGCGAGACGGCGCGCATCATGCTGGCCCTGCGCAGCGCGTTGGCGAGTTGCGGCGAGCGGCGAAGCCTCTTGTTCGACGAGATCGACTCGGGCGTGGGCGGTCGGCTGGGGCCGGCGGTGGGTGCGCACCTGCGGCGCCTGGGCGAGCACCATCAAGTGCTGTGCGTGACGCACCTCCCGGCGATCGCAGCCATGGCGCAGCGCCACCTCAAGGCCGCCAAGTCGGTCGAGGGCGAGCGCACGCGCAGCGCGGTCGAGGAACTCACCGGCGAGGCGCGCGTGCTCGAAATCGCCGAGATGATCGCCGGCGGCGGGGACCAGGAGACGGCCCGCGCCGAGGCGCGCCGATTGCTCGGCCTGGCCTCCTGAGGCGGCCGAGCGGGATAGGATTCCCGCGCCGACCGCGTCCGCGCGGCGCAGCCCCCCCATGCTGGCCGGAAAGAAAATCGTGGTCGTGATGCCGGCCTACAACGCGGCTTCGACGCTCAAGCGCACCTGGGACGAGGTCATGGCGCAGGGCGTGGTCGACCTGGTGATCGTGGTCGACGACGGCAGCCGCGACGACACCGTGGCGATCGCCAGGACGCTGCCGAACACGATCGTGCACGTGCACCCCAAGAACCGGGGCTACGGCGGCAACCAAAAGAGCTGCTATCGCATCGCGCTCGAGAACGGGGCCGACATCGCGATCATGGTGCACCCCGACTACCAGTACACGCCGCTCCTGATCCCGGCGATGGCCTCGATGATCGCCAACGGGCTGTACGACTGCGTGCTGGGCTCGCGCATCCTCGGCGGCCGCGCGCTGGCGGGCGGCATGCCGATCTGGAAGTACGTCTCCAACCGCTTCCTGACCGCGGCGGAGAACCTGCTGATCGGCGCCAAGGTCTCCGAATACCACACCGGCTACCGCGCCTTCTCACGGCGCCTGCTCGAGCGCGTCGACACCTCGCACAACTCCGAGGACTTCGTGTTCGACAACCAGATGCTCGCGCAGATCGTGTGGCACGGCTACACGATCGCCGAGGTCTCCTGCCCGACGAAGTACTTCCCCGAGGCGAGCTCGATCAACTTCAGCCGCAGCGTGAAGTACGGCCTGGGGTGTCTGATGGTCGGGACGCAGTTCCGCCTGGCGCGCATGGGGCTCGTTCCGTCGAAGCTGTTCCCGCGCCAGAGCTGAGTCCCCGGCCGCCGCGCCCTTGCGCCGACGCGCCGCGTCGCGAAAGCTCGCGGCATGAACACCGAGGAGTTCCGCCGCGCCGGGCATCGATTGATCGACTGGATCGCCGACTACCGCGCGCAGGTCGAGTCGCAGCCCGTCTCCGTTCCGATCGAGCCGGGTTCCCTGCGCGCGCAACTGCCCGCGGAGCCGCCCGAGCAGCCTGCGCCATTCGAGGCGCTGCTGGCCGACTTCGAGCGCGTGCTCGCGCCGGCGCTGGTGCACTGGCAGCACCCCAGCTTCCACGGCTACTTCCCCTCCAACGCCGAGCTGTCGAGCGTGCTCGGAGACTTGCTGAGCACCGGCGTCGGCTCGCTGGGGCTCGCCTGGCAGTCGAATCCGGCGCTGACGGAGCTCGAGGACCTGACGCTGGACTGGATGCGGCGCGCGCTGGGTTTGAGCGACGCGTGGCGCGGGGTGATTCAGGACACGGCCTCGACTTCGACGCTGGTGGCGCTGGTCTGCGCGCGCGAACGGACGACGCAGTACGGACTGGCGCGCGGAGGTCTTCAAGCCGAGCAAGCGCCCCTGGTGGTGTACGTCTCGCAGCACAGCCACAGCTCGGTCGAGAAGGCGGCGCTAGTGGCGGGCTTCGGCCGCGAGAACGTGCGCGCCATCGCGGTCGACGAGAACTTCGCGCTGCGGCCCGAAGAACTCGCGCGCGCGCTGCGCGCCGACCGGGCGGCGGGCCGGATTCCGTGCGCGATCGTGGCCACGAGCGGGACCACCACGACCACGGCCTTCGACCCGCTCGAGCCGCTGGCGCAACTCGCCCGCGAGCACGGCGTGTGGCTGCACGTCGACGCGGCCATGGCCGGCTCGGGGATGATCCTGCCGGAGTTGCGCGCGCTGTGGAGCGGTGTCGAGGGCGCCGACTCGCTGGTGCTCAACCCGCACAAGTGGCTGGGCGTTGCCTTCGACTGCTCGCTGTACTACGTGCGCGACGGCGAGCACCTGGTGCGCGTGATGAGCACGCGGCCGAGCTACCTCGCAACGGCCTTCGACGAGCGCGCGCGCAACCTGCGCGACTGGGGCATTCCGCTCGGCCGGCGCTTTCGCGCGCTGAAACTGTGGTTCCTGCTGCGCGATCAGGGCCTCGAGCAGCTGCGCGCGCGGCTGCGGCGCGATCTCGCGCACGCGCAGTGGCTGGCGGAGACAGTGCGCGCGACGCCGCAGTGGCGCGTGCTGGCGCCGGTGGCGCTGCAGACGGTGTGCGTGCGCCACGAGCCGCCCGGGCTGGCCGGCGAGGCGCTGGATGCGCACACGCAGCGTTGGGCCGAGGCGCTCAACCGCTCGGGGCGCGCGTACGTGACGCCCGCGACGCTCGACGGCCGTTGGATGGTGCGCCTGTCGATCGGAGCGCTGGCGACCGAGCGCGAACACGTGGAAGCGCTGTGGCGCAACGTGCGCGCTGCGGCCGAAAGCTGATGGGCGTCACTCCTCGCGCACGAGCTCGCGCGAGATCGAGTCGAGCACGGTGAGCGCCGCGCTGATCTGCGCCTCGCTGCAACGGCCGAGCGCGCGGCGCACGCCCGCTTCGACGGTGCCGATGCGCAGCGCGTCGATCTTGGAGCCTTCCTCGGTCAGCTCGAGCAGCGTGCGCCTGCGATCGGCCGCGTCCGGACGGCGCGCAATCCAACGGCGCTGCTCGAGTCGCTGCAGCACGCCCGTGACGGTGCTGGCGTGCACTTCCATGAGCTGCGCCAGTTCGCCAGCGCTGATGCCGGGGTAGCGACCGACGATGCGCAGGAGCAGGCGCTGCGAGGCGGTCACTCCGATGCGCGCCTGCATGCGCTTGGAGCGCGCCTCGAGCGCGTGACCGACGCCGAGCAGCGTGCGCATGAAGCCGAGGGTCTGTCCGAGCTGGGTCCTGTCGACGACGGCGCGCGCTGCGTCTTGATTTGGCTGCAAAACTGCTGCACTCCCGGGCGGGTTATGGGGGGGGCGGAACGACCCGTTCTATCCGAGCACGCTCCCGCGCGCAGCGGAAGGGCCAAGCTGCGCGCGGGAGTGGATTCAGCTCGCCAGCGATTGCGGGGTGAGCGGCGACGAACTGGCCTTGAGGTTCGCGCGCCAGCGGTGCTCGGCCTCGATCTCGCGCATACCCTCCGCGAAGAAGAACTCCTCGCGGCCGAAAGCCGGGCGCAACTGGTCGAGCCACGTGGCGCGCGGGTCGAAGCGCGCGAAGAACGGTCGGCCAACCCATTCGGAGCGGCGCGCCTGGAGGAAGCGCAGCACGAAGACCTGCTCGCTGCCGATCACGCTCACGCCGTCGATCACGACCTTGCCGGGCGTGGCGCTCATCGACGGGCCGCGGACCGAGCGCGCCAGGCCGGACACCCCCGAGTACGCCTCGCGGAAGATGCGCCAGGCGCGTTCGAGCGGCACTTCGAAGTAGCCGCGCGGTCCGGTGTCGCGCTCGACGAAGGTGTAGTAGGGCACGGCCCCGAGCCGCACTTGCTCGCTCCACATGCGCTGCCAGATGCGCGCGTCGTCGTTGACGCGCCGGATCAGTGGCGCCTGGGTGCGCACCACCGCGCCGGTCGCGATCACGCGCGCCAGCGCCGCCTGCGCGACGTCCGTCTCGAGCTCGCGCGGGTGGCTGAAGTGCGCCATGAACGCCAAGTGGCGACCGGACGCGACGATCTGTTCGAACAGCGCGAGCAGTTCGTCGGCGTCGGGGTCGGTCAGGAAGCGCTGCGGCCAGAAGGCCAGCGCCTTGGTCCCGATGCGGATCGTGGAGACGTGCTCGAGATCGGCGGCGAGCAGCGGCTCGAGGTAGCGGCGCAGCAACGCCGTGCGCATCACCAGCGGGTCGCCGCCTGTGATCAGCACGTTGCTCACTTCCTTGTGCGCGCGCAGGTACTCGACCAGCCCGGCCGACTCGCGCGCGGCGAATTTCATGTCGTCCAGCCCCACGAACTGCGGCCAGCGGAAGCAGTAGGTGCAGTAGGACAGGCAGGTCTGACCTCGGCTGGGGAAGAACAGCACCGTCTCGCGGTACTTGTGCTGGATGCCGACCAGCGTCGAGCCGTCGCCGCCTGCGGCCGCCTGGGTCGGGACGTTCAGCGTCGCCTGGCCCGCGGGGTGCGGGTTCATGCTCAGCTGGATCTCACGCGCGGCGCTGCGGATCTGCGCTTCGGGCGCGTTATCGCGCACCAGTGCGAACATCCGCTCGAAGTCGTCGGGCGCGAGCATCTCGCGCTGCGGGAAGGTGAGCTGGAAGATCGGATCGCGCGGCGCGCGCGACCAGTCGATCAGCTCGTCGACGACGTAGCTGTTGACTGCGAACGGCAGCACATGGGCCACCGTGCGGATGGCGTCGATCTCGCTGCGCGGCAGGCGCTTGAGCGGCTCGATCTGGTCGAGGTGTTCGCGGCGCAGCAGCTTGAAGCGCGCAGGCGCGGACGACGTCGAGTGGGTGCGTGCGATCACGGGAAGGCCTCCTTGCGCGGTGCGCGGGTTGCGGATCGGTATCGGCCAGCTGAGTCCGAGACCTTGGACTAATACTTGTGGTAGCAACCAAAATACTTGCTGTCGCAAACAATGGCAAGATGGGGGGCGGCGCGCGGACGGCGGGGCAGCGGCCGGGGCGTCGCGCGCGGCGCTGCGGGCGGGCGGCGAGGGGGCCTGGTCCCGGCCGCTCGCCCTCGCTCGTCGGTTCGGCGCCGCCGCGCACGTCGCGCGCCGGCTCGGAGCGCCGCGCGCGCCCGCCGAGCGCCGCTCCTGCCGCCCCGATCCGGCCCGCGCGCCGCGCGCGCTGGGGGCGCGCGGGCCTCGCGCCCTGGTTCCCGGTGGGCGCAAAGGGCACAATCCCCGGTTGAACGGCCGCGCACGCGCGCGGCTTCGACCGCTCCGACCCTCCTCGCCGACTGCCATGACCGCCTCTCCGCGCGCTGCTCGCGCCCCTGCCTTCGCCTCCCTGCTGCTCGCGCTCGCCGGCGCGGGTTGCGCCCATGTCGAGCACACGGTGCGCGGACCGGTCGAAGCGATCGTGGCCGTACCCACGGCCGTGGAAGGACGCGCCGACAAGCTCGTGGTCGAGGCTTCGCCCGACCGCGATTGCCAGGCCGGCGTGCGCGCGCTGCGCAACTCGCAATGGGAAGTGGCCATCACGGCCTTCGACCGCGCGCTGCGCTCGGACTCCGCCGACTACCGCGCCCTGTACGCGCGCGGCGTCGCGAACGAGATGCTCGGGCGCTTCGAGGCCGCGCTGAGCGACTACCGCGCGTCCAACGAAAGCGCGCCCGCACAGAGCCTCGCCTGTCTGACCGCGATCGAGCGCACGAAGACCAAGCTGGGGCGCTGAAGCATGACTCGTCCGATGGAGGACGTCCCCGCGCCGCAGGACGACGCCGGCGCGGGCGAGCTGGTCCGCCTGAACAAGTACCTCGCCGACCACGGCGTCGCGTCGCGCCGCAAGTGCGACGAGTTGATCGCCAAGGGCAAGGTCAGCGTCGACGACGAGATCGTCACCGAGCTGGGGCTCAAGGTCGATCCAGCCAAGCAGCGCGTCGAGGTCGACGGCGTCGTGCTGCGCCCCGAACGCACGCGGCTGCGCTACTACCTGTTGCACAAGCCGCGCGGCGTGGTCTGCACCAACGAGCGGCGTGAAGCGCGCGCGCGCGCCATCGATCTGATCACCGATCCCGACAAGGGCCGCATCTACACGGTCGGTCGGCTCGACGAGGACAGTCAGGGCCTGATCCTGCTCACCAACGACGGCGAGTTCGCCAATCGCGTGGCGCACCCGCGCTACGGCGTGAACAAGACCTACTCGGTCAAGCTCCGCGGGCGCGTCGATCCCGAGTCGGTCGACAAGGTGCGCAAGGGCGTGTGGCTGGCCGAGGGACGCACCGCGCCGGCCTTCGTCAAGGTGCTCAAGCGCACCAACGAGTGGTCGCTGCTGACGGTCACGCTCAACGAGGGCAAGAACCGCGAAGTGCGGCGCGTGTTCGCCGCAGTGGGCTTCAACGTGCTCCAACTGCGCCGCACGCACATCGGCGCGCTGAGTGATCGCTCTCTCAAAGAGGGCAAGTGGCGTCCGCTGCTGCGCGAGGAAGTGCGCGAGCTCCTGGCGCAGTCGCAGGAGAGCGCCGCCGCCGCGCCGGCCGACCGCCGCGAGGACCCGCGCGTGCGCCACTTCAAGGAGGGCGCTCCGCGCGAGGCGCGTGGAACGCCGCCGGCGGCGCGCCCGATCCCGCCCGGGCGCGAGCGGCGCAGCCCCAAGGACCGCGCGAAATGGCTGCGCGACCGTCGTCGCCAGCTCGATCGCACGCAGCCTTCGGCGCCCGCCGGCCGTCACCAGCGCGGCGAGAAGCGCCAGCGCTTGCGCGACGAACAGCGTCAGCGCGAGCAGGGCGCCGTGGCCTCCAGCCGCGATCGCCGCGTGCAGCGCGCGCCGCGTCCCGCGCCGCGCAAGCAGGACCGCAGGCCTTGAACAGCAGCACCCCGCGCTCGACGACGCCGGACCCCACCGCCATGAGCTTCGACGCCTTCAAGACCGTGCGGCTTGCACGGGGACGCGCCGCCCCGACGCGCGGCGCGCAGGTCCACGAGCATCGCCTCGCCAACGGCATGCGCATCCTGATCGCCGAGCGGCATACCGATCCCGTCGTGGCGGTGATGCTGTGGT
Organism: Planctomycetaceae bacterium; assembly: GCA_011525785.1. GTDB lineage: Bacteria > Planctomycetota > UBA1135 > UBA1135 > WYBT01. The sequence continues at coordinate 36,776 of WYBT01000035.1, forward strand.
ACCGCGTCGGGTCGCGCAACGAACGCGAGCACGAGGCCGGCGTGTCGCACTTCCTCGAGCACATGATGTTCAAGGGGGCCGAGCGCTTCGGCAAAGGCGAGATCGACCGCCTCACGACCATGCTCGGCGGCTCCAACAACGCCTTCACGAGCTGCGACCACACGGCGTACTGGTTCGAGCTCGCCTCGGACCGCTGGGAGACGGCGCTGGAGATCGAGGCCGACCGCATGCGCGCGTTGGCGCTGGACGCCAAGGAGTTCGACGCGGAGCGCGCGGTGGTGCTCGAGGAGCTCTCGATGGGCCTCGACGATCCGTGGCGGCGGCTGACCGAACTCGTGCAGAGCACGCTGTTCCTGCGCCATCCCTACCGCCGTCCGGTGATCGGGCACGCCGACGCGCTCGCGCGCTTGAACGTGCGCGACATGCGCGAGTACTGGCGGCGCTTCTACCACCCGGGCAACGCCACGCTGGTCCTGTGCGGCGACCTCGACCCCAAGGACGCCCTGGCGCGCGCGCGGCGGCACTTCGAAGCGCTGCCCGCGGGCGAGAGCTTCGAGAGCGTCGACATCTTCCGGCCTGGCGAGACGCCGGTGACGGGCGAGCGTCGCGTGCAGATGCGCTGGGACGACTCCGCCAAGCGCCTGTGCATGGCCTGGCCCACCGCGGTGGTGGGCAGCGCCGACGACTACGCGCTCGACGTCCTCTCGACGTTGCTCAGCGCCGGCCGGCTCTCGCGCCTGCACCGCCGCCTGGTGGTCGACGACGAACTGGTGACGAGCATCTCGACGCAGAGCGACACGCGCGTCGAGGGCGGCGTGTTCTGGCTGTTCGCCGAGTGCGCGCCGACGGTCGACTGCGCGGCCGTGGAGGCCGCGATCGACGACGAGATCGCCCGCATGGCGAGCGAGCGCGTCGGCTCGCGCGAACTGGCCCGCGCGCGCGCGATGATCCGCGCTTCGGAGGCCTTCGATCTGGAGACGGCCAGCGACTTCGCCGAGCGTCTGGGCGAGTTCGCGGTCGACGCCGACTGGCGCCTGGCGCTCGACGGGCTCGAGCGCACGCTGGCGGTCGACGCCACCGCGGTGCGCGAGGTCGCGCGCCGGCTGCTCGCGCGCGAGCGGCGGGTGGTCGGCTGGTGCACTCCGAAGTCCGAGACCGCGCGTGGCCGCTCGGGCGAGCGCCGCCGTCGACGCGGAGCTGCGCGGTGAGCTCGCTCAAGTCCTCGCCGGCGCGCGGCGCCCTGGCAGTGCGGCTTCCGGTCGAACGCTTCGTGCTCGGCTGCGGCGTGAAGCTGCTGGTCTCGCACCGACCGCAGTCGCCGGTCATCGCGCTGCAAATGCACTTGCGCGGCGGCCATTCGCTCGACGAGCGCGGCCTCGAAGGGCAGGCGTTCCTGACCGGCGCGCTGCTCGACCAGGGCACGCGGCGGCGCAGCGAAGAAGAGATCGCCGACATCCTCGAAACGGCTGGCGCGACCATCTCGGGCGAGTCCAACGGACTGTCGGCCGCGGCCGCGGCGGAGCATTGGGAGACCCTGCTCGAGCTCACGGCCGAGCTCCTGACCCAACCGATGTTCCCCACGACGCAGGTGCGTCGCCAGCGCCAACGCCTGCTCGACCGTCTCCAGATCGAGCGCGACGAGCCGCGCGTGCAATGCGATCGGCTGTTCAAGCGCCTGATCTACGGCGAGCACTGGCTCGGTCGCTCGGCGACGGGCGAGATCGAGAGCGTCGCGCGGCTCGAGCGCCGGCACCTGACCGCCTTCCACCGCCGCAACTGGGTCGCGCGCCGAGCGGTGATCGCCGTGTGCGGCCCGACGCCGCCGGCGCAAGTCGCGGCGCTGCTCGACCGCGCGCTCGCGCGCTGGACGCCGGGCGAAGACCTTCCGATCACGATTCCCGAGCTGCCGCCGCGCGCGCCGCGCTGCGCTGCGTTCCACGCCAAGCGCGAGCAGGTTCACGTGCAGCTCGGCCACCTGGGCGTGCGGCGCACCGACCCCGACTATCCCGCGCTGGTGGTGATGGACCACGTGCTCGGCGCGGGCCCGGGCTTCACCAATCGCGTCGCGATGCGCCTGCGCGATGAGCTCGGGCTCGCCTACAGCGTGCACGCCTCGATCCACTCGAGCGCCGGGCTGCACCCCGGCACGTTCACGGCCTACATCGGCACTTCGCCCGACAAGGTGCCGGTCGCGATCGACGGCTTCTTGCGCGAAATGCGCCGGCTCCAGGACGAGCCGGTGGGCGAGGCGGAACTGGCGACGGCCAAGGACTACGTCGTCGGCTCGTTCGCGCTCTCGTTCCAGCGGGCCGCGCGGCGCGCGAGCTACATGGTCACCGCCGAGCGCTTCGGCCTGGGCGACGACTACCTCGAGCAGGCGCCGAAGATCTACGCCGCCATCACGCCCGACGACGTGCAGCGCGTGGCGCGCACGCACCTGTTCCCCGACGCCTGCGCGGCGGCTGCGGCGGGTCCGATCTCGGTCGGGGTGCTGCGTCGCGCGTTCGTGCGCAAGTGACCGTCGCGCGTTCGTGCGCAAGCAACTGTCTCACTTCGGCGCGCGAACGAACGCCTCGCACTGGCGCGCCGGCGCCTCAACCCGTCACGGGCGCGGCGCGAGCGCGTGGGTGAGGTTCCACTCGACCGTGAACGGTCCCTCGCTCGCCACGCGGTAGTCGAATCGCGCGGGCTGGTCGCTGGCGCGGACCTTGAACGTCACGAAGGACTCGAGCGGACGCCAGGTGAAGCTGCGGCGCACGCGCGCGATCTCACCGCTCTCGATCGTGCGGCCGCGGTCGTCGCTCACCACGAACTCGAGCGCGCCCGGGCCGCGGTTCTCGACGACGACGTGGACGCGCTGCGTGCCCTGGGCCGAGAACTTGGCCAGCGCTTCGCCGCGCGCCGCGAGGTCGACGGCGCCGCGCGTGGTGTTGTTCTTGGGGAAGCTCTCGCAGGAGGCGAGGGTCAGGCCGGCGACGATCAACGCGAGGGTGCGCATGGGTGGTTGAGACTTGGGCGAGCGAGTCGCCCGCCGCGTAGTGATACCAGCCGCGCACGCGCGAACAAGCGGCGTGTTGCGCGCTCGCCTCGACGTGCGCTCGGGTTCGGCGCGAATCGGAGCGAGTTGGCGCGCAACGCACCTCGCGGAGCTTCGATCACCGACGCGCGCAGCCAGCTTGCGTGGGCCGCGCGCCCCGCCTCCCCTGGATGCGGCGAATCGATCCCAAGTCCACCTCAGATTCCCGAGCTCCTCGTCATGCAGATCCGCTCCGCCCGCCCGATCGCCAACTCCGCTCGTCAACTCCAGGCGCTGTCCGACTCCACGGCGCCCGCCGCGCTGCGCGACTCGACGCCCCCGGCCGCCGCGACAGCCGCTTCACCGCGCGCGGCTCGCGCGGCCTACTCTCGCGCCACGCGCCGCCTCGCGAATCGACTCCAGGGTCCTCTGCCCGAGGACGTCGCCGCGCAGCCGCGGAGCGTGTTCCGCCGGGTGCTCGAGCGCATCCGCAACACGCTGCTCGGCGCGAGCTGAAGCGCCACAGCGGCGGTGGGGGCTCGCGCCGCTCGCCGCCGCTGCTCGTTTCGATCGAGCTGAACGACAGTCCGTCAGCTCGCGTGAGTTCGCATCCCCGGCAGAGCGTCGCCGCCCGAGCGGGCCGGGTACATCGCGGGGTTGAGCTTGCCGTCGTCGAGGTCGATCACCGGCGTCGAGGCGGAGTGGAGCCCGAACCCGTGCAGGGCGAGCAGGACTCGCGGAAGTAGAGCGCCACCTGCGCGCCGCGGCTGCGGCGGGTCTCGGCGAACGCATGCGCCGTCGCCGATCACGAACTGCGGGACACGCTCCTTGTTGAACGCGCCCGTATTGGGGGCCGCTGGGGTCGTGCTCGGCCGGCGCGCGGACGCGCAATCGGCAGCGCCGCTGCGCCCGTGACGTGGAGTTCGGCGCGCGGCCGTCAGTGGCGTCGATCGCGCCGCTCACGACATGGAACGCTCCTGCGTCCTCGATCTCGCGGGAGGGCTGGAGGTCGAGGCATCGTCGCGCCTGGGCGCCGGCCCGGCGAGGACTGCGAGCTCGAGAAGACGCTGTGGAGTGTTGTCCTCGGCGAGGCTCGGGACCGTCAGGAGCTCCATCGCTACAGCCGCTCCGGATTCGCGAGTTGCGGCGCCGTCGGCCGCGCGCGAAGTGCGCAGGCCATTTGCGACGAGCTTGGTCTCCGCCGTCGAAAGCACCGGCGGCGAACTCCTGGCTGCGCCCGCGGGGGGAGCAGGGTTTACAGCGCCGCCAGCGGACGGGATGTTGAGCGCCCATGAACCTCGCCAGAATCGCCCTGACAGCCCTGTTGCCCTTGGTCTGCGCGCTCGCGGCCTGCCAGGGTGCTCCGCCCCTGTTCACTCCCGAGCGCCCCCTGCCCATGGACGAGCACTCCCACGCCCAGCCCAACCGCGTCCGGGTTCGCCACGTCAGCCTGAATCTGGCGCTCGACTTCGAAGCGCGCCGCGCCGAGGGCGCCGTGCGGCTCGAGTTGGTGCGCAAGGATCCCAGCGCGCCGCTCGCGCTCGACGCGCGCGGGCTCGAGATCCTCAGCATCACCGGCAGCTCGGGCGGAGTGCGCAACTACAACCTTGGCGCGGAGGACGCGGTCAAGGGCAGCGCGTTGCTGGTCGAGCTCGCGCCGCAGGACACCGCGGTCACGATCCGCTATCGCACCAGCCCCGGCGCGGAGGCGATGCAGTGGCTCGAGCCCGCGCAGACGGCCGGCGGCGGCAAGCCGTTCCTGTTCACGCAGGGTCAGTCGATCCTCACGCGCAGTTGGATCCCGCTGCAGGACTCGCCCGGCGTGCGCATCACCTACGACGCCGCGATCCGCGCGCCCGCGGGCTTGACCGCCGTGATGAGCGCGGAGCAGCTCGGACGCGACGCGGACGGCGCGTGGCGCTTCCGCATGGAGCAGCCCATTCCGCCGTACTTGATCGCGCTCGCCTGCGGTGAGCTCGCCTTCCGCGAAATCTCCAACCGCAGCGGAGTGTGGGCCGAGCCCAGCGTGGTGCAGGCCGCGCGCGACGAGCTGGTCGACACCGAGATGATGATCCAGTGCGCCGAGGCGCTCTTCGGTCCGTACCGCTGGGGCCGCTACGACCTGATCATCCTCCCGCCGTCCTTCCCCTTCGGCGGCATGGAGAACCCGCGCCTGACCTTCGCGACTCCGACCATCCTGGCCGGCGACAAGTCGCTGGTGGGCCTGGTTGCGCACGAGCTGGCGCACTCCTGGTCGGGCAACCTCGTCACCAACGCCACCTGGCGCGACTTCTGGCTCAACGAGGGTTTCACGGTCTATTTCGAGCAGCGCATCATGGAAGAGGTCTACGGCGCCGCGCGCTCCGACATGGAGAAGCAGCTCGGCCGCGCCGACCTCGAGCACGAACTCGCCGCGCTCGAACCCTGGCAGCAGGTGCTGCACGTCGAACTGGGCGCGCGCCACCCCGACGAAGCCTTCAGTCAGGTGCCCTACGAGAAGGGCGCGCTGCTCCTGCGGCGCATCGAGCAGCTGGTCGGCCGCAAGGACTTCGACCGCTTCCTGCGCGGCTGGTTCGACGGACACGCCTTCGAGAGCGTGACCACCGCGGACTTCCTCGAACACCTCGAGCGCGAACTGCTGGCCGATCGACCCGAGGCCGCGCAGAAGCTCGACCTCGCGCGCTGGCTGCGCGAGCCGGGTCTGCCCGACGACGCGCCGCGAGCGAGTTCCGCGCTGCTGGCCGCGGTCGACGCACAGATCGAGCGCTGGAAGGCCGGCGCGGCGCCGCAGGAACTCGACACGCAAGGCTGGGTCACGCAGCAGTGGCTGCGGCTGCTCGACGCGCTGCCCGAGCAACTCACCGCGGAGCAGATGGGCGCGCTCGACCGCGCGTTCAACTTCACGAGCAGCGGCAACAGCGAGATCGTGTGCGCGTGGCTCGTGCGCGCCGTGCGCGCCGACTATCGCCCGGCGGACGCCAAGCTGCACGCCTTCCTGATGAACGTCGGCCGCCGCAAGTTCCTGAAGCCGATTTATACCGAGCTCGCCAAGACGCCCGAGGGTCTGCGGCGCGCGCAAGAGCTCTACGCCAAGGCGCGCCCGCGCTACCACTCGGTCTCGACGGGCACGCTCGACAAGCTGCTCGCCTGGCGCGGCTGAGCTGCTGCCCCCTCGAGCTTTCGCGCTTCGCGAAGGCTCCAGGTGGTCGTAGCGACGGAACCAACATCTCAGCGCGGTCGAAGGCCGCGCTGAGAGCGGCGCGCGCCGGCGCGCTTCGATCTTCGACAGTCCCCTGATCCCGTCCGCGTGCGCCTTGCCGCGCCGCGCTCTCCATGGACAGCTCGCACTCTGCCCGAGAACACGCCGAGAGTCTGTTCGCGCAGTGGCTCATGGCCCACGAAGAGGGCCGCGCGGAGCCCTTCGAGGACTTCGTCGCGCGCCACAGCGCGCACGCGCCCGCGCTGCGCCAGCACCACGCCGACTGGGCCGACTTCGCGTGCGTGTTGCGCCAAGTCGCGCCGCGCGGGGACCAGGGCCTGTGGTCGCTGGCGCCGGAGGAGCTCGAGGCCGAAGGCGCGCTGTGGCCCAGCGCCAGCGACGCCGAGCTGCTCGAACGCCTGGGCGTGCGGCCGCCCGACGGCGAGCGCTATCGCTTCCGCTCGGTCATCGGGCGCGGCGGCGGCGGGGTCGTGCTCGCGGTGTGGGACGCGGTGCTCGGCCGCGAGTTGGCGATGAAGCTCGCGCTGGGACAGGAGAGCGTGAGCGGACAGGTGACTCCCGCTACGCGCCGCCAGCGGGCGCGCTTCGTCAACGAGGCGCGCGTGACGAGCGTGCTCGACCACCCCGGAATCGTGCCCGTGCACGAGCTGGGCAGCGACGCCGACGGCCGGCTGTACTTCACGATGAAGCTGGTGCGGGGCGCGGATCTGCGCGAGCTGTTCGCGCGCTTCGCGCAGGGCGATGCGGACTGGCGCCTGGCGCGCATGCTCGAGGTGTTCGTGCGCATCTGCGACGCGCTGGCCTACGCGCACGACCGCGGCGTCGTGCACCGCGACCTCAAGCCCGCCAACGTGATGGTCGGGGACTACGGCGAGGTGCACGTGATGGACTGGGGGCTGGCGCGCTGGATCGACGCCGGACGCGAGCGAGCGTCGGCGCGTGGCGCAGCAGGTCGCGAGGCCTCGTCCTCGCACACTCCGCTGTTCAGCGGCCACGGCTCGATCGTCGGCACGCCGTTCTACATGTCGCCCGAGCAAGCCGCGGGTCGCACCGAGACGCTCGGCCCCGCGTGGGATGTCTACGCGCTCGGCGCGATGCTGTACGAGCTCCTGAGCGGCGCCGCGCCGCACTCGAGCCGGTCGCCGGACGCGACGGCCTCCGACGTGCTGCGCGCGGTCGTTCAGGGGCCGCCGCAGCCGCTCGGCGAGCTCGCGCCGCGCGCCGCGCCGGAGTTGGTCGCGATCTGCGAGCGCGCGATGGCCCGCGATCCGCGCGAGCGCTACGCCTCGATGGGCGAGTTCGCTCGCGACCTGCGCGCGTTCCTCGACGGCCGCGTCGTGGCGGCGCACGACGAAAGCGCCTGGGCGCAGGCCGCGAAGTGGGTGGCGCGCAATCGAGCGCTGTCGAGCTCGCTGGCCGCCGCCTTGGTGATCCTGGTCGCCGGTCTGGTGTTGACGACCAGCGAGGCGCGGCGCGCGAATGCGGCGGAGGACGATCTGGCCGTGGCGCTCGAGCGCGAAACGGCAGCGCGCACGGAGGCCGAACGGGAGGCGCGCGCCGCTAGTCGACACGCCGAGCAGGCCGAGCAGGCCGTTGGAGCTCTGGAGCACACGTTGCGTGCGCTCAGTTCCGCGGCCGGCGGTTCGGCGCAGCAACGGTTGCGCAACGCGATGCTCCAAGCGAGCGATGAGATTGAGAGAAGGGCGCCGTTGCTGGCCGCGAAACACGCGGCGCGGTTATGGAGATCGCTGTCGGCGCTGGAGACGGAGATGGACGGACCGACTCCTCCGCTCGAAGAAGTACTGGCTGAGGTCGAGCGGCTCCGCGACGAGCGGGGTGAGCGCCGCGGTGAACTCGCGCGAGCGCTGGTGAAACTGGGGGGCGTGCTCGGGAGGCTGGCGCGCTTCTCCGAGGCGCTGAGCGTTCACAGCGAGGCGCTGGAGCTGCGCTTGCAGCTGCATGGGGAGCGCCACGTAGACGTCGCAGCGAGTCTCGCCAACGTCGGGCAGGCACGTGCGAACCTGGGCGAGTTCGAAGCTGGTGTCGAGCTGATCGAGCGCGCGCTGGCGACAGTTGAGTCGATGGAGCTCGGTGACACCGTGCTGTTCGCGCAGTGGCGCAACAACCTGGGCGTGGCCTGCGCGAAGCTCGAACGTCACGAACAGGCGCTCGAGCACTTCACCGCGGCGCTCGACATGCGCCGGCGCGTGCACGAAGGCGACCACACGGAGATCGCGCAGAGCCTGCGCGACCTCGGCGTGTCCCAGTTGATGCTCGGCCGCCACGCGCAGGCTCGCGCGACCCTCGATGAGGCGCTGGCGCACTTCCGTCGCGTCACGGGCGATGCGCCCAACGCCGATGCCGCCGAGTGTCTGGGGAGCTTGGGCGGCGTTCATTCGCTCCTGGGCGAGTACGAACAGGCGCTCGCCCGCTTTGAGCAGGGCGCCGAGCAACTGCGCGCCCTGTACGCGCCCGAGCACCCGAAGCTCGCGCAGTTCGAGGTGAACCAGGGCTACGCCTGCATGAACCTGGGACGCTTTGCGCGCGCGGAGGAGCTGCTGCGTTCGGCGCTGGCCAAGTTGCGCGGCGCGTACGGCGCGGATCACGAGACGATCGGCAACGCGCTGGTGAACCTCGGAGGCTGCATGGAGGCGCAAGGGCGCATCGAGGAGGCGCTGGCGGCGCACCGGGAAGCGCGCGAGCTGTACGAGCGCGTCTGGCCCGAGACTCACCCCGACATCTCGAACGCGCTGTCGAACGAATCGCTGTGCTTGCAGAGACTGGGTCGGCTGGACGAAGCGCTCGAGAGCGCCGAGCGCGCCCTGGCTTTGCGCTGCAGCCATTTCGGCGAGCGGCACACGCTGGTTGCCCGCAGCTTGCTGGGCGTAGGAAACCTGAGCTTTCTACGCGAGCAGGATGACCAAGCGCTGGAGCACTACCTGCGCGCGATCGACACCTTCGAGCGCTCGCTGCCGTTCGACGCCCAGGACTGCGCCACCGCACATCGCGGCGCGGCGGTCGTCTTCAGGCTCCGCAAGCGCTACGACGAATCGCTGGCCCACCTTCGGCGAGCGCTCGAGCTGCGCGAGCAGCTGTTCGGTCCGCGCCACGTCGACGTGCTCACGGTCGTGCTCGACATGGCGAGTGTGCTCCACGCCTCGGGCGAACTCGACGCCGCGCTCGCGTCGATCCTGCGCGCCTGTGAATTGGCGGACGAGCTGCTGCCCGCGGGCCACGCACAGCGCGATGGCGCGGCGCGCGGGCGAGCGCTGATCCTCGAGGCCCTCGAAGCGCGTCAGAAGTAGAACGACGCGCCCACGTAGGCGAAGTCCTGGTCCTCGTCGGTCGCGCCCTCTTCGATGGCCTGGCCGGCGAAGAGGTGGCTGTAGCCGCCGTACACGCTGAAGAACTTGGTCACGGTGTGATTCACGAGCAGGTCGAGCTCTTGCCCGACATCGGCCGAGTCGAAGCCGCCGGGGCGGAACTGCGCGCCGTTCACGCCGTAAATCGCGTCGTCCTTGTCCATCAGTTGGAACACGTGGCCGGTGAGCGTCGCGGTCGTGCTCGCGTCGAGCTTGACGCTGCAGCCCAGATTCGCGGCTGCGACGTTCTGCCTTCCGAGCGCGTCTGCGAAGCCGAAGTAGGCGTGGCCCAGCGGGTAGAGCTGATTGAAGGTCTGCACCGAGCCGCCGGGTGAGCGGTCGCCGCTCGCGGCGTCGAGCCCCAGGAACACGCGCGGCGCGAGCGACGAGTCGCCCGGCTTGTAGCCGACCACCAGGCTCGCGAACCAGGCGGACACGTCCTCGTCGCCGAGCTCTCCGAACTGCCAGGCGCCTTCGAACTCGAAGTCGCCCTTCTCTGCCCACGGCCCCCAGGTGCGCAGACCGGCCGTGTGGCGGCGCTCGTCGCCGCTCGTGCCGTTGATGGTCACGTCGGGGCGCGTGTTGCCGAGCAGGTACAGGTCCAGACCCACGCCGCCCTTCTCGGGCGTGCGCGTGGCGTACAGGCCGTAGAGCTGCTTCTCGTCGTCGCGCTCGTTGGGATCGAAGCGCTCGATCACCACCAGCGAAGTGAGGAACGCGTCGACGTTCCAGCGGCCCGTCGACCAACGCGCGCAGAAACCCTCGAAGGCGCGCAGGGCGTTGACCCACGGCAGAGGGCTGACGAGGCGCTGGCTGCCGTAGGACAGCGACTGTCGGCCGGTGCGCAGCCGCACGTTGCCATCGCCCAGGCGCGAGCCGACATCGAGGAACGCGTTGTAGAGGTCGAGCGTGTCGAGGTCGACGTCGCGCTCGCCGCCGGGCAGGCCGCGCTCGGTGGTCTGCGCCGTGCGCGCTTCGACGAAGGCGCGCAGGTGCTCTCCGAAGTGGAAGTCGCCGTGCAGGTGCAAGCGCGAGATCGTGAACTCGTCGCGATTGCCCGGCGTCTGCGCGCCGAAGCCGAAGCCGTCCCAGAACTCGGTGCGCATCTCGGTACGCCCGCCGAACGAGGCCCACCACTGGCCTTGGTCGTCGAGCGCCATGTGCTTGAACGGATCGAAGAGCCACTGCGCTTCGCCGAACTGCGCGCGGAACGCGGACCAGTCCTCGTCCTGGCGCTGGAACTTGAACGCCGGACGCGGGTCGGACTGGGCGACAGCGAAAGCGGGGAGCGCCGAGGCGGCGATGAGCACGCGAAACGCGGAGCGGGGGAGCACGATGTGGATTACGGCGTGAGCCGCCGGGGGACTTCAGGGGCGCGTGAACAAGCTGTCGTCCACGCTGGGGACATGGCATTGATCGCAGCGTGTGCGTTCGGGGTGCGTGCAACGTACCTCTTCGCGAGCGGCGGGTCCGTCGTGACAAGCCGCGCAGTTCTCGCGCATCGAGCGGGAGTGGGGCATCACGGGCGGCGCGCCATCGTAGAGACGCTCGCCCTTGCGCAGGTCCTGGCGCACGCCGGCGAAGCCGTTGGCGACGAACTCCGCCGTGTCGAGCACGTGCACGTGGCACTGATTGCAACGCGAGAGCGCGCTCATGCCCGGCGTGTCTTCGTGCGGCGATGGCGGAGCGAAGCCCAGGCCGGGGACGTCCATGCCGCGCGCGTTGTGGCACTGCGTGCACGAGCCGCCCAGCGGCGGGTGCGGGACGGTCGGCGGCGCGCCGTCGAACAGTCGCCGCTGGGCGCGCACGGTCGCACTCGACTTCGTTGCGCCCGGCCGGCCGGGCACGTCGACGCCCGCAGGCGAACTCGACTCGCCGGAACACGCGCACATGGCGCCGAGAGCGAGCGCTGCGAGCGCGCGTCTCATGTGCGCTGCTCCGCGAGCTTCACCCGCACCGCGCACTTCTTGTAGTCGGGCTCCTTGGAGATGTTGTCCATCGCATCGAGCGTGAGCTCGTTGATCAGCTTGGACTCGTCGAAGAACGGCACGAACACGCTGCCGCGCGGCGGCTGGCCGCGTCCATCGACGCGCGCTTCGAGCTCGATCGCCCCGCGCCGCGACTCGAGGCGCACGCGGTCGCCGCTCTTCACGCCCAGCTCGAGCGCGTCCGCGCGGTTGAGCTCGACGTACGCGCGCGGAACGGCTTGGTGCAGTTGTCGCACACGGCGCGTCATCGAGCCGGTGTGCCAGTGCTCGAGCACTCGGCCTGTGCACAGCCACAGCGGGTACTCGGCGTCGGGGACCTCGGCGGGCGGGTGGTGGGGCCGCAGCCAGATCGCGGCGCGTTCGCCGTAGCCCTTGGCCTTGTAGAAGTGCACGTCGCGGCCCGCGGCCACGTAGGGATCGTGACCGCCGGCGTAGCGATAACGCGTCTCCTTGCCGTCGACGACCGGCCAGAGCAGACCGCGTGTGGACTTGAGTTGCGCGTAGCTCGCGAGGTCCTTGCCCACGCCGAGCGTGAACGAGCGGTACTCCTCGAACATCGCTTCGTGCCAGTCGCCTTCCCAGGGGAACAGCTGGCCCAGGCCCATGCGGCGCGCGACTTCGACGATCTGCCAGGCGTCCTCGCGCGCTTCGCCGGGCGGCTCGACGAGCTTGTTCCACTGCTGTGTGCGGCGCTCGGAGTTGCCGAACACGCCTTCGCGCTCCACCCACAGTGCGCTGGGAAGGATCAGGTCCGCGCGGTCGGTCGTCGGCGTCGGGTAGACATCGCTGACGATCAGGAACTTGCCGTCGCCGGGCTTGCGCTCGTAGCGGTGCAGGTTGGGGAGCGAGACCCACGGGTTGGTGGTCTGCACCCACAGGCAAGTGATGTCGCCGCGCTGGAAGGCGCGGAACATGTCGACCGCGTGGTGGCCGGGCTTCTCGGGGATCGTGCCCTCGGGCAGCTTCCAGAGCTTCTCTGCTTTCGCGCGGTGCTCGGGATTGGTGACGACCATGTCCGCCGGCAGGCGATTGGACAGCGTCCCGACTTCTCGCACGGTTCCGCAGGCCGAAGGTTGGCCCGTGAGGCTGAAGGGGTTGTTGCCCGGGCGCGCGATCTTGCCGGTCACGAGGTGCAGGTCGGTGATGAGGTTGTTCATCCACGTACCGCGCACGTGCTGATTGACGCCCATGCACCACAGCGAAAGCGTCTTGCGCTTGTTGTCGCCGTAGATCGACGCGAGCAGCTCGAGGTGCGCCACCGACACACCGCTCAGCTCGCTCACGCGCTGCGGCGTGTACTCCTCGAGGAAGCTCTTGAACTCCTCGAAGCTCGAGTCCTTGGGCGTGTCGTTGAAGGTGTAGCGCTCGGCCTGCTCGCCGCTGCAGCCGTAGCCGATCTTCGCGAGGTCCTCTTCGCCGCGCTTGAAGACGCAGTTCTTGTCGATGAAGGCCTGTGCGACTTTGCCCTGCTTGACGAGCAGGTGCAGGATCCCGTTGGCGAGCGCGAGGTCCGAACCGGGCCGGAACTCGACGTACAGGTCGGCGTACTCACTGCTGGGCGTGCGCCGCGTGGCGATGTCGATCAAGCGCACTGTCGGCCGCCGGCGCTTGCTCTCGAGGATGCGGCTGAAGAGCACCGGGTGCATCTCGGCCATGTTCGCGCCCCACAAGACGACGTCGTCGGCGAGCTCCAGGTCCTCGTAGCAACCCATCGGCTCGTCGGACTGGAACTGCGACATGAAGCCGGTCACGGCGCTGGCCATGCACAGGCGCGCGTTGGGATCGAGATGGTTCGAGCGCAGCCCGCCCTTGACCCACTTGAGCGCTGCGTAGCCGTCGAAGACGGTCCACTGGCCGGAGCCGTACATCGCCACCGAGTCCGGGCCCTTCGCGTCGAGCGCCTCGCGGTACTTGCGCGCGATCAGATCGAGCGCGTCGTCCCACGAAATGCGCTGCAGCGAGCCGTCGGGCTGACGCAACTGCGGATATTGGAGCCGGTCCGCTCCATACAAAAGCGCAGGCAGGTGATAGCCCTTGACGCACAAAAGGCCCTTGTTGACCGGGCTCTTCTCGTCGCCGCGCACCGCGACCACCTTGCCGCCGTCGGTGGCGACCTCGACGCCGCAGCCGGTTCCGCAGAAGCGGCACGGCGCCTTGTCCCACTTCATGCCGGTCGGCGCCGGCCCGGCCGCAGCCTCCAGAGCCGCCGCCTGCGCGCGGTCCGCTTCGCTGAACGCGACAACGCCCGCGCCGGCGCCGAGCGCGCGAAACAGAGTGCGTCGATCGAAGTGCGTCATGGCTACTTCTTCTCCGCGTTGCGCTTGGCCTCGAGCTCCTTCAGGTCGCGCTCGTACCACTGGTGCTCGGGACGCGCGAGGATCTCGTCGACCAGCGCCAGCACCTTGTCGGCCTCGGCCGCCTTGCCTTCGGCGCGCGCGTGTTCGCACATCTCGCGCACCTGCGGGAGCATGTGGACGTAGAAGCGCTCGGCCACTTCGAACATGCCGTGCCAGTGCGCGTAGTCAGGGGCCATCATCGACGCGCCGTGGCGCGCGCGGCGACCCTCGTGGTGCCACAGGTAGTACCAGGTCCACTCGACTTCCTCGTCGAAGTCCGCCTTGGTGCGCAGGCCGTTGTCCAGCAGCGCCTTCATGATCTTCGCGCCGGGCTTGGCGAACTTCTCGTTGTAGAGCACGACGAAGTCGTCGTACTGCTTGTAGAAGTTGTTGACGTACTCAGTGGAGTGGCACACCGAGCACACCTCCTGCATTCGAGTGCGCTTGGCGTCCCAGGTGTCGCTGATGAGCGCTCGGCGCTTCTCTGGATCGGTCTCGGTCACGACCTTGTGCTCGAGGTCGGTGTCCATCGCCAGGCTGATCGGCGGGCGATTGGTCCACGAGATGCGCTCGCCTGGATCGTGCGTGATCTTCCCGCCGTTGCGCACGTTGCCTGACATGTGGCAGCTCGCACAGGTCGGCGCCGCCGTGTAGTCCTTGCCCAGCACCCACTCGTCCGCGTCGAGGTTCATCTCGTGCAGCAGGTCGCGGAAGGCGACGCCGTGCTTGGACTCCTCGTAGATCTCTTTTTGCGGGTGGTCGGGCCCGAGGTGGCACTTGCCGCAGTTCTCCGGCTGGCGCGCGCGCCGCGGCGAGAAGTCGTGGCGGCTGTGACAAGCCGAGCACGAGCCCAGCGAGCCGTCGAGGTTGATGCGCCCGATGCCGGTGTTGGGCCAGGTCGAACTCGCGAACTTGGGCCGACCGTTCTGGTCCTTCACGACCTTCGCGACCGCATCGAGGTTGGTGGGCTTGCCGTCGGGACCCGGTTTGAAGTCCGCGACCGTCAGAACGCCGCCATCGCTCGACTCCAGGCCCACTTTCGATCCGTGGCACTGCTGACAGCCTGTGTTGGCGCTCGCCATGCCGTTGGCGTGCGTGAAAGCACGGCCCGGCGTTGGCGAGTGCGGGTTGATCGGCCCGCGGTGGCCTTCGACGACTTCGGCGAGGAAGTTGTCGAGCGAAGCGAGGATGTTCCCGCCCTTGGCGTGGTGGCTGCGCCCGAACTCGGCCGCGACGTCGGCGTGACATTTGGCGCAGTCATTGGGCGTCACGATGGTCGCGATGTGCTGTCCGAAGTGATCGAACCCGTCGATCTCGCCCTTTTGCGCCTGGTGGCACTCGAGGCACCCCACGCCGCGTTCGGCGTGCTTGCTGCCCTCCCAGTGGGAGACCAGGCCCGGCGTCGACTGCGTGTGGCAGTCCACGCAGGCTTTTGACGCGTCGGGCACGGAGATGTGCGGCTTGGAGCGCCCGCTCTCGGCCTCTCGGCGAGTGACCTCGCGCCACTGCACGAACACCAGCGAGACCAAGAAGAGCGCGCTGAGGAAGGCGATCACGCCACGTTTGAATTCGAGACTCATGTCGAGTGGGGGAGTGCTGTGTGGTGTTGAAGATGCGCGCGCGAGGGGCGGCGGCGCACGGCGGTAGCGGCGGAGACACTCAGTGGGCGACCGAGGCTTCCCAGACGGTCAAAGCGATGATCGCGAGCGCGCCGACGATGCCGATCCAGACACTCGCCTCGCTGCGCGGATTCCATTTGCGGATCTGTGCGTCGATGAACGGCCAGGCGTACATCAGGAACACCACCAGACCCATCGAGAGTACGGCGAACGTTCCGCTGAAGAGCTTCAGCCAGCGGAACGCGACGTAGAAGAACCACTCGGGCTTGATGACCTCGGGCGTCGAGAGCGGGTCGGCTTTCGGCCCCATTTCGGCTGGCAGCACCGTCGCCAGCACACTCAACAAGATCATCAGCACCAGACCGATGGAGAGTTCGGTCAGGAGGTGGTCGGGGAAGAAGTTGAAGAACTTCGCCTTCTTCGGGTCCTCATCGCGGAAGTGGAATTCCGTGACGCCCTGCAGGCGAATCAGCGTGATGTGCACCGCGATCAGCGCCGCCATCGTCACGGGCAGCACGGCTGCGTGGAGGATGAAGAAGCGCGAGAGCGTGTTTTCGCCGTAGACCTCGCCGCCGAGCAGCAGCTCTTTCATGTAGACGCCCACCACCGGCACGCTGTCGGTGATGTTGGCCCCGACCGTTGCGCCCCAATAGGAGAGTTGCTCGTACACCAAGCTGTACCCCGTGAAGCCCACGATCAGCGTGAGCAGCAAAAGGCACATCCCCACCAGCCAATTGAGCTCGCGCGGCTTGCGGTAGGCGCCCGTGAAGTACACGCGCATCTGGTGCAGCACGACGGCCGCCACCATGAGCGTCGCGGCCCACTTGTGCAGTCCGCGGATGAACCAGCCGAAGCTCGCCTCTTCGGTGATGTAGCGCACCGACTCGTAGGCGGTCTGCGGCGAAGGCTTGTAGTAGAAGGCGAGCAGGATGCCCGTGACGATCTGGACCACGAACAGGTACGCGGGCGTGCCGCCCAGGCACCACCACCACTTCTTGAGGTGGTTGGGCACCGGCTCGTTCGTGAGCTCGCGCAGCTGCTCGGGCCCGAGCGGAACGCGCTCGCGGATCCAGCCCGTGATGGAGGCCATCAGGCCAGCGCTCCTTCATCGCGCGCGCCGCCGCCCAGGCACGGGTCGTGGCCTTCGCGCGCGGCCGCCGGCGCCTGCGCGACGTCGAGGTTCTCGACGGGCACTTCGATGTAGAGCAGCCCGTCCTCGCTCTTGAGCGGATAGCGCGGCAGCGACTGACCCGCTTCGCCGGGCGGCCCGCTGATGCCCTTGCCGCTCTTGTCGAAGGCCCCGTTGTGGCACGGGCAGAAGAAGCGCTGGTTCTGCGACTCCCAGTGCACCTGGCAACCCAGGTGCGGGCAGGTGCTCGACAGCGCGACGAAGTCGTCGGGGCCGCCGGTCTGCGCCTGGCGCGCGATGGCGACCTTTTCGCCGCCGGGCGTGGTGTAGCGCAGGCTCGCGCCGACGCCGAGGTCCGCTACGCGCGCGACGTACATCCAGGCCTTGGCGCGAGGGCGCGCCGGGTAGAGGTAGCGACCGGCGTAAGCGGCGGCCGTGCCGTAGCTCGCGCCCAGGCCGGCGAGCATGCCGAGCGAGGTCACCTTGGAGAGGAACCCGCGCCGGTCGTCGCTCGAGGCATCGGGCTGGTCGTGGGGCGTGGACGGAGTGTGTGCGTTCATGGGCGGCGAGAGCTGCGGCCCGGACGTCCGGGCCCTTCGACGTGTGGGTTGTCGAGTCGGCCCCGCCCCTGCGCCTTGACCGACGTCAATGCGTGGGTCGACGCCGCACTCTGCGGACGCGATCTGCGCCCTCGTTCGTGCGGAACGCGGCGCGTGGACCTCGCCGCGCGGCGTGGTCGGGCTCGTTTCGCGAGGCTACCATCGCCCGACCCGCAATGCTCCACCTGCTCCTCGACGCCGAGCTCTACGCGCCGCAGCGCCTGGGCCGCCGCAACCTGCTGATCGGGGGCGAGCGAGTCCTTTGGATCGGGCCTGACGAACCGACCTTACCCCGCGAGTTGGCGGTCGAATACGTTGATTTGGGTGGCGCTTGTGTCACTCCGGGCCTGATCGACGCCCACGCGCACCTGACGGGCGGCGGCGGCGAGGCGGGCTACGCCAGCCGGGTCCCGCCGATGCAGCTCTCGCAGTTCACGCTCGGCGGCGTGACCAGCGCCGTCGGCGTGCTCGGCACCGACGACCTCACGCGCACCACGGCGCAGCTGGTCGCGACGGCGCGCGGCTTCGAGGAGGAGGGGCTCAGCGCCTGGTGCTACACCGGCGGCTACCACCTGCCGCCGACGACACTGACCGGCTCCGTGCGCGGCGACATCGTGCACCTCGACCGCGTGATCGGTTTCGGCGAGCTCGCGCTCAGCGACCACCGCTCGAGCCAGCCGACGCTCGACGAGTTGCTCCGCATCGCGAGCGAGTGCCACGTCGCGGGCCTGATGACCGGCAAGGCCGGCGTGCTGCACCTGCACCTGGGCGATGGCCCCCGCGGCTTCGATCTGGTGCGCGAGGCGCTCGCCATCGCCGAGCTCCCCGCGCGCGTGTGGCACCCCACGCACGTCAACCGGCGCCGCGCGCTGTTCGACGAAGCGCTCGAACTCGCCGAGCACGGCGTCACGCTCGACATCACCGCCTTCCCGGTGGTCGAAGGCGAGGACGCGTACAGCGCCGCGGAGGCGCTTGAGCGCTTCCTCGAGGCCGATCTCGACCCGACGCGCGTGACGGTGAGCTCCGACGGCGGCGGCTGCCTGCCGCAGTTCGACGAGGACGGCCGCATCGCGTCGTTCGACGTCGGCTCGCCGCTGGCGCTGAGCGAGACGCTGGCCGAGCTGGTCGCGCGCGGCCACGCGCTCGAGGACGTGCTGCCGGCCTTCACTTCGAACGTCGCGAGCTTTCTGCGCCTCCCGCGCAAGGGTGTTCTCAGCGCGGGCGCCGACGCCGACCTCGTGGTGCTCGACGCTGAGCACCGCGTGCGCGACGTGATGGCCCGCGGACGCTGGATGGTGCGGGGCGGTCGCGCGCTCGTCCGCGGCCGCTTCGAGGCGCCGCGCTCGTGACGACGCAGGTGCGGGCGAGCCGCGGGCTGGCGCTGGCGCTGGTCGGGTGCACCGTGGGCCTGGCGGGCGGACTCGAGCGCGCCCACGCCAGCGGCGGCGACAGCGCCGCGCGCCGCGAGACCCCGCGTCGTCAGATCGCGCGCTTGCCCGAGGGCGTCGCGCCGCCGCGCATCGACAGCGTGCTCGACGACGAGGCCTGGGCGCACGCGAGCGAGCTGGGCGAGCTGACGCAGGTCGTGCCGATCGCCGGCGCCGCGCCGAGCGAAGCCACGCGCATCCGCGTGATGTACGACGCTCGCAAGCTGTACTTCGCGCTGGAGTGCTTCGATCGCGAGCCCGAGCTGCTCTGCGCGACCCAGCGTCAGCGCGACGCCAACCTCGACCCCGACGAGCGCGTCGAGATCCTGATCGACTCGTTCAACGACAAGCGCAACGCCTTCTGGTTCCAGATCGGCGCCGCCGGCTCGATGGGCGACGCGCTGGTGACGCGCAACGGGGCGACCTTCAACAAGCAGTGGGACGGCATCTGGTACGGCGAGGCGCGCATCGACGAGTCGGGCTGGCGCGCGGAGCTCGAGATCCCGTTCCAGACGCTCAACTTCGATCCCGCCGCGAGCACCTGGGGCTTCAACCTGCGGCGCTTCATTCGCCGCCGCAACGAAGAGGCGCGCTGGGCCAGCGCCGATCCGCGCATCCAGTTCTTCTGGGTCGCCAACGCGGGCGAGCTGCACGGCTTCGAAGGCCTGCGCCAGGGCCTGGGCCTTGATCTGACGCCCTTCGCCGTCGGCCGCGTGCTGCGCGACAGCATCACCGACGACACCAGCGACGACTCGGACGCGGGCTTCGACGCGTTCTACCGCATCACGCCCAGCACCAAGCTGGCGCTCTCGCTCAACACCGACTTCGCCGAGGTCGAGGTCGACCGCCGCCAGGTCAACTTGACGCGCTTCCCGCTGTTCTTCCCCGAGCAGCGCGACTTCTTCCTCGAAGACTCCGGCGTGTTCCAGTTCGGCGTGACGGGCCAGCTCCAGCCCTTCTTCTCGCGCCGCATCGGCCTGGACGCGCAGGCCCAGAAGGTGCCGATCCTCGCTGCGGCCAAGCTCACCGGCCAGACCGACGGGCTGACCTTCGGCGTGCTCGACGTGCAGACCGAGTCGAGCGGCGCGCTCGACGGGCAGAACCTGTTCGCGGCGCGCATTTCGAAGAACGTCGGCGCGCAGTCCGACGTGGGCGTGCTGTTCACCAGCGGCGATCCGCGCGGCCAGGGCGACGCGAGCACGGTGGGCGTGGACCTCAACCTGCGCACCAACGAGTTCCAGGGCTCGGACACGCTGCGCTGGTCGAGTTTCGTCGTGGCCACCCAGAACGAGGGCTTCGGCGACGCGGACCTCGCCTGGTCGACCAACCTGAGCTACCCCAACGACCAGGTGCAGTGGTCGCTGGGCACGAGCACGATCGAGAGCGACTTCGCGCCGCGGCTGGGCTTCGTCGAGCGCAGCGGCGTGCGCCGGCACGACGCGTCGTACACCTACCGTCCGCGCATCAACCAGGCGATCCGCCAGCTCGAGTTCCAGGCCGACGTGCGCTGGGTCGAGAACATCGGAGCGGGCACGCAGAGCTTCGTGGCCGAGCTGCAGCCCGTGGGGCTGATCTGGGACTCGGCCGACGAAGTGCAGCTCGAGTTCGAGGTGAATCGCGAAGTGCTCGACAGCGACTTCGACATCCATCCGCAGTCGACCGTGCCGCGCGGCGACTACGAGTTCGAGCGCGTGCGCCTGGAGGCGGAGACCAGCGACCACCGCGAGCTGTCGATCATCGCCTCGGCCTCGACCGGCGGCTTCTTCGATGGCGACGCCGAGATCTACGCGGTCCAACTCGACTGGCGACAGAGCGCGACGTTCCTGGCGAGCACGAGCTGGGAGCACACCGACGCGCGCCTGCCGGGCGGGGACTTCTCCGTCGACGTAGCGCGCCTGCGCCTCACGCTCGTGGCGACGCCGCTGCTCTCGTGGACCAACAACTTGCAGTGGGACGACGTCAGCGACGCGATGTCGCTCAACAGCCGCGTGTGGTGGATCCTCGAGCCCGGCGTCCAGGCCTTCCTGGTGCTCAACCAGGGCTGGAGCACGCCTTCGCCGCACTTTGCGCCCACCAGCACCGAGGTGGCGCTCAAGTTCGGCTACACGCTGCGTTTCTGAACGCTTCGGGCCCGCTTCGGGCCCGCTTCTGGGCCAACGGAAGGAATTTCAGGGCGCGCGCTCTCAGCTGACTGCACCTGTCGAGGCCCGCGCGCCGATACGGATCTTTACGACGCGCAATCCGCGCCCATTGCCATGACGCAGCCCAAGCACACGACGCTCAGCCTTCGCACGCAACTGGTCTCCATCGCCGGAGGGCTGCGCGGGACGGACGCGCGCGACTACTTCGCCAACGACCGCTCGGCGCAGCAACTGGGCGCGCTCAAAGCGCAACTGGAGCGCGACGGCTTCAAGGACGTCGCCCAACACGCCGCAGTCGCGCTGCGCATCGCCGAGATGCTCCAGCAAGGCGTGGAGATCAAGGCCGAGCAGGCGCTCGAGCTGCAGCGCGCGATCATCGAGGCGATCGCGACCTCGCTGTCGGTCGAACTGCCGGCCGGCGCCGCTCCCGCAGCCACGGACGGGTCCGCACCGGCCGCCGCCAAACCCGAACCGCTCCATCGCACGCAGTCGCTGCGCATGGTCTCCAACCGCAAGTTGGGCGAGATCCTGGTGCAGATGTCGCTCCTCACCTCGACCCAGGTCGAGCAGGCGCTCGCGCACCAGCGCATGACAGGCTGCCGCCTCGGGGATGCGCTGATCCAGTTGCGGCTCCTGCCCAAGGCCACGGTCGAGAGCGCGCTGCGCGTGCAGGGCGCGCGCCGCAACAACGGCGGCGATCCCTGGCGCGCGGTCAGTTGAGCTTGACGCCCTCGCCGCGGGACGGCGCCTGCGCGGCGTCGAGTGCGGCCCGAATGGTGCGCGCCAGCTCGTCGGGTGTGTAGGGCTTGCGCAGGAAGGCATCGGCGCGCGCGGCGCGCGTGGCCAGGGCGCTCTCGCCCTCGTCGCCGCCGCTGGTGAGCACGACGACCATCTGCGGGAAGTGGGCGCGCACGGCGCTGAGCGTTTCCTCGCCGCTCAAACCCGGCATGGTGCGATCCAGCAGCACGGCGTCGATCGGCGCTGAAGCGCCGGCCAGCGCCTCGAGCGCCGCTTGACCGTTGTTCACGATCGCCGTCGAGTAGCCGAAGTGCTGCAGGCAGCGCGCCGCCACCCGCGCGACGGTGTCTTCGTCGTCCACGACCAGCACGCGTTCTCCGCGCGCGCGGTGCGGCGCCGGCAGCGGCGCCCGCGGCGGCACGCTGACGGCCGAGGCTGGCAGGAGCACTCGCGCGGTCGTGCCGCGTCCCGGCTCGCTGGTCAGGCGCAGCTCGCCGCCGTGGGCATCGACCAGGCCTCGGACCGCCGACAGCCCCAGTCCGCGGCCGCGCACTTTGGTGCTGAAGAACGGCTCGAAGACGCGACTCAAGGTCGCTGCATCCATGCCGCAGCCGTCGTCGACGACCTCGATCTGCACGCACTCGCGCTGCGCGCCGTGCAACTGAGCGGGCGCGCCGGTGAGCGCGACGCGCACGTGGCCGCCGCGCTCGGCGCAGGCTTCCGCGCCGTTGAGCACGAGGTTCATCACGATCTGCTGGATGTGCGTCGGGTCGGCGTACACGACTCGCGCTTGCGTCCCCAGTTGCAGCTCGAGCTTCACGCCCTTGGGCACGCTGCTCTCCATCAACTGGGTCATCTCCCCGATGGTCGCGCGCAGGTCACAGGGCTGCGGCGTGCTCGCTGCGCGACCCGCATAGGCCAGCATCTGGCGCGTCAGGCCGGCGGCGTTGCGCGCCGCTGCGATGACGTTGGTGAGCGCCGCGTGGGCCGGCGAGGCGACCTCGAGCTCCGCCAGCGCCATGCCGCTCTCGCCCAGGATCGTGGTCAACAGGTTGTTGAAGTCGTGCGCCACGCCGCCCGCCAGCACACCCAGGCTCTCGAGCTTTTGCGCCTGGAGCAGCTTGCGTTCGGCGTTCGTGCGCGTGCGCCGCTCGCGCTCGAGCGCCGTGACGTCGAACACGTAGCCTTCGTAGTGCGTGACGGCGCCGCGCTCGTCGCGCGCCACGATCGTGTGGTCGTACAGCCAGCGCACTTCGCCGTCGGGCCGCACGATGCGGTACTCCTGATCGAAGGCGCGCGCCCCGGCCGCGGCGTGGCCCTCGACTTCGCGTGCGACGCGCGCGAGGTCCTCGGGGTGCACGCTCGCGGCGTACGCCGCGCGACCGGAGAGAAAGTCCTCGGCGCTGACGCCGAACAGCTGCACCACGTTGGGCGAGACCGCCTCGACCGGCCAGCCGGCCTGTGCGCGCCAGCGGAAGATGATCACCGGCCCGGACTCGAAGAAGCGCCGGTAGCGCTCGAGTTCGGCCAGGGCCACGTGGGTCGCCGCGCGCGTGCGCGACGCGCGGGCGAATTCGAGCACGCGTGCGACGGCCCTCGGCGTGTCGCTCGGGCCGCAGACGTCGAGCACGCCCGCGCGCCAGGCCTCGAGCACGTCTTCGCCGCGCGGCGACTCGGCGTAGCCCACGACCGCGGTCGACAGGCCCAGCTCGCAGGCGCGCGCCACCAGCTCCTTCGCGCGCGGCTCGCCGTCGAGCGGACAGAGCACGACCTGCGCGTCGGCGACCCAGGCGCGCGGGCCGGAGTGCGAGGGCGGCGGGAGCAGCTCGAGTTCGGGCTGCGCCGCGAGCGCGCGTTCCAACGCGCCGCCCAACGCGTGCTCGCGCGCGCCGACCACCCGCACGCGGACCGGCGGGCCGGCTGGAGTTCGGTTGCTCGCTTCGCTCATGGTTCGCCGCGCGCGTGCGCGCTCCCTCAGTTCACGGGCAGGCAGGCCCGCGCCTTGGTCCCCACGCCGACGGTCGATTCGAGTTCGAGCCAGCCGCCGTAGGACCTCAGGATGCCGAGTGCGGCGGCCAGTCCCAAGCCGCGACCCGCGACGCGCGTCGTAAAAAATGGCTCGCCCAGCCGCGCGAGGGTCGCCGCGTCCATGCCCGAGCCGTCGTCGCGGACCTCGATGAAGACGTGCTTTCCGGCCTGTTTGCGGCCGCGAAAGGCCTCGGGCAGCAGATCCGCGCTCGCGTAGGCGCCCACTCCCGTCGCGATGTGCACGACGCCGCCGCGCTCGAGGCAGGCCTCGCCGGCGTTGAGCGCGAGGTTGAGCACCAACTGCCTCAGTTGCGCGCCGTCGGCCTGGATCGGCGGCAGGTCCGCCGCGAGCTCGAACACGATTTCGACGCGCCGCTTGATCGAAGCGCGCAGGAGCTTCTCGAGGCCGCCGACCAGCTCGCTCAGCACCAGCGGCCCGCGCGGCAGCGAATCGCCGCGCGCCAGGCTCAGCAATTGGCGCGTGATCTCGGAGGCGTTCTGGGTCGCGCTCAGGGCCTGCGTCAACAGGCCGTGGGCTTCGCTGCCGGGCTCGACGGAGCTCTGCGCCATCCCGGTGCTCGCGGCCACCACCGTCAGCACGTTGTTGAAGTCGTGCGCGATGCCGCTCGCCATCACGCCCACGCTCTCGAGCTTGGCGGTGTGCAGCAGTTGTGCGCTGAGCCGCGCCTGCTCTTCGCGCGCGCGCTCGCGCTCGCTGACGTCGATGCCCACGCCCACGAGGTAGCGCACGCCGTCGTGCGAGAAGAGCACGCCCGTGAAGTGGAACGGCACCGACGGGCCGTGCTTGGTCAGGAGGCGAGCGTCGACCAGCGTGCGGCCTTCCTCGAAGACCTGCCGCACCGCGCGCTCGACGCGCTCGCGGTCCGCGCCCTCGAAGAAGTCCATCGGGCTCATCGCGGCCAGCTCGAGCGGCGAGAAGCCCGTGACCGCCTCGACGTTCTGGTTCCAACGCACGAAGCGGCCGCTCTCCTCGAACACGTAGAAGTTGCCCGGCAGGCTGTCGATGATCGCTTCGACGAAGCGCATTTCGCGCTTGAGGCCCTCCTCGGCGAGCTTGCGCTCGGTGATGTCGTTGATCAGTCCCTCGAGGGCGAGCAACTCGTCGGCCTTGGAGTACACGCCGCGGCCTTGCTCCCAAACCCACTTGAGCTGGCCGGTGGCGGTGACGATGCGATAGACGAGCTGATACGGCCGGTGCGCGTCGACGGCCTGCTGCACGCCGTTCCAGACGTAGGTGCGATCCTCGGGGTGGATCACCTGCGAGCCGTACGAGATCACTCCCTCGGTGTAGTCGCGCGCCGGATGGCCCGTGAGCGCCGCACACCCGTCGCTGATGAACTCCATGGGCCAGTTGCGGGCGTTGCCGCAGCGGTACGCCACGCCCGGCAGGTTGGCGACCAGCGTGCTGAGCGCGCGCTGCGCCTCGCGCAGGCGGTTCTGCGCGGTGTGGCGCTCGGCGATCTCCGTGTAGAGCTCGGCGTTCGCGCGCGACAGGGCGCGACTGCGCAGTTCGAGTGCGCGCAGGCGCTGCGCCAGCACCGCCGTGAAGGCCAGTCCCAACGCCAGCAGCGCCCAGGGCGTCAGCTCCAGTTCTTGCGTTTCGAACAGCTCCGTCGCGCGCACCTGCAGCCGCCAGTCGGGCGGGCCCAGCTCGAGCAGCATGCTGCTGTGCAGCGCGTCGCCCGCAGGCAGCAGCGTCGCGCTCCCCAGTTCCACATCGAGCCCGCGCGCCCAGGGCTGTGCTTCGAGCTGCGTTTCGAGCTCGGCCGGGTCGGCGAGCGCGCACAGCAGGGCTTGGACGGCGCCCGACTGGGGCTCGCAGGCCGCCAGGATCGCGCGCCGGCCGTCGCCTCGCGGCAGCGTCGTGATGCGCACGCCGTCGGCGCGCGTCGCACTCGAGTCCAGCACGCCCCGCAGATCGAGTCCGACCGTCGCGCCCAGTTCCGCGGCGGGGTACGCGAACCGCACGCGCCACGCGTTCGGCTCGACGTCGCTGCGCTCACGCCACAGTAGCCCGCTGGTCGAGGGACAGGCCTGCGACACGAACTTCGCCTGGGCCTCGAACTCGCGCGCGTCCTGCGGCGCCCTTTCGTTCCAGCGCGCCGCCATCGCGCGCGCCGTTGCCGTCAGTGCGGTGAAGCGCTGCTCGACGCTGGAGTGCAACGCCTGCGCGTGCGCTACGAAGTGCTCATGCCGGGCTTCCCGCAGCCACCACGCGGACAAAACGCTCAACGCAGCGGACAAACATCCGCCGGCGAGGGCGACGAGCACGGCTTGCCGAGGCCAGCGCTCGCTCGCGGGGACCGAGCTGTCTGGGAGCGCCATCGACCCGGTCATGGTAGCGCGGGGCGGCCCCGCTCACTTCCATCGCCGCAACAGCTCATCCGCCTGACCGCCGGGGTCCTTGGTCTCGATGGCCTCGCGGATGCGCCCGTCGGGGCCGATCACGTAGGTGTAGCGCGCGGCGTACTTGTCCTGCGCGGTCTTGGCCGCGCCGTAGGCGAGCGCGATCGCGCGGCTGCGGTCCGACAGCAGTCGGAACGAGTAGCCGTGCTTGTTCGCGAAGTCGAGCTGCTCCTGGGGCGAGTCGAAGCTCACACCCAGGATCACGGCGCCCCTGGCCTCGTAGTCGCGGATTCGATCACGGAACCCGCAGCCCTGGCGCGTTCACCCCGGCGTGTCGGCCTTGGGGTAGAACCACAAGACGACCGTCTGGCCGACGAAGTCCGACAGCTTGACGATGCGGCCGTGCTGGTCGGGGGCTTCGAAGGGCGGGGCCACGGCGCCGACCTTCAAGAGCGGCGCATCGCCCTGGATTCGCAACGCAGCGAGGATCTTCTTCAGCACGCGGCGAGTGTAGCGAGCGCGCGCACCGACGCGGTCTGCCAGGCGCGGATCAACGCACGACGATCGCCGTGCGCTCGCCCGCGGCGACCGGCGCGTCGAAGCGCTGCGGCGAGCGCTCGAGGTCGTACACCTCGAGCCGGTACAGCCCCGGCGGCAGCGGGCCCAGCCGCGCCAGGCCCGGCTCGAAGGAACTCAACACGTCGAGCGACTTGTGCGCGCGCTCCACCAGGCCTGCGAACTCGCGCCCGGCCTGATCGCGCAGCGAAAGCGTCGCGCGGGCGGCGGACTGCGCATCCGGGAAGCGCACGTCCACGAACCCGCCCGCAGTCAGTTCGAGGTCGAGCACGGGCGGCGAGTCGCGCGTCACCGTCACGCGCTGCGGCGTCGAGCAGAGCGTCGCGTTGCGAGCGTGGATCCACCACTCGCCCGGCGCCAGGGCCGGACCGCACAGGCCGCCCTCGGCGTCGCTCGCGCTCCACGCGAACGGCGTCAGCGGGCGGCCGTCCGCGCCGTGCACGAACAGCGATGCGAAGGCCAGCGGCGCGCCCTGCGCATCGTGGAGGAAACCGCGGAGCAGGACGCCGCTCGCAATCCGGATCACGACGTCATCGACGGACCGTCCGTCGCGCACGTCGAGCACCGCACTCACGCTTGCGGCTGTTTTCGCGATTGCGTCCTGCTCCGCAGTGTTCGATTCGAGCTGTGCTTGCGCGCCCGCAGCGGACTTGGGCGCTTCCCGATGCACCGACAGCGACCAGGCGCCGTCGTCGAGGAACTCGAAGGCGAACCCGCCATCGGGCCCGCTGGGTTTGGCGTCGCTGAAGCTCGAGAGCAGCGAGCGCGCGCCGCCGCGCTCACGCCGCAGACGCACGCTGGCGCCGCTCACCGGCTGGCCGTCGGCGTCGACCACGCGGCCGCGCAGCGCGCCGGTGGGCAGCTCGAAGTCGCGCGCGAGCTGTGCCTGCGCGGGGACTTCGAGCACGCGCTCGACGAAGTGGGTGCCCGCCTCGCCGAAGACCGTCAGCTTGACGAGGTAGGGACCGGGTTCGGCGAGGGCGACGCGGTAGCGCCCCTGCTCGTCGCAGCGCGCGATCCGCTGCAGCTCCAGCGCGCGCGCGCCCGGCCCGACGAATTGAAGCAGCGCGCTCTGCGCCACGCCGCGCGCGGTCACGCGACCGGTGACGACGACCGGCTGGTCGGGCGCGCGACCGAGCTCGACGAACTCGCGCGCCCCGTCGGCGAGCTCGAGCGTGCGCTGGGCGAGGTGTTCGAAGGCCGCGACCGATCCGGGCGCGCCGAGGCGGTGCTCGGCGAGCTCCGAGTCGCTCGGGAAGCTCAGGATCGTCCAGCGTCCCGGCGCGAGCGTGTCGAAGGCGAAGGCGCCGCCTTGATCGCTGCTCGCTTCGCGCGGAGGCGCGCCGAAGTCGCTGATCAGCCGCACGGCGCGCGCCGGTGCGGGCTTGCCGTCGGGACCGAAGACCAGGCCCTCGACGCGCGCGCCGCGGCGCAGTTCGAGGAGCAGCTCGGCGGCAGTTCCAGCGGACGTCGGCGGCGAAGTGCTCGCGAGCGTGCGGCGGTCGATCCGCAGCGGAGCGCTCGGCGCGGCCGCGGAGTGGGTCGCCACCAGCTCGATCGTGGGCGCGAAACGCTGCGCCGCTGCTTCGTCGAAGCTGAAGCGTCCCGACTCGTCGGTGGTGACGGCGGAGAAGCTGGCCGGTGCGTCGCTGCGGCCCAACCACTGCGGATCGCCGGTTCCGACCCGCGCGCCGGCCGCCGGAGAACCGTCGGGCAGCACGACTCGTCCGCGCAGGACGCGCTCCGCGGCGAGTGGGCTCGAAGTAACCGCGTCAGCGCTCGCGAGCGCGTTTCGTTCGCTGTCCGTCGGCGTCGACTCGCGGGCGGGCTGTTGCGAGCTCTCCGCTTCGCTGCGCGCTTCGAGGGTGTCGGGCGCCTCGAGCGCGCTCGGGCCGTGCTCGCTCGCGCTCCACACCGCCCAGCCCAGCCAGGCGATGCCCGCGCTCAGCGCCGCCGCGATCAACGCTGTCCAGCCGGCGAACGGTTGCGCGCTCGAGGCTGCGCCGGCCGCCGCGCCGCCCGCGAGCGAGGAGCGCAGGTCGGCGAGCGCGAGCGGAGCGAGGGCCTGCGCCCAGTTGCGGCCTTCGCCGCGGTAGTCGCGTTCGAGCTTCTCGCGAAGCTTGGCGTGCGCGCGCGTGAGGCGGCTGGTGACGGTGGCGAGCGGCAGGTTCTCGACGCGCGCGATCTCGCGCGGCGGCAGATCGCCGAACCAGCGCAGCAGCACGACGCGCCGGTAGGGCTCCTCGAGCGACAGCACGCAGGCCACAAGGCGTCGCTGCGTCTCGGCCTGCTCGACCAGCTCGAGCGTCGAGGGCTGCGCCTCGGCGCGCGCGGCCCGCGGCTCGGCCCGGCTGCGCGCATCTTCCCGCCGCAGGTTCGAGACGCGCCGGTTGCGCAGCACCTTCCCGAGCCAACCCTGGGCGCGCTGCTCGTCCTCGGGCGGCCGCGCCAGCGCAGCCGCGAGCGCTTCCTGCGCCAGATCCTCGGCCTGGTGCAGATCGCCGCCCACCAGCTCACGCGCCAGCGAACGCGCCCAGCGGGCGTGCTCGAGCAGGGCCTCAACCCGGGGGACAGCAGCGTCGCTCATCTCTCGCGCGACCTACACGCACCAGCGCGCGCGCTCCACGCACGATTCTGGCCGATTTCCGTCGGAGGGTTCCCTCCGCAGGCGTCTGCCGGCGCCCGAATCCGTTGAGGCGGGTTGGAGCTGGGGCGCGGCGGGCGTGGCCGCTTCCGAGCAGCGCTCGACCGGCCGGCAGACGCCGATCGAGGTGGTCGTCCGCGTAGCCGTTGTCGCCGCCGAGTGCGATCTCGCCCGTGGCCGGGCGTCATGGAGCGGCGCGCGCAAGGGAGTAGGCGACGCACTCGGCGGCTGACCGACGCCCGGAGTCGTGGAACGCTGCGCGCGGGCTCGCTCCGCGCTGTTGTGTTCGACGCACGACGGGTCGACCGAACGGGGCTAGGGCACGCTCGCCGAGTCACGCCGACCTCCAAGAGCGCCCACGAAACCCCCACCGCTGATGTCGGCGACGTCGATCTCCGGGGCGGCGCCCGGTGGTGTTCGATCTCCCAGCGCTGCTTGCGGGGTCGTCCCTCCGAGCGCCCGTGATTGCGAATCGCGAGCGAACGCCACGTCGCGCTGCCTTTCAGCGCAGCACGATCGGGCTCGTCGGTCCGTCACGCGGGACCGTGAATTCATGAGTCCCAAGCTGTTTCGCCTCGCCATCGAGCAGCATCGCCCGAAAGACGCCCGCTGGCAATTCGACGTAGGGACCCGTGGCGACGATCAGCTCGAGCGAATTCACGATGTGCACCGTGACTTCATCGGGGATGCCCGGAGGTAGCTCGAGTTCACAGTCGAAGTAGCTCGGAATCGCTACTTCGACGTGCTGCGCCGAGGGACTGGGTTCCAGCAGGATGTATGCGGGCGCGAAGGTGTCGTACTGCGGATTGTCTCCTGAGTTCGGCTTCTGTGCGCTGATGCGAGCGACGACTTTCGATGCCGGCGTGGAGCGCCTGAGGACACCGGCGTCATCGGTGTAGACCGCGTCGTTGGTGACACAGTCCCAGACGGACGCCCCCGGTCGCCACTCGCCGAATTGGATCTGCGCGCGCACGGGTTTCCCTTGCTGGTCGAAGACCCTGATTTCCAACGGCGGTGCGACATCGAGCTCGAGGTCGCCCAGATCCAGCTCACGTCCCGGCTCGATGACGATGTGTTGCGATCGCTCAGCGCGATCTGGCGCCGAGATCGTCAAGTCGTACTCGCCTGGCAGCAGCGATTGGACCGAGAAGCCACTGAGGGGATCGATCGGAGGATTGACCGTGTCGGCTCTGTTCCTTTGGCCCACTGCGCAAACCAGGCGCGCCCGGGCGTCGACGATCGCCGCTCTGCTGATGGGGTCGACGACCCGGCCACGCAGGGCGCCAAGCTGCGCCTCGAGCTCGTCGAGCGTCATCTCGAACGCGACCGCGTCGGCGCCGGGCGGCGCCTCCTGCCAGCCGAGGAAGTGCGAGTGAAAGGCGACTGCAACCCATGTCGATCCCACGGGGAACCGTCTCACGACGGCGACGGTGCGGGGTTCTTCGCTGCGATGGTGTGTCGAGCTGGAGATCCACGCATCGGCTCGCCCAGGGACCGCGAGTGTTGCCGGCCACTGTGCTGCAGCCTCAGGAAGGCTCGGTGCGCGCCACACGCGAAACCCCTCCTCGAACACCTGTCCCGAATCGAAACCCAATTCACGGGCTAAGTCCGAGTAGGGACGGCCATCCGTGGTGATGACGCGCACCCGGACCCAGTTCTCCGGCCACATCACGTACCGTTCGGACACCAGCCCGCTCGTCGCGTTGATTTCCGTGGTCGTCCGAAGCGGAAGGTATCCCTCCGCCTGAATCTCGACGCACCAGGCGCCCGTGCTCAGCGTTTCCGCTCGAAAGACGGTTTCCAGTGACGCCGCTTCGAAACAGCGTCGCTCCTGATCTCGGCTCAAGACGATGCTCACCGGCGATTTGAGCCCAGCCCCGTGCTCCGCGTCGACGAGAAACCCGACGAGCGTGGCGCCGGCGGGATCAGTGCTCGCGGAAGGAAGAGCTGCGGCTTCGGCGGGGGCAGCATCGACTCTCTCGGAGCGCTCCGACTCCGGAAACTCTCGGAGTTCGCCGACATCGACGGATGCGGCCGGCGGGGCGCCGTGCTGGAAGGCGGCGTCAATCGGAAGCTGCGCGCGCTGTGATCGCCACAGCCAGAGCAACAACAGAATCGACCCGAACATCAAGACCATCAGGCGCCGCAGGCGCACTCGGGAACCTGCCGCCATGGCTCGAGTCCTTTGGGAAGCGTGTGGGGAAGTTGGCGAGCTACGCTGGTCGGAGACGATCGCGGCCGCGCTCCGATCGAGATGGTTGCGACGTCGCGACCTTCTCTCAAGACCGACGCTGCGAGCTTCGGGTCGTCCCCGTGACCTGCGCTCGATTCGACATGTCAAGAGCCGCAGTTCTTGGCGGGACACTCACGCTGACGAGCTTGCAGCAACAGAACGTGTGCGGCCACCGCGCTCTACGCCCGCGACGGGGCCGAAGGCTCGGCGCGCCCGAGCCGGGTGCGCCGGACGGCGGAGACGATGCGGCCGAACGCTCAGGCCGGCTGCAGTTTGGGCGCAGCCGCGGCCGGTTCGGCGTAGCTCTCGACCGGCGGGCAGGTGCAGACGAGGTTCTTGTCGCCGTAGCCGTTGTCGACGCGGCCCACGAAGGGCCAGAACTTGCGCTCGCGCGTCCAGGGCGCGGGGAAGGCGGCGGTTTCGCGGCTGTAGGGGCGCGACCAGGAGTCCGAGACGACCACGTCGCAGGTGTGCGGCGCGTTCTTGAGCGGGTTGTCCTCGCGCGGCCATTCGTTCGACTCGACGCGCGCGATCTCGGCGCGGATCGCGATCAGCGCGTCGCACAGGCGGTCGAGTTCGGCGCGCGACTCGGACTCGGTCGGCTCGATCATCAGCGTGCCCGCGACGGGGAACGACATGGTCGGCGCGTGGAAGCCGTAGTCCATCAGGCGCTTGGCGACGTCCTCGGCCAGCACGCCGGCCGAGTGCTCGAAGGGGCGCAGGTCGATGATGAACTCGTGCGCCACGCGGCCGTTCGCGCCGCTGTACAGGAGCGGGTAGTGCGCGCGCAGGCGCTGCGCCATGTAGTTGGCGTTGAGGATCGCCACCTCGGTCGCGCGCCGCAGGCCGACCGCGCCCATCAGTTGGATGTAGACCCACGGGATGGTGAGGATGCTCGCCGAGCCCCACGGCGCCGCCGAGACCGGCCCGATCGCCTGCTCGCCGCCGACCTTGACCAGCGGGTGACCCGGGAGGAACGGCGCGAGGTGCGCCGCGACGCCGATCGGGCCCATGCCCGGACCGCCGCCGCCGTGCGGGATGCAGAAGGTCTTGTGCAGGTTGAGGTGGCACACGTCCGCGCCGATGTCGCCCGGCCGGCACAGGCCGACCTGCGCGTTCATGTTCGCGCCGTCCATGTACACCTGGCCGCCGTGCTGGTGCACGATCGCGCAGATCTCCTTGATGCCCTCTTCGAACACGCCGTGCGTCGAGGGGTAGGTGACCATCAGCGCGGCGAGTTCGCTGGAGTGATGTTGCGCCTTGGCGCGCAGATCGGCCAGGTCGACGTTGCCGTGCTCGTCACAGGCGACGACCACCACGCGCATGCCGCACATCACCGCGCTGGCGGGGTTGGTGCCGTGCGCGCTGGTCGGGATCAGGCACACGTTGCGGTGCGCCTGGCCGCGCTGGCGGTGCCACTCGCGGATGACGAGCAGGCCGGCGTACTCGCCCTGCGAGCCCGCGTTGGGCTGCAGCGAAACCGCGGCGAAACCTGTGATCTCCGCCAGATCGCGCTCCAGGCTCGCGCACAGCTTCTGGTAGCCGGCGAACTGCTCGCGCGGCGCGAAGGGGTGCAGCCCGCCGAACTCGGGCCACGTGACCGGCAGCATCTCGCTGGTCGCGTTGAGCTTCATGGTGCACGAGCCCAGCGGGATCATGGCGCTGGTCAGCGACAGGTCGCGCCCCTCGAGCTTGCGGATGTAGCGCAGCATCTCGTGCTCGGAGTGGTAGCTCGCGAAGACCGGGTGCGTGAGGTACTTCGAGCTGCGCGCGAACGGCGCGGGGATCGTGCGCGCGGCCTCGCGGGCCAGCGCCTCGATGTCGAGCTTGGCGCCCGCTGCGCCGCCCGAGGTGTATGCGAACACTTCGAGTAGCGCGCGCAGGTCGGCCGTCGTCACGGTCTCGTCGAGCGCGACGCCCACGGCGCTGTCGGAGAGCTTGCGCAAGTTGATCCGCTTGTGGCGCGCAGCCTCGATCACCTTCTCGGCGCGCGGCTCGCCCAGCTCGATGCGCAGCGTGTCGAAGTAGCGCGCATGCGCCACGCGCAGGCCCAGCTTGGTCACGCCGGCCGCGAGCGTCGCCGCGAAGCCGTGGACGCGCTCGGCGATCGCGCGCAGACCGTCCGGACCGTGGTAGGTCGCGTACATGCCCGCCATGACCGCCAGGAGCACCTGCGCCGTGCAGATGTTGCTGGTGGCCTTCTCGCGGCGGATGTGCTGCTCGCGCGTCTGCAGCGACATGCGCAGCGCGCGCATCCCGCGTGAATCGCGCGACACGCCGATGATGCGCCCGGGCATGTCGCGCTTGAATTCGGACTTCGTGGCCATGAAGGCCGCGTGCGGGCCGCCGAAGCCCATCGGCACGCCGAAGCGCTGCGCCGAGCCCACGGCGATGTCGGCGCCGAATTCACCCGGCGCGCGCAGCAGCGTGAGCGCCAGCAGGTCGGTCGCCACGACGAACATCGCGCCGCTGTCGTGCGCGCGCTTGGCGAGGGCTTCGTAGTCGACCAGCTCGCCGTCCGTGGTCGGGTACTGCGCGAGCACGCCGAACACCGGGCGGGCCTTGAAGTCGAAGCTCTCGAGTTCGGCCACGATCACGTGCCAGCCCAGCGCCCCGGCGCGCGTCTCGAGCACCGCGATCGTCTGCGGATGGCAGCGCGGGCTCACCAGGAACGCGTCGCGCTTTCCCTTGAGAATCGCGTGGCACATGCTCATCGCCTCGGCGGCGGCGGTGCCCTCGTCGAGCAGCGAGGCGTTCGAGAGCGGCAGCCCGGTCAGGTCCGCCACCATCGTCTGGTAGTTGAGCAGCGCCTCGAGGCGGCCCTGGCTGATCTCGGCCTGGTAGGGCGTGTACTGCGTGTACCAGCCCGGGTTCTCCAGGATGTTGCGCTGGATCACCGGCGGGACGATCACGCCGTGGTAGCCCAGCCCGATGAACGAGCGGAAGAGCTGGTTGCCCAGCGAAAGCTCGCGCAGCTGCGCCAGCAGCTCGTTTTCAGCGCGTTCGGGCCCCAGCGCCAGGTCGCGCCGCAGTCGGATCGCGGCGGGCACGGTCTGGTCCATCAGCTCCTCGAGCGAGCGCGCGCCGAGCGTGGCGAGCATCGCTCGCACGTCGTTCTCGTCGGGCCCGATGTGGCGGCGGACGAAGGTGTCGGTGGGGGCGAGGAAGGCGGCGGGAGAGCTGGCGGACGTCAAGGGAGC
This sequence comes from Planctomycetaceae bacterium, assembly GCA_011525785.1. Lineage (GTDB taxonomy): Bacteria > Planctomycetota > UBA1135 > UBA1135 > WYBT01. Next base: position 71,399 of record WYBT01000035.1, read on the forward strand.
GCGGTCCTGGGGCCCTGTGGACCCCCAAGTGCACGACTTCACGGGGCGAACTGCGGCGGGAGGCGTCGAGACGGTGCTCGAGGCCTGTGGGGCGAGGATTCTAGGTCTTGGGACGCGCTCCCGCGACGGGCATACGCTCGCCTCCGCCGGCAGCGACGCGCGCTGAGCTACTACTCCGCGGAGTCCTCGCGCGGCGCGACGCTGCTCCTCGAAGTAGTCGCGACAAGACCAACAGATCCGCGCGGTCGAGTGCCGCGGGGCGTGTCGGCGCTCTGGCCGACATGCCCATGGGTTGCGGCGCTCGGCCGCGCTGAGCCGCGCGAGCCGCAACCCGATCCGCCGCCTTCGTTCGTACCGCTCTGTTTTCGCCGGTGGCCGACGGCGCGCGCCGCGCCGCTCGCGGCCGTTGCGCAATCGGGAACTTGCGCGCGCGGCGCACCACTTTCGAGAACCGCGCCTTTGGTCTTTGGGCCCGCTCGCGCGGCCTCAGTAGCGTCGCCCACGCGCCCTGGCGCGTCGCTCGGGCGCTGTTCGCTCCACCTCTGTCCCTCAGGAGTCCCACCATGCGAACCGTCCTGTCCTGCGCCCTCCTCGCGACCGCGGCCACCTGCGCCGCACTGCTGTGGCGCACCCCGCGCGCCGCGGCGCCTCAGTCCGAAGCCCCGCCGCCGCCGGCCATCGTCGGCGACGCCGAGCAGGTCAAACGCGCCTACGCGCAGTGGCGCGAGGAGTTCGAAGCCGGCCCGCGCCAGGTCGAAGTGCCCCTGGCGCAGCCCGCCGCGCACATCCGACGCCGCAGCGGGCCGGTCGGCTCGCTCACGCTCGACCTCGATCAGCACAGCGTGCTGGTCCAGGTCGAGAACGCCGTCGAGCCGATGGACGCCTGGCTGGTCGCCAACGTGGACGGGCCGCGGCGCAGCTTCCTGCCCGAGCCGGGCGACGAGTTGCGCTACCTGGGCGCGCTCGAACTCGACGGCGGCTGCGCGCAGCTCGCGACCAGCGTGGCGGGCCCGGAGTGGTCCGACATGACGCTCGACACGGTGGCGATCACGCGCCGCGGCGAGCGGCCCGACGCGCAGACGTTGCTGGTCGGCCAACCCAACGTGTTCGAGCGCCTCTACGGCGCGGAACTGGCGGCCCGCAAGCCGCGCGAAGGCGTGCTCCTGGGCGACGGCCTGCCGCTGGCGATGATCGCGCCGCAGATCGCGATCGGTTCGTTCGACCCGGCGGGCCAGATCCAGGCGCTGGTCGACCACGGCGAGAAGTTGTTCTTCCTGGGGACGTTCAGCGGCAACGGCCGCACCTGCGGAACGTGCCACCCGGCGGAGAACAACCTCACGCTCGATCCGGACTTCATCGCCACGATGGACCCGCTGGACCCGCTGTTCGTCGCCGAGTTCGACCCCAACCTCGACTCGAGCCAGAACGGCGGCCTGATGTTCGAGCAGCCGCAGCTGATGCACCAGTTCGCGCTGATCCTCGAGAACCTCGACGGCTTCGACGATCTCGCCAATCGCTTCGTGATGCGCGCGGTGAGTCACACCTTCGCGCAGAAGGCGCAGCTCCGGCGGCCGGTCGTGGGTCAGTCCCCGCCCAAGCAGCGCCTGGGCTGGAGCGGCGACGGTTCGCCGGGCCCCGGCACGCTGCGCGAGTTCGCGGTCGGCGCCGTCACGCAGCACTTCCCGCGCACGCTGAACCGCGTTCCGGGCGTGGACTTCGTGCTGCCCTCGAGCACGCAACTCGACGCGCTCGAAGCGTTCCAGCTCGCGCTCGGACGGCAGGAGGAGGTCGAGCTCTCCAACCCCGCTGACCCCAACTTCATCGCCTTCGAGGACGTCGACGCCGAGCAGGGCAAGCAGACCTTCCTCGGGCTGCGCTGCGGCACCTGCCACGACAACGCCGGCTCGAACTCGTTCTTCACGACCGATTTCACGGGCGTGCAGGTCGGCGATCCGTTCGCGTTCACGCTCGCCAACGGCAACTTCGACACCGGCGTCGAGACGTTCCTCCTGAACAACCCCGACGGCACCGGTTTGCCGCGGCCCTTCGACGGCGGCTTCGGCACGCAGCCCACCGGCATGGCGCCTCCGGGCGGCCTGCCGATCCCCGGGCCCTTCGGCGAGTTCGGCGACAACACCTTCAACACGCCCAGCGTGATCGAGTTCGCCGACACGCTGCCGGGCTTCCACAACAACATCACGGCCTCGACGCCGCTGCACCCCGACCCGGTGGTCTCGGCCGTGCTGTTCTACCGCACGGCGGAGTTCGCCAACTCCTCCGGCGGTCAGTTCGAGCCCACGCCGCTCAGCATGAGCGGCCTGGACGCCGAACTGACGGCGCGCTTCCTGCGAGCCATCAACGCGGTGCAGAACTCGCGCAACGCGCGGCGCTTCCTGCTGCGCGCGTACGACCTCGCGCTCACCAACTTCACGGCCTTCGAGCCCGTGATCCTGCGCGGCGTGGGCCTGGCGGACTTCGAAGTCGAGGACGCGCAGCAGGTGCTCGCCGGCTTCGGCTTCTCGCCCGATCCCGATCCGGCCTTCTCCGACGCGCGCGCGCTGATCGACATCGCCGAGGACCCGTTCCAGCCGATCGCGACGCGCACCGTGGCGATCAAGAAGGCCTGGTACCGCCTGCTCGACGCCGAGAACGACCTGCTGCAGTAGCTCGTCTCGCTCCAACTTCGTGCGGCGTCCGTCGCGGGAGCGCTCCCACGGCGGACGCCGCTTGCGTTTTCGCTCGCTCGCGCGCGCCAGCGCAGCATCACAGCCGCAGCGAGTCGCTGCTCTCGCTCATGCGTTTGCCGTCGGCGCGCGTCGTTTCGCTCAACGCCCGGCGGTACGCGCCGAGCACGTGCTTGCGCTCGAGCATGCCGATCACGCGCCGCGGCGTGTCGCGCTCGACCACCGGCAGTTGCCGATAGCCCGAGATGTCCATGCGGTTCAGCGCCGCCGCCAGGGAGTCGTCGGCGAACACGGTGGCGACGTTGCGCTCGCACAGATCGGCCGCGATCGTGAGCGCGCCCAGCGCCTCGGCCGTTTTGGCGTCGAGCACGCGCAGGTCCTGCAGCGAGAGGATTCCGATCATCTCCTCGCGCTCGTCGACCACGATGAAAGCGTTGGAACTCGACTCGCTGACCAGCGCCTGCAGCTCGAGTGCGGTCGCGTTGGCCGGGACGCTGTCGAAGCCCGGGCGCATCGCCGCGCGCACCGTGACGCTGCCCAGCGCCGATCGCTCGCGCCCGTGCGCGGGGTTGTGGATGCGCGCGAGGTCGACGCCGCGCGAGGCGAGTTCGGCTTCGTCGATCGAGTAGCGCTCGAGCCGGCGCGCGACGAACAGCGCCGCCGCCACGGCGATCAGCGTGGGCAGCACCGCGGTCGACGACGAGCCGGTCATCTCGAACACCAGGAAGATCGAGGTCAGCGGCGCGCGCACGGTCGCCGCGAGGAACGCGCCCATGCCGACCATCGAGTAGTGCGCCGGGCTAGCGCTCGCTTCGGGGCGCCACAGGTCCGCCGCGCCGCCGACGATGCCGCCCAGCACGGCGCCGAAGCACAGCGAGGGGCCGAACACGCCGCCCGCGCCGCCCGAGCCGATCGTCACGCTGGTGGCGACCATCTTGGCCGCCAGCAGCAGGGAGAGCCCGGCCAGCATGCTCCAGTCGCTGATGCGCTCGAGTGCGAGCAGGTTCTCGATCACTTCGTGGCCGCTGCCGAGCACGCCCACCGCCACCAGCGCGAGCACGCCCACCAGCGCTCCTCCGGCTGCGGGCCGGTACAGCGCGGGGATGTTGCTCTGACTGAAGCGGCGCTGCATCCAGAAGAACAGGCGCGAGAACCACGCGCCGAGCAGGCCGCAGAGCAGGCCCAGCACGAGGTAGTGCAGCACTTCGCTGGTCGAGGCGAGCTCGAACTGCGGCGCGTGGAACATGGGCGCGTCGCCGCGGATCGCGCGCGCCACGACCGTGGCCGAGCCCGCGGCGACGACCACGCGCACGAAGTTCTGCACGTCGTAGTTGCCCGCGAGCACGATCTCCTGCGTGAAGAACACGGCCGCGATGGGGGAGCCGTAGGCCGCGGCGACGGCCGCGCTCGAACCGCAGGCGATCATCACGCGCAGCCGGTCGCCGGCCAGTTGGCGCGCGCGGCCGATCCACGCGGCCGTTCCGCCGCCCAGCGTCGCGATCGGGCCCTCGACACCGGCCGAGCCGCCCGAGCCCAAGGTCAGCGCCGCCGCGCAGGTGCGCAGCAGCGTCGTGCGCAGGTCGATGTCGCGCGAGCGCAGGTTGACCTTCTCGAGGAACGCCGGCATTCCGTAGCCGCCGACCTCGCTGCGCGTCCAGCGGCCCAGCGCTCCCACCGCGAGCCCGCCGAGCGCCGGCGTGGCGATCACCACGATCCACCACAGACCGGGACCGATCGGCTCGTAGAGCGAATCGGCGCCCGACGCGAACAGTTGCTGCGAGAGGCTGATGAGCTCGCGAAACGCCACGTCCGCCAGCGCTCCCGCCGCGCCCACCGCCGCCGCCAGGAGCAGGAACTGGGTCTCCGGTTCGATGCGCAGCCGCTTCACACGGCGATCGTATCGCTGTCGGCCTCCCGCGCTAACGCGCCCATCCAATTGCTTCCGCAACGATCTGGACACGCGCTGCCCCTGTTCGCGCGCTCGTTCAGACTCCGTGCGCGCAGCGACCTTGCGGTCGCGCTGAACGCCCCGTCAGCGGCGCGCGCTCGCCCCGCGCGGCGCGAGAGCGCGCACAACGCCGCGCGGCGCCTGCAGCCGCCCTCGGGACCGCTGCACACGCCGCGCGGCTCTGCGAGGAGAACGGGAGTGACTAGAAGACCGTCATCTCGACTGCGCGGCTCGCAGCGAGGCGGCGGCCCAGGCCGTCGGGGTCGACCACGACCCACTGCGCGTAGAGCGGCGTGCCCACCAACATCGGATCGCCGCCGAGGTCGACGTTCACCGAGGCCCAGCCCTCGCCCGCGCCGACGCCGTTGAGCGCGCCGTAGCGGATGCGCTTGGTGAGCGCGTTGTTCCATTGCACGTAGAGCTGTGCGCCCTGGAAGGGAGTCGGCACGCTGCTGCCGAAGGGCCCGACCAGCAGGATCGCCGTGCGGCCGGCGTTGCCGCGGTCGATGCCGACGGTCCAACTCGAGTTGTCGAAGCTCGGCGGCTCGATGGCGGTGATGCTGGGCACGAAACCGCCAGCGCCCGCGGTGCCCACGCCGATCGGATCGGGCGTGCGCACCGACTCGGCGTAGAGCTGCGGCCGATCGAAGGGCGCGGTCTGGTTCGCGACGCGCGGATCGGTCAGCGGGCGGCGCATGAACGCGACGAGCGCGGCCTTCTGCTGCGGATTGAGGCCGATCGGCGCGACGGCGGGCGCCTTGTTGGGCGCGTTGAAGTCGCCGCCGCGGTCGTAGAAGTCGACCACCGCTTCGAGCGTCGCGAAGCGCCCGTTGTGGAAGTACGGCGCGCGCAGCTCGACGTTCAAGAGCGAGGGCGTGCGCATGCGGCCGCGGTCGGGTTGCTGTCCGGTGACGTTGAAGCGGCCGAGGTCTTCGATCTGCGGGCGCACGCCCGTGTAGTGGAACTGGTTGTCGGTGAGCAGCGGTCCGCCGTGGCACACGTTGCAGCGCCCGATGCCGTTGAAGATCTGGCGGCCCTGGTTCTCCAGCGGGGTGAGCTGACTGCCCGGTGATCCCGGCGGAAGGCTCACGGGGGCTTGGTTCGCGATCAGCGCGCGTTCGTACGTCGCGATCGCCATGGCGACGCGCGCGGGCGTCACGCCGGCCGAGCCGAAGGCCTCGAGGAACAGCTGCTCGTAGGTGCGGCCGTTGATGTAGTTCGCGAGGGCCGGCGGCACGCTCGGCGAGAGGCGCAGCGGCGTGAGCGGCGCAATGCGCGCGGCGACTTCGCTCCAGTTCACGCCGTCGTGGCCCATCTCGGTGCCGCTGACCACTGGGCCGGCGGCCTGGCTCTCGAGCGCCGCGCCGCCGTTCAGCACGACTGCGCCCGTGACCGGATCCTCGAACACGTTGTCGGCGCGCCCGTCCCAGAACAACGACGGCGAGAACATCGCGTTGATCGCGGTCATGCTGCGCCGCGGCGTGACCTGTGCGCGTTGGCGGAAGGCCGGATCGAGCGCGAAGGTGTCGAGGTCGCTGCTGTGCACGACGCCGAGCGAGCCGAGCACGTCGTCGGGCGTGCCGAACACGCTGTCGAAGCCGGGGTGCGTGCTCGCGGCAGCCTGCGCCGCGGTGCGCGGGTCCGAGCCGCCGCCGCTGGGGATGTGGCACGTTCCGCAGGCCGTCAGGTGGGTCGAAGAGAGCTGCTCATCCCAGAACAGCGCCTTGCCGAGGTTGGTCTTGGCCGCGCTGATCGGATTGCCGGCCGGGGGCGGAGGCGGCGGCGGGAAGCCCTGGGCGCGCGCGACTTGGGAGATCACCACACTGGCCGCGAGGCCGAAGAGCAGCTTGCGATTCATCGAGAGGGGGGCGCGGGGGTGTCCCGCGCAGGCGGGTCCGGTTCGGGGCGCGCAGGGCGCCTGCCACAGCACCCTCGCGCAGCCTCCGCGCGCCCGGAGCGGCACGGCGCGTGGAGTGCGTGGCCTTTGCAACGCGGCAACCGTTGCGAAGTTCCGCTGACGCTGGCCGATTCGCCGCTGGTCGCGCTCGCTTCGCGCCGGCGCGCCGACCTGACGTGCGCGTGAGCGTCAGCGCTGGAGCGACTGCGTGGTGAGGAACTCTTCGAGTCCGTGCACGCCGAACTCGCGGCCGTGGCCGGAGTGCTTGAAGCCCCCGAAGGGCGCGAGCAGGTTGAACTTGCCGCCGTTGATGTCGACCTGTCCTGCGCGGATGCGGCGGGCGACGCGCTCGGCGCGCGCGGCGTCGGCGCTCCACACGGCGCCGGCCAGTCCGTACTCGCTGTCGTTGGCGAGCTCGAGCGCGTGCTCGTCGCCGTCGTGGGCCAGTATCGCGAGCACCGGTCCGAAGATCTCCTCGCGCGCGATGCGCATGGTCCGCTCGACGCCGCTGAACACCGTCGGCTCGACGAACCAGCCGCGCGAGAGCTTCGCCGGCTGCGCCGCGCCTCCGCACAGGCGCCGCGCGCCCTCGGCCTCGCCTGCGCGGATGAACTCGCGCACGCGTTCGCGCTGCGCCGCGCTCACCAGCGGCCCCAGGCGCGTGGCGGCGTCGAACGGATCTCCCAGGACGTAGCCACGCGCCGCTTCGGCGGCGAGTTCCTCGGCGCGCGCGAGTTGCGAGCGCGGCGCGATCAAGCGCGTCAACGCGCTGCAGGTCTGGCCCGAGTTGAGCAGGCATGCTCCGACGGTGCTCTTCACGGCGCGCGGCAGGTCGGCGTCGTCGAGGACGATGCTGGCGGACTTGCCGCCCAGCTCGAGGCTCACGCGCGCGAGGTTGCGCGCCGCGAGTTCGCCCACGCGCCGGCCCGCGCGCGTCGAACCCGTGAACGAGAGGGCGTCGAGCCCCGGGTGCGCGGCCAGAGCCTCGCCCGCCACGGTGCCGGCGCCGCTGACGAGGTTGAACACGCCGCGCGGCAGCCCGCACGCCTCGATCAGGCGCGCGAGCTCGAAGGCGCACAGCGGCGTCTGCTCACTGGGCTTGACCACCACGGTGCAGCCCGCAGCCAGCGCCGCGCCGACCTTGAGCACGATCTGGTGCAGCGGATAGTTCCAGGGCGTGATGCAGCCCACGACGCCGACGGGGGCGCGCAGCACGAGCGAGTTCTCGATGCGCTGTTCGAAGGCGTACTCGCTCGCCAGCTTGGCGAAGCTCGCCATGACCGCCGCCGGCAGGCCGGCCTGCACGCGCTTGGAGAACTCGTAGGGCATGCCCAGCTCGCGCGTGATGCCGCGCGCGAGTTCGTCGCGCTGCTCGCCCAGGGCTTGCGCAAGCCGCGCGAGGTGCTGCGCGCGTTCGCGGGGCGGCGTCCGTGACCAGGGCTCGAAGGCGCGGCGCGCCGCTTCGACGGCGAGCCCGACGTCGCGAGCGTCGGCCGCGGGGACGCTCCCGACGGGCTGTTCGCTGAACGGATCGAGCACGTCGATGGCTTCGCGGCCGTGCGGGGCGAGCCACTCGCCGTCGATGTAGAGCTGCTCATGGCGCTTCATGACCGGACGATACGGCGCCCGGCGGCGCGAAAAACGTTCCGCCGCGAGGTTGGCTCAAGTTGCGAGGCGCGTCCGCGCGATGCACACCAGTCCACCAGCGCTCGCACTCACCCTCCTCGATCCCTCTCCAGCGTCACAGAGCCGCGCGATGTTCTTCAAGAAGAAGGCGCCCACACCCAAAGCGACCAAGACGCGGGCCGAGCAGCGGGCCCAGTACCGCAAGCGCAACAGCAAGTCGCAGGCGCTCGAGGCGACGCTGCGCGTGCCCAAGTGGGAGGCGCTGCGCGTGGAGCTGGTCGACTTGTCGGTGCGCGGCGCGTGCATTCGCATCGCCTTCGCGCAGGACCGCAACCTCAAGGCCAACGATCTGGTTGAGCTCTCGATCGGCAGCATGATGCGCAACGAGGTGCGCACGGCGGCCCGTGTCGCGAACATCACCCGCGACGGCGAGAGCCACATCCGCTACGGCCTGGAGTTCCTGAACATCAACAACCTCTACGCGCAGCTCGACACCTTCTACGCGCGGCATTTCAATCGCCGGCGCCACGTGCGCGTCGTGCCGACCCTCGACCGCAAGGTGCAGGTCAAGGCGCGCTGGTCGGGCGAAGAAGTTACGGGGCACGTGTTCGACATCTCGCAGTCCGGCGTGGGCATCGTGCTCAGCAAGGACAGCTCTGCGCGCGTGGCGGAGGTCGAGGTGCTCGAGCTGTCGCTCAAGCTGCCGGGCATGGAGGGCGAGCTGAGCGGCCGCGCCAAGGTGCGCCATCGCACCGCGCTGAACCAGAACACGCTGCTGGGGCTGGAGTTCGAGCTCGACACGCCCGAGGGCTTCGCGCGCCACACCGAGGCGCTGACGGCCTTCGTCGAGCGCCGCGCGGCGGAGATGAGCCAGTGGGAGAAGGGCTGGAGTTGATTTCGCTGCGCGCGGCGAGGCGGTAGAACTGGCGGACATGCGTCGTCCGCTCCTCGCGCTGGGTTTCTGGGCTTTGATCGCAGCGAATTCGCCTGCGGGCGACGACGGCGAGCCCGTGGCGCTGGGCGCGCGCATCGGCGAGTTGCGCTTCGTCGACACGCGCGGCCTGCGGCGCTCCTCGGCCGAGTTCGGCGATCCGCGCGCGCTGGTGGTGATGTTCGCGACCAACGATTGCCCGCTTGCACGCCGCTACTTGCCGCGCTTCGTCGAGCTCGAGCGCCGGCTGCGTGCGCGCGGCGCGCGCTTCGCCGTCGTGAACGTCGGTCCGCTCGACAGCGTGCAGGCCGTGGCCGAGCTGCAGGTCGAGAGCGAAGCCGCGTTCGCGTTCGTCAAGGACCTCGATGGCTCCGTGGCGCGCGCGCTCGGCGCCGAACGCACGCCGCACTTCATGGTGCTCGACGCCGAGCGCCGGCTGGTCTACCGCGGGCGCTTCGACTCGCAGTACCGCCTGGGCGGCGCCAACCCTTCCGCGGGGCGCGCGGATCTGGAGCTGGCGATCGAGGACGTGCTCGCGGGTCGCCCGGTCGAGGTCGCGCAGACCGCGGTCGAGGGCTGCGCCATCGAGGAGCTCGGCCCGCCGCTGCCGCGCCCCGAACTCACCTGGTCGCGCGACATCGCCAGCATCGTGCAGCGCGCCTGCCAGGACTGCCACCGACCGGGCGCTGTCGCGCCGTTCGCGCTGCTCACGCACGCCGACGTTCAAAAGCGCGCTGCGACCATCGCCGAAGTCGTGAGCGAGCGCCGCATGCCGCCCTGGTTCGCCTCGCCGCGCCACGGCGTGTTCGAGAACGCGCCGCAGCTCAGCGACGAAGAGCGCGACAAGCTGGTGGGGTGGGCGCTCGCGGGCGCGCCTGCGGGAGAGCTGAGCGCTGCGCCGCCGCCGCGCGAGTTCTCCACGGCCCGTTGGCGCATCGGCGAGCCCGATCTGGTGCTCGAACAGCAAAAGGACAGCGAGCTGCCCGCGGACGGCTACATCCCGTACCGCTACATCGTGTTCAGCCACGTGTTCACCGAGGACACGTGGGTCGAGGCCATCCAGGTCTCGCCCGACAACGAGCGCGTCGTGCACCACGCGAACCTGGGCTACTTCAAGCTCACCGAGTCGTTCAAGAACGAGAACTTTCTCACCGGCTACGTGCCCGGCGGCGATCCGATGCAGTGCGGTCCGGGCGTCGCGCTGCGCATCCCCGCGGGATCGTTGCTGGGCTTGCAGACGCACTTCGTCACCACCGGCAGCCCGGAGCGCGCAAAGCTCTCCGTCGCGCTGCGCTTTCCGCGCGGCAAGGTGCAGCAGCGCCTCAAGCACTTCCAGATCGCCACCACGCGCATCGAGATCCCGCCGCACGCCTGGGCGCATCCCGTGCGCGCGCTGCGGCGCTTCGAAGCCGATGCGATCGGCGTCGGGATGGTCGCGCACATGCACCTGCGCGGCCGCGACATGACCTTCACCGCGCGCTATCCGGACGAGCGCGATGAGATCTTGCTGCGCGTGCCCAACTACAACTTCGACTGGCAGCAGTCCTATCGCTGGCATCCGGGCGCGCAGCGCTTCCCCGCGGGCACGAAGGTCAACGTGCTGGCGCACTTCGACAACTCGAAGTTCAACCCCTACAACCCCGATCCGAACGCGACCGTGCGCTGGGGCCAGCAGACGGTCGACGAGATGATGATGGGCTTTCTGTTCTACGTGGACGAGCACGAGCGGCTGGAGCTCGAGATCGATCCCGCGACGGGCGTGGCGAAGTAGGGCGGCCGGGTAGCGCGGCGCTGCGGCGCATTGCGTATGGCGCGCGGAAGCGCCGCGCACGACGGTGGGCGGCTTGGAGGACTCCATGCCGGTCATCTACGAGCCGTTCAAGATCAAGACTGTCGAGGCGTTGGCCCAGCTCACGCGCGGCGAGCGCGAGGCGCTGCTCGAGCAGGCGGGCCGCAACTTGTTCCTCGTTCCGGCGCAGGCGGTGACCTTCGACTTCCTCACCGACTCGGGCCAGGCGGCGATGTCGACCGAGCAGTGGGCGGCCGTGATGCGCGCCGACGAGAGCTACGCGGGCTCGCGTTCGTTCCAGCGCTTCGAGGCGGCGGTGCGCGAACTGTGCGGCTACCGCCACGTGATCCCGACGCACCAGGGCCGCGCGGCGGAGCGCATTCTGTTCTCGCTCACGGTGCGCAAGGGCTCGGTGATCCCGAGCAACTGTCACTTCGACACGACGCGCGCGAACATCGAGTACGGCGGCGGCGAAGCGCTCGATCTGGTCATCGCCGAGGCCTCCGATCCGCGCAACCGCCATCCCTTCAAGGGCAACGTCGATCTCGAGCGGCTCGAGCGCGTCGTGCGCGAGCGGCGCGCGAACATGCCGCTGGGCATGGTGACGATCACCAACAACTCAGCCGGCGGCCAACCGGTCAGCCTCGAGAACCTGCGCGGCGTGTCGCGCATCCTGCGCGCGGCGGGCGTGCCGTTCATCCTCGACGCCTGTCGTTTCGCGGAGAACTGCTGGTTCATCAAGCAGCGCGAGAGCGGGCAGGCGCACCGAAGCGTGGCGGAGATCGCGCGCGAAGTGTTCTCGCTCGCCGACGGCTGCACGGTCAGCGGCAAGAAGGACGCGCTCGTGAACATGGGCGGCTTCCTCGCGCTCAACGACGACGAACTCGCGGCGCGCGCGCGCAATCTGCTGATCCTCACCGAGGGCTTTCCGACTTACGGCGGTTGCTCGGCGCGCGATCTGGAGGCGATGGCCGTGGGCCTGCACGAGGTGCTCGACGAGCGCTACCTCGAGTACCGCGCGCAGAGCACCGCGTACCTCGCCGAAGGGCTCGAGCGCGCCGGCATTCGCACCGTGCAGCCTCCGGGCGGCCACGCGGTGTACATCGACGCGCACGCGCTCTTGCCGCACATCCCGCCCGAGCAGTTCCCTGGCCAGGCGCTGGCGTGCGAGCTGTTCCTGCACGGCGGGATCCGCAGCTGCGAAATCGGTTCGGTGATGTTCGGCAAGCGCGGCGAAGACGGCGCGTTCGTGCCGGCGCGCAACGAGCTCGTGCGCCTGGCGATTCCGCGCCGCGTCTACACGCAGAGCCACGTCGACCGCGTGATCGAGCTGGCGGGCGAGGTCGCTGCGCGCGCCTCCACGCTGCGCGGCCTGCGGATGACCTACCGACCGCCGTACTTGCCGCACTTCACCGGACGCTTCGAGCCTGCGTAGTCGTACGGCGCCAGAGCAATCTGTCCCACGCTGGTTGTACGGTGCCAGAGCAATCTGTCCCACGCCGCGCGACGCCGCGGGCGATCCGAACGCAACGGCGGCGTGGGACAGATTGCTCTGGCACCGTACAACCAGCGCTCAGCGCGTCAGCGCACCTGCGCGACGCACCAGGTCGATGAACTCGCGCCGCCAACCGCGTTCGTCGCGGCCCAGCGCTTCGAGCGCGAGCTGCTCGATCTGCGCGTAGGACAGCTCGCGCGTGTGCTCGGAGTCGCGCAGCTTCATCGCGAAGCCCGCCACCGCCGCCGCAAAGCGCGCGTCGAGCGGCGCTTCGCTCCAACTTGCCGCTGCGCTCGACACGGTCTTCTCGAGGAGCTGGCTCACGTCGCCATCGGGCGCCTTGTAGCGCAGCTTCACGTGCAGCCACTCGTCGCCCCGCGCGGCCGGCGCTTCGTCGCGCGGCGTCTGGTAGCGCAGCTCGCCGACCTGCGGGAGCTCGAACGGCACGCCCACGGGCACGATCTCGTACAGCGCCGTCACCGTGTGCCCCGCGCCGATCTCGCCGGCGTCCTTGGTGTCGTCGGCGAAGTCCTGGTGCGCGAGCGCGCGGTTCTCGTAGCCGATCTGCCGCCAGGCCTGCACCCGCGCGGGATTGAACTCGATCTGGATCTTCACGTCCTTGGCGATCGTCTCGAGGGTGCCGCTGATCTGCTCCACGAGCACCTTGCGCGCTTCAGCGATCGAATCGATGTACGCGTAGGCGCCGTTGCCCTTGTCAGCGAGCTGCTCCATCGAGGAGTCCTTCAAGTTGCCCGTGCCGAAGCCGAGCACGCTCAGGAACACGCCGCTCTTGCGCTCCTGTTCGATCAACTTCACGAGCTCGTCGCGGCTCGTCGTGCCGACGTTGAAGTCGCCGTCGGTGCACAGGAGCACGCGGTTCACGCCGCCTTCGATGAAGTGCTCGCGCGCGGTCTTGTAGGCGAGCGCGATGCCCGCGCCGCCGTTGGTCGAACCGCCCGACTCCAGGCGCTCGATCGCTTCGAGGATCGCGCCGCGCTCGCGGCCGCTGGTGGGCTCGAGCACCAGGCCTTCGCTGCCGGCGTAGACGACGATCGACACGCGGTCGCGCACGTCGAGCTGCTCGGTGAGCAGGCGCAGCGAGCGCTGCACCAGCGGCAGCTTGTCGGCGCTCGACATCGAGCCCGACACGTCGATCAGGAACACCAGGTGCGAGTCCTTGCGCTCCTGGGCGTGCACTTCGCGGCCCTTCAAGCCGACGCGCACGAGCTGGCGGCGCGCGTCCCACGGACAGGCGAACACGTCGGTCGTGACCGAGAACGGCGCCGCGCCGCTGGGCTGCGCGTAGTCGTAGTCGAAGTAGTTGACGAGCTCCTCGACGCGCACCGCGCCGGAGCTGGGCAGCGAGCCGCTCATCAAGTGGCGCCGCACGTTGGCGTAGCTCGCGGTGTCGACGTCGATCGAGAAGGTCGAGAGCGCCTCGTCGAGCGTGCGGCGGAAGATGTGCTCCGCGATCGAGTCGTACTCTTCGCTGCTTGTGCCGAACTGCTCGATCTCTCGGCGGCCGCCCCCGACGCCGAGAATGAAGTCGCGCGCGCCGGCGGCCTCGATCGACGGTTCCGTGAGACTCGTGGCGGGTTGGTTCGCACCGGTCCCGACGTCCAAGTAGCGCCATACGGGACCGCCCGCTGCCTCACCAGCCATCGTGTAGCCCAGCTCACGCAGCTTGGGCAGTTCATTCGAGCCCGGCGCGTTGAGTGCTTGCGACGGCCCACGCCGCTCGATTTTGCTTGCTCCAGCGCCGTCCCGATAGAAGCGCGACTGCCAGGGCGTGATGGAAGACATCTTGTCCCAAGGCTGCGTCACGAGCAGCGTGCCGCCTGCGAAGGCCACCACGATGGCCGCGGCGAGCAGTGTCCGAACGACGCGCAAGCGATTGCCGGTCGAGGCCGTGGCCACGCGCTCGCCTCGCGCGTGCTCGACGATCGCCGCGCGCGCCGGCTCGTCCAAGCGCTCCGCAGTCGGCTCGGCGAACGCTCGCTCCACTTGCGCAACGGTCTCGCGCAGCCCCGCGACGAACTCGCGCGCCGCGGCATCGCGCTGGAGCAGCGCTTCGACCGCGCGGCTCTCGTCCGCGTCCAACTCGCCCAACGCATACGCGCTCAAGCGCGCGTCGTCCGCATCGAAATCACTCTTGGCGACCATCTCTCAAGCCCTCCCGTCAAGTGCGCTGGCGCCCAGGCGCTCGCGCAAGGTCTTCAATCCGGCGTGGATCAACCAACTCACGTTGCCGAGCGTGTCCCCGGTCACCTCGGCGATCTCGCGGTACGACAGTCCGCCCGCAAAGCGCAGGTGCAGCGCCTCGCGCTGCTTCTGGGGCAAGCGCTCGATCTGCGCTCGCACCCGCGCGCTCTCGTCGCGCGTCTCGAGCTCCTCGAGTGCGCTCGACCCACCTTGATGTTCGTCCATCGAACTCGACTCCACGCGTCCGCGACGCGCCGTCCGTCTCCCGTGGTCGAGCGCGGCATTGCGGCAGGCGGCGTACAACCACGCCGCGAGCTTGGGCTCGACTGCACTGCGCTCCGCTTCGCACAAGCGCAGGAACACCTCCTGCGTCAGCTCCCGCGCCAGCTCCCGGTCGCCCGTCAGGCGCGCCGCGTAGCGGATCAGTCCGCGTTCGTGGCGCTCGAGGGCGGCTTGGATCCAGGCGGGTTCGTGCATCGTGGGGCGTCAGCGGCTTGCGCGCCCAAACACGTTCCACAACGCGCGTTCTTGGCGGAAGTTCGAGCTTTTCGCGCCGGTCTGCGCCGCGCGGGGATTTTCTTCGCCGGGCGCCAACGCACCTCGCGCGAGCGGGGTGAGATGAGTGCATGGCCGCGGAACCGTCCGTCCGACCCGAAGAGCTGCTGGCGCACGCCGGCTGGATGCGCGCGCTCGCCGGAGCGCTGCTCGCCGATCCGGACGCCGCGGACGACGTCGTTCAGCAGGCCTGGGTCGCGGCCTGGCGGCGGCCGCCGGCTACGGACCAGCCCCTCGAACCGTGGCTGGCGCGCGTCGTGCGCAACTTCGCGAGCAAGCGTCGGCGCGGCGATGCCCGGCGGAGCGAGCACGAAGCGCGCGCGCCGAGCGGGGACCCGCCGCCGGCGCCCGAACGCACGCTCGAGCAGCTCGAACTCCAGCGCGTGCTGGTCGACGCCGTAGCCCAACTCGACGAGCCGCTGCGCACGACGCTCGTGCTGCGCTGGTTCGACGGCCGCACGAGCGTCGAGATCGCCCGCTTGCAGCGCGTGCCGGAGGGGACGGTGCGCTGGAGGCTCAAGCGCGGACTCGAGGAGCTGCGCGAGCGCTTGGACAAGCGTTTCGGCGGCCGAGAGGCGTGGGGCGTCGTGTTCGCGCCGTTCGCCGCGCCCCTGGATCCATTCACCGCTGCGCCCACCAGCGCTGCGTCCGTTTCGAGTTCGAGCGCGGCGCCCGCCGCGACGGGAGTGCTGCTCATGGGTGCGACGGTCAAGCTCGCCGGGGCCGCGTTGGTGGTCTGCGCGGCGTCGGTGTGGTGGATGTGGGGCGAGCCCGCGACCGACGGTGCGGCCGCTGGACCTCGAGCGGGCGTCGAGCGCGCGTCGCAGGCCGCGTCGCTGGTCGACGCGCCAGCCCACGTTCAGCGAGCGGAGCTCGACTCGCCTTCTGCGCGGCCCGAAGCGAACGCCGCAGTGCTCCAAGTCCCTGCGCAGGACGCGGGCGCACGCGCCGCTGCGTCGCAAGTTCCGCCGGGAACGCTTCAAGCGCGCTTCGTCGACGCCGCCGGCGTGCCTTGGGCAGGCGTGCAGGTCGAGTGCGAGGTCCATCCAGCTCTCTACACCGCGCGCAGCGGCGCCGACGGACGAATCGCGCTCGAAGTCCAGCTCGACGCGCCCAAGTCCCAGCGCGCCGCGCGCCTCGACGCGCACCGCCGCGGGCTCGGCTCGCTGCGCGTCGTGACCTCGATCAGCTCGGGCGAGACCAAGCACCTGGGCGATGTCGTGCTGGGCCCCGGCGCCGAGCTGAGCGGGCGCGTGGTCGATGCGCGCGGCGAGCCGCTCGCGGGCGCGCGCGTCGGGCTCGCGCCGGCTGCGCTCGAGCTGCGCGACGAGGCGGGCGTGCGCCGGAGCGGCCACGAAGCGTTCGCTGCCCACCCCGACGTCGCGAGCGACGCCGACGGGCGCTTTCGCTTCGAAGGCGTGGCAGCGGGGAGTTGGCGCGTGTGGGCGCACTCCGAGGGGCTGCGTTACGCCTGGAGCGAGGTGTTCGAGAGCGCGCCGCCGCGTGCGCTCGAGTTGCCCGAGATCGTGCTCACGGACTTCGAGGCCAGCGACCGGATCGCGGGTCGAGTGCTCGGGCCGGAGGGCGAACCGCTCGCCAGTGTGAACGTGAGGATCAGCTACACGACGCCGCGCGTGCAGGGCAGCTTCTCTCGGCTCACCGGCGCGGATGGCCGGTTCGAGCTGATCGTCGACAGCGACGCGGTGTACCGCTTCATCGCGTTGTGCCCGGAACGACGCTTCGGCGCGGCCCAGGCCGAGGGCGTGACGCCCGGCACGCTCGACCTCGTGCTGCAGCTCAGTCAGCCGAGCTGGATCGCGCTCGACGTGAAGGCGGCCGATGGCAGCCGGCCGCGCGGTGTGACCGTGAAGCTTCTCGATCCCCAGCACTTGCACCTGCCCCAGAACCTGAACTTGGAGGGCAGCGACGCGCGCTGGTACGCACCGACGGACGGGCAGGTGCGCCTGGCCGCGCCGGGCTTCCGCTTCCAACTGGGCGTGTCCGCGCCCGATTTCCAGCCCGTCTGGCTCGGACCGTTCGAGCCGCACGCTGCGCCGTCGTCGCTGGAGGTGGTGCTGCAACCGCTGCCGCGCCTTCGCGGCGTCGTTCGCAGCGTCGACGGCCCCGTCGCGGATGCGCTGGTCCAGCCGCTGAGCCCTCGCGAGGAGGGCCAGCTCGAACTCGACGGGTTCCTCGTGCGCATGCTGCGCAGCAGCATCGGCGCCGCTCACACCGTCGCGGACGGCTCGTTCGTGATCGAGGGGAGCGGCGAAGTCTGGCTGCGCGTCACGGCCGAGGGTTTCGCACCGGCGCTCGTCGGTCCTCTGCGCATCGGCGCGAGCAGCGAATCGCTCGAGATCAAGCTGGGGCGCGGTGGCGTGATCGAAGGGCGCGTGCTGCGGGCAGATGGAAGCGCGGGCGAAGGCGCAATCGTGGGCCTGAACTGCGGCGACAGCTTCGGCCTCACCCTGCGCGCTGGCCCCGGCGGCTGGTACCGCGCCGAGCGCCTGACGCCCGGTCCGTGGCAGGTCCTGCTGCGCAGCGACGAGCTGTCCGCCGAGTCTTCGACCCTGCGTGAGTTCCCCGAGGGCTCGCCGATCGAGTGGAGCTGCCGCGTGCGTGAGGGCGAAGTCACGCGCTTCGATCTGCAGCTCGAGTGACGTCTCTCCGCCTCAACCGAACACCGCGCGCGCGACGCGGTACGTGTTGATGTGCGCTTCGATCGTCGGCTCGATCGGATCGGCGTAGCCGCCGCCGAGCGTCGCGACCAGCGGCAAACCCAGGCGCCGCGCGAGCTCGAACACGCGCCGGTCGCGCTCGGCGAGGCCCGCGTGCGTGAGTGCGAGGCGGCCGAGCTTGTCCTGCGCCAGCGGATCGACGCCGCCCTGGTAGAGCACGAACTGCGGCCGCGAGCGCTCGAGCGCCGCCGCGAGATGTTGGTCGAGCAGCTCGAGGTACTGCGCATCACCCGTGCCGTCCGCGAGCGGCACGTCGAGGTCGCTCGCCTGCTTGCGCAGCGGGAAGTTGCGCTCGCCGTGCATCGAGAAGGTGAACACGCGATCGTCGCCCGCGAAGATCGCGGCCGTGCCGTCGCCCTGGTGCACGTCGAGGTCGACCACGAGCACGCGCTGCGCCGCGCCGCGTCCGAGCAGATCCAGCGCCGCGATCGCGAGGTCGTTGAACACGCAGAAGCCCGAACCTTCCGCGCGGTAGGCGTGGTGCGTGCCGCCCGCGAGCACGCCGGCGAAGCCCGTCTCGAGCGCCGCGCGAGTGGCAGCGAGCGTTCCGCCCGCGCTGGCGAGCGTGCGCCGCACGAGGCTCTCGCTCCACGGAAAGCCGATGCGCTGCAGCACCTTGCGGTCGAGCTCTCCGGCGAGAAAACCGCGCACATACGCCTCGTCGTGCGCCGCGAGCAACGCTTCGATCGGCGCGAAGGGCGCGGGCTCGAGTTCCGCGCTCGAGAGCACGCCGCGCGCCACGAGTTCGCCGCGCAAGCGCGCGTACTTGTGCATCGGGAAGCGGTGGCCCTCGGGCAGCTCGACGACTTGGTTGTCGGTGTAGTAGACGCGCATTCGCTTGTGTTTCGGCCCGCGTTGACCTTCGCAGCGCACGCTCGCGCAGATTCCACCGCGCGCCCCCGGGGCTGCGCCAGCGCGACGCGCTGCGTATGCTCGCGCGCCGTGTCGCGCTCTGCCTTGGTGCTCTTGATCGTGGCGTTCCTGTCCGCATGCAGCGGTGAACGCCGGCCCTCCGTCTTGCTGTTGACGCTCGACACCACGCGCGTCGACGCGCTCGGCTGCTACGGCGCGCAGGTCAAGGTCACGCCGCACCTCGATGCGCTCGCCGCCGAGGGCGTGCGCTTCGAGTGGGCCCGCACGGTCACGCCGACGACGCTGCCCGCGCACACCTCGATGCTCACCGGGCTGTATCCGCACCGCCACACGGTGCGCGACAACAGCTTGAGCGCCGTTCCGCAGTCCGCCGTCACCGTCGCCGAGCGCGCGCGCGCCGCGGGTTTCGCCACCGCGGCCTTCGTCTCGGCGAAAGTGCTCGACCGCGCGTTCGGGCTCGACCAGGGTTTCGAGCACTACTCGCAGCCGCCGCGCGAAAACCAGGTGGTCGGCGGGCTGGGGTTCTCGGCTCGCTCCGCCGTGACGACGGCGCAAGAGCTCATCACCTGGCTGCGCGCGCTGCCGCCCGAGCGCGAGTTCTTCGCCTGGGCGCACTTCTTCGATCCGCATCAACCCTGGAGCGCCGAGAAGCGCTTCCTCGAGGCCGCTGGCGGCCATCCCTACCTCGCCGAAGTCGCGGCGACGGACGACGCGATCGGCCAGATCGTGGCGAGCCTGCGCGAGCTGGGCCGGCTCGACTCGACCACCATCGTGGTGGTCGGCGATCACGGCGAGGGCCTGGGCGAGCACGGCGAGGACAGCCACGCGTACTTCGTGTTCGACACGACGCTGCGCGTGCCGTTCCTGTTGCGCCGCCACGACCGCGCGCGCGCTGGCGAAGTCGTCGAGGGCATCGTGAGCGTGGTCGACGCGGCGCCGACGATGTGCGAGGCGCTCGGCATCGCCGCGCCGCCCGATCCCGATGGTGTAAGCCTGTGGAGCGCGAGTCCTGCCCCTGAGCGCGGCGTGTACTTCGAGTCGTACTACACCTACCTGCGTTTCGGCATGGCGCCGATCGCCGGCTGGGTCGACGCCGCGGGCAAGTATGTGCACGCGCCGGCGCCGGAGTTCTACGACCCTCGGCAAGCTCCGAAGGAGCGCAAGAACCTGCTCGAACAACACGCGTCGCGCGTGGCCAGCTATCGCGAGCAGATGGCGCGCTCGCTCGCGCGGCCGGCGCTCGAAGCGGGCGCGAGCGTCACCAGCGACAGCGAACTCATGCGCAGCGTGAACGAGCTCGGATATCTGGGCGCGAGCGGCGCCACGGGGGACTTGCCCAGTCCACTGGAGGCTACCGATCGCCCCAGTCCGCACCAGCGCGCCGACGAGTTGCGCACCTGCGAGAGCGCCGAGCGCATGTTCGCGCGCGGCCGCTTCGCCGATGCGGAGCGCTTGCTCGAACAAGTGCTGCAAGGCAATCCGCGCAACACCTACGCGCTCGAGTACCTCGGGCACGCGCAGATGCGCCTGGGCAAGCTCGAAGCCGCGCGCGCAAGCCTCGAAGGCGCGCTGCAGCACGGCCCCGAGCGCGAACCGATCCTGCGCGCGCTCGGCTTCGTGCTCGAGCGACTGGGCGACAAGCCCGGCGCCGTCGCGCGCCTCACGCGCGCCGCCGAACTCGACCCCAGCGAACTCGAGACGCTGCGCATGTTGTTGCGGCTCGCGAACGATGCGGGCGACGAAACCGCGGCCACGCGCTGGCGCGAGGCGCTGTCGCGGGCCAGTCAGCCCTGACGGCGATCAATCGCGTTCGAGCGCTGCTGCGAGTTCGTCGAGCGCCTTGGACGCGGCCAGGGCTTCGGGCGACTCGGAGCGATAGAGGCCGGCGTTGAGCTGGACGTTCGTGTGCGATTTGTCCGCGTTCCCGGCGAGCGTCGCCCAGACCTGCGGCGAGCGGCGCTGGGGTCCGCTCCAACTCGTGCGCCAGGCGCCGAAGAGCGAGCCATGTTGCGCGCGCAGGAAGTGCACCTCGGCGAGGTCGCGGCCCGAGCGTCCGTCGTTCAGCGCGCCGCGCTGCGCGACGCTCAACTCGAAGCCGCGGCTCGCGAGTTCGGCGTCGAAGCGACGGCGCACCTCCGCCGGGCTCGACGGCACGCTGAGCGAGCGCGAAACGCCGGTCATGGAGTTCGCAGCGCGATCCGCCACGAGCGGGGCGGCGACCCACAACACGAGCAGCCCGGCGACGGCGCAGCTCGCAAGTTCGCCCGCGAAGCGCCAGGCGCTGCTGCGGAGTTCGCGCTGCGGTGGATCGACGAGCGCGCGCACGGCGAGCGCGAGGAACAAGAGCGCGCCCAGCCCGAGCCACAGTGGAGCGCTGAGCGACAGGTCGCTGAAGCTCTCGCTGGTGAAGCTGTTCACGAGCGTGATGCGAGGGTCTTGCACGCCGAGCGGATCGACGCCGCACAGCCGCACCAGGCTCCACGGGTCGCGTCGCCACGCTTCGAGCAGCGCGTGTGCGCCGCGCAGCGCGGGGGACCAGTTCGAGCCGCCCGACTCCCACTTCGCGAGGTGGCCGGTGACGACGACGATCCAGCCGGCGGCCAGTGCGACCAGCGCGCCCGCGCCGCGCAGCGACCAGGTGGCCGCACTCGCAGTCGCGATCGCTGGCGCGAGTTCGCGCTCGTGGCGCAGTCCGAGCCACACCGCGAAGGCGGTCAGCGGCGCCAGCAGCGCGCCCACGACTCCAAGGGCGAGCGCTCCGTGGTTCCAAGACCAGGCCAGCGCGATGCAGTAGGCCGCGAACAGCACAGCGATCGCGAGCTGTGCGACGAGCTTCCCCGGCTGCGACGAAGTGCTCTGCGGAGCTCGCGTCGAAGCGCTGGGCGCGCTTGCGGGCCGATCGAGCTCGTCGACATCGCCCTTGACCTCGAGCGCGTGTTGGTAGCGCCGCGCGGGCTCGCGCTCGAGCGCCTTGAGCACGATCTCGTCGAGGCGCACGTCGACCGAAACGCGGTGCGAGGGCGGCTCGAACGCGCCGCGCGGCAGCGAGCCGGTCAGCAGCTCGTACAGGATCACGCCCAGCGCGAACAGGTCCGCGCGATGGTCGACGTCGTGCGGGCGCTCGAGTTGCTCGGGCGCCATGTAGTGCGGCGTGCCCATCACCTGGTCGGTGCGCGTGAGGTGCGGGTCGCGCTCGACGCCGACGAGCTTGGCCAGGCCGAAGTCCGCCAGCTTCACGCGCCCCGTGCGGTCGATCAGCACGTTCTCGGGCTTGAGGTCGCGGTGCACGACGCCTTCGTCGTGCGTGTACTGCAGCGCGTCGCACAGCGCACGCACGATGCGCAGCGCTTCCTCGGCGCTCACGCCCTTTTCGCGCAGCAGCTCGCGCAGGTTGCGGCCGTCGACGAACTCCATCACCAGGTAGCACGGCCCGTCGGCTTCGCCCGCGCCGTGCACGTTGACGACGTTGGGGTGGTTGAGCCGCGCCAGCGCGCGCGCTTCGCGCAGGAAACGCTCGCGGAAGTCGGCCCGCGCGCCCAACTCGCGCGGCAGCACCTTGATCGCGACCGTGCGTTCGAGCGCGATCTCGCGCGCACGGAACACGCTGCCCATCCCGCCGCGGCCCAGCGGCGCGAGCTGGTCGAAGCCCGGCAGCGCCTGCGCGACCTCTTCGAGCGTCGGGGGGACGAAGTCGGCGCCTGAGCCGGAAGCTGCGGACGCGGCGGAGTCGGCGACGGGCGCCTGGGGCGCTGCGGGCGAGCCGAGGGCCAGGTCGAACAGGCACGCGGAGCAAGCGCGGGCGGCGTGTGCGAGTCGCGCGCCGCAGCGCGGACACTTCGAGGCGGAGGTCATGGTGGGGGGGCTCGCTGGGTCGGGTTGACCCGCGGTGCCCGAGCCGCGGAGGGAAGTTACCGAGCTGGCGAGTATTTCTGAGTTCCCAGGCGCGCTCACCGAGTTTCGCCGCCGGCGCGCAGGGCTTCGCGCAAGCGCAGGAGTTCGTCGTCGAGCTCGGCGGGATTGGAGAGCGTCGCCGAGACCTCGTCGCGCACCAACTCGCCCAGGCGCTTGCGCAGGCGGTGCAGCGCGACCTTGATCGAGTTCTCGCTCACGGCGAGGCGCGCGGCGACCGCGGCGTGCGGAGCGGCGTCGGGCGCTTCCGCCAGCGCCGGGAGCAGGGCCTCGAAGTGCGCGCTGCGGCCGATGCGGGCCTGCTCCGCGCCCAGGCGCTCGAGGGCGCGCTCGAGCACCGACTTGGCCCAGTGCCACTCGAACAACAGCTCGGGCGTGCGCGGATCGGCGGGCTCGCTCGCAAAGCGCGTGTCGGCCTCGTCGGCGTCGAACGAGAGCAGCACGCGCTCTCCACCGCGCTTGAGCGCACGTCGGCGCTCGCGTTGATTCGCCGCGAAGTTGCGCAGCGCCGTCAGCAGCCACGAGCGGAAGCGTCCGCGCGCCGGATCGGCTCGCTCGAAGTCGCCGCGCTCGAGCAGCATCGCGAAGAACTGCTGCACGAGGTCGGCCGCGTCGTCGTGCGAGCTCCCGCTGCGGCGCGCGTAGGCGTACAGCGGATACCAGTACGTCCGGCACAACTCCTCGAGCGCGGCGCTGCGCGTGGCCGGGCTCTCCGCGCCCGTCGCGAGCACCACACTCCAGCGCGTCGTGCGAAAGGGTGCGTGTCGAGATTCACCGCCGCTCACGGCGTGAGACTAGCTCGACCTGCTCATGGGCCCGCTACGGCAAACCTCGGATCAACCTGCCGTTCAGCGCTTTCTGCGGCGCGAGGTGATCTCGAGCCGACCGGCAGGTCGCTGTTGCGGCCGCTGCGCGGCAGAACTTTGCAGGACAGGCGCTGTGGCGCAGCGCGCCGGCATCCGGAGCCGCGCACTTCGCTGTCCAACTCGAGCTGCGGCGGGCCACTTGACCGGAAGTTGCGCTCGATCTGCACGAGCGCCTTCCCGCAAGCCCGATTCCCGTCCGAGGACTGCCATGTTGCGATTGCTGACTTCGTTCTCCCGCGCCGCCGCACTCGCACTCTGCGCCGCTGCGCCGGGCCTCGCCCAGTGCGGACTGCCCGACAGCCTCGACGGCGGGCCCTGCTGCGCGCCGGCCAGCGTCGTGCTGCCGAGCTTCCCGCAGATGGCGAACCAGAGCGCGCTGTGGCTCTGCTTCGACAACTGCGCCCCGTCGCTGCAGCGCCCGTTCTGCGCCACGATCGGCAAGCCGCTGCCGGTGAAGGTCGGCAACCAGGTGGTGTGCGGGCAGTACAGCGCGCGCATCCAGCTCAAGGACTGCGGGACCAACCTGCTGCACTGGTCGGGCGGACTGCGGCTGGACTACTCGCGCACCTGGACGGCCTCGCAGATCCCCGGCGCGCTCAACCTCACGGTCTGGCGCTTCCTGATCAACGGCGACCTGATTCCGACGAACAACGTGCCCAACACGCCGTGCGAGCGGCCCGCATCGCTCTCGCAGTATTCGCGCGTGTACTTCTCCGGGCACCTCGACTACGCCTTCGATTGCTTCAGCAACACGTGGAGCATCGCCTGGTCGCTGAACCACGAGTGCGACGCGACGCACCACACTCAGCAGTCGGCGCGCCCCGCGCCTTCGAGCGGCTTCGACCCGGGCAAGTCGTTCTCGATCGTCGGGCCGGGGATCGGCTTCGTGCCCGCGCCCGGCGGCTCGGCGATCGCCACCGGCGCGATCTCCAGCGGCAGTCTGCGCTGGAACAACTGGGCGGCTGCGCCGGCCATCTGCACCTTCCGCGAGCCGATCGGCGGGAACGTGGTCGACTTCAATCCGTTCTGCGTGTGCTCGACCATCAACCCCGCGCTCGGTCAGTTCATCGACACGCTGATCCTCGCGCAGGGCCAGTGCGGCAGCGGGCTGTTCCCCACGCCGACCAGTCACTTCGCGCAGAAGCGCATCGGCTCGTGGACCAACCCGGCGGTGTATCCGGGCGTCCAGGACCTCTCGTTCGGCTTCGGCGAGATGGCGCTGGGCAACGGCTGCAACGGGGCCACGACCTCGGAGTGGTTCGAGGGCGCGCTCACGCTCGGCGGCTACTTCGCTGTCGACGCGCAGGGGCTCGTGCTGGGGCGGCAGTTCGTCGACCTGGAGAGCTGCAACACCTCGGCGGGCAGCGCGGCGCCCCGCATCGGCGCGCCGCACGTGAGCTACGCGCTGTTCAACTCCAACCAGCCGTAGCCCGAGCGCGCTGCGCGGCGCTCCAGCTTGTGCGGGGCTCGCAAGCCGAGTGGCTTGCGGGCCCCGCGTGCGTCAGCGAATGGCGAGCTTCGAAAGTTGCGCGTCGATCCAAGTGCGGCGCGCGCCGTCGAGGGCCTGGGCCGAGAGCTTGCCCTCGATCTCGAGTTCGGCGACGTGCAGCGAGAGTTCGCCGAGCGTCGCGAGGAACACCTGGCCGCTGCGCAGGCCGACGTTCTCGATCAGCGCGGCTTGCGAGCCGCCGATCCACATCGAGGCGTGCTGGCCGTCGTGGCGCAGCTCGATGCGGTAGAGCTGTCCGAGGTTCACGCCGTCGCGGCCGCCGCGGCATGGCGCGACACGCCGTTCGTTGGGCGTTTCGGCGACCAATGCGCTCTGATTCAGCGCGCGCAGGCTCGCGCCCATCCGATCCGCGCAGGCGCCGAGCGCGAAGCCGAACAGCGACAGTTCGACCCCTTCGCGCAGGTCCGAACGCACGCTGTAGCGGACCGTTAGGGGCGCTTCGAATTCGAGCACGTGGCGCCAGCACGAGTCGCCGTGGCCTTTGAAGCCGCCTACGGCGGGCGCGAACGTGCCGGGGTCGCCGCCCTTGCGGTGCTCCTCCCAGACCTGGTCGCGCAGCAGCTCGTCGAACACGAAGTCCTGGGTCTCGGCCTCGCTCTTGAAGCGGTAGGCGAGCTTCAACGCGCCGTTCTCGAGCTCGGTCACTTCGCCGTGCGTGAGCTCCCGCGCGCCCAGCTCCGCCGCGAGCCGCTCCAGCGCCCCCGCGGCCACTTCGTTCAACGCACTCGCGCGCTTGGAGATGAACGCGAGCTGCTTGTTCGCGCTCCACAGCGCCTCGATCGCGGCCAAGAGCGCGCGCGCCTGTTCGGGATTCTCGGCCTTCGGCGCCGCCGCGATGTCTGCGGCTGCGAGCACCGCTGCGCCGAGCTTGGCGTGCGCGGGATAGAACTCCTCGGCGTCCTGCTTGAGCGCTTTGAACTCGCTCGAACCGGGCGCGGTCAACCGCTTCCACTTGGAGTCGCCGGCCAGCATGTAGGGATAGAACTTGAGCAGCTCGGGCGAGCTCTCCTTGTCGGGCTTGGGCACGAGGTCGGCGAGTTGCGTGAGCCCGACCTGGGCCAGTTCGAGCTCGCGCTTCACGCCGCCGATCTCGAGCGTCAGCTTGCCTCCGCCGAACGCGACGAGCGCGCCCTTCACGCGCTGGCCGTCGAGTTGGAGCTCCACGCGAGGCTTGTTCGGCGCGAGCTTGCTCAAGCTCGTCTCCAGCGCCGCGCTGAACTTGGCGAGGCGCTCGCGCTCGACTCGCGCGCGCGCGGCGATCGGCTCCTTGCTCGAAGAACTCAGCTGCTCGAGTTCCGCCAGCGCTGCATCGAAAGCTCCGCGCGAAGCCCGGGCCAGAGCCGCGGCCAGTCGCTCGTCGAGTTCCTCGTCCTTCAACGCCAGCGCGCGCGCCGCCTTGGCGGGATCGGCGCGCATGCGCGACGTCGCACCTCCGCTCGAGGCGCTGCGCACGATCGGCGCGGAGGCTTCGCTGGGCAGCGGAATCGCCTTGGGATCGAAGTGCGGCCGCTGCTTCTTGATCACGGCGGCCACGTAGCGCCGGAAGCCCTCGTCGAGCTCCAAGGTCTTGAGCGGCGCGATGGCTTGCTCGAGCGCGAGCGGCGGATCGACGCCGCGCAGCACCAGCCCGACGAACTTGCGCGCGCGCTCGGCGTGCTCGGACTGGTGCAGGAAGTGCATGTAGGTGTGCGCCTGCGCATAGAACACGCCCAGCGCGAACTCCCAGTCCAGCGGCATCTGCTGCTGTGCGCACTGCTGGCGGATCGCCTCGACCACATCCGCGTAGCCCTTGCAGGCCACGGCCGACTTCACGGGCAGCACGTACGCGCTCGCGCGCGGGTGCAGCATCAGCGCGCCGCACAACTCGAGCGCGCGGTAGTCGAGCGCATGCTTCTCGAGGTCCTCGGGGTTCTCGAGCGTGTGGTAGGAGAGGTAGTCGGCCAGGCCTTCGTTGAAAAACGGACTCTCCGGGAGGCTCGCGAGGTTCGAGCTGTAGCGATGCTGCAGTGCGTGCACCATCTCGTGCAGCGCCGGCCGCATCTCGTGGATCAGCCCCAGGCTGTTCATCTCGCGGTAGGTGAGCGCGAAACGACGCTCCGGCGAGTAGTAGGCGCGCGCCGCGGCGAGCCCGCGCTCCTCGTTGATGTCGACGTGCTCCTTGTAGGCGTATTCGTTCGCCACGACCGCCAGCGCGAACAGCGGCACGTTCCCGTTGTCAGCGAGCTCCAGCGGCGCCGCGTAGTCGCGCACGAAGATCGACTCGAGCTTGGTGAACCAGGGCGCGTAGCGATCGGCGAGTTCGTCGGCGTAGCCGGGCGTCTCCTTGCTCGGGCGCTGGACCACGAAAGCCAGGCCGCGCTCGACGTGCTTGCGCGACCAGGCGTAGTCGACGCGCGAGAAGTACGCGTCCTCGCCGATGGTGCGTTCGAGCTGCGCCAGGAACTCCTGACGCGCTTTGTCGCGTGGCGCGGGGTCGGTTTGGAACGCCAGGGCGGCGTTGTTCAGTGACAGGACGAGGGCGAGCGACAGGGACGCGGAGCGGAGAAGCTGGAGCATGGGCGCGGAGTCGGCGGGGGACCGACGGGCGAGCAAGGGGAAACGCGAGGCGAGCGGCACGCGTACTGCGCGCCGAACTGCGCGAAGTGTAGAGCGGCTCGCGCGCCACGCCGCCGGGCGTCCACGGTCGCTCTTGGACGACCGCCGGCGACGGGGCGGTGCGGCGAGGACGAAGCGCTGCGCGGATTCTCGCAACGTTGCAGCGTCCGGCCGGGCTCACGCAGGCGTTCGCTCGCCGACTCGACACCACCGCCCGCAGAGCCACACCATGCGCGTGTTCCTCGCCGTCATCCCGTTCGTCGCTGCCGCTGCCCTGTGGTCACGCGAGGGTGCGCTCGGTCCGCGCTCGCCCGACGCTTCGCTGCCGGTCGCTGACGCTGCCGCCGCACAGCTCAGCCTCCCCGCGCCGCAGACGTGGGAGCGCATCGTCGACGCGCTGATTGGCGAAGGACTGAACAAGGGCGAGCTCGTGCGCGCGCACTGCGGGCTCGATCAGACCGGACAGTTCCTCCCGCGCGAGCTGCCCGAACTGCGCCAACGCTTGGAACAGCTCGACGCCAGTCAGCGCGAAGCCGTGGAGCGCGTTTCGCGCGACCATCGCGACGCGCTGCTCGCACTGGCCAGCAACGCCATGGACGAGCTGCAGATCGCACTTGCGGCGGCGATCGACGCGGGCGTCGTCGAGGTCGCGCCGCTCGGGGCGCAGGGCGATGCGCACGCGCAAGTCCAGGCGCGCGCTGAGCGCCGCAAGGCCACGGCCGCGTACTCGACCACGTTCACGGTCGATGGCTGGCTCGTGTCGGTGACGCTCGACAGTCACAACAGCCCGCGCTTCGCCCAGGCGCTGCACGAGTTCTCCACCGCACGCCAAGCGCACGACCGGGACGTGTTTCGCCTGCTCGAGACGCTCTGAGCCTGCGCGCCGCGCCGTTTGGCCGGCCGTCTCGTGAAGCATGCCCGGTGGCGCATTGTCGCCGGGCGGATCACCTCTTCCTCCCGACTCTTCTTCGAACACTCCCATGAACTTCAAGACAGCTCTCAACGTGCTGAGCGTGGCCGCGCTCGGCTTGGCCGCAGTCGCCAACGATGGTGTCGGCGATGACAAGGCCGGAGTCCCGTGCCCCGGCTGCGCGTTCGTCGACGCTTCGTCCCCGCCCAATCCAGGCCCCGGTCCGAACGTCTGCGGCACGGATCTGCGAATTACGGTGTTCGGCATGAGCGGCTACTGCGAACGTGCTGCGCCCGGCGCCGCGTGCCTGCCCGCCGCCGGATGCGTCACGCTGCGCGTGGTCGAGATCAAGTCGACCTGCTCGATGCGCCTGGAGTGGTATCCCTCTGGCGGAGGCGTGGGGTCGTACGGGTTCCAGCCGATCGACGGTTGGATCCTCGCTGACGCCAGCCTGCTCGGACTGGGCTGCGGCTCGCCCGCGGTGCACGGCTACTACAAGCTGATCGACGCCAAGGGTTTCTTCATCACGAACTCGTACTTCTACCGCTGCAGCGCCTGCGAGGATTGATCGACAGCGCTGCGGCGCCGAAAAGGCGGCGGCCGCGCGGGGAACTCTCCCCCGCGACCGCCGACTCGCGCGCGCAGCAGCGGAACCCGGCCGCGCGGGTAGGGTTGTTGGACAGAGCATGTCCGCCGCCCGAATTTGGTTCGTGGTCTTGCACTGCGTCGCGCTCGGCTGCGGCGCCAGCGCGCTTCCTCCGGGTCCCGTTGATGCGCCGCCGCTCGTTCCGACCGCGCCCGCAGCGTGGAAGGAACAGCGCGGTTCGCTCGAGATCGCGCGCTTCGACGAGACCTGGCGCGACGAGCGCCGCGGACGCGAGCTGCCGGTGCGCATCTGGCATCCCTCGAGCGGCGACGCGCTGCCGATCGTGCTCTTCAGCCACGGCCTGGGCGGCACGCGCGAGAGCTACGCGCACCTGGGCCAGCACTGGGCCAGTCACGGCTACGTCGTCGTGCACGTGCAGCACCCCGGCAGCGACGATTCGGTGTGGCGTGGCAATCCGCGTCCGCTCGAGTCGGCGCAGCGCGCGGTCAGCGACCTCGACAACTTGATCGATCGGCCCCACGACATCAGCTTCGCGCTCGACGAGCTCGAACGCCGCGCGGAGAGCGAGAGCTGGCCCCTGCGCGCGCGCCTCGACCTCTCGCGCGTCGCCGTCGCGGGCCACTCGTTCGGGGCCTACACCGCGTTGTGCGTCGCCGGCCGCGACCTCGTCGTGCCGCTCGGCGGCGCACGCGTCTCGTTCCACGACGCGCGCATCGACTGCGCCATCGCGATGAGCCCGCAGGGCAAGGACCGCGAGCGCGCCAACCGCTCCTGGGAGCGTTTCGCTACGCCCGTGCTGCACATGACCGGCACGCGCGACGAGAGCCCGATCCGCGGCGATGCCTCGCCCGCCGAGCGCCGCATTCCGTTCGACACCATCGCGAACGCCGAGCAGTACCTGCTGATCCTCGAGGGCGCGCAGCACCACGCCTTCGGCGACTCTGCCGTAGGCCTGCGCGGCGCGCGCAACCCCGCGCACGAGCCGCTGATCCTCTCGAGCTCGACCGCCTTCCTCGACGCCTACCTGCGCGGCGACGCCAAGGCGCGCGCCTGGTTGCGCGACGGCGGCTTCGCCGCGCGCCTGGGAGAGCTCGGGACCTTCGAGTCGAAGTCTCCGGCGGCAGCCGCGCCCGCGGACGCTGGAGCGGAGAAGTAGCGCGCCCTGTTCGGCTGGCGTCCGGGCCGCGACGGCCGAATCTTTGGGGGGTAGCGCACGCCGGGGGACGCGTCGCGCGGGGCGGGGGTCAGGCGCTGGCGAGTCGTTCCGCGATCCGAGCCGCGAGCGTTCGGAAGTCCTCGCGGCACTTCGCGACGGCCTGGATCTGGCCGCCGCCGATGCCGTCCGCTTGCTTCAAGTCGAACATCGGCTTGCGCGCGGTGTGCGCGTACGGGGCGAGGCTGGCGAAGTGCTTGATCGTGCCCAAACAGTTGGCATCGGTTTCGATGGTCACTCCGCTGGCTGGCGACTGATTCAGCACGAAGCGTTGGAACTCCTCGGGGATGCGCGCTGCCCAGTTCTTGAAGGCCT
Source organism: Planctomycetaceae bacterium (assembly GCA_011525785.1). Lineage (GTDB taxonomy): Bacteria > Planctomycetota > UBA1135 > UBA1135 > WYBT01. The sequence goes on from WYBT01000035.1 coordinate 102,062, forward strand.
TTACGGGCCGGTCCGCACGGGCGAGATGCTGCTGGACGAGGTAGCCGATCGGTTGAAAAGCATGGATCGGAAGCTGAGCGTGGCGGCGCCGGAAGCTCGGCTGGGACGTGACCCGAGTCCAATCCTCGCGCCACTGGAGCAGCGTGGGGCCCACGTTCTTGAGTCCCTGCAGACTGAAGAGATCCGGAGCAACGGGAATGATGACTGCGTCGCACGCTAGGAGCGTTGCCCGATTGAGCGCGCCCAGGCTCGGGCCGACGTCGAACACGACGATGTCGGCGCCGACCTCGGCGGCGGCCATGTTGGAGAGCACGTCGAGCGCGGTGGTCACGTCGAGCGCACGCTCGTTATCGCTAGCGAAGACCTTGGGCCACTCTTCGGCGAGCGGCTGCTCGAAGCGGCCCAGGCTCAAGTGTCCCGGCAGGAGCCACAACCCGTCGGAGACCTCGCGCAGCGTCGGCGGCCGTAACTCGCCGCGACCGCGTCGCACCAGATCGACGCATGCGGCCACCGTGACTCCCGTTCGCGGCTCGTCGTCTTCCCACAGCTCGTCGAGCTGGTCCTCGTCGAGGAACACGGCTGTGAGGTTGCACTGTGGATCACAGTCGATCACGACGACGCGGCTGCCGCTCCGCGCGAACATGTGCGCGAGGTTGAACGTGAGCGTTGTCTTTCCGACGCCGCCCTTGTTGTTGAACAACACGAGCGACTTCAACTGCGGGCCCTCAGGATCAGCCGTGTGAACCCGTCGGTCTCGACCTCGAGCGGAGGGTTGCCGTTGCGTTCGAGGTGCTTGCGCACCCGCCGCACTCCTCGGCCCAATTGCTGCACGTATCCAAGCTCGACAAGCAGGCGTGTCAGGGTCGGGTTGCGGTAGTCGGAGTGCTCGCCGAACTCGCCCTCACTCGCGCGACCGAACGGACCGCCGGGATTGGAGAGCTCGATGCGATCGTCGTACCACTCCACGCGCGCCGGGGCGTGCGTTCCCTCGTAGATCCGATGCTGGAGCAGATTGCGGGCCGCTTCCTTCAGGGCGTCGGGCGGGTAGTCCGGCAAGAAGGACTCCACCACGCCCTCCGAGCGCGCTGCGCTGGATGCGAGATTGGCGTCGAGTTGCGCCCAGAGCGTTTCGAGCTGTCGCGGCACAGGGCCTGAGATCGACTTGCGCGACGCCACCGGGCTGTCCGAGTCGACGCCGCCGAAGCGAACGAACTCGACGCGCGCCCCCGGCAGGAATCGCTGAGGATCGACGCCATACGCCAAGAGGGCCGCAGCATTGGGGCGCCATGCACCGTCGCGGAGTGCGCCGAGTTGCCGATGGGAGAGCCAGGATTCGAAGGGCTGCAGCGTCTCCGAGTCGTCCTCTATGCGTGCGACGTCGTACTCCGCTCGCAGCGTCGACGCGTCCAGGTCCGCGATCGTCGCGTCCAGCACCAACCGCTGGTCGAACGGACGCTGGTTCTCCGGGCGTCGCTCTCGCAGTCTCGCCAGGTCGGCCGGCGTTGCGCGCCGCGTGGTTGTTCCCTGACGGATGTACTCGTGGCCGTCGTACGCGACCACCGGCGGAACTGGATAGGGGTCAACCGTGATGACGAGCAGTGACTGCCCGCCTGTGGTCCACTCGCGTAGGTCGAAAACGGGCGTCGGCATGATCTTGGTCGAACGCAGCCAGTTCGAAACGCGCTGCTGAAGCTCATCGCCATCGGCCGCCTTGCCCAGGCCCAGCGCCCTGCCGCGCTTGTCGAGACCGACCACGACGTAACCGGGCTGGCGGGAATCGCCGAAGTCATTGGCCATGGCCACCACGGCCTGGCAGATCCCGGTCTGGTCGGTCGGGGAACTCTTCCACTCGACGCGATCGGATTCTGATCTCAGGAGGTGTTCCATCGCGGCGCGAAATCTACCCGATGGAACTTCGCGAACGAGGCGTGGACTACGCCGCAACGCCCGGCGGCTCTGCCGCCCCTCGCCCCTAATCCCCGCCGTCGTCCTCGCCGCCGCCCAGCACCGCCAGGAAGGCCTTCTGCGGGATGTCGACGTTGCCGATCTGGCGCATGCGGCGCTTGCCCTCTTTCTGCTTCTCGAGCAGCTTGCGCTTGCGGGTCACGTCGCCGCCGTAGCACTTGGCGGTGACGTCTTTGCGCAGGGCGGAGATGTTCTCGCGCGCGATGATGCGGCTGTCGATGGCGGCCTGGAGCGCGATCTCGAACAGGTGGCGCGGGATCTCTTTGCGCATGCGCTTGATGATCGCGCGGCCGCGGTACTCGGCCTGGTCCTTGTGGACGATGCAGGTGAGCGCGTCGACTTCCTTGCCGTTCACGAGGATGCGCAGCTTGGCGAGGTTCGAGGGCTTGTAGCCGCTGATCTCGTACATCAGCGTCCCGTAGCCGCGCGTCGAGCTCTTCAGCTTGTCGAAGAAGTCGTAGATGATCTCGCCCAGCGGGATGTCGTAGACCAGCTGCACGCGCGTGGGGGAGAGGTGGTCCTGGCGCACGAAGTCGCCGCGGTGATCGGCGGCGATCTTCATCACGTTCCCGATGTACTCGGCGGGCGTCATGATCGTGACGCGCGCGAAGGGCTCGAGGATCTCCTCGTACTTGTCGCCGGTCGGCAGCTGACCGGGCGAGTGGATTTCCTTTTGCGAGCCGTCGTGCAGCACGATCCGGTACGTGACCGTCGGCGCGGTCTGGATCATGTCGAGGTCGTGCTCGCGCTCGAGGCGCTCCTGCACGATCTCCATGTGCAACAGGCCGAGGAAGCCGCAGCGGAAGCCGAAGCCGAGCGCTTCGCTGGTGACGGCCTCGAAGCTGAACGAGCTGTCGGACAAGGACAGCGTCGCCAGGCCCTCGCGCAGGCTCTCGAAATCCCCCGTATTGGTGGGGAAGAAGTCCGCGTAGACCATGTGGATCGGCGGACGGTAGCCGGGGAGCATCTCGACCTTCGGTCCCTTGTAGACCGTCATCGTGTCGCCGATGCGCACGTCGCCGAGTTGCTTGATGTTGGAGATGAAGTAGCCCACCTCGCCGGGCCCCAGCTCGCCCGAGCGCTTCATCGACGGCGTGAAGCGTCCGATCTCGATCGCCTCGTACACCTTGTCGGTGCCGAGCATGTGGATCATCTGCTTCTCTTTGATCGCGCCGTCGACCACGCGCAGGTAGACGATGATCCCGCGGTACTCGTCGTACTGCGCGTCGAAGATCAGCGCGCGCAACGGGTCGCTGGCCTTGCCTTCGGGCGCGGGGATCTTCTCGCAGATCTCGTCGAGCAACTCGGGCACGCCCAGACCGCTCTTGGCGCTCACGCCGAGCGCCGCGGTGGCGTCGATGCCGATCGAGTTCTCGATCTCTTCCTTGACGACCTCGGGCCGCGCGTGCGGCAGGTCGATCTTGTTGATCACCGGCAGCACTTCGAGGTTGCCCTCGACGGCGAGGTAGGCGTTGGCGACCGTCTGCGCCTCGACGCCCTGGCTCGCGTCGACGAGCAGCAGCGCGCCTTCGCACGCTTGTAGAGCCTTCTGAACTTCGTAGTTGAAGTCGACGTGGCCCGGCGTGTCGATCAGGTTGAGCTCGTAACGCTCGCCGTTGTGCGTGTGGTAGACGGTCACGGCGCTGGCCTTGATCGTGATGCCGCGCTCGCGCTCGAGGTCCATCGAGTCGAGCAGCTGCGCCTTCATGTCGCGCTTTTGGACCGAGCCCGTGATCTCCAGCAGGCGGTCCGCCAGCGTGGACTTGCCGTGGTCGATGTGCGCGATGATCGCGAAGTTGCGGATGAGGCGGGTGTCGTGCACGGCGTACCGGGGGCCAGCTTCGGAGGGGGCGGCCGAACGCTGGGGGCGAAGAGTATACGCGCCGGGTCGAGGCGCGCGGCGGCTCAGGCGCGGCGCGGCCCGAAAGGTCTGTCACGGAACGCACGCAGGCGCCGTACGCCCGCCCGTTCCGTCTGACCGCCTCACTCAACTCCGCGCAAGCACCATGCAACGATCCTGCACGCTCCTGTTCGCCACCGCCGCTCTCGCCGCGTCCGCCGCCGCCCAAGGCGCCGTCTACACCAGTTCCAACTCGGCCGCCGGCAACGAAGTGCTCGCCTTCGCGCGCAGCGGCGGAATGCTCGCGCCCGCTGGCGTCTGTTCGACTGGCGGCCTCGGCGCCGGCAGCGGCCTGGGCTCGCAGGGAGCTGTGACGCTCTCGCGCGACGGCCGCTTCCTGCTCGTCGCCAACGCCGGCTCGAACGACGTGAGCGTGCTGCGCGTCACGCCGATGGGGCTGCAGCTCACCGATCGGGAGAGCTCGCAGGGCATGCGGCCCACCTCGGTCGCCATCGGCGGCGAGCTGGTGTACGTGCTCAACGCCGGCATGCAGCCGAGCGTGAGCGGCTACCAGCTCGACAACAATGGGGATCTCGCGCCGATCGCGGGCTCGTTCGCGTTGCTGTCGATGGGTTCCGCGCCCGCGCAGGTCGGGCTCGCGCCCGGCGGCCAACAGATCATCGTGACCGAGCGCGCCACGAACTTGATCGACCTGTTCCCGGTGCTCCCCGGCGGGGCCCTCGGCTCGCCGCAGCAGATCGCCTCGGCCGGCGCGACGCCCTTTGGCTTCGACTTCGGCCGCAACAACGTGCTGATCGTGTCCGAGGCCGCGGGCGGCGCGGCGAACGCGAGCACGGTGAGCTCGTACGCAATCGCGCCGCTCGCGCTCAACGTGGTCAGCCCCGCGGTTCCGACGACGGAGTCCGCAGCCTGCTGGATCATCATGGCGCGCAACCGCCGCTACGCGTACACGACCAACACGGCGAGCGGCACGGTCACCGGATATCGCGTGTCGCCTACGAACGGCGCCTTGATGCGTCTGGACTTCGACGGTGTGACCGGCGATCTGGGCGCCGGGGCCAATCCGCTCGACGGCGGGGTCTCGCAAGACGGCAAGTACATGTTCGTGCTCTCGCCGGCCACGGGCGAGATCGCGGTGTTCTTCGTGCGCGCCAACGGCTCGCTCGAGAAGCTCCCCAGCCAACTCGGCTTGCCGAGCACGGCTTACGGCCTGGCGGCGCGGTGAACGCGCGCAGCTGCCGGGCATGTTCGCGAGCCTGTACCGTGCGCGCTCCGGCGCGAGCGTGAACAGCGATCCTGAGAGCAACAGCCATGCGCCCGCTCGTCGCTCGATTGCGAGCGCCGAGCGGGCCTCGTCGTTCGGATTCGAGCTCGCCGAGCGGCGGGCGCTCGCCAGCGGCGAGCCCGAGTTGCTCGGCCAGCTCTTCGACCGCTCGTTCGAACGCGTGCACGCCTACCTCGCGCGCATGGTGAACGACCCGCACGTCGCAGAGGATCTGGCGCAGGAGACCTTCCTGCGCGTGCAGCGCGGACTGAAGACCTACCGGCCCGAGCTGGCGCTGCGACCGTGGCTGTTCACCGTCGCGAGCAACGTGCTGCGCGATCACTTCGCGGCGCGGCGCAGCGCGACGGTCGGGCTCGACGACGTCGATGCGGACGCGAGCGAACTGACGGCCGCGCAAGAGGGCCCCGTCGTTCGTGTGGAACGAGGTGAACGCGCGCTGGCGACTCGCCAGGCGCTGCAGTCCCTGTCCGAGCAGGCGCGAGCGGTGCTCGTGCTGCGACACTACGAAGCCCTCAGTTTTCCCGAGATCGCCGCCGCGCTGCGCATTTCCGAGGACACCGCCCGCCAGCGCCACGTGCGCGCGCTCCAGCGCCTGCGCGTGCTGCTCGCCGACTTCGCCCCCGACTCCGGAGGCGCCGCATGACCCCCAGAGCCGAACTTCCCGACGAAGAACCGACGCCGCCGTGGCTGGCCGATGCGCTCGACGAGCTACGCGTTCCTGCCCCGCGGCCGGAGTTGCGCGACTCGCTGCGCGCGCGCTTCGTCGGAGTTCAAGGCGCACAGCGTGCGCTCGAGGACGTTCAGCCGCGCGAGCCCGCTGAGGCGCCCGCGCTGCGACGTTCCACGCGTCGCACGCGCGGCGCGGCTTCGGCGACTCCGCCCCGGCGTTGGCGTGCGGGCTTGCTGCTCTTGACCGGTCTCGTCGCAGCTTCGCTCGTGCTCTGGATGTTGCGGCCCAAGGCGCTTCCGCGCGTCGAACTCGTCGACAGCGCCCTCGCCAGCCTCACGCTCGACGGCCAGCCGGCGCTCGAGCACGAATTCGAGCGCCTGCTGCTCGGCGGCGCGCGCGTGCGAACCGCGCAGACGCCCGCACGCGTGCGCGTCGACGGAGTGGCGCTGATCGAGCTCGCGCCCAACTCGGAGCTGGTCCTCACGCCCTGGAGTGAGGCCGGCGGCGGCGAGGCGCGCATCGAACTCGCGCGCGGCGGAGTGCGCGTAGCGACCGCGCCGGACTTTGCTCCGCGCAAGCTGACGGTGCTCGCGCCCGACGCGCAGATCGCGATCGTCGGCACCGAGTTCGGCGTGGACGTGCTGGACGGGGTCGGCACGTGCGTGTGCTGCACGCACGGCGCGATCGAGGTGCGTCCGCGCGGCCGCGAGCAGGCCGAGCGCGTGCTGGCCGGCGGCATGTCGTTCTGCTTCAGCTCCGGCGAGGCGCCGATGCTGGGGGCCGTCAAGGACGACCACGCGGCCGAGGTCGTCGCGCTGCGCCGCTTCGCCTGGCCCGCCGCGAAGCGCTGAGCGCAACGCCTGTCCGCGCTCGTTCGTTGCGGCGGTTGGAAATTGGGTCACAAGGCAGCGGCGGGCGCTTCGAGTTCCCTGCTTGTCCGAGCGACCGTGCGCTCAACGGGCACAAAAGGGGCTCGATTTGTCGGCGCCGAGCGCCACGCTACGCTCGCCCAGGCGCTTCCGACCGGGCGCCGAGCTCATGAAGACCACACTTGCCGCCGTCTCTGCCACGCTCGCGCTAGCGGTATGCGCCGCCGCCCAGTCGACACCGCCGCCGCCCTCATCCGGGCTGGAAGTGCGCTTTTGCCCGGAGGCCGTGGCTCGAACCTACCCGCTCGACTCCACGCGCGGTGTGCAGAGTTTGCTGTTGCAGAATGCGCTGGTCGTCAACCACGGCGCGCCGGTCAAGCTCGAGTCCATCGAGATCGCACTGATGCGCGGGACTGACGCGCTGGACAGCCGGTTGATCAGCGGCCCCGCGCTCGACGTCGCCGCCAAGAACGGCGCCGCACTGCAGGCCTCGGGCGCGCTCGAAGCCTTCAGCTTCCAGTTCTGCAGCGGCCGACTGCTGAACGGGGCCAAGCTGGCGGACGACCTCGTGCTCGAGACTGGCGAAGCGCTCCTCATCATGCAGCAGCCCTTCTCGTGGAGCGGCGAGCGCGACGCGGTGCGGGTCTCGGCGCGCAGCCTCCGCGGCGAAGAGACCGTGACAGGCCGCGCCGCCATCCCGATCGACGGGACGAGCTCCAAGACGCGCTTTCGCTTCCCGCTGAAGTCGGGGACCTGGCTGGTGGCCGCGGGCGCGAGCTTCCACACCACCCATCGCTGGGCCGTGCCCGAGGAGTTCGCGCTCGACATCGTTCAGCTCGGCCCGAACCAACGCAGCTACCGCACCGATGGCGCCGCGCACGTCGACTTCTTCGCGTACGGCGCGGAGGTCGTGGCAGCCGCTGACGGAACGGTCGCGCAGGTCATCACCGGCGGCAAGGAGCACCCTCCCATGCTGCGCCGACCGGGCGAGAGCATCGACGACTACTACGCGCGCATCGGCGCCCAGCAGTCCGAGAACTTGAAGGGCGGACCGAGCGGCGTGATCGGCGACGGCGTCGTCATCGACCACGGCAACGGCGAGTACTCGCTCTACGCGCACCTGAAGCCCGGCAGCGTCACCGTGCGCGCCGGGCAGGCGGTGAAGTCGGGCGCCACGATCGGTCGGCTCGGTTCGTCCGGCAACTCGACCGAGGCGCACCTGCACTTCCAGGTCGGCGACAAGCCCTCGGCCCTCGAGTGCGCCGGCATCGTTCCGACCTTCGTCGGCCTCGAGATCGCCAACTCGGATGGCCCGCGGCCGCTGCAATCGGGCGATCTGGTGGTTGTGCCCTGAGCGGCGACGGCGCGGGCTCGCGAACAAGTCGCGCCAGGTGAGTGCGCTCACGCGCCCGGTCGCACGACCAGCGCCGGCAGCGCGTCGAGCAGCAGGCGCAGCGCGCGGCCGCGGTGGCTGATCGCGAGCTTCTCCGCCGGCGCCAGTTCGGCGAAGCCGCGGCCCGTTTGCTCGAAGCCCGGCTCGGTGAACAGGAACAGCGGGTCGTAGCCGAAGTCGCCGTCGCCGCGCGGAGCGTGGAGGATGCGGCCGCGCGCGTGGCCTTGGACCTCGAGCGCCAGGCTGCCGTCCGGCCGCGCGAGCGCCAGGGCGCAGGTGAAGCGCGCGCTGCGGCGCTCGTCGGGGAAGCTCGCCAGGCGTTCGAGCAGCAGCCGGTTGTTCGCCGCGTCGTCGCCGTGCACGCCGGCGAAGCGCGCGCTGAGCACGCCCGGCGCGCCGTCGAGCGCGTCGACCTCCAGGCCGGAATCATCCGCCAGCGCCCACAGGCCGCTCACGCGCGCGGCGCTCAGCGCCTTCTTGGCCGCGTTGCCGCGAAAGCTCGGCGCGTCCTCGACGACGTCCTCGATGCCGCCGACGTCGGCGGGCAGCACCACCTCGAACGACAGCGGCGCCAGCGCGGCGGCGAACTCGCGGTGCTTCTTCTTGTTGTGGCTCGCCAGCAGCAGTTTCATGGTCGCGTACTCCGCGCGGCGCAGGATAGCGTGCGCGTCACATCCAGCATGATCGCAGCACTGCTCCTCGCGCTCCAAGCCGCCCCGCCCGCCCAGCTCACGACGGCGATGCTCGACCTCCCGCGCGAGCGCTGGATCGAGATCGATCGCGAGCCGCAGCAGTACCTCGGGCATCCGACGACGGTCGTGCTCGACGACGGTGTGAGCGTCCTGTGCGTGTATCCCAAGGGGCACGGCAAGGGCGCGATCCAGCTCAAGCGCAGCGCCGACGGCGGGCAGAGCTGGTCGGAGCGGCTCGCGACGCCCGCGAGCTGGGAGACGAGTCAGGAAACGCCGACGCTCCACCGCGTGAGTCGAGCGGATGGCAAGACGCGCTTGCTGTTGTTTTCCGGCCTCAAGCCGATCCGCCAGGCGCGCTCGGACGACGGCGGCGCGAGTTGGAGCGAGCTCGAGCCGATCGGCGAGTTCGGCGGCATCGTGGCGATGGCCTCGCTGGAGCAGTTCGACGACGGGCGCTTGATGGCCTTCTTCCACGACGACGGGCGTTTCATCGGCGAGGGCGTGAAGCTCGACGACGGACACAAGTTCCACGTGTTCGTGACCGAGTCGAAGGACTGCGGGGCGACGTGGAGCGCGCCGCGCGCGATCGCCAGCCGCGCTGACGTCGATCTGTGTGAGCCGGGAGTGTTGCGCTCGCCCGACGGAAAGCGACTCGTCGCGCTGCTGCGCGAAAACCGCCGCGTGCAGCGCTCGTTCTTCATTGCGTCCGACGATCGGGGCGCGAGCTGGAGCGAGCCGGCGCAGCTCTCGCCCGAGCTCACGGGCGATCGACACGTCGCGCGCTACGCGGACGACGGCCGACTCGTGATCGCGCTGCGCGACATGTTCTCGGGCAGCCCCAGTCGCGGCGATTGGCTGCTGTGGGTCGGAACGTTCGAGGATGTGGTCAACGCGAAGCCGGGCGCCTACCGCGTGCGCTTGGGCGACAACCAGAACGCCTGGGACAGCGCCTACTGCGGGCTCGAGCGCCTCGCCGACGGCACGATGTTGTGCGTGACGTACGGTCACTGGGACAAGGACGCGCCGCCGTGGATCGTGGGCGTGCGCTTCAAGCTCGAGGAGTTCGACGCGCGTCTGGGCGCCGGGCGTTGATGGGCGCGCACTCCGCAAGCTCGCGCGCGCCGCTCGAAGCGGTCTTGTTCGACCTCGACGGCACGCTGATCGACTCGATCGAGCTGATCCGCCAGTCGTACGCGCACACCTTGCGTGCACACCGCGACTTCGAGCCGCCGATGGAGTTCTGGCTGCAGGGGCTGGGCCGGCCGCTGCGCTGGCAGTTCGCGCACTTCACGCAGGATGCGAGCGAGATCGAGGCCATGGTCGCGACCTACCGCGCGTTCAACCTCGCGCACCACGATGCGATGGTCACGGCCTTCCCCGGCGCCGTGGCGGCCGTGCAGCGACTGCACGAGCGCGGAGTCAAGCTCGCGATCGTGACGAGCAAGATGCGCGCAGGCGCGCGGCGCGGGCTCGAGCACTGCGGCTTCGGCGCGCTGTTCGAGGTGATCGTCGGCGCCGACGATGTCAGTGACCACAAGCCGCACCCCGCGCCGGTGCTGCGCGCGCTCGAGCAGCTCGGTGTGACGGCGGAGCGCGCCGTGATGGTCGGCGACTCGCCGCACGATCTCGCGTCAGGCCGCTCCGCGGGCGCGCGCACGGCCGCCGTTGCCTGGGGTCCGTTCCCGCGCGAGCAGCTGCTCGCCACCGAACCGGACTGGTGGCTCGAGACGCCCGAGCGGATCGCCTCGTTGGGGTGAGCTTGCGGCGCTCGCGCGCGGCGGCGTTGGTTGTACGGTGCCAGAGCAATCTGTCCCACGCCGCGCGACGCACCGGGCGTCCCGACCGCACCGGCGGCGTGGGACAGATTGCTCGGGCACCGTACAACCAACGCGAGCTTCAACTCGCGAACAGAGTTACGCGACCCGCTCGGCCTTGGGTTACGGACAGACGATGAACTCCAGCCCGTTCGAGAGGTTGGTGGTCTTCACGGCCGGCGGGTCGCGGAGGTAAGCCTCGTTTCGTCTGCGCCTCGCGCAGACGAATCCGGGCTGCCCTTTGGCAGCCCGGAAGAGGATCCCGAGCGAGCGCTAGCTCGCTCGCAGAGTTACGCGACCCGCTCGGCCGCGGGTTACGGACAGACGATGAACTCCAGCCCGTTCGAAAGGTTGGTGGTCTTCACCGCCGGCGGGTCGCGGAACCAGGCCTGCGCCCAGACCACGTCGCCGCCCGAGAACGGATTGCCCAGCGAGCCGGGGTTGGCGAAGCGGTAGGCGTTCCAGTCTTGGCTGAAGCTGCCGTCGCACGCGCCGAACGTGCCGCCGCTCGACTGCGAGCCCATGCGCTGCGTCGGAGTCTTCACGCACAGGAAGCTGTTGCCGCCCGCGCCCCAGGCGGCCGCGGTGGGACCGCTGACGCCGTAGAAGAAGAGGCCCGCGCGTTGTCCTTCGACGTTGGCCACGGCCATCGTGAAGCCGGAGCTTGCGCTCGCGCTCGCCGTGCCGCTGCCGGAGATCGACGGCACGCAGCCGTTCGAAGTCGTGCCCGCGGTGCAGTAGACCGTCGTCGTGCCGCACTGCGGCACGAGCGCAACGCGGAACAACGCGTCGGGCGTCCCGAACGCCGGCAGCGAGCCGAGGTCCGAGCCGAACCCGTCGTTGAGCGAGGCGATGAAGAACAGCACGTTGGTGTCGCTCAACGCGAGGTCGTTGGCCTGGAAGCAGGCCAGCGCCGGATTGCCGCGGCCCAGGAACGCGCCGTCGTCGAACGCACCGTTGCCGTCGACGTCGACCGGGTCACCTTCGCGCGCGACCACCGTTCCGTTCCAGATCAGCACTTCGTTGGCGGCCGCGTTGGCGTTGTCGGTGTTCGTCATGAGCACCCAGTCGCCCGCGGCGTTGCCGCTGAAGCCGAAGAAGGTGTCGCCGAGGTTCTCCGACCCCGAGATCGGGTCGCCCGTCTTCGCGATCAGCACGCCGTTGCGCACGGCCCAGTCCGGCGCGCCCGAGCCCGTGCTCGAGTTGTCGCGGCCGCGCGCGAACCAGTCGCCGTTGGCGGCGATCTGCTGGTCGAAGATCGAGCCGCAGATCATCGTCGAACCGGGCACGAGCTGGCCCACTTCGATCACGACGCGGCCGTCGTACACGAGCACATCCGTGCCCGAGCCGCCGTCGACGCGCTCGCCAGCGGCGATCCAGTGCAGCCCGTCCGGCGAGCTGTAGAAGCTGTTCGAGTCGAGCGTGTCCCACTGGACCGTCCCCGTGCCGGCGAAGTCGGTCACCGAGGTCTGGTTGGTCTGATGGAACATCGCGCGGTCGTAGAAGATCGCCGGGCGCTTAGTGGTCGAGATGTTGCCGATGGTCGAGTCCTGCGCTCCGACGCGGCCGTCGTCGAGCAAGTGGATCGAGCCGATCGAGTTGCCCACGATCTCGTCGCCGCTGGGATTGGCGACGATGTCGACCAGGCCGGTGTAGAGGTCGCCCATCTGCGTCGGGATGGTCCAGGTCGAACCGTCCCACACCAGCACCTTCTGGAACACGCTCGCCAGGCCGCCGCGCGCGCGCAGCGAGAGCGCAAACCGATTGAGGCTGTTGAAGCGCCCCAGTCCGCTGCCGAGGAAGTCGACGAGCTCACCCGGAGCGCCGGCGGGCACGGGCTGGCCCTCTTGCAGGAACATGGTCCCGCTCACGCCGCCGCCCTTGAGCAGGATGATCTCTTCGGAACTGCCCTGTTGCGTGCGGGCCGAGAGCACCCAGGTCGAGGCGTCGGGGCTCAACACGAAGGTCTCGATCGAGCGGAAGTTGGTGACGACCGGAGCTCCGGCGAGGTTGAGTGCGCCGGGCACGACCGACTTGGCGCTGGCGGGGATTTCGCAGTAGACGACTTCGAGCGTCTGCGCACTGGCTGCGGAGCACAGGGCGGCCGCGGCGAGCGCGATGGAGAGGCGTTGGTTCATGGAGTGTCGGCTTGAGATGGAGGAAACGCGAACTCAGAAGGCTCGGCGCTCGGGCGCACGCCGCTGGGGGACCCAAGGAGGCTAACCCGGACCGCTTGCAGTGGCGAAGTCGACTACACTCCGCCCCTGCGGGCGAGGGGCCGCGCAGGCCACCTGGTGGTGAGGTAAGCGCCGATGAACGCCGTCCGTTCCGTCTGGTTCCTGATTCTCTTCGCCTGGATCGCGTGGACGCCGCGCGCCGCCGCCGCGCAGCACGAGTTGCGCACGCGTGTCGACCCGCGCGTCGAGTTGCTGAGCGCCGTGGCGCGCCTGGCGGGTCTGCGCGAGTTCAACATGGCCAATTCGCGCTCGCCCTACTCCGAGCGGGTCGAGGCGCGCCTCTCGACGCTGAAGGAGCACGCCGCCGTAGCGACGCTGCGCGAGCTGCACACGCAGCACGGCGTGTCGTACGACGCGATCCCCAGTCTCGCAGTGCACCTCGACGGGCTCGAGCGCCTGGCGCTGCTCGCGCCGTTCGAGCCGCGACCCGAGCGCCTCGACGCGCGCTGGGAGCGCACGTTGACCGAGCGCTTCCTGGTCGAGCTGCGCGAGTTCGCCGCGCAGGCCGAGTTCGCGCGCTTCATCGAATCCGAGCGCGAGTTCTTCGCCCAAGTCGAGCAGCGCCTCCACACGACGCTCAGCCGCAGCCGCGCGCTGAGCTGGTTCGACGAGTTCTTCGGCGCCAAGCCCGGCGCGCAGTACGTGGCCATCGCGGGCCTGTTGTGCGGCGGCGGCAACTACGGCGTCGGCGTGCGCCTGCCCGGTGCGCCCGAGCAGGTCACGCCGGTCTTCGGCTGCTGGAAGTTCGACGCGCAGGGCCTGCCGGTGTTCGACGAGGGCTACCTGCCGCTCTACATCCACGAGCTGTGCCACACCTACACCAACCCGTTCGTCGACCGGCACGAGCCGCAGCTGCGCGCGGCCGCCGAGCGCATCTACGCGAGCTGCGCTTCGAAGATGGCGCCGCAGGGCTACGGCAACGGACGCACGGTGCTGTACGAGTCGCTGGTGCGAGCGTGCGTCGTGCGCTGTCGTGCGGCGCTCGAAGGCGAGTCCGCGGAGCGCGAGCAGCTCGAGAGCGAGCACGGCCGCCACTTCGTGTGGACGGGCGAGCTGGCGCGCCTGCTGCGCCAGTACGAAACGGGCCGCGAAGCCTGGCCGAACTTCGAAGCCTTCATGCCGAAGGTGATCGAGTTCTTCGCGACCTACGCGGAGCGTCTTCCGGCGGCGGAGATCGTCGCTCCCAAGCTCGTCGGCAGCACGCCGTCGAACGGAGCCGAGTCCGTCGACCCGTCGCTGACGGAGCTGGTGTTCGAGTTCGACCAGCCCATGCGCGACCAGAGCTGGTCGATCGTCGGCCGGCCCGAGGAGCAGCCCAAGATCGTCGGGAAGCTCGCCTACGACGCCGCGCGCAAGCGCTTGCGCGTGCCGGTGGCGCTCGAGCCCGGCCGCGAATATCGCTTCTCGCTCAACAGCGAGCGCTTCGCGGGCTTCGTGAGCGAGTCGGGCTCGAAACTCGAGCCCGTGGCGTTCCGCTTCAGCACCGCCGCGCGCTGAACACTCACTGCGAGCTGAGCACCCAGCCCGCCCAGTCGCGCAGCGGCGCGCGGCGTTCGCGCAGCTTGCGCTTGGCCCGCCAGAGCGCCTGCGCGACGTCGAGCCGCTCTTCCCACAGGCCCGCGTAGAAGGCCAGCATCAACTCGCGCGCTGCGGCGTCGTCGACCTTCCACAGCGAGGTGATCACGAACTGCGCACCCGCGGCGTGCAGCGCCTTCTGGAACGAGGCGACGCCCTGCCCCGCGCTCGCCACGCCCACGTGCGTGTCGCAGGCCGATAGCACCACCAGTTCGCACGAGCGCAGATCGAGCAGGGCGAGTTCGTCCGCCGTGAGCAGGCCGTCGCGGCGGCTCGTGTCGTTGGCGCCGGCCAGCGCGAGCCCGCACAACGTCAGCGGCGAGCGCTCGGCCAGCCGCTCGGCCCCAGCGGGTCGTTGCGCGCTCTCGAGGGCGAAGAAGCCGTGCGTGGCGACGTGCAGGTGCGTCGCGCCGTCCAGCGCAGCGAGGAAGTTGGCGCTCGTCGCGTCGCGCTCGCTGAGCAGCACGCTCGCCGCGCGCGCGCCTTCGCTCGCGGAATTGCTCGCGGAGTCGTGGGCGCGCTCGAACAGCTCCGCCACGCCGTCGATCTCGTCCTGGGTCTCCCACAGCGGCGCGAAGCTGGGGCGCGCGAGCCCCGCGAGGCGCAAGCTCGTCGGCGCAACATCTTCCGCGCCGCCGTTGTCCGACTCGTCCGCGCTGCTCGACTCGTAGTCGACGCCGCCCAACGCGACGAGCTTGGGCGCGAGGCCCTGCGCGCGCCGCGCCGACGCGCCGACGTGCGCTGCGGAGCCGACGGTGACCACGCGCACGCGCTCGCCCAGCAACACGTTTTCCTCCAGGGGCAGGGCCTCGAGCGCGAGCAGGTGCAGTTCGTCGTCGAGCGCTACGCGCCAGCGCGTGGCGCCGTCGAGCGCGGCGCGCAGCGGGTCGATCAGCAGTTCGCGCAGTCGCGCGCCGCAGGCCGCGAGATCGCCGCGCTCGTCGCGCGCCGCGAGTCGCCAGGCGCGGCAGGCCTCTGCGATCGGCGCCAGCTCGCCCAGGTCGAAGCGGCGCACGCGGCCGTCGCTGCGCAGCACGAAGGCGTTCAGGCGCGCTTCGCGTGGAGCAGTAAGCGGCGCGGACAGCGCGCGCTGGTCGAGCCGCCAGTACGCCACGAGCGCCTCGCCCTCCGCCAACGTGCGCGCCCACTCGCGTGCGCCGGCGTCGGCGAGCGCCGGGGCGTCCGGCTCGTCCGCGAGAGCTTCGCGCAGCGCCTCTTCCGCGCGCCGTCGCGCTTCGATGGCCGCGTCGAGCTGCGCGGGAGCGATCGACTGCGCCGCCAGGCTCGCGACCGCGCGCGCCGCGCGCAGCGCCTCGCGCCGCAGGGCTTCGTGGCTCTCGCGCTCGCTCGCGCCGCGCGCGCGCCAGGCGCGCAGCAGGCTGGTGCCGATGGCGCGGGCGCCTTCGCACAGCTCGAAGACCGCCCGTTCGTTGTCTGCGGCGCGCTCCTCCGAGCTGGTCGCGTCGAGCAGCGTCACGCCGTCCGACACGAGCCTCGACCAGTGCCGCTGCGCGTGCTCGGCATCGTGCATGGTGAACAGCGCGGCGCAACGCGCGAAGTAGGCCCGCGTCTGCTGGGCGGCGGCTTCGGCGAGCTCGCGCGCGCCGTCGCGCGCCTGGGTCTTGACGCGCAGTGCGCCCACCAGCTGGCGTGTCTCGGCGAGGTCGGGGTTCTCGAACGGGAAGGCGCGCTCGGCGAATCCCAGCGCCTCCTCAGCGGCGGCCAGAGCCTGTGCGTCGCGCCCCAGTGCGCGCAGGGCGTGCGCTGCGGTCAATCGCAGCCGCCAGGACATGCTCGCATCGCTGCGCGAGGCGCGTGCGCGACGCTCGAACTGTTGTTCGACGCGCTCGAGGGCCTCTGCGGCGCGGCCAGTGGCGATCCAGGCCTCCGCCAAGTTGACCGTAGGCTGGTCAGACTGATCGCTCTCGATGTAGGGCGTGCGCTCCAGCGAAGCCATGACCTCTTCGAGTTCGCTCGCCGCGCGCGACGCGTCGCCCAGCGCCAAGCGCACCACCGCGCGATTGCCGCGCGCGTGGATGTGCTCGATGTTGTCGAGCGGAAGCCGCGCCGCCATGGCGGCGCAGCGGCGCTCGTGCAGCTCGAGCGAGCGCGAGTTCTCGCCCATCGCGTTCAAGACCGCCGCGAGGTTGTTCAGCACTCCCAGCGTCAGGTCGTGGTCGGGCGGGCACAGCCGCTCGATCGAGGCCAGTGCTGCGCGCTGCAGTTCGAGCGCCTCCGGCAGCTCGCCCAGTTCGTTCAGCAGCGCGCCGAAGTCGCTCTTGAACAGGGCCAGGCGCAGTTCGTCGAAGCCCGCGATGGCCTCGGCCTCGGAGAGCGCCTGACGGAAGAGCTCGGCCGCGCGCTCGAGGTTGCGCGCCGAGGCGTACGACTGCGCCAACGTGTAGCGCACGATGGGGATGTTGACGTGGCCCGGCGGATAGCAGATCAGGGCGAGGCGCAGCGCCTCTTCGCACGCCTCGCACGCCGCCTGCGCCGCGCCGCCGGAGCGCAGCGCCTGGCAAACGGTGAGTTGAACCTCGCCCCAGGCCTCGCTGGTCAGCGGGTACAGCCCGCGCATGGCCTCGCGGCGCGCCATGGTCGCGCGCGAGAAGCTCTCGAAGTCGCTCCAGTCGACGGCGCGTCGGCCCAATTGGAGCAACGCCACGTGCAAGCCCGCGCTCTCGTGCGTGCGAGCGAGTTCGCAGCACGCCTCGATGCTGGCGGTGACCGCCTTCGCGGCCTCGAGCCGGCGACCCGCGTCATCCAGCTTCAAGGCCTCCCTCAGCACCGCCTGCGCTTGCAGCTCGACCTGTTCGGTGGCCTGCGTCTCGGGCAGCTCGCGGATGCACAGCTCGAACGCGCCGCTCGCCTGCGGATCCTTGGCGCGCACTTCGATCGACAGGCGCTCGCCCAGGCCTTCGCTGGGGAAGCGCAACCAGGGATTGCGCGCGCCGCCCGTGTCGTCGTCCTCGAGCGCGGGGCCGCGCTCGCGTCGGACGGTCAGCTCGAGGTCCAGTTGCTCGCTCTGCGCCCAGACGGAGAACTGGCCGCGGATGCTGGTCACGTGCTCGAGACGGAGCACGCCGCCGGGCGCCAGCGACTCGCTCCGATCGAGCCTGAGCGCGCGCGCCAGCCCATCGGACTGGGGCGCGGCTGCGAGCGCCAAGAGAAGTGCGGCCAGCATGTCTTTGGAAATCGTAATCGCGCCGCTGGCTAGCATTGCGAGCTGTACGACACGCCCGCCTCCCGACCGGCTTGCCGCCCATGGATCGATCCCCGCCGTCTTCTGTCCAACCCGCCGAGGAACTGTTCTTCGAGTTCCTCGAGCTGCGCGAACGCGGCGAAGCGGCGGACTTCGAACTGTTCTGCGCGCGCCACCCCCAGCTCGAAGCGCAGCTGCGGGAACTCCAGTCCGCCCACGCGCAACTTGTCGAGGTCGCCTCGCGACTGGGGCAAGGGCGCGGCGAGCGCAGCGGCGCCAGGGCCGACGCCGGAGAGGCGGGTGGGCCGTGGGCGCGCGTCGTGGCTCGACTCAGCGCTCGCGCGCGCGACGGCGAGCGCTACGAGGTCAAAGGGCCGATCAACCGCGGCGGCATGGGCGTGATCTACGAGGTCTACGACCGCGACCTGCGCCGCAAGCTCGCGATGAAGGTCGTGCGCGACAGCGGCGTCGACGCGCGCGCCTTCGCCTCCAAGCTGGGTCGCTTCCTCGAGGAGGCTCAGGTCACCGGTCAGCTCGAGCACCCCGGCATCGTGCCAATCCACGACCTGGGTGTGGACGCGCTGGGACGCGTGTACTTCACCATGAAGCTGGTCGACGGCAAGCACCTGCGCGAAGTGTTCGAGCTGGCGCGCAAGGGCCTCGAAGGCTGGACCGAGATGCGCGTCCTGCAGGCCCTGTTGCGCGTGTGCGAGGCGGTCGAGTTCGCGCACTCGCGCGGCGTGATCCACCGCGACCTCAAGCCCGAGAACATCATGGTGGGGCGCTTTGGCGAGACCTACGTGATGGACTGGGGGCTGGCGAAGCTGCGCGCACAGCTGGAGCAGGCCGAGCGCGCCGTGAGTTCCGACCGACGCGACGCCGTGCACGACTCGAGCTCGGCCAGCATGTACACGCACGAAGGCCAGGGCGTGGGCACGCCGAGCTACATGCCGCCCGAGCAAGCGCTGGGACGCCTCGATGAGGTCGACGAGCGTTCGGACGTGTACGCGCTCGGCGCGATCCTCTACCACCTGATCGCGGGCCGCGCGCCGTACTCGACGCCGGGCGAGCTCGTGGCTGGCGCGGAGCTGCTCGCACGCGTGATCGCCGGACCGCCGCAGGCGCTGGCCGAGCTCGCGCCCGACGCGGCGAGCGAGCTGGTGGCGATCGCCGACAAGGCCATGTCGCGCTCGCGAGGCGCGCGCTACGGATCGGTGCGCGACTTCGCGGACGACCTGCGCGCGTACACCGAGGGCCGCGTGGTGCGCGCGCATCGCACCGGCGTCGTCGTCGAGCTGCGCAAGTGGATCGCGCGCAACCGCGCGCTCGCCGCGGCGCTCGCGCTGGCGCTGGTGGGCGGACTGGCGACCGCGGGCGTCGAGTGGCGGCGCACGATCGAGGCCGCGCAGTCGCAGCTGGCGACCAGCCGACTGGAGGCCGAGCGCAGCGCCGAACGCGAGCGGCTGCTGCGCGAACAGTCGCTCGCCGCGGAGCTCGCCACCGCCGACATGGCCGCCCAGCGCGGCGCGTGGGAGGAGGTGCTGGCCGCGGTGGGGCGGGCGCGGGAGCGCGGGCACGCCGACGAGGCGGATGCGCTGTGCCGCGAGGTCGAGGCCTGGATCGCGCAGTCGCACGGCGAGCTCGCCGACGCCGGGCTCGCGCGCCTGGCTGAGATGCCGTTGAGCGGCGCGTCCCAGGCGCGTGCGCTGGTGCTGCGGGCGATGCGCTTGGCGACGACGACCGGACGACAGGAGGAGTGCATCGCGGTCGCCACGCAGGCGCTGGCGGCGGGCGCGAGTGGCGCGGATCGCGCCTTCGTCCAAGCGTTGCTGGCGCCGACGACGGACGGGGCGCTCGCGCACCTGAAGGCGGCCTTGGAGATTCAGCCCTACCACAGCCTCGCCAACGACCTGTTGATGAGCCTGTTGATCCTCTCCGGTCGCTACGACGAGGCGCTCGAGCAGTCCGCCCAGTTCGCGCGCCTGTATCCCGACGACCCGCGGCCGCACTCGGGGCTGGCCGTGTCGCTGCTCATGCTCGGGCGGCGCGACGAAGCGCTCGCGGAGTTGGAGCGCGCACGCGAGGGGCTCGACGCGGACGCGGCCTCGAGTCTCGCAGGCATGGTCGAGATGCTGATCGCCTTCGGCGATGCGCCGCCCGACTCGCTGCTCGACGGTTCGCTCCTGTTCCGAATGATGCCGCTCGTCCAGCGCGCGGCCGGTGTCGCTTCCCAAGCGCAGAACAGCTCGGGTCAGCTCACCAGTTTCAGCCTGGTCTCGCTCAGCGGCGCATTCGGCGGCTTCATCGACTGCATGCTCGAGAACGGCCAGCCGCGCGACGCGCTCTCCGCTGTGATGGCGCTCGCGACTTCGCTGCGGCTCGATCCGCAGCGCGTGCTGCGCTGCGTGGACGTCGCGTTGCGCCACCACGAGAACGGCTTTCTGTACTTCCTCGCGGCGCTCTCGCACGCCGAGCTGCCTGCACCTGCGGGAAGCGAACTCGAGCACCACCGCAAGACGCTCGAGTACTGGGAGAAAGCCGTGCAGACGCCTTCGACGCTGCCCCAGACGCGGCGCATCTCCGCCGTGGCTCGCACCTTGCTCGAAGAACGCCTGGCGCGCCAGTTCGGCGACGAAGCGGCGCGGGAGCGAGTGCGCGAGCGCGGCGTCGAATTCCTCGAGGTCGAGCAGCCCGGTCCGCTCGAGAGCAGGCTGATGGCCGGTGTCGCACTCGACGCGGGTCGGCCGGAGCTGGCCATGCAGATCGTCGAGCGCGCGCGCGCCCTGCACCCCGCGGATCCCGAGCTGCAACTCGAGCGCGGCCGGGTGCTGGCCGCCAATGGCCGCTTCGCTGACGGACTGGCGCAATTCGACGAGTTGCTGGCGCCGGATCCGGCGGCGGAGAAGAGCAAGATGAAGCGCCGCGCGCTCGAGGAGCGGCAGGCGCGCGTGCGTGCGGCCCGCGAGCGAGCGTTGGCCGACTGGCAGGTGTGGAACGAGCGTTCGGCGCAGGCGCTCGACGCCGCGCGCTGAAGCCGGAGCGCGGCTGGCGGTGTGCTAGATTGCGTGTTCGCGAGCCCCATGAGCGACACGCAGAAGTCCAGCGCCGGCGCGGCCCACAAGCCGCCGCAGATCGCCATCCGCAGCCCCAAGCCGCAGTGGCTGAAGGTGCCGCTGCCGGGCGGCGAGGGCTACGCGAAGCTCAAGACGCTCACGCAGGAGCTCAAGCTCAACACCGTCTGCCAGGAAGCGCGCTGCCCCAACATCGGCGAGTGCTGGAAGGGCGACAACGCGACCATGACGATCATGGTGCTGGGCGACGAGTGCACGCGCCGCTGCCGCTTCTGCGCGGTCAAGACGGTGATGAAGGCGGCGCCGCCCGACCCCGACGAGCCCGCGCACGTGGGCCAGGCGATCGCGGCGATGAACCTGGGCTACGTGGTGATCACTTCGGTCGATCGCGACGATCTGCCCGACGGCGGTTCAGCCCACTACGCGCGCTGCATCGCCGAGATCCGCGCGCGCGCGCCGCGCACCGTGGTCGAGACGCTGATCCCCGACTACCAGGGCCGCGACCTTGCGACGCTCATGTCCGCCGCGCCTGATGTGCTCGCGCACAACGTCGAAGTCGTCGACCGTCTGCAGCGCAAGATCCGCGACCCGCGCTGCTCGTTCGAGCGCTCGCTCGAGACGCTGCGCGGCGCCAAGCGCGAACTCCCCGGCGTGATCACCAAGTCGTCGATCATGCTCGGACTGGGCGAGACGCACGACGAGGTCGTCGAGTCGATGCAGCGCCTGCGCGATGCGGGCGTCGAGCTGCTCACGCTCGGTCAGTACCTGCGCCCGACGCCGCAGCACGCGCCCGTGCGCGAGTGGGTGACGCCCGAGCGTTTCCTCGATCTGCAGATGCTCGGCGAGAAGATGGGCTTTCTGTACGTGGCCTCGGGCCCGCTGGTGCGCTCGAGCTACAAGGCCGGCGAGTTCTTCGCGGCCAAGCTGGTGCGCGAGCGGCGCGCCGCAGCCAGCGCCTGACGCGCGGCCGCTCAGCGGGCGCGCGCGGCAGTGACGCCTCGCTCCTGCGCTGCTAGTTCGCCACCACTCGGCCGATCGTCCGCTCGCAGTCGACGATCGGCGCCAACTGCGGAGAACCCTCATGAAGCTGCCTGTGCGACTCCTGATCGCTTCCCTGCTCTCCTTCGCCGCGACCGCTCTCCCCGCCGCTGCGCAAATCGTGGCTTCGTCGAACTTCGACGACCCGGCGGCGGGGCTGTGGCACATCGACGTCACCAGCGGCGACCGCACGTTGCTCTCTACGGACTGGGGGCAGTCGGTGGCCGTCGACCACGTGGGGGGACGTGTGTTGTTCGCCCGCGGCTACGAATTGCTGTCGTGGAACTACGGCGGCGGACTGAACAGCGCATCAGTCCTGGGGACGGTGCGGTCTGCCGGCGGCAGCCCCATCTTCCTCACCGGACTGGCCTATGGCGGCGGACGGTTGTATGGCGCCACCACCGACCGTCGGGTGTGGGAGATCTCGACCTCCACCCTGAGTGCGGGAGCCACGCCGGTGGTCAACTTCATCGGATTCGTCTGGGGCCTTTCCTACGATTCCGCCACTGGGCTTTTCCATGTGGCCGAGGAGGTCGGGACTGCGCCGTATCGAATCGACATCCACGCCGTCGATCTGAACGGTGGCGGCGCGCCAAGCTTCGTCAGGCGCCTTACGAGCTGGCAGGGCGCCAATGCGTGCGTCTACGGAGGCATTGCCTATGCCATGGGCCCCTACGGCGTTTGGATCAGTCGCCACGATCTCGTCTCCGGCGTCGAAGATGAGAAGGCGCTGCGCGCTCCATGGGGCGTTGGCTACGCCGACTGCGGGTCGGAGTACGCGCCTGGTCTCGTGCCACCCTCGGGAGTCGCCGTCTTTTGCGAGCCATCCACTCAGGCTAGTTCCGTTTCCCCGCACCCGATTGGTGTTCCCAGCGCGAGCGCTGGCTCGGGCTTCGCTCTGCGGCACGTACGGGTTTACGGGGGCGCGCGGGTGCAGCCGCACTTCTCGTTCTCCGGACGTTCGCCGTCGCCACTTCCGGCCGGCTACCGCTGTCTGAATCCCCCGGTGTTTCGCTTGCCGCCCGCGGTTTTGCCGGGGAACGCCAACGTGGCTTTCGACTGGGAGGTGGACTTCAACGCCGTGATAGCCAATGGCGTGCATCCGGCCTTGGTCGCGGGTCAGACAGTCTGGTTCCAGGCATCGCTCCGCGCACCCATCTACGGGCCCTCCTTCGTCTTCCCCCCTGCGGTCGAGTTCACGATTCTCCCGTGAACGTGGCGAGTTCTGGCGGCCAGAAGGGGACTTGGCGAACGTGTGGCCCGTTCCGCCGCAATTAGGCCTGCGCGCGCAGCTTCTTGACGAGCTTCACCGCGCCGAGCACCAGCGCGCCGGCGGCGATGCCGACCAGGCCGCTCGTAGCCGCGGACCCCGCTGACTCGGCGAGGCTCCCGAAGCCCTCGAGCGCGTGGTGCACGAAGCCTTCCAGGCCCGGGATCGCGTGCGCGAGGATGCCGCCGCCCACGAGGAACATCGCGATCGTTCCGAGCACGCCGAGCAGCTTCATCAGGCGCGGCGCGAAGGCCAGGATCGCGCTGCCCAGCGCGCGTTGGGCCGCTGCCGCGCCGCCGCCCGTGCGCGCGCGCAGCCACAGGCCGGCGTCGTCGAGCTTCACGATGCCCGCGACCAGGCCGTAGACGCCGATCGTCATCACCAAGCTGATCGCGACGAGCACTCCCGCGCGCCGCGCGAAGTCCGCGTCGCCGACGGCGCCGAGCGAGATCACGATGATCTCGGCCGAGAGCACGAAGTCCGTGCGCACCGCGCCCTTGATCTTGTCCTTCTCGAAGGCGACGAGGTCGACCGCGGGGTTCGAGACGGCCTTGGCGAGTTCGGCGTGGTGCGCCGCCTCTTCGCCGCGGTGCGGGAAGAGCTTGTGCACGACCTTCTCGAAGCCCTCGAAGCACAGGAACGCGCCGCCGAGCATCAAGAGCGGCTGGATCGCCCACGGCGCGACGGCGCTGATCCCCAGCGCGGCGGGCACGAGAATCGCCTTGTTGACCAGCGAGCCCTTGGCGACTGCCCACACGACGGGCAGCTCGCGGTCCGCGTTGACGCCGGCGACTTGCTCCGCGTTGAGCGCGAGGTCATCGCCGAGCACTCCGGCGGTCTTCTTCGTCGCGACCTTGGTCATCGCGGCGACGTCGTCGAGGAGCGACGCGATGTCGTCGAGCAGTGCGAGCAGACTCGTTCCGGCCATCGCGTGGTTGTACCGTGCCAGAGCAATCTGTCCCACGCCGCCGTTGCTCACGGGCTGCCCGGAACTCTTCGCGGCGTGGGACAGATTGCTCTGGCACGGTACAACCACGCCGACGTGGGTCAGCGCGGGACCACGTGGGTTCCGGAGAGCGAGTCGTACCAGCTCGTGGCGGGCCGCAGGAGCGCGTTCACGACGCCGAAGGTGCAGACCGCGATGGCGCCGCACGCGCAGAGCCAGCCCATCGGCGTGTTTCCGCCGCGGGCGAGCGCCAGGCCGAGCACGCACAGGACGAGGGGCACTGCGACGGCGATCAGCGTTCGCAGCGCGCAGCGCAGGCTCGACGCGGGCGCGCCTGCGCGATCGAGCACGTGCAGCGACGCGAACTTGACGCCCAGCCCTCCGCGCCACGCGAAGGCCGAGACGATCGACAGGCCTGCGACCACGATCCAGGCTTCGCACAGCGAGCGGAGCGCCACCTCCCACTCGTCGACGCCGATCGGCTCCGGCGGCAGGCCGTACTCGCGCAGCCGTTCCGCGCGCGCGAGCAGGTGCGTGCGAGCACGCGCGACGTCGGTGCGGTCGGGCGCCGGATGGGCGGCGCGCGCCGCGCGCTGGAGCTCGAGATGCTCGTCGGACCCCTCGACGGCCCCGCTGGTCGTCAGCGCCGCGATCAGCAGCTCGCGCGCCTCGAAATCGGCGCGCCATTCGCGCTCCTCGATGTCGTCGCGGCGCTCGAGCCACTGCACTTGCGCTGCGCTGTGTCGGTCGAGCTGCTCGTGCAGTTCGGCCGAAGCCGTTCCGAGCACCAAACTCAGCATGAGCAGCCCGCCGAAGACGACCGTCGGAGTCAGTTGCGACAACCGCATGCGTCGAGTCACGGCCGCTGGCGTGCTCAGCGAGTCCTTCAGCGCAGTCGCGACCCAGCGCATCCCGAGCACGTCGGCCGGGCCAGCGCAGGCCCTTCGCGCAGCGCGGACCGCGTGAGTCGGGACGCCCGGGAACGTCTCCGTCCCACGCTCTCCGACCGGCTGCAGCAGGCTGCGAGCGCACAGCGCCAGCAGCTCCCCGGGCTCGAGTTCGCGTTCGAGCTCCGCGCCAAGCGCCACGGCGGCGATGCGCAGCTTGTGGTCGACGTCGATCCACAGTCGGCTCGGCGCGAGCGCTTCGGGTTGCTCGGCGAGGATCGCCGCGAGGTCGGCGAGGATCGCGCGCGCGTGCGTCCAGCGCATGCGGCCCGTTCGCTGCGCGAAGGCGAGCAACGGCTCTCCCGCGATCGCCTCGAGCACGTCGAAGCTCGCGTCGCCGAGCTCGAAGTGCGCGATGCGCCGCGCGTGCACGCCCTCGATTGCCGAGGCTTGTTGCGCTTCGATTGCGCGCGACGCGGCGTTCGAGAGCGCGCGCTCGTGCAACCACACATCGCGGTTCAGTCGCTCGTCGCGGGCCAGGAGCACGCGGCCATGTGCGCTTCGCCCGAGCTCGCCCACGGCGAGGTAGTCACCCAGCCGCACCGACTCGATGGGCGTCGGCTCGATCGGTTGCGGCGAGCTGTCGGCGCCGTGGACGAGGTCCGCGCCCAGCACGCTCTCGCTCGCGCGCACCACGCGCGTCCCGCTCGCGAACTCGTGCACGGCGCGCCATCCGTTGGAACGGCGCATGGTGAGAAAGCCGGCAGCCAGGGTCGCGGCCGCGAAGTTGTTGACGCTGATCGCGCCCATCACCGCGGGGCCAGTCAGCCCATCGGTGACCCACTCGACGAGTTGCGTCGGCGCGAAGAGGACCACCGCACGGATGGCGACCGCGCCTGCGGACGCGGGGTGGCCTGATGCGCTGACCACGCGCAGGCCGAGCAGCCACTTGCCCAGCGTCGCGCCGTACTTCGCCTCCAGGACGATGAAGTAGGCGCTCGAGAGCATCAGCGCGAGCAGCTCGCCGAGCATGGAGCTGATGTGGTCCGACAGCCATGGAAACCTGATCGTGACGACTGCGGTTGGGACCAGGACCACGCATGCGTCCACCGAGTAGGCCAAGAAGCGCGCGCCTCGGCTCGCCGGCTGGAGCTTGGTCGCCACGAAGGGCTGCAGCGCGGCGGCGAACTCGCTCGCAGTGGCGAAACGCTTCGCGGGATCCTTCGAGAGCGCGCGGAGCACGACGTCTTGCAAGCGCTGAGGGATCTGCGCGCGACGCTCGCGCGGCGGCGTCGCCGGTTCGCTGAGGATGCGCGCGATCAGCTCGCCGAGGTCGTCGGCCGTGTGCGGCGGTTCGCCGGTGAGCAGCGCGTAGAGCGTCGCTCCCGCGGCGTAGATGTCGGCGCGGCCGTCCAACTCGTGGCCGAGCAGCTGTTCGGGTGCGGCGTACAGCGGCGAGCCGATGAAGCGGCCCGTCGCCGTCAGGCGCAAGTTGCGTTCGACGAGCCGGGACAGTCCGAAGTCGCCGACCTTCACGCTTCCGCTCGCGGTTACGAAGCAGTTCGCCGGCTTGAGGTCGCGGTGCACGATGCCCGCGCGGTGCGCTGCTTCGAGCCCTTCGAGGATCTCCAGCGTCCAGCGCACAGCCTTCTCGATCGTTAGCCGCGCGCCGCTGTCGAGCGTGTCTTGCAGCGTCGCGCCGCTCACCAGCTCCATCGAGATCGCGAGCAGTCCGTCGAGCTCGTGCACGCCGTACACGAACACGCAACGCGGATGGCTGAGCGCCGCGGCGATGCGCGCCTCGCGCTGGAAGCGCGCGACGGCCTCCTTCGAGCTGCGCAGTTCCGGCGTCAGCACCTTGAGTGCGACGCGCCGACCGCTGCGCTCCTGCGCTTCGAACACGATGCCCATGCCGCCCTGGCCGATGCGGCGCAGGATGCGGAAGCCGCCGAGCTCAGCGCCGACGTCCGGGATCCAGTCGTCGCCGCGCTCGGGAGTCTCCTGCGAGTACGCCTCCGCGGCGCGGAAGATCGCGTCGACCTCCGCCAGGCGCGCGGCGAGCGAGCGCGGAGCGTCGCCGTTCGCAGCGAGGAACTGCTCGGGCGAGAGCGGATCGCCGCGCAGGCGAGCTGCGGTGAAGCGCGCCACCCAGGCATCGTCGTGAGCGCCTCCGTCGCGAGTGTCCATGCGTGGTTCAGCTCCTCGCCCGCGCGCGTGCGATGGCGCGCTGGACCGCCATGCGCGTTGCGTCGCGCGAGAGACCGTGATCGGCCGCGATCTCGTCGATCGAGCGGCCGGCCAGGAACGCGCTCAACAGTCGCCGATCGCGCTCGGGCAAGCGCACGATCAGCTGCACCAACATCTCCCAGTCGTCGGGGTCGACGGCGGCGCTCAGGCCGTCGCGGCGGCGCTCGTCGGAGGACAGGGTCTGCTCATCGAGCTCGACGCGCGCGTTCTCGCGGCGCTTGTCGGCTTCGAAGCTGCGCGAGCGGTCGGACGCCTTCCAACGCAGACGCTGCGAGAGGAACGCGAGGAACTGCGGGCGCGTCGTGAAGCGCACCGCGGCCAGGCTGGGCCACGCGTCCGCGAGCATGGACTGGACCAGGTCGCCGGTGTCGAGGAAGCGCTTCAACTGCCGCGCTCGCAAGCGCTGTCCGGCGCGCGTCAGATCGGGCAGGAAGTGGGCCAGGAACTCGTTCGCGACCTGGGCGTCGCGCGCGGAGGCGGCGTGGATCTCCGCCAGCACGGCGCTGTCGAGTTCCTCGCCGCGTTCGATGCGCGCCAGGACGGACTCGTTGACTTGCGGCTGCGCGAGCACTTGCGCGCTGGCGGGCCCGAGCTGCGCTTGCGCCCAGGCGAACGCGCGCGCCGCGAGCGCTGTTCGAGAGTCGTCGGAAGGGGGGAGCATCGGGGGCTCGAATCGCGGTCAGGCCGCGTTCGCAGGCCGCCAGTGTGCCTGCCCGGGCTCCAAAGAGACGGAGCGCCCCGTTGAACACTCAAGCGGGATTTTCTTCCCGACACAGCCGTACGGCTGCTACGGCAGCGTCATGAACTCGAGCGCGTTCGAGAGGTTGGTCGACTTCACCGCCGGCGGGTCGCGGAACCAGCCCTGCGCGTTGACGACCATTCCGGCGCCGAACGGCTGGCCGAGTGCGCCCGGTTGCGCCGCGAGGTACGCGAGCCAGTCCTGGCTGAGCACGCCGTCGCAGGCGCCGAACGTTCCGCCCGAGAGCAGCTTGTTCATGCGTTGGTTGGGGACCTTGACGCACATCGTGCTCGTCCCGCCCGCGCCCCAGCTCACCGTCGCGCGCCCGCTGATCCCGTAGAACATCAGTCCGGCGCGCTGGCCCTCGACGTTCGAGGTCGTGAGCACGTAGCCGCTCGCCGCGCCGATGCTCGGCACACCGCTGGCCGAGATCGTCGCCAGGCAGCCGTTGGAGGTCGTGCCCGGCGTGCAGTAGTTGAGCCCGCCCGGGCCGGTCGAGGTGAAGCTCTTCAGCACCGACAGGCCCACGTTGCCGTTGCGGTCGGTGGCGCGCACGCGGTACTCGACCACCCCGTCGAGCAGCCCCGGGATCTCGCCGCGCCAGATCTGGCCCGCGCTCGAGCGCATGGGCGTCGAGACGAAGGCCGCCGGCGCGACGCGGTGCTCCAGCACGACGTCGATGTACCAACTCTCGTAGTACGCCGCGTTGTCGTACACCTGCGCGCGCACGACGGTCGGGGCCGGACCGGCGAAGCGATCCGGCGCCTGCTCGAGGCGCGGGACGCGCGGCGCGTGCGTGTCGGCGACGTTCGACTGGTTCGTGAAGTAGTACTCCACCTGGTCCGCGCTGTTCGCGACCACGACATCCGTGTCACCGTCGTTGTCGAGGTCGGCGCAGTCCGCGTCCAGTCCGATTCGATTGGCCGTCGGCAGCTCCGTCGCCGTGACGTTGGTGTGAGAGAAGCCCGCGCCCGCGAAGTCGTTGCGGTAGAGCCGATCCTGTCCACCGAAGTTCGCCACGTACACGTCGAGGTCGCCGTCGTTGTCGTAGTCGAGGAGGTCGGCTTCGTTGTCGTCGGGCTGGGAGTTGGCCAAGTTCTGGTTGGTCGCGAAGACCCCAGCCCCGTTGTTGGAGAACGTGGTGTCTTGGAAGGCCAAACTCGCGTTCCAGTTCAAGCCGTAGATGTCGAGGTCGCCGTCGTTGTCGCAGTCGCCCATCTCCTGCTCGTAGTGGCCGTTGCCAGCCGCCCAGTTCGGCGGGAACGCGGCGTTCGAAACGTCGGTGAAAGCGGTCAGCACGCCGCCGTTCTCCGTCAGTCGATTGCGGAACATGCGCGGGTCCTCCTGGCGCGAGCCGTGCAGCAGGTCCAGGTCGAAGTCGCCGTCGATGTCGCCCCAGTCGACGTCGAGCGCCGACGAAGCCACGTCCGAGTTCAGGCCGGTCGTGTTCGTCGTGTTCGCCTGCTGCTGGCCTTGCGCCCACAGCGCCGGACTGCCGCTCGCGATATTCGCGCGGAGCAGGCGGAAGCCCGAGGGGTTGTACTCGCGGAACACGCCCGCGCCGTCGTTGAGGAACAGTCGCGTGGGCACGGCGCCGCTGAACGAGGCGCCATACGTCGAGTGCGCGAGATCGAGGTCGCCGTCGTTGTCGATGTCCGCGAAGTCGCCGTCGCCGGACCAACACACGAACCCGCCCGAGGGCAGGAGCAGCGCGCTCCAGATCGAGGTCGGCGCCACGTTCAGGTCGGGCCAGCGCGCGGCAGTCTGATCCTGATAGAAGCCCGCCGTCCCGCCCTGGACGCCGCCCATGTTGATCCACCAGCGACTCGACTGGTTGGAGAGCTGCGCCGTATTCGCGAGGTAGATGTCGGGGTCGCCGTCGCCGTCGATGTCCGCGAACTCGATGTCGCGGCTCTGATACAGGGCGTTGGGGAACTGCGCAGCGGTTCGATCGGCGAAGAACCCGATCGTCCCGCCGGGCTCGAACCCGCGGTTGATCCACAGGTTGCTCCGGTCGTTGCCGCTGTCGCCGCCCTCCGCGATGGCGGCATCGAGATCGCCATCGCCGTCGACATCTGCAAAGTCGACGTTCTCGGTGTCGTCGGCGTTGGTGGGCAGCTTCGTCGGGGTGCTGACGAAGGTCTGCGCGGTCGCGCCGGCGTTCAGACGGACGATGAGGGCGAGCACGATGAGCGAGCGGCAGGTGTGCGGCATGGGGGCGTGGGGTGGTTCGAGACTGGGTGCAATCGACGAGCTGGGGCCGGGGCGGCCATGCGTTGGTCCCCGCCAACGTTGGAGAATTCTGCCCGAGCCGCGCTGAATCGTGTGAGGGGGACGCGGCGCCGGCCCCTCAGCCTTCGAACAGCGCTAGGAGCTGGGGACGCTCTCCCAGCTGCTTGCGCAGCCGCTGCCAGCGCTTGGCGGCTGCCGTCGCGCTGATGCCCAGGCGTCGCGCGGCTTCTTCGGGGCCCAGCTCCTCGAGTCCGCAACAGGCCACGAGCACGCGGTCGGGCTCGTTCAGGGCGCTCAGCTCCGCGGCGAACTGCCGGAGCACTTCGGAGCGGGCCGCGGCGCGCGTGATGCTCGTCACGCTGTCGGGGCAGGCCGCGAGCGCGAACTCGGAATGCTGTGCGTCGAGGACCGCACCCTGGCGCGTGAGGGCGCGCAGCGCTTCGAGCAGCACATTGCGCCCGATGCCGATCAGCCAGGCGCGAAAGGGCCCCTTCGACGGGTCGAAGCTCGGCAGAGCTCTGATGGCGCGCATCCAGGTTTCCTGGACCAGTTCATCGGGCTCCAGTCGCCGCTCCAGCCCCCGCGCGAGCTGGAGCCGGGCCCAGACGGTCAGCGCGGGCGTGACGCGCGCGCACAGTTCGTCGAGCTCCTTGTTTCCCGGCCGCGCGGCTCCGGACAGCAGCGCAGTGACCGTGTGTTCGAGGTCGCCGGTCATGGGGCCGCGAGTATCCCTCACCGTTCCAGCGTTCGCGAGGGGGGGACCCGCGGCCGCCTCTCGAACGCGGCGCTACCATCGATCCGTGGTCGGCGCGTCCCCGCCGACGAGCGCTGCGCGCGCGCGGCGACCCGACGTGACCAGCTCCCCGATCTCCGCCGCCGCCCAGGACGTCTGGCTGCGCTTCGTGACGCAAGCCGTCGCCGGAGGAGGAGGCGACTTCGAGGCGCTGTGCGCTGCACACCACGAGCTCGCGTCCGAGCTTCGCGAACTCCACGCGCAGTGGCTCGCGCCGGCAGCGGAGACGGCGCCGCCGCCGGCTGCTGCCGAGGCGTCGATCGAGGAGTTGCTCGCGCGCTTGGCGCAGCCCGCTCTGCGCCGCGAGCGCTACCGCTTCGGTCCCGAGCTCGCGCGCGGCGGCATGGGCATCGTGCGGCGCGCCTGGGATGAGGATCTCGGCCGTCCGCTCGCCGTCAAGGTGCTCAAGCGCAATCTCGAGGCCTTCGACGCGCGCACGCTGCGGCGTTTCGTCGAGGAAGCGCGACTGGTGGCGCGGCTCGACCATCCGGCGATCGTGCCCGTGTACGACCTCGGCGTCGACGAGCTGGGGCGCCCGTTCTTCGTCATGAAGTTGGTCGAGGGCCGCGACCTGCGCGAGGTGTTCGAGTGCGTGTGGCGCGCAGCGGACGGCTGGACGTTGACGCGCGCGGTCGACGTGCTGCTGCGCGTGTGCCAGGCCGTCGGATACGCGCACGAGCGCGGCGTGATCCACCGCGACCTGAAGCCGTCGAACGTGATGGTCGGCGAGTTTGGCGAGGTGTACGTCATGGACTGGGGCGTGGCGCGCCTGTGCGAGGCCGTGGTCGGCGCTGCCAAGCCTGCGCAGAGCGTCGCGGACGCATCCCCACAGGCTGATCTGACGCTCGACGGGGAAGTGGTCGGCACCGTGGCCTACATGGCGCCCGAGCAAGCGCGGGGTGAGCGCGCTGAACTCTCGCCGCGCACCGACGTGTACGCCGTAGGTGCGATGCTCTACCAGCTGCTCTCGCGCCGCACGCAGCATGGCGCGCCGGGCGAATCGAGTCGCGCGGTGCTCGAGCGGCTGTTGAGCGGACCGCCGGCGGCGTTGCGCGAGTGCGCGCCGCGGGCGCCGAATGAGCTCGTGGCGATCTGCGAGAAGGCGATGGAGCGCGAACCCGCGCAGCGCTACTCGGACTTGAGCGAGCTGGCCGACGATCTGCGCGGGTATCTGGAAGGCCGGGTCGTGCGCGCGCACCGCGTCGGGCCGCTCGCCATCGCCGCGAAGTGGGTGCTGCGCAATCGCGGGCTCGCCGCCGCGATGGGTGCGGCCGCGGCGCTCGGCGCATGGGCCGTCTCGTCGTGGCAGCGCAGCACCCAGGCGCGCGGCCATCTGGAGCTCGTTGCGCAGCTGCGCCAGCCGACCGAACTCCTGCGTCGCTACGAGCTGCTTTGGCCCGCCCGCGTCGAGCGTCGCAGTGCGTTCGAACGCTGGCTGGCCGAGGCCGAGCAAGCGGCGCAGGGGCTCGAGTCGTACCGCGCGATGCTCGCGGACCTGCGTGCACGCGCCGAGCCGTGGGAGCGCTCGTCGGCCGCGGAGCAGGCTGCTGAGCGAGCGCTCGCGCTGCGGCTGGCCCGAGCCGAGCGGCTCTTCGCACATCTCGAGCGCGAGCGCGCGGTGCTGCTTGCGACGGGCGCAGCCGAGACCTTCGACGGCATGTCGCTCGAGGCCATCGAAGAGCAGCTCGTGCGCGATCGCCCGATTCTCGAGGCGCGCCGCACAGCCGCGGTGTCGCGCCTGACGTGGACCTTCGCGAGCGTCGAGGACCAGTTGCTCCACGATCGCCTCGTCGCGCTCGTGCCGGACATCGAGGCCTTGGCCGAGGCCTCGAACGGACACTCGCGCATCGAGCGCGTGCGCGCGGCGCTCGCGTACTTGCAACGCGAGGAGGCCTCGGACGGCGCCGAGGGTCGCGCGCTGTGGGATGCGGCCCGCGCGTCGATTCGAGATCCGCTCCAGTGCCCGCAGTACCGCGGACTCGAGCTCGCCGTGCAAGCAGGGCTGCTGCCGATCGGACGCGACCCCAGTTCGGGCCTGTGGGAGTTCGCGCACCTGCAGTCGGGTGCGCCAGCGGTGCGGCGCGCGGACGGCGGGCTCGAGTTCGACGGCGAGAGCGGCATCGTGCTCGTGCTGCTGCCGGGCGGCGAGTACCGCCACGGAACTCAGAACGAGGACCCGCGCGCGCCGCTGTTCGATCCGTGGCACCAAGTGGTTGAGGGCCCGATCATGGCCGTCGTGCTCGATCCGTTCTTCGTCTCGAAGTACGAGGTCACACAGGCGCAGTGGGAGCGTTGGACGGGCGCCAATCCGAGCTACCCGGCGCAAGAACTTGACAGCGCCACGCGACCGGTCGAAATGGCGGGCTGGGAGAGCTGCGATCTGTTCGCGCTCGAGCTGGGCCTGGCGCTGCCCACCGAGGCGCAGTGGGAGTACGCCGCGCGCGCCGGCACGGACACGCCCTGGCACGACGCCGGTGGCATCAATTCGCTGCACCTGTTCGCGAACCTGTGGGACCAGCAGTTCGAGGCTCATTTTTGCGCGGTGGCGGCGAAGACCGAGGCGAGGAACGCGGCGATCGCGCTCGCTGCCAGCGATGGTTTCGTCGGCACGGCGCCCGTGGGCTCGCTGCGGCCCAACGCGTTCGGGCTGCACGACGTGCTGGGCAACGTGCTCGAGTGGTGCTCGGACCCGGGTGACCTCAAGTACGGCACGCCCCGCTGGCTGGGCACGGGCGCGCGCGCCACACAGGGCGCAGACCTGTTCGCGCGGGTTGCGCGCGGCGGCAGCATCTACAGCGCGCCGTCCGACGTCCGCTGTGGGGCGCGGCACTTCGTCGGCGCCCAGTGGGCCAACGCCGACCTGGGGCTGCGTCCGATTCGCTCGGTCGACTGAGCTGCGTCAGCGCCGCGTCGAGTCCGGCGCGCGGCGTCGTCCTTCGAGAGAAATCGCAGATTGTTGTCGTTGCGAGCCGCTCGAGCTCAAGGGTCTTCGAGCGCGCCGCGAAGTCGATCGCGGAGCCGTCCGCGACCGCTGCGCGCTCGGAGAGTCCTCGAGGAAGAGCGGCGAGCGCAAACATGCGAGAGCGAGAGCACAGTGAGGCGGCGTGGTCGAGAGCGGGCGCGATGCGCGCAGGGCTGACGATGGGAGCGCTCTCATGCGTGCTCAGCGGCGTCGCAACGGCCCAGTGCGGCTGGTCGGACCGCTTCGCGGCCCCGGGCGCTGGCGAAGGTGTGAACGCGCGCATCTACGACATGGTCGTGCACGACTTCGGGCTGGGCGCGGGGCCGCAACTCATCGCCGGCGGCTCCTTCACCGCCGCGGGTTCGGTCGGCGCCGCGACGCATGTCGCTGCCTTCGATGGAACGAGCTGGAGCGCCGCGGGTGGCTCGGGCGTCACGGACAACGTCGTCTTCGGACTGGCCAGCTCGCCGAACTGGGGCGTCGTCGCCGGCGGCGCGTTCACGCAGATCGACGGTGTCGCGGCGCGGCGCGTCGCGCTGTTCGATGGATCGACTTGGTGGCCCGTGCTGGACGTGTCCACCGGCGTCGACGGAGTCGACGGCGACGTGTACTCCGTGCTCGTCCACGACTTCGGCTTCCCGTTCTCCACGGTGTTGTTCGCGGGCGGCCTCTTCACGTCGGCCGGCGGAAAGGCGGCGAACAACGTCGCCATTTGGGACGGCGGCAACTGGTTCCCGCTCGGCAACTTCCCTTGTGGCGGCGGCACGGCGGGCGGGAGCTTCTCTGGCCGCGTCGACGCGCTGTGCGTGTTCGACGATGGCGCCGGACCCAAGCTCTACGTCGGCGGCTTCTTCGCGAGCGTCGACTGCGGCACGCCGGCGAGCCGCGTGGCGAGCTGGGATCCGTTCACGAACACCTGGGCGGCGGTGGGGGCGCTCGCCGGCACGAACGTGTACGACCTGATCGTGTTCGACGACGGAGCGGGGCCCGCGCTCTACGCCGGCGGCGACTTGCCGGGCATGGGCAACGTCGTGCGCTGGGACGGGCTGAGCTGGACGACGGTGGGAGACGGACTCAACGACGCCGTGCGCGACCTGCTCGTGTACCAGTGTTCGGGTGCGCCGCAACTGGTCGCGGCCGGGCACTTCACGGCCTCCAACGGCGGCGCTGCTTGTCCGCGCGCGGCTCGGCTGCTGGGTGCGGAGTGGGTCGGCTTCGACGACGCAGGCGCGGGGATCAGCGGCTCGGTCGGCGGGAGCCCGCCGATCGGACTTTGCATGGCGGACTTCGACGACGGGGAGCATCTCGAGGACCTGCACATCGGCGGGATCTTCAACACGGCCGGCGGCGCGCCGTCGAGCTTCATCGCGGCCACCTGCGCGTGCGCCGCGGCGCCCTTCCCAATGATCAACGGCGAGGTCGCCGTCACGACGATGGGCGACGTCGACGACGCCTTCGTGCTCTCGCTGGTCGACGTGCGGCCGCCGTTCCCCGCGCCCAACACCAACTGGCGCGCGCCGATGTTCCACAACGAGTTCGCGCCATCCGCGCCGAGCGAGGTGTGGACTCGCGCGAACCTCGGACAGGTGTTCGGCGTGTGCCTGGACACCGCCAGTCCGCCCAACATCTACGTCGCGTCGACTTCGATCTACCCGGACATCTCCAAGGTCTTCACGCCGGACGGGCCGGGCGCCGTGTTCAAGATCGACGGCGCGAGCGGAGACATCTCGACCTTCCTCACGACCGGGAGCGGAGCGCTCGGCTCGGCGACACTGCCGAACACCGGACCGGCGCTGGGCGATATCTGCTACGACCGCTTCCGCGACCAGTTCTTCGTCTCGAACTTCGAGGACGGGAAGATCTACCGCATCAAGGGCGGCGTCGTGGTCCAGACGCTCGACCCGTTCGCGGCGGACAACGGCGCCGCGGGGCTCGCGCCGCTCGGCGAGCGCGTGTGGGCCGTTCAGGTCTTCAACCCGCGCCAGCTGTACTTCAGCCGCTGGAGTGAAGACGGCGCGTCGAATGGCCCGTTCGTTCCCGACAACTCGATCTGGGTCGCAACCCTGAACGGCGACGGCTCGTTCTCCGGCGCCACGGCCAAGGTCATCGACCTGCCGCCCGAGTCGGGCCAGTTCTTCGCGATGCCCTGTTCGGACATCACCTTCTCGCCCGACAACAAGCGCATGTTGATCGCCCAGCGCACGATGGTCGGCGGGACGGAGTCGCTGGCGCACGCGTCCGCGGTGCAAGAGTTCATCGGCGGCTCGATCAGCTCGGTCGCGTGGACTCGGACGGGCGCCAACGATCACTGGGTCGGCGCCTATGTCGGGCACTTGAACGCCGCCGGCGGCGCCGACTACGACTGCTCGCTCGCGGTGTTCGCGACCGGCGACGCGCTGCGCTTTGCCGTCGGCGCGTACATCTACGGTCTCCAGCGCATTCCGCCCGGCGGCAACACCTTCGGGGCGGGCGCAACCTCGACCAGCCAACTGCACGACATGAACGGCGAGACGTCGGTCAGCAACAAGGTCGAGATCGGCGACTGCGAGGTGTATCGACCGGCGTGCCCGTCGAAGGTCTGGTGGTACTGCTCGTCGAAGCTCAACAGCCTTGGTTGTTACCCCGCCATCGACGCGGTCGGCCAGGCGAGCGCGTCGATGAGCAGTGGCTTCACGGTGAGCTGCAGCCAACTGGTCGGCCAGAAGCTCGGGCTGATGTTCTACGGAACGCAGGGGCCGCACGCCGCGCCGTTCCAAGGCGGAACGCTGTGCGTGAAGCCGCCGCTGCGACGCACTCCTGCGGCGAACTCGGGCGGGACTCCGAGCGCGTGCGACGGCGCGCTGGCGGTCGACATGAACGCTTTCGCTGCCGGCGGTTCGAACCCGACGCTGTTGATTCCGGGCACGCTCGTCGCCTGTCAGTTCTGGGCGCGTGATCCCGCCAGTCCGAGCACGACCTCGCTGTCGGACGCGCTGGAGTACTACATCGACTTCTAGCTCGAGCGAATTCGCCATCGCGACGCCCCACGAGGTCGGATGCCCAGCGCATCGCCTCGCGGGGCGTCGGCGTGCCGCTCGCTCTCGCCAGGCTTGGCCGTGTTGGCTACCATCCGCCAGATTGCGGACAGGGCTTGCAGTGCGCGGCGCAGGGCGTCGCCGCTGGAGGCGCTCCGCAGGCCACCGCGAACGCCATGACCGCCCCCGATACCCTCACGATCCTCGCGCCGGACGGCTCGCTGAAGGGCAGCGAGCCCCAGATCGCGCCCGACGAGCTGCTCCACTGCTACCGCACCATGGTGCGGGTGCGCGCGTTCGACGACGTGTGCCTCAAGCTGCAGCGCTCGGGCCGCATCGGCTTCTCGATCCCCAACAAGGGCGTCGAGGCCTGCCAGGTGGGCGCGGCGAGCGCTCTGGCGAAGACCGACTGGATCTTCCCCAGCTACCGCGACTTCGGGATGGCGCTGTACCACGGCGTCACGCCCACGGACATGATGCACAACATGTTCGGCAACGACCTCGACACCGCTCGGGGCCGCCAGATGCCGGTGCACTTCTCGTTCACCGAGCCGATCAAGTTCGTCTCGATCAGCTCGCCGCTGGGCACGCAGATCCCGCAGGCCGTTGGCGCCGCGTACGCGATGAAGTTGCGCGGCGAGAAGACCGTCGCGCTGACCAGCTTCGGCGACGGCAGCACCTCGACCCTGGGCTTCCACAGCGGCATGAACTTCGCCGGCGTGTGGAAGGCGCCGGTGGTGTTCCTGTGCCAGAACAACGGCTACGCGATCAGCTGCTCGACGGCCGAGCAGACCGCGAGCGAGAGCTTCGCGATCAAGGCCAAGGCCTACGGGATGCCGGGCGTGCGCGTCGACGGCAACGACCTGCTCGCGATGCGCGCGGCCACGCTCGAAGCGGTCGAGCGCGCGCGCCGCGGCGAGGGGCCGACGCTGATCGAGGCGGTGACCTTCCGCATGGGCGGGCACTCGACCTCTGACGATCCGACGCGCTACGTGCCCAAGGAACTGGTCGAGGAGTGGGCCAAGAAGGATCCGATCGATCGCTTCGAGCGCTACCTCAAGAAGAAGAAGCTGTGGACCAAGGAGCTCGGTGAGCGCACCTACGCCGAAGCCGTGGACGAGGTCTCGGCCGCGGTCAAGGTCGCGGAGAGCACTCCTGCGCCCAAGCTCGAGAGCATCTTCAGCGACGTGTTCGCGAGCGTGCCCGAGCACCTGCGCCGCCAGGGCCAGGCTGCGTTCGACCTCGCCGCGCGCAAGGGCGACGCGGGCGCCGGCGACGGCAAGTTCCCGCTCTGAATCGAGTCCTGCTACCACCCTGCTGATCCGCGCGAAGCGCAGCACCCGGACACACGAGAAGACAATGGCGACGTTGACGATGGTTCAGGCGGTGAACGACGCGCTCAAGGTGGCGATGCGCCGCGACGAGAGCGTGCTGGTGTTCGGCGAGGACGTCGGCCCCAAGGGCGGCGTGTTCCTCGCGACCGAAGGCCTCACCAAGGAGTTCGGCAAGGGCCGCTGCTTCGACACGCCGCTGTCGGAGGACGGCATCGTCGGGACCGCGATCGGCATGGCGATGAACGGCCTCAAGCCGATCGCCGAGATCCAGTTCCAGGACTTCATCTTCCCGGCCTTCGACCAGATCGTCAGCGAGGCGGCGAAGATGCGCTATCGCTCCGGCGGCCAGTACACCGTGCCGATGGTGATCCGCACGCCCTACGGCGGCGGCATCCGCGGCGGGCTGTACCACTCGCAGTCGGGCGAGGCCTACTTCTGCCACACGCCGGGCCTCAAGGTGGTCGTGCCCTCGACGCCGGAGGACGCCAAGGGGCTGCTGCTCGCCTCGATCGAAGACCCCGATCCGGTGTTGTTCCTCGAGCCCAAGGCGCTCTACCGCACCACCAAGGCCGACGTGCCCGAAGGCCATTACACGACGCCGCTCTCGACCCTGCGCACCGCGCGCACGGGCAAGGATGTGACGGTGTTCTGCTACGGCGCGATGGTGCCGGTGTGCTTGAAGGCGGCGGAGCAAGCTGCTGAGAAGGGCATCGAGTGTCTGGTCGTCGACCTGCGCACGTTGATGCCGCTCGACGAAGAAGGCGTGCTCGAGGCCGCCAAGCAAACCGGCCGCGTGGTGGTCGTGCACGAGGCGCCGCGCTTCTGCGGCTTCGGGGCCGAGATCAGCGCGATGATCGCCGAGAACATCATCGAGTACATGGAAGCCCCGGTCGCGCGCGTCACGGGCTTCGACACGCCCTTCCCCAACACGCTCGAGCACCACTACATGCCCGATGCGCGCCGCGTGCTGGACGCCATCGAGCACGTCGCCGGCTTCTGACTCCCATCCCACGCACAACGACCATGGCCAACCTCGAATTCAAGCTGCCCGACATCGGCGAAGGCGTCGCCGAGGGCGAGATCGTCAAGTGGCTCGTCAAGAGCGGTGACGCGGTCAAGGAGCACCAGGCGGTCGTCGAAGTGATGACCGACAAGGCGACCGTCGAGATCCCCGCGCCCGCGGCGGGCGTGATCAAGGAAACGCGCGCCAACCCGGGCGATGTCGTGCCGGTGGGCAGCGTGATCTTCGTGCTCGATACTGGCGCCGCCGCCGCGCCTGCGCAGAAGTCGCATGCACCGGCAGCGCCCGCTGCTGCAGCGCCCAAGGCCGCCGCTGCGCCTGCCGCGCCGAAGGCTGCAGCGCCCGCGTCTGCGCCCGCTCCGGCTGGTGGTCACGGGCCCTCCAAGGCCGTCGGCGGCAAGCTCGAGTTCAAGTTGCCCGACATCGGCGAAGGCGTCGCCGAGGGTGAGATCGTCAAGTGGCTCGTCAACGCGGGCGACGCGGTGAAGGAGCACCAGGCGGTCGTCGAGGTCATGACCGACAAGGCCACGGTCGAGATCCCCGCGCCGGCAGCGGGCAAGGTGCTCGAACTGCGCGCCAAGGCTGGCGATGTCGTGCCGGTGGGCAGCGTGATCTTCGTGCTCGAGACTGCGGGCGGCGCTGTGGCTGCGCCTGCCCATTCATCGGCGCACGCGCCGGCCCAGGCCGCGCCCGTTGCTGCGCCGGCTGGAGTCCCGGCTCTGGCGACCGTTGGCGCTGCCGCCGCGCCGGCCAAGCGCGCGAGCGATGAACGCGTGCTCGCCGTTCCCAGCGCCCGCCGCGTCGCGCGCGAGTTGGGCATCGACCTCGGCGCT
Source organism: Planctomycetaceae bacterium (assembly GCA_011525785.1). Classification (GTDB taxonomy): domain Bacteria; phylum Planctomycetota; class UBA1135; order UBA1135; genus WYBT01. The sequence continues at coordinate 142,012 of WYBT01000035.1, forward strand.
GTCGGCGGCTCGGGTCGCAACGGCGTCGTGCGCCGCGCGGACGTCGAAGCCTTCGCCAAGGCCCAAAGCGCCGCTCCCGCCGCCAAGCCGGCCGCTGCTGCGCCCGCAGCGAGCGCGCCCGCGCGTCCGGCCGCTGCGCCGGTTTCGTTCGCGCCCGGCGAGCGCGAAACGCGCATCCCGTTCCGCGGCGTGCGGCGCAAGATCAGCGAGGCGATGGTGCGCTCGAAGTTCACCGCGCCGCACTTCACGGTGGTCGAGGAAGTCGACGTCACCGAACTCGTGCGCCTGCGCGAGAGCGCCAAGGCCCTCGGCGCCGAGAGCGGCGTCAAGGTCACCTTCATGCCGTTCATCATGAAGGCCTGCGCGCTGGCGCTCGCCAAGTACCCGATGCTCAACGGCCACCTCGACGAGGCGAGCCAAGAGCTGGTGCGCTGCCACTACGTGAACCTGGGCATCGCGATGGACACCGACAACGGCCTGATCGTGCCGGTGGTCAAGGAAGTGCAGTCCAAGGGCATCCTGCAACTCGCGCAGGAGCTGAACGAACTCGCCGAGCGCACCAAGGCCGGCAAGGTCAAGCCCGACGATCTCAAGGGCTCGACCTTCTCGATCACCAACGCGGGCAACATCGGCGGCATCCTCGCCACGCCGATCATCAACTTCCCCGACATCGCGATCATGGGCGTGCACCGCATCGTCAAGCGCCCGGGCGTCGTCGAGACTCCGCAGGGCGACAAGATCGAAGTGCGCCAGTACATGAACTTCTCGGCCTCGGTGGATCACCGATTGGCCGACGGCGCCGACGGCGCGCGCTTCCTGGTCTACATCAAGCGCTTGCTGGAGAACCCGGGGCTGCTCGCGCTCTGAGATCGTCGCGCGCGCGAACCAACGCGGCCCCGCTGCAGCTTCCGGCCGCAGCGGGGCCGCGTGCTAGTCTTCCCGCCCGGCCATGCTGACTCGAATCGAAGCGTATCGGTACCGAAGCCTTCGGCGTGTGGAGCAGCCGCTCTCGCGGTTCCATGCCCTCGTTGGCGCCAACGGTTCGGGCAAGTCCACGTTCCTCGACTGTGTCGCGTTCCTGTCGGACATGGTTCAGCGCGGACCGCTAAAGGCCTGCCAGGGCAACGGCGACGCGCCGCCGCGAGCTGCGCGCGGTGCGGATCTGGTCTGGATGCGGTCGGATCGTCGCTTCGAGATCGCGCTCGAGTTCGAGATCCCGCATGAGCGTCGCGCGGCTCTGGTCGATGGACCGTTCGACCGAGTGCGCTACGAGGTGCAGATCGACACCGGCGATGAGTCGACGCCGCTGGGAATCGCGATCGAGAACCTCGTGCTCGTCCCCGCGGACTTCGCCCGGCCCGCGGAGCGGCAGCGGCAAATGTTCCCGGAGGCTGTCGACGATTCCAGCGGCGTCGCCAAGCGCAATCTGCCGAAGGGTTGGCGCTCAGTGTTGAAGCGCGTGGACGGCGGCAACGACTACTTCGCTGCGGAGACATCGAACTGGAAGTCGCCGTTCAAGTTGGGCGGCGCGCGCTCACTGCTCGCCAACCTGCCCGAAGACGAGGAGAAGTTCCCGGTCGCGACCTGGGTGCGCCGCATGCTTGTCGACGGGGTTCAGCGCATAGCTCTCGACTCGTCCAAGCTCCGTCGCTCGAGCCCGCCCGGCTCGAGCCACGTATTCCTGCCCGACGGAAGCAACCTGCCGTGGGTCATCCATGCCTTGGAACAGCACGCGCCCAAACGACATGCCGATTGGGTCGCCCACGTGCGGACAGCCTTGCCAGACCTCGTGAACGTGACCACCGTCGAGCGCGAGGACGATCGGCATCGCTACCTGCGCCTGGAGTACTCGAGCGGCTTGCAAGCGCCCTCGTGGCTCGCCTCTGACGGAACGCTGAGACTCCTCGCCTTGACGTTGCTGGCCTACGTGCCCGACCAGCGCGGGATCTTCCTCATCGAAGAGCCCGAGAACGGCATCCATCCCCAGGCGATCGAGACGGCGCTGCAGTCGCTGTCCAGCATCTACGATGGTCAGGTGCTGTGCGCTTCGCACTCGCCAGTGGTGTTGGGTCTGCTGAAGCCCGATCAGGTGCTGTGCTTCGCGAAGGATGCGAACGGCGCGACCGACGTCGTCGAGGGCTCGCATCATCCCATCCTGCGCGATTGGCAAGGCGCACTGGACCTGTCCACGGTCTTCGCGTCGGGAGTGCTCGGTTGACCGGCGACCTGGGAGTGCTCGTCGCCGACAAAGACATGCAGCAAGCCTTGCGGGGTTTGCTCGAGCGCTCGAGCAGCCTCGAAATCCGCCCGCTGGTTGGAGTGAGAGTCGAGGCGATGCAAGGCCACGATCCCGCGGTTCGGCTTCGCGGCGTGCAGTTCGCTCGCAATGTCTTCGCGAGAACGCACGCACACTTACTGCTAGTGATGGATCTGGAGGGCAGCGGCGCCAGCGAACCTGCCGAGTCCATTGAGGCCCAACTCGACGAGCAACTCCGAGCCCAATGGGGCGAACGCGGTCGCGCCGTGGTCATCGACCCGGAGTTGGAAGCGTGGGTCTGGAGCCGCTCGCCTAACGTCGGGCCCGAGCTGGGATTCGAGAGCACCGAGATCCTGCGCAACTGGCTCGTCGAACGCGGCCTTTGGCGGCCCGGCGCGCCCAAGCCGATCAGACCCAAGGACGCTGTGCTAGCTGCGCTGCGCGAGTCGCGTCTGCAGGTTTCGTCGGCGCGTTTCGCTGCTTTGGCGCACAAAGTTTCGCTTCGCAACTGCGAAGATCGCGCCTTCGGGCGCCTCGTCGCGACCTTGCGAGAGTGGTTCCCGCCGCCCCGTTGAGCGCCGCGCGCCGTCTCACTTCACGCGCACGTACTCGGCGCGCATGAACTCCGTCCACGCGCCGTCGGGGCTCTGCACCGACGAGATCAGGCGCTTGTGGTTCGCGTCGACCAGCTCGATCTGGTCGCGGTAGTTCGCCATCGTCGACGGGTCGGTGAAGCTCGGCCCTTGGGCCTCGAGCGTGAGCGTCTTGCGCGCTGCGTCGAGCGAGCCTCGATAGGTCCACATGTGCGTTTGCATCGTGTCGACCCACGAGCCGAGGAACTGCTGCAAGGCGGGGTCGTAGCCCACCGTCATCACCGACTTGAAGCGCGTGCCGTCCATGTTCGCGTCGCCCTCCGCGATCACCCACAGGCCGCCGAGCGAACGCACGCGCTCGGTGCTCTCGAACTTCGTCGGCGGCTGGTCGGGGCCCATGCTTGCTTCGGTGCTGGCCTTCCATTCACCGACGAGCTGCTGGAGCCAGACGTGCTCCGGCGTCGCGGCGGCGGCCTCGTGCGGCGGCGGCGGGTTCGAGTGGGTGCTCTGGCACGACACAGCGAGCAGGGCGGGGAGCAGGAGCGGCAGCAGCGACTTCATCGGCGTTGTTCGGGCGCGGCGGGGGCCGCAGAGCGGGTCGGAATTGCGGATCGGATCGTAACGGCCGAGCGCGCCGCTGGATCTCCAACCTGTGCCGCAGTGCGTGCGCGTTGGAGCGCAGCGCGCTCGCGGTCTCCAGCTCTCGGAAGGTCCCCATGCTCTTCGTCCTGTCCTCACTGATCGCGCCCCAGTCGTTCGAGCCCCAATCCGCAAGCTTTGCCCGCGTTCCTGTCCCGACGACGGTCGTCGAACGGGGCGCCGAGCTGCACCCGCCGAGCTTCAACGAGCTGGTCGTCGGAGTCCCGATGAGCGAGGGCTCCACGTCAGAGCTGGACGACCTGCCGCCGCTGCCGACTCCGGAGATCGTCGAGCCGCGCGCCGGCGGGGACGTGGTCGTTGCGCCCGCCAGCGGCGATCCGTTCTTCCTCGGCTTCGTCGCGGGCAAGCACTACCCGCCCGCCGATGAGCGCATCGATCCGGCGCTGCTGGCGGCCGTGCGTGCGCAGTACGACGACGGTCGCCCCGCCGACGAGACGTACGCCTTCGTGATGTTCGAGAAGCGCATCACCGAGGCGCGCAAGGCGCAGCTCGCCGAGCTCGGCGTGCGCGTGCTCGAGTTCCATCCGCACTACACGCTCAAGGTGGCTCTGCCGCCGCTCGCGATCGACGCGGTCGCGGCGCTCGACTTCGTGCGCTGGATCGGCGCGGCTCAGGGCTGGCAGAAGACGCACCCGATGATGGAGCGCTTCGTCGCCGAGCGCCGTCCGGGCGCGCCGATCGAGTGCTACATCAACGTGTTCGATTCGGACCTGAACGAGGCCTCGACCTGGCGCGCGATCGGAACGGTCGAATACAACACGCCCGACGGCGTCGTGCAGGTCGCGGACGCCGAGTACGCGCCCAAGGCCTGGATGTCCAACGGCTGGCAGCAGCGGGCGCTGCAGAACATGGGGATCGACGTGCGCGAGTACGTGGACTCGATCCGCGCCTTCCGCGTCTTGCTGCAGCCCGAGTCGCTCGAGCAGCTCGCCGGGCTCGACTTCGTGCAGTTCGTCGAGCCCATTCCGCCCAAGACCGTCGGCCACGACGAGTCGATGCCGATGGTGCACCTGGACAAGTCGCGCATCAGCTACGACGGCGGCGCGAACAACGCGGCGGTCGCAGGCGAGGTCGACAGCGGCATCTACTACGCGCACGACGCGCTCACCGGCTACTACTGGTGGGCGACCAACTTCACGGGCGAGGCCTCGACCGACGACTTCTGCCTGCACGGCACGCACGTGGCCGGCACGATCCACGGCGGCGACGCCGTGGAGGACAGCCACGAAGGCGCGGCGGATGGACTGGGCGGCACGACGACGACGCGCTTTTTCAACACCAAGCTCTTCTCGGGCTCGCAGTGCTCGTACGCCTCGGGCACTTCGCTGGCGTCGATTCTCGGTGCGACTGACGGCGCGGTCACCGATGGCAGCGGCAACGTGACGCCGCGTGCGATGGTGCTGAACCACTCGTGGGGCTCGGGCGCGACTACGGGCGGCTACATCGGATCGGAAGCGGACTGCCGCACGATCGACAACAACGTCTACGTCTACGACCAGCTGCAGTGCTTCATCGCGCACAACCACGGACCTGCGGCGAGCACGACGAGCCAGCAGGGCTCGGCCAAGAACTCGTTCACCGTGGGCGGCGTGATCGACTACCGCAACGGCGCGCTCGATCCCGGTGAGATGTACAACGCCTCGGGTCGCGGCCCCACGGGTGACGGACGTTGGAAGCCGAACGTCACCGCGCCCGGCCAGTGGGTCACGTCCACGCGCGCGCACACGGCGACGGGCTATCTCACCTACAACGGCACGTCGATGGCGGCGCCGCACGTCACGGGTCTGGCGTCGCAGCTCGTCGATCACATGCCCTTCCTGCGCCACAACGCGCCGTCGCTGGGCGCGCTCTTGATGGCGACCGCGACGACGAAGGACAACCAACTGATCTCGTCGGAGGCCGACAGCCACCTCGACAACTGGGGCGCGGGGCGCATCCAGGCCTGGCGCGCGCACGCCTTCACGGGCGCGACCTACATCTACGGCTGGACCGGAACGGGCTACGTGTTCGCCGATGTCCCGGTCAACGCCGGTGCGACGCGGATCGTCGCCTGCATGTGGTACACGGAAGCCGCGGCCTCGTCGGGCGCGAGCCAGGCGCTGGTGAACAACTACAACCTGTACCTCGACGAGCCGCCGATCTCGGCCGCTGGAAACACGGGCGAGTACGTCGCGCAGCACTCGAATCTCGACAACGCCGAGCTGCGCAGCCTCGACAACCCGACACCCGGCACTTGGCGCATCAAGCTCTGGCCGCAGAGCGTGACCAGCACGTGCAAGCTCGGTCTGGTGGTGTGCGTCTACTACGACGACACCACTCCCGATCCGACGCTCTCGGTGACGGCGAACGACACGTACGTGCAGCCCAACGACTCGGTGCAGCTCACGGCCACGTACTCCAACCCCGATTTCATCGCGTCGGCGGTGTTCCTCGACTCGACGTCTTCGGGCGACACGCTGCTCGCCTCTTCGACGACGCTCGAGGACGGCGCGGTGTCCGATCTGATGGGGAACCAGCAGTCGGGCCGCGAGGTCCTGCTCGGCGATGTTGCGCCCGGCGACTCGCGTCAGGCGCGCTGGACGACGCGATGGTCCACCGAGGGGCTCAAGAGCTTCTCGGTGAACGCCCGCTCGGACAACGCGGTCGACAAGACCGTGGGCGTGAACGTGTACGTCGATGGCACGCCCCCGGGCTTGCCGACCAACCTGCAATCGTCGACGCACACGCCCAACGTGTGGACGAACGACACGACCATCACCTACACGTGGTCGGCGGCGCTCGACGGCCTCTCGGGTGTCGACGGCTACGGCGTCTACACCGCGGGGGCGCCGGGGCTTCCGGGCGCGACCAAGGACATCGAGCAAGTGACCAGTTACGCCGAGACGCTCTCGCAGGGCACCTGGCACTTCATGCTGCGCTCCGTCGACAACAGCGGAAATTGGAACGCCAGCTATGTCAGCACCGGGCCTTATCGCATCGACACCACCGCGCCCGGGGCGATCAGCGGGCTGAGCTCGACGACGCACGCAGTGAACACGGTCAACTGCTCGACTACGGTGCAGATGAGCTGGAGCGCGCCGTCCGACAGCGGCGGCTCGGGCGTGGCGGGTTACGTCGGCGAATGGAGCCTCTCGCCCTCGACCATTCCGATCGGTCCGATCAACACCTTCGGCACGAGCTCCTCGACCAACATCGGCTCCTCGAGCTTCCCGCGCTACTTCCACGTCCGCGCGGTCGACAACGCCGGCAACTACGGCCCGACGGCGCACTACGGCCCGGTGCTCGCCGACACGACTCCGGTGGACATCTACTGCACGGCGAAGACCAACAGCGCCGGCTGCGCGCCGCGCATCGACAGCAACGGACTCTCGCCGTCGAAGTCCGCGGGCACGTTCGCAGTGACCTGCTCGCTCGTGCTGAACCAGAAGAACGGCCTCTTGTTCTTCGGCGCCACGCCTCTGGCTGCGCCGTTCCAGGGCGGAACGCTGTGCGTGGCGTCGCCGACGATCCGCACGCCCTCGCAGAGTTCGGGCGGAACCGTGGGCGGCTCGGACTGCTCCGGCACCTTCAGCTTCACCTTCACCAACGCGTTCATGACGCTGGTCGGACTCGACCCCGGCGAGACGGTCTACGCGCAGTACTGGTACCGCGATCCGCAGGCTCCGTTCACCACCGGCCTCTCGAACGGGCTGGTGTTCACGATCTGCCAGTGATCTCTGCGCTCAGCGCTGGCCGCGCAATGCGGGCGAGCGGAAGGTGAGCGCTCTGGAGCGTGCGGCCTCGGCGCGGCGTCGCACGCTCCTAGTGCTCGCGCACGAGGCCGTGAGCACAACGCACGCGCGTCGAGCGCTCTTCCTCGGCCACGCGCGACTGGATCGCCTCGGAGTTGGGGCGCTCGAGGTGGTGCAGGTGGTAGACGATCGCGCGGTTGATGAGCGCAGCGAAGCGCCAGCCGCCGCGCGCGAGGCGCAGGTCGAGGTCCTTGTCGCCGCGCCGGCCCGGCCAGGCCTCGTCGTAGCCGTTCACGCCTTCGAAGGCCGCGCGCGAGAGCGAGAAGTTGACGCCCATGAGCTTGCGCGGGCGCGGGTGCAGCGCGCGCGCGAGCGGAGTGGGCAAGCGCAGGCCGAGCGCCACGCGTTCGTTGTCGCCCAGCAGTCCGTTCCACAGCACGGGGCCGAACGGCCGTTCGAGTGCGCCGCTCTCGAGCAGCGCGAGATCGACGCGCTTGGAGAACTCCGGTCCGAGCTTCACCCGTCGACCGCACAGCACGTCGCCGTAGCGCGTGTACGCGAGGTGGTCGGCTATCCAGTGGCGGTGGGGGATCGAATCGCCGTCGAGGAAGATCAACCACTCGCCGCGCGAGCGCCGCACCGCCTCGTTCGACACGGCCCACTTGCGAAAGCCCTGGTCTTCGTGCCACACGCGCTCGAAGCGGCAACCGGCGGGCGGCGCGAAGGCTTCGATCACGCGCGTCGTGGCGTCGCCCGAGCCGTCGTCGGCGACCAGGATCTCATCGGGCGTGCGCGACTGGCGCGCCAGCCCCGCGAGCACGAGCGCGAGCTTGTCGGGCTCGTTGTAGGTCGTGACGATCACGCTCGCCTTCACCGTGCGCGCTCCGCCAGCTCGTCGTAGATGCGCTCGAGCGCCGCGACTTGTCGCGCTGCGCTGTAGTTCGCTTCGACATGCGCTCGCCCCGCGCGGCCCCACTCGCGCCAGCGCTGCGGCGAGCTCACGGCCTCGACCAGCGCCGCTGCGCCGCCTTCGATGTCGTTCTCGTCGAAGAGCAGGCCGCTCACGCCGTGCGGCGCGACTTCGGGGATGTCGCAGTGCTTCGAGGCGACGATGGGGATGCCCGTGGCCGACATGTCGATCAGCGTGACCGGTGCGCCGCCCTCCGCGTCGCCGTCGGAGGCGTGCCGGCTGGGCGCGAGGAACACGTGGTAGCTCTCGAGCGACTTGCGCCACGCTGCGTAGGGCAGGGGCGGCGGGAAGTCGACACACATTGAGAGATCGAGCTCGCGCACGAGCGCTTCGAGCTGCGCGAGCACAGCCTTTTCCTCGTCGCTCTTGGCGATGACCATCACCGACATGCGCAAGCCGGGCAGCTCGCGCCGCGCGGCCGAGAAGATGCGCAGCGCCTGGTCGTGGCCCTTCTTCTCGACCGCGCGGCCGCAGATCAGCACCTTCACCACGCCGTCGGCCGGCGCTGCGCGCTCGGCGAAGTTCACCGCGTCGACGTCGACGCCCAGGTGGTGCACGCGCACCTTGTCGGGCGCGCAGCCGAGCGACACGACCTTGTCGCGCATCGCGCCGCCCTCGACCAGGAACAGGTCGCCCTCGCGCCACAGATCCTGGTAGCGCGTGCGCCACTTGTGCGAGCGCGAGCTGCGCCAGATGTCGGCGCCGTAGAACGAACTGGCGTGCGGCAGACCCGTGGCGCGCGCGAGCGCGATGTCCTGCCAACCTTTGCCGGCGAAGTGCGAGTGCAGCACGCGCGCGCCCTCGCGCCGCGCGACGTCGATCATGAACGGAAACGCGCCGCGTACGGCCTTGAGCGTCTGCTCGAGCCACTGGCGCGGCGCTGGCAGGTCCGAGAGCGCGTGCACGTTCTCGAATGGAAATTGTTCTTTGTTCTCACGCCGCTTGCAGACCACCGCCGCGCGCCAGCGCTCGAGTCCGCGCAACTGGCCGTAAACCCAGCTGCCCGTCCCGAACAGGAACGGGTTGACCGAGTGCAGGACGAGCGGCTTCACGGCGCGCGATGGTAGGACGCGCGCCGCCGCGGTTCGACCCACTGGACGAACGCGCTCGGAGCACCGACGATTTCGCCATGAAGGTTCGAACGTCGGCGTTCGCGCGCGCGGTGGCGGTGTTGGCGGCTTCGGTGGCGGCGCTGAGCACAAGTGCGCGGGCGCAGACTCGCGACGACGGCGGTCTGTGGGCGATGTGGCTCGCCCAGGGCGACTTCAGTTCGTGTGGCGAGGAGTTCAAGCAAGTGCGCTGGTTCGTCGACGTGCAGGATCGCAACCGCGACGAAGGACAGTCGTTCGACACCTTCTTCGTCCGCGGGGCGCTGGGCCACGCCGTGAGTTCGCGCGTCACCGCCTTCCTGGGGTACGGGGTGTTCGAGAGCGAGCCTGAAGCACGCTCTCCGATCTGGGAGCACCGCATCTTCCAGCAGCTGACCTGGAACTTGCCGGTGGAGGGCTTCACGCTCCAGTCGCGAACGCGCTTGGAGCAGCGCTTCATCGAGGGCCAGAGCGACACGGGCAGCCGCTTGCGTGAGTTCGTCAAGGCCACCGTGCCGCTGCGCTCGGGCAACAGCGTGTTCGCGAGCTTTTACGACGAGGTGTTCGTCGATCTGAACGACACGGACTGGGGCCAGCGCAGCGGCCTGCGCCAGAACCGCGCGTTCGCCGGACTGGGCTTCTTCCTCGACGACGCCCACCACCACTCGCTCGAGATCGGCTACCTCAACCAGTGGATCGACCGGCCCGACGAGGACCGACTCAACCACATCCTCTCGATCAACCTGTTCAGCAACTTCTGAGCGGGCGACGCGGACGCCGCGGATGGGCGGGCCGCCGCAGTGCTTGACTTAAAGTTCAAGCCAGTTAGCCTTCTGCGCCGAAGATTTAGGCTTGGCGACGCCACTTTTAGCGTCGCAGCCTGGCCGGAAGCCTCTTCGCTGCCCCTTGCGGGCGCCGCCCCCAACCATGCACACCACGCCGCAACTGCGCGACTTCCTGGAGATTCCCTACGACCAGCTCGAGGAGATGAACCTCGAGGCCAAGCAGCAGCGCCTCGACCGCATCGACCCCGACAAGCTGCGCAAGGAGCGGCTCAAGTACCTCGAGTCGGAGAAGCGCATCAAGGCCGTCACCGTGTGCTTCACCGACCTCGAGGGTCGGCTGCACATGCTGGACTACGACAAGAAGTTCCTGCTGCGCAGCTACGACAACCTGACCTTCGACGGCTCGTCGATCCGCGGCTTCTCGCAGCAGGCCGAGAGCGACTTGCGCCTGGGCGTCGACTGGCCGGCGTTCTACTGGCTGCCGGCGGACGTCTTCGGGCCCGGCAAGGTGCTGGTGTTCGGCGAAGTGTTCGCGCGCGACGGCTCGATCTACGAAGGCGACATGCGCGGCCGGCTCAAGGGCTTCCTGCGCGATCTGCACGCCAAGAAGGGCCTGACCTGCTTTGCGGCCAACGAGATCGAGGGCTTCCTGTTCAAGGGCCGCGACGCCGAGCGGCGCTTCCCCGAGACCGGCCGTTTCGAGTACTGCTCGACGGGCGGCTACTACCACTCGCTGCCCAGCGATCCGCTGCGCAAGTTCATCGATGCGGCCGCTGAGGCGCAGCGCGCGATGGGCTTCGTCAACGAGAAGGACCATCCCGAAGTGGCGCCGAGCCAGTTCGAAATGAACTTCAGTTACTCCGAGGCGCTGATCGCCTCCGACCAGTTCCAGCTCTACAAGCTGCTCTGCCGCCAGGTCGCGGCGACCATGGACCTGACGGCGTCGTTCCTGCCCAAGCCGGTGGTCGGCATCAACGGCTCGGGCGCGCACACCAACATCTCGGTCGGCAAGGGCAAGACCAACCTGTTCTACGACCCCAAGGGCCAGGACGGCGTCTCGAAGCTCGCCTGGGATTTCATCGACCGGATCCTGAACAGCGCCAGCGACATCTGTCTGGTGCTCAACCCCAGCGTCAACGCCTACCGCCGGCTCGACCCGCACTTCGAAGCGCCCAACCAGATCAAGGTCTCGGCCATCGACCGCGGCTCGATGATCCGCATCCCGCTGGGCAACGAGAAGAGCGCGCGCATCGAAGTGCGCTCAGTGGGTCCGGACGCGAACATCTATCAGACGCTCTACACCCTGCTGCGCACGGGTTTCGAGGGCCCTGCGAGCGACCCCAAGGACGACGCCAAGCGCACGCGCACCCGCTTCCTGCCCGACAACATCCAGGACGCGATCCGGCTCTTCAAGGCGAGCAAGTGGAACGCGGATCTGTTCGGCGAGAACGTCGCGTCGAAGTTCGCCGAGCTCAAGCTCGCCAGCGCCGAGCGCTGCCCCAAGGCGCTGGGCACGATGGTCAAGGCCGCCGAGGTGCAGTTCCACCACGAGGTCACCAACCAGTACCTCTGGAACCACTTCTGAGCGTCCGCGCACCGCGCGCCGCCCTCGCTCGCACCTGGCCGGTGCGCGCGAGGGCGGCTTCGTATCGCGCAGTGGATGCCGATAAGCTCGGCCGCGACGCATGCAGGCCGCCAGCTCCGCTCTCCAAGATCCGGCGGCGGAGTCCGTTGGCGCGACGCGTGCGATCCACTGGTCGTGCCTCGCGCTGCTACTCGCGCTGGGCGCCCTGTTCCGGCTCGGGTTGGTCGAGCGACTCGCGCCGCAGCGGCCCGAGCCCGACGCGTACTACGCGCTGCAGCTGGATGTCTTGACCGGGCACGTGCCGGGCGGGCCGACCGCGCGCGGCAAGGCCGAGCAGCTCTTCGGCGCCTATCCGAACTTCGTCGTGCGTCCGCTTGCAGCTCTGGTGGGGGATCAGCTCTACCAGCCGGCCGCGCTCGACGCTTCCCTGGAAGAGCACCTGAAGGCAGCCGCGCGCCCGCTCGTCGCCGTGCGCACGTGGTGCGCCGCGCTGTGCGTGCTCGGAGTGCTGGGCGTGTTCTTCCTCGCTCGCGAGTTCCTCGCGCCGCGCTCCGCGCTGCTGGCCTGCGCGCTCGTCGCGTTCAGTCTGCTGCACCTGGTGTATTCGCATCAGGCGCGGCCCCACGCGCCGCACATGAGCTTCCAGGTCTGGGCGCTGTGGGCTGCGGTGCGCTACCAGCGACGCGCCAGTCCCGCGCGCCTGGCGGCGGCCGCGCTGACGCTGTGGGCGGGCTTCGCGAGTCTCCAGACCGGCGTGTTCCTCGCGCCCGCCTTCGCGCTGGCGGTCGTGCTGTCGGGCGGCTTGCGGATGGTCAAGACGACGGCCGCGGCGGCCGCGCTCGCTGCATGGCTGCTCGCTCAGCCTTTCCACGTCGGCGGACTCGAGGTCTCGCGCGAAGGAATCTCGATGGCGAGCGGCGGACACGCGGTCGAGCTCTCGGAACTCGACGGCGGCGGCTTCGGACCGACCTGGCGCGTGCTCAGCGAACAGGAGCCCGTGGCGAGCGTGCTCGCGCTCGTGGGGCTCGTAGCGTTGCTCGCTGCGCGCGGCGGCGCGCAGCATGTCCGCGGCTGGCTGGTGCTCGCCAGCTATGCCGCGCCGTACTTCGCGTTCGCGCTCCTCAACCAGGCCACGCGCGATCGCTACTTGATCCCGCTGCTGCCGTTCCTGGCCGTGCTCGCGGCCTTCGCGCTGCAGCGCGTGGCTTCGCTCGCGCCGTCGCGCTCGAATCTGCTGTGGGGCCTGCTCGCCGGCGCGAGCGTGGCGCTGCCTGCTCACGACGCGACGCTGTTCTGGCGCACCGCGGCGCGCGAGGACACGCTCTCCCAGGCCGCTGCGTGGATCGCTGCGCAACCGGCCGAACAGCGCGCGCGCATCGTCACCAGTCCCTATGTCGTGATGCCGCTCGCATCCACGCGCGCGGCGCTCGCGAGCGTTCCGCGTCGGACGGCTGAAGAGTCGGCATGGCTGCGCTACCAGCTCGCTCTCGGCGGGGATCCCGCCGGCGTCGAGCTGTGCGACGTGCGTCCGTTCACGCCGGGCCGCGATGGCAAGGACGGCGGCGAAGAGGCGCTGCGCGAGCGACTCGAGGAATTGGCGCCGACGCTGGTCGTGCTCGAGCCTTCGAATCGACAGCGTTCGTTGCCCTGGCACGCGAGCTTCGAGGCCCTGGTTCGCGAGCGCGGCGTCCGCGTCGCGAGCTTCGCCCCGGAGACCGAGGGCCCGCCGCGTTCGGAGCTGCTCGAGTACGGTGATGTGGTCGGGTTGCGGGCGCGGCTGCGCGCCGCGAACCGCATGGGGCCGCCGCTCGAGGTCTATCGCTGGACGGAGCGCTGATGGACGCTGAGCTGCGATCGACGGAGCACCCGCCGCTCACCCGCGGCGCGCGCGCGCTCGTGCTGGCGCTCGCGCTGGCCTCGGCCTTGGCCGTCGGCTGGGCGACCGCGCCCTACGGGCCGGGCGGTTGGCACTTCGCGATGAACAACATCGCCGCCGCCGATCACCTGCTCGCGGGCGAGGGCGTGATCCAAAGCCGCGGCAATCCGTTCCTGTCCTGGCCGCCGCTGATGCCGGCGTTGATCGCGGGCCTGAAGCTGTGCGGCTTGCGCTACGTCGAAGCCACCTGGTGGATCGCGATCGCCGCGGCCTTCGCGGCGTCCTACTTCCACGGCCGGCTGCTGCTCGAACTCTCGCGCCGCGCTTGGGTGGCCGCCGCCGGGACGCTGCTCGTGTGGAGCGCACCCGGCTTCTTCCGCTTGATGTGCTCGACGCTCTCGCAGCCCCTGTTCATCGCGATCGGCGCCGGCGGAGCGTGGGCGCTGGTGCGTTGGACCGCGGCGCCCAGCACGCGTCTAGCCGTCGCGCTCGGCCTGCTCGGCGCGGCGGCGAGCCTGCATCGTTACGACGGACTGGTGTTCGTCCCGGTGTGTGCGCTCGTCATGGCGAGCACGCCCAGCAGCGCGCCGCTCGCGCGCCGGGTCGCTCGGGCGGCGCTGGTGGCCCTTGCCGCCGCGCTCGCGCCGCTCGCTTGGTTGCTGCGCAATCGCGCGCTCAGCGGGTCCTGGACCGGGGAGCGGGCGCCGAACCGGCTCCCGTTGAGCGAGGTGCTGGCCGACCTCGCCCACATGGCGCGCGTGGCCCTCGCGCCGGGGCTCGACCCCGATTCCGGCGCGGCGCTGACGCTCTCAGCGCTTCTCGCGCTCTTCGCGCTGCTGGGGCTCGCTTGTGCGCTGCTGCGCCGTGAGCCAGCGCTGTCGCTGGCGGCAGCGCTGTTTCCGTTGGCCTACGGCGCGGCGCTCGCGCTGATGGCCTCGCGCGTGCAGATGGACCGCCTGAGCGATCGCCTGGCCCAACCGCTCGTGCCGCCGCTGCTCGCCGCGGTGGTGCTTGGCCTGAGCGAGCGAGATCTGTGGCGCTCAGTGGCTGCGCGCGTGGGGCGCTGGGCGCCCATGCTTTTGTGCGGCGGCTACGCGCTGTTCGCGTTGGCCGACCGCGCCGGTCCGACCTTGGCCGTTGCTCGAGAGCTGCGCACGAAAGGGGCCGGAGGGTTCGCGTCAGCGCGCTGGCAGGACAGCGAACTCGCCCTGTGGTTGCGCGGGCATCCTCTCGAGGGTGCGTTGTTCAGCAACGCGCCCGAGGCCGTCTTGCTGGGGGCCGACCGCATGCCGGAGGTGCTCGAAGAGGACGGCTGGGAAGCCACGTTGGACTCCGTCGAGGGGCCGGCGGTGCTGATCCTGACGCTCGCGCGCCGGCGCGACCGTCGACTGCTCGAGCACATTGGAGTGCGCTACCGCCTGAGCGCCTTGGCCGAGTTCGCGGAGGCCGGCGTGTACCGCCTCGATGGGAAGGCTGACTGAGCCCCGCGGCCCCGCGCCGGGGGCCGTTGCTCAGCAGATGCCGCTCTCGAACAGGCTGGCGGCGATCAGCACCTCGTCCGGGCAGGCCCCGGCGTCGCAGTGGGCGACGCGAATTTCGGGGGGCGGCGCCCCGGCGGCCAGCGCGCACTGATATACGCGCACCAGGTCGAGCACGCGGTCTTCCAGGCGACGCCCCGCGGGAACCTGCAGGACGTATTCGACCTTGCCCTCGCCGACCACTTCGGCGTCGATCTGCGGCAGTTCGGCCGCGCACACTTCGCGGATCAGTGCGCCTTTGGGCTCGGGATGGAATTCCGAGCGCGCGCGCAGGCCCCACAGTCGGACTCCGTCGTGGGCCTTGAGGCGCCACTCGACCACCTCGATCCCCGGGCTCGAAAGATCCGGGCGCGGAAACAGCGCCTGGCACGGCGGCACGCGCTGGAGCTGCTCCAACTTGGCGCGCCAGTAGGCCGGATCCAGCAGCAGCGGAGACGGAGCGCGCTTGCGGGGTGCGGACATGATTCGTCCGCCTAGCCGAGCGGGGCGCGGGCGCCGAACGCCCAATTGCCGATTGCTTGCTCGGAACTTGGCTCGGGTGCCGTAAGTGGGCCGTAACCGGAGCAAAATTCCCAGTGCCGCGGCTCGGGACGCTGGCGGCCCGCGCTCGGGCCTCACTATCATGCGCCCCTCACGCGCGCGGGGCGCCTCCAGCAGGGGTCCCGCGCCCTTTCGTCCCTAGAGCGCGCGCCGAGCCCCGTGCGACCGCCGCGCAGCCATCGCAGGCGCCCATCCTCGTGGTGGGGTCCTGGTCGCAGGAGTCTCCCCAACTTGCTAGCGATCGCCAGCCTTCTTGTGTGCGGGCTCGTACCCGAGCCCGCGTCCGCGATTTCCGCTGCAGCGCCGCACCGAGCGGCTCCCGGGTCCCACCCCGGCGCCATCACGGCCAGCGGCACGCCCTCGAACGCGCTCCCAGATGCCCTTTTTGACGACCCGCCCGAGGCGGCTAAGTCCTCGGGCAAGTCTGCGGGCAAGAAGACCGCTGACGAGGCCGACGACAAGCCGAAGGCCGGCGAAAAGGCGGCTGGCAAGTCGGAGTCGGCGGGGGACGACGCCGTCGCTGCCGATGCGCCGCCGCCGCCGGTGTTCATCAAAGCCGGCAAGCTCTACGCGCGTCCGGACCGGGTGCTCGAGGGGGTCGGGATCCTGGTTGAGCGGGGGCGCGTGGTCGCCATCGGCGCCGAACTCCAGGCGCCCAAGGACGTGCGCAAGCTCGAGGCTGCGGTCGTGTGCGCGGGCTTCATCGACGGCTGGTCGTCGTTCGCGCTCGACCCGACCGCCTGGGGCGACGAGCGCGTGAGCCCCTCGTCGTCGGCGCTCGACGCCGTCGATCCGTACGTCGATCCGCGCTGGGAACGCGAGATCCTGCGGGCCGGCGTCACCAGCTATCGCCTGCAGGCTGCGGCTGGCGCGCGGGTCGGCGGGCTCTGCGCGCTGCTGCGCCTCCACCCCACGCGCGCCACCGCGGACTCGGTGTTGCTGGGCGACTCTTCGGTCGGGCTCTCGCTCGCCGTTTCTCGCTCGGGCGACGTCTTCGAGCGCGCCGCCGAGACCGAGCGCGTGCTGGGCGCGATTGCCGAGGGCTGGGGCTATCTCGAAGAGAAGAACGAGTACAAGCACGAGCTCGCCGAGTGGGAGAAGAAGATCGCCGAGAAGCGCAAGGAACTCGACGACGGCTTCAAGAAGGCCAAGAAGGACCGCGAGAAGGCTGAGGCGGAGGCCAAGGAGAAGGGCGGCGAGTTCAAGGAGAAGGAATACAAGGAGGACAAGAAGCCCAAGGCGCCGCGTTACGACGAGGACAAGGAAGTCCTCGCGCGCGTCGCCAACGGTGAGCTGCCGCTGGTCGTCGAAGCGCATAGCGCGGTGCAGATCCGCTCCCTGCTGGCCTCGGCAGACCGATTCAAGCGCGCGCGACTCGTGCTGGCCGGCGCGACCGAGGCCGCGCCCTTCGCCAAGCAACTGGCCGAGCACCGCATCGCCGTGCTGATCGCGCCCACGCCGCTGGGCTTCTACCGCGACTCGACCAGCGCCAACGCAAGTCTGGCGCTGGCGGCCGAACTCGAAGAGGCCGGGGTCGAAGTGCTTCTCGGCAGCGGCGGTCCGTCGGCCCTGGCCTCGCGCGATCTGCCGCTGCTCGCCGCGCTGGCCATCGGCCACGGGATGAGCCCGCAGGCGGCGCTGGCGGCGCTGACCACGCGTCCCGCGCGCGTGTTCGATGTCTCCTCGCGCGTCGGTTCGGTGGAGCTGGGGCGCGACGCCGACCTGCTCCTGCTCGACGGGGAGCCCTTCGCGGCCTCGACCAAGGTGAAGTACGTGCTGAGCGGCGGCGACGTCGTGATCGAGGAGTGAGCGCGATGAAGAACTGGGTCCTGATTGCCGGCGCGCTGCTCGGTGCGCCGCTCGCGGCTGGCGCCAACGACGCGCCCTTTGCCGTCAGCGCCAAGCACATCGTCGTCGACGGCAAGACGACCGTGCTCGACGGAGTGCTGGTGGTGGAGCGCGGCAAGGTGCGCGAAGTGCTCGACGCGAAGCAGAAGTCCAAGGCCGCTGGCTTGCCTACCGTCGAACACGACGGGTGGGTGAGCGCCGGGATGATCGCGGCGCGTTCGCACCTGGGCACGCGCGGCGAAGTCTCCGAGCCCAAGCGCTCGTTCGCCGCCGATGCGCGCATGCTCGATGTGGTCGACTTCGGCCATCCCGAGCTGGCGGCCGCGCTGCAGGCCGGGATCACGACCGTGGTGATCGCGCCGGACGCTTCGAATCTGATCGGTGGACGCACCGCCGTGATCAAGACGCACGGGCGTGCGGTGCTCGACCCCGACGCGCACCTCTTGATCGCGCCTGCGGCGAGCGCCCTGCGCCCCAATCGCGAGCCCACCAGCTTCGCGGGCGCGATGGCGCTCCTGCGCGAGCAGTTCGAGCGCCCGCAGGGACCGGTTGCGGAAGTTGCGGCGGGCAAGCTGCCTGTGTTGCTCGAGGTCGGCGCCCGCGACGAACTCCAGCGCGCGCTCGAGTTCGCTCAGACCTACAAGCTGCGCGGCGCGCTCAGCCACGCGCCGCTGGCCGGCGAGCTCGCGGCCGACGTCAAGCGCTCGGGCCTGGCCGCGATCGTCGGTCCGTTCGGACTCGGCGCGCATCCGCGCGTGCTCGACTCGGTGCGGGCCCTCGCGGCTGAAAGCGTTCCGCTCGCCTTCGGGCTCGACTGGAATTCGGCCCCGCAGGAACTGCGTCTGAGCGCGGTGATGTGCGTGCGCCAGGGACTGTCGAGCGAACTGGCCTGGAACGCGCTGACCTCGCACGCGGCCGCGGTGCTCGGGCTGCAGGAGCGCGTCGGCACGCTGCGCGCCGGCTGTGATGCAGATTTCGTGCTGTGGAGCGGCGCGCCGCTCGAGTTGACCAGCCGCGTGCAAGCGGTGTTCGTGGGCGGAAGCCACGTCTTCGGAGGCCAGCAGTGAGCGCTCGATCCTCTACCTGCATCGCCGTGGCGCTGACGCTTTTGGCGTCGGACGCGTTCGCCGCCAGCCAGGCCAAGAAGTCCGACGAGCAGCGCTCGTGGACGATCACCGCCGAGCGCGTCTACACCGCCGAAGGCGACGCCATCGAGGACGGCGAGATCGTCGTCGAAGGCGGCAAGATCCGCGCGGTCGGCAAAGGCGGCGGCGGCGACCTCAAGGTCTACGCGGTCACGCCTGGACTGGTGGACCTCTCCATTCGCATCGATCAGGGGCGCTACTCCGTCGAGCAGGCCAGCGAGGTCACGCCGCACGTGCGCGCGGCGGCCTCGCTCGACGTGTTCGACGAAGCTTGGCTGCGCGCGGCGCGCAGCGGCGTCACCACCGCGATGCTCAACGTGCCCGACCGCAACGTCATCGGCGGGCTCTCGGTGGTGGTCAAGACCGCGGGCGAGCCGAGCGCCCAGGCGCGCGTGGTCAAGGCCGACGCGGCGCTGTACGGCGCGATCGGCAGCGCGCCGTCCTCCGGCAATCGCACCGCTGCGCCGCGGCCCGAGGACTTCTTCGTGCGACGGCCGACGACGCGCATGGGCGTTGAGTGGGAGTGGCGCAAATCGCTGTTCGACGCCGCGGCCGCGCGGGTCGAGCCGGCGCGCGCCAAGCCCGGCGACGGTGAGTTGCAGCGCGCGCTCGACGGTCAGCTGCCGCTGGTGATCCAGGCCTGGGCCTCGCAGGACATCCGCACGGCGGTGTTCCTGGTCGAAGAGGCGCGCCGCGAGGGCTGGGGCAATCCCCGGCTGATCGTCGACGCCGCCGCCGAGGCTTGGCGCGAGCCGCAGTTGCTGGTGCGCTCCAAGGCCGCCGTCGTGCTGCCGCCGTTCGCGCCGCTGGGCCGCACCGGCGATCGCGCCTTCTTCGCGCTCGACACGGCCGCCAAGCTGGAGGCGCTCGGCGTCCCGGTGGCGCTGTCCGGGCACGACGCCGAGGCGCTCGAAGATCGCCTGTGCTACCAGCCGGGCTACGCCATGCGCGGCGGCCTGAGCTTCGCGAGCGCGCTCGCCGCGGTCACGCTCACACCCGCGCGACTGGTCGGTGTCGACCAGCGCGTCGGATCGATCAAGGCCGGCAAGGACGCCGACCTGGTGCTGTGGAACGGCGAGCCCTTCCAACCCACTTCCAAGGTCGTCGGCGTGCTCGTCGACGGACGTCTGATCGTCGACCCGCGCCAAGCCGCGAACGCCCCCTCGAGCTCGAACAAGTAGCCCCTGCCCCATCCCACATGAAGCACCTTCGCTCCACTGCCCAACGCCTGGTCTCGCGCGGAACGCGGCGCGTGTGTGTCCTGGCTGCCGCCGCTGCGCTGTGCTCCGGCGCTGCGCACGCCGACGGCAAGCTCGCCATCAAGGCCGGTCGCATCGTGACCGCGCCGGACGCGCCCGTGATCGAGAAGGGCGTGATCGTGATCGAGAACGGCCGCATCGCCGCGGTCGGCAAGGACAAGGACGTCAAGATCCCGTGGGACGCCCCGGTGATCGACGCGCCGCACGCGACGGCCTTCCCCGGCTACGTCGAGGCGCACGTCTCGCGCGGCATGGACCGGCCCAACGAGAGCCCCGAGATCGTGATCCCGTTCCTGACCGTGCGGGACTCGATCGATCCGGTGAACTTCTTCTTCGAGGACTGCCTGCGCTCGGGCATCACGACCATCAACGTCCAGCAGGGCAACGACTGCATCGTCGCCGCGCAGGGCATGGTCGTGCGCCCGATCGGCCTCACCATCGACGACATGGCGGTCAAGTACCCCGCCGGCGTGAAGATGTCGGCTTCGCCGCGCCGTGGGGCCTCCGCCGCGACGCAGGCGCAGTCGCTGCGCCGCGTGTTCAGCGACCTGCGCCGCTACCTCGAGCAACTCGTCCAGGACAAGAAGGACGGCAGCGATCGCGCCCGCCGTGAAGCGCTGTACCAGGGCCGCGACCTCGAGGGCGAGAAGTCCAAGGGTCGCGCCATGGAAGGCAGCGCCTGGAAGGTCCAGGGGCTCGAGCTGATTCCGCGCGGCGAGATCGACGAGAAGCAGGAGCCGCTGCTGGCGCTGGTCGAGGGCAAGCTGCCGGCGTTCATCTGGTGCGGTCGGCCCGCCGACGTGCACCTCGCGATCGAAGTGGCTCGCGAAAACGGCTTCCTGGCGCGCACCACGCTGGTGATCGACCCCTCGTGCTGGAAGGCGGCCGATGTCATCGCCGCGGCCAAGGTCCCGGTCGTGCTGCAAGGCAACGTCCTGCACCTCGAGATCGATCCGCTCACTGGCAAGGAAGTCGAGACCTTCGTGCCGAAGGTGCTGCACGACAAGAAGATCCCCTTCGCGCTCAGCTCGCTGAACTCGACCAACCAGGCGCTGTGGTTCCAGGCCGCGCTGTGCGTCGGCCACGGACTGCCGCGCGCGGCGGCGCTCGCCGCGGTGACGACCGCGCCGTCGAAGATCCTGGGCCTCGACAAGCGCGTCGGCAGCCTCGAAGTCGGCAAGGACGGCAACGTGCTGCTCCTCTCCGGCGATCCGCTCAGCGTCACGACCTGGGTCGAGCGCGTCGTGATCGAAGGCCGCGACGCCTACGACCGCTCGAAGGACGTCCGCGTCCAGCACCTCGTGGCCGGCAAGCAGCCCGCCAACACCGCGGCTATGAACGCCGAGGAACTCGACCCCAGCAAGGTGTGCTGCGACGGCTCCGACGAGAAGGCGCACGCCAAGCACCTCGAGGCGCAGAAGCGCGCGGCCGACAAGGGCGAGGGCGGCAAGGACGACGAGAAGAAGGGCGACGACAAGAAGGACGAGAAGAAGCCGGACGAGAAGAAGGGTGACGGCTCGCACGAGGGCCACGACCACGGTGACGGCGCCCATGCGGACGGCGCCGAGGGGGCGCGGCTGTGATGCGACTCGCTCAGCTCTGTGCGGGCGCGCTGACGCTCGCCGCGCTGGCCTGGGCCGGCGACTCGCACTCGGAGGCCTCGGGTTCGTCGAAGCCCGCGCGCGCGGTGCTGCTCAAGGCCGGTGCGATCCACACCATGGGCGAGGCCGGCGTCGTGCTCGGCGGCGCGCTGCTCGTCGAGCGCGGCAAGGTCGTCGCGGTTGGCAAGGACTTGAGCGTTCCGCCCGGCGCAGAGGTGGTCGACTACGGCCCCGACGCCGTGATCGTCCCCGGCCTGGTCGCGGCGCGCTCCAACTACGGCGCGAGCTTCGCAGCCTCGCCGCGCAGCGCCGATCCGTTCCTGCGCGCGGCCGATCACTTCGATCCGTACTCGCGCGCCTACGTCAGCGACCTGATGGGCGGCGTGACCACCGTCTACGTTGCGCCGGCGCGCAACCGCCTGATCGCGGGCCAAGGCGCCGTCGTCAAGCTCGCCGGCAGCGGCGAGAGGATCGTGGCGGACACCAGCGCGCTGCACGGGACGATCACCGCCGAAGCGCGGCGCGTCCCCGGCTACTGGGACCCGCCGATCCCGGCCACGATCGAGAACGGACTGGGCGTGGTCGAGCAGCAGTTGCCGGGCTCGGCCATGGGCGCGGTGATGGCGCTGGACGAGTTGCTCGCCATCGCGCGCGGCAAGGCGCGCGACAGCGGCGCCTGGGGGCCCGACACGGCTTCCAAGCTGCGCGAGATGCTCGACGCCAGCGTGCCGTGGCGGCTGGGCGCCGACACGGCTGAGGAGATCCGCGCGCTGCTCGAGCTAGCGCGCCGCGAGAAGCTGCCGCTGGTGATCGAGGGCGGCGGCGAGTCGTCCGGGCTGAGCGAGGAACTCGCGCACGCCGGCGTGACGGTGGTGCTCACGGTCGATGTCGCGGGCCAGAGCAGCGGGCGCGATCTGGGCAAGGGGCTCGACGAACGCCGGCCCCGCTACGACAACGCGGTCCAACTCTCCAAGGCGGGAGTCAAGCTGGCGATCGCGCCGGGCGGCGCGCTGCGCGCCCGTGACGTGCGATTCGCGGCCCAGGTGGCTTCGCGCGGCGGTCTGAGCGCCGACGCGGCCCTGCGTGCGATCACCATCGACGCGGCCGAGGCGCTGGGCGTCGCCGCGCGCGTCGGAAGTCTCGCCCCCGGCAAGGACGCCGACGTGTGCGTGCTCAATGGCGAGCCGCTCTCGACCGGCGCGAGCGTGCTGGCCACCTGGATCGAAGGCGAGCGCGTGTGGAGCGCCAGCTCGGCCTCCGCCGTCGTCATCGACGCGCAGGAGGTGCATCTGGGCGACGGACACGTGCTGCGTCCCGGTCAGGTGCTCCTGCGCGACGGCAAGGTCGCCGAAGTTGGCGCACGCGTGGCGCGCCCCGTCGGCGCGCGCGTGGTGCGCGGCTTCGCGGCCATGCCGGGGATGATCGACGCGCTCGGCTTCCTGGGACTGGACGGCTCGCAACAGACGCCAGCCACGGACTTCAGCTTGTCCAAGATCCTCGACGCTCCCGATCACGTCGACCGCGAGGTTGCGCGCAGCGGTGTCACGACCGTGGTGATGGCGCCGCGCGGCGTGCGCGACACCGGCTCGCCGATGATGGCCTACAAGCCCGCCAGCACCGACCTCGAGCGCCAGGTCATCGCCGACCCGACCGCGCTGCGCCTGCAGTGGAGCGACTCGAACCGCCTCAAGTCGGGTGAGAAGGTCCGTGCGCAGCTCAAGCGCGCCGCGGACTACGCCAGGAAGTGGAGCGAGTACGAAGAGGCGCTGCGCAAGTGGACGCCCCCGGCGCCCGAAGCGGCCCCAGAGGAAGAGGCCGCCGACGACAAGGCCGAGGCCAAGTCCGACGCCAAGTCCGACGCCAAGGCCGACGCGAAGGCCGACGCCAAGCCCGAAGAGAAGAAGGACGAGAAAAAGGACGAGTCCGCCGGCGACAAGAAGGACGCCGACAAGAAGGACAGCAAGAAGAAGGGCAAGGAGGAGGAGGAAGCCGATCCGCTCACGGGCGTGTGGGCTGGCGAACTCGAGGCCGCGCCCGAGGTGAGCGAGCGCGAAGTGCGGCTGCGGCTCGAGCTGAAGGGCGAGGGCGTCGTCGGCGCGTTGCGCTGCGATCACGTCTCGGCGGTCCTGGTCCCGCTCGTCGGCTCGTGGAGCGACAAGAAGCTGAGCGTCAGCGGCTGGGGCTCGCGCGGCGCGATCACGCTCACCGGCTCGGCCAAGGGCGGCAAGTTCGAGGGCGAACTGCAACTCGGCGAGGCCAAGCTGAAGCTCACGGCGACGCGCGAGAGCAAGGAACTGCCGGTCGCGGCGCGCAGCGAGGTCCGGCGCCAGAAGGCGAGCGAGACGCCTGAACCCAAGGGCAAGCCGCGTTCGCCCGGGATCGACGGCAAGCTCGAACCGTTCCGACGCGCCATGCGCGGAGATGCGGCGATCATCGTCGCCGTCGATCGCGAGGACGAGATCCTGGCCTGTGTGGCCGCCTTCGAAGAGGTCGGCATCAAGCCGGTCCTGCAGGGCGCGGAGGACGCCTGGCTGATCGCGGACAAGCTGCGCGGCCGCGTTGCGGGCGTGCTGCTGTCGCACGCCGTGCTGATGGTCGAGGAAGGCAAGGGCCTGGACGAGATGCGCAACCGCTACGCGGATCTGGCGGCCCACGGCATCCCGCTGGCGTTCCACAGCCTGGCGGAGGAGGGCGCGGCCGAACTGCCCATGTTTGCGAGCTACGCCGTCTCGCTCGGGTTCAGCCCCGACGTGGCGCTGCGCGCTCTCACCAGCGACGCCGCGACGATGCTCGGCATCCACGCGCGCGTCGGGCGGCTCTCCCCTGGCCTCGACGGCGACGTGCTGGTGCTCGACGGCGCGCCGCTCGAGCCCGCCACGCGCGTGCTCAAGGCCTTCGTCGACGGCGTCGAGGTGCGCTGAGGTTCACGTGGCGCTCGCACTGGCCATCGCTTGCGCGCTCTCGCTCGAGGGCGCGGCGCTCGAGTCCGCCACTCCGCAGCCGGGGGAGCGGGGCGGGCCCGGTCTGGCGCTGTTCGCCGCCAAGGCGCTGACGGCGGCGTGGAAGGGCGAGCAGGCGCTCGACAACGCCGTGCTGCTCGTGCGCGACGGCCGCATCGAGGCCGTCGGAGCGCGCGACAAGGTTGCGGTGCCCGCGGGCTACGTCGTGCGCGATCTGGGTTCGCTGTGGGTCATGCCCGGCATGATCGACCTGCACTGCCACGCGGCGGGCACGATGGACATCAACGACCTGGTGTACGTCACGCAGCCCGAGCTCTCTGCGCGCACCTCGGTCATCCCCGACAACCCGGCCTTCCGCCGCGGCATCGCGGCCGGCGTCACGGCGGTTCTCTTCATCCCCGGCTCGGGCGTCAACTGCGGCGGCCGCGGCGTGCTGCTCAAGACCGGCCCAGAGCGTTACGAGGACGCGCTGATCCGCGACCCCGGCTCGCTGAAGGTGGCGCAGTGGGGCAACCCGGAGAGCTACGCCTTCGGCGTGGGCAAGACCTGGGAGAACTACCACCTGCGCCACATGTTCCGCACCGGGCAGGCGTACGCCAAAGCGTGGTCGGAGTTCGAGGCCGGCAAGGGACCGCAGCCCGAGCGCAAACTCGAGCTCGACGTGTTCCGCGACCTGTTCGCCAAGCGCACGCAGATCTCGACCCACACCCAGATCACGCAGGTGGTGATGATGACCCTGCTGATGATCCGCGGCGAGTTCGGGCTCGACGTGTACATCGACCACGGCGAGTTCGGCGGCTACCGCATGGCGGAGCTGGCCGAGAAGATGGGCGTGCCGGCGATCCTCGGTCCGCGCAACGTCGAGACCATGAGCCTGGGCATGATGCTCTTCACGGGCGAGTCGCCCGAGCGCTTCCAGGGCATCGCCGCCGGCTATCAGGAGCGCGGGCACTCGATGATCGGCTTCAACACCGATTGCCTGCCCTTCCCGGGCTTCACACCGTCGCTCGAGGACCTGCCCACGCAGGGCGCGATCGCGGTGTATTACGGCTTCGACGACCGCGACATGGCGACGGTGCGCGGGCTCACGATCGTGCCGGCCAAGACCGCGGGCATCGACCACCGCGTCGGCAGCCTGGAGGTCGGCAAGGACGCCGACATCGTCGTCCTCACCGGCGTGCCCTCCGATCCGCGGCGGGCCGTCGAGCAGGTCTACGTCGAAGGTCGCCGGCTCTACGACACGGCGAGCAACAGGAGACGCTGGTGATGTTGGAACGGCTTCGAGTCCGTGGGTGGTGCGCGCTGGCGTTGGCGCTGTCCCAGGCGTATGGGTTCGCGCAGTCGACGCCGGCAGCGAGTGGGAGCCTGCGCGCGCCCGATCCGCGCCGCTCGGCGTACACAGTGGACGACGCGCTCGCCCCCCCCGCGCCCGGCGCGAAGGGCGGCCCGGGTCTCGCGCTGCTGGTGAGCAAGGCGCTCACGGCGCAGTGGGGCGGCGCGCAGACCATCGACAACGCGCTCATCCTCGTGCGCGACGGGCGCATCGAGAGCATCGGGCCGCGCGAGGGGACCAGCGCTCCAGCGGGCTACGTGGTGCGCGACCTGGGCGCGCTGTGGGCCATGCCGGGGATGATCGACCTGCACTCGCACGTCGGCGGGTCGATGGACATCAACGACATGGTCTACGTGACCAATCCCGAGTTGAACGTGCGCGCCTCGGTGATTCCCTCGAACTCGAACTTCGAGCGCGCCATCGCTTCGGGCGTGACCAGCGTGCTGTACATCCCCGGCTCGGGCACCAACTCGGGCGGCCAGGGCGTGCTGCTCAAGACGGGCCTGCCCAACTACGAAGAGTCGGTCATCCGCGATCCCGGCTCGCTCAAGGTCGCGCAGTGGGGCAACCCCGAGCGCTGGGGCTTCGGGGTCGGCAAGACCTGGGAGAACCACCACCTGCGTGACATGTTCATGCAGGGCCGCGCCTACGCCGCGCGCTGGCGCGCCTTCGAGGAAGGCAAGGGCCCGCAGCCCGAACGCGATCTGCGCCTGGACATCTTCCGCGAGCTGTTCTCGCACCGCACGCAGGTCTCGACGCACACGCAGGTCGCGCAGGTGGTGATGATGACCATCCTGATGATCCGCAAGGAGTTCGGGATCGACGTGTACATCGACCACGGCGAGTGGGGCGGCTACCTGTACGCGGAGCTCGCCAAGGAACTCGGCGTGCCGGGGATCATCGGGCCGCGCAACGTCGACAACGCGCGCACCGGTCCGGGGCCGTGGGGCGGCTCGAACCCCGAGAAGATGACCGCCATCGCCGGCGAGTATCAGGCGCGCGGAATGGACATGGTCGGCTTCAACACCGACTCGCCCGTGATCCCGCAGGAGGAGCTGTTCCTCCAGTCGTCGGTCAACGTGCGTTACGGCTTCCGGAACGACGACGCACAGGCCGTGCGCGGGCACACCATCGTCCCGGCCAAGACGGCGGGGATCGATCAACGCGTGGGCAGCCTGGAAAAGGGCAAGGACGCCGACATCGTGATCCTGAGCGGCGATCCCAGCGATCCGCGCACCAGCGTGGAAGTGGTCTTCATCGAAGGCCGGAAGGTCTACGACACCGCCGTCGACGTGAGGCGCTTTTGAGGCGAGTCGCGCGCACGCTGGCCCGCGTCGGACGCTCTGCTGCGCTGTGCTGCGCGGCGAGCCTGTCCGTCGTGAGCGCGGCGCGCGCCGGCGTCGAACTCGAAACGCGCTCGCCGTCGCCCGGCGAGCCCGGCGCTCCCGGACTCGCGCTGCTGGCGCGCAAACTGCTGATCGCTTCCGAGCGCGGGGAGCAGGTCGTCGACCACGGCGTGTTGACCCTGCGCGACGGCCGCATCGAGTCGATCGGGCCGCGCGAGGGCGCCGCGATTCCGGCGGGCTACGTCGTGGTCGACCTGGGCGAGCACTGGCTCATGCCCGGCATGATCGACCTGCACAGCCACATCGGCGGGTCGGGCGGCGACATCAACGACATGGTCTTCCAGACCAACGAGGGGCTGCGCGTCGGGCCCACCGTGGTCCCGCGCAACGACAACCTGCTGCGCTGCCTCGCCGCGGGCGTGACGACGGTGCTCTACATCCCCGGTTCGGGCACGAACATCGGCGGCCAGGGGATGCTCATCAAGACCGGCCTCGACACCTTCGAGGAGCTCGTCCTGCGCGAACGCGGCTCGCTCAAGATCGCGCAGGGCGACAACCCCACGCGCTGGGGCTACGGCATGGGCCGGGCGATGATGAACTACCACATCCGCTCGACCGTGCGGCGCGGCCTCGCCTACGCCGAGCAGCACGAGCGCGACGCGCAGGCGCGTCCCTACGACCCGCAGTTCGACGTGTTCCGCTCGCTGGCCGCGCACGAGACGCAGATCTCGACGCACACGCAGATGTACCAGCTCGTGCTCAACACGATCACGATGCTCAAGGGCGAGTTCGGCCTGGACGTGTACATCGACCACGGCGAGTGGCGCGGCTTCCTGGCGGCCGAACTCGCGCAGCGCGTGGGCGTGGCGGCGATCTGCGGGCCGCGCGAAGTCGACTGGCCGGGCGGCCGCAACGGCGATCCCGATGGCCGTGTGCTGTCCTGCGCCGGCGAGTACCAGCGCCGCGGGCTCGAGCGCATCGGCTTCAACACCGACGCGCCTGTCGTGCCGGCCGAAGAGCTGCCGTTGCAGGCCGCCGCCTCCGCGCGGCACGGCTTCGACACGGCCGCGATGCAGGCGGTGCGCGGCTTGACGATCATTCCCGCGCTCGTGGCAGGCGTCGACCACTCCGTCGGCAGCCTGGAGCCGGGCAAGCACGCCGACATCGTGGTGCTCTCGGGCGACCCCGTAGATCCGCGCAGCGCCATCGAGCGCGTGCTCATCCAGGGGCGCGAGGTCTACACGCGCCAGAGCGGGGGACGCCCGTGGTGAGCCCCGTGGCGAGCGCGGCGCAGCGCGAGTCGGGTCGCAGCACGTCGAGCGCCTCCACGCGCCTCGTGGCCGCGGCGTTGGCTGCGTGCTGCGCGGCAGCGTGCACGGCGAGCGGACCGCGCTCGGAGCGCTCCTCCGCCGCGGCGTCGCCACAAGCGCGCGGCGAGATCCGCGCGCTGGCGGAGGGCGAGCAAGGCTTCGCGATCGTCGCCGGCAAGGTTCTCACCGCCGATGAGCGCGATCAGGTCTTCGAGCCCGGTCTGGTGGTCGTGCGCGATCGCTGCATCGACTACGTCGGCCCGCTGGTCGAGCTGCCCGAAGGCTACGAGCGCCTCGACGCGCCGGAGCTGTTCGCCGCGCCGGGCATGATCGACCTGCACTCGCACGTGCAGTCCGGCGGCTGGGGCGACCTCAACGACATGGTGATCTCGCTCAACCCCGAGTTCCGCAGCTCGCCGACGCTCGTCCCGGGCAACGAAAGCGTGCGGCGCGCCTGCGCGGGCGGCATCACGACCTTGTTCGGCATCCCCGGCAGCGGCACGAACAACGGCGGCTTCGGCGTGCTCTACAAGACGCGCTGCGAGAGCACCTACGACGGCTGCGTGCTCGCCGATCCGGGCGGCATGAAGGTCGCGCAGGCCTACAACCCCGAGCGCGGCGCGGACCTGGGCGCGACGCGCGCCGGAATGGCCTGGAACCTGGCGCGCGCCAACGAGATTGCGCTCGCGGCCAACCGCGACGGCCGCGACCACTTCGCGCTGCGCAACCTGCAGAAGGTGCACACCAAGGAGCTGCCGCTCCTGATCCACACCGCCGGACCTGCGTGCCACACCACGATCGACATGTGGGGCGAGCGCTATCCCGTGCGCGCGGTGCTCAGCCACGGGTGCTTCAACGGCTGGCGCTTCGCGCCCTACGCCGCGCAGGTCGGCATGCCGATGAACCTCGGGCCGCGCACCTTCGACTGGTTCTCGTCGCGCGAGGGCCAGGTGATCGGCACGCCGCAGCGCTACGAACAGGCCGGCGCCGCGCTGATCTCGGTCAACACCGACGCGCCGGTCATGCCGCAGGAAGAGCTGGCGCTCCAAGGCGCGATGGGCGCGCGGCTGGGCGCGAGTTCGTACCTGATGCTCAAGGCCTGCACCTACAACCCGGCCAAGTCCTTCGGTCTCGAAGACAAGGTCGGGAGCCTCTCCCCCGGCCGCCACGCCGACATCGTGCTGTGGCGCGGCGATCCGCTCGACCCGCGCGCGCGCGTGGAGCGCGTGTGGATCGAAGGCCGCCTCGAATACGACCGCGAGCGCGACGGACAGCGCTTCTAGCCCGACTCGAATCCGTTCGACTCGAAACCAACATGCTCCTCCGAACCTTCCTCTCGTCCCTCCTGCCGGTGGCGTTGGCCGCCAGCGCGCTCGCCGCGCCGGCCGATCTCCTGGCGATTCGCGTCGGCCGCGCCGAAACCGTTTCGCACGGCGCCATCGAGCACGCGGTGCTGCTCATCGAAGACGGGCGCATCGTCACCATCGGCGCCGACCTGCCCGTGGAGCGCGGCATTCCGGTGCTCGAGCGGCCGGAGTGGACCGTGATGCCCGGACTGGTGCTGCCCTACTCGCGCCTGGGGCTCGACGGCCGCGCCGGCGCGGAGTTCACGCCCGAGGTCAGCCCCGCGGCCGAAGTCTTGCCGCGCATCAGCGACTACCGCGACGCGCTCGAACTGGGCATCACCACGATCGGCCTGTACCCGCCGGGCAACGGCGTTCCCGGTCAGGCCATCGCGATTCGCCCCAAGGGCGACACGCTCGAGGAGATGCTGATCAAGGAAGGCGCGTACTTGAAGGTCTACTTCCGCGCCGACGCGCGCTCGAAGAAGATGGTCAAGGACGCCTGGGCCAAGGTCGACGAGTACGACGACAAGGTCAAGAAGGCCAAGGAGAAGTGGACCAAGGACCAGGAGAAGTCCAAGTCCGCCAAGAAGCCGGCCGAGGGCGAGAAGAAAGACGAGGAGAAGCCGGCCGACAAGCCCGCCGAGAAGAGCGGCGACGCCGGCAAGGGTGCGGCCAAGGGCTTCGTTCCGCCGCCGCCCGACGACAAGGTGCGGCCGTTCCTGCGCGTGCGCGACGGCAAGCTGCTGCCGCTCGTTTCGATCTCACAGGCGGCCGACTGGGCGCACTGGCTCGACGCGATCGGCGAGCGCAAGTTCGACTTCGCGCTGCGCGTGGTGATGCAGCGCGAGCTCGACCTGTACTACGTGCTCGAGGAAGTCGCCAAGCGCAAGTGCACGCTGGTGATGGAGCCGGAGATCACCTACCAGATCGCGACCATGCGCCAGCGCAACCTGCCGGCGGAGTTCGCCGCTGCGGGCAGTCGCATCGTGCTGATTCCGCGCGGCGAAGACCTCGACTCGCACGCCGCCTGGCGCGTCGATGTCGGCGACCTCGTCAAGAACGGTCTGGAGCGCAAGACGGCGCTCGACGCTCTCACGCTCGCCGGCGCGTCGGTGATGGGGCTCGAAAAGGACTACGGCAGCCTCGAGAAGGGCAAGGTGGCGAACCTGCTGTTCCTCGACGGCGATCCGTTCGAACCCGCGACCAAGGTCATGGCCGTCATGCTCGACGGCGAGTTCGTCCACGGCGAGGTGCGCCAGTGAAGCTCTCGATGAAGGCTGGAGTGGGAGGATCGGTGATGCGTTCTGCA
This sequence comes from Planctomycetaceae bacterium, assembly GCA_011525785.1. GTDB lineage: Bacteria > Planctomycetota > UBA1135 > UBA1135 > WYBT01. Next base: position 173,092 of record WYBT01000035.1, read on the forward strand.
GCCTGGTTGTTCGCGCTGGCGCCGCTGCTGGCGGGAGACGTGTTCGCGCAGGAAGGCGGCGGCGAGCCCCCGGCCGGCGGCGAGGGCGACGCGGCGGGCGCCGACGCGCCCAAGGACGAGGGCGAGTGGTTCGCCGTGGTCGGCGGCGATGTCTACACCGGCACGGGCGCGGTGCTGCGCGGCGCGACGGTGCTCGCGCGCGGCGGCGTGATCCGCGAGATCGGCCACGAGGTCGAGATCCCCGAAGACGCCAAGCGGCTCGACGCCACGGGGTTGAGCGTCTACCCCGGATTGGTGGCGCTCAACGTGCGCGGCGTCGCCAACCGCCTCGGCGCGGGCGACTACGCCGACAGCTTCGATCCCTACAGCCAGAACCTGGTGCTGGCGCTCGCGGCCGGCATCACGACCGTCTCGGAGGGCAGCGTGGCCCTCAAGCTCAAGCGCGGCGAGGTCAAGGGCGTGGTGATGCGCGAGCGCTTCCTGTCGACCTTGGGCTACAGCACCAGCGCCCCGCGCTCGAAGGGCGAGCTCGACGAGAAGTTCGCCGCCGCTGCGGCCTACCTGCGCCGCTACCGCGACTGGGAGGAGCAGAAGAAGACCAACAAGGAGCTCAAGGAGCCGCCCGCGCGCGGCGTCGATCCGTCGATCCGCGCGATCCTCGAGAACCGCACGCTGGCGCGCTTCAACGCCACGACGCGCACCGACCTGCTCGGCATCGCGCGCCTGGCGCAGAAGCACAAGTTCCGGCCGGTGATCGAGGGCGCCGTCGAGGCCTGGACCGTGGCCGACGAGTTGGGTCGCGCCGGCGCGTACGCCGTGGTCGTGCCGCGCAGTCGCCGCGACAAGAGCGAGGAACTCGTGCGCCCCGGCGGCTCGAGCATCGAGAACGCCGCCATCCTCCACAAGAGCGGCGTGCAGGTCGCGATCCAGGCCAGCTCGACCTTCATCGACCTGGGCGGCATCGCCGGCCGCGACATCCTGCACCTGCCGATCGAAGCGGGCTTCGCCGTGCGCGGCGGACTGCCCGAGCAGGCGGCGCTCGAGGGCATCACGATCGTCCCGGCGCGCATCCTGGGCGTCGACCATCGCGTGGGCAGCCTCGAGGTCGGCAAGGACTGCGACCTGATCCTGCTCGACGGCGATCTGCTGCACTACCAGTCGCTGGTCCAGTACACCGTGGTCGACGGCAAGCTCGTCTACGAGAAGGACAAGGAGCTGTACTACGCGCACATCCGTCCGCGCCCGTCGACGCAGCCCGCGGACGCGCCTGAGGCGCGGCGCGACAAGGGCGAGGAGGAGGTCAAGGCCTCCGACAGCGAGGGCGAGGACAAGCCTGAAGACAAGCCCGAAGAGAAGCCGGAGGAGAAGCCCGAGGAAAAGCCGAGCGACGGCGCCTCGGACGAAGGCTGAGCTCCGCTGGAGTTTGCTCGCTGCGCGCTCGCGCTCGCCTCGTGGGTCTCCCCGGGGGTGAGCGCGAGCGCGTGGTGCTTGGGGCGGACCGCTCGAGAGCTCGCGCGCCGAGCGCTGGTCTCCGCTGCGGGACGCGCGAGGAATCCGCGCGTCGAGTGCCTCGCGCCGGCTGTCGGCGCCGGGACATTCGCTGTCGCGCTGCGTAAGCTGGTGGGCCTCCCCCGATGATCCTGCGCGATCTCCTGCGACTGCTAGGGTCCGCCAAGCGCGACGGGCGCAACCTGACGCACGACGAGGCCTATCGAGCGTTCGAACTGATCCTGTCCGAGTCGCGCAGCGACATCCAGGTCGGCGCGTTCCTGATCGCCTTGCGCTGGAAGGGCGTCACGGTCGAGGAGCTCACCGCCTTCGCCGAAGCGGCGCGCGCGCACGCCACGATCCCTTGCCGCGGCATGCAGGACCTGGTGTGCGTCTGTCCGCCGCAGGACGGTCTGGAAGCGAACGCGCCGCTCGAAGTCGCCGCCGGTCTGATCGCCGCCGCCGCGGGTCTGCGCGTGTTGATCATCACGGACCGCTGCGTGCCGCCCAAGCGCGGGCTCACGGCCGCCAACGTGCTCGACGCGCTGGGCCTGGACATGACCTGGGACCCGGCCGAGGCCGAGGACTGGGTCGCGCGCGCGCGCTTCGCGGTGGCTTCGGCCTCGGGCCTCCTGCCGGCGCTCATGGGGCTGCGGCGCGTGCGAGCGGAGATCGGCGTGCGCACGCCGATCGCGACGGTCGAGAAGCTCATCGCCCCGCGCAACGCCGCGATCGTGATCGGCGCGCAGGCCGGCCCGGTGCTGGGCATGGCGGTCGAGGTGCTGCAGGCGCTCGGCCATCCGCGCGGCCTGGCGATCCAGGGCGCCGAGGGCGGCGTGATCCCCTCGGTGGTGCGCCGCTCGCGCGGGATCGAGCTCTCCGGCGGGTTCCAGACGCCGCTCACCGTCGAGCCCGCGGACGTCGGCATGTCCGCCGGCGCCGAGCCCGACCTCCCGATGTTCGGGCCGCCGGACGACGGCTACGGCTCGGGTGACAACCCGGCGCTGACCAAGGCCTGCGGCGAGCTGACGCAAGCGGTCCTCGCGGGCCAGCACGGCGCGGCCCGCAACGCGTCCCTCTTGGGCGCGGCGTTGATCCTCAAGGCCGGCGGCAAGGCGCTCACGATCGCCGACGGCGTGTCGCTCGCCACCGAAGCGCTCGACAGCGGCGCCGCGCGCGAGCTGGTGGCGCGGCTCAAGACCCTCAAGTAGCGCCGGCCCAGAAGCGATTTCTTCGGCCCGCGGCCGGAAATCTGGGTCTTTGGGGTGTGTAGGAGGCGGGGAGCGGCCTCGCAGAGGCGCGGCGAGCGCGCGCCCGATTGTCGGGCGTGCTCCGCGCCTCACGCCCCATGAAACACTCCGTCGTCGCGCGTCCCCACGCGCCCGCTGCACGCTCCATCGTCACCCTGGCCGCCGCCCTGCTCGCCCCCGCAGCCCTGGCGCAGCAGCCCGACCTGCGAGCGCTGTCGATCGACACCGCGCTCGTGTCCGGCAACTGGCAGGCGCTGACCTTCGCCGGCTCGCTCGACGTGTTGGTCGACAACGCAGGCGACCAGGATGCAGGCGGCGCGTTCGATGTGCTCGCCTTCACCGACGAGAACTTCAACGAGCTGTACGACGCCGGCGTCGACACGCTGCTCGGCGCGGGCGCTCTGCCCGACCTCGCGTTCGGATCGCAACAGCTGGTCACGCTCGCGCTGAGCGGGCCGGCGCGCTTTCGCGGCGATCGGATCCACGTCGTGATCGACAGCGCCGATGCGGTGCTCGAGTCGGACGAGAACAACAACGTGCTCGAGTCGGGAAGCGACTGCGCGAACAGCGCGCCGCCCGGCTCGATCACCCCGGTGTTGCAGTGGGCCTGGACCTCGAGCGCGGTCGAGCCCGCTTCGCTCAACGTGATGATGACTCCGGTCGTGATCGACGTCAGCGGCGACGGCGTGCCCGACGTGGTGTTCGGCTCGACCGACTCGACGGGCGGCGGCTTCGTGGAGATCGGCATCCTGCGCGCGCTCGACGGCGCGAGCGGCGCCGAGCTGTGGACCGTGACCGACCCTTCGCTCGCGTTGAACGTCGCCTTCAACATCGCGGCGGGCGACCTCGACGGCGACGGACTGGTGGAGATCGTCGCCGCCGACGTGAACAACACTCAGCTGGTCTGCTTCGAGAACGACGGCTCGTTCAAGTGGCGCAGCGCGGTGCTCGAGAATCAGGACTGGGGCTCGGTCGCGCTCGCCGACCTCGATGCCGACGGCAGTCCTGAGATCGTGACGGGCCGCCAGGTGCTCGACAGCAGCGGCAATCTGCTGTGGACCGGCGCCGGCGGCGCAGGGACGATCGGCTCGGGCTCGCTCTCGATCGTGTGCGACTTCGACCTCGACGGGCTGGGCGACGTCGTTGCGGGCAACACGGTCTACAACGCGTTCGGCGCCGTGCTGTGCGAGGACCCCGCGCTCGCCGACGGCTATCCGGCCGTGGCCAACTTCGACTCGGACGCCGAGCCGGAGATCGCGCTCGTGAACAACGGCTCGCTCTACCTGCTCGAGCGCGACATCAACGCGCCGGGACAGCTCGCCACCGTCTGGGGGCCGGTGCTCTTGGTCGGCGGAGGCGGCGGCGCGCCCACCATCGCCGACTACGACGGCGACGGACTGCCGGAGATCGCCGTCGCGGGCGCTGCGGCCTTCGAGGTGTACGAACACGACGGCACGCTCAAGTGGGTGTCGGTCACGCAGGACGGGAGCAGCTACCGCACGGGCTCGTCGGTGTTCGATTTCAACGGCGACGGCGCGGCGGAAGCGATCTACCGCGACGAAACGGATCTGCGCATCTACGACGGCTCGAGCGGCGCGGTGCTGTTCCAGACGCCGATGAGCTCGTGCACGTGGCACGAGTACGTGCTCGTGGCAGACGTCGACGCCGACGGCAACGCCGAGATCGTCGCGGTCGCCAACACCAACTGCGGCTTCGGCCCGCAGCAGGGCGTGTACGTCTTCAGCGACCTCAACGACGACTGGGTGCCGACGCGCAAGGTCTGGAACCAGTACAGCTACCACATCACCAACGTGGACGAGTCCGGCGCGATCCCGCTGGCCGAGAACCCCAGCTGGCTCTACCCGGCCGGTGCGCCGTTCAACAACTACCGTCAGAACACGCTCAGCACCGCGCAGCCCGCGGCCGCGCCCGACCTGACCGCGAGCCGCATCGAGCTCACGCCGATCGGCGCGCCCGACACGCTCGTCGCGCGCATCGGCAACGGCGGCGCGTTCTTCGCTGCGGTGGGCGTGCCGGTCGCGTTCTACGACGGCGATCCCAACGCGGGCGGCACGCTGCTGGGCGTGGCCTACACCTCGGCGCCGATCACGCCGAGCGGCTACGAAGACGTCGCGCTGTTCGTGGGCTCGGCGCCGGCCGCGGCCTGGGTCGTGGCCGACGACGCGGGCGGGCTCATTAGCACCGTCGACGAGTGCGACGAAACCAACAACGCGTTCGGCGTCCCCGTCGCGCCGCAGATCTACTGCACGGCCAAGCTCAACTCCGCGGGCTGCTCGCCCTCGATCTCCTTCAGCGGACTGCCGAGCGTCTCGCTCAACGCGGGCTTCGTCGTGCAGTGCACGGACGTCGTGAACAACAAGAGCGGCTTGCTGTTCTATCGCGCTCCGGGCGTCCAGAACGCGACGACGATCCAGTGCGGCACGCTGTGCGTCGCCACGCCGCTGCGCCGCACGGCGGTGCAGTTCTCGGGCGGGAATCCCGGTCCGAACGACTGCTCGGGCGCTTGGAGCCTCGACATGAACTGCTTCGCCGCGGGCGGCTGCGGACTGGTCGTTCCGCCGCCCGAACTGCTCATCCCGGGCATGCAGGTCAACTGCCAGTACTGGGGCCGCGACACGGGCGTCCCGCCGTGCAACACGCAGCTCTCCGACGCGCTGGAGTACACGATTTTGCCCTGAAGCGGCGCTGATTCGGACCGGGCCGAGCTCTCGGCGCGCAGCACCGGCCCGGCCCTGGGCTCGGGCTGCGCGCCCTTTTCTCGCAGCGGGGGTCGGGATGTCGTAGAACCAGCCGCGATGTCGAGCCCCGATCCGTTCCGCGAGAGCAACTGGTCGGCGGCGCCGATCCGCGACCTGGGGCTCACGATCGAGGGCACGCGCCTGGAGCCGGTGCTGGCGGAGTTCGAGCGCGAGCGCGAGCAACTCGGCCTGCGCGTGAAGCCGCGCTACTACCTCTCGACCGACTGGGGCGTGGTGACCGACACGGTCGCGATCGCGATTCCCTTCTACCTCGCGCGGCCCGAGCTGTCGGAGCTGCACGCGCAGCAGATGGGCATGATCGAGGGCGAAGGTCGGCGCGCGCTGCTGGGCTACCTGCGCCACGAGTTCGGGCACGTCGTGAACTACGCCTACAAGCTCTACGACGAGGGCGAGTGGGTGCGCTTGTTCGGGCCCATCACCAAGCCCTACCTCGAGGAGTACCACCCCGCGCCGTTCTCGCGCCGCTTCGTGCGCCATCTGCCGGGTTGGTACGCGCAGAAGCACCCCGACGAGGACTGGGCCGAGACCTTCGCGGTGTGGATGACGCCCGGGCTCGACTGGCGCGCGGACTACGCCGAGCTCTCGACGGCGCTCGCCAAGCTCGAGTACTGCGATCGCACGCTGGGCGCGCTGCGCGAGCGCGAGCCGCTCGTGACCGCGGTCGAGACCGAGGAGCCGGTCGAGTCGCTCACGCTCTCGGTCGAGGAGCTCTACAAGGGCGCGCAGCAGCCCACCGAGATCCCGCGCGGCCTCGACGGCGCGCTGCGCGCGATCTTCGACGAACTGGGCGCCGACGACGCCAGCTCGCGCGAACTCTGGCGACCCGCCGCCGAACTCCTGCGCGACATCGAACGCCCGCTGGTCGCCTGCGTGTTCCGCTGGACGGGCCATTTCCCCGAGCGCACGCGCCTGCTCGTGCGACGCCTCGCGGCGCGCTGCGAAGAACTCGACCTCAGCTATCCACCCGAGCGCCGCTCCGACGCGCAGATGGCGATCACGACCTTCGTCACGACGCTGGCGATGAACTTCGTCGCGTCGGGCGATTACGAGCCGTAGCGGCGCGCTGATCGCCGCTGCGCCGGACGCTAGGCTCTGGCCATCATGAAGCTCGACCGGCTCGAAGTCTCCGGCTTCCGATCGATCCAGAGCACGGACCTGACGTTCGCGCCGCTCAACGTGCTGATCGGCGCGAACGGGTCGGGCAAGTCGAACCTCCTCAGCGCGTTCGAGCTGCTCGGAGCGCTTGCCGACGATCGACTGGCGGTCTACGCGCGCGAGCGCGGCGGTCCCGACGCATTGCTGCACAACGGACCGAAGTTCACGTCGCGGTTCGAGTTCGTGGTGGAGTTCGAGCCAGCGCGGTACTCCGTTCAGATCGCGTTCGACGATGACGGCAAGGCGTTCGCCGCTCGCGAGGGATTCGCCCAGCGCATGCCGGACGGCGCCTTTCGTCCGGTCCACGACTTCCTCACGCAGGGTGGAGCCAACCGCCCCGCGTTGTTGCTCGAGGCCAAGGCGTTGCCTGCGGGCCAGGCCGTGCTCGAGGCCCTGCGCGGCTTTCGCGTCTACCACTTTCACGACACGAGCAGGAACTCTGCTGTCCGTCGCGCTTGCGAACTCGGCGACAACCAGTTCCTTCGAACGGATGCGAGCAATCTGGCGGCTTGGCTCTACTTGCTCCGAACGACCGCGCCTGACGCGTACCAGCGGATCGTCGCGGCCGTGCAACAGGTGGCGCCGTTCTTTCGCGACTTCGACCTGCGGCCGGATCCGAGCGACACCAGTCGGATCCGACTCGAGTGGCGCGAGCGTGATTCCGATCGCTACTGCTCGCCGAGCCGTCTTTCCGACGGCACGCTGCGCTTCATCTGCCTCGCTGCGGCGCTGCTGCAACCGAACCCGCCGGCGCTGCTGGTTATCGATGAGCCTGAGCTCGGGCTCCATCCGTACGCGATCGTGCAGCTCGCGGCGCTGCTCAGAGTCGCTGCGCACAAGTCACGGGTGCTCGTGGCAAGCCACTCGGTCACGCTCGTCAACCAGCTCGAGCCGGAGGACTTGATCATCGCGGAGCGCGTCGCCGGCGCCTCGCAGTTCCGCCGGCCAACGCCGGCGGAGGTCGCGACTTGGCTCGACGACTACTCGCTCGGTGAGCTGTGGGAGAAGAACGTTCTGGGCGCAAGACCGAGCGCGACGTGACGACGCTCTTGTTGCTCGTCGAGGGTCAGTCCGAGGAGACCTTCGTGCGCGACGTGCTCGGCCCGCACCTCGGTGCTCGCGGTGTCGATGCGAGGTGCATCATCGCCGCAACCAAGCGGGTGAAGTCCGGCGGCAAGTTCCGTGGCGGCGTGGTCAGCACGCAGCAGGTGCACCGAGAGCTTGCAGAACTTCTGCGCGATTCCAGCGCACACGTGTCGACGATCTTCGACTACTACGCTCTGCCTGCGGACTTCCCAGGGATGGCGAGCCGACCGACCGGCGCCGCGCGCAAGCGAGTGGAGTTCGTGGAAGCTGAATGGAGCAAGGCCGTTCAGCGCGCCAAGTTCATCCCGCACATCGTGTTGCACGAATTCGAGGCTTGGCTGTATGCGGCGCCTGTCTCGTGCGCTCAGCTATTCAGGCCGCCCAAAGTCGCTCAAGAGCTCGAGCGGATCGCGAGGCAAGCCGGGGGGCCGGAGCAAGTGGACGACGGACGCGACACCGCGCCGTCCAAGCGCCTGCTCCGGTTGTGGCCTGACTACCAGAAGGACCTCGACGGACCACGCATCCTCGGCGCGATGGGACTCGAGGTCGTGCGAGACGCTTGTCCGCACTTCGATGCGTGGCTCAGGCGACTCGAGCAGCTCGGCTCGTCCCCGGCGTAGCGAACCTTGCGTCGCTTGCGCTTGGAGTACGAGCCCGAACCGTGCGCTTGCTGACTGCAGGCGTGGCGATCACTGGCAGCGCTCTCGTCACGCTGGCGATGAACTTCGTCGCGTCGGGCGATTACGAGCCCTGAGCTACGACTCCTTGGATCCTTCGCGCTGCGCGCAGGATCCGAGAGGGAGTAGCGACCCAACCAACGTTTCAGCGCGACCGAACGCCGCGGGGCGCAGCGGCGCTCTGGCCGATGCGCCCATTGAATGCAGCGTGAAGGCCGCGCTGAGGCGTCAAGGGATCGGCACGCACAAGAGCGAGCCGGGGCCGGGGCCGACGGTCAGTTCCCAGGTCGCCGACCATTCCTGGCTGAAGACGTGCAGCTTGGCGCGCGCGCCCGAGCCGGGCGAACTGCCGCTGAATTCGCGCACCAGCGCGCACGCTCGTCCGCCGAGCGCGGGCTCGCCGGACACTTCGCCGAGCACGTCGTCGATGGCCGCGATGTCGACGATCTGCGGCGGGAACGTGCTGAGCGGGATCGAGTACTGCGGATCGCCGTTCCAGTTGCGGTAGTACAGCTCGTGACCGCTCGCGTCGCTCGACCAAGCGTGCAGCCACACGCCGTCGCGCAGCGGCACGGCGCGCAGTGCGGTGTCGAAGTAGGGCAGCGCGACGCTCTGCACTGGACCAGCGAGCGCTTCGGGGCGCGCGAGGGCCAACGAGACGCCGGGCATGTTGGGCAGGCCGACGAGCGAAGCGAAGACGCCGACCTGCGGAGCGACCGCGATCGTGCGGGCGTAGCCGTACCAGGGCAGCACTGTGACGCTCGGCGCGCCGGACTCGTCGATGCGGGTCAAGCGCGCTTGCCACGCGCCGATCAGCGGCTCGCTGCGCATCAGCACGAACACGCTGCGTCCGGTCGCGGCGCTGTCGACCCAGTGCGTGAAGCCCGGCGCGGCGATGTCGAGCCGACCGGTCGGCGCGCCGCTCGCGAGGTCGATGCGCTCGACGAACGGCTGTTGCGATGCGCGGTCGACAGCGAGCGCGTAGGCGAAGCGCGAGTCGCCCGTCGCGATCCACGCGGCGCGATAGCTCGCGGTCGGCAGCGGCTCGTCCGCCAGCCTAGTGCTCGTGTTCAGGTCGAAGCGCGCGAGGTGCGCGCCCTGTCCGCCGCCCGCTTCGTCCGGCGCGAAGACGTACAGCGTCTCGCCGTCCGGGCTCGTGAACAGCCGCGGCGACGACGGCGCGAGCGCGTGGCGTGCGTGCTCGGCGCCGAAGAACGGGTCGAACAACGACAGTTCGGTGGGGGAGATGAGCAACGCTCCGCGCGAGGAGTTCGCGTTGAACGCCGGCCAGGCCTCGCGCGCCACGGTCGGGAGCGGCGCGTCGTAGTCGATCCTCGCCGTGACGCGCGGCTGCGGCAGTGTCGCGATCGTGAGGCTCGCGCCGATGGGGGCGAGCGGGTCCGTCACGCCTGCGCTCAGCACGTAGGCGCGCGAACCGAGCAGCCGCAAGTGCGCCACCTGCGACACCGCGGTCGTGCTCGCAGAGCGAACCAGCGCCTGGTAGTGGCGCGGCGCCTCGGCGAGCGCAGTCGCCAGCGGCACGTCCCAACTCCAGGTGAATCGACCCTGCGCATCCGCCGGACCGAAGGCCACGCGCGCCATCGCCGTGCGCTCGAGTTCCCAGACGCCGAACGGCGTGGCGGTCTCGTCGCGCCACGCGCTCTCGAACAAGTCGATCCACGCGCCGGGCGGAGCGCCTTCGAGCGTGAGCTCGAGCGAATGGCCCACGAACGGCGCGCTGTGGCGCAGCGTCACTTGGGCGAGGCCCGAGGCGCTCAAGTGGCTTGCGGCGGCGAGAATCAGGGCGAACATCACAGCCCGATTGCGTGCGAACATGGGTGACCTCCTGGGTCGAGGCGCCGCTCACGCGGCGCGGGGTTCACGTCGCGCAAGCTAGGTCTTCAACCGATTTGCGCGCGCCCGCACCAAGGCGAACTCGCCGTGTCCGCCAGTGCGCAGTCCGCGCAGCGCACAATTCACGGCGATCAAATATCGTCGAGGACCGTTCGCGGGCGGGCGCAACGGACAGGCCTCGGAACCGAGAAGATGATCCAGTGCAAGAAACTGGCGGCTGGAGCCGTGCTCCTCACGCTCAGCGCGAGCACCCGCGCTCAGACGATCGCGTGGCTGTCGCAGAAGCCCGGCGGCGGCTCGGCGAACGGCGCGTGCAGCAACTTTCCGCCGGGTGCCGTGCTCTCGAGCGACGGGCGCTTCGTCGCCTTCGACAGCGCGGCCTCCGACCTCGTAGCGGCCGACACCGACGCGTTCTTCGACACGTTCGTGCTCGACCGTCTCACGAACACGCTCGATCTCGTGAGCACCTGGGGTGCGGGCGCGACGACGAACACCAACGGCACACAGGTCGGCGGCATCTCCGACGACGGCAACTGGGTCGCGTTCCTCTCGTGGGGGCTCAACCCCGCCGACCTCGACGACTCCGCCGACGTCTGCCTGCGCGATCGAGCTTCGGGCGTGACGATCGAACTCTCGCCCAACCACACTTTTTCGAGCGTGTTCTCGATCTCGCGCCCGCCGCAGATCAGCGCGGACGGCCGCTATGTCGCCTTCGAAGAGTCCGAGGCCGCCTGGGCCACTCGCGCGTTCGTGTGGGATCGGAGCGCGGGCGCGTTCGTGTGGGCGCGCACGGGGACGAACACGAACTGGATCGGCGCGTCACTGGTCGGCGATCCGAGCTTGGCGCGCGACGGCGCGTGGGTGACGTACCTGTTCGCTTACCTCGACGGGAACTTCAGCTGGCAGCGCGAGCTGCGCCGCGCTCCGTTGACGGGCGGCGGCCCCGAGCAGGTCTTCTTCAGCGCTGCGAGCGCCACTTTGCGCAACCAGTTGCTGTCGGCGGACGGTCGCTGCTGCGTGTACACCACCAGAACAAGCTGTGGCTGTACGACGCGACGAGCGGCCTGACCGAAAGGCTCGATCCGACGCTGGATGGAACGGGCCTGTCGGCAGTTCAGGCGAGCTACGCGACCTCGATCTCCGCTGACGGTCAGCGCGTGGCGTTCGTGAGCAGCTCGCCCAAGTTCGTCACCGGCGATACGAACAATCTGATTGATGCCTTCGTGCGCGATCGCCTCACGCAGCGAACGCTGCGCGCGAGCGTCGACGCGAACGGCGGGCAGATCGCGAGCGAGACTCGCGCCATTGCGCTGACCCCCGACGGAAGCGCCGTGTGTTCTGTCAACGCCGCCAATGGACTGGTCGCGGGCGACACCAACGGCTTCGCGGACGTGTTCCTGCGCGTGCTCTACGGGCTCGACGGCGGCGCCTACTGCGCCTCGACCACCGTGCCCGGCGGCTGCACGCCGTCGATCTCGGCCGCGGGCGCGCCGAGCGTGTCGCAAGCATCGGGCTACACCGTGACCGTGTCGCAGGTTCCCGGCCTGCGCAACGGGCACGTCTTCTACGGCGCGGTCGCGAAGTCGACGCCGTTCGCTTCGGGTCATCCGAGTTTGCTGTGCTTCGGCGCTCCGCGTCAGCGCACCGACGTCGCGAGCAGCGGCGGCACGGCCGGCGCGTGCGACGGCGTGCTCGCGCTCGACATTCTGAGCTGGGCCGCGGCGCATCCCGGCGCGCTCCTCACGCCGCTCGCGGCGGGCCAAGCGATGTACTTCCAGGGCTGGTTCCGCGAGTCCTCGCTCCAGCCGGCGTCTGCGCTCTCGAACGCGTGGACCGTGACGCTGGACTACTGATCGTTTCGATCGCTCGTCTCGCGCGCTCCACGTTCGCTCGCTGCAGTGGAGCGCGCGGTCTCCGTCCACGCCTCGCCGCGCACGCGCCACACGCGAAGCTCGAACTCGCCGCGCGTGTCGCGGCCGACGATGGCGTGCAGCCAGCCGTCCCACGCGCTCGCGCGATCGGTCGCTGACGGCCGGGCCGGCCCGCGCGGATGCGAGTGCCACGCGCCGACGATCGCGAGCCCCGCGCGCTCGGCCTCGAGCGTGAGCGCGAGGTGGTCCTCGGGGTGAAGTTCGAACGCTTGCGCGGGATCGCGTGCGACGTTGCGGCCTGCGCGCACGTCGCGAACGTCGACTCGTGGCGCTTCGACTCGCCCGAGCAGCAGCCCGCAAGCCTCGTTCGGCGCCGCGGCGCGCGCCCACTCGACGAGTTGCTCGCGCAGTTCGCGCGCGAGGTCGAGCTTCTCCGGCGTGTTCGAGTCCAGCGACATCGCGAACCACTCGAACCCATGGCAGGGCCGTTTGGAAGCCGTGCGAGCCCGTTTCTCGGCGCTCGGGCGCGTCGCGTCACGCGCCGTAAGCTGGGAGCATCGCGCCATGCCCAAGGAGACCCTCGCCGCGCTCGCCATCGTCATCGCTGCCGCCGCGGCGTGTGCGGTCGTCGTCGGAGAACTCGACGCGCGCTTCGTGCTGCTCGAGATCCTCGCGGCCGCGCTGCTGGCGTTGCTCGCAGTCGTTGCCGCGCTCCTGGCGGCGCGCCGAGCCGTGTTCGAGCGTCGTCGGAGCGCCACGTTCGCCGTCGCGGCCAGCGGGCTCGCGCTCGCGTCGGGCTGGACCTTCGTCGCTCCACGCGGTGCTCACGACCCGCGCCAGCAGCCGACTCTGCTCGAGCACGCGCTGTACGTCGTCGACGAAGTTCGCGGCGAGGTGTTCCTCGTGTCCGACAACGACGGCGACGGCGTCGCAGACCTCGTCGCGGTGCGCGGGCCGCGCACCAACGGTTCGGCGCGCATCGATCTGCTCTCCGGCGCGAGCGGGGCGTTCTTGCGCACGTTGTGGACGCCCGACATCGGCCGCGACCATCTCCGCGCGCTGCGCGCGGGGCCCGATCTGAACGGCGACGGCGCGTCGGAGCTCTTGTTCGGCGGGATCTCGTTCGACGGGGCCTGGCGCGCGAAGTTGATCTCGTCGCGCGACGGTTCCGTGCTGCGCAGTTGGACGGCCGAAGCCGGACGCGGGGCGCTCGGCAGCTCCGTGGATTTCCTCGGCGATCTCGACGGCGATGGGGTGGACGAGCTCGCGCTCGGCTCGCCGCCCCGCGGCGTGCGCATCATGTCCGGTGCGTCGGGCGCCGAGCTCGGTTGCATCGACGACGACTCTCCGGAGCCCGACTTCGGTTCGCACGTGCGCGCGCTCGGCGACCTCGACGGCGATGGAGTGCGCGAATGGCTGGTCGAGTGCGGAGACACGAGCTCGGCGCCGGCGCGCATCTACTCGGGGCTTGGGAAGGCAGCGCCGCGCACGCTAGACACCGGCCGCGGCTGGGGCGGCGCCGCAGGCGACCTCGACGGCGACGGACAGCCCGATCTGTACTTCGACACGTTCGCGAAGGACTCGTACGCGCGCTGGGGGGGCGTGCGGTGCTTCTCAGGACGAGATGGCCGCGAGCTGTTCACGTTGGCGTATCCGGATTGGGCGTCGTCGAGCTCCGGCTCCACGGCCGCACTGGGCGACCTCGACGGCGACGGCTTCGCTGAGATCGGCGTCGGCGATCCGAACTTCCACCTCCGCGGCCCGGGCGATCCGGGATTCACCGCGGCCAAGTCCATCTTCATCGAGCGCATGAGCCTCGAAGTCGCGCTGCGCGTCGACAGCGATCCGTGGAACGCCTTCACGCACGAGAGCGGCTGCGCCTGGATCTACTCGAGCAAGACGCGCAAGGTGATCTGGGGCGCTTGGGGGCCGCCGGGTTCGCGCGAAGGGCTCGGCTACCACATGGCGAGGCTGGACGACGTGAGCGGCGACGGCTGGCCCGACATTGCCGTGACTTCAGGCGACAAGTTGTTCGTCTTTCGCGGCCCGGGTCGCGATCCGACGCTGCCTCGCGAGCGCTGACGCGAGCTCACTTGCCCGCGGGCTTCGCGGTCGGCTTCTGCACTCGCACGCTGTCGCCGCGGCGGTGCAACTCGGCGATCGTGCGGCCCGAGCCCGCGTCGAGCACGTCCACAACCCCGTCCAGGCGCGCCCGGATGTGGGCGACACCGACCGCGATGTCGACTTTGCCATCGCCGTCGACGTCGCCGAGCACGTCGAGCGCCCAGCCGTCGAAGGGATAGTGGCTTGTTCCCGCACTCCAGCCGGACCTACCCGCGCTGTCGACGACACCGATCCTCTGTCCCAAGCAGTCGTCATCGAAGCCTGCGTACGCGAAGTCGAGCCGGCCGTCGAAATTCACGTCCCCAACAGCCCGGACAACGCCGTAGCTGGCGAGCGCGAGCGAAATGGGTTGGAGGCGCTCGCCGCTGTGGCCGGAGAAGACGTGGCGCCAAGCCTGCGCGGAGTCAACGCCGCCGACTCCGATGAAGTCGGCGCAGCCGTCGCCGTCCATGTCACCGCACAGCTCGATCACGCGAATGGGCTCGCGCCACAGCCCGCGAACTCCCGTGCGCGCGGAGTGGAGGCGCCAGCCGGTGCTGGACTCGATCGCCAGCTCCGCAAGGCCATCGCCGTTCGCGTCGCCGAGCGCGAGCACCCGCTCGCCAAAGCGCGTGCCCGCCGCGTCGCCCCAGATCGAGCGGAGCACTTCGCCATCACTCCCGCGAACGATGTTCACGACGCCGACCGACAGCCGCCCCGGCTGATCGGCGCCGCACACGCCGAGCGCGAGCTCCGCCTTTCCGTCGCCGTCGAGGTCGCCGACGTTCGCGATCGCGCGCTCGGAGGTGACGTCGAAGGCCAGCGTGCGCGTGACGGCGCGCTCGCGGCCCGACCACAGCTCCACACGCGCGCTG
Source organism: Planctomycetaceae bacterium (assembly GCA_011525785.1). Classification (GTDB taxonomy): domain Bacteria; phylum Planctomycetota; class UBA1135; order UBA1135; genus WYBT01. The sequence goes on from WYBT01000035.1 coordinate 188,231, forward strand.
GCGGGCGCCGCGAGGTTCACGAGCGCGAGGTCGGCGCAGCGATCGGAGTCGATGTCGCCGAGCGCTGCGCAGCGCAGCTTGTGCGAGGAGAAATCCCGCGCGCCGAAGTCGAACACGACGCCGCCCGCGGCGGGGGAGACGATCCACGCGCGCGGCTGGTGGCGCGCGCTCGCCCAATCGGCGAGCGAGACGCCAACGTCGTCGACCACGAGCAAATCGCCGAGCCCGTCGGCGTCGACGTCGTTCACCGCCAGCAGCCGATACCCGAAGCCCGGGAACGTGTCCGCTCCGGCGGCTTGCAGTCCGAGGGCGAGCGCGACGAGAGCGAGGCTCATGGAATCGGTGTGATCTGCGAGCGGCGTGCGATCTTGAGTCGAGCGGCTCGCTCAGGCCAGCCGCTCGTCACCGCTCCGGCGTGTGCGACGCTGCGCCAGCCTCGCTCAGGGTTGAACGAAGACGCGCACGCCCTGGCTCAGCGAACTCCCGCGGCAAGCGCTCGGGTCGCGGAACCAGCCCTGGATCTCCACCGCGACGCCGGCTGTCCAGGGAGCGCCCAACGCGCCGGGATTGGCGAGCTGGAAGGCATTCCAGTCCTGGGCGAGCACGCCGTTGCAGCTGCCCGCTACGCCGCCGGAGTTGAGCGCTGTCATGCGCTGACGCGGCGCCGCCACGCACAGCAGGTTCGTCGAGCCCGCGCACCACACGCTCGAGCTCTGTCCGTTGATTCCGTACAGGAGCAGACCGTTGCGTTGGGCGTCGACCCCCGTGGCGGTGATGCTGCACGCCGTGGCCAGCGTCGCGCTGGGGTGGCTGCTCGCGGCGACGAGCGCGATGCAGCCCTGCTGCGTCGGCGCAGGAGTGCAGAAGTTCGTCGGCGGCAGCTGACCGGTGCAGCCGTACCTGACGAAGAACGCGTGGGCCTGTCCGAAGGCCTGCTGGAACTCGCCGCCGATGAACAGCGACGGTCCGCTGACATCGTTGAAGGCCTGCAGGTCGCGCACGGGGAAGCTGAACGCGTTGGGGGGCGAGCCGACTTCGCTCCAGGTGGCGCCGTCGAAGCGCGCCAGCCGTCGCCCGGCGCTGCCGATCCACATATCCACGACCGTGTAGAGCTTCGCGCCGTTGCCGTCGTCGTACGACGCGAGCGGCGCGTGCACATCGAACTCGGGGTAGGGCAGGTTGGTGCGCGTCCACGAAGTGCCGTTCCAGCGGCCCACGTCCCAGAACCCCACGCCCGGCCCGCCGAAGCGCGACGCGGCGTACAGGCTCGGCCCCGAGCCGGAGTCGTACAGGCACAGCCGCAGGGACTGAGTGTTGAGGCCGGTCCCGCTCCAGGCCATTCCGTTCCAGATCTTCAGGCCGACGTCGGTCGCGCAGAACAGGCGCTCGCCGCTGCCGTCGTCGAACGCGAGCATGTCGCGCACGCGGCCGCCCGGCGAGGGCAACGCGCTCCAGTTGGCGCCGTCCCAGCTCGCCAGCCCGGGCGCCGCGAGTCCGCCCGCACGGTCGAAACGACCCGCTACGTACAGCCGCGGACCGCTCCCCACGTTGCACACGGCGAGCGCGTCGGCGCCGACCGACTCGAACGGATGCGACGGCGAGAGCAGGGCCAGTCCGCTGCCGAGGTTGTTCCACGCGCTGCCGTTCCAGGACCGGATCGCTGGCTGGCCCGTGAAGCCTGCGAAGAGCTGGGGCGAGCCGCTCAGCGTGCCGGTCTTCAGCGCGAGGACGCCGAACAGCGTCGAGTTGCCGACGGGCGCGAATCCCGAGCCTGTCCAGCGCACGGGATCGCCCTGCGGGTTCCCGAAGGGCGAGGAGTAGCCCAGGAACAGCTCAGGCCCTGAACCACCGTCGAACACCTCCATCGCCATCACGATGCCGCCCGGCGACGGCGTCGGGATCAGGCCGAAGCTGCAGTTGGTGTTGGCCAACTGGCCCGCGGCGCCCCCTGCGAGCGCGAGAGTCGCCACGCAGGTCACGACGAGGCTGCAGGGATGGAGTGTTCGTTGCTTCGCTCTGGAGTTCATGCGAGAGAGTTCCTTGTGTTCCGCGCTCTCGATCCTACTCGGGTGTTTCGAGCGCGGGGCGTTCTGGAGCGACGCTGGGCGCTCGCTATCCTCCCGGTGAGGTCGCGCTTGCCCCACAAACCACGCCGCACTGCGCTGCGCTTCGTCGTCACCGCCGGGCCCACCCGTGAGTACGTCGACCCGGTGCGCTACCTCTCGAACGTCTCGAGCGGGAAGATGGGCTTCGCGATCGCGGCCGAGGCGGCGCGACAAGGGTGCAAGGTGACGCTGGTGGCCGGTCCCGTGCGGCTCGAAACGCCGGCCGGGGTCGAGCGCGTCGACGTCGAGAGCGCGCGCGAAATGCTCGCCGCGGTGCGCAAGGCCTTTGCGGGCGCCGATGCGCTGATCATGGCCGCCGCGGTCGCCGATTGGCGGCCGGCGCGCCGGCTGGCGGGCAAGTGGCGCAAGAAGGATGACGGCACGGATAGGGCGGTGCTCGAGCTGGTCAAGAACCCCGACGTGCTCGCGACCGTCGCCAAGCGCAAAGGTCGGCGCGTGGTGGTGTCGTTCGCGCTCGAGACCGGCGACGGCGAGCGGCGCGCGCGGCGCAAGATGGCGCGCAAGAACGCGGATTTCGTCGTGCTCAACGACGCGAGCGCGCTGAACGCCGAGCGCTCGAGCGCCACGATCCTCGGCCGCGACGGCTCGCGGCGCGAGCTGATCGCCAAGCCCAAGCGCGAAATCGCGGCGGCTTTGGTGGCCCTGGTGGCCGAACGCGCGCAACAAGCGTCTTGAATCGGGCTCGCGGGAGCGAGACCATCGGCGCGCGAGGCGGGCCCACAGCGCCGCAGCGGTTCTGCACTTCGCAGGCGGCCGCTGCAGGAAGACGGAAATCTGGAGTACGTCGGGCCGGCGCGCGCTTTCGACCCAGGGGCATCCGTTTGGCGCCCAACCACAGAACAGCCACGAATTCTCAAGGACCGTTCGGGCGCGCCACTCGCTGGCTCGGCGCCCTGGTCGGAGGTGCGCCCGCGTCCGAAGCCCAGGCCGAGCGCGAGTCGAGCGGGCGGCGCGAGGCGGGCAAGCGTGCGACGCGCGAAGGCTCGGCGCGGCGTGGCGCGCGCGACGACTTCGAGCCCGACGACGAGCAGCGCGCCCTCGAGGGCGAGGAGCGCGACAGTGCGGCTGCGCGTCCGCACATCCAGGAGATCAAGGGCCTGCTCCTGATCGGGGTTTCGATCTGGCTCGCGATCGCGATGGCGAGCTACTACCGCCCGATCGACGACCCCGGCGCGCAAGGGCGCAACTGGGGCGGGCTGGTGGGCTTCTACCTCGCCAATCTCGCCTTCATGGCGACTGGCACGGCCGGACTGCTGTTCAGCGTGCTGGGCCTCGCCTGGGGCCTGGTGCTCGTGGCGCGCAAGGAAGTGAAGCTTCCCGCGCTGCGCCTGCTCGCGGGGCTGTGCTTCGTGCTCGCGATCTCGTTCCTGGTGCAGCTCGCCGTGGGCGAGAGCGTCGGGCCGTCGTCGCGCTGGCCCTACGGCCCGGGCGGTTGGCTCGCGTTGCAGGCCACGCCGCGCCTGATCGAGAAGTTCGGCTACGTCGGGCTGTGGGTGCTGATGCCGCTGCTGGCGTTGGTGGCCTTCATGCTCGCGACCGAGATGGCGTTCTATCCCGCCTTCGTCGAGCTCTCGCGCTGGCTCAAGGAGCGCCGCGAGCAGCGCGGTGAGAGCGCGGCGCGCGCGGTGGCGCGCTGGACCGGCCGGCTGGTGCTGGGGCTGTGGGACTTCGTGCGCGGCGCGGGGATCGGCGAGACGGCGCGGCGCTTCGAAGAGGAGGAGGCGCAGCGCGCGAGTGGGCAGCACGGCGTGTTGCAGCCGACGCCGCCCAAGTCCAGCCGCGGCAAGCGGCAGCACCCGATCGACGAAGACAACGCGATCGACGAAGACGAGGACGTCCCCGCGCCCGAGGTGGCGGCGGCGCTCGCCGTGGCGACTGCGCGCACGGCGCGCAAGCCGGGCGGCTTCGACCAGGCGCAGGCCGACGAGGCTTATGACGCGGCGCACCGCGGCGAGTCCGAGGCTGACGCGGCTCTCGCGGGCGAAGGCGACGACGACGCGTTGCCCGAGCGCGCGACGCCGATCGCGATCGGGGGCTTGCGCGACGCGCAGGACGCCGATGACGAGTCCGACGAAGACGCGGAGAACGCTGCGCTCGAGGCCGACTCCGACGACGAGGACGCGGACGACGCTCCGATCGCCATCGACGCCGCCACGGCCGAGAAGCAGAAGAAGTTCCTCGAGCGCACCGCGATCAAGTCCGAGACGCAGCCGCTGGCCTTCGAGCCCGTCGTTCCGCCGCTGGGCGACTGGAAACTGCCGCCGGTGGAGTTGCTCGAGCCGCCGGAGGCGACCAGCGGACTCGACAAGGCCGACATCGAGAACCAGGCCAAGAAGCTCGAGCAGGCGCTCGCCAGCTTCCGCGTCGAGGCGTCGGTGGTCGGTGCGCAGGTCGGACCGACCGTGATCCTGTTCGAACTCGAGGTCAGCTCGGGCACGCGCATGAACAAGGTCACGCAGCTCAGCCAGGAGATCGCGGCCGCGTTGCGCGCGCAGTCGGTGCGCATCATCGCGCCGATCCCCGGCAAGGCGACCATCGGCATCGAAGTGCCCAACCAGCACCGCCGCAAGGTGCGCATCAGCGAACTCGTCTCGCAGAAGGCCTACGACAAGAAGGCCTACGCGCTGCCGCTGTTCCTGGGCGTCGATGCGGAGGGCCAGCCGATCGTCGAAGACCTCGCGAAGATGCCGCACCTGCTCATCGCCGGCACGACGGGCTCGGGCAAGTCGGTGTGCATCAACACGATCCTGGCGAGCTTCCTGATGACGCGCTCGCCGCACGACGTGCAGATGATCCTGGTCGACCCGAAGATGGTCGAGCTCCAGATCTTCTCGCGCATCCCGCACCTGATGCTGCCGACGGTCACCGACATGCGGCAGGCGACGGCGGTGATCAACTGGGCGGTCGAGAAGATGGAAGGGCGCTACGAGCTCTTCCAGCACGCCGGCGTGCGCAACATCAAGGGCTACAACGCGCTCACCGAGGAAGAGCTGCGCACGCGCATGGGCGACAACTGGAGCGAGGAGCGCACGCCGCGCCACGTTCCGTACATCGTGCTGGTGATCGACGAATTCGCGGACTTGATGATGCAGTCCAAGAAGGAAGCCGAGCAGGCCATCACGCGCCTGGCGCAGAAGTCGCGCGCCGTCGGCATCCACGTGATCCTCGCCACGCAGCGTCCGTCGACCGACGTCATCACGGGCGTGATCAAGGGCAACCTGCCGACGCGCATCGCGTTCCAAGTCGCGAGCAAGGTCGACAGCCGAGTCATCCTCGATGCGCAGGGCGCGGAGAAGCTGCTCGGCGGCGGCGACATGCTCTACAACCCGCCCTCGAGCTCGCGCATCAAGCGCGTGCAGGGCGCGCTGGTCGAAGACCACGAGCTGCAGGCCGTGGTCGACTTCGTGTGCAAGGACTCGGCGCAGAGCTTCAACCAGGAGCTCGTGCAAGTCGCGACCGGCACCAAGCCGCCGGGCGAAGGCGGCGACGCCACGGGCTTCGAGGACGCGCTGTCGGACCCCATGTGGGACGAAGCGGTGCGCGTGATCCTCAAGTCGAAGCGCGGCTCGGCGAGCCTGCTGCAGCGCGCGCTCGGCGTCGGCTACACGCGCGCGTCGCGCCTGCTCGACATGATGGGCGAGGCCGGCATCGTCAGCGATCACAAGGGCAGCAAGGCTCGCGAAGTCTTGATGACCCTCGAGCAGTGGGAAGAGATGCACGGGCCCTCGCCGCTGGGCGGGCCCTCATCCAGTTCGGGAGCGGATGATGACTAGGGATTCGATGGAGTCGTCTGGAACGGCGGGGCGCGAGCGCTCGGCCTCGTCCGATGGGCGCAACGCGGGCGCGGGGCACAACGCGGGCGCGGGCGGCGGTCCGCAGCGACCGAGCTTCGGGCGCGACGCGCTAGGTCTGGTGCTGCTGCTGCTCGCCTGCTTCTTCGGTGTGGCCGCCGCGATGGCCTACATCGATCCGCGCGAGCAGGCCAGCGGCATGACCGGCCTGGTCATGGCCTTGGTCGAGTTCCTCGGCATCTCGTGCTTCTTCCTCGCCGCGGGCCTGGGCTGGATCGGCTTTCGCCTGTGGATTCGCGGCGTCGACGGCAAGGTCGGGCGCGACCTGTTCGGAGTCGCGATCACCACGCTGACCCTGGCGGTGCTGGTCGGCTCGCTCTCGCCCGAGCTGGGCGGGACGGTCGGTCGGCTGGGTGCGGTCGTGACCTCGCAGCTGACGGTCTTCGTCGGGCTGATCTTCGGCGTGATGGTCGTGCTGCTGCCGGCTTGGTTCCTGTGGCTGCGCCCCGCGGCGCTGGCCGCCGGCGAAGTTCCGCGAACTTCTGCACCGCTGAGCCCGCGCGCTTCGGATTCGAGCGGCGTGTCGCAGGCCGAGGCCGAGGGGCTGTTCCCCAAGGTCGCGCCGCGACCGCCGGCGCCGCGCGCCCCCGCGCCGGCCGAACCCCGAGCGAGCCGCGCCGCCCAGCCCGCGGCCGAAGCCGCCGATCCGTTTGCAGACAAGAGCGCGCGCGCGCCCAGCGGCGCGGACTCGCCCAAGTTCACGCCGCCGAAAGTCGTCGCCCCCAGTCCCTACCCGCCCGATGTGCGCCGCGAGGGGCGCGTGCCCGAGGGCGCGCGACCGCTCGGCGGCGGGTCGGTTCCCGCTGCTCCCGCGAGCGCGAGCGCTCCGGCTGCGGCGGTGAAACGAGCCCCTGAGCCTGCCCCCCAAGCCGTACATGAGCACCACCCCGACGAGCATCCGCGTCACGCTCAAGCCCTGCGAGTCGAGCCGGGCGCCGCTGCCGCCGGGGCCGGGCTCGTCGCGGACGAGCTGCGACGAGCAGTTCCGCCGCCTGTGGCTGATGACGGGCGCGCCCAGCGTGGCCCCGCGCTCGAGCCTGTCGCCGGACCTGCCGGCGCCCCAGCGCGTGGTGACGCTGCGCGCGACGCACTGAACCCGGCGCTCGCCGACGAGCGCGCCTCCGAAGAGACCTTCGCCGACGAACTCGCGCAGGCCAGCCGCGTCGCGGAGCCGCCGCTGACGCAACCGCTCGAGCGCACGCCGCCCAAGCCGAGCTGGGAGCAGTCGGACCTGTTCGAGGAGCCGGTCGACGCCTACGGCACGCCTCTGTCGCTGGTCGAGAAGCTGCGCGCGGGCGACGGTGCTGCGCTCGAGCAAGACGCGCCGGCGGCCGATGGGGCCGCGCGAACCGCCGCCGCGGACGACCAGCCGCTGCCCTGGGGCGCGGACGAGGAGCTGGGCGACGAGGTGCTCGAAGACAGCATCCGGCCGCTCGAGGTGAAGCCCGCCGCGCCGGCGCTCTCGGCCGCTGGCGCGCAGGCCGACGCCTCCGCGGCTCTCGCGCGAGAGGTCGTGGTCGAGATCGAGTTGCAAGCGCGGCCTGACGAGGCTGCCGACGAGCCGGTGGCCGCCAGCAGCCCTTCAGCGTTCCCCGCGACGACATCGCAAGGCGCGCAGGACATCGCGACCGCGCACGAGACGTCCGAAGATCTGCGCCAGCAGCTGCGCGGCTTCATCGACCTGCGCGAGCGCTCGAGCGCGGCTCGCACGGAGCCCAGCGGGCCCGTGGCCGACGAGTCGAGCGCTCGCGAGCCGCGCTGGGTCGAGCCCGCCGCCGTGGCGGCTTCGGTGCTCGCCGTGAACGCCGCGGCGAACGCGGCGCGGGCGGAAACCGAGCCGGCGGCGCCGACGGTTGACGAGTTCGCGCCCGCTGCGGCGCTCGAGGCCGCGCCCGTTCCGCCGAGCGAGTCGTCGCACGAATCGCAACTCGAACAGCAGGTCGAGGCGCAGATCGAGGAGCAGGTCGAGCCGAACGTCGAGGCGCAGGCCCAGCCTGTGGCCGAGCAGGCGAGCACGTCGCCCGAGTCGCTCGCCGCGGCGTCCAGCGAGTTGGCCAGCGAAGCAGCTGAGGCCGACTCCGTCGCGTTCGCCGCGCACCTCGACACCAGCGCCGAGTTCGAGCGCGAGGAGCAGTCGGCGCCGACGGCCGAAGCAGATGCCGAGCTCGATGCTCGCACGCCTCTGTCGACCGAACGCAGCGGCGCCGCGTCCCGACCTCAGGTCGTGATCCGTTCGCTGTTCGAGGAGCCGCCCGCGCCCGTGAACGCTGCGGCTGGACAGAGCTCCGCGCCCGCGGTTGAGGACGTCGCCGCGCGCGAGCCGGTCGCGCCCGCTTCGCCCGCTGCCCAGGCCGCGCAGGCGCCGCTCGAGGAGAGCGCGCCGCTGGCCATGTCCGATGTGGTGCTCGAGCCCGCGCCCCGCGCCAAGCGCAAGCCCAAGGCGCCGCGCACGGGCGGCGAGCCGACGAAGCACGCGGCGGAATCCGCCGCCGACGAACTCGCGCCGTCGCACGAAACCGCGCGCGAGCCGCAGTTCGCTGCGGCGGGCGAGCACGGGGCCAACGCGGCGCTCGCGGCCGTTGAACAGGTCGAGCGCACGGTGGCCGTCGAGCCGGTCGAGCGCAATGAGCCGAGCGAAGCGCCCGCCGCGCCCGCGTTCGACTCGCGCTCCGCCAGCGCGGCGGCTTCGGCGCGCGAGGCCAGCGTCGATGTCAGCATGGAGGCCAGCATCGAGGCACCGGTTGAGTCTCACGTCGAGCTGGCGCCGGCCAGGCCGCGTGCGCGCTCGCGTGTGACCGTCGACGAAGTGGTGTTCAAGGCCGGCTGCCTGTTCGTCGAGCGCCAGCGCGTCGCCGTCTCGATGCTGCAGCGCGAGTTCGGCCTGGATTTCGACGCCGCCACGGCAGTGCTCGACCAGCTCCAGCGCGTGGGCCTGATCGGGCCGTACCTGGGCGGCCAGCGCCGCGACATCCTGCTCAGCATGGACGAGTGGCAGGAGCTGGTCGGCGTCGAGTAGCCGTTCGAGCGCGGCGAACTCGCTGCGCGGACCGAAGCGGGCGCGTTGGGCAGTCGGGCCCGGCGCGCCCGCTGTGCATGTCGGGCCGTCCGTCCGGCGCTGAGCTGACGAGTGCGCGGCTGTGCTTGGATGCGTTGAAGCGCCGCCGCTGCGCCGCGGGGCGACGCCATGACGCAGCGCTGCGGTTCTGAGGTGGAGCGCAGACGCTGCGCCGCGGCGCGGCGAGCTGAGCTGCTGCATCCAGCGCGCATGCGCCGCCGTAGGCTCGCTGGCCCGCATGCGTGCTGTTCTGTTCGCCCTGGTCCTCGCCGTCGCGTTCGCGTTCTGCCCGCTCGCCTGCGTCACGCCGCCGCTGGTGATGTCGGGCGGAGCGTCCTGCCTGGAGCTCGGCCCGCGGCGCCTGGAGTGGAGCGCGCAGCCGGTCGAGGTCGAAGTCGGCCCCGCGCGCCGCCTGCGCGGACTGTTCGTGCCGGCCGGGCCCGACGCGCCGCTGGTGCTGCACTTTCTGGGCTCGAGCGGCTCGGTCACGATCCCGCAGAGCGCCGAGGGGCTGTCCTTCGACACCGACGACCTGTTCGGCGCGCTGCGCGAGCGCGGGTTCGCGTCGCTGGTCTTCGACTACAGCGGCGTGGGGGCCTCGGATGGCGAGCGCGACCCGCGCAACGTGCCTGCCGACGCCCTCGTCGCCTGGCGCGAAGCGTTGCGACGCGTGGATGGCGATCCGACGCGCATCACGCTGCGCGGAATGTCGCTGGGCACGCTCGCGGTCGCGAGCCTGCTCGAGCGCGGCATCGAGCCCGCCGCCGTGGTGCTGATCGCCCCCGTGCGCGCCGAGAGCGCTGCGATCAACTGGCTGCGCGATCGCCACGGCGCGCTGCTCGCGTGGCTCGCGCGGCCGTTTCTTCAGCGTCCGATGGATGTCGATCTCGTCGCCGCGCTCGAGCGCAGCCGCGCGCCGCTCACGCTCGCGCTCGGCTCACGCGACGCGCTGCTCACTCCAGGTGAGCGCCGTCGCCTCGCCGCTCTCGGCGCCTCGCGCGGCGCGCGGGTGCTCGAACTAGACCTCGACCACCTGCGCCTGGTGCACGCGGGCTACTCGCTGCTGGAGTTCGAGCCTGCGATGGCGCGTTGAGCCACTACTGGTGCGCAGCGCCGCCGAAGGCGTCGCGGCAGAGCGTTGCGAGGTGGTCTATGAAGCGGGCGAAGCTCGGGACCGTCTTCAACACACATGCGCGCTCGGAAGTGAGCTCCCGCTTCGACGCGCGCCTGAGCGCGAGGTCGCGTTCGAGCCGGTTCTTTCCCAGGCTCTTGCCCGCCGGGCCGAAGATGTCCTCGTGCGCGGCGAAGCACTCGGCGACTGCCTTGAGCACGGACTCGAGGTTGCGGTCGAGCACGAAGAGCCTGAACTCAACTCTCGGAGCGGCGAGCTTGCAGAACTCCGCCTGCACTTCAGCGGCCGTCGCGCCGACTTTGAGCGTCGGCAGGTGGTCGCGAATGCGGTCTCCGTCAACCAGGGCGATCAGTTCTTCGCCCCGACGCGCGACGTTGTGGCCTTCGCCGACTGCTCGGATTATGGCGTTGATGCCGTTCATCGGGCGCGGGTCGAGCGCGTTCTCGATGAAGCCGGGTTGCAGGCTCGTCTTGTCTTGAACGCACGCCCGCACGAACCGGTGCGGTACGAACTCGTTCTTGCGCTGGGAGTCTTCGTAGAGGACGACGGCCGCAGGCATACGTCTCACGGCGTGCGCTCGCGCAGGATGGACTCCTCGTGACCGGCGGTGCGAATCGCGCCGTAGCCGGAATAGGACTTCATCCAGTCTGACAACGCACCAGCTTCAGGCCGCCGGAGTTGCGTACGGCGTTCTCGATCGAGTTCGCACACGACGACCGACTTCGCAGGGTCCTGCAGCGCATCGAGAGCGTGGTCTGAGTGCGTGGCGAGGACCACCGGGCCCGATCGCGACATCGACTCGAACAGGTCCACGGCGCGCGCGACGAGGCCCGGGTGCAGGTGCAGTTCGGGTTCGTCGAACGCGATTAGCGCATCGCGCACATGAGTTCGATGCACTGCGACAAACGCCATCCAGGCAAGCGTTCCATCCGACAACGATGCCGCTTCAATCGGCTGCGCGTGCTGACGGTACTTCAAGCCAAGAGCGATGGCGCCTCCGGCGGGGTCCGTTCGAATCGTGACGTCTTCGATGTCGTCGCCGAGCCCGAGTTGGAGGATCTCGACGGTCTCGCTCCAGTGCGCCGGGCCGCGCTGGTTCTTGAGCTCGAAGTACGCGTTCGCGAGTCCGCTGCCGCGAACGCCGATGCCATCGAACGGCTGCAAGCGAGCGCTCGTGCGCAGCGGGGCAGGCGAACCGCTCTCGTTCGCGGCCCACAGCGAGCCCACGTCGAACGACGCGTGAACGCGAATCTCCTCGAGCGCTCGTGCGACGCGCAAGACGGGCGAGTCCTTCGGTTGATGCCCAAGCGAGTACAGGGCAGGGTCCGTAGGCCGCAGCGTTGGCAACTCCACGGATTCCATGGGTCTCGTGGATCCGATCCTCCACTGAGCTCCATCGCGCTCCAACACGGGCTTCGTCGGCGTTGCCCCGCGTCCGACCTGGCGCACCACCTCGCGCTCGATAACGATCGATCCGTAGAGCGGCAACTCGCCGAACGTGACTTCGTACTCGAGCGACGCAAGATCTTCGTCCCCGCTCTCGACGCGCGCGCCCAAGGTGAGGCTGCGCGCACCCTGCAGGAACAACGCTGGCGCGCCGCCGTGAACCTGCATGAGTTTGTTCACGAGTTCGCGGTCCACGCACCGCCGCAGCACGGCAAGTCCCTCCAAGATCGTGCTCTTCCCCGTGCCGTTCTCGCCGACGAGCACCGTCAGCCCGTCGAGGTCGAGCGTCACGTCCGCGAGCGTGCGCAGGTTCTTGAACCAGACCTTGGTGATGCGATCCATGTGTTGTTGGGGCGGCCGTCTCGCCGCGTACGTCAGTGTAGGCGCTCGCCGTGCGCGACGCGCGCGGCATACTCGCGCGCCTATGCGACAAGCGCGGCGGTGGATGTGGCTGGGAGTGCTCGCGATCGTTGGGTGCGGAGCGACGGAGCGCGAGGGGAGCGCGCTCGACGCGGTGGGGCGCGCCACAGCGAGCGCCGAGCGCGATCCGCGCGCGGCGCAGGCCCAGCAGCACCGCGTGTGGAGTCGCACGCCGGCCGCGAGCTTCGTCGAGAGCTATCCCCTCGGCGACGGGCGGCTCGGCGCGAGCTGGTTCGGCGGCGTGCGTGCGGACCGGCTCGTGCTCAACGAGAACTCGATGTGGTCGGGCAGTCCGCAGGAGGCCGACCGCGAAGGCGCGGCGGCGAATCTGCCTGCGATCCGCGAGTTGCTCGCGGCGGGCCGCAACGTCGAGGCCGAGCGATTGGTGAATCAGACCTTCACCTGCCAGGGCGCGGGCTCGGGCCACGGCGCGGGCAAGGACGTTCCGTACGGCTGCTACCAGCTGCTGGCGGAGTTGACGCTCGAGTGGAGCGAACTCGGCGAGCCTGTGAGCGACTACGTGCGCGAGCTGGTGTATGAAGCGAGCGGGGCTGTGCAACGCGTGAGCTTCGTCGACGCGCGCGGCGCGCGCCATCGACGCGAGCTGCGCATCGACGACGAGCGTTTGAGCTTTGCGTGCGAACTCGAGGGCGCTGCTCGCGACGTGCGCATCGCGCTCGCGCGGCCCGAGCGTGCACAGGTCGAGGCCTCTGGCCGCGAAATCGCGCTGTGGGGCGCGTTGAACGACGGACACGGCGGCGCGGGCGTGCGCTATCGCTGCGTGGCGCGCGTGAGCGGCGGCGACGGGCGTGTCGAGGCGCAAGGCGCTGATCTGTGGTTGCGCGGCACGACGCGGCTGGAGCTCACGATCGGCGCGCTCACGGACTTCGCCGGCCTGGGACAGCCGTTGGCGCGCGAGCGCGACCTCGAACGCGAACTCCGCGCGCAACTCGATGCGCCGGGGACACCCGCAGACGACGCAGCGAAGCGCTCCGTGCGCGGCGCGTCTGCGCTGCCCGAGCTGGAACTCGACGACTCGGCGCTCGACGACACGACGAAGGTCGAGCAACGCAACCAGCTGTTGCGCGAGAGCGTCGAGCCGGCTTCCGGCGCCGCGCAGCTGTCGCGCGTCGGCGCCGACCGCGAGCGCGAGCGCCACTACGCGCGCCTCGATCTGCCGACGGTCGAGCGGCTCGTCGGGCTCGCGCAGGGCGCGAACGACCCGCAGCTCTTCGCGCTGTACTTCCGCCACTCGCTCGAGCTCTTGCGCGGCTCGTCGCGCGCGGGCTCGCTGCCTGCGAACTTGCAGGGCCTGTGGGCGCCCGAACTTCAGACGCCTTGGAACGGCGACTGGCACCTCAACGTCAACGTGCAGATGAACTACTGGCCCGCGCTGCCCGCGGGGCTGTTCGACGAGCACTTGCCGCTGGTCGACCTCGCGCAGTCGCTCGAACGCAACGGAGCGCGCACCGCGAAGCTGTACTACGACGCGCCGGGCTGGGTCGCGCACACGATCACGAACGCGTGGGGATTCACCTCGCCAGGTGAAGTCGCGAGCTGGGGCTCGTCGAACACCTGCAGCGGCTGGCTGGTGCGCGCGCTGTTCGAACACTACGCCTTCACGCAGGACCGCGCCTTCCTCGAGCGCGTGCACCCGACCTTGCGCGGAGCTGCGCGCTTCTACCTTCACATCCTTGCCCCCGAGCCGCGCCACGGCTGGCTCGTCACGCCGGTCTCGAACTCGCCCGAGAACGCCTTCCGCATGGCGAACGGCGAAGTTGCGAGCGTGTGCATGGGCCCGACCATCGACCAGCAGATCGTGCGCGAGCTGTTCGGCCACGTGATCGAGTCGGCGCGCACGCTCGGCCGCGATCTGGACCTCGCGCTCGAACTCGAGCGCGCGCGCGGGAAGCTCGTGCCGCACCAGATCGGGCGCCACGGTCAGTTGCAGGAGTGGCTGGAGGACTACGACGAGCCCGAGCCGCACCATCGGCACGTCTCGCACCTCTACGGCCTGTACCCGGGCGATCAGATCACGCCGCATGGGACGCCCGAGCTGGCCCGCGCCGCGCGCGTCACGCTCGAGCGCCGCGGCGACGACGGCACGGGTTGGTCGCTGGCGCACAAGGCGAACCTGTGGGCGCGCCTGGGCGAGGGGAACCGCGCTCACGCGTTGCTCGTGAAGCTGCTGCGCCCCGTGGGCGTACCCGGCTTCGAAGGCGGGCACGGCGGCACGTACGCGAACCTGTTCTGCGCGCACCCGCCCTTCCAGATCGACGGCAACTTCGGCGGCGCCGCCGCGATCGCCGAGATGCTCGTGCAGAGCCACCGCGAGCGCGAGGGCGAGCCCTACACGCTGCACCTCTTGCCCGCGCTGCCGAGCGCCTGGCCCACAGGCAGCGTGCGCGGACTGTTCGCGCGCGGCGGGCTTGCGCTCGAAGAGCTGCGCTGGCGCGAGGGCCGCTTCGTTCAAGCCCGCGTGCGCAACGCGACCGAGAGCGCGCGCCGTGTGCGCCTGCGCATCGCCGCTGAAGTCTCGGTGCAACTCGACGGCGAAGAACTCGCGCTCGCCGCCGCAGGCGACGGACGCTTCGAGTTCGACCTCCCGGCGGGGCGCACAGCGAACCTGCGCATGCGCTGATCTCCGGCGCGCCCATCCGGCGCACGTTTGGGGCGCGCCGGCTCGCGTGTTCGCTGCACGACATCGTTTCGAGGCGTGAATCCCGGCCGATTCGGGCGATCCCGAGCGCTACGCTAGCGTCGCCGGAAGATCTTTCGCTCTGCGGCGCTCCGCTCGCTTTGTGTTCGCACGTGGCCCGTTCAATCGCGCGGCGGGTAGCTTGAACTGCGAATCGATGTCGTCGTCCATGCCGCCGCAGGAGCACAGCGAGCTCTACGCGCAGATCTACGAGGAAATTCGGGCGATCGCGCGCCGCAGCATGGCCGGCGAGCGGCGCTCGCACACGCTGCAGCCCACCGCGCTAGCGCACGAGGCCTTCCTGGCGCTCGCGCGCGTGCGCGAGCAGGGGCCGCTCGAGCCGACGCACGTGGTCGCGCTCGCAGCGCGCGCGATTCGGCGGATCCTCGTCAACCACGCCAACGCTCGCCTCGCGCGACGGCGCGGCTCGGGCGCGCGCGGAGAGACGCTGAACGAGGAGTTGCACGACCAGCTCAGCGCGCCGCGCGGCGCCGATCCGCTCGAGCTGGTGGCGCTCAACGAGGCGCTGGACGAGCTCGAGCGCGTCGATGCGCGCCAGGCGCAGTTGGTGGAGCTGCGCTTCTTCGGCGGGCTCGCGCACGAAGAGATCGCGCGCATTCAGGGCGTGAGCGCGCGCACGGTCGACGCGGACTGGGCGCTGGCGCGCGCATGGCTGCGGCGGCGCATCGAGGGCGCGAGCAGGCCGCGATGAGCCGTCAGAGCCAGATCCGTGCGCTGTTCCTCGAAGCGCTGGCGGCGCCCGCGGCGGCGCGCGAAGAGCTGCTGCGTCGCGCCTGCGGCGGCGACGAGGATCTGCGCGCCGAAGTCGAGAGCTTGGTCGCGAGCCACGAGGCGCAGGAGTGCTTCCTCGACGGTGGAGCGCTGGGCGCGGACTTCCGCGTGTCGGAGGCGCTCGCCCGCAGCGACGAGCTGCGCATCGGACCCTACCTTGCGCTCGCGCTGATCGGCGACGGCGCGTCGTCGCTGGTGTACCGCGCGCGCGACACGCGCAGCGGCGGCGAAGTGGCGCTGAAGCTGCTGCGCCCCGGTGCGCTCAGCGCGCAGGCGGTCGACGATCTGCTGGCCGAGGCCGAGCTGTTGCGCGGATTGGAGCACCCCGCGATCGCGCGCTGCCTCGACGCGGGGCGCGCGAGCGTGCACGGCGCACAGACGGCCTACCTCGCGCTCGAGCTCGTGCGCGGCACGACCTTGAACGTGTACGTGCGCTCGACCGAGGCCTCGACGCGCCAGGCGCTCGAGCTGATGGTTGCCGTCGCGCGCGCGGCGCACCACGCGCACGAGCGCGGCTGCGCGCACAACGACCTCAAGCCCGACAACATCCTGGTCGACGGCCAGGGGCGGCCGAAGTTGATCGATTTCGGCGCCGCGCGGCCGCTGCGTTCCGGTGCCGACAGCGCACGGCCGGCGGGCGGCACGCCGCGCTACTCCAGTCCCGAGCGGCGGCGCGGCGGCGCGCCGTTCGACGCGGTGGCGAGCGACGTGTACTCGCTGGGCGCCATCACCTGGGAGTTGCTCACCGGCGAGGCGCCGGGCGAAGAGCGGGCGGCGGACGAGGCCCGGCCGCGCGCTGCAGTCGCCACCGAGCTGCGCGGCGAGTTGGAGCGCGTCGTGCGGCACGCGCTCGAGCGCGACCCCGCGCGGCGTTGCCCGAACGCGGCCTTTTTCGCCGATGAATTGGAGCGCTGGCTCGCGGGCGTCGCGGTGCTCTCGCCGCGGCCGAGCGCCGCGCGCAGGCTGGCGGAGTTCGCGCGCGCCAACCGTGCGCTGGTCGGCGGATTCGCGGCGACGCTGCTGGCGTTGCTCGCGGGCGTGGCGGGCACGAGCTGGGCTCTGCAGCGAGCGCGCGAGGCGCGCGACGCGGAGCGCGAGCAACGCGAACTGGCCGAAGTGCGGCTCGAACAGGCCCAGGCGGCGCGCGAACGCGCAGTGCAGGGCGCCCACTTCCTCGGGCAGCTCTTCCGGCAGTTCTCCGATCGCTCCCGCGACGGCGCGGAGAAGGTCGAGGCGGCGTTGGTGGAGGCTGCGGGCGCGCTGCCGCCGGCGCTCGAGGGCGCGGACGAGGTTCAACTCGCGCTGCACCATTCGCTCGGCGTCGCGCTGGCCGACTTCGGTCGCTACGAGCTGACCGTCGAGCAACTCGAGCGGGCGCTTGCGCTCGCCGGCGGCGAACGCGAGGAGCAGCTCGAGCGCCGCGCGATCCTGCTGCTCGACATCGCGGCGGCGCAGACGCTGCGCGGCGACCAGCTCGCGGCGCTCGAGCGCATCGACCAGGCCCAGCGCCTCGCGGATCTGCACGCCTCGATCTCCGCGCCGACGCGCTTGCGCTGCGCCGTGGCGCGCGCCTCGGCTCTGATCGAGCGCGGCAGCGCCGAGGAGGTGCGCGCGCTGGTGGCGGAGATCCGCGCGCAGCACGGCTACGCGCCAGGCCCGTTGAGTCTCTCGCTGGCGAGCATCGAAGGGCGCCTTCTCATCGACGACGGGCGCGTGCAGGAGGCGATCGAGGGCATGACGCCAGCGCTCGCCGCTGCGCGCGAGCAGTTGGGCGAGCGCCACGACGTCACGCTCGGGCTGCTCAACAACCTCGGCAGCGCCTGGAGTCAGGCCGAGGACTTCGCGCCAGCAGAGGAGTTGCTCGCTGCGGCGCTGGAGGGACGCACGAAGGTGCTGGGCGAGCGCCATCCCGAGACGCTGCAGACGCTGCACAACTTCGCTTCGCTGCGGCGTCGACAGGGTCGTCTCGAGGAGGCGTTGGTGCTCCAGGAGCAGGCCGCGCGCGGACGAGCCGAGGTGCTCGGCCCGCTGCACCCGCGCACGCTGCTCAGCCGCAACAACTACGCGTCGCAGCTGCAGGCGCTGGGGCGTTTCCCCGAGGCGCTGGTCGAGCTGCGCGGCTTGCTCGCGAGCGCGGAGGTGGCCTTGCCCGAGCGCCACTGGCAGCGCGGCCTGTACCGGCGCAATCTGGCCGTGCTGCTGCACGAGATGGGCGAGCACGCCGAGGCGCGCGCGAACTACGAGGCCTGCCTCGAGCTGTGGGTCCCGCAGTTCCGGCCCGACGACCCGCGCCTGGCGGACGTGCGCCACTTGCTGTCGCTGCTGCCGTAGCGAATTCTCCGGAATTCGCTGCGCCCGCCGAGTGCGGCGCTTGCTTGGGGCTCTCGCCGGGGCGCTTCGCCATCGGCCGCAGTGCTGGCCCGCGCGGGCCGCGCGCGCACGACCCAGCGCCTCTCTCCAACGCGAGCACCATGTCCAACCTCACGCGCACCCTCTCCACGACGGCCCTGCTGGCCGCCCTCGTCCCCGGCGCGAGCTCTGCGCAGCAGGCGCAGTTCTTCGCCATTCCAGGCGTCTCCAGCGTGCCCGGGACCAACTCGAACTTCTGCGGCTTCAGCGGCAACAGCGGTTACTCGGCGGTGCGCGTCAGCGCCGACGGCAGCACGGTGGCGACCGTGGTGTACGACCCTGGCTTCGCGAACGGCGCGGTGCCGCTGCGCGCGGCGCGCTGGACCGAGACCTCGGGCACGGTGGTGCTCACGCCCGTGCTGCAGGGCCTGTATCCGTGCACCGGCATCTCCGCCG
The DNA here is from genome assembly GCA_011525785.1 of Planctomycetaceae bacterium. Classification (GTDB taxonomy): domain Bacteria; phylum Planctomycetota; class UBA1135; order UBA1135; genus WYBT01. The sequence goes on from WYBT01000035.1 coordinate 206,556, forward strand.
ACGGCCGCACGATTTACGGCGAGTCGTGGCGTTGGACGGCGAGCGGCGGCTACCAGGACCTGCGCCCGTTGCTGGGGCCCGAGCGCACCATCTTCGGCTGCAGCGACGACGGGCAGACGATCACCGGCGCGGAGGGCATCTACGGACTGTCGCAGGAGATCGACTTGTTCCGCTGGGACCTGAGCGGCGGCGCGCCGCAACTTCTTCCGCGCGCGCCCGGCATTCCCGAGGGCTACTTCTACTTCAACTCGATCAGCGGCGACGGCAGCGTCGTGGGCGGCTCGACCTTGCGCCCCGGCGGAGTGTTCCAGCTCTCCGCGGCAGCGCGCATCGACGCCAGCGGCGTGCAGTTGCTCACCGCCGAGAGCTCGCAGGAGGGCGTGAGCGATCTGTCCTACGACGGACGCGTGGCGGTGGGCTTCACGCAGCAGAACGGCTTCCAGTCGCGCGCTTTTCGCTGGGAGGCCTCGACCGGAACGGTGCTGATCGACAACGTCGCCGGCAGCGATAGCGCCTATGCGCGCGCGGTCGACGCCGACGGCGATGTGATCGTGGGCGACTACCTCGCCTTCGGCACGCCGGGCACGCGCGCGTTCCTGTGGCGCCAGGGCGCGGGCTTCTTCGACCTGCAGGACGAGCTCGAGGGCAACTACGGACTCGCGCAGCAGCTCGCGGGCTGGACGCTCGAGGTCGCGATCGACGTTTCGGCCGACGGGCGGACCATCGTGGGCAGCGCGCTCAACCCGCAGGGTTGCTCCCAGGCCTTCCTCGTGCGGCTGTTCGAAGGCGTGACGAGCTACTGCACCAGCGCGACCTCGAGCGCAGGCTGCGTCGCCACGCTGGTCGACGAAGGCGCGCCCAGTGCGAGTGCGAACTCGGGCTTCAACCTGCGCCTGGTCGGCGCGGATGCGCAGCGCCAGGGCCTGATCTTCTACGGCGCGAGCGGCCGCACGGCGCTGCCCTGGGCGAGCGGCAGCTCGAGCACGCTGTGCGTGAAGTCGCCGACGCAGCGCATGGCGCTGGCGAACACCGGCGGCGCGCTCGGTCAGTGCAACGGGACCTTCGCGACCGACTGGCTGGCCTTCGTCGCGAACTCGTCCGGCGCGCTGGCGGCCCCGGCCACGCCCGGCCAGCTCGTTCAGGCGCAGGCCTGGTACCGCGACCCGCCGGCGCCCAAGAGCACCAACCTCTCCAACGCGCTGGAGTTCACGATTCTGCCGTGAATTCTCGGGCGGCGCGCGGCTGGACGGGCCCGGTCCGGCCGCGCGCTGACCCGAGCGCAGCGCGCGCTCAGCGCACGTCGAACGGCAGCGGCGCGGCGGCGAACTCGCCCAGGTTGTTGTAGTTGATCGTCAGCTCCTCGCCCGAGGCGATCGGGCGCAGGGCGAAGTACTCGATCACGTTCTCGTCCTCGCGGAACTCGTAGTCGAGGTTGGGCTCGAACGAGTGGTTGTAGAGCGAGCCGTAGCCCAGGGCGAGCGCGGCCTGCTCGTCGTCCTCACCCCACTCGTAGTAGTAGCGGCCGAGCGCAGTGGTGCACAGCGTCGCGACTTCGTGCGCGGGCACGACGATCACCGGCGCGCGCTCGACGAGATCGCCGGCGGAGAACGGGCGCAGGGCGACCACGCCGCGGCCCTTGCCAGGGAACAGGACCACGGCCAGGGCGCCGTTCGAGGTGACGATGTCGAGGGTCTTCACGCGCGTTGGAGCGACTGGGGTTGAACGGGGCATTGTGCCGAAAGCAGCGCAGGCTTCCCAACCCGAGCCGGCGCGGCGGCGCCTCGCTATCTTTCGCACCCGCGTGGTCCATCCCTTCGACTCCATCTCGTTCCCCCAAGCCGCCGAGCGCCTGCGCGGCGTGGTCAAGCGCACCCCGCTGGTTCCCTTCGACGTGGGCGACGAGCGCATCGAGCTGCGGCTCAAGCTCGAGTGCCTGCAAGAGACCGGCGCCTTCAAGGCGCGCGGCGCGTGGAATCAGGTCAGCCAGTTGAGCGAGGCGGAGCGCGCCGCGGGCGTGGTGACGGTCAGCTCCGGCAACCACGGCAAGGCGCTCAGTTGGGCGGCGAAGCGCGCTGGCGTGCGCTGCACGGTCGTCATGCCGGCCGACGCGTACCGCAACAAGATCGAGGCCTGTCGCGCGTACGGCGCCGAGGTCGTGCTCGGCGAGACTCGCGCGCTGTGCGAGAAGTTGTGCGCCGAGCGCGTCGCGGCCGGAGCGACGCTGGTGCATCCCTACGACGCCGCGCGCACGATCGAGGGCGCGGGCACGGTCGGGCTGGAGATCGCCGAGGACTGGCCCGAGGTCGACGTGGTCGTGGTGCAGGTCGGCGGCGGCGGCCTGCTCGCCGGGACTTCGCTCGCGCTGCGCCGCGCGCTCGGACCGCGGCTCCTGGTGGTCGGCGCCGAGCCCGAGGGAGCGCCCTCGATGAAGCTCAGCCTCGAGCGCGGCGAGGCGGTCGCGCTCGAGCGCATCACGACCAAGGTGCAGGGCCTGTGTCCGCCGTACGCGGGCAAGCTCAACACGCTGGTGTGCGGCAGCACGGTCGACAGCGTGGTGCTCCTGAGCGACGAGCAGATCTACGCCGCCCAGGCCGAGCTGGTGCTGCGCGGCGGCTGGGTCGTCGAGCCCGCGGGCGCCTGCGCCCTGGCCGCAGTCCTGCAGGGCAAGCTGCCGCAGCTCGCACTGCTCGGCCGCTCGATCGCCAATCCGGTGAAGGTCGCCGCCGTGGTCAGCGGCGGCAACCCCGACCCCGATCAGCTCGCGCGGCTGCGGGCATGAAGCGCATCGTCCTGGTGCGCACGAACGGGCCGCGCAACGCCGGCTCGGTGATGCGCGCGGCGGCCAACTTCGGGCCGGTGGAGTACGTGCTCGTCGCGCCGCAGCGGCCTTCGATCCTCGTGCACCCCGACTTCACGATGATGGCGCACGGCGTCGAGAACGTGCGCGAGAAGATCCGCGTGCTGCCGACGCTGGCCGAGGCCTTGAAGGACTGCACGCACTCGGTCGCGTTCACAGGCCGGCCGCGCGACGGACGACTGCGCAGCGACTGGCGCGAGCTCGCGCCGCAGATCCATCCCCTGTGCGACGATCCGCGCGAACGCGTGGCGCTGGTGTTCGGCTCGGAGGCTGATGGCCTGAACACCGCGGAGCTCGAGAGCTGCAAGATCGCGGCGTACCTGCCCACCGCGGCCGAGCACCAGTCGCTCAACCTCGCGGCGGCCGTGACGATCGTGCTCTACACGCTCTACAGCGGTGAAGCCGTGCACAAGCGCGAGCGCGGGCCGCGCCTGGCGAGCGAGCGACAGCTGGCCTTCCTGCGCGCGCACCTCAAGGCCGTGATGGGGGGCAAGGTCGCGCTCTCGCTGGCCGCCAAGACCGACATCGAGGGCTCGATCGAGCGCGTGTTCACGCGCGTCCCGATCGAAATGCGCGACGCCCGCGCCTGGCACATGATGATGCGCGCGCTGGGCTCCAAGCTCGCGCCGCGCGACTTCGGCATCGGCGGACCGCCGCACGACAAGCCTCAGAAGCGGCGCGAGTAGGTGTCGCCGCGGCGGAGGTTGGATCGCCGCGTCCGGCGGTCGATACTCTGCGTTCGACTTGCTTCGCTCCCAGGCGCCTAAACGAGAAGAGCTGCGCGCGTGAAACTCCGCATCGAATACTGCGGCCGTTGAAACTACCTGCCCCAGGCGACCGGTCTGGTCGCCGAACTCGAGGCAGCCTTTCCCGAGCACAAGTTCGAGTTCGACCTCGTCCGCAGCGACGGCGGCGTGTTCGAGGTCGACTTCGAAGGTCAGCGGGTGTTCTCGAAGAAGCGCGACGGCCGTTTCCCGGCCTACCAGGAGCTGCCCAAGCTGCTGCGCGCGCGGCTCGAGGCGTGAGCGCGCGCTGAGGCGTTGGTTCGCTCGCTACGACCTCTCTTGATTCCTCACGCAGCGCGGAGGATCGAGGAGGTAGCGGCTCAGCCGTCCTTCGGCTGGCCCTCGGCGGCCTTGGCCGCTTCCTTGGCGGCCTTTTCGGCGTCGCGCGCGGCCTTCTCCGCGTCGCGCTTGGCGCGTCGGGCGTCGCGCTCGCGATTCTCCGCGTCGATGCGCTCGTCGTAGGCCGGCCAGCGCGGGATCTGCTCGTCGTACAGCCAGGGGTTCAGCAGCGGCCTCACGTCGCGGCCCGCGACGCTCGAGGCGTGCTCGAGGAAGTTCGCGATGTTCGCGTTGCCGTGGGCGTACTTCTCGCACCAGCTCCGCAGGGTCCGCTGGAAGGTCTCGTCGCCGACGTCGAGTCGCAGCGCGTGCAGCACGAGCGGACCGCGCACGTACACGCTCGAGCCGAACATGCTGCGCGCGGTGACTTTGCCCGGCGTGTTGCCCTTCGCATTGCGCATGCTGCGGTACGCGCCGTAGACGATCTTGTCGAAGGCCTCGGGGCCCTTGGCGCGCTCGCTGTACATCCAGGCCAGGTACTCGGCGAAGCCCTCGTTGAGCCAGATGTCGCTCCAGTCGGCGACGCTGACCAGGTCGCCGAACCACTGGTGCGCGTGCTCGTGCGCGATCACCGACTCGACGCCCGAACCCAGGCCGTAGACCGGGATGGTCTGCGTCTCGAGCGCGGCGGGCAGCGGCAGGCACGAGGCGATGTTGCCGCAGGACTCGAAGGGGTAGGGCCCGGTGATCGACTCGAGGATCTCGATGATCTCGGGCGTCTTGGCGAACGACTTGCGCTGGCTCGCGCGCAGCTTGGGCGAGTAGTAGTTGATGTACTTGCGGCCGTCCTGCGCCACGAGCTCCTCGACCTCGAACTCGCCGACCGCGATCGTGATCAGGTAGGTCGCCATCGGATCGCGCGCGCTCCACACGAAGGTGCGCGTGTCGCCGTTGTCGATCGTCTCCTGCAGCACGCCGTTGGTCACCGCCAGCAGCGGCTTGGGCGCCGTCAGCCGCGCCGAATACAGCGCCTTGTCGCTGGGATGGTCGTTGCACGGCAGGAAGTTCATCGCGCCGTTGGGCTGGCTGAAGACGTAGGCCTCGCCCTCGGCGCTGAGCCAGCCGATCTTCACGCCCGGCACGGGCAGCGTGGAGTCTTCGACGCCGCTGGGGACTCCGCCGTAGGCGATGACCACCTCGAAGTTCGCCTCGGCCGCGATGGGCTTGGCCGGCCACAGCACCAGCTCCTGACCTTCGCGCTCGAACAGTGCGTCGGCGCCGTCGATCTGCACCGTGCGCACCTCGAGGCCGTAGAAGTCCAAGTTGAAGCGCGTCAGCCCGTGCAGCGCGCGAGCGCGGATCCGCGCGGTGGCTTCGAGCGGCTCGTCGACCGACACGAAGCGCAGCTCGAGCGCGTAGCTCTGCACGTCGTACCCGCCGTTGCCGCTGGCGGGCACGAGCGGATCGCCGCAGGTCGCCGCGCCGGGGCGCGCCGCCGCGAGCTCGCCCGCGCGCGCCTGAGCGCCGGCCTCTGCGCTCGGCGCGACATCGGGACGGCCCTCGGGCGCGCGGGTCGAAGCGCAGGCCGCGAGCGCGAGACAGGCGAGGCCCTTGGGCAGGTTGAGGAACGCGTCGAGGGGCTTGAGCTGCATCGAATTGGGCGTTGGTGGCCCCTGAGAGTAGCGCCCGGCTGCCGGCGCGCGCGGCCGCGGCCATGCTGCGGGCTGTTTCGCGCCGAAGTCTTTCGTAGCGCAGACGCGCGCTGCGAACCATCATGGCCCGTCCCGCAGGGCCACCATGGTTCGACTCAACCGCATCTACACCAAGACCGGCGACGATGGCGACACGAGCCTGGGAGACGGCTCGCGCCTGCCCAAGCACCACGCCCGGATCGCCGCCTATGGCACCGTCGACGAACTCTCCAGCGTGATCGGGCTCGCGCTGGCCCACGGCGTCGACGAGCGCCTTCACGGCTGGCTGCGCTCGATCCAGAACGACCTGTTCGACGTCGGCGCCGACCTGTGCGTGCCGGGCGAGGCCGGTGACAAGCTGCGCCTGACCCCGGCTTACGCCGAGCGCCTCGAGCGCATCCTCGACGAGGTCAACGAGCGCCTCGCGCCGCTCAAGAGCTTCGTGCTGCCCGGCGGCAAGCCCGCGGCGGCCTGGCTCCACGTCGCGCGCACGGTGTGCCGCCGCGCGGAGCGCCACGTCACCGAGCTAGCGGCCCGCGAGGACGAGCGCGGCCGCGTCAATCGCGAAGTGATCGTCTACCTCAATCGCCTCAGCGATCTGCTCTTCGTGCTCGCGCGCGCCGCCAACGACGACGGTGCGCTCGACGTCTTGTGGCAGCCCGGCCAGAACCGCTGAACTCTCCTTCCAACGCTCCTCGCGCCTCGCAAGGAACGCCAAGAAGTCGCGGGGCCAAGCCCGAGACCTCATCGCGGCCGAACGCCGCGGGGCGCGCCGGCGCCTCAGCCCGCGAACTCGCGCGCCAGCGCCTCGCGCGTGCGCGCGTACTCGCCCGAGAGGCGCTCGACCAGCGTCGGCGTGGCGACCGCCGGCGACGCCGCCCGCAGTTGCGCGACGCACTCGAGCAAGGCCCGCGCGCCCAGCGGCTCGCTCACGCGCACGAGTTCGGCGCTCGCGTCGTCGAGCTCGGCGAGCTCCCCGGCCTCGAGCGCGCGCTCGATGCGCACGATCAGCGCCGGGGCCAGGCGGGTCCACTCCGCCAGGGCGTCGGCCAGGACTTGCCGCTCGCCCGCGTCCGCGCGCTGGCGCAAGTGCGCGAGGCGCTCGCCGTCGAGCGCGCGCTCCTGACCGGATGCGGCGTTCGCGCCGTGCGCGCTGCGTCCGGTCCAGCGCTCGATGATGCGCAGCAGCTCCTGCGGGTTGAAGGGCTTGGCGATGTAGTCGTCCATGCCTGCCGCGAGGCACTGCTCGCGGTCGCCGGCCATGGCGTTGGCGGTCATCGCGACCACCGCCATGCGAGGGGCGCCGCTCGCGCGCTCGGCCGCGCGCAGCCGCGTGGTGGCTTCGAAGCCGTCCATCTCCGGCATCTGGCAGTCCATCAGCACCAGGTCGAAGCGCTCGCGTTCGAGCGCCGCCAGCGCCTCTGCGCCGTTGGAGGCGATGCGCGCGCGGAAGCCCAGCTTCTCGAGCGTTCGAGCCGCGACCTTCTGATTGACGGGGTTGTCCTCGGCCACCAGCACGTGCACGCGCCCGCGTTCGCGCATCTCGTCGAGCGAGTGCTCCGTCACGATCGGCGCCTTCTCGGCCGCCGACGGTCTGTTCACGCGCGCCACCACGGTGCTGATGCAGTCGAACAGTTGCGACTGCTTGATGGGCTTGGAGAGGTAGCCGGCGTAGCCCGCCGCCTCCATGCGCGCCACCTCGTTCAGTCCGGCGATCGAAGTCAGCATGATCAGCGGCAGCGCGGCGAACAGCGGATCGGACTTGATGCGGCGCGCGAGCTCTTCGCCGTCCATCTCGGGCATCGAGTAGTCGATCAGCGCCAACGAGAAGTCCCCGCCGCTCACGCGCGCCGCGCGCAGGGCGTCCAGAGCCGCGGTCGCGCTCGACACTTCCACGCACGCGCAACCCCACGAGCCCAGGAGCATGCGCAGCAGCTTGCGGTTGGTCGCGTTGTCGTCGACCACCAGCACCTTGAGGTCGCGGAACGGCTCGGGCGCCGACGGCGGCGCGGACGGCGACACCGACGGCTTCTCGAGCCGCACGGTGAAGTGGAACGTGGAACCGCGTCCGATTTCGCTCTCGACGCCGATCTCGCCGCCCATCAGCTCGACCAGTTGCTTGCTGATCGCAAGTCCCAGTCCTGTGCCGCCGAACTTGCGCGTGGTCGAAGCGTCGACCTGGCTGAAGGACTTGAACAGCCGGTCGAGGCGATCGGGCGGGATGCCGATGCCCGTGTCGGTGACCGAGGCGCGCAGCACCGCTTCGCGCTCGTTCTCGCTCTCGAGTGAGACGCTCAGCACGACTTCGCCGCGCTCGGTGAACTTGAGCGCGTTGGACAAGAGGTTGAGCAGCACCTGGCGCAGGCGTCCGGGGTCGCCGCGCACGGCCGAAGGCACCTTGGAGTGGATCAGGCACGCCAGCTCGATGCCCTTGGACTCGGCGCGGTGCGCCAGCATGTCCATGGTCTCCTCGATCGCGCAGCGCACGTCGAAGTCGACCGTCTCCAGCTCCAGGCGGCCGGCCTCGATCTTGGAGAAGTCCAGGATGTCGTTGATGATCGTCAGCAGGCCCTCGGCCGAGTGCATGACGGTCTGCGCCAGCTCGCGCTGCTCCTTGTCGAGCTGCGTGTCGAGCAGGAGCCCGGTCATGCCGATCACGCCGTTCATGGGCGTGCGGATCTCGTGGCTCATGTTGGCCAGGAACTGGCTCTTGGCCACCGTCGCCGCCAGCGCTTTGGCCGACTCCTCGGTCAATTGACGGTTGGCTTCGACCAGCTGGGCGGTGCGCTCGGCCACCTGCGCCTCGAGCGAGCCGCGGTGGCGCGCGAGCTCGCGGTCGCGCTCCTCGAGCTGATCGAGCATGCCGTTGAAGCTCGTCACCAGGATGCCCAGCTCGTCGTCCGAGCGGCTGGCGGCGCGCAGCGAGAAGTTCGGCCCGCTGGAGAGCGACTCGGCCACGCGCGTCAGCTCTTCGATCGGGCCGGAGACCACGCGCTGGAGGCGGGCGGCGATGGCGTAGGTGACCGCCAGGCACGCTGCCAGCACGGCCAGCAGCATGTACGCGTAGGACGCCATGCGCTCGCGCAACTCGCCCAGGCTGGCCCGCAGCCAGATGCCGCCGCGCCGTCCGGCCCCGGTCTCGAAGCTGCGCCACAGCTCCACCGTGTCGCCCGCGAATTCGTGCCCGTCGGCGCGCGCGCCGTCGAACTCCTCGGGTCCGAGCACGGCTGCGCCGCGCGCGAAGCTCGCCAGCAGCTTCCCGTCGGCGAACACGCGCGCGCCGAGCACGCCGTCCTTGGTGCGCAGCGCCGCGAGCACCTCGTCGGCCACTTCCGCGTCGTCGAAGTCGATCGGCGCGCTGCAGTTGATCGCCAGCAGCTCCGCCATGATCTCCAGGTCGCGCACGAGCTGGCTCTTGAAGCGCGAGATGTCGTAGATCGCGAGCGAGGCGCCGGCCAGCAACAGACCGATGGCGCTGGTGAGCATCAGGATCCGCGTGAGCTTGCCGCGGATGGTCGAACGCAGTTGAGGCGCACTCATCGCGACTCCTCCTCGGCTGACTTCTCGTCCTTGACGATCTTCGCCAGCTTCAAGAGCTGCGAACTGAGTTCCAGTTCGGCGCGCTTGGCGGCCTCGGGGTTGATCTCGAAGCCGATCTTCTTGTCGGCCAGTTGGAAGTTGATGCAGCCGCCGGCTGCGGCGAAGCCCTTGGACTCTCCGACTACGAGCACCGGCTTGCCGCGCACCTGCGCGAGGATCTGCTCGACGCGCGCGGACTCGGACTGAGGAGCGAACAGCACGTGACAGTGCTCGATCTCAGCGATGCTCTTGAAGCGCACGATTTCGATCGCGTGCGAGCCGAGCTTCTTGTCCTTGAAGGTCTCGTCCAGCACGCGTCCGAACGGATCCGCGCCGACCACCGCGATCCGCAGCGGCGCGCCGGGCGACTCGAAGGCGCGCTCGGGCCACTTCACGTAGCTGAGGAACTTGAGCAGCATGGCCGCCTTGGCGGCGTGCTCGCTCACCTGCACCGTCGCGGCGCCCAGACTGAGCAGCAGCGCCAGAGCTACGAAGACGTGCGACAGCCTCACGCGGGCGGGCGTGAGGCGGTCGGCGAGCTCGCGCGTGGGTGACGGCGGAGCGGCGCTGGCTCGGGGCCTGTGGGCGACGGAGGACAAGGGGCGTGGGCCCGATTCGGTCGCTGGGACATCGACCAGTCGGCGCACGGCGCTGTACCTCGCCTGCAACACGTAAAGCGCCGCTGCGAAGCTCTTTCCCAGCGGCGAGTCCCGCGAAAAACACGCGAGGCGCTGCGCCGGGGTTCGGCGCAACGCCTCGCGGTTGTCGTTCGGGTCAGCCCGGGGGCCGACTCGAGAGCGGACTGGCGCCCGCGATCAGGGGGCCATTTGGACTTCGAGGCCGTCCGAGAGCATCGTCGACTTGGGCGACGGCGGATCGCGGTACCAGCACTGGAAGTTGGCCAGGCTGCCGGCGGTGAGCGGCGAGAGGCTGCTCGGGCCGCCGAGCGCGCCGGGGTTGGCGCTGAGGTAGGCCAGGAAGTCGACCGACATCGCGCCGTCGCACTGCAGAGCCGTGCCGCCGGAGTTCACCGACGAGGTGCGCTGCGTGGGCGACTTGATGCACAGGAAGCTCGAGCTGGTGCCCCAGGCGAGAGCTGCGCGACCGGTGACGCTGTAGAAGATCAGGCCCAGCTTCTGGCCTTCGATGCCGTTGCAGGTGACGGTGAAGCCGCTGGTGGCGGACAGGCTCGGGATGCCCGTCGACGACATGGTCGGGAGGCAGCCGTTGGTGGACGTGCCCGGCGTGCAGTAGTTGACGATCGTGACCGCGCTCGGGCAGGCGCTATTCAGCGTGCCCGGGGTGCGCGGCTGGAACTGGTTGGCCGGCTCGTTGAAGTCGAGATACTCCGGGCACCAGGCGTTGGGGAAGTCCAGGCCGCGGAAGATGCCGGCCGGGAGGAAGTTCGTGTCGGGGCCCTGCACCGGCGCGCCGTCGAAGATGGTCTCGAGCGGGGTGCCGGTGTTGATGCCGCCGTCAGCGAGTCCGACGAGGTCGAGGAACGTGCCGAGCGTGGGCAGGGTGGTGATGCCGTCGTTGTCGGGGTCGATGTCCGTGCCCAGCAGCGCCTGGATGGCGAGCACGTTGGCGTTGCTGCCGGCGTCGATCAGGTAGAAGGTCTCGGTGCCGTTCTCGAGCGCGTCCTGGTCCGGCGTGCCGGCGTTGGGCCCGAAGATCTGGAAGTCACGCGTGGCGACGCCCGCCAGTCCGAGCACGAAGTAGCCGTCGGCGGGGATCGTGAAGCCGGTCAGGTCCCAGGCGCGGTCGAGCGTGCCCTGGTTGGCGAGGCTGCCTTCGCCTTCGACCACGCACACGACGATGTTGTCGAGCGAGGCGTTGGCCGGCCCCTTGAGTTCGATGAACTCGAAGAAGTCAGTGCCGGAGTGCGAGACGTAGATTTCGTTGAACGCGATCTGCGCCTGCGCGGCGGCGGACAGCGTCAGGGCGGAGATACCGCCGAGGGCGCAACGGAGGAGGGAGTGCTTCATGGCGTGTCGTTCCTGAGTTTCGTGTGAGGTGTCGCGGCCCATGACGAAGGGACAGCCGCGCCGCCTCGGGGGCGAATGAGCCCCGATTCGACCCGCGCGTTCCTGAGGGGGCGCGGACAAGATCGGGGACGAAAAAGCTATCCCAGGCCAGCGCGAACTCGCTAGCGGGGGCTCAGGAAAGATATCTCAAAGAGCGCCCCGAGGACGGCGCAGCGCAGCGGCGTTAGGCGCCGACTGCGCAACGACTTGCGGCGGAAGGCGACGCCCGCGCCGGCGCTCAGGGCAAGGACAGCGCGCGACTTGCTTCTCGCGCTTTTTCCGCGCGCCAGCGGATCGTCGCAGTCCCCGAGCCGCGCACGATCCAGCGCACGCGCACGCTGCCGCGCCCGGGGATGCCGCGCTCCGAGCGCAGGGCGGCGGGATCGCGCTCGGCGAGTTCGAGGCGCTCGGGCCGGAAGCGGTCGCTGCGCCAGCCGCCCGCCAGGACTTCCAGTCCCGCGCCCTCGAGCGAAGCGACATCCGGGCGGCCGATGCCCTTCTGCGCGGCCTGCGCGGTGCGGGTGGGGATCGCTTGCTCGTTGCGGAACTCGACGTCGATCGCGCGCAGTCCGTCGCCCAGCTCGCTCACCTGCGGAGGCTCGATCACGACTCGGGGCAGCGCCTCGGCGTGCCGGATCGCGAACAGCGCGTTGCGGTGCGTCATCTCCTCGATCATGAACGAGGGCGGCACGCGGCCGACGTCCTTCTTGAAGCCGCCGATCTCGATCTCGCCGTAGAGCGGGTGCTCGAACTTCTTCCAGGGCGTGAAGCCCGCGCCCATCAGCAGCTTGTCGTCGAAGCGGTGGTTCGACGCGCGCCCGCGCTGCTGGTCGGCGCGGGCGCCGAACATCTGGTCGGTGTTCCACAGCTCGTTGGTGAACGAGATCACGCCCAGACCCTCGTACGCGTACGTCACGGAACCGCCGAAGACCGAGTACAGGTCCTTCCAGATGATCATGTAGCGGTAGTACGGCAGCATCAGCTCGCCGTCGCGGCCGAGCTCGTCGTACACGGCCACGTCTTCGCGCGGGTATTCGCCGAAGGCCTCGTAGCCCGGGCCGCGCAGGATCATTCCGCCGGCGTTGTGGAAGCTCTGTACGCCCGCGAGGTTAGGGTGCGCGAGCCAGAAGCGCGCGACGCAACGCGTCTCGGGCCAGTACAGCGGGTACGGCCCCGCGCCGTTCTGCACCCAGTCGGGTTGCCAGCCCGAGGGCCAGGCGCGGTTCATGTCGTAGCCGCCGGCGGGGTCCTCGTTGGTGCGTCCGTCGCCGTCGTTGTCGAGGCCCTCCGAGCCGAGCATGGTCCAGTCGCCGCGGATCCCGCGATCGTTGGGCGGAACGGGCTCCATCACGCGCGGGTCGTCGGCGGACAGGCGCATGTTGCCCTCGCCGGGCGTGTACTTGCGCATCTGCGTGATCGAGCCGTCGCCGTCGAGGTCGTCGCTCTCGTCCTCGTCGTACAGACCGTCGCCGTCGTCGTCGGTCGGCTGCCGGCCCGAGCGCGAGCTGCTGGCGTTGTGCGCGTCGCGGAACCACGACGCGCGGCCGTCGGGGTTGAGCATCGGGCACAGGTAGAACGTGACGCCGTCGACCAGCTCGGTCACGCGCGGCACGCGGCCGTAGTTCTCGAGCAGGTACCAGGCGACGTACACGACCGCCTCGCCGCCCTGCACTTCGTTGCCGTGGATGTTGCCGTCGACCCACATCGCGGGCTTGGTGTCGTGCGCGCCGGTCGCGGGCTGCGTGAGCGTGTAGACGCGCAGCTCGCGGTTCTCGGTCGAGTGCCCGATCACCTGCATCGAGAGCAGCCCGGGGTGCGCGGCTACGAGGCGATCCAGGTGCGCGTGGATCTCGTCGTAGTCGTACAGTCGGTTCCAGGCGATCTCGACCTTTGGCCGCGCGCCTGCGGCGAGGCCGCTGAAGCCGGTCTCGGGCCGTGCGGGCTGCGCCGGGGCGTCGGCGGGTTGCGACTGGGCCGCGCACAGCGCCGCAAGGAACGCGAAGGTAGAGCCGAGCATGAAAGTGTTCCTCACGGGCGCTCCTGCGCGGCGCGTCGATCGCCGCCGGCGTGTTGGGTGACGAGTTCCAAGCGCACGTCGTCGAGCGAGCGCGCGCGCACCAGCCAGCGGGCCTCGAAGCGACCGCCGCTGCCCTCGAGCTCGCGCACGAGCTGGATCCGCTCGCCGGCGACGAGCTGTGCGCCGTTTGCGAGTTCGAGCTCCAGGCGCGCGGGCCGCAGCGAGCGCATGCGCACGGCCGAGGCGCTGGTGAACGGCAGGCGCGCAGGGTTCGCGACTGCGCCGCGCAGCTCGTACAGACCGGCGCCGAGCGCGCGCGCGGAGAATTCGTCGATGCGCACGCGCGCCAGATCGCCCGCCAGCGACGTGAGGAACTCGAGCTGCTTGCGCGCGAGCTCGGCGCGCTCAGGTTCGGGCGGCTCGCTGCGCGCGAAGGGCGCGAAGCCGCCGATCTCGCACGCGCCCAGCTCGGGGTGCTCGAACGCCGTCCAGGGCAGGAAGCGCCAGCTCTCGCCCCCGTGCGCGTCGATCCAGCGCAGTCGCTTGGCGTCGTCGCTGGCCTCGCGCTTGTCCTTCTTCGCGTCCGCACGCGCCGCAGGCTTGGTCTCGGTCGGCGCTTCGCCCGCCCCGGTCTCGCCCGCCGGCGCCGCGTCCTCGCGCTTGGGCTCGGGCGTGTCGAGCGGGAGCTCCCAGGGGTTGATGGCGAGCGACCACACGCCGCAGTGCGCGTAGGCCCAGGTGTGCCACTCGCCGCCCTCGAGCGCGCGTCCCTTGTGCTTCGCGCCCGTCAGCTCGACGTAGCGCTTGCCCAGCTCGACCAGCAGGTTCGCATCCGCCTCGACCACGCCGGGCGCTGGCACACGCTTGTTGCGCGCGTCGGCGGCGACGGCCTTGGGCTTCTCGACCAGGTTGTCGTACGCGCCGTAACTCACCACCAGCGCGATCTGCGGCCGTTGCAGCAGGGCCTCGCACAGCGCCAGCGTCTCGGGCTCGTCGGTGGGGAAGGCGCCGGACGCGGGCGCGTGCTCCTTCCACTCCGCGGGGAAGTTGCGGTTGACGCAGGCGTCGAGCGGGTCGTCCTCGGCGACGCGCTCGTCGCGGTCGAGGTCGCGGCCCTCGCTCCACACGCGCCAGCGGCCGCTCTCGCCGCGGTTCTTGTCGGCCTTGATCAGCGCGCGCTCGTCGGCGGGATCGCTGATCCACTCGCCGCGCGGATCGAGCACGCGCAGCAGCGTGAGCTGTCCGTCGCCGTTGACATCGCTGGGCGGATCCTCGCCCGCGCGTCCGTCGCGGTCGTCGTCGAGGCCCGGACCCGTGGCTTCGCGCTCGCTGCGCACGGCCGCGAAGCGCCGCTCGTGCGCGTCGGGATTGGCGCAGGGCACGATGTAGTAGGTGGTGTTCGCCAGCGCCGCGGCGATCTGCGGATCGGCGGCGCGCGCGGCGAGCTGCTCGGCGTGGTGCAGCGCGAGCGTGCTGGTCCAGGGCCGCGAGCCCTCGACGTTGGCGACGACCAGAATCGCGGGCTGCTCGTCGGCGCGCGCGGCGTCGGCGGCGATGCGCAGTGCGAACAGCTCGCGACCGCCGCGCGACCGACCCAGCGCGATCCACTGGGCCGCGGGGCCGAGCGCCTTGGCGCGCGCGACGAGTTCGGCGTGCGGCAGGCTCTCGAGCGCGGGCGCCGCGTCAGCAGCCTGAGCGGGCTGCGCGGGCGTCTCGGCCGGCGCCTGGGCCGGCGTTTGGTGGGGCGCCTGGGCCAGCGCCAGCCCCGCGAACAAAGTGGTGGACAGCGGCACGCAAGCGCGCGTGAACATCGGTGGATCCGGGCTGGGGACGCGGGGCAGGACGCGGAGCGACGGCGTTGGCGCGTTCAGGAGCGCACCGGCCTCGCGAAGCGCTTCTTGAACAGCTCGTAGCGCTCGCGGGCGCTGGCCGAGTGCGCGACGAGCCATTCGGCGTTGCGGAACGCGGTGGGCGAGGCCTCGGCGCGGAAGCGCGCGAGGAACGGCTCGACCTTGACGAACAGGATCAGCCCCTCGGCCGTGGACTCGGCCAGCACGTCGGGCTGCACGATGCCGTGCCGCGCGAAGCCGTAGGCCATCTCGAAGTAGCTCGAAACCTGGCGGAAGGCCGCGTTGTCGGGGTGCGAGGGCTGTGTGATGGCGAGGAACTCCTCGTAGCTGGTCGGCAGGAACTTGAACAGCGCGTCGCGCGACTGGCGCATCACCGCCTCGCGCCGCAGGTCGTAGAGCTCGAGCACGATCTGCGCGTCGTGGTGGTCGGCGCGCTCCTTGATCCGCACGCCGCGCTCGCCCGAGTGCGAGTCGCGCGCCTCGTCCTTGTGCTTGTTCTTGCGCTTCTCGCGCTCCTTGTCCTTGCCGTGCTTGGCCTTGTGCTTGTCCTTGACGCGCTTCTCGAGTTGCTCGGCCGCGCGCTTCTTCCCGCCCTTGTCGTCGTTGTCGCTCATGGCCGCGAGGATAGCGCCGGCGAGCGCGCGCGAGGGCCGCTACTTCGCCGAGCGGCGTCGGCGCAGCGCGTCGAGCAGAGCCGCGCGCGCCGCCTGCGGCAGATCGGGCGCGTCGAGCTTCTCGAGCGCCGCGGCGAACTCGTCGAGGTTCGTTCCCACCGCGCGGGCCAGTGCGTCGGCGAACAGCGCGTCGTCCGCGGGCCAGGGTGCGAGCAGCTCCATCACGCAAGCGCCGCGCGCCTCCCAGGCGAGCGGGGCCACCAGCGCCAGCGCCTCGGCGCGCAGGGCGCTCGACGGATCGCCTCGGAAGCGCCGCGCGAGGTCGAGCGGGTCGTGGCCGGTGCTCGCCAGCGCGCGCAGCGCCGTAGCGCGAAGTTGCGGATCCTCGTGGGAGAGCTGTTCGCGCACGACGGCGCGGCTGGCCTCGCCGCAGTGCGCGAGCAACCACAGCGCCCGCGCCTGCCAGCGCGGGTTGCGCGCGCGCGCCACGCCCTGAACTTGGGTTGCGACAGCTTCACCCTGCGCGGCGAGCAACTCGAACGCGGTCGCGCGCACGTTGTGCGCCGGCGAGAGCAGCGACGAGAGCTGGCCGTTGATGACGGTCAGGCTGAGCCGCGGAACGGCGACGCGCCGACCGGCGGTGGCGATGCGCAGGATGCGCGCACCGCGCTCCGCGCCCGCGTCGAGCACGAACAGCGAGC
This sequence comes from Planctomycetaceae bacterium, assembly GCA_011525785.1. Taxonomy (GTDB): domain Bacteria; phylum Planctomycetota; class UBA1135; order UBA1135; genus WYBT01. The sequence continues at coordinate 222,956 of WYBT01000035.1, forward strand.
CGTCGAGGCCCACGGCGAGGTCGAGCGGTGCGAACGGTTCGGGCTTCGCGCCGGCGCGCGCGGCGAGCACCACTCGCTCTTCGAAGCGTGTGCCGCCCGCGCCCCGCAGCGGCGTCAGCGCCACGATCCGTCCGGCGTGGTCCGCGACGAGCAAGGTGTTCTCGAGTTCGGCGATGAAGTTGCTCTCGTAGCTCGCGATGGCGCGCGGATCGCCGACCTCCGCGCTGCCGCTCACCGCGCCGGAGCGCGAGAGGTGCAGCACGCGCCCGGGCGCGCCCTCCGCGGCCTGCTCGCAGGCGAACAGGTTGCCGAACGAGTCGAGCGTCAGGCCCGACGCGCGCGCGGAGAGCGAGGCCACCGCGGCCGTTTGCGCGCCGCTCACGCGCGCGACGGTGGTGCTCGCCGCGGAGCTGGGGGCGAGGAGCCAAAGCTCGCCGCCGGGGCCGCCGACGCAGGCGAGGCCGCAGGCCGGCGCGCAGTCCCAAGGCAGCGCGATCGGACTCACCTCGCGTGCGCCGTCCGCTCCGTCGACATCGGCCACGCCCAGCCAACCGCCGCCGCTCGCGAGCAACGCGCGCCGCCCGACCACGGCGAGCCCCGCCGCCGGAGCGGCGTCCTTCCAGGCGTGGAACACGCTCGCGCGGTCGCAGAAACCCGCGCCGGCGCTGTCCTCGAGGATCGAAAGGCGCGCCCCGTCGCCGCCCTCGAGCACCCACACGCGGCCGCGCCAGTCGACGTCGATCGCCAGCGGCGCGCGCAGTTGCTCGCCGGCGGCCCACTCGCTGACCGACAGCGCTGCGCTGACCTCGAAACGCGGCGTGAGGTCGCGCGGATCGGCGGGCGGGGCTTCGCGGGGTTTTTGAACGGCGCACAACAGGAGCAAGGTCAGCATGCGCGCATCGTAGCGGCGTCGCGGGCCTCCTCCGGCGGCGCACGCGGGCGCGGCGGAAAGCGCGGGCGCGGCGGAAAGCGCGGGCGTCGAGTATCTTGGAGCGATGAAGTCCAAGCTCGTTTTGGCCGCCGCCGCGCTCGCTGCTCTCGGCGCTCCGCTCGACGCGCGACAGGCGGGCGGCGCGCCCGCGCACAACGTTCTCGTGATCGTGCTCGACGACGTCGGCACGGACATGATCGGCGCCTACGAGTCGTACGAGCGCGGGCTCGGCCGGCCTGCGGGCGTGTTCGCCGAGACCCCGGCCATCGACCAGTTGCTCGCGGCGCAAGGGGTGAGCTTCGCGGCGGCCTGGGCCTCGCCCAAGTGCTCGCCCACGCGCGCCCAGATCCTCACCGGCATGTTCGGGCGGCGCACCGGCATCGGTTCGATCGTCCGCACCGAGCCCTTCAGCGGCGCGCGCAATCCGGGACTGAACGCGGACACGACGCTCCTCCCGCAGCAACTCGCGGCCGCACCTGCGCCCTACGCCTCGGCGGCGATCGGCAAGTGGCACCTGGGCGACATCGACCAGTTCGAGGCCGATCCGGCGCACCCCTTGGGCTGGCCCTACGGGACCTGGTTCGACTACTACGCCGGCTCGCGCTTCAACCTCGAGTCGGTGTACGGCCCGGGCAGCGGCAACACGTACTTCTCGTGGCGCAAGTCGTATGCGAGCGCGCTGCCGCAGCACGCGCCCTGCGGCCTGGGGAACGTGTCGTGTGAAGCGCCGGCGCTCGCGCCGCCCGCGCTCAACTACGCGACCGTCGACACGACCGAAGACGCGCTGGCGATGATGAGTTCGCTGCCGCAGCCCTGGCTGGTGTACGTGTCGTACAACGCGATCCACTCGCCCTACCACGTGCCGCCCAGCGGACTGCCGGCCGCGCCGTGCCTCCCCGGCGGAGCTATGGCGCAGGCTTGCGAGCTCGGCGTGAACGCCGGGCCGGTCGACTTGGCGCGCTGCATGATGCGGGCGCTCGACCAGCAGATCGGACGCCTGGTGTGCGCCGCCAACCCGGCCGATACGACGATCGTGTTGATCGGCGACAACGGCACGCCGCAGGCCGCGATCACCGCTCCGTTCAACCCGCTGCACGGCAAGGGCACGCTCTACGAAGGCGGCGTGCGCGTTCCGCTGCTGATTCGCTCGCCGCTCGTGCCGCCGGCGCGCCGCGGGAGCTTCGAGCCGCGTCTGGTCAGCGCGGTGGACGTGCATGCGACGCTGCTCGAGGTCGCCGGATTGCCGCCGCGCGCAGGCGCCGATGGACGCTCGCTCAGCGGCTACCTCGCGAGTGCTTCGGCGCCGAGCGTGCGCTCGACGAACTACACCGAGGGCTTCTTCCCCAACTTCAAGCCCCTGCCGAGCGGCGGCCCGCCGCCGAACTACGTCTGCAACTTCCACAACCAGGCGCTGCGCGACGGGCGCTTCAAGCTGATCCGGCGCACCTCGCGCGACCACGCCAATCCCGCGCTGACGGTCGTGCGCGAAGAGTTCTATGACCTGGCCCAGGGCGGTCCGCCGGACACCTCGTCGGGCACGCCCGTGCCGACGCCCGACTGGTTCGAGGAGTTCGACCTGCTCGCCAGCGGCGCGCCGCTGCAGGGTGACGCGCGCGAGGCCTACGGCCGGCTGACGCGGCTGTTCGCCACGCGCTATCCGAGCCTGGTGCGTTGATGCGCGCGCTTTCGAACGCGCCGCGGAGCGTCCCGGGCTTCGCGGCGGAGGTTCTGCGTGCGACAGGGCCTGCCTGCGCGCTCGTCGCCGGTCTGTGCGCTCCCTCGCTCGCGCAGGGCGCAGCGCCGCCGCACAACGTGCTCGTGATCGTGCTCGACGACGTCGGAGTCGATTTGATCGGCGCCTACGAGCGTCACTTCGTCGCCCAGGGCCGCGCGCCCGGTTTCCCGGCGGAGACGCCGCACATCGACGCGTTGTGCGCGCAGGGGATGAGCTTCACGAACGCCTGGTCCTCGCCGATGTGCAGCCCGTCGCGCGCGCAGGTGCTCACCGGACGGCACCCCTCGCGCATGGGCATCGGCTCGATCCTGCGCCGCAACCCGCTCGGCACGATCCCCAACCCGGGGCTCGCGCCGCAGCTCACGCTCCTGCCGCAGGCGCTGTCCGCCGCGCCGACGCCGTACTCGAGCGCCGCCATCGGCAAGTGGCACCTGGCCGACATCGGTCAGCTCTCGAGCGACCTGGGCCACGCGCTCGGCGCGCCCAACGGAAGTTGGTTCGACACCTTCGCCGGATCGCTCTTCAACCTCGAGCGCGCGCCCAGCACGCCGCCGGGGACCAACTTCTTCTTCGGCTGGCGCAAGGCCTACACCGCGCCGATCCAACTGGGGTCCGCGCCCTGCGGCTCTGCCGGCTATCCGTGCGAGACCGAAGCGGTCGTGCCGCCGCTCTCGAACTACGCGACGGCGGACACGACCGAAGACGCGCTGGCGATGATGGGGCAGTTGAGCGAGCCCTGGTTCCTGTACGTCGCTTACAACGCGCCGCACTCGCCGGGGCACGTCGCGCCGCTCACGCTGCCCAAGCCCAGTTGCACGCCGCCGAACGCGATGGCCGCGGCCTGCGAGTACGACCGCGCGGGCGGACTGCCGGCGCAGGTGCGCTGCATGATGCGCGTGCTCGACGAGCAGATCGGGCGCCTGTTGTGCGCGCACGATCCGCAGGACACCACCGTGATCCTGCTGGGCGACAACGGCACCGACAGCGACGCGACGCTGCCGCCCTTCGACCCGACGCATGCCAAGGGCCAGCTGTACCAGGGCGGCGTACAGACGCCGCTGGTGATCCGTTCGCCGCTGGTGCCGCCGCAACTGCGCGGCAGCTTCGAATCGCGACTGGTGTCGAACGTCGACGTGTTCGCAACGGTGGCCGAGCTCGGCGGCGTGGCCGCAGCGACGCCTGATTCCGTCTCGCTCGCGCCCTACCTCACCGGTCAGGCCAGCGCCCCGCTGCGCAACTTCGTGTACGCCGAGGCGTTCTTCCCGAACTTCACGCCGCTCGGCGCCGGCGGCGGACCTCCGCCGGGCTACGTGGCGGGCACGCACAACCAGACGGTGCGCGACGAGCGCTTCAAGCTGCTGCGGCGTTGGTCGCGCGCGGGCAGCGGTGCGATCGAGCTCGAGGAAGAGCTGTACGACCTCACCCGAGGCGGGCCGCCCGACGCCAGCTCGCAACCCACGCCGGACTGGTTCGAGCAGAACGAACTGCTGTCCGCCGGCGCGCCGCTCTCGCCCCAGGCGCAGGCCGCCTACATCACGCTTGGCGCGTGGCTCGACGCCAACTTTCCGACGCTGGCGCAGTGAGCGCGCGCGCCCGCGCGGCGTTTTCGCTCAGGGCTGAATCACGAAGCTCACCGCGTTGGTGAGGTTGGTCGTGAACGAGGCCGCGGGGTCGCGCGACCAGTACTGCGCCGCGACCGACACGCCCGCGACCAACCGCGCGTCGACGCCGGCCGCGATGCGCGCGTTGAAGTCGTAGGCGTAGGTCCCGCTGCAGTCGTTGCTCGGCGGGCTCGAGCCCAGCGAGTTCTGCGAAGGCGTGCGGGTGGTGGGGGCCTTCACGCACAGGAAGCCGCCCTGGAAGGGCAGCGCCGTCGGACCGTCGACGCCGTAGAACAGCACGCCGGCCTTGTTGTTGACGATGTTCGAAGCGCTGATCACGAAGCCCGAGCCGGCGTTGGCGTCGGGCACGCCGCTGAAGCCGATCGCGGTCAAGCAGCCCAGGCTGTTGGTGCGCGCGGTGCAGTACACCGTCGGCGCGGGCGGCGTGTAGGTCACGGTGAGCTGCGGGCGGTACTGCGCCAGGCTCTCGCGCGCTTCGAATTGCTTGGCGGACTTCTGGCCCGACTGCTCGGGCCCGATCAGGATCCAGCCGTGCGAACTCGAGGGCGCGTTCACCCAGGCCTGCACGTCGGCCACCAGCTGCGCCGTGGAGCCCCAGTTGTAGTAGCCGACCGCGTTGACGCTGGTGGTCGCGCTGGCGGTCGCCACGTAATCGCCGCCGGGGGAGTTCCAGAACTGGTTGTTCCAGAACGTGTGCAGCCAGGTGACGTCTCCGACGACCGCGTCGCCGCCATTGCCGCTGAAGCCGACCGTGGTTCCCTCGTTCCAGCCGGTCGTCACGCGGTGCACGCTGAAGCTCTTCGCGCCCGAGTTCGTCTGCGACATGTACAGGCGCAGCTGCACGTTCGTGATCGTCGAGCCGGCGGGGATCGAGCTGAGGTCGAAGGCCACCAGCCCGCGCCGCACGGGCCAGGCCGTCAGCGTCCCGGCGCGGCCGGCGTAGAAGGAGAAATTGCCGCCGTTGGCGCGGTTGCCCACGCCGTCGTTGAACAGGGTGGCGTCCTTGCTGCTGGTCAGCACGGCCACGTCCGCGCGGGCCGCGACGGACGGGAGGACGAAGGCTGCGGAGAGGAGCGCGACGTGGCGCAGGGTGCTCATGATTGGGCGCGGGTGGTGCTGGGGAGCGAGGGCGGCGGCTGGAACTCGCAATTCTAACGCGCGGCGCGTCCCAGGCCCGAGTACGCAGTCGGGCGTGGAGCTCGACCGGATTCAGCCCAGACCGAGTTCTTCCACGCCGTCTTCGTCGAAGCCCAGGTAGTGCCCCAGTTCGTGCAGCAGCGTGACCTCGATCTGCTCTTCGAGCTCGCTGCGCTCGAGGCAGGCGCGCTCGAGGTTGCGCTGGAACAGGTGGATCGTGGGCGGGAGCTCCGCGCCGACCTCGCTCGAGGCCTCGAGCCGCGACGCGCCCGTGAACAGCCCGAGCAGGTCCGGAGGCGTGGCGCTGCGCTCTTCGCCGAGCAGCGCCAGCGTGGGCATCGGATCGACGATCACGGCGACGTGCTCGAGCGCAGCGCGGAACGGCGGCGGCAGGCGCGCGATGGTGCGTTGCAGCGCTTGGTCGAACTCGGACTCGGACAGCCGCGGCGGGGGAGTGACGTTGCCCGGATCCAGGCGTTGCGCCTCGCGCTGCAGGCGGTCGGCGCGCCCCAGATCACCTTCGAGATCAGCGATCAGCGCCAGTCGCAGCAACACGGCGGCGTTCGGCGCCAGCGCGTGCGCGCGCTCGAGCTTGGCGCGCGCGCCGTCGATGTCCCACGCGCGCAGCGCGAGTTCGGCGCGCACGCACAGGAGCTCCGCGTCTTGGTCCTCGTCCTCGAGCTCCGCGGCGCGCTGCGCGGCGGCGTCCGCGGCGCCCAAGTCGTCCAAGTCGAGCGCGGCCGTCGCGCGCAGGATCCAAGTCTCCGCGAGCGTCTCGTCCGCCGTGCGCGCCAGCTCGAGCGCCTGCTCGGGCTCGCCCGCGTCGATCGCAGCCCAGGCGCGGTCGAGCTGCTCGTAATCCGTTTCGTCGGCCATGGTGTGCGGCCCGCCAGCGCGGGCGCTGTGCGCGGTTCAGCGGGAGGAGCTCGGCGTGGACGGTGTCGCGCCGCGAGCCGCGTCGCGCGGCGGCGTCGGCAGGTTCGGGCGCGGTCGGCCGAGCGGCGCGGCCACGTCGCGGATGCGCCCGCGCTCGAGTCGTTCGAGGCGCCAGTTCGAGTCGAACCACAGCACCAACCCGCGCGTGTCGGCGCTGAGGTCGTCGTAGTTGAACGAGGCGTCGACGTTGCGCACGACCGTGCCGCTTACGCCCAGGCCCCAGCCGACGCTGCGCGACCAGGCGTAGGCCACGGCGACCGCGCCGCTGGGCTGCTCCCAGACGTAGTTGGGCGCGCCCAGGCGCGCGAGGCAGGTCTCGAGTTCGGCGCCGGGCTCGAGCTGCGCCTCCGCGCCGCTCGCGATCGGCCGCAGGAACGTGGACTTCTGGTAGCGCGCGCGAACGCACGCGCCGAGCGTCGACGCGCCGAGCACCAGCGCGCCCAGCTGCAGCGCTCGCAGCGCCGCTGCACGCGCCGCCGCGGATCGTCGACGAGCGTGGCTCACTCGACGTCGTGCGAATCGGACCAGGGCAGCTCGTAGACCGACTTGTCGGCGTCGAGCGTGGCGCCGAAGCAGGCCAGCACGCCCTGCTCATCGAAGAACAGCCACATGCGGTCCTGCTGCACGTCGGAGTTGATCATGGTGACCACGATCAGGCTGAGCCCCGCGCGCTTCTCGACGGTGTGGTCGTAGCGCCAGGCCGAGCGATAGCCCAGCTGCACGACTTCGTTGGGCGCGCCGAGGGCCGCGAGCACTTCGCTCTGCGTCGAGCGGCCGGGCGCGAGCGAGGCGGACTTCTCGGCGTGCAGCGGCACGTTGACCGTGTTGCGGGACAAAAAACAGCCGCCCAGGAGCGGCAGGGCGAGCGAGAGGCAAGCCAGACGTGCTGAAGGACGGATGCGCATCCGCGGAGTATACGTCGGGCCTGCGCTGCGCTTGCGTCGGTCCGCCGGCGCGTGCGCCAATCGCGCGCAGCCGTTAGAAGTGTGCGGACCATGCTGGTCCTCCACCGCCGATCGCGCGTCGCACTGCAGCTCTCCCGTCGCCACGCGCTCGCGTGCGCACTGCTGGCGTTCGCTGCGCTCGTGTTCGGCGCGTGCGCCGGCGTCCAGCCGCGCTCGCGGCCCAGCGGCACGCTCGAGCTGGTGGTGCTGCACACCAACGACCTGCACGGCCAGGTCAATCCGCGCGCGGCGACCTGGGTCGACCGCCGCAAGCCGCCGCTGGCGGGCGGATTGCCGCGCGTGGCGGCGATGATCGAGCGCGTGCGCCGCGAAGAGCGCGCCGCGGGTCGCGCGGTGCTGGTCGTCGACGGCGGCGACTGGTGCCAGGGCACGCCCGAGGGCATGGTCGAACGCGGGCTCGACTACGCGCGCGCGATCGCGGCGATCGACTACGACGCCACTGCGCTGGGCAACCACGAGTTCGACCACGGCGTCGAGCCGATGCTCGAGCTGTTGAAGCAGGCGCAGCCGCCGGCGATCTGCGCCAACTTGCGCGAGCGCGGCCAGAGCGAGCGCGTGAAGTGGGTCGCGCCCTGGCGCATCGTCGAGGCGGGCGGCTTGCGCATCGCGCTGGTGGGGCTGGTCACGCCCGAGACGCCTTCGATCACCCACGTCGATGCGCGGCGCTTCGATTTCGCGCCGGCGCACGAGGAGCTCGCGCGCGTCAAGGCCGAGCTCGGCCAGAGCGTCGACTTGATCGTGCCGGTGGGCCACATCGGCGTCGAAGAGGCCCGCGCCGTCGCGCGCGCGCACCCCGAGCTGCCGTTGATCGTGACCGGGCACTCGCACACCTTCCTGCGCGAAGGCGAGCGCGAAGGCGAGACCTTGATCGTGCAAGCGGGCGCCAAGGCCAGCGTCGTGGGGCGCGTGGACCTTTCGATCGACGGGCCGAGCGCCAAGGTGCTGCGTTCGTCGGCGCAGCTCGTCGAACTGCTCGAAGAACCTGCGGCGCAGGACCGCAACGCGCGCGTGGACGAGCTGTGCGCCAGCCTGGTCGCGCGCGCCGACGGAGCGATGCGCGAGGTCGTGGGCGAGCTGTCCGCGCCGGTGAGCGCGTCGGGCAAGCCCTACAGCACCGTGGCCGGCTCGTGGGTGGCCGACCTGATGCGCGCGCGCACCCAGGTCGATGTCGCCTTCCACAACCGCGGCGGCGTGCGCGCCGAGATCGACGCGGGGCCAGTGACGCGCCGCGAAGTGTTCGAGATGTCTCCCTTCGACAACGTCATCGCGATCCTGCGCCTGCGCGGGGCCGAGCTCGAGTCGGTCGTGCGCACCGCCGTCGACGGGCGCGCGCACTCGGGCCTGGACTACTCGGGCTGCCGCGTGCTGGTGAAGGAGACGCGCGAGAAGCTCAACGTCGTGTTGACCTTCCAAGCGCTCGAGATCGGCGGCAAACCGCTGGATCCCGAGGCTTGGTACACGGTCGCGACGAACTCCTACCTGGCCGGCGGAGGCGATGGCCTCGAGCTGCTGGCGCGCTGCCCGGAGCGCCGCGAGGACCCGCTGCTCCTGCGCGATCTGGTCGAGCTCGAGCTGCGCGCCAAGGGTGTCGTGACGCCGCCCGCCGACGCGCGCATCGTCGCGGTGGGAGAGCGGCCGTGAGGGCGCTGTCGCTCGCGCTCGCCGTGTTCGCGGCGTTCGCTCCGCACTCGAGCGGCGCGCCGCTCCGCGACGCCCTGTCCGAGGCCAAGGCCAAACTCGCCTCGGGCGACGCGCGCGTGCGGCGCGGCGCCGTGGGCGAGCTGGCGCGCGTGGGCGGCGCCGAAGCGTGGAAGCTCGTGCTCGGGGCGCTGCGCGATCCCGACGCACAGGTCGCGGACGAAGCGCAGCTGCACCTCGCGCTGGTGAGCGAGCCGCCGTTGCGCGCGCTCCTGCTCGGCAAGGACGGGCTCGAGGCGAAGGAGCCGCTGGTGCGCGAGCGCGTGGCCGAGTCCTTCGGCCGGCTGGCGGCGCGTCCGCCCTCCGAGGTGCTCGCCGCGGCGCTCGACGATCGCGAGAGCTCCGTGCGGCGCACGGCGGCCTGGAGCATCGAGCGTCTGGCGCGCGCGGGCCACTTTCGCGAGGCCTGGGAGCGCGAGCTGGTCGAGATGAGCGCGCTGGAGGCGGCGCTGTCCGCGCAACTGGCGCGCGAGAAGGACCCCGACACCTTCGCAACCCTGTCGCTGTCGCGCGCGGCGCTGCTGGGCGAGACGCGCCGCAAGGACCTCGACGCGCTCGCCGCGCACAAGTCGACGCCGCCGCGCGCCGCCGCGGCCATCGCTGCGCGCCACGCGCCGCTCGACGACGCGCTGGAGGTGCTGCGCAAGCTCGCCACGGATTCCAGCGTCGCGGTGCGCATCCAGTGCGCGCGCAGCCTCGCCGCGCTGGCCGACGCGCGCGCGGCGCGCGAGCTGGTCGCCCTGCTCGAGCGCGAAAGCCAGTTGCGGGCCAAGTGGCTCTACGTCGAACACCTGCGCGCGCTCTCGGGGCTGATGCACCGCCTCGATCCGCGGCCCTGGCGCGCGTGGGCGGACGCGCTGGCGGACGGTGCGCTGCCGACGCCGGCGCAGGGCAAAGACGACGATGGACCGGCCACGAGCGCCTTCGCGGGCCTGCCGATCCTCTCCGAGCGCGTGCTGTTCCTGATCGACCTGTCGGGCTCGATGTGGGAGAAGCGCAGCGACGGCCGCACCCGCAAGGAGGTCGTCGCCGCGGAGCTCGAACGCGCGCTGCGCTCGCTCTCGCCGCAAGTGCGCTTCAACGTCGCCGTGTACACCGCGCGCCCCGCGGCCTGGAAGGACAAGCTCGCACCCGCTTCGCCCAAGGCCATCGACGAGGCGCTGGAGTTCTTTGCCAAGCGCAGCGACCGCGGCCCGGGCGATTTCTGGGGCGCGTTCGAGTTCGCGCTCGAGGACCCCGAGCTCGACACCGTGATCGTGCTCAGCGACGGCGCGCCCAGCGGCGGCCAGCGCTGGAGTCTGGAGCTGCTCGAGGGCCTGTTCGTCGAACGCACGCGCCTGCGCGGCGTGGTGCTCGAGGCGGTGCTGGCGGGAGCGAGCAAGCGCCTGGTCGGCCACTGGCGGACGATGTGCGCGTCGAGCGGCGGCCGCGTGGTCGAGTTCCGCCTCGACTGACTCCCGAGGCGCCCGCTGGTTGTACGGTTGTACGGCGCCAGAGCAATCTGTCCCACGCCGCCGTTGCGTACGGACTGCCCGTTGCGCTGCGCAGCGTGGGACAGATTGCTCTGGCGCCGTACAACCAGCGCACCGGCGGCGTGGTGCGAATTGCTCTGGCACAGTACAACCAGTCCAGTGACGCACCGAACTCGCACAAGCGCTGGCTCGCCACGTTGGATCGGACTGGGGCTGGCGCTCGGGCTGCTGGGCGCCTGCGGCGATTCGACGACGGACTCGACCTCGACCTCGACGCCGACGCGCACGCCGGAAGCGACAGCCCCGAGTTCGCCCACGAGCGCCGGGATCGACGCAGCGACACCTGCACTTCGCTCAGCTCCGGACGCGCCGCTGCGCATGGCCTTCGCGCCGCTCGTGCCGCCCGTGCCTGAGTGGGACACCGAGAACCGCGCGCGCATCGACCCGACGGTCGACGGCTGGCCCAGCGAGGCCTTCCACGAGCGGGTGAAGCCGCGCGCGGAGGAGTTGCTCGCCCTGGTCTTCGGACTGCGCTCGCCCGACGCGGCGCCCGCGCTGCTCGACGCGGCCTTCGAGGGCGCGGGGGAACTGCGGCCGGAGCTCGAAGTCGTGCGCGACAGCGCCGCGCTGCGCGTGGAACGCGCCGTGGCCCCGCCGCGCGAGTTGCGCGACGCCCAGAGCTTCGCGAACTCGTGTGCGCGACTGCGCGAAGCGCTCGGCGGCGGCGCGCCGCGCATCGAGAGCCGCATCGAGGCCATCGAACGCGCCGCTGGCGGCTGGCGCACGCACCTGAGCTGGAGCGCGTGTTCGACCTCGCCCGGCGGGCCCGTGCAGCTCTCGGCGCGCTGGTCCATCGCCTGGAGCGAGCCCGAGGGCGCGGACGGCCCGCGCGTGCGCTCGCTCGAAGTGCTCGAACACACCGAGGTGCGCGCGCCGCGCCCGCTGTTCGCCGATCACACCGCCCGCTGGCTCGCAGCCGCGCCCGAGGTGGCCGACGAGCTGCGCGCGGGCCTGAGCCAGCGCCATTTCCGCAACGATCAGCTCACCGGCAACGCGCTGCTCGGCGGCCAGGGCGTGGCGCTCGGAGATCTCAACGGCGACGGGCTCGAGGACTTGTACGTGCCGATGCAGGGCGGGCAGGCCAATCGCCTGCTGCTGGCGCGCCCCGATGGAACGCTGGTCGACGCCTCCGCGCAGGCGCGACTGGCGCTGCTCGACAACACGCGCTCGGCGCTGATCGTCGACATGGACGGCGATGGCGCGCGCGACCTCGTGCTCGCCGTCGGCGCCAACCTGCTCGTGGCGTACAACGCGGGCGACGCGGTCTTCAAGGAGCAGCTCGTGCTGCGCGCGCCCGGTCCGGAGGAGATCTTCTCACTCGCCGCGGCCGACCCCGACAACGACGGCGACCTCGACGTCTACGCCTGTCGCTACGTGAAGGGCGGCATGATCGCCGGAGTGCCGACGCCGTACCACGACGCGCGCAACGGCGCGCGCAACGTGTACTGGCGCAACGACGGACGCGGCAAGCTGGTCGACGCGACCGGTGAGGTCGGCCTGGATCAGAACAACGATCGCTTCAGCCTCGCCGCGCTGTGGGAGGACCTGGACGACGACGGCGACGTCGATCTGTACGTGGCCAACGATTTCGGCCGCAACAACCTCTACCGCAACGACGGCGGGCGCTTCACGGACGTCGCGGCCGCCGCCGGCGCGGAGGATCCCGCTGCGGGCATGGGCGTGAGCGCCGCGGACTTCGATCTCGACGGCCAGCTCGATCTGTACGTCTCGAACATGTACTCGGCCGCCGGGCTGCGCATCGCGAGCCAGGCCGAGCGCTTCCTCGACGGCGCGTTCAAGGAAAGCCACAAGCACTACGTCGGCCACGCGCGCGGCAACACGCTGCTGCGCGGACTGGGCGGCGGTCGTTTCGAGGACGTCACCGAGCGCACGCACGTCGGCCCAGCGGGCTGGGCCTGGGGCGCGCTGTTCGTCGACTTCGACGGCGACGGTTTCGAGGACCTCTTCTCGCCCAACGGCTTCATCAGCGGCGCGCGCGAGTTCGACGTCGAGAGCTTCTTCTGGCGGCGCGTGATCAGCCAGTCGCCGCAGGACCAGCTCACGACCGACGCGTATCGCAACGCCTGGGGCTCGATGCAGCGCATGGTCATGGAGGACGGCGCGTCCTACAACGGCCACGAGCGCGACAGCGCGTTCCAGAACCTCGGCGGAGCGGACTTCGCCGATGTGTCGTTCGTCGCGGGCCTCGACGCGCTGAGCGACTCGCGCTCGGTGGCGCGCATCGACTGGGACGAGGACGGCCGGCTCGACATGTTGATCAAGTCGCGCACCGGGCCGCGCCTGCGGCTGCTGCGCAACCAGTGCGCGCCCGCTGGACACTTCCTGTCGCTCGAACTGCGCGGCGCGAACGGCAACACCGACGCGATCGGCGCACGCGTGGTGGTGGAGCTCGCGGGGCGCAAGCTCACGCGCGGCGTGTACGCAGGCGAGGGCTACCTCGCGCAGTCTTCGCGTCGACTGCACTTCGGCCTGGGCGACGCCGAACGCATCGAACGCGTGCGCGTGCGCTGGCCGAGCGGCGCGAGCTCGAGCTACAGCGGCATCGAGGCCGACGCGCGCTACGTGCTGGTCGAAGGCGTCGCGGAAGCCCGGCGCGTCGAGCTGCGCAAGCTCGCCACGTTCGAGGGCCAGGCGCCCGCGCCGCTCGCGCCCCACGAAGGCCCGATCGTGCGCGTGCCGCTGGCCGAGCGCATGCCGCTCGCCGAAGTGCAGTTCGCGCTGCTCGACGGCTCGACGCGCAAGCTGCGCGAGTTCGCCGGGAGTCCGCTGCTGATCACGCTGTGGTCGTCGGGCGCGGCCGGCTGCGCCGAGGAACTCACGGCGCTGCGCGACTTCGTGCGTTCGAGCGCCGTGCGACCGCGCTGGATCGCCGCCACGCTCGACGAAGGCCCCGAACTCCTGGCGGCGCGCAAGCTCGCGACCGCGCTCGGAATCGCCGAGCACACCGCGCTGCTCGATCCGCACTCGGCCAAGTTCTTCGAACTGCAGTTCCTGCTCGTGCTGGGGCGCGCGCAGCACGTTCCGCTGCCGACGACGCTCGCGTGCGACGCCGCAGGGCAGTGGAGCCTCGCCTACCTCGGCCGCTGTCCGCCGCTCGAGCTCGCGCGCGACCTGGAGACGATCGCCGGACTCGATTTGGATTCGCGCAGCACCAACAAGCTCGCCGGCGGGCGCTGGCTGTCGCGCGGCGCGCGCGATTACGCCTTTCTCGCCAGCGTGTGCCGCGATCTGGGCGCGAACGAGCTGGCCGAGTTCTACGAGCGCGTAGGCGCGAGCGCGGCGAAGTAGCGCGCGCAGGGGCCGTTCGCGGCGAGCTCAGCGCAGGGGCGCGCGTGCAAAAAGCGCCGGGCGCCGCAACAATCTTCGCCCCCATGGCTCTCCAACTCCTCGAGATGTCGCGCTCGGCCCAGGCGCTTCCCAACGGCAAGGTCCGCTACGCCGCGGCGGATGGCGTTGCGCTGCTCACGCTCACCAACCCGCCGGCCAACGGCTACTCGTTCGAGATGATGAGCGATCTCGACGCGGCCATCGTCCGCGCGCGCTTCGACGACTCGGTGCAGGTGATCGTGATCGCCGGCGCGGGCGAGAAGTTCTTCTGCGCGGGCGCGGACATCAACTACCTGAACAGCCTGACGCCGACGAAGAAGTACTACTTCTGCCTGCACGCCAACGAGACGCTGCAGCGCCTCGAGCGCACGCCCAAGCTCGTGATCGCGGCCCTGTCGGGCCACTGCGTCGGCGGCGGGCTCGAGATCGCGCTCGCCTGCGACCTGCGCGTCGCGCGGCGCGGCTCGGGCAAGTGCGGGCTGCCCGAGGTCAACCTCGGCGTGCTGCCCGGCACCGGCGGAACGCAGCGCCTCGCGCGACTGGTCGGCCGCGCGCGCGCGATCGAGCTGATGGCCAGCGGGCGCACCTTCGACTACGACGAGGCCGAGAAGCTCGGGATCGTCACGCACGTGCGCTCGGAGACCGACGACGCAAGCTTCATGACGGCCCTGGGCGAGTTCGCCACGAGCTTCACGACGCCCGGCAAGGCCGCGATGAGCGTCGGCCACATCAAGGCCGCGGTGCACGGCGGAATCGATCTGCCGCTCGACGCGGGACTCGCGCTCGAACGCGAGCTGCAGGCCAAGCTGTTCGCCTCGGCCGACGCGCGCGAAGGCATCGCGGCCTACGTCGAGAAGCGCGTCCCCAGCTTCGAGGGCAAGTAGCGGATGAAGGCGCTTCGGATCCACGCGCACGGCGGGCCCGAGGTGCTCGTCGTCGACGACATCGCGCGGCCGAGCCCCGGCGCTGGCGAGGTGCTGGTCAAGGTGCTCGCGGCTTCGATCAACCACCTCGACCTGTGGGTGCGGCGCGGAATGCCGGGCTTTCCCGTGCCGTTCCCGCGCACGCTGGGTTGCGACGGCATCGGCGAGATCGCGGAGCTCGGCGCAGGCGTGAGCGGACTGCGCGTGGGCCAGCGCGTGGTGCTCGAACCCGGCTACAGCTCCGGGCAGAGCCCCGAAGACTTGCGCGGCGACGACCACCTCGCGCCCGACTACTCGATCCGCGGCGAGCACGGCGACGGCTTCCACGTCGAGTACTTTGCGCTGCCCGCCAAGTACGTCTTCGCGCTGCCGGCCGGAGTCGATCCTGTTCAAGCTGCCGCCGTTCCGCTGGTGTTCCTCACAGCGTGGGGGATGCTCGTGTCGCGCGCGAAGCTCGCGCGTGGCGAGACGGTGCTCGTGCTGGGCGGCGCGAGCGGCGTCGGCTCGGCCGGCATCCAGATCGCCAAGTCGCTCGGCGCGCGCGTGATCGCGACCGCCGGCAGCGAGCGCAAGCTCGAACTCGCGCGTTCGCTCGGCGCCGACGAGGTGGTCGACCACTCGCGCGAGGCCTGGGACAAAGAGGTCAAGAAGCTCACCGGCGGCCGCGGGTGCGACGTGGTGTTCGAGCACGTCGGCCCGGCGACCTGGGACGCGTCGATGCGCTGCCTCGCGCGCCTGGGGCGGCTCGTCACCTGCGGCGGAACGACCGGCGCGAAGGTCGCGCTGCTCCTGCCGCACATGTTCATCAAGAACCTCTCGGTGCTCGGCTCGACCATGGGGCCGCGCAGCGCGCTACCGCTGATCTTCGAGCACGTCGCCGCAGGCCGTTACCGGCCCGTGGTCGACCGCGTGATGCCGCTCGCCGAGGCGCGCGCCGCCCACGAGCTGCTCGAGTCGCGCCAGGTGGCCGGCAAGATCGTGCTCACGCCCTGAATTTCGCGCGAAACGAAGCTCTCCAACTGCTTTCCTCCCACAGCTCCATCGATGAAGACCGCTGAACAGATCGCCAGCGCCGCCGTGATCGGCGCGGGCACCATGGGCCACGGCATCGCCCACGCGCTCGCGTTGGCCGGCATCGACACCACGCTGGTCGATCTCGATCAGGCCGCGCTCGAGAAGGGCCTCGCGTCGGTGAAGAAGAACCTCGACGCGGGCGTCGAGAAGCAGAAGGTCACCGCGGCGGCGCGCGATGCGGCCTTGGCGCGGCTGAAGGGCTCTTCGACGCTCGAGAGCGCCGTGCGCGCCGTCGACGTCGTGATCGAGGCGGTCCCTGAGAAGCTCGAACTCAAGCAGCGCATCTTCGCGACGCTCGATGCGGTGTGCGCCGCGGACGCGCTGCTCGCGACGAACACGTCGTCGCTGCCCATCACGAAGATCGCCGAGGCCTGCAAGCGCCCCGAGCGCGTCGTGGGCATGCACTTCTTCAATCCGGTGCACATCATGAAGCTGGTCGAAGTCGTGCGCGCGCAGCAGACCAGCGAAGAGGCCGCGCGCCTGGCGCTCGCGTTGAGCGCGCGCATCGGCAAGGACGGCATCGACGTGAAGGACTCGCCGGGCTTCGCTTCGAGCCGCCTGGGCTTGGTGATCGGCCTGGAGGCGATGCGCATGTGCGAGGCCGGCGTCGCCAGCGCCGAGGACATCGACAAGGCCATGACGCTGGGCTATGGCTTCCCGATGGGGCCGCTCAAGCTCACCGACCTCGTCGGCCTCGACGTGCGCCTGGCGATCGCCGAGCACCTCACGCGCGAGATCGGTCCGCGCTTCGAACCGCCGCAGATCCTGCGCGACAAAGTGGCGCGCGGCGAGCTGGGCAAGAAGTCCGGCAAGGGTTTCTACGACTGGAAGGCCTAACCCGACCTATTCATGAGCCCGCTACTGCAAACGCCGGATCATCCTGCCCTGCTGCGTTTTCTTCGACGTGCGGCGTCCTCAGCGACCTTGCAGGTCGCTTCCGGCGGCGCCCGCCGAAGAACC
>WYBT01000036.1 GCA_011525785.1 Planctomycetaceae bacterium
AGCGCCGCTGCGGCTCCTTGCGCAGCGCCATGGCGCAGATCGTGTCGAGGTCGCCGGCGATCGCGCGGCGCAGCGCGGTGGCGTTCGGCTCGACGGCCGAGCTCGGCCGCGGCACGTCGCGCTCGCAGATCGTCTCGGCGAAGTCCGCCTGCGTCAGTCCGTCGAACGAGACCGCGGGCTTGCCGACCAGCAGCTCCCAAAGGATCAAGCCGAGCGCATACACGTCCGTCGCGGCCGTGATCTCGCGCCCCTGAACTTGCTCGGGGCTCGCGTAGCGCGGCGTCAGCATTTGCTGGCCGGTCAGCGTGAGGTCGAGCGTGTGCGACTCGTCGCCGCCCTCAAGCACCTTCGAGATGCCGAAGTCGAGCAGCCTGGGCTCGCCGGCGCCCGTCACGAGCACGTTCGACGGCTTGAGGTCGCGGTGCACGACGCCGCGCTCGTGCGCGTGCTGCACGGCCTCCCCGATCCGAAGGAACAGTCGCAGGCGCGAGGGGAGGTCGAGCGCGCGTTCGCGCACGAACGCGTCGAGCGGCGCGCCCTCGACGAACTCCATCACGACGTACGGCCGCCCGTCGTCGCTCGCGCCGCCGTCGATCAGGCTCGGAATCGCGGGGTGAGCGAGTTGCGCGAGCACCTTGCGCTCGCGCCGGAAGCGCGCGAGCACCTCGGCGGTGTCCATGCCGCGCTTGACGAGCTTGAGCGCCGCGCGCTGGCGGAAGTCGGCGCCCTCGCGCTCGACGAGCCACACTTCGCCCATCCCGCCCGCGCCGAGCGAGCGCACGAGCCGCCACGGCCCGATCGAGTCGCCTGCGTGCGGCGCTGCGCGGCCGTCGAACGTCGCAGACCCGCTGCTTGCGCCGCCCGTCGCCGGCTCGAACAACTCGCTCCGCCGCTCCGCCGCGCGCAACAGTCGCTCGAGCTTCTCGCGTAGCCGCTCATCGCCGCCGCACTCACGCGCGAGCGCCTGCTCACGCTGCTCGGGCGGCAACGCGAGCATTCGTTCGATGATCGGTCGCGCTTGGGCCCAGTTGCTGGTGGGACGCATGCCTGCTCTCGCGTGCGGCTTCACCGCGCGGCGTCGCTGCGAGGCGCCTCTACAGCGCGATAGTGCCGAATGTCGCGCGAAACATCGCTCGCAAGCACGCTCTCACTGGCGGGGTCGTACACAGCGCAGTGAATCTGGCGCACGTTGTCTTGAAATGTCGATAGCAGTGACCAGCGTCCCGTGTGGATGACGAGCAAGTGGCGGCCCGCAGACGCCAGCAAGCGACTGTCGCCTCGGGTGAAGATCAGGGCGGTGGTCGACTCGCCCGCGCGGTCGAAGAGGAGTTCGCCGTCCTCGGTCGAGTAAACGCTCACGAACGTGCCGCCTGCGGCAAGCCGGCGTCCGTCAGAGCTGAGCGCCAACGTCTGCACTCGACGCTCGGGCGGCAGGTCGAAGAGCCTCCAGTCGTCGAGGTTGTTCGTTGCGAAGGCGACGCACGCGCGTTCGGCGGCCGCGATGGCGACGGATCTCGTGCTCGCATTCGCGGCGATCGCCGCGATGGTCCCCAAGGGCGTGCTGTGCTCGCGCACAACTTCCATGCGAGCCGAGTCGACGGTTGCGACTACGCCGCCCTCCAATGCGACGTGGAGCCGATCATCCCTGGACGAGCCGGCGAACACGGTGGACGATCGAAGCGGAAGCTGACCGCGCGGTTCGAGCGTTGCTGAGTCCAAGCGGATGAGTCCCGCCGGGTCCGCCACGAAGACAGCGTCGCCCGAGCTCGAGTAACCGACCGCGCGAGTTGTCGCCTTCGGAAACGTGCGCGTCGCGATCACGGTCTCATCGCTGAGGTCGTAGATCTGCAGGCGACTGCCCGTATGGGTGCGGAGCGCGACTCGCCGGCCGTCGGGACTCAGCGCCATCGCCTCCGTCTCCAGCCTCGTGCGAAGCGTCGGCACGGATGCGGTGGCCAGATCCCACTCGTGGACGCGGCCGTCCACACAAGTCGTGTACGCCAGCGGCTCGGTTGGGTGGACAACGAGTTGGCGCATCGAGACGTGGACTCCCGAGAGCGAGCGACTGTCGCCTGTGGCGAGCGTCCACAGGTGCAGGTGATTGCCGATCAGCACCAACTCATCCACGTCGCGGCGCGCGCCGATGCCCATGCAGTGCTGGGAGTTGTCGGGCGCACGCGGGAGCCGCTCGCCCGTGGCCAGATCCCAAATGGCCGCGCCGCCGTTGTTGTCGACGGACGCAACGAACTTGCCGTCGCCCAGCAGCACGGCGCCTCTCACGTACTGCGGGTTGCCGGGGTGCTGGAAGCGGTGAAGCACCTTCTTGTCGGACCAGCGCATCACCAGCACGTCGTGCAATCCACCACCGATGGCGAGCAGTGTGTTGTCCGGCGAGAAATCCACGTTACGGCACATCTGCGTCAGCCGTGCTATCTCCGTGAACCGCTCAGGGCAGTCAGCAGAGTAGAGACGCAGCGCGCCGGCCATGTGGCCCCCGAGCAGCTCCGATCCGTCTGGAGTGAAGCTGATGTGGCAGAACTTGGTTCGCGACTCGAAGGTCGTCAACAGATCGCCCGACTCGGTCGAGTAGACCCGCAGCGAAGGATCGCGGACGATCGCAAGCCGATCGGCGTCGGGTGAGAGCGCCAGGTGCGCAGGCGTGAACTCGACGGGGATCCGAGCGATCTCGCGATCCTCTTTCAAGTCGAGCAGCACGACTTCGTTCGGCTCCGCGACGGCCATCACTCGTCCGCGTCCGCACAGTGCAATGGCCCCGGCGCCCGGCGTGCGCCAGACCACGCGCGAGGTGCTGTCGCTGCGCGCCATCAAGTGCTTCCACTCCCACCCGCGGAGCTTCTCCGGCTGGTCCGCCAGATCGGGCAGCACGTTGCCCGCAGCGAGCTCGGAGTACGCGCCCCGAATGACCGCCTGGTACGCGAAGTACTCGGCGTCTTCGCGCTTCATTTCGACCAGTCGCCGCGCATCTTCGCTGCGGAAGAACATCACCGTCGCGATCACGAGTCCCACTGCGAGCGCCAGCATGATTCCGAAGGTCGCGCCGACGAGCAGGCGGTTGCGGCGCACGAACTTCGACACGCGGTAGGTCATCGTGTCGGCGCGCG
>WYBT01000037.1 GCA_011525785.1 Planctomycetaceae bacterium
AGTGCAGATTCAAGTTGAGCGCGCTGCCAAAGCGCTGCGCGAAGATCACAGCGCCCGAGCGCGCGGCGAGCAGGGGCTCACGGCGCGCGGAAAGTGCGCAGTCACTCGACCGCGAGCGCGCGGATCTTTCGGCCGCAGCGGCAGCGAGTGCGCGCTGCTCCAGCCAACCGAGCAGAGTGCGCGTGAAGATGCCGCGCACGGCGGCGCACATTCGCGGACTCGACGCGAGCAGGAAGCGGATACGGAACGGAGACGAGAGCACCCACTGGCGCACGGGCGCGTGGGGCAGCACGTGGTCGACGAGGTGCGCGGCGGTGTCGGCCATGCGCCGGCCGCAGCAGGAGGGACAGAAACCGCGGCCTTTGCATGAGAGGTAAGCCCTGGTTCGCCGCGCAGCGGCGAATCGCAAGGACGCCTTGGCGTCATTGCGAAAGGGATCCCACGAGCTCATCGCGCATGCAGCGCGAGCAGTGGACGCGCGCGAAGCCGTGGGCGAGCAGGCCGCACTCGAGGTAGCGACGCAGCTCGCGCTCGACGAAACGCGGCAGGCCGTGGCCCGAATCGGGAGCTCGGGTGCGCTCGAGGAAGGTCTCGAGATGGGTGAGCAGCGCTTGGTGCAACACGCCGCGCTCGGGCTCGCGGCGGCGACTGACGCGGGGCTCGCTGCGCAGCAGCATGCTGCGCCACGGACTGTCGGGCGAGGCTCGCGGTTGCGGTCGATCGCGGCGGAATCAGTGTGGGGGGGATCAGGTCGAGCACCGCGGCGACGACCGACGCGATCCTCGGGCAAACCCAAGCATTCGGGGTCGCCGTCGAGTGTTGCTCGAAACAGAAGCGGGCAACGCTACGCGCCCAACATCAATCCCTTCGATGTGAGCGTGCTCTACCAGCCCGGCGCGATCTCTGCGCTGTTCCTGCCGGTGGACGAAGGGCAGCCCGTCGCCTACGGCTGGTCGCAGGTCAACAGCCAGGGTTGCGCGCCGAGCGTGACCGCCACCGGCGCGCCGAGCCTCGCCTCGAGCGCTCCGTTCGTGATCACCGCCACGAACGAGCTCAACAACAAGGACGGCGTGTTCCACTACAGCTTCGGGCGCAAGAAGAAGGTCATCGGCGGAGGCTCGCTGTGGCTCGCTTCGCCGCTCGCGCGCACGGGGCGCACCGACTCGGGCGGCAACGTCGGCGTCGACGACTGCTCCGGTTCGCACTCCTTCGACTTCGGCGAGCGCATGCGCAGCGGCGCCTACTCGAACTTGGTCGCGGGCGAGCGCATCTACGGCCAGTTCTGGTCGCGCGATCCCGCCGCGCCGGGGGGCACGAACCTGACGCACGGCATCGAGTTCACGATCCTGCCGTAGCCAGCCAGCGGACGCTGCGCCCGACAGAGCAGCGTGCCGGCGGTTCGCCCGACTCCGCGCGGATCCGCGCGCGCCCCAGGCGCAGAGTTGGCGAGCGCCGGCAATCTGACTAGTAGCCGAGCATTTTGTCGTGCAAAACGCTCACTATGTATACACGTCACCTGCCGTTGCCCAAGACGTCGTTCTTCCTGTTCGGGCCTCGCGCGACCGGGAAGACGACCTGGCTGCGCCAGGAACTCGGCGACGCGCACTGGTGTGACTTGGTCCCGAGCGAAACGTTCCTGCGCTACTTGCACGAGCCCGCGACGTTTCGGCGCGAGGTCGAGGCGCTGCCCGCCAGCAGTTGGGTCGTGGTCGACGAAGTGCAGAAGGTCCCAGCGCTCCTGGACGAAGTGCATGGACTTCGGCGAGCGCATGCGCAGCGGCGCCTACTCGAAACCTGGTCGCAGGCGAGCGCATCTACGGCCAATTCTGGTCGCGCGATCCCGCCGCGCCAGGCGGCACGAACCTGACGCACGGCATCGAGTTCACGATCCTGCCGTAAGGCCCCGTGCAAGCGCCGCAGCGAGGGTGCACTGGGGCGCCGAGTCGCTCACCTCGCGCCCCTTGTCCGCCGCGAGCCTCGGGGCGTGAAGTTTGGCGGATTCCTGAAACTCTTCGGGGAGCGTCGGACACGAACACCGAGCCCACGGGCCCGCCGATGCGCTTCAGTGGGCCGGTGGCCGAGCGGATCATGTTCCTGGTTTCACTTTCGACGATGTCCACGGCCCAGCCACGTCGCTTCCGCGTGGGTGTTGTTTCGTGGGGGGGGCGACGTCGATGACCGCGGAAGCCCAAGCTTGGGAGTCGCTGTGCGCCCAGCTCCGCCGCGGCTGCGCTCGCGTGACGCGCAACTCGCACGACGCAGAGGATCTGGCCGCTGGAATCGTGCTGGAACTCCTCCTCCGCGCCGGGGCGGCTGGCGAGCAAGTTCGGGAATGCGGACGCGGACTGGCGCCGCTGCTCCTCCACCGTGCGCGAGGTCGCTGGGGCAACTTCAGGCGCGATCAACGCACTCGACGAGCGGAAGCCGACGTCGCGCTGGACGACATCCCCGACCGGGGCATCAGCGGGGATCCGCTGACGAGGGCGGAGCGCGGCGAGCTGGCGCGCTCCCTCGCGGCTGTGCTGTGGGAACTGCCGCCGCTTGCTCGGAGCATCCTCCGCCTTCGGTGGTCACTGTCGCTGAGCTACCCAGCCATCGCGCGCAGACTGTCGACCACGGAGCGCATTGTTCGACGCGAGCACGCGAAGACGTTGGCGCTGCTGTGTACGCGCCTGGGGGGCACGGTCCCGAGGGCGTGTGAACTCGGCGGCAGCGCCGCCTCGAACGCCACATTCCATGAGACTTCTAGAGAACATCGGTCGCAGCGGAGAGCCTCGCGTGGATACACAGTGGCTGCACCGATGCCTCTTCTGGCCGAACAGGTCGCAGCATGTTTAAGGCGTACCGACTCCGCCATGGTCGCTCCAACGGCTGGTGGCGGAGACAGCGCCCTCGAACCTGACCACTCTCACTTCACTCGCTTCCCAAGAAGCAACTTCCCGAACCGAGAATTCTCATGTTCACATCCCGACTGATCCTTGCGCTGGCTTGCGTCGGCGCTGTCGGCGTCGGCGCTGCGTTCGCGGGCGCGCTGCGATTCTCGCCGGCTCTCCAGGAGATTCCGATGGGAGAGACCGAGATGAAAGGGGGGACGACCAAGATTGGCGAGATCTCTCCTGGCGTCATCAGCGCCGATGGCGCCACCAGCGCATCGGGGAGCGTCTGCAACAAGTTGAAGGTGAAGGTCACCGACCTCGACTTCGAGGTCAAGAAGGGCAATACGGCGAACACCAAGCTTGAGCTAAAGGGCAGCACGATCTCCTTCACCAACGGCACAGCTCACTTCGACTATCCGCCCGGCAGTGGGCTCGAGGGCAATCAGTGCGAGGACTACAAGATCACAGGACTGAAGGCCGATGGCAGCGGGGCCAATCTTGTCATCCAAGTCACGCCGTCGACCTCGGCGACGCTCGCCGGCGGCTTGGTCCACTGCAACATCCTTCCCGAGTACAACTTCGATGTGATGTCGGACATGGCGCGCAATGGGATGGCGCGGGTGTTCCACGGTTGCGTGCTGGCTGTTGTGAACAATGCCGACCGGGACTCCGCGATCGTGTCGCTTTCGGGGACCGTGACGCCGCTCCAAACTTCCCAGAGCCTGATTTCGGCGCACCTGCTCGACATGCGCGGGCTCGCAGTCAACGGCGCGACCACGTCGTTGAGCGGCGCGGAATTCACGATCTCCGGGTTCACACCGCTCGCGCCCGAGAAGAGCTTCATCGTTGCGCTGCGATTCTCCGGGCCGCTTGCAGGTGCAGGCCTGCGGGCGCAGTTGCAGGCCTCGTTCGATCAATAGCCCGCTCGCTGAGGCCGATCCGGGGGCGCCCGCGTCTTGGTCTCCCGGTCGCCAACCGCCCAGACTGGCCTCACGCCAGCCGCTCGAACTCCTGCTGCGCGAAGCGGTCGGTCATGCCGGCGATGTAGTCGCACACGGCGCGCTCGCGGCCGACTTGGTCCGCCCAGCGCGTGTACCACGGCGCCATCTCGCCGGGGCGCGCGACGTAGGCCTCGAACAGCGCGCGCAGCGTTGCAGCAGCGTGTTTGGTGAGTTCGGTCAGGTGCGCGTGCTTGTAGAAGCGCCGGTCGAGGAAGATCTCGAGCTCGGCGACCTGCGCTTTGATGCCCGCGGAGTGCGCGATGAGCATCGTGGGGTGGGCGCGCACGTCGTCGACGCTGCGCACGCCGGACGCGGCGATGCGCTCGGCGCTGGCGTGGATCAGGTCCGTGATGCACAGCTTGAGCATCTCGTTGGCGATGCGCTTGATGCGCAGCTTCGAGTCGTCGCTCGCTTCGAGGAAGCTCGGATGGCGCCGATCGACAGCCGCGCGCGCGGTGCGCCACAGCTCGCACGAGCGCTCGAGGTCTTCGAGCTCGAACATGTCCGCCGCAAGCCCGTCCTCGACGTCGTGCATGTCGTAGGCGGTCGAGTCGGCGAGATCGACGACCTGCGCCTCGAGGCACGGGCGATTGGGCTTGGGGCGGAACTCGTCGGGCCAGTCCTCGTCCTTCTCGTGCTTGAGCAGCGACTCGCGCAGCTCGCGCGTCAGGTTCAGGCCCGGATAGTCGGGGCTGCGCCGCTCGAGCAGGTCGACCACGCGCAGCACTTGGAAGTTGTGGCGGAAGCCGCCGTGCGCGTGCATGAGTCCGTCGAGCGCCCACTCGCCCCGGTGGCCGAACGGCGGGTGACCGATGTCGTGCGCGAGCGCCAGCGCTTCGCAAAAGCTCTCGTTGAGCGCGAGCGCGCTGCCGATCGAGCGCGCGACCTGTGCGACCTCGAGCGAGTGCGACAGCCGCGTGCGGAAGTGATCGCCCTCCCAATTGACGAACACTTGCGTCTTGTACATCAGCCGCCGAAAGCCCGTGCAGTGCACGATGCGGTCGCGGTCGCGCTCGAAGTCCGTGCGCAGCTCGTCGGGCGGCTCGGAGTGCTTCCGGCCGCGCGAATGGGCGCTGTGGAGCGCGTACGGGGCGAGCGCACTGGCCTCGCGGGCCTGTTTGGCGCTGCGATCGAACAAACGCGGTCCGTGATCCATGCGAATCGAATCCTAAGCTGCATCCTGTGCTACTACTTCGCGGAGTCCTCGCGTGGCGCGAGGATTCCCCTCGAAGTAGTAGCAACAAAACCAACAGCTCAGCGCGGCCGAGTGCCGCGGGGCATGTCGGCGCTTTGGCCGACATGCCCATCGGTTGCGGCGTGAAGGCCGTGCTGTGCAGCGGCGCAGCCCGCGTCGACTCGCGTCCGCCGCCGCCGCCTGCTCCAATCTCTGCCCGCATGATCCCCACGCAGACCCTCCTCGTCGCCAGCCTCGCCGTCTTCACAGCTCTCGCCTGCGCGGATGCGCCGCGACCCGCGGGTGACCCACTTGAGGTCGAGTCGACTACGGTGACGGTTGCGAAGAGCGTCAACCGAACGACTGTTCGGTCGGGTGCCGCAGGTCCTGTCACGCCCGGCCCGCTGCCGGCCGGCCACCCGCCGCTGAACGAGCTGCCCGCGGGACATCCGCAGGTTCCCGGCGCCGCGACGCAGCGCGCCGAGCTCACCGACCCCAGCCAGTTCGCAGGCGTCGCGCTGCTCAAAGGCGAACTCGCGAGCGCCACGCAAGGGCGTTTGATGGTCACGCTGCGCCAGAAGGGCCAGAGCGGCCCGAAGATGCCGCTGTGGGCCTATGTGGTCGATCTCGACGACCCGGATGCGCAGAAGAAGGGCCTCATGCCCGCCGCCGAAGGCGTGCGCGAGTTCGTGTTCGTGCTCAACAAGGACACCACGATCCTGCCCTCGCCGCTGCCCAAGAACATCGAGTTGGAAGTCGAGCTGCGCTACGACCTCGACGGCAGCGTCGACACGCGCGACGACGCGCTGTTCGCCGTGACTGACGCCGCGAGCGGCGACACGCAGCTCGAGCTGGTGCTCGAGAAGCCGGCGCAGAAGTGACCGCGATGGGCACAGAACCGAGCGTGGGCGAAGCCCGCTGGTACGAAGACGCGTTTCGCGCCGATTACCGTCGCGTCTACCCGCACCGCGACCTCGAGGCCGCGCGCGCGGAGGTCAAGTGGCTGCTTGCGCAAGGCGTCGGCGGCCGCACGCTCGATTTGTGCTGCGGCTTCGGCCGCCACACGCTGCTGCTCGCCGAGGCCGGCGTCGACGTGTTCGGGCTCGACCTCTCGCGCGACCTGCTGCTGCAGTCGCGCAGCCTGCCGAAGGGCGAGAAGCTCCTCGCCGGCCGACTCGTGCGCGCCGACGCGCGCGAGATCCCCTTCGCGACCGGCGCGTTCCGCACGGTCGTGAACCTGTTCTCGTCCTTCGGCTACTTCGGCGAGCTGGGCGACGCGCAAGTGCTGCGCGACCTCTCGCGCGTGCTCGCGCCCGGCGGCCTCGCCGTGCTCGATCTGATGAACCCCGCCTTCGTGCGCGCGGGCCTGCGGGCCGAGAGCGTGCGCGAAGGCGACGACTTCCTGCTGCGCGAGAGCCGCTCCCTGCTCGAAGGCGGCCGCCGCGTGGTCAAGGAAGTCGAGCTGCGCACCGACGGCGACGTGCGCCGCTGGCGCGAAGACGTGCGCCTCTACGAACTCTCCGAGTTCCGCTCCCTCGCGCGCGACGTGCGCTTGGAGCTGCTCGATGTGCGCGGCGGCTTCGACGACTCGTCGCACAGCGCTTCCTCGCCGCGGATGCTGGTGCGCCTGCGGCGCGGCTGACGCGCGGAACGAGTCGACCTGGTTCTTGGACGGACGCGACGGAATGCGTCCTGGGTCTCGAGCGTGGCATCGGATCGCGCACGACTTCCACAACGGAGATCCCGCCATGAACCTCGACCGCAACACCGCCCGTGTGTTGTCACTACATCGAGTTTCCAGCGTTCCAAGCAGCACAGAGCGCCATCCATGGGCTCCGAATGCGGATGCGGCTAGCCAGTGTCGCGCTCACTTCCTTCGAGCTGTGGAACTCGGGTTGGCGGGCGTCAGTCCGGCCGCGTGTCAGCGCGCTCCTCGCCCGCGACTCGCACCGCCGGCCAGGTACGATCGTGTCCAGAACGCCCGCGCCACGCCCCCAGCGCGCCTCGGCCGCGCGTAGATCGAGGCCCGAGTTGCGCTGTGCAGGCCGCATGACGGATGGGCCCGCCGCGGCCTTCCTCCACCTCGCGGTCGACGACGGTCGCCTCAGCAGAAGGTCATCCGCTTGTAGGGCCCCTGCGCGGCGGCCGTTGTCCAGCGCCCAGTTGGCGGCGCCCCAGCGCTCCGACGAACCAATGCGATTGGTGTTGCGCGCCATCGGTCGGACGCGTCTGCACCTGCGCTCCGCGTGCGACTCTGTCCTGCCGAGCGGCCTATCGCTGCGCGGGCGCCAACTGACCACCCAGCTTGGCGGGGTCTCCCGAAAACGCGGCGGGTATCAGGAGTGGCGCGATGAAGGCACCCCTGTGGGTGACCAGTCGCAGTTCGACGCGCTGACTGAGACTCGGCGCCCGCGGCAACAGCAAGTCCAGCTCGAATTCGGGCCCCGGCTCACTTGTACGAGCTTCGATCTGCGCCTCGAACCTGAACGGCTCGACGCTCAGCGGGTCGACCGATGCGCCGTCCCAGTCCAGTCGACCTCGCACAGTGAAGCGCCGCTCGACTTCCGTGGCGCACGCAACCAGCGCCGTGGGATGTAGCGTGACCCGCGCGCCGTCGACATTGAGCAGCACGGCCTTCTTCAGATCCAGCCGTGGGTCTTCGAAGGCAAGCGACACGACGGCGTAGTAGCTCCCTCGGTCTAGCAGCGCGAAGTCCGGCTTCAACCACAGCGTCGCGCGACTCGATGTCGCATCCCAGCGTGTCACAATCCCCGGTCGGTCGACTTCGGACGTGAGCAGCGCGGGTATCTCGCCTTCGTGCAGATAGAATTCGATTCCGAACAATTGATCCTCTGCGGGAGTCGACGCTCTCCACTCCACGTGCGGAGAGCGTGGCAAACTCTCCATCGGCGGCGCTACTACGAAGCTCACTCGTGCGGCGACGAGGGTTGCGCTACTGCCATCGAGATCCAGCAGGACGTCCGCGGACTGCGGACCGAGTGAACGCGTGTCGACGTTGACCTGGAGTTCGAGCGTGTCGCCGCCGACCACCGTAGTCTTGTCAGCGCGCGCGATCGTGCAGCCACATGTCGTGTGAAGGCGACGCACGCGCACGGGCAAGTCGCCTTCGTTCAGCAAGAGCACCTGCAGCTCGACATCTGCCCCCTCGGCGACCCGACCAAGCTCTATCGTGCGCTCCGTCAAGGGCGTCAATCGACCAGGACGCGGCTCCTCATCGGACCTCGTCACCGAGCGCAGCAACAGGTAGAGACCTGCGATCGCCAGCACGAGCGGCCCAACCCACCGCTTCTGCTTCACGGTCGCTTAGCCCGCGTGGCGCGCCACGAAAGACCAGCCCACAGCGCTCCGAGGGCGACCAACAGGCCTCCCAGCACGCTGGAGTCGAGCCACCACGGACCGCCATCGACGCTCCGGCGAGAGGGCTCGGACTTGGACGCGGCAACCGGGCTCTCATCGAGATTGGGGTGCACGTACTGATCGGAGCGCGTGCCACCGCCGGCTGCAGCGCTCGAGCGCGCGATGACCTCGGCATCCTCCAACGGCCGCTGCTCCACGATGTACGACACAGGAGGAGCGAAACGCGCGTCGGTCACCTGAGCGCCTGGCGTCAACAGATCCTGGACCTGTCGTGGTGGTCGCAGCTCGCGTGCTCGCCCGCGGTAGATTTCGCTGGATCGGGGCGCGCCGCTTCCCGGATACCACGTGCGGAATTCCAGGGTCAGCGGCAGGACGAAGCGATCGCCGTAGTAGTCGCGCCAGTGGCGCTCATCGACGAGCATGCCCGCACTATCGGTACAGCGCAGGCTGAGAGGTCCGCCGTGCGCCGCGCTCACTCGCAACTCAACCTGACCCCCGATCAGGCCCTGGTAGAAGAAGAGGTTGGGCCACAGGCCGGGCTGGTCAATCCTCCAAACCGCGACGAGTTCCTCCCGATCTCGATGGCAGACCCACTGCTCCGGCATCGCCCTCAACGCCCGTACGCACTCTCGAGCAAAGACACGCGTGCGGTACAGCCAGCGGGACGAGTCGAGGAGTTCGATATCTTGCGTCTCTCGACGTGTTCGCTGTGCCGTGACCTCGGTCGACTCGGCGCCAAGGCCGTCTTCGCGCGTCAAGACGAGCGCGTGCACGCGTTCGTCGCGCAGGAACAGCACATTGTTCCAGGCTGACTTCGCTGGCGAGGGATCTGTCGGGTGGGCTCGGAGAAGGACGCGTTGGTCAACGTAGTCCTCGCCGATCTCAACGGACATCTGCTGATTGAAGTCGTACTCGTGGATCGCGTTGACATCCGAAGCGAGCAGCGCGATCTGCGTGCGCACGACGCCACGCCATTGATCGCCGACGCGTGCGTCCGTGTTGCGACGACCAGCCAGCTCGATCTGGATACAGCGCTCGAAGTGCTCCTGCGCTCTTGCATCCCAGTCTCCGGGTGGAAGGCGCATCTCTTCGAGAACCTCGAAGTCGAACCCGCCGTTCGGAACCCCGCTGACGTACTGAGTCAATGCCGCGACCACTTGCTCTGTCAGAACCGGCTCCGGGCCTCCCGGAGCCGCGCTCTGCGCACTGCCAAGCGCCGGAAGAAGACATGCCGTGATCAACGAAATCAGAGCCGCTACCGTCGCACGCAGCAAGCGGCTCTCGATCTTGCGTCTCGGCGCAGCGCCTATGTTGCGACGTCTCAAAAGCAAGTCGGGAAAGTGTACGTCGCGTAGCTGCTCGACGGTGAGCACTCAAAACAGCACATATGCCCCGCTGTGGCGACTTGGGATCCAATGGCAACTGGGAAGATGCGTGAAAAAATGGCGCTTCGGGGTTCCGTGTGGATAGCCGGTCGCGCACACCGGCGAAGCGGAGCGCCAAAAAAGTCGGGAGCTGGCTTGACTGCCAAAGTGGTGCATTAACGTCCCGCTCATGGGACTTCGTTTCAGAAACGGCGCAAGCATTCGACCTGTCACGGCCTTGAGCTTGACTGTCTCGGCGCCAGCGCAGCCGACTCCTTGTTGGCGTTGGGACGTCGCACGCACGCCAACCAGCGAGAACCGTTCCGTTTTCGGTGCTCGCCGCGCGCGAAGTGTTCGTGAGCACGATGGGCGTCCGTTGCGCTGGAGTTCGCAAGTTGCTCGAGCGCGAGGACTTGCGAGCGTCGTCGCCTCACCCCAGCGCCAGGAACTCGTCCAGCTCGCCGTCGAGCACGCGGTGCAGCTTGCCCGACTGCGCTTTGGAGCGCATGTCGCGCACGAACGGCGCTGCGCCGAGTTGGTAGCGGCGCACGACGTGCTCGCCGCCGCCTGAGGACGCATCGCGCGATTCGAGCAGGAGGCGCGCGTGGAGCAGCGCCTTCTTGGGCGGTTGGGCGCTCCACACGACGGCGGAGCGCGCGCGCTGCGCGTCGAAGACCTTGGCTTCGAGCGTGGGGCGCTCGATCTGGCGGCCGCGCACGCCCGAGAGCTTGCGCGTCGAAGTGGTGAGGCCTTCGCGCGCGGCGTCGAGGCGCGTCTCGATGACAGCGTGCACGTCGACGCGGATGGCCTCGCGTTGAGTGCGCGCGCCCTTCTCGCCGGCGCGCTTGTCGCCCTCGGACTGCTGGAAGGTGTGCAGGCCGCTCTCGGAGCGCAGCAGTTCGTGCGCGCCGGCGCCGTGCACGAGCAGCACGAGCGAGTCCTCGTGCGGCTCGCCGCCGCAGCGGTCGGAGAGCGTCTCGCACTCGTAGCCGTGCCGCTCGGCCCACGCGCGGTACATGCGCGCGAGCAACTGAACGCCGTCGAGGCCGGCCTTCGAGCGGCGCACGGAGGTGATCTCGATCAGCGCATCGCCCAGGCGGCTCGCGTCGCTCGTCGATGCGACACGCGCGAGCAGCGCGAGTTGCGCCGCGCTGAGCACGAGCTTGTCGTACTCCTGCGCCGCGGAGCGCGGTCCCTGCGGGCGCAAGGCGCGCTCGCTGAGCCCGCGCGCGCCGCGCGAGAGCTTCGACACGCGCTCGAGCAGTTGATCGATGCGGTGCAGCTCGTCCATCGCCTGCGCGGACTTGCTCGCATCGTTCCAAAAGCCCGGCGTGTTCGAGGCCTCGACGAGCTCGCTGCGGCGCGTCTTCCAGCGCGCGACGAGCGCCTCCAAACGTTCGGTGGCTTCGAGCAGGCCTTGCGCGCGCTCGCGCACGGGCTCGGACGGCGCTTGCGGCGCGACCGGTTCGAGCGTGGCGTGTTCGTTCACGGGGCGCACGACGTCGACAGCGACTTCGCTGCTCGCATCGACGCGCAGGCGCAGGACTGAGCCGGGCTCGATCCGACCGCCCGCGATCGCGCGCGCGACGGGCAGCAGCACGCGGCGCTCGATCGTGCGCTTGAGCGGACGCGCGCCGAAGGCCTGCGTGTAGCCCTCGCGGACGAGCAGCGACACCAGCGTCGGATCGACGTCGATCGACAGGCCACGGCGCTCGATGCCGCGCCGCTCCAGCATGCGCGCGAGCTCGCGGCGTGCGATCTGTTCGGCGCTCTCGAGCGAGAGCGGCGCGAAGTGCACCACGCGGTCGATGCGCGCGAGGAACTCGGGGCGGAAGAAGCTGCGCAACTCGCGCTGGACGTCGTCGCTGGCGGGCATCTCGACGCCGCTCGCGCCGAAGCCCAGCTTGGGATCGACGCGCACGGCCGAGCCCAGGTTGCTGGTCATGATCAGGATCGTGCGCCGGAAGTCGACCGTGCGGCCCGAGCCGTCGGTCAGGCGGCCCGCGTCGAAGATCTGCAGGCACAGGTCGAAGACGTTGGAGTGCGCCTTCTCGATCTCGTCGAGCAGCACGACCGACAGCGGCCGGTCGCGCACGATGCTCGTCAGCACGCCCTGGTGATGCGTCGAGCCGTGCAGACGTTCGAAGGCCTCGTACGTGGCGTATTCGCTCATGTCCAAGCGCACCAGGCGCGCGGGATCGCCGAACAGGCGCTCGGCGAGCGCGCGTGCGAGCTCGGTCTTGCCGACGCCGGTCGGCCCGACGAACAAGAGCACCGCGAGCGGCTTGCCGGGATCGTTGAGACCCGCTTTGAAGAGCGTCACGACGTCGGTGATCGCTTCGATGGCCTCGCGCTGGCCCATCACGCGCGCGGCGAAGAACTCGCGCACCGCGGCCGGATCGAGCGGCGTGTCGTCGTCGAGCAGGTCGAGCGGCACGCCCGTCACGCGCCGAAGCTCCGCGAGCACCGCAGGCGCCGTCAGCGCTTCGCCAGGCCGCTGCTCGAGCACGCCACGCAGCAGCGCCGCGCTGCGGCCGGGTTGCGCCGCGGCCGGGATGAACATCTCCGAGTAGTCGTACAGGCGCTCGAGCACCGCTTCGGTGGCGGGAGTCTTGGCCTCGTCGCAGAGCGCGCGCAGGATGCGGCGCGTGCGCGCCTCGTCTGCGGCCTCGACGCGGATCTCGGTCCACACTCGGCGCGCCGACGAGTGTCGCCCGAGCCCCGCGGCGAGCTCTTCGGCCGTCGTCTCGCCGATCACGGTCAAGGCCCCGCGATCGATGTAGCTGGCGAGCGCTGTTCCCAGGCTTCCATCGGAGTGAATGGTCGTGCCCGTGCTCGTGAGCAGGTGCGCCATCGGGATGAACAGCACCGAGCCCGGCGACTGGCCGAGCGAGGCGACCAGCTCTTCGAGCTTGGTCTGCCACTCGCCGAGGTACTTGGTGCCCGCGAGGAAGTCGTCGGGCGCCATGCGCACGATGCGCACGGGCACGCCGGGCTGCAGCTCGCGGCGCGCGAGTTCGTTCACGATCGAAGTCTTGCCGGCGCCGCTGGGGCCGACCAACAACGCTGCGCGGCCGCTCGGACGACGCAGCACGGCCAGCACGGCCTCGACCTGCGGCTCGAGTTCGAAGGCGCGCGGTCCGAGCGGCGTCGCCGGAGTCGTGGGCGCCGGGGCGGCCGGTTCGGACTCGGTCTCGGTGTCATCGTCGCTCTCGGGCGCGCGCTCGCTCAGCACGGCCACCAAGCGCGCGAACTGGCGCGGCGCCAGCTCGCGGAGCGCATCGCGCGCCAAGCCCACGATCGTCGGCTTGGGCAGCGCGACTACGTCGGGCAGGCCCTTGAAGCGCTTGATCACGGCGTTGAGCGCGACGGCCGCTGCGCGCTGCACGGTCTGGTCGCGCTGCGTCGCCAACGCATCGATCAGAATCGGCACGGCGCGCTCGGGATGACGATCGGCGAACAGCGCGCACAGCCGCGCGCGGATCGTCATGCTGCTGTCCTCGAGCGCTGCGATGGCCAGCGTGTCGAGCAGCTCTTCACGCTCGATGGCGCGCTCGATCAGCATCGAGCGCACCGACTCATCCGGATCCTCGAGCAGCAGCGCGTAGAGCTCGTCGTCGCCCCAGTGCGGGTCATCGCTCATCGCCTCGGCCAACGCGCGACGCACTTGCACTTCGCGATCCTTGGCGAACATGCGCGCGATCGCGGCGGACTGCACTTCGATGCGTCCGGGCAGCGCCGCGGCCGCAACGCTTCGCACGAGCGCGCTCGTGTGCGTGACGCACGCGCGCAGAGTCTGGATGTCGTCGGAGCGAAGCAGCGCCGTCAACTCCGCTGCCGCGCCTTGGTCGCCGCGCGCGACGCGCGCACACAGTTGTTCGAGTCGCTCTCCCATGCGGCGAGAATAGCAGTCGGCTCAGGCCCGCTGCGCGCTGTCGCTCGGGCGCCGATGGGTGTGGCGGAGCAGCGTCTCTGCCAATGTCAGCGGCCGGCGCCAGCACTGCTCGCGAGCGCAGGTTCTCCGCGAGCTCCGCCCACTCCGTGAACCCTGGAGCCGCGCGCGGCGTTCACGACATCGCGTTGCGATGTGGTCACCCGAGGCGACGTCCGATTCCCTGGAGCGGTGCGATGGCGCGAGCGATCGACAGGTTCGTAGTTCTCTCAGCGTTGGCCTTGGCCGCGACCTTCGCGTCAAGTGCGCGCGCCGCGGCTCAGCGGACGCCGGTCACGGCCGAAGGATCCGCGTTCAACGGCGACCTGGAGCTCGTCACGCGCATCGTCGGAACACCGCCCAAGCACTCCTGGTGGCCGCTCGAGATCGACGTCGACATCGTGAATCGCTCCACGACGACCTCTCACCCGATCGTGCTGCCCGGCGACGGATCCAGTGCCGGCTGGCGCGAGCCGCACGCTCGCTTCAGCGCCGAGGTCCAAGCCGAGGACGGCACGTGGCGGACGTTGCCGATACGGGAAGTCGGGCGGTGCGGTCTGTACGACGCGAACTGGCTCGACGAAGTCGTGCGTCTCGCTCCCGGCGCAGCACAGCGACTGGCCTGGATGGGGACGCTTCCAGAACTGCCCGAGCAAGGCCGAGTGCGCATCCGCGCCCACTATGCCTACAAGGCGACGCCGTCCCTGCGCGATTACGAGGACCGCGACCCCATTCCGCCGCCGGAAGGGCTGGGGGGAATGGCGGGCGTCGCGCCGTTCGAACTGGTCTCGGCGCCGATTGAGTTGCTGCTCGAGGCGCCGGACTGCGCCCGCAGTCAGATCGAGAGTGATCTCGCGCTCGAGCTGACGCGCGCAGACTCGAAGCCGGCGTACTCGTGGGATCCGCAGCGACTTGATGCGCGGATCGTCAATCGCTCGAGCTCGCGCACGCACCGCGTGGTCAGGCCCGTCTTCACCCGGAACCCATCCGGCGACGAGCCCGGAGTCGTTCCGAGCGTCGAGGTCGAGCGCTCGGGCGGCGCCTGGTGGCCGGCGTACCCGCTCGGTGGCGGCTTCTACGACGACGGACCGATCGACGCGCACGT
The DNA here is from genome assembly GCA_011525785.1 of Planctomycetaceae bacterium. Lineage (GTDB taxonomy): Bacteria > Planctomycetota > UBA1135 > UBA1135 > WYBT01. Next base: position 14,830 of record WYBT01000037.1, read on the forward strand.
GACGGCGCCTCCGCAGCTGGACTGGCGTGTGCGAGTCGTGGAACTGGCGCCCGGACAGTCCGTTGACTTCGAGCTGCCCGCGTCGCGCTTGCTGTACGACTTCAAGGACTCCAGCGCGGCTCGCGTGTCCGTGAGCTACGGCTTCAGGGGGCTGCCGATCCGTGACGAGTCCAATCGAGCGCTCCCCGCTCCGGCCGCGCTCGGTGAGATGGTCTCAACGCCGCCTTTCTGCCTCGCGTCGAACAAGGTCGCCTGGCCGGTGAGCTCGCCGTTGGAGCTGGAAATCACGCTGCGCACCGATCGCGATCCGCGCAGCGCGCCTACGCTCGCGAACTCTCTGCGCGTCGTGCTGCGCAACCGCGGGGACGAGTCGATCGAGATCTCGAGCGCTCAGCGGCCGGCCAAGTTCGCGGTGTCGGCCGATGGTCTGATGCGCGCGGAGGGACCCGCCTTCGCGCGCTGTGAACTAGTCCTACCGCCGCTCGTCATCGCTCCGCACACCGAGCTCTCGCTCCTCGACGATCCATCGATCGGCGCGTGCGCGCCGGAGCGAACGCGCCCGAGTTCTAAGGATGCGCGCGGGTCACTGCGCGCCGAGGCGCTCCTTCGCCGTCCGGGCTGGATCCACGCCTCTCGCGCGAGTTGGCCGTTCAGAGGCAACTGAGCTTCGCGGAGCGCTCGCCGTTACGCACTTCGCCCCGTGCTCGAGCGCGTGAGCCGCCGCCTGTTCGAGGGGGGCGTCGCGCTACAATTCCTGTCCTTTTTTCGCCCCGCACAAACCGATCGACAGGACTCCGAACGCCATGCGCGACAACATCGTCTTCAGTGAGCAAGCCAAGGAACTGGCGGCCAAGGCGCGAGAGATCGCCGAGAAGTACGTGCGGCCCTCGTGCGCCAAGTACGACCAGCTCCAGGAGTACAACTGGGACGCGGCGCGGGCGGTGGCGCAGGCGGGGTTGTTCAAGACCTTCGTCCCCAAGGAGTACGGCGGCCACGGCGCGGGCGTGCTGGCGCTGGCGATGGTCACCGAGGAACTCGCCAAGGCCGACTCGGGCTTCGGCGTGGCCTTCGCGGTCAACGCGCTGGGCTCGTTCCCGATCATCCTGGGCGGCACCGAGGAGCAGAAGCAGAAGTGGCTGCCGCAGATCGCGCGCGGCGAGAAGTTCGTGGCCTTCTGCCTGAGCGAGAAGTTCGCCGGCTCCGACGCGGGCGGCCTGTCCGTGACGGCGGTCGAGGACGGCGACCACTACGTCATCTGCGGCGAGAAGAAGTGGACCACCAACGGCGGCGTGGCCGACATCTACTCGGTCTTCTGCGTCACCGACCCGACCTCCAAGTCGCGCCGCATCAGCGCACTGGTGGTCGAGAAGGGCACGCCCGGCTTCTCGGTCAAGAAGATCGAGAACAAGATGGGCATCCGCACCGTGCCGGTGGTGGAGACCCACTTCGACCACGTGCGCGTGCCGAAGTCGAACCTGATCGGCGGGCGGCCCGGCATGGGGTTCAAGCACGCGATGATGACGCTCGACTGCGCGCGGCCCGGGGTCGCGGCGCAGGCCGTCGGCGCGGCGCAGGGCGCGCTCGACCTCGCGCTGGTCTACGCCAACCGCCGCCGTCAGTTCGACGCGCCGATCTCGAGCTTCCAGATGGTCCAGAAGATGCTCGCCGACATGGCCATGAAGACCGAGGCGGCGCGCTGGCTCGTGTACTCGGCCGCCGCGCAGATCGACGCGGGCCGCACCGACGGCGTCACCAAGTACGCGGCCATGGCCAAGTGCTTCGCCACCGACACCGCGATGGAGGTCGCCACCGACGCGGTGCAGATCTTCGGCGGCTACGGCTTCATGGAGGACTATCCGATCGCGAAGTGCTTCCGCGACGCGAAGATCCTCCAGATCTACGAGGGCACCAATCAGATCCAGCGCCTCGTGATCGCGCGCAACCTGATCAAGGAAGCGAACGAGCTCGCACACCTCGAGGCCTACGTGCCCCAGGAGTCGCAGCAGAGCTACTCCGACGCCCCGGCCAAGACCGGCGCGCCGGCGCGCGCCTGACGCGCGCGGCCCTCCGAGAACGAATTCGCGCTGGCGACCCGTTCTCCCCACCCCGGGGAGAGCGGGTCGCTGCCTTTTTGGCGGCCCCTGCCAGGCTGTCGCACCGCTGGAGGCGAGCCAGGCCGCCGCGCGCGCGGTCGAACGCGGCTGTACGTGCCCCTGACATGCCTAAGTTGCGGCTTGAAAGCGACTTGTGTTCGGCCTGCCGATCCCGGGTCGGTTGCGCTGCCGCCGGATCGGAATCTGCCGTACGCGTCAGCATCCAACGGGACGCGGGCGGCGAAAACCTCCCATGACGGGGCCGGCGACGCGCTGCGGGCGGATGGAGACGCCTTCAGTCGGGTCGCCGGCGCCGAGGTGGCGCGGATCGACGCCAGCTCTTCGAAGGTGCACGGATTGTCACGAATCCGCGCCGCCCTCTCCGGGCTAGAGCCCAAGGCAGCGCAAGGCAGCGAAGCACCCCCAGGCAGGAAAGGTGAACGCAATGGTCAAGCTCATCACTCACGCTCAACTCGACGAACGCCTCGACCGTCTCGCGGCCGAACCGGAACGCTTCGCCCAAGCGTGTCTCGAGCTGGCCGCCGAGCTGGATCGCGACAACACGTCGCTCGAGATCTCCGATCCGCTGTCGTGGCGACGGCCGGTCGACGGCGCTGGGCAAGCTGCTCGCTACACGCTCGCGCAGCAGTTCCGCGCCGAGGTCGACTCGATCACCATCATGGACCGCGAGTCGGAAGCCCGCCTCGCGCGGCGCATCGAGTTCGCGCGCATCCGCTACGAGAAGGTGCTCGCCGACATGGGCGTGTCGCCCGAACTGGCCCCCAAGGCCGTCGGCCAGGTCAGCTTCGGCGTGCAGGGCGTGAGCAGCACCGGCTGCACCCTTCCGCCGCGCGCCTGCCGCCGCTGGTTCGAGCTGCACGCGCTGCGCACCGAGCTGGTCGAGCGCAATCTGTACCTCGTGCTCATCAACGTCGAGCGCTACTCGCACACCTCCGCGAGCCAGGCCGACCTGATCCAAGAGGGCTCGGCTGCGCTGTTCCGCGCAGTCGACGGCTTCGATTGGCGGCGCGGCCTGCTCTTCCGCACCTACGCGGTGCACTGGTTGAACCAGGCCTTCCGCAGCTACCTCTACAACTTCTCGAACACCGTGCGCGTGCCGGTGTACCTGCAGAAGGCGCTCAAGCACGTGAACGACGCCAAGGCCAAGCTCGGCGACGCCAACGCGGCGCCGGAGGCTATCGCCGAAGTTGCGAACCTGAGCGAGAACTTGGTCGAGTCGGCGCTCCAGTCGGTGCGCAGCTCGCGCTCGCTGGACGCGGCCTTCGACGACGACGAGGGCGGTCGCCTCAAGGACCTGCTCAAGACCGTCGACGACGGCCCGTACTCGACCGACCTCGAGGACGTGAAGCTCGACCAGAGCATCCGCGATGCGCTGGCCCAGCTCTCCGACCGCGAGCGCTTCGTGATCGAGCGGCGCTTCGGCATCCGCACCGGCCGCGAGCAAACCCTGGCGGAGGTCGCTGCTGAACTCGGCGTGAGCCTCGAACGCGTGCGCCAGATCCAAGTGCGCGCGCTGGGCAAGCTGCGCACCCCTGGCCTGCGCAAGGCGATCGATCCGTTCTTGAACTGAGCGACGCACCAGCGACCGAAATCACGCGAGGCCGGCCCCGAGGGGTCGGCCTCGCTGTGTTTGGGAATCCTGCAGTCGTGCGACTTAGCCGCGAGGGATCGTCACGCTCGCCGTGAACGCGCCGCGCAGCTCGCCGGGCTTGAAGCCGGTGGCCTGATCGGATGGATAGCGGCGCGCGAGCTCGGCGCGCAGGTCGGGCGCGAGCTCCTCGCCGTGGCATGTCGCGCACAGCGGCTGCAGCACGATTCCGCGCATCCAGCGCACGCGCCAGCCGCCGTCCTGCGCTTCCACGGAGTGCGCCTCGAGGCTGTTCGCGTCGGCGCCTGCCGTCAGGCGCTGCGCGAAGTCCTCGAGCACGCCCCGTTCCCACTCGTCCGCCGCGTTCGAGGGGTTGCGCACGCGAAGCGCGGTGCGACCGATCTCGAGCTGCTGCTCCGCGCCGACCGCGCTCGCGATCTGCGGCGCGCGCATCTGGCAGACCTCGAGAGCCTTCACCGGCCCGCCAGCGCCGAGCGCCTCGCCCAGCGCGCCCATGAGCTGCGGCGCGAGCGCGCCCGCTGCGTTGCGGGCTCGGACCAACGCGGCCTCGACCTTCTCGGGCGGCGGCGCGTCGGGGGCGTTGGAGTCACTGCACGCGCTGAACACGGCCAGAGTGAGCAACGGAAGGACGCTCGCGCGGCGGAAGTCGGTGTGCATGGGCGCACTGTAGAGCCCGAGGCTCGCCTGGGTTGACAACCGGGTGACAACTCGTGCGCCGCCCCGCCTAGCATGCAGCGGCGATGCGCGCTGGTCGACGTGTGCCCGGGCAGCCGTGGGAGCTCGCGGTAGCGCTTCTCGGGGTGCTCTCGTCCGCGCTGCTCGTCGCCGTCGCGCTGGCGCCCGCCAACGATCCGCAGCACGCGGGTCGCGCCAAGTTCGCGCAACAGGCGGGCGACGTGGAGGACGTCGTTGCGGCCGAGTGGACGCGCATGCGGGCAGATCTCGCGGCTTTCGAACTCGAAGCCCCGACACGCTGGAGCGCAGCGGACCTCGAGGCGCTCGAGCGCTTGCCGGCTGAGCGAGCTCGGGAGCCGGGAGACGCGCCGGCTGCGCCGGAGACGACCTTGTTCGAGCTGCTGCTCGGCGAGGCGCTCCGGCTGGAGGCGCAACACCAAGCCGACGAGGCGCGCTCCGCAGCGGGCGAGGCGTTGGCGCAAGCGAGCGGAGCAACGGGCCGTGCGCGCGCGGCGCTGGTCGCTATCCGTTGTGCGCGCGCGCTCGGCGACGACGACGCCGCGCGCGAGGCGTGGAATGCGGTGGCGGATGAACTCGAAGGCCACGAACTCGACGCGGACGTGCCTCTGCTCGCGGCGTGCGCCGTCGCGGTCGCGCCGAGCCTCGATCCCGAGGCTCGCGCCGCGCTCCAGCTGCGTCTGGTCGATGTTGTCACGGCTGGCCGGCTCGCGCTCGACGAAGCGCCGCTCCGCGAGGCCTGGCTCGAGCGCATCGCGGCGCTCACGCCCGACGGCGCAGCGGGCGAGCGTCTGCGCGAGCACGAGCGACTGCGCCGGCTCGCGCAGCTCGCACAGGCCCGGCCCGCTGCGCGATTGCCGGAGCGGCCTGCGGATGGCGCGTGGCGTTTCGAGCCGCATCCAGCGCGGAGCGCGTTGCTCGCCTGGCGCGCCGACGGGCTCGACGGAGTCCATGCGGGCTTCGTGACGCGCGCTGAGCTGCTCGCCGCGTTCGTCGCGCGGCTCGAGCGGCTGCAACTCCTCCCGCCCGACTTCGCGCTGGATTTCGGCCTTCCCGGAGGTCTCCCGACGGGCGAGCGCGTTCGCGAGCGGCGCGAGCTCGACAGCGCGGGCCTGGGTTTCGAGCTGTTCCACGCCGCTCCCGATGCAGCCGCCGCGCGCGCGGGCCGGCGAGTCGCGCTGCTCCGCGCGGCGTTGTTCCTGACCGCCGCACTCTCCGCCGCAGCGAGCTTCGCGACCGCTCGCGCGCTGCGCCGCAGCCGGAAGCTGGCGGAACTCAAGAGCTCGTTTGTCGCCAGCGTCAGCCACGAGCTGCGCACGCCGGTCGCGTCGATCCTGATGCTCGCCGAGAACCTCGAAGCGGGTCACGTAAGCGAACCTGCGGCTCGCACGCGCTACGCGAGCCTGATCCGCCGCGAAGCGGAACGACTGCGTCGTCTGGTGGCGGACGTGCTCGACTTCTCGCGCCTCGAACGCGGCCGACAGCTCGAGTTGCGGCGCGAGAGCCGCGCGCTCGAGCCGCTGCTGGCTGAACTCGGCGAAGCGGCGCGCGAGTGGGCGCACAAGCACGGCGTGGAGCTCGCGCTCGACTTCGCCCGCGTCGAGTCGAACGCAGCGAGCGTCGACGTCGACACCGACACACTGCGTCGCGCGCTCGAGAACCTGCTCGACAACGCGCGCAAGCACTCGGGCTCGAGCGAAGTCGCGCTGTGCGCCCGCGCCGAGCGCGCCGCACTACACCTCGAAGTGCGCGACCGCGGCCGCGGGATTCCGCCGGAGCAGCGCGCCAAGATCTTCGAGCCCTTCGAGCGACTGGAGAGCGCGAGCGGCGCCGGCGGAGCGGGCTTGGGCCTTGCGATCGTGCGCGAGATCGCGCGCGAGCACGGCGGCGAGGCGCGCGCGCTCGAGCCGGAGGACGGAATCGGCGCGCGGATGGAGATCGAGCTTCCCTTGGAGCAGAGTCCGGAGAGCGGGACGTGAAGCGAGCACGCGTGCTGGTGGTCGAGGACGAAGAGGCGCTGCGCATTGCGCTCGTCGACGCCCTGCGCGCCGAGGGCTACGAGGTGCTCGAGGCCGCGGACGGCGAGCGCGGACTCGAGCTCGCGCTGCGCGAGGCGCCTGAGCTCGTGCTGCTCGACCTCATGCTGCCGCGCCGCGACGGCTTCAGCGTGCTGCGCGCGATCCGAGAAGATCGCCTGCAGTCGGCGGTGATCGTGCTCTCGGCGCGCGGCGAGGAGTGGGACCGCATCCAGGGCTTCGAGTTCGGCGCCGACGACTACGTGGTCAAGCCGTTCTCGACGCGCGAGCTGTTCGGACGCATGCGAGCGGTGCTGCAGCGCCTCGAAGGGCGTGCGCCGGGCCTTCCGGCCGACGTGGGCAAGATCTCGATCGGCGGCGCGCAGGTCGACTTCGCGGCGTACACGATCGAACGCGACGGCGCGCGCGCGGGGCTAGCGCGCAAGGAGCTCGAGCTGCTCCGCTACCTGCTCGAGCACGAAGGCCAGGTGCTCGACCGCATGCGCATCCAGGACGCGGTCTGGGGGCGCGAGAGCGAGTCGACGCCGCGCACGGTGGACATGCACGTGCTCAAACTGCGCCGCAAGCTCGAGTGCGAGCCCGAGCGGCCGCGCCACATCCTCACCGTTCACGGCGTGGGTTATCGCTTCAGTCGGGGCGGTGAGGGGCCGCCCAAGAGTTGACAAGCCGTTGACGGCGCGGGAACCGCGCGTTGGCCACTGCCGGCGAGCTGCGGCGTCGAATGGCCGATGTCGCTGGCGGACCGCGACGCACGGCTCAACGAACACAGGAACAACCCATGAACAGCAGTCAGAGTGCGATGGTGATGGTGCGCGTGGCTCTGCTAGCGCTGCTCGGCCTCGTGTGGAGCGCAGCGGCGCTCGCGAACGCGCAAGGTGAGGCGCCGACGAGTACGCCGACTCAGTACGTGTGGACCGGCGTGCGCGGCGGCGAGCAGCGCGTGAAGCCGGACGAGCTCGCGGGCTACGCGGCGCAGCTCGAGCGCGACTTGGCGAAGCTGCTGGTCGCGCGCGAAGTCGATGGCCCCGCGGTGGACTTGCGCGGCGGCTTGCGCGAGCTGTGGGTGCGCGCTGCGCTGTCGATGGAGTACCCGCGGCGCTGGGAGGTGCTCGCGAAGCTCGCCGCCGCGCGCGCGGCGGAGTTCGAGCGGCGCGGGGAACTCGAGCTCGCGCGGCGCGCGACCGACGAGTTGCTCGTGAGCGCGGCGGCGCGCGACGAGCTTGGCGCCGACAAGCTCGAGTTCCAGCTGGTGGCAGCGGGACCGGAGTTCGTGAAGGCGGCCAGTGCGGCGGCATCGGCCCCGGAGTTGGTCGCCTTGCGCAACCGGTTGGATGCGCAGCTTCGCGGCGCGACGCGCGGCGGGAGAGCCTCGGCGCAGGTCGTGCGCTCGATCGAAGATGCCGTCGACCGCGCGCTGCTCGAAGACCAACCCGCGTTGGTGCTCGAACTGGGCGCCCGCGCCGCGCCCGTGCTCGAGGCCTTGGTGCGCGAGGACCTCGACACGTTGCCATCGAAGGCGGCGCTCGATCCGCTCGTGCTGCTCTTCAACGTCGACGAGGCGCGCGGCGCAGCGTTCGCGCTCGAGCACTGGCATCGCGGGCGGCTCCTGTGGCGCAAGCGCGTGCTGCGTGCAATGGGTCAAGCGGCCGTGCTCACGAATCCCGGCACTTGGTTGGTCGAAGTGACGGCAAACGACGGCTACTCACGCGTTCCTCCGACGCTTGTCGACACGGGCTGGCGCGAGTTGCTGGGCCGTGCAGTGAAGGACGAAGACGTCGGCCTCGACAGCTTCGTGGAAGTCGCCAAGCTCGCCGCCCACGACGCGCTCGACTCGCCGCTGCAGATGGGCTTGATCGCGAAGATCGAGCGCGGAGGCCCAGCGGCTTGGCGCGCGGCGAGCAAGCTGTTCGAAGCGGGCCGTGGCCGCGAGAGCCTTCGGCCGGTGCTCGAACGTGTCGTCAACCGCAACGAACCGGAACTGCAGGTCCTCGCTGCCCAGGAGCTCTCCCACTTCCCGCGCAGCGCCGCGCTTCTGCGGGAGTTCGGGAGCCCGACGGCCGGCGTGCGTGTAGCCATCGCGAACTCGCTGGTCGGGAGCAGCCCGCGCACCGTTTACCGCAGGCACGAAGGCTCGGTGTCGCCCGTGTGGCTCACCGAAGGCCCCGAGGCTCAGCGGCCGCGGCTCGAAGCGGGCGACAGCGCGATCGTCGACGCCTTGCTGGGAGACTCGGAAGAGTCGGTGCGAGAGTCGGCTCTCGATGCGTACCTGCGCAGCCCAGCGGTCGTGGTCGACGTCGATCGATTGGTGCCTCTCGCGCGGGACCCAAGCGTCGAGGTCCGGCAACTGCTTGCGTACTGGTGGCGCGCCCAACCGATTCCCGCGCCCGTGCTGCAGGTGCTCGCGGCGGACCAGGAGCGCGCAGTGCTCGATAGCGTGCCCCGGTTGTTCGGACGTCTGGTGGAGTTCGGGCGCGACGGGCGTCAGTTGAACAACGCCGACCGCAACTCGCCGCAGCCGCTTTGGTGCTGGAGTGACGAGTACCTGCCGGCGCTCGTTGTCTGGCTGTCGAACGCCAGCGCCGAGAAGTTGGGGCTGAGCTCGGATGTGCTCGCGGCTGCATGTCGCACGCCGGAGGGCGTTCGGTCGCTGCTTCGTGTGGCGTTGGAACTCCGTCCCGCGGCCGCCTTGAGCGCCGCCGTCGGCTTGGCGCAGTATCCTGAGCGAACGGCGTGGAGTGTGCTGACGCCGGACGACGCCATTGCGCTGTTGCGCGCCTGCTGGGAGAGTCAGTCGGACCTTCCGTACCGTCTCGTGGAAGCCCTGCCGCAGCAGCATCGCGAAGCGCTGCGCAGCGTGCTGTTCGATCGGTCGGCGCCCGCTCTCCTACGCGCGCTGTGCGCCCATGCGTCGGCGAGCAGCGCGGATGCGCAGTGGCGAGCTGCGGTGATCGAGGTGTTCGCTGGCCCCGACGGCGCGGACGCTGTCTCCCCGCTCGGCCAGCGCACGCCGCTGCCCGTAGACGAGCGCGACGCGCTGCTGCACCAAGTGCTCACCGTGTCGGGCGCCGAAGACGAAGCGGCCGCGCGCCTGTTCATGAGGCTGGTGGAGAAACACGACATGTCGGAGCTCCTCGCGCTCGCCGTGCTGGAGCGCATCGCGTCGACGGGCAGCCAGCAGTGGTACGGAGCGGGTCGGATGGCCTTGGCGCGCATCGAACCCACCGAAGCGAAGCCGTTCACGGAGCTGTTCGAACGCGTCTACCCGCACAACCTGAGTACCGACGTCCTCTCCAAAGTCGCCCGCGCCCACCTCGACGCGCACCTGCCGTTCCTCGAGCGCGTGCTGCTCGGCGATCCGCCGAGCGGCGGTCCCGACACCGTCAACAACCGCATCGCCGCCGCGAACGCGCTCGCGTCGTACCTCGACGAACGCGCGGCCGCGATCCTGCTCAAGGGGCTTGCCGCGACGACGAACAAGGAGGTGCGCGACGCCTGCTTCGCCGCGCTCGAGTCGATCCGGCGCTACGAAGACGAGCGGGAACGCTGGGCGACGCGCAAGACGTCTCGCGCGGCGCGCGAGGCGGCGATCGCGGAGCTCGTGCCGATGCTCGCCGACAAGGACGCGACGATTCGTGCGCAGGCGGCGCGGTCGCTCGGCGCGCTCGAAGCCGTCGAGCACTTGCCGGCGCTGGTGCGACTGCTCAAGGACTCGAACGGCGACGTGCGCAAGGCCGCGCAGGCGGCGATCGACGCGCTGACCGCGCCGAAGCCCGTCGCCCCGACGCCGGCCGAGCCCAAGCGCGACTGAACGCGCGACGACGCTCTTTTAGCGCGCCGCCAGCTTCTCGCTCGCGATCTGTTTGGCGGCGCGCAGGTCCGACTTGCCCGTGCCGAGCACGGGCAGTGCATCGACCTTCACGAAGGCGTCGGCGCGCGGCAGGAACAGGTTCGGCAGCCCAGAGCTCGAGAGCTTGTCGACGAGCGACGGCACAGCGTCGAGCGCCATCGTCGTGAGCACGGCGAGGCGTTCGCCCTTCTTCTCGTCGGGCAGCGCGGTGACGAGGAACGTCGGCACGGACACGCCGGCTGCTTTGTGCAGCTCCTCTTCGACGCGCCCGTGCGGCACCATCTCGCCGCCGATCTTCGAGAAGCGCGACAGGCGGTCGGTGATCTTGAGGAAGCTGTCGTCGTCGAGCAGCGCGATGTCGCCCGTGACGTACCAGCCGTCGCGCAGCGCCTTCTCGGTCAACTCGGGCCGCCCGAGGTAGCCCTTCATCACGTTGGGGCCGCGGACGAGCAACATGCCCGGCGTGTTCGGCGGCAGATCTTCGAACGTGTCGGGGTCGACGACGCGGCACACGACGCCGGGCAGCGGTTGGCCGACGAAACCGCGCCGCCAACCCGGTTGGTAGAAGCCCGCGGCGCGGAAGTCGAGCTGGCTCGCGGCGATCACCGGCGCGCACTCGGTTGCGCCGTAGCCTTCGAGCGGGCGGATGCCGAACTGGTCCTCGAACGCGTTGGCAAGCCGCTCGGAGAGCTTCTCCGCGCCCGCGAGCACGAGCCGCAAGGAACCGAACTGCGCCGGCGCGATGCGTCGCAGGTAGATCGAGAGCAGCGTCGGCGTCGCGAGCAGGAACGAGACCTGGTGGCGTTCGACCAGCTCGCCGATCGCGGGCGCGTCGATGGGGCTGGGGTGGAACACCGCGCCCAGGCCGCTGGTCGCGGGGAACCAGATCGTCGCGGTGAAGCCGAACGAGTGGAAGAACGGCAGGATGCCGAGCACCTTCTCGCGCGGGCCGACGTGGAAGATCTGGTCGAGCGCGGCGCAGTTCGAGGCGATGTTGGCGTGGCTGAGCATCACGCCCTTGGGTTCGCCGGTCGAACCGCTGGAGAAGATCACGGTCACGACGTCGTCGGCGCTCGGCGCGCGTTCGGCGCCGCAGTAGCTCTCGATCCAGCGCGCAGGTGCGAACAACGCCAGCGCCAGCGCCGCGAGTCGATCGCTGGCGCTCACCTGCGCCGCGATTTCGTCGAGCCAGATCGGCTCGAGGCCCTCGGGCAGTGCGAGCTTGGCTTTCTCGAGGAACACGCGGCTCGTGACGACGGTGCGCAGTCCCGCTTGCTTCGCGGCGGAGCTCATGCCGGCGGCGCCGGCCGTGTAGTTCAAGTTCACCGTCGTGCGGCCCGCGAACGACGCGGCCAGGTTCGCCAGCGCGCCGCCGACCGAGGGCGGCAAGAGCAGCCCGACGTGCTGCTGGCCGCTCCAACGCTCGCTCAGCTTGCGCGCGAGCGCGATCGAGCCCGCCAGCGCCTGGATGCGGGACACGCGCGGCTTGTTCGCGTCGGCGAACAGCATGCGCAGCGGCGCCGAACGCGCGCGTCGAACGAACGTGCGGTGCAGCGCGCGCGTGCGCTCGAAGCGCTCGCACCACGCTTGCTGGCCGAGCGCCTGCACTGCGCGGCGGACTTGGTGCAACGGCGTTCCGGGCGCGATCGGTGCGCCGAACGACACGCTCACGGGATAGGGGAGCTTGCTCGGCAGCTTCCAGCCGAAGCGGCCGCCTTGGAAGCTGAAGATCGAGCCCCACACGCCCTCGAGGTAGACCGGGATGATCGGGGCGCTGCGGCCCTTCACGATGCGCTCGAGCCCGCGGCGGAACGGCAAGAGCATGCCGGTGCGCGTGATCTGGCCCTCCGCGAAGATGCACACGATGTGGCCCGCGTCGAGGTGCTCGCCCGCGGCGCGCAGCGCGCGCAGGATCACGCGCGGACCGCCGGTCGACGAGATCGGGATCGCGTTGAGCCAGCGCAGCACGCTCCCGACGATCGGCTTGTCGAAGAACGGCGCGTCGACCAGGAAGCGGATCTGGCGGTCCGTGCTGCCGAGCAGGAACAGTCCGTCGGCGAACGAGACGTGGTTGGGCACGAGCAACGCGCCGCCTTGCGCCGGGAGATGCTCGAGGCCGCGCACGCGCAGGCGGTAGACCGTGCTCGAGATCGCGACGATCGCAAGGCGCACGAGCGCTTGCGGCGCCAGCCACGTCGCCCACGCGGCGCCGAGCGCGATCACGAGCGCGCAGAGCTGGAAGATGCGCGCGGTCGACAGGCCGTTCTGCGCGAGCCAGCCGCAGCCGAGCGCGCCCGCGAGCGAGCCCGCGAACACGAAGACGTTCGACGTGGCGATCACCGCTCCGCGGCGGTCTTCCGGCGCACGCCACTGGATCAACGCGTTGAGCGGAACGATCAAGAGGCCGCCGGACAGACCGATGGCCGCCAACCAGGCCAGCGTGCCGGCGAACTGCGGATGATCGAAGGCGAAGCCCGCGACGAGCAGCGCCATCGCGCTCGCGCCGAGCGGCAACAGGCCGATCTCGACCTTGGAGCGCGAGAGGCGCGCGGCCAGCAGGCACCCCAGGCCGATGCCGATCGACATCACCGCGAGCGGCACGCCCACGCGGCTCTCGGCCAGCGTCAGATCGAGCTTGGCGTAGGCCAGCACGTTCTGCCCGAGCACGCTCGCGAGGGTCCAGAGCAGCGTCGAGCCCGCCACGGCGAGCAGCAGCACGCGGTCAGCGCGAATCGCTCGCGCCGCGCCGCGGAGCGCTTCACTCCAACGCGTCTGCCCGCCGCTCGCAGCGACGGGCGGCATCCCCTGGGCGATGAACGCGCCGACGATCGACAGCGCCGCGAGCGCCGCCGGCGCGATCCAGGTGCTCTCGCCGACCGCTTCGATCAACACGCCGCCGCCGGCGATGCCCGCGACGATCGCGACGAGCGTCGTGAGCTCGAGCCAGGCGTTGGCCTGCGACAGGCGCGCGTGCTCGACGATCTGCGGGACGATGCCGTACTTGGCGGGTGAGAACAGCGAAGCCGTCGCCCCGAGCGCGCCGACAGTCCACAGGAGTTCGCTGCCCCCGCGCGGCGCGCGGGCGAGCAGCGCGCTCGCCGCGATCAGTACGCCGACTTCGATCCAGCGCGTGGCGACGATCACGTTGCGCTTGCTGAAGCGGTCGACCACGGCGACGGCCGGCAGGGCGCCGAGTGCGAGCGGCGCGCCGAACACAACCGTGAGCAGCGTCAAGACGGCCTGCATGCGGGCGGGCGCGTCGACGCCGCTGATCTCGCGCTGCAGGAGCAGCGTCACGGCCAGCTTCCAGGCGTAGTCGACGAAACTGGCGATCGACTGAGCGGCGAGCAGGCGCCCCAGTGAATGGCGGTGGTGCGGGTTCACGACGGAAGTATCGATCTCGCTCGGCGAGCGAGTCGCGCGCTCCTGCTTATCGACGCGTTCTGCGCCGGGCTTTGGGGCCCGGCCGGGGCCGGTTCGCGCGTAGTGGGGCCGCAGCGGGCGGATAGACTGTGCGTGAGCGGAAAGTTCGCAGTCGCTGGAGAGCACGTGCACGAAGACAAGCAGCCGTCGGAGGAGTGGCGCGCCGCGCCCGACGAGCCTGCGACGCCGCAGGGCGATGGGCTCACGCGCGCCTCACCGGCGCGGCCCCTGGGGCCGGCTGAGCTGCGCACCGCGAGCTGCGATCTGCTGGGCCGCCCGCCGCTGCGGGCGGAGCGCGAGGCGTGGCTGGGCAAGGCGCGCCACGAGCTGCTCGAAGCCTGGGTCGGCGGACTGGAGTTCTGGCAGAACTGGCTCGAGGAGCAGCTCTACTACTTCTTCTTGATCGACAACTTCCGGCCCGAGAGCGAGGGCGTGCTCGCGCTGCCGGCGGAGCTCGCCGCCGGGCGTCTGGACGTGCGCGAGGCGACGCAGCGCATCGCGCTCTCGCCGAGCTTCGATCAACGCAACCCGGGCGCGGACACGTTCGTCACGGTGGTGATGGAGCAGCTCGCTGGGATGACCGTGCAGAAGAACGTCCGCGAGCTCGAGATCGGCAAGTCGATCTACGACGGCGCGAACGGCGTGTTCCTCGGTCGACCCGGAAAGCGGCAGGCCGACATCATCGAGATCGCCGTGCGCCACCGCGCGTTCGCGCAGACCTTCGTCGCTCGCGAGTACGCGCGCTTCTTCGGCGCGCCGCCGCAGGCCAAGGCGCTCGCCGCTTGGGTCCAACGAATGCACGCCGCGCCTGCGGAGTACGCGGCGCTCGTGCGCGAGTGGCTGCTCTCGCCCGAGTGGGAGGCGCGCGTGCGCGCGAGGCTGCCGATGAGCAACCGCCTGTTCGCGCGCGCGCTGTACGTCGACCTGCTCGACCGACTGCCCGACGCCGAAGAAGCGCGACGCATGCGCTCGGCGCTGGACGGGATGAGCGACTCCGGCCCGCTGCGCTCGGTGCTGGCGCGCATCCTGATCGATTCAGGAAGCGTGAACTTGCCCGACAAACGCGCGATCGCCGACCCGCGGCGCTGGATCTGGGAGCAGTTCCGCGTCCTGCTCGGTCGCGACGCGAGCGAGGACGAGCTGAACGCCTTCGTCGAAGCGTTCGCCGCGCCGGAATGCCGGCCAGCCACCGTGCTGTATGCGCTGCTCACGCACCCGCAGTACCAGAGCTATTGAGAGCCCGACTCCAACCACGCGCGAGGCCACCATGCTCACACCTTCGATCGATCGACGCAGTTTCCTGGCCGGCGCGGCAGCATCGGCGTTGCTCGCTCCGAAGCTCGTCGCGGCGGCGCAAGGCAAGAAAACGCAGCGCGTGGTGCTCGTCGCCTTCGCCGGCGGCGTGCGCACGCGCGAGACCTTCGGAACGCCGGGCAACGTTCCGAACCTGCTCGCGCTCGCGAAGGAAGGCGTGCTCTACAAGCGCGTGAAGTCCTCGAACCTCGGTCACTACGGGGCCTCCTTGTCGCTCTTCACGGGCGTCGCGGAGCCGCGCGGCATCCGCGAGAACGGCCGCGGCGAGGAGCCGACCGTGTTCGAGTACGTGCGCAAGGGCCTGGGCCTGCCGGCGAGCGAGGTGTGGATCGCGACTTCGGGCGGCGCGCAGCAGACCAACTACAGCTACAGCGTGAACTCCGAGTACGGCGCGCGCTTCGGCGCCAACACGGTCGACGGCGACGGGCTGTTCAACGCCGAGTTCAAGTCGATCGTGAACTCGCTGGGGCGGCCCAAGCCGCTGGACGAGCGCGAGGCGCAACTGCTTGCGCGCATGAAAGCTGCGGTGGGCGGCGGCGACGCGCGCAAGGCGCTCAACAGCCCCGAGTCCGCGGCGCAGGTCGAGCGCTTCATCCTGGAGGAGCTGACAGGCGGGACCGCGGACCTGCGCGGACCGAACGCAGCCGATGCCAAGGCCATCCGCGTCGCGCGCAATCTGCTCGTGCTGTTCAAGCCGCGGCTGGTCGCGATCGTGCTGCAGAACGCCGACATCGCGCACACCTCGTTCAACGGCTACGTCGATGTCGTGCGCCAGAACGACGCCGCGCTGGGCGACTTGATGCGCGCGATCCGCGCCGACGCAGAGCTGCGCGAGTCGACGGCGGTGCTGGTGTGCCCAGAGTTCGGGCGCGACCGCGACCTCAACTCGCGCCGCGGACTCGACCACGGCGACGGCTCGGAAGACCTCGAGTACGTCTCGGCCGTGGCCTGGGGCCCGGACTTTGCGCGCGATCGCATCGTGGAGGACGACGTGCGAGCCGTGGATCTGTGTCCGACGGTGTGCGAGCTGCTCGGCGCAGGCGCGCCGCGCGTCAAGGCGAGCCGCCTGCCGCGGCTGTTCGCTTGATTCCATGCGGCTTGAAGGCTCGACGGGCGTTCGGACGACGCTGCGCGTGCGTGCAGCGCTGCTCAGCGGGTTCGCGCTGCTGGCAGCGGCGCTGTTCGCCGCTCTGACCGTGCCCGAGTCGGCGCGCGCCGCTGTCGGCGCGTCGGCCGAGCGCGAGGGCAACGGCTGCGTGTCGTGCCACACCGGCATCGAGGACATGCACCCCGCGGCGGCGCTGAGCTGCGTCGACTGCCACGGCGGCAACGCGAACACGAGCAACAAGCTCGAAGCGCACATCAAGCCGCCGCCCGGGCAGGACAAGGACGAGCGCGTCGCCCCGCAGGAAGAGGACCTCGCCTGGCGACGCTTCCGCAACCCGATGGATCTGCGCGTGGCGCGCCTGGTGTGCGGCGGCTGCCACGAGAGCGAAGTGCGCAACGTGCACACCAGCTTGCACGCCACGACCGCGGGCCACTTGTCGGACGGGTACTACGAGATGGGGCTGGCGCCGAAGAAGGGCTCGACCTTCTCGGTCTTCAACGTGCCTTCGCACCTGGCGGAGCCGGGCGACGTCACCGCGCTCACGCAGGTCCCGCCCTTCCGCGAGAGCGGCCAGCGCAACTCGATCAGCTCGCACTACGGCGACCTCGCGCGCAAGGAGTGCATGCAGTGCCACCTGTGGTCCGAAGGGCGCGCCGTGCGCGGGCGCGTCGGCTTCGACGGCGACTACCGCGGAGAGGGCTGCGCCGCCTGCCACGTGCCGTACTCGCGCGACGGCCTCTCGAGCAGCGCCGACAAGAGCGCGCGTCGCACCGAGCCCGGCCATCCGCGCGCGCACGTGATGACGCGCGCGCCGACGACCGACACGTGCACGAGCTGCCACTACGGCGACGCGTCGATCGGGCTGAATTTCCGCGGGCTTTCGCAGCTTCCGCCCGGCGCTCCCGGCGGCCCGGAGATCCCGGGGACGACCGACGCGCTGCTCAACCGGCAGTTCTATCTCGACGATCCGGCGCTGTGTCCGCCCGACGTGCACCACGAGAAGGGCATGCACTGCATCGACTGCCACACGCAGAACGATGTGATGGGGGACGGCAAGTTGTACGGAGCGATGGAGCACGCCGTCGAGATCGCGTGCGTCGACTGCCACGGCACGTTCGAGCGCCCCGCGACGCTGCGCACGGCGCGCGGTACGCCGCTCGCGCACTTGCGGCGAGACGGCGACAAGGTCGTGCTCAAGAGCAAGGTCGACGGCCGCGAACACCCGGTCACGCAGGTCGCGCACGTGCTCGACCCCGAGCGCCCCGAGTACAACGCCGAGGCGGCGCGCGCGATGAACAAGTCGCACGGCGCGCTGGAGTGCTACCTGTGCCACTCGAATTGGAATCCGAACTTCCTCGGCTTCCATTTCGACCGCAACGAGTCGCTCACGCAGCTCGATCTGCTCTCCGGCGCCAAGACCAAGGGGCGCGTCACGACGCAGGAGAAGGTCTTCGCGACCTGGAAGAGCTTCTACGCCGGGCTCAACGAGGCGGGGCGTTTCGCGCCCTACCTCACGGGCTTTTCGACCATGGGCAGCGCGCGCGACGCGCAGGGCGCCGTGCTCGTCGATCAAGGTCTGCCGGTCACGGCCGCGGGCCTGTCGGGCATGACCATGATCCACCACCAGATGCACACCGTGCGCGAGAGCGCGCGCGCGTGCGTCGAGTGCCATCGCTCGTCGGCCACTTGGGGGCTGGGCTCGCCCAACTTCCGCCTGGCGCGCCAGCGCGCCTTCGTCGCCGACCGGCGCGGCATCGAGACCTTTGCGCTGGAGCGCGCGAACCTCGCGGCCTCGACGCCGATCTCCAAGCTGGTCCTGCCGGACGTGGTGGCGTTGGAGCTCGACTGCGACCCGCTGCAGGGCCGAGCTCGAACGGTGTTCGCCGCCGAGGGGCGTCGCGGGATCCACGTGCTCGACGCAGGCGACGACACGGAGCTGCGGCGCGTGCAGTTCGTCGCGACGATCCAGCCGCGCGCGATGAAGCTCGCCGGCAAGCACCTGTTCGTCGCCGACGGCGCCGGCGGGCTGCGCATCTTCGAGGTGGGCGATGACCGCAAGCTGGTCCAGCGCTCGGTCCTGCCGACCTTCGATGCGCGCGACGTTTTCCTGCAGTGGCCGCACGCCTACGTAGCCGACGGCCCGGGCGGTGTGCTGATCGTCGACGTGCGCAACCCGGCGCGGCCCGCGGTCGTCGGCGGCGTGCGGGTCAACACCGACGAACAGCAGCAGGACGAGGTCGGCTACGTCGCGGCGCTGTTCCAGTACTCGCGGCCGCGCGTCGTCGAGGGCGTGCTCCAGGAGCGGCGCAGCGGCGCGCGCATGCTGCTCGCAGCTCTCGACGAGCGCGAGGGGCTGCACCTGTTCGACGTGACCGAGCCTTCGGCCCCGCTGCGCCTGTTCCCCGCCGCTGACGGGACTTCGCGCGCGCGCCGCCCGAAGCTGAGCTGGCGCGGACTGCACCTGGCGAGCCACGTCGATCTGGCCGAGGCGCAGGGCGGCGCGAGTACGCGCGAGACGGACTACGTGTACGCGCTGGGCGAGTCGGACGCCAATCCCGAGAATCCGGTCTCGAACACGCTGATCTACGACGTGAGCGAGCCGCGCCGCACGCGCATGGTGGGCACGATCGAGAGCGGCAGTTCCACGGAGATGCTCGCGCTCGGATCGTTCTACAACACGCCCTTCCTCCAGACGGTCGGACTCGTGCCCGGCGCGCGCGGAGTGACGCTGGTGGACGCCACGGTCAGCGCTGCGCCCAAGCAGGCTGGCGCGCTGCCGGCGATTCGCAGCGCGTACGTCGTCGCGCTCGAGCACTTCCCGCTCGACAAGATGCTCGACGAGGCCGATCGCCCGCTCAAGGACACCAGTCACGTCGGCTCGCGCTGGCTGCGCTTGTCCGAGATCGAGCGGCTGATGCTCGTGCCTGCGGATCTGCTCGGCTTGCTCGGCCCGCAGCGCCAGCGCGTCGATCCTCCCGGTCAGACGGCGCGCCTGCACTTCACGCAGCTCGACACCGACGGCTCTGGCATCCTCGACGGCGCTGAGCTCACGCCCGCGATTGCGAGTTCCGACGTCGATGGCGACGGACGCATCCTGCTGGTCGAGCTGGCGGGCCTCGCCGGGCTCGCTGCGCCGCCCGCCAGCGAAGCCAGCGCGGCCGGCCCCAGTCCGATCCTCGTCACGCGCGTCGATCGCGACGGCGACCTCTCGCGCTTGCTCGACGGGCTCGATCCGTTCGCGTTCGACGCCAACCGCGACCGCAAGCTCGACCGCGCCGAGAGCTCGCGCGCCGTGTTCGCGGCGCTGGATCTCGACGGCGACGGCGCGCTCGATCTGGATGAGCTCTCGCGCCACCCCGGCGAGCTGCGGCAGCTGCGCTACAAGGGACCGTGGGCCAAGGAGCGCATCGCGCAGCTCGACTTGAACCGCAACGGCACGCTGCAGCAGCGCGAGTTCACGATTGCCGAGCGCGACTTCGAGGCGCTCGACGTCAACCGCGACGGCGCCGTGCAAATAGAGCCGCCGGTCAACCGCTACCTGGAGCGGCGCGGGGTGCTCGGGGCGGCCAGCGAGTGGCCCACGCGACGCCCGCTGTACTCGCCGCTGCCTCCCACGGTGGCGGCGGAGGAGCTGCTCGCGCGCTTCGACGAGAACCGCGACGGCAAGCTCTCGCAGCGCGAGCTCAAGAAGCGTCCAGACCTGTTCACGGATCTGGACGCCAATGGAGACGGCGCGGCGAGCGCGGCGGAGATCGCTCAGCGCGTGACCTTGGTGCTCGCGAACGGCATCGACGCCGTGCCGGATCGCTTCGTCGAGCGCTGGGATCTCGACGGCGACGGCAAGGTCGCGCCGGACGAACTCCCGCCGGCCGCGCGCGTGTTGCTCGGCCGCTGAGGGCCGCGCTGAGCTGTTTGCCTTGTCGCTTCTACGTTCCACGGAACCTCGCGAGACGCGAGGAGCCGTGGAAGCAGCAGCTCAGCGCAGGATGCAGAATTCGAGCGCGTTGGAGAGGTTCGTGTTCGACGGCGCCGCGCCGGGATCACGCGACCAGTACTGCGTCTGCACCAGCGCGCCGAGGACCAGCCCCGGATCGACGCCCAGCGCGATGGTCGCGTTGAAGTCGTAGGTCACGCTCCCGCTGCAGTCGTCGCTGCCGAACGTTCCGCCGGAGGTGAGCACGGCGATGCGGCGCAGAGGCGGCTGAACGCACAGCGTTCCGCCGTTGAAGGGCGCGCTCGCCCGCCCGCTCAGTCCGTAGAACGGCACGCCGTTCTTCTGGTTGCGAAGGTTCGAAACGCTGAGCAGGAAGCCGCTCGGCTGGCTCGCGCTGGGCCAGCCCGCGACCGAGTACGACGCGCTGCACCCCAGTGTGTTGACCTGCGCGACGCAGTAGCTCTCGCTCGGCGCCTGCTGCTTGGCGTCGAAGCACCAGCCGCGCAGTTGCCCGATCGCGGCGCCCTGGGCCGTGAGTTCGTCGTACAGCACGCTGACCTCCGTGACGGGGTCGATCGAGCCGTCGCCGTTGGAGTCGCGCATGGCGAAGATGCGCTCGTTGTTCTGCGACTCGCCGGCGTAGAGCACGCCGTCGGCGCCGACGCGCAGGTCCCAGATCAGGCTCGAACTCGGCGCGATCCAGTACTTCTTCGCTTCGGTCGAGGGATCGATCACCCCGTCGCCGTTGTCGTCGCGCGCGCGCCAGATGAAGTCGTTGCCCGTGTCCGCGAGGTACCAGTAGCCCTGTGCGTCCAGGCTCACGTTCCAGAAGAAGGCCTGCGCAGCCTGGGCCGGCGGAATGAAGTAGGCCGTCACCTCGGCGGGGGAGTCGATCGTTCCGCTGCTGTCGAGGTCCTCGAGTCGATACAGACCCTTCGCGAGCACGCCGGTCGAGCCCGTCTCGAGGTAGTAAAGCGCGCCGTCGAGTCCGACCTGCACGTCTTGGACGTTCGAGTCGCCGCTGGCGCCGCCGAGGCTGAGGTCCGAGCTGACGTAGTACTCGAGCGCCTCACCCGGATCCTGCGCGTTGCCGTTCCCGTTGAGATCCTCGAGGCGCAGGATCGTGTCCTTGCCGCTCGGGCCCGCCTGCGTGTTGGCGACCCACAACACATCGCCCTGCCAGTGCAGGCCCTGCATGCTCGGCACGGCGATGCCCGAGCCGTTGCCGACGTCGAAGAAGATCGTCGCCTCGCCCGCGCCGTGCGCGTCGCCGTTCCCGTCGAGGTCCTCCAGGCGCAGGAGGAAATCGAAGCTCGTGTCGCTGACCCACAGCGTCCCGTCGCGCCGGGACTCGATGTTGACGTTGTTGCTGAGCGAGAAGGGGCCGAGCGTGTCGTCGTAGAACACTTCGACCTCGCCGGGGCCGTCGAAGTCGCCGTCGAAGTCCAGGTCGCGCACGCGCGCGATGCGGTCGTTGCTCGAGTCGGTGACCCACAGCTCCGGGCGGGGCACGAAGGGGGTCTGCGCGGCTACGGGGAGTGCGGCGAGTGCGCCGAACGCGGCGCCGGTGGCGAGGGTCTTCATTGGGATCTCCTGATGGGTGCTCCGGCCTGTTTTCGGCCGCAGAACGGCCCAGCATACTGAGACCGAGTCTCAATTGGAAGGGCGCGTCCAGGCCCCTCCGACGCGCCTCAGCGCGGCTTCTCGATGATCTCGCACGAGCGCGCACGCAGCCGCAGCGCCGGCGGCCGCATTCCGTCGACGACCGCCGCGCCGCCGATCGAGAGCCGCCCCTCGACCGCGATTTTGGCGTAGCGCACATACTCCGCGCTCGCGCCCGCCTCCATCTCGACGTGGATCCACTCGTCCTCGCCCGGCATCGCGCCGAAGCAGCAGGCCGCGTTGTCGCGCACGAGCATGAAGTCGAGCACGCGCCGCTGCTTGATCGTGCCCGGGATCATCCAACCCTCGATGCGCGCCTCGACCCCGTCGAAGCGCCGGATGCGCTCGGGAAACACGCTGGCGGGCAGCTCGCTCCACTTGCTGGCCTCCACGGCTGCCCCGAGCGCTGCGCGTTCCTCCGCGCTCATCGCCAGCGCCGCGAAGCCCGCGCGCGTGAGCTCCTGAGACAACGCGGCGCGCACGTCGACTGCGGCGCCTTGTGCGTTCGCCTCGGGCGTCGGCGGCTCCGCTGGCTTCTCGCACGCGGCGACCGCGAGCAGCGAAAAACTCGCCGCCGTCAGCACTTCAGCAACAGCAGATCTCGAACCGCGCGGCACGGCGAGCAGAGTACGGCGCCTCGGCGAGTCCTGACAGCGCCGGAGCGATCGCGCAGCGGCGGGGCCTTCCGCTCTTCGCGCTGGTCGGCGGGTTCACTGCATCAACATCCAGCCGGCGAGCCCCGCGCGCGCGCTCCAGACCGCGGTGCGCAGCCAATTGCTGAGCACCAGGCGCGCGTGATCGCGAGCGTCGAAGCGCTGGGAAAGCCGAGCGTGCAGCGGCATCTGCACGAACGCGGTCGAGAGCCACACGGCGAAAACGAGCGCGAGGCCGGCGAAGGCCGCGAGTCGAGCGTGCTCGTTTTGCATCGCGGCGCGCAGCGCGAGCAGCACGGCGCTGGCCATCTCGAGCAGCATGGCCGGTGCGACGACGAACGTCATCCGGCTGCAGTGCTGCTTCTCGTACTCGAGCCAGGACGAGGGTTGAACGAGCGCCATCAGCGGATAGTGCACCAGCTGCACCATCCAGATCACGCCGGCCATCCACCAGGTGGCCAGTGCGTGCACGAGGAGCAGCGCGCCCGCCGGAAGCGATTCGAGTAGAGCGTTCATCGTTGGCGGGGTGCGCTGCCGAGCGCGGTCAAGAGTCCTGTTTCGTCCGGCCGGCGCGATTGGATTCGCGTTCCCGAGCCGCTGTACCCTAGTTCGCTCGCACTTTCCCGAGAAACCCGGCCGACCCGGCCCACGCCTCGTACGCGTCCCTCCGCTCGCTCCCCGATGACCGAAGACGACGAACTGCTCCAGCCCTCGCTCAGCGCCGACTTCGACGTGCGCAAGTTCGATCACCCGTGGGATCCCTCGAACTTGCCCTACGCGGCGTTCTTCTTCGGTCCGCTGGCCGGCGGCGTTCTGTACGCGCTCAACTACAAGCGTCTGGGCTCGCCTCGGAACGCCCGGCTGTGCCTGGCGGGCTCGGTGCTGATCTCGCTCGTCGCTATTGCGTCGATCGCATGGTTGCTCGACAGCGGCGTCATCACAACCAAGAGCCGCGTCGCGCGTTTCGGACTCCAGGGACTGTCTGCGGCCGTGGGTCTGGCGCTCAGCAAGCATCAGCGCGGTCGCTTCCGCGCCTGGGAGCAACTGGGCCGTCCACCGCGCAAGCTGCTCTTGCCTGCACTCGGAATCGGCCTCACCTTCGCGCTGGTGTTCTCCGTGCTGCTCGTGGCGGCGCTGGTGATCTTCGATGTGAACCTGTCCGCTGCGAGGGCCCAGTGAGGGCCGAAGAGAGCGTCGGGCGCGAGTCCGACCCGGCAGCGCGCGCGTTCGAGCTCGCCGCGAGCTGGAACGATGCCGAGCAGTACGAGCGCGCCGAGAAAGCCGCCACCGAAGGACTGGCCCATGCGCCCCAGGCGCCCGGGCTCCTCCTGCAGCGCGCGCGCAGCAACGTCGGACGACAGCGCTGGAGGCGGGCGGCCGAAGACCTGCACAGCGCGCTCGCCATCGATCCTGAATACGCGCCCGCGCTGCTGATGCTGGGCGTCGTGCAGTCCCAGCTCGCACGCTACGTGGATGCGGAGCAGCACATCCTCGAGGCGCTGCGGATCGACCCGACCTGGTCCTACGCCTACGTGGCCTACGGCGACCTCATGTCGCGCACCGGACACGACGCCAAGGCCGCGCGTCTGTGGCGCAAGGCGCTGGAGCTCGACCCGCAGTCGGCGGAGGCGCACCAGCGCCTGGCGTTGGCGCACGTCGAGGAGAACGACACCGCCCGCGCCGTGGCGCACGCGCGCAAGGGGCTCGAACTCGACCCGGGCGACATCGCGGGCAGCGCGAGCCTCGCCGCCTCGCTGCTGACTTCGGGCCGTGCGTTCCGCGCGCGGCAAGTCCTGCGCGAGGCGCTGAGCGTCGATCCGTCCAACGCGCAGCTCGAAGAGGCCTGGCTCGAAGCCGATCGCTGCTGCCGCTGGATCTACTTCCCGGCCTACCTGTTCGACGTCGTCACGCGGCGGCTGCCCGGTAAGCAGTTCCTCCCGTGGGCGGTGTTCGTCGGGTTGTCGATGGTCGCACGCCAGCAAGAGTGGGATTGGCGCTATTGGGGGCCAATCTCGATCGCTTACGTCGCGTTTTGCATCTACACCTGGATCGCCTCGTGGCTGGTGGGGTTGTGGATCAAACTGGTCCCGCCGAAGTTCTGAGCGCTCCGCCGCGCGCGCCGCTCGCTGTCCACCGCTGACCCAACGGATTCGCCATGACGGACGCCACTGTGCTGAACGCGCTGGCCCAGGCGCTCGAACGCGACCCGCGCAACGGCGCGCTGTGGATCCACTACGCCGAGCTGCTCGTCGCTGCAGGACGCGCCGAAGACGCCGCGAGTGCGCTGCGCACGGCCGCGGAGCTCTCGGCGACGCGCAAGCAGGCGCTGGGCAAGCTTGTGCCGCTGCTGCGCGAGCAGGGCAAGCTCGCTGAAGCGCTGATCCGCGCCGAGGCGGCCCTCGAACTCGGACACGACCCGCAGCTCGCGCGGGAGATCGAGCTGATCCAAGCGTTGCGCGGCGCGCCGAGCGAAGCGCCGCCGGCGACCCAGCCGTCTTCACCGCCGCGGGCGCCCGCAGCGACGCCGCGTCCCAAGGCTGCGCCGCCTTCGGAGGAGCTGGCCCCGGCCGAAATCGCGCCCGAGCCGCTCGCCGACGACGAGTGGGCCTCGCAGTTCGACTGGGGCGATCTGCGCCTGACGTTCGCCGATGTGGCGGGTCTGGATGACATCAAGCGCCAGATCAGCCTGCGCATCATCGCGCCCTTCAAGCAGCCGGGCGTGTTCGAGGCCTTCGGACGCAAGGGCGGCGGCGGAATCCTGCTGTACGGACCGCCGGGCTGCGGCAAGACCTACATCGCTCGCGCGACCGCCGGCGAGCTCGGCGCGCGCTTCGTGTCGGTCTCGATCCACGACGTGGTCGACAAGTACTGGGGCGAGAGCGAGAAGCTCATCCACGCGTTGTTCGAGCACGCGCGCCGCAGCGCGCCAACGGTGCTGTTCTTCGACGAGTTCGACGCGCTCGCCTCCACGCGTGGCCGCGAGTCCGCGCAGTTCTTCAAGACGCTGGTCGACCAGCTCCTGCAGGAGATGGACGGCGTCAAGGCGCGCAATCGCGACGTGCTCCTGCTCGCGGCGACCAACGTGCCGTGGAACGTGGACTCGGCCTTCCGGCGACCGGGGCGCTTCGACCGCGTGCTGCTCGTGACGCCGCCGGACAAGGCTGCGCGCGAGTCGATGCTCGCCGAGCGGCTGCGCGCCTTGCCGGGCGGCGAAGCGCTCGACGTGCGCGGCGCCGTCGAGAAGACCGAGCTGTATTCCGGCGCCGATCTCGTCGCGCTGGCCGAGCGCGCTGGCGAGCGGGCCCTCGAGCGTTCCTTGGCGAGCGGCAAGGTGCACCGCGTCGAGCCCAAGGACCTCGAGCGAGCGCTCGCCCAATCGCGCGCCAGCACGCTCGAGTGGATCGCGACCGCGCGCAACTTTGCGCGCTACGCCAATGAAGGCGGGCAGTACGACGAGCTGGTCGACTACTTGAAGCGCATCAAGAAGTGGTGATGCGCGCCGCGCGGCTCACTGCGCGCCGCGACTCGCCGCTTCGCCGACTGAGCGCGAGTGTCTCGCCGCGTCTCGCAAGAGCAGCGCGAAGGGGATCCACCAGATCAGATCGTTGGTCAGGATCGTGAGCCCGAACGCGGGCGGAAACACGCCTTCGAACAGCGCCTTGGCGAATCCCAGCGGGCCGAGGATCTTGCCGGCCAGGCCGACGAGCACGATCGGCCAGTGCCGGCGCGAGTCGTTCGCGGCGATCCAGTAGCCCACGCCGTACACGCCCACGATCATCCCGACGCACTGCCAGATCTCCGGGTAGTTCAGCCGCGGGATGCCGACCCAGTCGAACAGTGCGTGCGGCCACACGATCACCGCGGCGCCCCAGAGGACGTTGTAGACGGCGGCGGCGCGCAGCCACGCGCGTCCCCAGGCAGGTGAGGCGGACTTGGCGGAGCGGAGCTCGTTTAGCATCGGGAGAACCGACTCTACGCGCGCCGAGAGTCTCCGGATGCGCGCGCGTGCGAGAGCGCTTTGCCAGTCCGTCCGCGACCGGGGGCGGCGCCTTCAGCTCCGCGGGCGCGCCGCCGCCGCTTCAGTGCGACGGCGCCCCGTCGAGCACGCGACGCACCTCGGACAGGAACTCGTTGGGTGAGAAGGGCTTTTGGACGAACCCCATGTCGGAGGTCCAGCTCCCTTCGCGCAGCACTTGATCGGTGTAGCCCGACATGAACAGCACCTTCAGGGACGGGCGCAGGGCTTGCAGTCGGCGCGCGAGCTCCTTGCCATCGAGCCCGGGCATGATCACGTCGGTGGCGACGAGGTCGATCGCATCGGGGTGGGACTCGCACAGCCGCAGCGCCTCGACGCCGTCGGCTGCGACGAGCACTCGGTAGCCGCGAGCGCGCAGCAGCGTCGAAGTCGCCGAGCGCAGCAGCGCCTCGTCCTCGACCAGCAGCACGGTCTCGCTCCCGTTCCGCACAGCGACGGGGAGTTGCGAATCCTCCTTCGCAGCGGAGTCCGCGGTGTCAGCGGGCCAGTACACCTTGAAGACCGTTCCGCGGTCCAACTCGCTGTAGACCCACACGTGTCCGCCGGCTTGGGTCACGATGCCGTGAACGGTGGAGAGCCCCAATCCCGTGCCGCGTCCGACGCCCTTGGTGGTGAAGAACGGTTCGAACACGCGCGCCTTGGTCTCGGGCGACATGCCCACGCCCGTGTCGCTCACCGAGAGCACCACGTACGTTCCCTGGCTCAGTTCAGGCGCTGTCTGCGGGTCCAGTGCGTCGATCGTGATGCGGGCGGTCTCGATCCCGATCGTGCCGCCGCGCGGCATGGCGTCGCGCGCGTTGACCACCAGGTTGGCGAGCACCTGATCCAAGCGGCTGCGATCGGCGCGCACGAGAGTCGACTGCTCGCACAGCTGTGTTCGGAACTCGATGTGTTCGCCCACCAGGCGGCGCAACATCGACTGCATCTCCACGACCACCGCGTTCCACTCGACCGAGCGCACTTGCGTGACTTGCTGGTGACTGAAGATCAGCAGCTGCCGAGTCAGCGCGGCCGCCCGTTGCGCCGCGAAATCGACCTGCGCGGCGATCTTGGCTTGCTCCTCGTTCAGCTCTCCGACCTCCTTCAGCATGAAGTTGGAGTTGATGATCACCGCCAGCATGTTGTTGAAGTCGTGCGCAATGCCGCCCGTCAAGCGGGCCAGCGCTTCCATCTTCTGAGAGTGCAGCAGCTTCTCTTCCGTCTTGCGCAGCGACTCGGTGCGCTCGGCGACGCGGCGCTCCAGCGTCTCGTTGAGCAATCTGACCGTGTTGTTGGCGGTCTGGAGCTCCTGCGCGCGCCGGTAGATCTCCGCCTCCATGCGCTCGGTCTCGGAGCGCAACCCGTGGGCGATCTCCTCCTGTTCCGTCTTGGCGAGTCGGAGTTGAACGAAGGCGGTGACGTCTTCGACGCGGTGGATGATGAACGCGACCTTCCCATCCGGGCCGAACACCGGTGAATTGATCGGGCTCCAGTAGCGCGCCTCGAAATCCTCCTGGCCCTGGACCTGGATGTCGTAGCGCTGCACCGCCATCGTGTCCTCGAGGCCGCTTTGGCGCACTCGCTCGAGCGATGCGCGCAAGTTGGCGACGCCAGTGGCGTTGGGGTCCCGCGGGTTGTCGGGGAAGACCTCGAAGATGCCGCCTCCGACGATTCCCTCGCGAGTCGTCATCGTCGCGCGCAGGTACGCGTCGCTGGCCGCCACGATCACGAACTCGGGCGTGAGCACCAGGTAGAGTCCGGGAACGGACTCGAACAGCAAGCGGAAGTCGGGTTCTGGAAGTCTGGACGGCGATTGCATCGCGAAGAGAACGGTCGAATCGTGCCGCGCGCTCGATCGAATTGGAAGCGCGAGCGCGGACTGCTTTTGGGAATTGAGCGCCGCGTCCCGAGGCCGCGCGCACTCCGGACTCAACACCGCCGTCGGCCTGAAGCGTCGCCACGGTCTCGGAGTGGACGCGCATTTCAGACTTCGTGCCTCGAGCTCTCTGGGCTGCGCAACTCCCGCGAGACGCGCTCGTCGCTTCCGTTGGCTGGGACGTGCAGGGCTTCCGCGGCGCACTGCGGTTCTGGCGTGCGGCCGCCGACGCCCACATCGCTCGTTGTTCGGGCCTCGAAGAGCACGTGCTCTCGTTGGCGGTCGCGCCGACGAAGTCCAGCGCCGCGGCGTAGGCGTCCCAGCCCACGGGCGCCTGGCTCTCGCCGCGCCCTTCGACCTGCGGCGCGGAACGGTCGCCGACAGCGCGACGCGCGCGTCCGTGGGAGCGGCGCGCAGCGAATTGCGAGCGAGATGACGCTCAACGCGTTCGAACGCGAGCCCGAGCAGCTCTTCGGTGCGGGCCGCGTCCCGACGCATCCGGGGCGGAGTCGCACTCGAAGCACGTTCTCGCTGGACCGCGAGAGCGTCGAGGCCCGGTGCGTCGGATGCGGGCGCGCCCAGTATTCCGGCGTCGGCGACCGATAAGGGCCGCTGGAGCAGCGACCACGAGTCTCGACGACCTGATGGATTCCAATCTGATGGTGTACTTGGCGGTGTTCGGCGGAATCGCGGTGTTCACGCTCTTGTTGACGGTCGTCGCCGTCCGTGTCCGGCGTGCGGGTGACGCTGAGAGCCTGGCGCTGCGCGCCGCGCAGGTCTTGGCCGAGTGCAAGGAGCTGCTGGTCGGACAGGACGTGCTGTGGGCCGTGTGGCAGGACACCGCCAAAGCCGCTTCGATGACGATCCTGGTGCGCGATGTGCGCGACGCGGTGGTCAGCAAAGTCACCGTCGTGGCGATGCCGCTGAACGGCGTGCTGCGGCGCTTCGAGTTGGACGGCAAGCAGTACGAGATCTACAAGCCCGGCGCGATGTCGAGTCGCACCTGTTTGCGCGAGGCGGGAACCTCGACAGTGCTGCTCAGCGCCGTCCACCGCACGTTCAGGACCACCTACTTTCGAGGCGACGACGAGGCGGAGCTCTTCGTGGCGCCGATGGGATCGGTCTTCAGTCGCTACATCCCGCTCCAACTCGGCAATGACGAGCTCGGGCGGCTCATCGTCGGCATCAAGAACAACTCCCTGGTCCGCGTCCTGACGGTGCGCGAGCGCAACCTCTCGCGTCTTGAGCAGGTGTTCCTGCTCGCGAACACTTGAGGCGCTTGCCGGCGCTGTGTGGCCAACTGGACGCGTGCAGCGGCCCCGCGTGACGCGCTATCGACTCCACACGACGTCCGAAGCCTTCAAGCGACCCATCGCTCCGGAGCGGTAGTCCGCACGGGCTTGTGCGAGTCGCTCGCGGCGGACCATGCAGAATGGGCCGTCGAATTCGGGGCGCGCAGTCATAGGTTCGCTCCACGCAACCAGAGCGCACAGGTCTGCACCGCTGAGCTCGACGTGCTGATTCGCGTTGAGAGCGAGTGCTGCGCCGGACTCGACCTCGACGCCGGCGATGTGGCCGCGACCGCGCAACACGAGCGCGAAGGCCTCCACTCCCGCGGGGACATCGAGCGCGAGTCGGCCGCTCGACTCCACGTGCAGCAGCGTCGTGCCGGCCTGGGTCGGGATCCGACTTCGCACGCCTTGCATTTCACCCGCCAACACTCGGATCGACGACGCGGCGCTTTCGATGCGCGGCACGTCGCCGGGCTCGACGTGAAAGGCGCGCGGCTCGCAGAGCTCGTCGACCTCGGGCAGCTTCACGAACATCTGCAGCCCTTCGCACACTTGGCCGGGGCGCACGGGAATCTCCTCGTGCAACATGCCTGAGCCCGCGAGCGTCCAGTGCAGCGCGCCCGGTTCGATCAGCGAGCTGTCGCCGTGGCTGTCGCGGTTGCGGAACGCTCCTTCGGACCACGGCGCCATCCACGTCACCGCCGAGAACCCCGCGTGGGGGTGCGGCGGAAACGTCGGCTGCGACATGTGGAAGTGGTCGACGGTGAGCAGGTGACCCGTGGCGATGGCGCCCGGACGCAGACTGCGAACGGAGAAGGACGAGGTCACGCGCTGCTGCGGCAAGTGATGCATGGGTGCTGGCGATGGAGCCTCGCTCTTACGCGTCGCCCGATCGCGGGCGGGCGCGCGTGCGCGAGACGATTCGAGGGATGGGGGACTCGAGACTCCTCTGAACGCATCAAGCGCGTCGCCGCCTCCCGCAGGCTTGCGCCGATTCGGCGACTCCAGTCGTGTCGCCAGCCAGCCGTGCGTCTTGCGTGAAGCGCCGATGCACTCGAGCGGTGCAGCGGAGTTCGGAGCCACTCCACTAGGTCGGGCCCGCGGCCTTTGACAAGGACGCATTGATGGCACGCCGGTTCCGTCGGCGGAACGCGCGAGCTGGCCGCACGCATCACGGGCTGGTGTGGAGGCGACTCGCCACGAAGTCGGCGAGGTCCGCTGCAGCCGGGTGATCGGCGCGGAGCGAGCGAGCGACGCTGACCGCGTGTCGATCGGTGTGCCACTGGGGCAGCACTGCGACGAGCTCACCCGTGCGTACGAACGGCTCGGCCAGGAACGAAGCGATGCGCAAGATGCCCAGGCCGGCGCGCGCAGCGTCGATGAGCAGGTCGGCGTCGTTCCCGACGATGCGCGGCGAGGCCAGAAGCACGGAGAGCTCCTCGTGCGCCGACGTCAATCGGATCCGACTGCGGCTCCCTGGCGAGCAGTTCTCGGTAATGATGGGCCAGGCCTCGAGCTGCGCCGGAGTCTCCGGCGGTCCGCTCTGCGCGAACAGCGTCGGTGCGGCGTACAGGCGCGCCTCGACGGAGCCCAGCGCCCAGGTCTCGAAGTCGCGGCCGGCGGTCGTGCCCACGAGGAACACGAGGTCGATCTCTGTGGGCGACGGCAGCTCGAAGCGCGTGCCGAGTCGGACGTCCAGCGCGAGGTCGTCGCGCGCGGCGAGGTACGCGGCGAAGATCGGGCTGAGCAGGCCGCGTCCCAGGAGCGCCGGTGCGTGGACGCGGATCGGACGGGCGCTCGACGCCTCGCTCGGGGCATCGAGTGGCGCGCTGAGGGCTCGCACCGCGTCGCGCGTTGACTGGAAGAGTCGCCTCCCGACCGCAGTGAGCTCCAGCCCGTCGCTGCGGCGCAGGAACAGCGCGGCGCCGACGCTCCGCTCGAGCCGCGAGATGTGTCGGCTCACGGTCGACTTCGGCAGCTCGAGCTGCGCTGCCGCCTGTGAGATCCGCGCGGACTCCGCGACGACGACGAAGGTCCTGAGCAGGTTGAGGTCCATGGGCCGAGTGTTCCGCAATCGCAACGGGGCGTGCAATCTTGCCGTCTTGTTGCGTTCGAGCAACCCGCCTAGCTTCGCCCCATGACCCAGCTCCAGCCCCGCATCCAGCGCATCACGACCCGCGGCGTCACCTACTCCGTCAACTCCTCCGGCGCCGAGCAGCATCCCGCCGTCGTGCTCCTCCACGGTTGGATGGGCACGTCACACACCTGGCGCAAAGTCGCGCCCCAGCTCGCGAAGTCGCACTTCGTGATCGTTCCGGACCTGCGCGGCCACGGCGCGTCCGACAAACCGGAGTCGGGCTACGACGGCCTCTCGCTCGCGTCCGATGTGGCCGGCGTGCTCGACGCCTTCGGAGTGCAGCGCGCGCACATCGTCGGGCACGACATGGGCGCGCTCGTGGCCCTGGTGTTCGCGGGCAACTTCCCGACGCGCACGCGCTCGCTCACCTACCTCGACGAACCGCTGGTCGGCTTCAACCTCGACCGCTTCACCGTCTACCGCGAGGAGAACCACGGCGGCTATTGGCACTTCGGATTCAACAGCGCGCCTGGGCTCGCGGAGTTGCTTCTCGCAGGGCGGGAGCAGGCCTTCGTCGACTACATCGTGCCGCTGATGCACGCGCCCAATCCGCAGGCCGTCACAGCCGACGACCGTCGCGTGTACGCCGACAGCCTGCGCTCGGAAGGCGGGATTGCCGGGAGCGTCGGTTGGTACCGCGCGAGCTTCGAGACGGCGCGACAGATCCGCGCCGTGGGCGACGCGGGCCTCGCCGCGCCGCTGATGGCCTGGGGGGGCCAGTTCGGCGTTCCCCAGACCTGCGAGCAGTTCGCTGAGATGGGCGTGCGAGCCCGCGGCGGAACTCTCGCCGGGGTTGGCCACCTGATTCCCGAGGAGGCGCCCGAGCGCCTGGTCAGCGAGCTCGAGTCGTTCTTCGCGGACGTGCGCTCGGCGTGAGCTCGCGCTCGAGCTGACTGCGGTTCACGACAACCTCGTCGCGTCTGGCTTCACTTGGGCCCAGATGCGCCAGCGCGCGCGCGGCTCGACGATGCCTGCAAACGGCGTCGCTTGCCAGCGCGGCGCGCAGAGCTTCTCGCGGCCCGTCGAGCAGCCTGCCCCAGGCCTCGACGTGAGGTCGGCTTGCGCGTGGAACGCCCAGCCGTCCGCCACATTGACTCTGAGGTCCAAGTTCACACGCTCTCCGGCCTTTGCGGGAAGGCCCGAGAGTGTCAACACGCCTTCGACCCACAACGGCTGGCTGTAGCACGGTGCGATGTCGATGAACATCTGCGACTTTCCGGCGAGCACTTGTCCGCTCACCGCGTCGGGTGGAACGACGAGCTCGTACCACTCTGAATGGCCGATGTCGGCGCTCTCCACGAAGACCGCGAACGCGCCGTCGGGCAGGAATTGCGCCGAGGCCTGGCGGTACTCGTCGGCCTCGTAGTCTACGACACCCTTCTCGCGCTCGTCGTTCCACCGGCCGGTCCCGACCCGCATGCGCTCGACGCGCAGCTCGGGATCAACGACGAGCTTCACACGGCTGATCGTCTCGACGATTGCGCGCTGCGGGTCCACCAGCTCGAAGTCGCCGTTCCGCACATCTCGACCGGACTGGACAGAAGCACTGGAGCGCCAGTTCCTTGCCAGCTCGCTCTGGTGGCGATGCCACGCGTAATCGTGATATGCCCATGCCCCTGCTGCAGCGAGCACTGCTGCCGTGAAGGCGCTGGCGGCTGTGAGTCTGTTCACTGAAGTGCGAGTTTTCTATTCGCGCCCGGCGCCAGATTCAATCGGAGCGTGTGCCAGGTCCCGTCGATGTCGAGCGCGAGTTCGAGCGGCCCGGGCGCGAGGTCTTCGAGTGCGAAGACGCCGGCATCGTCGTGCTCCGCCGCGCCGTGTGGTCCGATCAGAGCCCGCAGCTGCTTGCCCCGCACTTCGACCCGCGCGCAGCGCACGAGGTTCGCGACGATGCGCGGCCGCGACTCGCTCGCCGGCAACACCAGTTTGCGACTGACGTAGCCCTCCGCGCGCATGCTGAGCTCCACCGCAGCGCCGCGCTCGATCTGGATCGGCCAGCCTTCTTTCCCAGGCTCGCTGCTGGATCCGAGCGTTCCGCGCGCCTGGACTCGCACGCGAAGCAAAGCGGTCAATTCAGGCGGAACCTCGATCGCAAGGGTCTCCAGCTCGGCGCTCTTCGGCTGCGACTTCCACTCCTCGAGCTCGTGGATCGCAAGTGGTTGTTCCAGTCGCTGGGGATCGAACTCGATCGAGAACGGTCTTCTGACGGACGGCAGCGCGAGGGTCACAGGCACGCCAGGAGGCGCCGAGTAGGTCGCGCGCTCGCGGTGGCCGAAGCGCACGGAGTGTCCCGCAGCTTCGAGAACGATCTCCACCCACAGCGGCTCGCCATCGGGACCGAGTACAGCGTCGATCTCGAACTCCGGTTCGGGCTCGGCGTCCACTACGAGATGCACTTTCGCTCCCGGCTCGAGCACGTGGGTCTGTGCGTGTTCGACGAAGCCGCTGAACGGGCCGCCGACCAGGAGTTGTGCTTTGCCCGGAGGGAAGCGGCAGAGCCCCTCCTCTTGACGGCGCCAGCCGTGCTCGTGCAGCAGCACGAATGGAAGCCCGGCCTGCGCGGGTTCGAGCGTGACCTCGGGATCGTCGCCGCGAGCGCGACGGCTCGTCGGATCGCCGTTCAGCCGGAGGACGAGTTCGCCGCAGTTCCAGCCCGGGAAGTCGATCAACGTGCCGTCGCGTCCCGGCTGGAGAGCGTGCAGCAGCGAGTTCTCGTACTGGAAACCGAACAGAAAAGCCGCGCGCCCATCAGCGTCGGTGGTTGTGGAGCTCCACTCTGGCGCGAAGCCCATCAACACGCGTGTGTTCGACGCGGACTCGCCATCTGAGTCCAACAAGCGAAAGCGCACGGGGCGTTTCGCTCCGAGCAGCCACTTCGTCGTCTCGCCGGCGACCTCGAAGGCGTCTTCGGGCTCGCGATTGCGCAGTGCTTCGAAGCCATCGACCGTGACCTCGAGTTCCGGCTCGTCGTCGAGTGGCGGCATGCTCGACAGGTCCACGCGACCCTCTGCATCGCTGAACACTTCGATCGCGCTCGGCCCGTGCGCGCAGGTTTGCCGTGTCGTGACTCGCGCTCCAGGGATCGGCCGCCCGCGCAGGTCCGCAAGCACGACACTCGCCGGCGCCTTGCCCGGCGCGAGCAAGATGTTCTCGCCCAGATCCGACGGCGCGCGGGTCGTACTGCGGTAGCCCGCAAGCGAGAAGCGCAGCTTGTCCGTCGCGCGCTGCTGCTTGGCGGCCTCGACCCAGAAGCTCCCGTCCGCGCGCGTTCTCGCTTCGTCGACGAGCAACGCCGGCTGCTCCCAGTCTTCCGTCCACGCCTCGACGCGGACTCCCTCGAGCGGTCGCCCCGTCAGCGCATCCAACACTCGACCGAAGTGAGCTTGCCCCTCTGACGGCGGTGCGCTCTCCGCGCGCTTGACGAGTTGCTCCCCCGCGCCGATGCCCTTCACGCCCTGCGACAGACACACCAAGATGGCCGCGAACATCATGCGCGCGACGTTAGCACGCTCTCCAGCGTCTGGGGCGCAGTTGCGTGCTCGCGAGCAGCAATCGCGAACTGACCCGCATGGCGAGCAAGAACGGCCCCGAAGGGCAGCCTCTATTCGGAACACATTGGTTCGGCGGGGCGACCGCGCACTGCAGCGCGACGTGCGGCGGCCATGCACGGGTGGTTGGAGTTCAACGGCGCGGGGAGGCAGGCGGTCCTTCGCTTGGCCAAGTTGCGCGCAGCGCTGCGCTCAGCGGCTGCGCTCGTCGAACCAAGCGAACACGTCGGGGAGCGCGTCGGCCAC
Organism: Planctomycetaceae bacterium; assembly: GCA_011525785.1. Classification (GTDB taxonomy): domain Bacteria; phylum Planctomycetota; class UBA1135; order UBA1135; genus WYBT01. Next base: position 50,337 of record WYBT01000037.1, read on the forward strand.
CGCGAACCAGTGACCGGCCTGCGGATAGATGTGCAGTGAGCTCGACTTCGCCCCCGAAGCGAGCAACGCCTTGTGGAATGCCTCAACGCCTTCACGCGCGAAGTCGCGCTCGCCGGCGGCGAGAAACAGCGGCGCAGACGCGAGGCGCGCGGCGGCGGCGGGCTCGAGCGCTGCGCCGATCGTTGCGACACCGCGGTAGCGACGCGGAGCTTGCGAGAGCGCGTCGAGAATCGAAGCGCCACCGCGCGAGTGGCCGATGACGAAGATGCGCTCCCGGTCGAGCGGATAGCGCTCCGCGAGGGCGTTGACGATCGCATCGAGCGTTTCTGCGTCCTCGCCGCCAGCACAGCGCGGCGCCGCGAGCATCCAGCCGCGCTCGGCGCACTTTGTCTTCGCCTGCCCGTCGCCGTAGCCGTCGAACCACGTGTCTTCGTCGAACACGCGACCGTGCAGCGCGAGCACGAGCGGCGTCGGTTTGTCCATCGACATGCCTGGCGGCGCGAACACTCGCGTCTCGAGCGCGCGACTGCCGATGGGCAACGCGAGGAAGAACTCGCCGTCGCGTTCGGGCCCGTACCAGCGCTCGCCCTTCGCAGCGGCGGCGGCGACTTGTTCGGCTTCGGCGAGCAGACGAGCGCCGGGGTAGTCGTGTAGCACTCCTGTTCCATCGGCCAGCGCTTGCAGCAGCGCGAGGAGCCGCTGCGCACTCGCTCGCTCGAGTGCGGGAGCTGACGGAGGCAGCGACGCGACAGCCTCGGCCAGTGCGGCGAGGCGTTCGTCTCGACGCTCGACGAACGACATTACGAACTCTCGCTCGAACTGTCGGAAGTCGCCGTCGAACAGCGTGACCTTGCAGTTCACATCGCCGGCGGCCTCGGGCGCGACATCGGCGCTCCAGTCTGCTGTACGGTCGTTATGGAAGCTGAGAAAGTCCTCGTCGTCCTCGTGGTGCGAGGGACGGAGCCGCGGCCACCACGCACCTCCGTCGTGAGTTCCGGACAGCCGAAACCAGGTCAGCTCGAGAGATCGTTCGCGAGCGTCGCGAAGCCGGACCCCCAGATCGACTCCGAAACCATCTGGACTGCTGTGCGCAGAATCAAGCGCGAGGCACGCCGCCGCGAGGTCGCCTTCCGCGAACTTCAGTTCGGCCAGCAGCGCGAGGTCCGCGAGCGACTGAGAGCCCCGCGCGCTGGGAATCTGGAGTCGCGCTCGATCGAGCTCACGCAGCCGCGAGAGCAACTCGTAGCGCAGCGCATCGATCCGCGCGTCAGGTGCTCCCTTGGGCTCGTCGCCGAACATCGCGCGTCGAAGCAGCTCGTTGCGCGGCGCGATGGCGTCGAGCCACGTGAACGCATGTGGGAGGACTGCGCCCACGGCAAGTGAGTGCTCCACGTCCGGCGCGATCATGAGCTGTGTACGACTCGCACCGGCCTTGACCAGGGACTCGTAGAACTCCTCGACCTCGCCGCGCGCGAAGTCACGCTCCCCGGCGGCGAGGTAGAGCGTCCGATGCGCAAGGAACTTGGGTCGCGCGGGACCAAAGGACGAGGGCAGCTTCTTGGTCCGCGCACCGATCAACTCAGCAGCGCGACAGCACTGGGGCGTGTCGCTCACTGCGCGCAGCGCGCTGTCGCGCCCGCGCGAGTGGTCGACGAGGTACACGGCGCTGCGGTCCACTGGGTAGATCTTCGCGAACTCCCAAATCAGGTACTCCACCCACGACACGCCGCCGTTGCGCGTCCACTGCGGGGCGAGCAGCATCCATCCGCGCGCGCGACAGAGCTCGACGATCCGTCCTCCGCCGTATCCGTCGAACCACGTGTTCTGGTCGAACCCCTCGCCGTGCAACGCGACCACGAGCGGCGGTCGCGAGTCTTCGTCCACGCCGGGCGGGATGTAGATCCGCGCTGGGATGCTCACCGAGCCCCAGGGAATCGAGAGGAGGAACTCGCCGCTGCGCTGAGGAGTGAACCACTTCTCTCCGCGCGTCACCGATTCGACGAGGTTCTCTGCCTCTGCGAGCAGCCGCGCTGCTGGGTAGTCGTGCGCCGACTCCGAACCCGCGGCGTGCGATGCCAACAAGGCGTGCAGTGCTTGCGCTGACGAACGTTCGAGATTCCGTGGGTTGCTGGGCAGTGCTTCGACTCGTGCGCCGAGTTGCGTGAGACGCTGATCGACGTCCTGCGCGAGCGAGAAGGCGATATCCCGCGTGTGAACCGTGCCGCTCGCGTCTGCGATGACGAGCCGAGCGTCGTAGTCGCCCGCCGGCCAGTCGAACGAGTCGGGAATCCAGAGCGCCGAGTTCGAAGTGGGGGCGAAGGTGATCTGCCCTTGGATCGAGTCGCGTCCCGGAGCTTCAAGTGTCACCGACCAGGCGCGCGCTTCGAGCTCTCCGTACTCGAGCACGAACTCCAATTGCAGTGCGCCGCTGCCGCAGTCCATCAGGCTCCGCGTCGGCGCGATCGCCCAGCCGTCCGGCGCGCTCGGTTTCGCCGCGAGATCCTCGGTTCGCGCTATATGCGCGGCGAGATCCAACTCGGAGGCCGCGGTCGCGAAGTCGCTCGCCTCGCGGCTCTTGAACGCGGCGAGCACGTGATCGACTGCGGCCGTCCGCGCCCCGGCGTCGGTGCACGCGGCAATGGCCTGCTCCGCATTCGTCAACCGCCGATAGAACCCGTGGAGCGAGTTCGGCGCAGGGTTCTGCGCCGCAGTGCTCACGGCCGCGAGCAGCGTGATGGCAGAGAGAAGTACTCCCATGTTGGAACTCTAGTCGGCGGGCGCGCGGCGCGCGGGACCTTCCGATGCCAAGGTTGCCTTGGACCGCTGCCTCGCGGTCACGGACTGTTCGCTCCAGCCAAGCGCTCGCTTCGATCGCGACTTCAGCGTCGACGGGTTGAGTTCCGCACCGCGTCCACGCCGTGCCGCTCGAGGCCGCGAAACGAGCGCGGGCCGCCCGGTGAGGTGCACCGGACGGCCCGCTTGGGTTCACGAGAGTCGCGCGACTACTTCTTGTCGCTCTTCTCTTCTTCGGGCAGGTCGCTGACCAGCGCGTCGGTGGTGAGCAGCAGGGTCGCGACCGAGGCCGCGTTCTGCAGCGCCACGCGTTCGACCTTGGCCGGGTCG
>WYBT01000038.1 GCA_011525785.1 Planctomycetaceae bacterium
CGCCCACGCGAGATCGGCGCAGGCGAGGGCGACGAGGATTCGGACGAGCATCGCGGGTCCTTGGCGAGAACGGACGGTCGAGCGGGCTGAAGGGCGCGAGCGGACCGCTCCGGCTCGCGCGCCGACGAAGCTGATTTCAATCGGAGGGCGCAATTCGCGCCACGCGCCCTCTGTTCCTCCGACCGCGCTCCGGGGTGAGACTTTCTCGCCAAAACTTGCGCGCGCGGACCGTCAGGGACTGGCGAGGGTGCGTCGTGCCACGGCGCTACGATGCGTTCTCCTTGAGTTCGACAAGCACACGATGGGCGGCGCTGGGCGGTCTCGCGATGGTCACAGCGGCGGCCTGCACGCTGGGAGTCGGCGAGGAACAGGTGGTGGAGTTGAGCGGCTTCGACGCGCCGGCGCGGCTCGAGGCCGAGCTGCTCGCCTCGCGCCTGCGTTGTGCGGCTTGCCACGCGGCGCCTGACGCCACGCGCATCGAGCCCGTCGACGCGCCCGTGCTCGACGGAATCGGCGCGCGCAAAACGCCGGCGGGCTTGCGCAAGTGGCTGAGCGATCCGCACGGCGCCAAGCCGGGCACGGCGATGCCCGATCTGCTCGCGGCGCTGCCGCAGCGCGAGCGCGAGGGCGTGCTCGAGGCGCTGGTGCACTACCTCGCGGCGCAGGGCGGCCCGCTCGAGCCGGGCGAGGAGCTCGTCGACCTGCCCACGCTCGAGGAAGGCCGCAGGCTCTACCACTCGGTCGGCTGCGTCGCTTGCCACGAGCCGCAGGAGTCGCTCGAGGACCTCGACTCGGCGACGTGGGAGTTCGACGCCGACCAGGCGCTTGCGCCGGCCGTTGCGGCCGATCTGGGCGCGCCGGCCTTCGACACCAGCGTCGACGCGCTCGCGAAGTTCCTCGTCGATCCGCTCGCGGCGCGGCCCTCGGGGCGCATGCCCGCGCTGCACTTGAGCGAGCGCGAAGCGCGCGCGATCGCGACGTATCTGCTGCGCGGTCAGTGCGACAGCGAGACCATGGCCTGGGCGCCCGGCTGGGAGGCGCAGTACTTCGAGTACGAAGGCGAATGGCCGGACCTGCGCGATCTCGAGCCCGTGCGCAAGGAAGTCGTGCGCGACATCGCGGAGCTGCCGGACGGACATCGCGAGGATTACTTCGCCTACCGCTTCCGCGGCTTCGTCGAGGTTCCGCAGAGCGGCGAGGTCGAGTTCACGACGCGCTCCGACGACGGCGCGCGACTGTGGGTCGACGACAAGCTGCTGATCGACGAGTGGCACGACCAAGCTCCGGCGGACCACTCGGGCGCGCTGTGGCTCGAGCGCGGTCGCCACGCGCTCGAGGTGTGGTGCTTCGAGATCCAGGGCGGCGAGGAGTTCTCGCTCGACTGGAAGTTGCCCGGCGGCGCGCGCGTCACGCTTCCGGCGGAGGCCGTCGTGCACGCGGGGCTGCGCATGAAGCCGCCGCAGGACGACTTCACGCTCGACGCGCGCAAGGTCGAACGCGGCCGCGCGGAGTTCGCGCGTCTGGGCTGCGGCGCGTGCCACGTGATCGAGGGCCGCGAGCCGCGCGTGGCGCCGCTGCGGCCGCCGGCGCTCGATGAGCTGCGCGCACGCAGCGAGCAAGGCTGCCTCAGCGCTGTTCCGCGCGCTCGCACGCCGCACTTCGACCTCGACGACGCGCAGGTGCTGGCCTTGCGCACGCTGCTGCTCGAGCCGAGCAGCTTGAGCACGCCGCGCGAACCCGCCGACGAGGCGCACGCGCAGCTCTCGCAACTGAACTGCTACGCCTGCCATCGCCGCGGCGAGCAGGGCGGGCCCGAGCTCGAGCGCGCGGGCTACTTCCGGCCGGCGCGCGAAGTCGACCTCGGCGACGAGGGCCGACTGCCGCCGCACCTCGATGGCGTGGGCGCGAAGCTCAAGCTCGCGGCGCTCGAGCGCGTGCTCGAAACCGGCCGCGGCGTGCGTCCCTACCTCGCGACGCGCATGCCGCAGTTCGGCGCGCGCAACGTGCACGGACTCGCGCAGCTCCTCGCGAGCGTCGACGGCGAGCCCGCCGATGCGCTCGCGCCGCCCTTCGAAGCTGCGCACATCGAGTTGGGCCGCAAACTCGCCGGCTCGAAGGGCCTGGGCTGCATCCAGTGCCACTCGTTCAACGGTGTCGAGTCGCTCGGCATTCCGGCGGTCGACCTGGGAGTCGTCGCGGAGCGATTGCAGCCGCGCTGGTTCCAACGTCTGCTGCTCGACCCGCGCTCGGTCGGCATGAACTCGCGCATGGCGATCCTGTGGCAGGAGTCGAGCGACGGGCGGCTGCTGAGCCCCGTGACGGACCTGTGCGGCGGCGAGCCGCGCGCGCAGATCGACGCGCTGTGGTCGTACCTCTCGCTCGGGGCCTCGATGCCGATCCCCGAGGGCCTCGACACGCCCGATTCGGACTACGAGCTGATCCCGACGGACGAGCCCTTGATGTGCGCCGTGTTCCTCGAGGACTCCAGCCCGCGCGGAATGATGGTCGGCTTCCCACAGGGCGTGCACTACGCGTTTGACGTCGAGCATTCGCGGCTCGCGTGGATGTGGCGCGGGCGCTTCTTCAACGCGAAAGGGACCTGGCGCGCGCGAGCGGGTGCGCTCGAGCGACCTCCGACGGCCGACGCCTATCGCTTCTCGGGAGGCTTGCCGTTCGCCTTCGACGCGCCGCGCGGCGTCGATGAGTGGCCCACGATGTCGCGCGACGAAGCGCGCTACCGGCGCCTCGGCTGGCGCTTCGACAGCGCACGCGTGCCGATCTGGCGCTACGCCTTCGGCGAGGTCGAGATCGAGGAGCGCATCACTCCGCGCGTCGACGCCGCTCGCGTGGTGCTCGTGCGCGAGTTCACGCTGCGCGCGCCGCGCGAGGTCGACAACTTGTACTTCGACATCCTCGAGCGGCGGCGCGTGAGCGGCTGGGTGCGCGAGGGCGATGCGTTCGTCGCACGCTTCACTCAGGAGGCTCAGCTGTGATCCCGCTCGCGTTGCTCGCTGCGCTCTGCCCGCAGGAAACCAAGCCCGATCTGCGCGCCGAAGAGCGCTACTACGCAGTGCAGACGCTCGCGCTGCCCGAGCACGTCGAACTCGAGGTCGGCGGCCTGCTCGTGCGCGCGGACGGCTCGATCCTCGCCTGCACGCGGCGCGGCGAAGTGTGGTGCATCCGCGACGCCTTCGTCGAAGGCCGCGAGCCGCGCTTCGTGCGTTTCGCACACGGCCTGCACGAGCCGCTGGGACTCGTCGAGCACCAAGGCTGGATCTATGTCGCGCAGCGCGGCGAGCTCTCGCGCATGCGCGATGTCGACGGAGACGATCGATTGGACGAGCTCGAGACCGTGTGCGACGCGTGGAGCGTCTCGGGCAACTACCACGAGTACAACTTCGGCCCCGCGCTCGCGCCTGATGGGGCGTTGTGGATCACGACCAACAAGCCCTTCGGCGACGAGCCCTTTGGACGCGTGAAGTGGCGCGGGTTCGCGCTGCGCATCGGACTCGATGGCTCGATGCAGCCGATGTGCGCGGGGCTGCGCTCGCCGGCGGGCGTTGGCACGGCGCCGTGGGGCGATTTGTTCTACACGGACAATCAGGGCGAGTGGTGCGGGGCGAGCAAGCTCGCGCACCTCGAGCCGGGCGACTTCCACGGCCATCCGTGGGGCGCGTTCTCGTGCGATGACCCGCTGTGGCAGTTCTCCAAGCCCGGCGAGGCGCCCAACGGCGTGAAGATGCCCGAGGTCGCCGCGACGATGGCGAGCTTCAAGCTGCCGGCGGTGTGGTTCCCCTACGACAAGATGGGCCGCTCGCCGGCGGGCTTCGTGTGGGACGAGTCGAACGGCGCCTTCGGGCCGTTCGCGGGCCAGATGTTCGTCGGCGATCAGTACCAGTCGTCGGTGATCCGCGTGCAGCTCGAGAAGGTCGGCAAGCGCTGGCAAGGCGCGTGCTTCCCGTTCCGCCGCGGGCTTTCGAGCGGCGTCGTGCGCGTCGCGTGGGACGGGCGCGGCGGACTGCTCTGCGGCCTCACCGACCGCGGATGGGGGAGCCTGGGCAACCGCACGCACGGCCTCGAGCGCGTGAGCTGGACCGGCGAAACGCCGTTCGAGATCCGCGCGATGCACGCGCGCCCCGACGGCTTCGAACTCGAGTTCACCGCGCCGGTCGAACTCGTGTCGGGCTCGGAACCCGCGAACTATCAGCTCTCGAGCTACACGTACCTGCTGCACGAGCACTACGGCAGCGACGAGGTCGATCGGGCAGATTTGACGGTGCGCGAAGCGCGCGTCGCCGACGATCGCCGCAGCGTGCGCCTGATCGTCGAGGGCCTGCGCGAGGGCTACGTGCACGAGCTCGCCTGCGACGTCGTGCGGGAAGGCGGCGCGCACCTCGTTCACGACAAGGCCTACTACACTCTGATCGAGCTGCCCGCGAAGTGAGCATGTCTCCGCCGAGCGAGTCGAGCGGCTCGCTCTCGGCGCGAGCCGCTCTCGTTCACCGCGCTACAGACGCACGAACCACCAGTTGTCCGCCGAACGCGGGCGGGCCAAGCTGCTCTCGATCTGCGCGTCTCCGAGCACCTGCGCTGAGCGAATCGACGTCGTTGTCACGAAGCTGGGCGTTGCAACGCCAGGTTCGAAGTGCTCCTCGACAATGCGGTGCGGCCGCCACACGCCAGTTGCAAGCGCGCGGTAGTCCTCGTAGTTCGTACGGCGCAGCGTTCGACCGAGGTCATCGACGACTTCGATCCGCAAGGGATGGGCGCTGCCAGTCGATGTGTCGATCGTGTAGATCGTCCGGCCGGCGCCGCCGGGGCTCTCGACTTGTGGATACGACTCCACCACGGTCACGCGACCGGAAACGGTGTCCACTTCCGTTGCGTAGCTCGTGCCCGGAAAGCGCAGGATGCGGAAAGGGTTGTCGACCCAGGCGCGCAGGACGGCGAGGTGCGCTGTCTTGGTGTGGAGCACGGGCCGCAGGTTGGCGGAGTCGGCGACCCACACGTTGTAGAACGGCGCGCCGACGATCCCGGTCACTAGGCTCGCGCCGTCGAACCAGACCCTCTCTGTCACGTTGTCGGCCTTGCCGTTTTCATCCAGCACGCGGTAGGGCACGTCCAGGTTGAACGCGCCGTCGACTCCGAGCGCTCCTCGGTAGTTGCGTTCGATGCTCACGGCGGAACCACCGGGCGCGGCCGGATACTCCGTCACCACGCGCGCCCACAAGTTGCCGACCGCCGAGACCGGTGCGTGGGTGAGAACGACCTCTCGCAACACGTCGGTGAGTTCGGAGGCGGGCAGCGTCTGCAGGGCGCGCAACTGGGAGGCAACCGACTCCGGCGGCGAGGCCACTAGCAGGCTGTCGGGATCGCCGAGCCGCACGACGTACGCGCCGTCGGGACCGTTCAGAGTCGCACCGTCCGGATACGGGCTCTCTGACTTGCCGTCGACACAGGTGGTGACTGACGCGCACCAAACCACGGTGGGATCCTGCTCGCGCAGGGGCTTGCACTGAACCGCCGCATTCGCCTGTTCGACCGTGCTCGGCAGCGACGAGGGAAACTGCGGGCAGGGATTCCCGCCACCGATGCTCGAGATCTTCACCGTGACTTGGAAGCCTCGCGCGGTGCAGTGGTTGCCGTCGGACGCAGGCCCGCAGTCGAAGCAGTCGGAGGATTGCTCCCGCCGACCGATGTCGCACGAGGCGGGGGCGCCGAACGAGATCTGCTGACCCGCGATGGACACCGTGAACGACCAAGTCGGGCAGTTCTGCGTCCCGGTCGAGTAGTTGCCACCCGATGTGGTCAAGTGTCGTGTCTGGTTGTTGCACGCGGCCGCCTGCGGGGCGGCGCTCGCCGGCGCCACGATCCCAACCGCGAGCGCGGCTGCTAGCGGCAGACCGACTCCGAGGCATCGGCGCGGGCTTGCTCGTGTTCGCAGGTCATGGGAAGCTTGCTCGTATTCGCGGGTCATGGGACGCTTGCTCCTATTCGCGGGTCATGGGATCAGGCCGACCGCATCGAAGCCTACCGAAGTGGTGCGCTTCGGCAATCGCGCTCCGTGAGTGTCCGGACAGCTTCGAAAGTTTCAGAATTCGCGCGCCAAGTCCTCCGACGGGGTCGAACGCCCGCTGCAGCGCTGGGCCGAGTTCCCGCAGACGTGATCGGGACGTCTGCGCAGGCCGGCGGATCCCGCCTCGTTCACGACAAGGCCTACTACACTCTGATCGAGCTGCCCGCGAAGTGAGCATGTCCCCGTCGAGCGAGTCGAGCTGCCTGCGCGCGGCGCTGTTGTTCATCGCGCTTGCGTTGCTTTCGTTCGCGCCGACGGCCGGGTTCGCGCGGCCGGGCGACGACGTGAGCGCAAAGGTCACGCGGCTGCGCGACGCGCGCATCAGCGTCGACGAGCGCGAGCGACTGTGCGGCGAGTTGCTAGCGCTGGGGCCCAGCGGCGCAGGCGCGCTGGCGACGCTCGCGGCCGAACAGGTCGAGCGTGCGAGCAAGAACGCCGTGAAGCTCGAAGCGCGCTACTTCAAGGATTTCGAGAAGGCGGCGCTCAAGCTGGTGGACGCGCGCTCGACCAAGGCGGCGCTCGCCGCGGTCGACGAAGCGCGCGCCGCGGTGCGCAAGCTGCAGAGCAAGGCCGACCTCTCGAAGGCCGACATCGAAGAGGTCGGCGACGCGTCGGTGGCCAAGCTGCGCGAAGTGTTCGAGGTCGCGCCCGAGCAGGTCACCGAGGCGAACGCCGGGCTGGCGGAGCAGCGCGAGCAGCTCTCGCAGGCCTGGTGGCAGGCGAGCGACTGGTTCGACACCCTCCAGCGCGCGCTGCGAGTGCTGGGCGACGTGAAGCGAGCTGCGCCGAGCGATCCGACGCCGCGCTGGGACGCGGTGGTCGCGCAGGAAGTGTGGCTGTGCACGCTCGCGCTGCCCATGAGCCCAGGCGACCGTCGCGCGCTGCTCCACAACCTCGAGGTCGCGCCGCAGATCGACCCCGAAGAGGCCGCGGGCGTGCTCGACCTCAACCGACTGCGCCTGTTGCTCGGGCTCAACGCCGTCGCGATCGACGTGAAGCTGTGCGACGCCTCGCGCGACCACTCCAACGACATGCGCACGCTGGGTTTCTTCGCGCACGAGTCGCCGGTCGAGGGCAAGAAGACGCCCTGGGATCGCGCGGCGCGTTTCGGCACGAGCGCGGGGGCCGAGAACATCGCGGCGGGGCAGACCACCGGCGCCGGCGCCAATCGCGCGTGGTGGTACAGCCCCGGCCATCACAAGAACATGCTCGGCGGGCACTCGCGCATCGGCCTGGGCCGCAGCGAGTCGCACTGGACGCAGATGTTCGGCTGAAGCCGCGCGCGACACGATGAAAGATCCGATCGAAGTCGAGCTCGCCTCGCTGCGCGCCAAACCCGGGCGGCGCGTGCGGCTCGAGCGCTGTCCGACGCGGACGGCGCCGCTCTACGCGAGCAAGAAGGACGCGAAGGAGAGGCTCGAGTCCGGCGCGCACGAACTCGCCAAGCTCCAGGAGCGCCTGTACGCGCACAATCGCTACGCGCTGCTGCTCATCTTCCAGGCCATGGATTCGGCCGGGAAGGACGGCGCGATCCGGCACGTGATGTCGGGCGTGAACCCGCAGGGCTGCCAGGTGTTCAGCTTCAAGCACCCCAGCGCGGAAGAGCTCGACCACGACTTTCTGTGGCGCACGCAGCGCGCGCTCCCAGAGCGCGGGCGCATCGGCATCTTCAACCGCTCCTACTACGAGGAGGTGCTGATCGTGCGCGTGCAGCCGCAGATCCTGCGCGCGCAGAACCTGCCGGAGTCGACGCTGCGTTCCAAGCGCTTCTGGGAGGAGCGCTACCGCTCGATCGTGGACTCCGAGGAGCACCTCGCGCGCAACGGGACGCGCATCGTGAAGTTCTTCCTGCACATCTCGCGCGAGGAGCAGCGCCAGCGCCTGCTCGCGCGCATCGACGATCCGGAGAAGAACTGGAAGTTCTCGGGCGCCGACCTCGAGCAGCGCCGCGCGTGGGACGACTACATGGACGCCTACGAGCGCTGCATCGCCGCCACGAGCACCGCCTCCGCGCCCTGGTACATCATCCCAGCGGACGACAAGTGGAACGCGCGCCTTTCGATCTCGAGCGTCGTGCGCCAGACGCTGCGCGAGCTCGAGCTCGACTTCCCGCGTGCGGGCGCCGAGCGTCTCGCTGAACTGGCCGAGTACCGCCGTCAACTCGAGAGCGAGTCGATCTGATTCGCACGGCCCCTCGCAGGTGTCATGGCGTTTCGAGACCGAGCGATCGACGGCGTCTGTGTTCTGCTGGGCCTGTTCGCTCTCGTTGTGAGTTGGCGCGCGACGGCGCTGTACGGACTGGGAATCGACGCTGACGGCGTCTGGAAGCTGTCCGCGGGAATCCACTTTGCGCACGGCCGCGGTCTGGTGACCTGTCGCGACGCGCCGTTGACGCTCTGGCCGCCGCTCTATGCGCTGACGATGGCCGCGCTCGAGTTCGCGCGGATCGAGGTGCTCGCCGGACTGCGCGTGCTGCACCTGGCGGCGCTCGCGGCGACGCTGGCGCTGAGCGCGCGGCTCGCGTTCGTGCTGAGCGGCTCGCGCTGGGCGGCGCTGGCGACGGTCGGCTCGCTCGCGCTTTCGTCGCGCGTGCACGAGTTCACCGTCCAGGTGCTGTCCGAGACGTTCTTCGCCCCGCTGCTGCTCGGTGGAGCGCTCGCGGCGCGCGCATGGCTCGAACAACCCACGCGAACGCGCTGGCTCGCGCTTATCGCGCTCAGCGCACTGGCGTGTCTGCAACGCTACGTCGGCGTCGCGCTGGTCTTGACGATTGCTGGGGCGCTGTGCGTCGCCGGACCTGGCGCGCTTGCGACGCGAGTGACTCGCACTGCGAAGTACGCCGCAGCTTCGCTCGCGCCGCTGTTCCTGTGGATTGCGCGCAACTACTACCTCGAGGGCGCATTCACTGGCGGACGCGACGCGCCGCACGAGCCAGCGCAGACGATCTTCAGCGACGCGGCGAGCACGCTTGCGCGCTGGATCACGCCGGACGGTGCTCCGCTGTGGATCGCGTTCGTGCTGTACGCGCTCGCGGCGGCGCTCGTCGTGCGCGCTGTGCTCGATCCGGCGCGGCGGCGCGAATGGGGTGTGAGCGTCGCAGTGGCGCTCGTGTTCCTCGCCTTCGTCACTGGCATGGCCGCCAAGGTGCGCGTCGACCGCATCGGCGATCGGCTGCTGTACCCGGCGCTTCCGTTGCTCGTGGCGATCGCTTGGGCGAGCTGCTTTCGCGCGGCGCAGTCGCCTCGCGCCTTCGCGGCGGCGCTGCTGCTGGTCATCGCCAGTTGGGGCGCGGGCCTCGCGCGGCTCGCCGGCCACTACGAGCACTGGCGCACCGACGGCGCGGGAACGCTGCACACGCGTCTGTGGCAGGAACACGCGCTCACGCACGAGCTGCGCCGCCGTCCGATCGACGGGCCGTGTTGGTCGAACGCGCCGGAGCTGGTGTGGATGCTGCAGCGCGTTCCCGTGCGCTTCCTCCCCGCCGGCGGCAAGGCTTGGGAGCGCGCGGGCGAACGCGCGAGCGAGAGCGGCGGAACGCTGGCGTGGTTCCAGGAGAACGGTCGCCCCAAGGGATCACTGCGCGAACTCGAGCAGCGCGTGCGAGCCACTCCGCTCGCGACGGTCGAGGACGGACTGCTCCTGCGCCTCGAGCCCGAAGAAAAGCGCTGATTCCACGGCGTCGGCGCTTTCGCGCGCCGCGGGACGGCTGCACACTTGTGCGCCCTCCGACACCTCGAACGCATGCACACACGCTCTGTCCCGTCGCTCCTCTTCGCCCTCCTTCTCTCCGCGAGCAGCGCCTCTGCCGCGCCTGCGCAAGACGAGCCCGAACGCGACGGCAAATGGCTGTACCAACGCCACTGCTCGGGCTGCCACAACGACAACGGCGACGGCAAGGGGCCGACGATCACGGCGCTCGGGCTCGAGGCGCGCGACTTCAAGGCGGGCGGCTTCGCTTTCGGCGACTCGCGCGAGCAGATCTTCAAGACGCTCTCGACCGGCATCCCCGGGCGCTCGCCGATGCCGTCGTTCGCCGGCGTGATGGACGAGGACGAGCGCTGGCTCGTCGTCGACTACGTGCGCACGCTGATGCCGCCGCGCAAGGACGAAACGCCGCGCAACACGGTGATGGTGGTGGGGGACAAGCCCGTGATCGCGCGCGGAAAACTGCCGCCGATCGCCGAGGGCGCGAAGGAGACGACGCGCGGGCTCCTGCTCGGCGATCCGTCGGGCATGACCTTCGAATACGACCTCGACAGCGCGCGGCTGCTCGGCGTGCGCCTCGGCCAGTTCGCCGATCGCGAGGACTGGGGCGACCGCGGCGGCGCGTACTTGAAGCCGCTCGGCAAGCTCGTGTACCGGCGCGTGGACGACACGCTCGAGTGGCCGGTGACGCTCGCGACGCCCGACCCGAAGGCTGCGCCCTTTCGACGCGTCGTGCGCTCGACCTGGGTGCGCTCGGACCGCGCGGGACTCGACTACGACGTGGTCGACGCCAGCGGAGTCGCGCGCTGCCGCGTGCGCGAGAGCGTGAGCGTTCAGCGCCTGTCGATCGGCGCGGGCTTCACTCGGCGTTGGGAGGCGACGCCGGCGCCTGGCACGCAGTCGTGCTCGTTCTCCGTCGCCGATGCGCACGGCCAGCCGTGGAAGGCCAACCCGCGCGCGCCAGCAGCGGGGCAGCCCGCGCGCAAGCCGGCCTGGTGGACCTGTGAGCTGGGCGAGGAGGGCGTGGAGCTCGTGCTCCCGCGCTCGAATCAGTCGCTGGGCGTGACGCCGAGCGAGCAGGCGCTGGTGTTCAGCGTGTTCAGCCGCTCGGGCGAGCCGCTGACCCTGGAGGCGACGATCGTTCGCGCCGCGCAGTTCACGCAGGACCTGGGCGAGCAACTCGCCGCGGAGATCGGCCAATGACTTTCGCCATCGCACTCGCACAAGCCGCCGCGATCGCCGCGCTCGAAGCCGAGCACTACGTCGTCGACTACCTGCCGACGCCCGAGGGCGCGCGCCTCGAAGTCGGCGGCATGGACTTCCTGCCCGATGGCCGCCTGGTCGTCTCGACGCGCCGCGGGCAAGTGTGGATGGTCGAGAACGCGCTCGCCGCCGATCCCAAGGACGCGAAGTTCACGCTCTTCGCCGAAGGCTTGCACGAAGGGCTCGGCCTCGAGGTCGTGAACGGCGAGATCTACGTCTTGCAGCGCGGCGAGCTCTCGAAGCTCTTCGACGACGACGGCGACGGCGCGTGCGACCGCATCGACACCTTCGCGCAGGGCTGGGGCTACTCGGGCCACTACCACGAGTTCGCCTTCGGTCTGCCGCGCGACAACGCCGGCAACTTCTACGCGAGCTTCAACGTCTCGTTCGGCGATCCGCACTGGTGGCACGGCCGTTCGACCGTGCCCGACCGCGGCTGGATCCTGCGCATCAAGCCCGACGGCGCGCTCGAGCGCGTGGCGAGCGGCGCGCGCAGTCCGTGTGGACTTGGCCGCAACAGCGCGGGCGACATCTTCTACACGGACAACCAGGGCGACTGGATGCCGGCCTGTCCGATCTTCCACGTCACCGACGGCGCGTTCTTCGGGCATCCCGCGTCGCTCAACTGGACGCGCGAGTACATCGACGCCGGCCGCACGGCGAGCGACACCGAGACGCCCGAGCGCGAGCGCGTGAACGCCGCGATCTGGCTCCCGTACGACTGGTCGCGCTCCACGGGCAACCTCGTGCCGAACGAAACCGGCGGCAAGTTCGGGCCGTTCGAGAAGCAGCTCTTCGTGGCCGAGATGACTAACGGCTACGTGCTGCGCGCGGACCTCGAGAAGGTGCGCGGCCAGTACCAGGGCTGGGTGATCCCGTTCCGCCACAAGGTCGGCTCGAACGTGCGCCTGCGCTTCGCGAAGGACGGCACGCTCCTGTGCGGCTTCACCGATCGCGGCTGGGGCGGACAGCCGCCCGGCGACGGCATCGGACGCATTCGCGTGAAGCCGGACTCGACGCCGTTCGAAGTGCACACGGTCAAGCTCGTGCCCGGCGGCTTCGAAGTCTCGTTCACGCAGCCGCTGAGCCTCGCGGCGCCGACGGCGGTGATCGCCGCGAAGGTGACGCAGTACGACTACAACTATTGGTGGGAGTACGGCTCGCCTCCGACCAACACGGTCGAGCGCGCACTGGTCGGTGCGGCGCTCTCGGCGGATCGCAAGAGCGTCACGCTGAACGTCGCGGGACTGGCGGCGGGCATGGTCGCGCGCGTGGACCTCGGACCGCTCGAGTCGGAGTCGGGCGCGCCGCTGCTCCACCGCGAGTTCGCCTACACCGTCAATCAGCTCGTCGACGGCCCGGAGTGCAAGGAGCTCGTCGCCAAGGCCGTCCCGCAGCCGGCTGCGCGCGAGCGCGGCGACGAGGGCATGCTCTACCTGATGCGCGGCGAGACGCTGGCCGCGTGGAACGCGCCGGGCTGGAGCGCTGGCGAGGTCAAGCTCGATCCCGACAACAAGCGCAAGCTCGTGCTCGCGCCCGATCAGAAGCCCAACGACTGGAGTGGCGCGGCGGTTTCGAACGTCGGCGCGGACAAGCCTGGCGAGTTGGTGAGCAAGTTCGAGTTCGGCGACATCGACTTCTCGTTCGAGTTCCTGCTCCCCGAGGACGGCAATTCAGGCCTGTACCTGATGGGCCGCTACGAAGTGCAGCTGCGCGACAACGGCGGCCGCACCGAGCTCGGCTACGGCGATCTGGGCGGCGTGTATGCCGCTGGCGACGACGGCGCCTGGCCCGGCCGCGCGCCGAACTTCGACGTGTGGCGCGGCGCGGGGCGCTGGCACTCGATGACCGGCAGCTTCAAGGCGCCGCGCTTCGACGCGAGCGGCAAGAAGCTCGAGAACGCGCGGCTGCGGCGCTTGATGGTCAACGACACGCTGCTGCACGAAGAGCTCGAGCTGCCCTCTCCGACGGCCGGCGGCTGGGAGGGCGAAGTGCGCTTCGGGCCGCTGCGCATCCAAGGCGACCACGGGCACGTCGCCATCCGCGGGCTGCGCGTGCGCAGTCGCGAGGCGCGGCCCGAGCTCGAGGGCTGGACGCGCATCTTCGACGGGCAGACGCTCGAGGGCTGGAAGGTCTCCGACGGCGGCGCGTGGAAGGTCGAGGACGGCGCGCTGGTCGGCAGCGGCGCGGCGAGCCACATCTTCAGCCCGCGCGGCGATTACGGCGATTTCGAGCTGCGCGCGCAGGTGCGCATCAACCGCGGCGGCAACTCGGGGCTGTACTTCCGCACCAGCTTCGGGCCGAGCTGGCCCGCGGGCTACGAGGCGCAGATCAACACCTCGCACACCGACCCGGTGAAGACCGGGAGCTTGTACAACCGCGAGCTGATCAAGACGCAGCTGGTGCCCGACGACTTGTGGTTCGACTACCACGTGCTGTGCCGCGACGAGGCGGAGGGCGTGCGCATCCAGATCCGCGTCAACGACGTGCTGGTGACGAACTATCTCGACCGCGAGCGCAAGCACCGTTCGGGCCACATCGCGTTCCAGCAGCACCACGACGGCTCGGTGGTGCGCGTGCGCGACGTCTACGTGCGCGAGCTGCGCTGAGCTACTACTTTTGAGGAGTCCTCGCGCCGCGCGAGGATTCCTGAAAAGCAGTGGCGACGAAACAAGCAGCTCAGCGCGTTCGAGTGCCGTGGGGCGTGTCGGCGCGCTGGCCGACATGCCCATGGGTTGCGGCGCTCGGCCGCGCTGAGAGCGGGTTGAACCGACTCCGTACGCAGAGCCCTCGGCGCTGCGGCGATGCTCGCGCGCCCCGTCGCGCTTCTCACGCGCGCGCCGCGGACGCTCACCGCCCATGCCCCTGTTCCACTCCTGGTCATCGATCCCGTTGATCGCCGCGCTCTCTGCGCTGGCGATCGTGCAGCAGTCGTCGCCTTCCAACACGCTCGCGCAAGGCGAGCAGCCGGCCGAGAGCCGCGCCGCGCCCCAACCGGCGGCGAGTTCCGCGTGGCGCAAGCTCGCCACCGAGCGCTATCCGGGCAAGCAGGACGACATCTTCTTCCTCGACGGCGCCACGGGTTGGTACGTCAACGGCGCGGGCAAGATCTTCAAGACCACGGACGGCGGCGAGCGCTGGGTCGAGAAGCTGCACAAGCCCGGGACGTATTTCCGCTGCATCACGTTCCTCGACGCGCAGAACGGTTTCGCGGGCAACATCGGGCCCGGTTACTTCCCGAACGTGAGCGACGCGACGCCGCTCTACCGCACCGCGGACGGCGGCGAGAGCTGGAGCGCGGTGGAGAGCATCGAAGGCGCTCCCGTGGTCGGCCTGTGCGCGCTGGAAGTCGTGCGCGAGCCGTTCATCAACGCCGGCGTGCTCGACTCGCGCGCGCGCGTCGTGGCGGTCGGGCGCGTCGGCGGGCCGGCGGTGTTCCTGTGGTCCGACGACCTCGGCGCGACCTGGAAGCAGCGCAGCCTGAGCGACAGCGCAGCCATGGCCTTCGACGTCCACTTCCTCGATTGGAAGCGCGGCTTCATCGCGGCCGGGACCGACGCGAACGTCGCTCTGTCCAACGCGTTGATCCTCGCGACCGAAGACGGCGGCGAGACCTGGAAGCCGATGTACCGCTCGACGCGGCCGTTCGAGCTGACTTGGAAGATCTCGTTCCCGACGCGCGAGACGGGCTACGTCACGGTCCAGTCCTACGACCCCGATCCGAGCGCGTCGAAGCGCTTCGTGGCCAAGACCACGGACGGCGGCAAGTCCTGGAGTGAGCTCCCGCTCGTCGACGACGCCAAGGTGCGCGCGTTCGGCGTCGGCTTCGTGGACGAGCGGCGCGGCTGGGTCGGCGCGATGCCGGGCGGGTTCGAGACCGACGACGGCGGCGCGAGTTGGAAGCGAGTCGAGATGGGCGCTGCGGTCAACAAGGTCCGCATCGTCCGCACGCCCGACGGGCGCACGCTCGGCTTCGCGATCGGCGTCGAAGTGCATCGCCTCGAGCTGCCAGCCGCCGGCTCGAAGTGAGCGCGGCCGAGAGCCACTCGGCGTCCGCTTGCTGAGCCCTCGGCTGTGCGTCGAGAACCTGCGCTCGCGTGAACGCGCTGCCGAACGCTTGACGCGTCGAGAGCTGTTCGAGCGCGCTTTCACAGGCTCCGCAGGCAGAGCGCGCCGGTTGCACGCACGCCTGACGCGTCTGGCGGCGTCGCATCGTCGTCGAGCGGGCCGGATAGACTCCGCGCCCCCTTTCCGGAGCCCCGTTCGATGCACCTGGTCAGCACTGTTCTCGCCGCTTCGTTCGCCTCGGCCGCTCTCTCGAGTTCCGCTGCGGCGCAGCTCCAACTCCACGGCTTGCTCGGCGACAAAATGGTCCTGCAGCGCGACGCCCAGGTCGTGCTCTCCGGCAAGGCGACGCGCAACGTCACGCTGCGCATCGAGCCTTCGTGGTCGAGCACGGCGTTCTCGGTCGCCGCCAGCTCCAGCGGCGATTGGTCGATCGCGGTCCCCACGCCCGGCGCCGGCGGGCCGCACACGATTCGCTTCTCGGGCGACGGCGAGCGCACGCTCAGCGACGTGTACATCGGCGAAGTGTGGCTGTGCTCGGGCCAGTCCAACATGGAGTGGACCGTCGACCAGTTCCCGCACGAGGTGTTCGGCGAACCCGGCGCCGCCGAGGAGATCGCGCAGGCGAACTGGCCGCAGATCCGCTTGCTCGACACGCCCAATCGACTGTCGACCTATCCGCGCCGCGACGCGGTGGGCGAGTGGAGCGTGTGCTCGCCGAGCACGGTCGGCGCGTGGAGCGCGACCGCGTACTACTTCGGCCGCATGCTGCACAAGGAGCTGGGCGTGCCGATCGGTCTGGTCACGGCCGACTGGGGCGGCACGCGCGTCGAGGCCTGGATGAGCACGCGCGCGCTCGCGCCGTTCGGTCAGTACGCGAGCACCCTCGATTACCTCGCGGTTGCGGGCGATCCCAACGCGCGCATGAAGTACGCGCGCGAGCACGGCGCCAACTGGTGGGACCGCGTCGATGCGGCCTCGCCGCGCGCGATCCCCGCCAACTGGTTCGCGACCGGCTTCGACGCCTCGAGCTGGCCGAGCATGGACTTGCCCGCGGACTTGGGCGGCGACGAACTCTCGTCCTTCGACGGCTTCGTGTACTTCCGCACCGTGGTCGAAGTGCCGCCGCAGTTCGCGGGCAAGGGCGCGACGCTCGAGCTGGGCCCGATCGACGATCGCGACGACGCCTGGTTCGACGGTCAGCACGTCGGCGGCGAGCGGGAGGACGCACGTTGGAGCGTGGCGCGCAAGTACAAGCTGCCGGCCGAGCTCGTGAAGGCCGGCCCGCGCGCCGTGGCCGTGCGCATGCTCGACACCGGCGGCAAAGGCGGCATCAACGGCGCGCCGCAGCAGATGGTCCTGCGCTCCGACGACGCGTCGCTCGCTGTGCTGCCGCTCGCCGGCGCCTGGCGCTATCGCATCGGCGCGCGCATGAGCGAACTCCCGGCCATGGGTCAGTCGAGCATCGAGGTCAACTCGAACACGCCCAGCGTGCTGTTCAACGGCATGCTCGCTCCGCTGCAGCCGCTGAAGTTCCGCGGCGCGATCTGGTACCAGGGCGAGTCCAACGTCGGCGAGGCGCGCCAGTACGAGCGACTGTTCCCCGCGCTCATCGACGACTGGCGGCGCTACTTCGCGTGCGGCGAGTTCCCGTTCTACTACGTGCAGATTGCGCCGTTCGAGTACCGCGCGCAGCCGCCGCACGCCGCCGCCGAGCTGCGCGATGCGCAGCGCAAGGCGCTCGCGACGCCGGGCACCGGCATGGCGATCGCGATGGACGTCGGGATGGTGCGCGACATCCACCCGGGCGGCAAGCAGCAGATCGGCCGTCGGTTGGCGCTGTGGGCGCTCGAGAAGACCTACGGGCGCGACATGCTCTCGCACACCGGGCCGCTGTTTCG
The DNA here is from genome assembly GCA_011525785.1 of Planctomycetaceae bacterium. Taxonomy (GTDB): domain Bacteria; phylum Planctomycetota; class UBA1135; order UBA1135; genus WYBT01. The sequence goes on from WYBT01000038.1 coordinate 17,011, forward strand.
CAGCGCGACTCCGCAGGGCGACGAGCTGCGCGTCGAGTTCGACGGCGCAGAAGGGGGCCTGTCGATCGAGGGCGGGCCGCTGCGCGACATCTGGATCGCGGGCGACGACCGGCGCTTCTTCGAGGCCGACGCGCAAGTCGATGGCGAGGCGCTGGTGCTCTCGAGTCCGCAGGTCGCGGCGCCGGTCGCCGTGCGCTACGGCTGGCGCAACGCGGCTCTGCCCAACCTCTTCAATGTCGCCAAGCTGCCTGCATCGTCGTTCCGCTCCGATGATTGGGACCTGGGCGAGGTGCTCGCCGTCGAGGACCGCGGCGCGACGAGTCATCTCAGCGGCGCGCGCGAGTTCCGCTCGCTCTACAACGGCCGCGATCTGTCGGGCTGGGTCAACGTGAATTGCGCGCCGGGCACTTGGATCGCCAAGCCCGATCGCATCTGGTGCTCGGGCGTGCCCACCGGCGTGCTGCGCACCGAGAAGCAGTACGAGAACTTCGAGCTCGAGCTCGAGTGGCGACACCTCGCGCGCCAGGGCAACGCGGGGCTGTTCGTGTGGAGCGATCCGCTCACGGCGCGCGGCCAGCCGTTCACCCGCTCGGTCGAGGTGCAGGTCATGAGCGGCATGGAGGGCCAGGGCTACACCAGCGACGGCGACGTGTTCCCGATCCACGGCGCCACGATGAAGCCCCACAACGGCCGCGGCGGCTCGCGCGCCTTCCCGACCGAACTGCGCGCGAAGCCCTCGGGCGAGTGGAACCACTACCGCGTGCGCTGCGTGAACGGCGAGCTCGAGCTCGCGGTCAACGGCAAGGTCGTCACGCGCGGGTCGGAGTGCTCGCCGCGCAAGGGCTACATTTGCCTCGAGTCCGAGGGCACGCCGGTCGAGTTCCGCAATCTGCGCATCAAGGAGCTGCCGCCTGCGACGCCGGCGCTGGAGGCGCGCCACGTGGCGCTCGTCGACGAGGGCTTCCGCTCGCTCTACAACGGCGTGGACTTCAGCGGTTGGAAGTTCGGGTCCGAGCACGCCGGCCACTGGCGCGCGAACGATTGGACGATCGACTTCGACGGCGAAGGGACCGACCTGTGGAGCGAAGAGGAGTTCGGCGACTTCGTCCTGATCGCCGACTGGCGCTGGAGCGGCCCGGCGCACGAAGCCGACCTGCCCGTGATCCTGCCCGACGGCTCGCAGGCGCTCGACGCCGATGGCAAGCCCAAGACCGCGCGCGTGCAGGAATGCGGCGACAGCGGCATCTACCTGCGCGGCAGCTCCAAGAGCCAGGTGAACATCTGGTGCTGGCCGGTGGGCTCGGGCGAGGTCTACGGCTACCGCACCGACGGTTCGATGCCCGCCGAAGTGCGCGCCGCGGTCACGCCCAAGGTCGTCGCCGACGCGCCGCTGGGCGAGTGGAACCGCTTCGTGATCACGATGAAGGGCGACCGCTTGAGCGTGGTGCTCAACGACCAGCTCGTGATCGACCAGGCGCAACTCCCCGGTGTCGCGGCGCGCGGCCCGATCGCGCTGCAAAAGCACGGTTCGCCGATCCAGTTCGCGAACGTGTACGTCAAGCGGCTCGACTGAAGCTCTGCTGTCCGGCGCTCAAGCGCGCTCGAGCAGCGCCCGCAAGCGCACCAACGCGCGGTAGTAGCGTGCCTTGATGGCCCCGGGCGTGGACTGCTCGCGCCGCGCGATCGTCTCGAATGTGACACGGTCGCGCGCGTGGAGCACGACGAGCCACAGATCAGCCTGGGGGCCCTCGCGCGCCAGGGCTTCCAAGGCTGCGCTGAGCGAGGCGCGTTCGAGCTGGCATGCGTCGGACTGCGCGAGGATGAGTCGGTCGTCGATCCAGTCCGTGCGGGCCGCACGTCGGCGCTGCCGCAAGAGATCGATCATCGAGTACTCGCACATCCGACCGGCCCAGGTCTGCAAGCTGGAGCGGCCCAGGAAGCGCGGCAGGCTCTGGAGCACGCGCAGCATCACATCCTGTTCGAGGTCTTCCAGGTCCGACACGCCGAACGGATAGCCCATGGCGCGATTGCGCACTCGCAATCGCGCGCGGATGAAGGTCAGGCGAAGGAGCAGGGCGTGGCGCGCGGACGGCTCGCCTTCGAACGCCCTGCGCGCCAGCGACACGTCCTCGGAGAACTCCGTCGATGAGGAGGCGGCGGGAACGCGCTCGTGCACGCTCGATAAGCCCCGCCCGAGTCCGCGCTGTCGCAACAATCCTGCGCGGCGAGTCGAGATTCTCTGAACTGGGTCCGGGGCCGTTCCGACTAGCGCTGCGGCGCTCGAGACTGCGCTGCGGCGCGGCGAAGTTGGCCCGTCTCTGCAACAGCCTCGAGCGCGTTCCCCGTCCGCACTCTCCACACATCGAAACGAGCACGCTCATGGCGCCCGTCCCGCTTCGCGGCACCGCTTTGCTGCGCACCGCCATTCTCACAGCCTGCACCGCGGCCTCAGCAGCCGCACAGGTGACCTACACAGCCGCGGAACTCAGTCGCGGCGGGCACGTGCTGCGGCGCATGCAGCACGGCGCGTCGGTGTTCGACCTGCCCAACGTGCTGGCCAACAGCACCACGTCCCAGGCGACCAACATCATCAACTTCATTCTCGCGAAGACGAGCACGACGCCGATCAACGCTGGCGCCGAGGCGAATACGCTGCTCGGCTACTACCCGTTCCCGATCCCGGTCGGTCTGAGCGATCCCGCCGCCGTTGGGTACGTCCCACAGACCGGATCGGTCGGCTGGCGGATTCACGAACTCTCCGAGGCGGCGATCGTCCGCGCCGTGTGGTCCGAAGACACCCTGCGCGAAGTCATGACGCGCTTCTGGCAGGAGCACTTCAACACCAACTGGGGCGTCGCGCGCAACTACCTGCGGAACATGTTCCTGGCGCAGGGCTATGCCAACGCCGACACGCTCGCTCAGGAGTACGCCACATACTTCGAGTGGCAGCAGAACGACCGCTTCCGCATGAACGCGCTCGGCAACTTCCGCGCGCTGCTCGGCGCCAGCGCCAAGGGCGTGCCGATGATGATCTACCTCGACACGGTGATCAGCCAGGGTCCCAAGCCCAACGAAAACTACGCGCGCGAGCTGTTCGAGCTGCACACCATGAGCCCACGCTCGCCGTTGCCGACGCCCCTGGGCGCCGCATGGCTGCCCAACTACGACTACTCCGACATCCTGGCGGCGGCCGAGATTTTCTCCGGTTGGACGCTGGTGAACACGAGCACGCCTCCCGCGGCGCCCAACATCCAATTCTCCTTCCTGCCGACGGTCTGTCCGACCGGGACCAATCCCAACATCACCGGTCACGTCACCACCTGCCCGACGCCCGGCGCCAAGACTCTGTTCACAGCGCCATACTTGAATCCGTTCGTCGGTGCGACTCCGCCCATCCCCGAGAACCCCAGCGGTCCGACGGAAGGCGACCTGCTCCTCGACCATCTCGCCAACAGTCCGGCCACGGCCTACTTCATCTCGACCAAGCTGTATCGACTGTTCATCAAGGACGTCGAGCCGGATCCGTTCGATCCCCTGCTGCTCAGCTGCGTGAACATGTGGTCCACGCAACCTGGCGGGAACATCCAGGCCGTGGTGCAGACGCTGCTGGCGTCGAACGAGTTCCTCAACGACACGACGATTCGCTGGGCCAACGAGCGACAGCCGATCGAAGCCGTGGCTCAGACGGTCGACATCTTCCACGGCATTGGCGTCAATCCGCTCGGAGGGAGTGCGGCGGAGCACAAGGCCCGCATCGCGCGTGTTCGAACTCTGATTGAGGAGTACGGCGGGCAGTACCTGTTCCGCTACGGACCTCCGGACGGTTTCACGCGCGGCGACAGCGAGCTGCTCACTACGTATCGAATGCTGGGCGCCACGAAACTGCGCCAGGAGCTGTACACCCTGTTCGGCGCGTTCACGACCAACTACCCGAGCATCTATTTCGACTACTTGACCCATTTGACGTTCGTCAACTGGCTTGACGAATGGTCGATCATCAACTGGTTCCACTTCGTCGCCTTCAACAACGAGCTGAGCGGCGGCGACCAGACTCTCCAGTGGCTGTTCCTGGCGACGGACCTGAACGGGAACTTCGGCAACACCCTGACCACCGACTTCTTGAACAACCTCCCGGTCTTCATTCAGCGCGTGACGACCGGCCTGGCCTACATCGCCAGCCACCCCCTCAACAACCTGAAGTGAGCGCCCTACCATGCAACAACCCAATCGATTCGATCGTCGCGCTGCGCTCAAGGCAGGTGTCGCGGGCAGTCTGGCCGCAGCACTGGTCCGCACTTCGTTCGGGGCCTCGCCGGCCTGGATGGCCGGTTCGCCTCACAAGCTGCTGACGATCTTCCTCCGCGGCGGCTACGACGCGAACAGCGCCGTGATTCCGCACGGAGACCCGACGTACACCTCGGTCAACCGCCGCAGCACGTTCATTCCCCAGGCCAACTCGATCGCCATCAACGGCCTCAATCCGCTGTCGATGGGGCTCAATCCGGCTCTGGCGCCCATTGCGCCGCTCGTCAACGCTGCGACGCCCCGCATGGTGTTCTTGCACGCCACGGGGAACATCGCGCGCACGGGCTCGCACTTCGACGATCAGCGCACCTGGGACACTGCGACCACGCAGTGCAGCATCCCGCCGCTGTTCGACATCGAGGAGGGCTGGATCACGCGCGTCGTGAGCGAGATCTTCGGCGTCGGTTTCCACGCCGCCAGCGTCTCCGAGAGCATGCAGCAGATGTACCGGACGCGCTTGAGGCCCAACAATACCTTCACCGCGTCGCGAGTCGTGCCGCACATCCGAGCACTGCGCGACTATCCCAATGACGCCGTGTCGCAGTTCACGCTCGACACCATCTTCCCGACGCTGGACAACAAGCTGGTCGGCAACGCCGCCCCGCCGTCAGGACTGCGCGCCTTGTTCTCCGGCGGCGCCGGCAAGGATGCGTTCGCCCGCGCAGTGGGCAGTCAGATGTTGGAGAGCGCCGAGGCCGTGGCGCAGTTCGTTCCCACCCCGTACCTGCCCCTGGGTGGTGCGCTTTACCCGTTCGGCAAGCCCCAGACGCCGCCCAATCCCTACCCGACGCCTGCGAACGCCGGCCTGCTGTGGGATATCGAGCTGATCCGTCGCTTCTTCATGAATCTGCGCGACGCCATGGCGCTCCTGCGGCACGTCCCCGACGTGAACGTGGCGGGCATCGAACTCGGCGGCTTCGATACGCACTCCAACCAGGGCGGGTGGAACACGACAACCAATCAGATCGAAGGTCAACTCGCGGGACTGCTGAACGCAGTGGCCTTCGGGATCGCGTCGGTTGACGCTGAGGCGAGCGCGGGGGCCTTTGGGCCCAACGGCAGCATCACTGTCCTGGTGGTCAGCGAGTTCGGTCGCACGTCGGCAGCCAACACGTCGGAGGGCACCGACCACGGCGCCGCCAGCTGTGTGTGGGTGGGAAACTTCGGGACGGGCGCGACCCGTGTCCGAACCTCGCTCACCAGCGGCGCAGTGTTCAACACGGCTGCTACCGAGTGGCCGGGTCTGTTCTCCGCCAACGACCAGACGTTCGGATGCCCGGGCAACCCAAGCGCGCCGCCGCCGCATCAATTCATGAAGATCGCCACGGACTTCCGCGCGGTCTACGCGCGGATCCTGCGGACGCTTTACAGCGCGACGCCGGCCCAGATCGACCAGGTGATTCCGGGCTACTCGAGTCTCACGGGGACCACGGCCGTGGAGCCGGCTTTCATCGTCTAAACGTGTACAGCGGCTTCTCGCGAGGCGCGTCGGTGGCGGTTCTCCGCTCCCGGCGCGCCCTGCGCGCTCGGAGAAAACGCGCGCCCGCGGCGGCCTCGCGAGATCTTGATCGCGCGGCAACTCAGGCCTCGCGATTGGACGCGTAAGGTCGCGTTCAGCGCGGGGCGAATGCTCCTCGCGCTGGCGCTTGAGACCCCCGACGCTTGAAGAGCTTCAGCCCGCGGCCAGGGCCGCGCCGTCGGCCGGCATCGACGCTCCGTCGCTGGTGCGTTCGCTGTGGCGCGAGGACCTCAACTTCCTCGTCACCAATCGCATCCCGCGGCGCTGGGCCACGCTCTTCATGGGCTGGTTCAGTCAGATCGAGAATCCGCTGGTGCGCGATGCGTCGATCGCCGTGTGGCGCGCCTTTGCGCCGGATCTGGACTTGAGCGAGGCTCGCAAGCGCGAGTTCCGCAGCGTGCACGAGTGCTTCGTGCGCGAACTCAAGTCCGGCGCGCGCCCGATCGACCGACGGGCCGAAGTGCTCACCAGTCCGTGCGACGCGATCATCGGCGCCCACGGCGAGGTCGAGGACGGCCGTGTGTACCAGGCCAAGGGCTTTCCGTACACGCTCGAAGAGCTGACGGGCAGCCGCGAACTCGCGCGCCGACACCGCGGCGGCAAGTTCGTGACGCTGCGCATCAAATCGAGCTTCTACCACCGCTTCCACGCGCCCTGCGACGGCGCGCTGGACGAGGTCAACTACATCTCCGGCGACACCTGGAACGTCAATCCGATTGCGCTCGAGCGCGTCGAGCGACTGTTCTGCAAGAACGAGCGCGCCGTGCTCGACCTGCGACTCGCCGACTCGCGCCAGACACTGACGCTCGTGCCGATCGCGGCGATCCTGGTCGCGGGCATCAAGCTGCACGCGCTCAAGGGGCCGCTGGACCTGCGCTATCGCGGCCCCAACCGCATTCCGTGCAAAACGAGCTTCTCGAAGGGCCAGGAGCTCGGTTGGTTCCAGCACGGTTCAACGATCGTCGTGCTCGCCAGCGGCGGGTTCGAGTTCACGCCCAACGTGGCCCTGGGCGCGCGCATCAAGGTTGGAGAGCCGCTCTTGCGCGGCCTGCGCGGCGCGCCGCCGAGTCCCGAGCGCGAATTCGCTGCGCGGCAACATGCACTGGCCTTCGGCGACGCCTGACGCGCGCAACTCACCATTCAATCCCCGACACCGCGAGTCCTGACATGCAAAGACCCACCGTCCGAGGCTCACGTCCCACGTTCTTCGAAGAGCTGGCGCTCCAGCGCTGGGACGACCACCGCTACTACCACCAGAGCCGCATCAACCAGTCGCTGCACTTCTTCAGTGCGCTGTGCTTCTTGACTGCTTACGTCTTCATTCCGATCAACCCGGTCGTCTCGGTGATGCTCGGCTGGGTGCTCGCCATGGTCTCGCGTCAGGCGGGCCACTTCTTCTTCGAGCCTAAGAGCTACGACCACGTCAACCGGGCCACGCACGAGCACAAGGAGGCGATCAAGGTCGGCTACAACCTCTCCCGCAAAGTGTGGTTGATGTCGATCTGGGTGCTCTCGCCGCTCTTGCTCGTGTGGGATCCGTCGCTCGCGGGGCTGATGACGCCGCACGAGAGCAACTACCAGTTCCTCCACAACGTCAGCGTCCTGTGGTTGTGCGTGGGCGCGGGCGCGGTGCTGCTTCGCACTCTGTATCTGTGCATCTTCTGGAACGTCCAGTCGGGCCTGGTGTGGTGCACCAAGATCCTGACCGACCCGTTCCACGACGCGAAGATCTACGCCGGCGCGCCGCTGGCGCTGTTGCGTGGCGAGCGGATCGACCCGATGCACGACGTGCTCGGGAACAACTGACGCGGCATCGCGCGGCGCCGCTCGACCCGGCGTCGAGCGTTCCGGCTCAGCGTCGGCCGAGCGCCGCCGCGACCAGCTCGCGCGCCACGCGGCGCTTGATCCACTTGTTGGTCAAGCCTTCGCCCTTCCACCACCAGCCATCGGCCTGGCACGCGACCGCCGCGGCGACGATCCGATCGCACACGTCCTGGAAGTCGGCGTCGGGCATGCGGTGGCAGAAGATGAAGCGCGCGGCGCCGATCCAGCTCAGGCTCAGACCCTCCGCGCGCAGGTAGTACTGGAGCATCCAGTTGTAGCGCGAGGGTTGAGTGAAGAGCGTGGTCCACACCGACATCAAGTTGGCCACGCGCAGCGGGACGTTGGCGCGTTCCAGGCGTTGGTTGAGGAGGCTCGCGCGCCGGTTCCAGCGCTCGTCCAAGCCCTCGTAGAGCGCTCGGCCCTCGGGCGTGTCGATGTAGCGCAGGAACTCGTTCATCGTCGCCATCACGAGCGGGTGCGAGTTGAACGTGCCGCGCGCGAAGCAGATGTCGGTCGGGCGATCGTCGCGGAAGCGGCGCATCAAGTCCGCGCGGCCGCACACGGCGCCGATCGGGAGGCCGCCGCCGAGCGTCTTGCCGTAGGTGACCATGTCGGCGCGCACGCCGAAGTACTCCTGTGCGCCGCCTCGTGCGAGTCGGAAGCCCAGGAACACCTCGTCGAAGACGAGCACGATGCCGCGCCGCGTGCACCCCTCGCGCAGCTTCGCGAGCCAGCGCGAGTACGCGCTCTTGTCGAAGTGCGCCCCGCCCTCGCTGGCGCCCAGGGTCGAGTCGCTCGGCGCACCGCCGTTGGGATTGAGCGCTTGCAGCGGGTTGACCAGCACGCAGGCAATGTCGCGCCGCCGCTCGAGCACAGCGAGCGTGTCCTCGTCCATCTCCTTGAGCGTGTAGACCTCGCGCGGCGGCCGCGGATTGCCGACGCCCGCCTGCACGCCGTCCCACCAGCCGTGATACGCGCCGCAGAAGCGCACGATGTGCGAGCGTCCCGTGTGGTAGCGCGCGAGCCGAACGGCCTGCATGACCGCTTCTGTGCCCGACATGTGGAACGAGACCTCGTCCAACCCCGAGATCTCCTTCAAACGCTGGACGTTGTCGGCGATCACCGGGTGGTAGGGGCCGAGCACCGGACCCAGGTCCTTGACGCGCTCCACCGCGCGCTCGAGCACGCCCTTGTAGAACTCGTATCCGAGCAGATTGAGGCCGTAAGAGCCGCCCAGGTCGTAGGACCAATTGCCATCCAGGTCGCGCAGTCGCTCGCCCTGGGTGGCGTCGACCAGATTGCCCAGCTCGAGTTCCGCGCGCACCTTCGTGCGAAACTGGAACGGAACGCGGTAGGCGTTGGTGAACTCGACATCGGAGATCGATTCCTCCAGCGCTCGCGTGGCCTCGATGCTGCGGGGCGCGCGCTCGCGCAGCGACTGCGAGAGTCGGGCGAAGGCGGCGCGTCGCTGATCGGCGATCGCGCGCGGGGCGTCGTCGCACGAGAAGAACTCGTCGTCTGTGTACTCGTAGAAGCGGACCAGTCTGGCGAAGCGCAGCGACATGCGCGCGTGCCCGCGCAGCGAGGGGTGCTTGGCCTTCGAGAGCAGGAGTCGCAGGTAGGAGCGGTGGGCGACGTACAGTGCGGGCGCCGTCGCCGCCGCGTAGACCAGGGCCTCGTTCATGCGCGCAGCGCCTCCTCGCCTTCGACGTTCGCGTCGGTCAGGCTGAACAGGCGCGTGCCGCTCTGGCGCTCGTCGTCATCTTTGTGCGCGAGCTCGCGCAGGACCTTGGCCCGGCGGCGGTACTCGGCGGAATCGAGGATGGCGGTGAACGGCTCGAGCACGTGGTGGATCTCGACGAACTGGCGCGCGTTCGCGCCCATGCGTGCGCGGGTCTCGCGGTCCATGAGTCGCTCCATCGCCGCGACCAGGCCGTGCACGTCGCGCCCGGCGACCTTGAGGCCCGTGAGTCCGTCGCGCATCAACTCCTGGGGTCCGCCCATGTCCGAGACGACCACCGGCAGTCCGCTGGCCTGGGCTTCGAGCGGCGCGTTGCCCCAGGTGTCGGTCGTGCTGGGGAACAGCTTGGCGTCGCAGGAAGCGAGCGCGATCGAGAGCTCCTCGCCCTCGAGCATGCCGGTGAACGTGACCGGCGCGCCCGCGAGCCGTCGCTCGAGTTCCGCGCGGTACGGCCCGTCGCCGATGACGACCAGGTGCGCGTCCGCGCGCGTCTTGCGCAGCTCGAGATAGGCCTCCGCCAGCACGCCCAGGTTCTTTTCGACGCTCACGCGCCCGACGTAGACGAACTTCACCAGCGCTTCGGCGCCGCGCACGCCGCGCTTCGTCCAATAGTCGCCGTCACGCTTGCGCGGGTGGAAGCGCTCCAGGTCGACCCAGCGGTCGAGCACCAGCAAACTGCGATTGCGAAGCCCGCGATCGTGCAGCAGGCGTGCGATGAATTTCGACGGGACGACGACCTCGTCCACTGCGTGGTAGAAGACGATCATGTACTTCCAGGTCAGCGCCTCGAGGCTGATGTCCTGGGTGAAGTTCTCGACGTACTCGGGAAACGAGGTGTGGTACGTCGACGAGGTCTCGATCTGCAGGATCTTGGCCGCGGCGAGCCCAGCCAAGCCCATCACGCCGGGCGTGCTGATCTGCATTTTTGTGTAGCCCGCCTCCTGCAAGTGTCGCAGCAGCTCGAGGAACGCCGGCACGCGGAGCTGCAGGCCCTCGTAGTGCGGCAGCGCGAGGTTCACGATCGAAGTGAACAGCACCAGTCGGCCGCTCTCGATCTTGGCGCGCACGCGCGGTTCGCGCGCGAGTCGCTCGCGCTCCTCCACGCTCAGGCAGCTGACCACCACCAGGTCGATGCCGCGGCGCTCGGCCTCATCCATCATTTTCCAGATGGTGCGCGAGACGCCGTTGATCTCGAACAGCGTGTCGGTGACGAGCACGAGCTTGTCGGCCTGCGGCAATTCGAAGGCGCGACTGACGTCGCGGACGATCTTGCGGTCGGAACTCTGGTGGAGGTAGGAAAGCAAGTACGGCAGTGAGACCAGCAGATTCGAGGTGATCAGCGCCACGACCTCTTTGATGGCGCACAGGAGATTGCCCCGATCGGCTCGCGCGATGCGCGCCGCGTAACCGGAGAAGAGCCGGTTGAGGATCGTGTTGACGACCAGAAAGATCTTGTCGTCGGTGCGGTCGAGCTCAGCGAGCTGTTTGCGGAAGTGGGCGGAGGCGAGCAAGGCGCTCACTTCCTGTGCGAGCACGTGTTCGAACGGCCGTGCGCCCGGCGCGCGGCGTCGCAGCTTGCGCACGCGTTCGCTCTGAAGCGCTGCATGGAGCTTGAGCGCCGCATGCTCGCGCCACTTCACCTGGCCCGGGTCGAACACCAGCTTGAGCAAGGTCTGCACGGGACCGCCGATCGCGATCGTCCGACCGGCCTGTCCGCGGTTCTCGGGCCGCTGGCCGTCGTGGAGCAGCTTGAGCATCGCGTGCGCCAGCGTGACCGGTCCGCCGTGCGCGCCCCCGGGCCGCGTGGAACGTGAGCGGATGGCGTCGATGACGTCGTTCGCCGTGGGCGCGCGTCCCTGCGGCAGCGGGAACTCGGTCCAGGTGCGTCCGGGATTGATCCCGGAGTGATCGTCCGAGCCCGCCAGCAGCGCCTTGCGCCACGGCGTCGGCCCCTTGGGCGCGATCCCGTGCTGATTGGCCAGGCGCTCGATGCGCGTCGAGTCGAGCGACTCGAGCAGACGCTGCGTGAACTCGTTGAGCGAGCGCGTGCGCGAACCGTTGCGCGCCTCGAGCGCGTTGCACAGCAGCAGCGTACGCTCGATGTGGCCCAGGCCCAGCGCGCCCTCGCGGCCGTAGGGCCGGTTCTGCGTGCTCATCAAGGGATGCGTCATGAAGTACGCGATTCGATTGCAGCCCGGTCGCTGCGCTTCGCCTGCGATCTGCTCGTCGAGGTAGGCGATCATCTCGTAGACGTTCTTGCGCAGGCGGTTGATCTCCGCGAACTGCGCCTCGCTCACGTTGGCCACCGTCACGTGGATGTTGCAGCCGTCCTCGGGGAAGCTCGCGGTCATTTCCGCGCTGATGAACACGTCGCGATGGCCCGCGTCGAGCAGCTCGCGAACGCCGTCGATCGAGTTGTGATCGGTCAGCGTGACCAGGTCCATTCCGCGCGCCTTGAGCTCGCGGTGCAGCTCGTGCGGATTCGAGTACGACTCGGGAATCGCGAACGAATTGGCGGCGTAGTAGTCCGTGACGTTCGACGCGTACGAGTGCAGGTGGAAGTCGATCCGACCCGGGCGAGAAGCGGTCATGCGCGGCGGGCTCCTGGCGGTTTGACGCGTCGGTGCAGGTGCGATGCGCTGCGGCCGCGGCAGTGCGTGGCGCGGCGGGACAGCGCGAGCGGGGGGACGTGCTCGTTCAACGCACACGTTCAAACCATCTCTGCGTGCAGCGCTCGCGAGGCGCACGTGAAGACTCTTCGCGGTCCCCGGGCGCTGCCGTGCATACGAGGCTTGCAAAAGCGCCTCGCGGGATTGCGCATTTGCCTCTACCATCCAAGGCCCTGATGCTTGGCTGCAGGTGCGTCGCTCGGCGCCCGGTTCGCGGCCCTCGCCCGGGCTTTTCGCGCCCTTCTTCGGAACCTGACGAGATCGACCTTCATGCGACTCCACGCCCGCCACCTGGCCTGTTTCTTCGCCCTGACCTGCGCCTCCTCGCTCGCGGCGCAATCCACGGCGCTCGTGAGCGCCACGGGTCTGGGCTTGCCGGGAAACGGCCGGTCGTGGCTCAGCCCGACTGGTCTGGCGGTTACGCCCGACGGGCGCTGGGTGGTGTTCCACAGCGACGCCAGCAACCTCACGAACTCCGACTCGCCCGGTCAGACCGACGTGTTCTTGCGTGACCTCACGAGCGGCGGGACGGAGCGCATCAGCGTCGGAGGAGGCGGAGGCGAGCCCAACGGCCCCAGCCTCAACGGTTCGGTCTCGAACAATGGCCGCTACGTCGCGTTCCAGAGCGAGGCGCAGAACTTGGCCGTCGGCGACACGAACCAGTCCAGCGACATCTTTCTGCGCGATCGACAGCTCGGAATCACCACGATCGTCAGCGTCAGCACCGGAGGCGCGATCGGCAACGCAGCGAGCTTCAACCCGGTCATTTCCGGGGACGGGCTGTTCATCGTCTATGCCAGCGCGGCGTCGAACCTGATCTTGAACGACCCCAACCAGAAGATCGACGTGTTCGTGCGCAACCTCGCCACCGGGCAGACGCGCATGGTCAGCACGGTCAGCGGCGGCGCCAACGGCGACAGCGATCAGCCCACGATCTCCGGCGACGGCCGCTTCATCGCCTTCCGCAGCGCCGCGACGAATCTCGTGGCCGGCGATCTGCTCGGCTTCAACGACATCTTCGTGCGCGACATGACCGGGACGAGCTTCGAACTCGTCAGCGTCACGACGCTGGGCGCACAGGCCGATGGCCCCAGCGACCAGCCCACCATCTCCGCGGATGGCTCGCGCATCGTCTTCGCGAGCACGGCGCCCAACCTCGCGGTTCCGGGCGCGCCCAGCTTGAACATCTACTTGCGCGACCGCAGCGCCGGCTCGACGACGCTCTTGAACAGCGGCCCCTCCGGCGTCTCCAACCTGGCCGCCACGCGCCCGCGTCTGTCGAAGAACGGCCAGTACGTCTCGTTCCTCTCGCAGGCGAACAACCTCACGCCGGGCCACAGCGGCAACACGACCGATGCTTTCGCGCTGGAACTCTCGACCGGCGTGATTCAACGCGCGAGCACGCCGCTCACGCCCGAGCCCAGCGAGCCCAGCGCGAACATCCTCGAAAACGGCGGCATCAGCGACAGCGGCCGCTACGTCGCGTTCTCGACTCCGGCGAACAACCTGGTAGCGGGGGATTCGGGCAGCCTGGAAGACGTGTTCGCGCGCGACCAGCTGCGCAACTGGTTCATCGACGTCGACGCTGACCAGTACGGCGACGATGCCTCGCTGCTCGCCGCGAGCTTCCGCCCGGCCGGCTACATGGGAGTCGGCGGCGACTGCGACGACACCGATCCCGCGGTCAACCCCGGCGCCACGGAGATCTGCAACGGCGTCGACGACGACTGCGACACGGTTGTGGACGAAGTCGCCTGGTCGGCGTACTGCAGCACGGCCACCAGCCAGGACGGCTGCCAGCCCAATCTGAGCGCCGTCGGTTTCCCCAGCGCGAGCGCGACCTCTGGCTTCACGCTGCGCATGACCGGCGCCGACGGTCGGCGTCCGTGCTCGATGGTCCACGGTCTGGGGCAGAGCTCGGTCGCCTGGGCCATTGGCAGCTCGAGCGTGCGCTGCGTCGCGTTCCCTTGGACGCGCGTCACCACCGCGCTCTCCAGCGGCACGGCGGGCCAGTGCGACGGCGAGTTCTCGATCGACTGGCTGGCCTTCATGGCCGCCAACCCCGGCGCGCAGGGCAACCCGCTCACCGCCGGCGCGACCTTCTACATCCAGGGTTGGTTCCGCGACCCGGGCGCGCCGAAGAACTCCAACCTCGCCAACGCGGTGCAGTTCACGCTCTGTCCGTGATGGGCGCAGAGCCGTATCGCGCTCGTTGACGAGCGCGAGATCTCGAAATCCTCGAGGCCAGTTGCGGAAATCGCAGCTGGCCTCGATCGCTTTGCGCTCAGCGGGCATCTCCGCCGTGCTTCCCAGCGTGTGACGCGGCGCGCGCGAATCACTACCCCGTGCTCCAGTCTTCCTTCCCTCAACGCGGAGCACAGGTCCATGAACTCGCACTCACGATCGATCCTCGCTGCTTGTGCGCTCATTTCGCACCAGGCGGCCGCGCAGAACGTCTTGCGTGAGCACCGCGGCGCGCCCCCGCTCACGGCGCTCGGTCTCTCGGCGCTGCGCCATGTCGACCTCGATGGCGATGGCGTCGAGGAGTACGTCCTCGGCGACTCGCGCGGTCTGCGTGTCTTCCGCGGCGCCGACGGTGCGCCGTTGTTCGATGCGCTGGATGCCCGCGGGCCGCTCGGTGATGTCGATGGCGACGGCGCGCCCGACTTCTGGGGCGCGGATGGCCGCGACCTCTCGAACGGCTGGTTCAGCACGACCGTCTACTCCGGCTCGAATGGCGACGTGCTGGCGCGCTACGCGTGGCCGCAGGGCTTCACGCCCGACGGCCCGACGCTGAGGCAGCCGATGGCGTTGGACGACGTCGACGGCGATGGCCGCGCCGAGTTCCTGCGTGTCGACTCGTCCTGGGTCGGCAGACGGGCCGTGATCGGCTCGGGCCGCGACGGCGCCATCCTCCGCGTCCACGAACTCGGCACGTCCTGCGTCGCGTTGAACGACATCGATGGCGATGGCGCGCGCGACTACTTCCTCGGCGTCTGGCCGGGGCTTTCGGGCTCGTCACCGACCCCGCGCGTGATCTCGAGCGTGAGCGGCGCAGTGCTCGTGTCCGTGTCGTTGCCGCAGCTGGACGGCGAGTTCGCGGCGGTCGGCGATGTCGACGGCGACGGCGCGTTCGACTTGGTCTTCCGGGCGCCCTCGGGCCCGGGCGTCGTTGTGGTCTCGAGCCTTACGGGCGCCGTGCTGCGCTCGTTCCCCGAACAGTTGGTCGAGAGCTCGCGAGGCGTCGCGGCGCGCGGCGACTTCGACGGTGACGGAGTCGACGACCTCGTGTTGCGCGACGGCGCGACGCTCGAGCTGCTGGTTCGCTCGCTCGCCACGGGCGCTGTGCTTCAGAACGCCGAACTGCTCGCGAGCGGCGTGACGGGGATCGGCGACCTCGACGGCGATGGCCGCGACGAACTCCTGGTGGGCGCTGCGCACGCCCTCAGTGGCGCAGGCAAGGCGCTGATCCTCATCGGCGCTCATTCCGAGCGCGTCGGCTTGGCGTTCGGCTTCGGCGATGGCAGCAGTGGGCCGTGTCCGTGCGGGACCAGTCCGACCCCGGGTGAGGGCTGCCTCAATTCGAGCCAGCGCGGCGCGCGGCTGGCGGCCTGGGGGTCGAGTTCAGTGCTCGCCCGAGACTTGCTGATCCACGAGCACGGTCAGTTGCTCGACAGCGGACAGCTCGGCGACTCGTTCCTGATCTTCGGCGCTAGCGCGGCGCCGACGCCGGTCGCCTTGGGCGCCGGTCTGCTCGCGCTTGGCGGTCCGTTGCGACGCATCGGCCGAAGCTCGAGCGGCGCGTGGGACCTGCCCAGCCTGGCGCCGTGGGGCTCCTTCGCGCCCGCGCAGACGATCTACCTGCAGGCCTGGTACCGCGAACTCAGTCCACACCACGCGTGTGGATACTCGGGCAACCTCACCAACGCGCTCGCGATCGCGTTCACGCCGTAGCCATGCTTCGACTCACCTGAACGAGACCGCCGCCGGCCGCGCCCCTGCAGCGACGGCCGGCGGCGCTTGTCAGCGCACAGACGATCCGCGCGACTAGGGCCCGAACAGCACGCTGACGCCGTTGGTCGCGTTGAGACCGTTGGCGCCGCCCAGCGGGTCGCGGTAGGTGAACTGGAAGTTCCAGGTCGAGCCGGCGAGCACCGCCGCGGGGCCCGAGTCGAAGGGCGGCAGGCCCAGGTCGAGCGTGCGGACCAGAGTTCCCGCGCTGTCCGTCGAGAGCACCGGCGGCACGCGTTGACGCGGGGCCGCGACGCACAGCGTTCCCGCGCCGTAGGGCGTCGTCGACTGCGTTGCGCCGTAGAACAAAAAGCCGTTGACGCTCGCCGGCGCGTAGTTGACGCCCCAGCCCAGGTCGTTGGTCGAAATCGACGAGGTCCCGAGCGGGCTGAGCACCGCGCCGGCGCCGGCGGAGTTGGGCGAGGTCTCGCAGTACAGCTCGAAGTCGACCGGCTTGCCCAGCGTCCGATCGACGTGGCGGATCAGCGTGCGCAGCGAGATCTCGGCCGCGCGGCGCGCGTTGGGCCAGCTCAGCCCCGAGCCCACGTGGATGTGGCCGGCAGCGACGCACCAGGCCGGGTCGGTCGGGCTCGAGTGGATCGACTGGTACCACACGCCGTGGTAGGCGATGAACTCCGACAGGAAGCCGCCGCCGCTCCCCGAGAAGCAGATGAACGCGCTCAGCGGCGGACTGGCGACGTTCACATCGTCGAGGATCTCCTGCACCGGCAGGGTCGACAGCCGCAGGGCGCCGGGCGCGATCGAGATGTCGGGCGGCGCGGGCGTGGGCTGCAGCGGAGTGACGTAGTCGTTGACCCACGTCGTGCGGTTGTACTGGTTCATCTCCAGCTCCCAGTTCTGCCCAGCGCCGCCGCGGCTGAAGGTGATGATCGCGATCGGCTGCAGCGAGTTGACGATTGGCCAGAAGTCCGCCGACGTGTCCTGGTAGTCGACCGTCAGATCGCCCGTGCCCGTTCCGCAGTTGGTGCAGTTGGCCGGCGTGAACTGCGGGAAGTACGAGTACACGTCGTAGCCGCGCCCTTCCCAGTTCGAGCCGATCCAGCCCTGGGGATTCAGCGCGGGATTCGTGCTGAAACGGCGCACGGCCTCGTTCGACGGCGGCCAGTAGCCGGTGAGCAGGATCGCGGGCCGCTGGCCGAGCTGCATCTGCTGTGCGCGCGGCGTTCCGCTCGTCGGCGCCGGCAGATTCGACTGCGGCGGATCGAGGCGGCGCGCGAAGGTGGCCGGCGCGCCCATCTGCGCCGAGGCCGGAACACCAACGAAAGCGAGCGCGAGGACGGGGAGCGCGGCGACGAACTTGTGGAGCATGGAGTTTTCGAGTGCGGGAGATGCGTAGTGCGAGTCAATGTACTCGGGCCATGCAGTACCCGCCCGAGCCGCTCGGTTTCGACCCCGTCGCCGCCATGCCGGCCGCGGCGTTCTTCGGCTTCGAGTTCCGCTCGCGCGATCCGCAGCAAGCGCGCATCGCGCTCCCGCTGCGCCCCGAGCTGTTCCAAGGTCAGCAGCGTGTGCACGGCGGCGTGATCGCGAGCCTCGCGGACACCTGCGCCGTGTGGCTGCTGCTCCCCGGCCTGTTGCCCGAACGCACCATCACGAGCATCGAGTTCAAGCTCAACTTCGTGCGCGCGGCCGTCGCCGAACGCGGCGAGTTGCTCGCGCTGGCGCGCCCCGTCCGAGTGGGCCGCACAGTGGCGCTGGCGGACGTGGACGTGCTGCAAGGCGACGAACTCGTCGCCAAGGGGCTGTTCACGTACCTCGTGTCGCCGCTCGAGCGCTGAAGCGCACTCGCACTCAGCGCTTCTCTTCGAGCAGGCCGACCAGGTTGCCGTCGGGATCGCGCAGGAAGCCGATCCACAGCTCGTGGTCGCTCATGCGTGCTGCGAGTTGGGGCTTGCGCTCTTCGCGGGCGCCGCGCGCAACGAACTCTGAGTACGCCGACTCGATGTCGCGCACGCGGAAGTAGGGGATCGAGTTCGCGCCGACGGCGCCCGCGCCCTGCGGCGTGCTCAGCATGATCCGCACGCCGCCGCCGTCGAGGAACGCGAGCGTCGGGGCGGGCCGGAAGAGCAACTGCAGGCCCAGAATCGACTGGTAGAAGCTCAGCGCCGCTTCGACATCGCTCACCGTGAGCGCAAGTTGGGCCAGGGCTTCGACTCGCGCGGTCATGGATCGTCCATTCTGTGTGCGTTCACTTGTCGGCGCGGAGCACGAGTTCGCCGAGCACGGGCCGGTGGTCCGACGCGACGCGCTCGGCGATCGCTGCGCACGAGCGAACGCTCCAGCGCTCGCGCGGCGCACAAAACAGGAAATCGATCTCCTTGGCGGGCTCGTCGGCGGGAAACGTGAGGCTCGCCTGCTCGGGCTTGTCGACCTCGTGCGCAGCGGCGCGGAAGAGTTCGAGCGTGCGCGAGCTCGGCGCGTCGTTGAAGTCGCCGAGTAGCACGTACGGCGCATCGAGTCCGCGCAGGAACTCCGCCACGCGCTGCGCCTGCGCGTAGCGGAAGGCGTCGTCCTCGACCCAGTCGAAGTGCACGTTCACCGCGTGCAGCGTCTCGCCGCTGTCGAGCGCGAGCGCCACGGCGAGCGCGACGCGCGGCTCGTTGCCGTCGGGCAGTCGCACGCTCTGCGCCGAGCGCAGCGGGAAGCGCGAGAGCAGCGCCATGCCGTACCGCCCGCCGTCGTAGTCCATGAACGCGCCGAAGCTCGCGTGCATGCCGAGCGCGCGGCCGAGCTCCTCGGCCTGGTTGACGCCGCCGCAGCGCCTGGTGTCGACGTCGACCTCCTGCAGCGCGATGACATCGGCCTCGAGCGCGCGCAACGTGCTCGCAGTGCGCGCGAGGTCGAGCTTGCCGTCGAGCCCCAGGCCGTGGCGGATGTTGTAGCTCGCGATCTTCAAGCTCACTTCGCTCGGTGCGCGCGCGCCGGCCTCGAAGCGGAAGTCGACAGTCACCGCAGCGTGATCGGACGGGAAGCGCTCGGCGTGGCGCTCGAGCACTTCACTGCGCGTCGCGCGCAGGCCTTCGCCGCGGTAGTAGACGTAGTCGATGCGGTCCTGGCTCTGGTCCGCAAAGCGCGGCGACCAGGTGCGGTCCACGAGTCGGTCGATGCGCGGGTTCAGCTCGCGATAGGCGTCGCGAAAGCCCGCGTCGACGAGCACGCGGCTGGTGGGGAAGTCCGCGACGCAGCCGTACTGCGCGAGCGCGACCTCGCAGTAGTCCAGGTGCGACATCGCGTTGAAGTCGCCTGCGATCACGATCGGCACGCCGGCGTACTTCGCGTCGCTCAAGCGCTGCTCGATGGCCGCGCGAAGCTTGCGCAGCTCGCGCGCAGAAGCCTCGCAAGCCGCCAGCAGGCTCGCCGCGTCGCCTTCCTTGCGCGTGCCCGGCGCCCACACCTCGGCCGAGTACGGCAGCCAGATCGAGTACCACGCCAGGCGCGCGCCCTCGCCGAGGTCGAGCAGCGCGCCGACGCACTGGAACGGGTCGTGCACCGAGATGTCCTCGAGCACCGCGAAGCGCGAGAGGATCGACACGTTCGTGCCGCGCGGGTGGAAGTGCATTCCCAGCTCGCGCGCGAGGCGCTCGCCAGAGCCGTACGTCTCCTGCAGCGCGATCACGTCGGCCCGGCTCGCGCGCAGCACGTCGACGACGCGCGCGGGGCCGAGCTCCTCGCCGTCTTCGCGCCCGCCGTGCCAGATGTTCCACGTCAGCGCGCGGAACTCGCGCGCGACAGCCGGAGGCGGCGCATCCGCTTGCGAGAGCGCAGCGCCCGAGAGGATCAGGCCCACGAGAGCCGCGCACCACACTCGGGCGAGCTGTCGCCAGGCCATCGTGCGCGCACTCACCTCGGGCCTCCGCGCGCTCAGCCCCAGTTCATCCACTCTTCGTTGGCGCTCTCGAGCTCGCGCTCGCACTCGGCAATGCGCGTCTGCGTCTCGCGCATCTTCGCGGCGTTGCGGTAGACCTCTTCGGTGACCAGCGACTCCTGCAAGGTCTTGAGTTCGGCCTCGAGCGCCATGATGCGCTGCTCGAGCTTCTCGAAGGCCCACGGGTTGCGCACCTTGCCGCCGCTCGCCGGCTTGGACGGCGCAGCGACCGGCGCGGCGCCCTTGGCGAGCTGCTCCGCCTGCTTCTCCTGGGCCCGCTCGGCCGCGCGGTCGCTCTTGCGCTGCGCGTCGCGATCGACGAGCCGTTGCGCGTCCTGTTCGCTCTTCTTGCGCCGCCAGTCGCTGTAGTTGCCGACGTGCAGCGTCGCGCTGCCGCCGCCGACCTCGAGGATGTGCGTGCACAAACCGTCGAGGAACGCGCGGTCGTGGCTGACGCACACCAGCGCGCCGTCGAAGTCGCCGAGCAGCTCCTCGAGCGAGGCGCGCGCCGCGAGATCGAGGTGGTTGGTCGGCTCGTCCATCGCCAGCCACGTGATCGGCGTAGAGAGCAACTTCGCGAGGCACAGGCGCGCACGCTCGCCGCCCGACAGCGCCGACATGGACTTCTCCACCTCGTTGCCGCGGAACAGAAAGCGCGCGAGGTACGAGCGCACCTCGAGGTCGGTCCACTCCGGGTGCACGCGGCGCATTTCGCTCGCCGGATCGCCGTCCTCTCGCAGGCCCGAGGTGTCCTGGTCGTAATAGCCGCACAGCGCCTTGTGGCCCAGTGTCATCTCGCCGCGCAGCGGACTCGCGCGCCCCGCGAGGATCTTGAGCAGCGTGGTCTTGCCGGCGCCGTTGGGGCCGACGACGCCGATGCGCTGGCCGCGGCCGATGCGCAGGTCGAGCTCCTTGAACAGCACGCGCTCGCCGTAGCCGCCCGCGAGGCCCTTGGTCTCGAGCACGAGCTCGCCGCCGCGCTCGACCTTGGGCGGCGGGATGTTGGGGATGCGCACGTCCTCGAACGGCTGCTGCACGCGCACAAGGTTCTCGAGCTTCTTCTGCCGGCCCTTGGCCTCGACCGTGCGCTGCGAGCCCATGTGCTTGCGGATGAAGGCCTCTTCCTTCGCGATGAAGTCCTGCTGGATCTCCCAGGCGCGCTGCTCGCTCGCGAAGCGCTCCTGCTTGAGCGTCACGTACTTCTCGTACGAGCCCGGATAGCGCCGCACCTGGCCGCGCTCGAGGTCGAGGATCGAGTCGACGCAGTTCGACAGCATGCGCCGGTCGTGGCTGACGATCAGCACCGCGCCCTTGAGCTCGCGCAGCCAGCTCTCGATCCACTCGATGCCGACCAGGTCGAGGTGGTTGGTGGGCTCGTCGAGCAGCAAGAGGTCGTGGCCCGCGACGAGTTCGCGCGCGAGCGCCGTGCGACTGCGCTCGCCGCCCGACAACGTGCGCGCCTCGCGCTGCCAAAAGCTCTCGGGCAAACCGATGCCGCTGAGCACCTTCTCGACCTTGTGGCCCAGATCCCAGCCGCCCAGTTGCTCGAGCTGGTGGGTGAGCTCGTCGTGGCGCTTCACGAGCGAGTCGAGCTGCGCGCCGTCCGCGTGCTCCATCTCGGCCGTCACGCGCCCCAGCTCCGCTTCGACCTCCTTCGCGCGCGCCAGCCCGCCCTCGACGTATGCGAGCACCGTTTGCCCGGGCTCGAACTGGGGAATCTGCGGCACGTGCCCCAGCCGCGCGCCCTTGCGCAACGTGATCGACCCGCCATCGGGCTTGTCGAGCCCCTCGATCAACTCGAGCAGCGTCGTCTTCCCGCCGCCGTTGCGCCCCACCAGGCCGATCTTCTCGCCCGGATCGATCTGGAACGTCACCCCGCGCAGCACCTCCTGCGCGCCGAAGTGGCGGGACACGTTGTCGACGATCAAGAGGCTCAAGCCGCGCGCTCCAAATGGGGCGCGAGAGGATAGCGGCCCGCAGCGTCGCTCAGCGCGACAGAAACGCGTCGAAGGCGGCTTCGAGGTCGTGTGCAGGGTCGCTCGAGGCGCCGATCGAGCGGCTGGTCAGCTCGAGGCAGAGCCTGTGCAGCGAGACCTGGCGCTGGCCGGCAGCGATGCGCCTGGCGTACTCGCGCGAGAGCGTCTGCAGCGTCGAGGCGCGCTGCAGAGCGCCGTCGGAGTCGAGGAAGCGCACGAAGGCCGTGTCGTAGGCGCGGCGCAACTCGGCGTAGCACTTGCGCACGCCCGGTGGCGCGCTGTCGATGTGATCGGGAGCGCGTTCAGGGTTGCCCAGCCAGGGGCCCTGGACGGTGAGCGCCGGGCGGTTGGTGTCGAGGTCGATCAACTCGAAGCCGCGCTCGCGCCGCGCCTGGCGCAGCGCGTCGACGAAGCCCTTGGCCGCGCCCGGGCCGCGGAACGGGCTCTTGTAGCGGCTGAGCACGCTCATCCACTGGATCGCAGCGCTGATTTCGCCGCCCAGGCTCGCGTCGGACGCGCCCGAGCACAGCGTCTCGTCCGTGCCCGCGACGCTGAGCGTGTCGTCGACGGCGAGGCCTTCGCGCCACCAGCGCGGCGCGCCGGTGTGGCGCGCGTTCGTGATCGCGTGCGAGGCGTTGTGCGTGAGGTTCTCGAGCACGGTGAGCGGCGGCAGCGGCTCGTCGAGGAAGGCGCTCGAGTCGGCGCCGCTCGCGCAACTGGCGAGCCCGATCACGAGCACGCCCTCGGGCAGGAAGAACTCGCGGCACAGGCTGAGCCAGGGCGCGTCGATCCAGCTCAAGGCGCTCGGCTTGAGCGCGACGTGCGCGCCCGCGAGCGCGCACAACTGCGCGCGCGTCGGGGCGATGCACACGATGTGGCCGAAACCGCCCTCAGATCGCGGCGCGCCGTGGATGCGCTCGAACACGAAGTCGTGCAGAGCGGCTTCGCGCTCGTTCGCGACGCGCTTTCCCGGCTTCCACGCGGCGGCCCAGCGCGCGAACTCCTGCGCCTGCGGCGGCGCGACCTGGCCGTCTTCGGCCGACAGGCGCGCCACCCAGCGCACCTGCAGCTTGGCGAGCGCGTCGACGTACTTGCTCGCCTCGCGCGGCGCTTTGTGCGCGACCCAGCGACCGCCGGCGTCGAGCGCTTCGCGCGGCATCCACAGTTCGAACGCGCCGACGCGCACGCGCTCGTGCAGCGGCGCGAGGCGCGCGCGCAGATCGGTGGCTTGCGCTGAAGCCGCGTCGAGCGAGCCGGCGCGCTCGAGCAACTTGACGCCGAACGCTTCGACGGGCCAGCCGCTCTTGGCTTGCGCTTCCCCGCGGCTCGCCGCGAAGACCAGGGCCGCGCCGCAGGTCAGCGCGCGGAACATCGGGAAAAGCCCTGCTGGGGGCTGCGCGCGCTGACAGGTTCCGATGACGGGAGATCGACGCATGTGCGCCTCGTGCTCGAAGTGCGCGTCCGTTCGCGCGACCTTGGGGGTCAGAGCATCCGTTGGTTTCCGCCACTCCTTCGTACCCCAGCGGACGAGCCCAGTCACCGACGGAATCAGCGCTACGATGCGGCCCGCAGGTCCCAACCATGCCCACCCTCTTCACCCGCATCATCCAAGGCGAGCTGCCCGGCCGCTTCGTGTGGCGCGACGAGCACTGCGTCGCCTTCCTCTCGATCCAGCCCATCCGCCCCGGGCACACGCTGGTCGTGCCGCGCGCGGAGATCGACCACTGGAACGACATGCCGCCCCAGCTGTGCGCACACGTGTTCGACGTCGCGCGCATGCTGAGCCTGGCCATGCGGCGCGGCTTCAAGTGCGAGAAGGTCGGCCTCTCGATCGTGGGGCTCGAAGTACGCCACGCGCACCTGCACCTGATGCAGCTCGACCAGCCCAGCGACATGGATTTCGCGCGCCAGCGCAAGGACGTTCCGGCGCAGGAGTTCGACGACGCGGCGCAGACGATTCGCACGGCGCTGCGCGAGTTGGGCTACGCCGCGAAGGCGCAGCGCGTCGACTGAGCGCGTCGACTCGGCGCGCCTGCCCTCAGCGGCCGGCGAGCCAGGCCAGGAACTCGCCCTCGAGATCGCTGGTGGGGGAGTTCGATTCCCCCAGCGTGCGGCCGGTCAGCGTGTCGACCACGCGGTAGAGCGTGACGTTGCGCGTGCGCTCCTCGGCCGACAGACGCGCGAGCTCGCGCGAGATGCTCTCCAGGCGACTGGGTCCGCTCGCGGCCGGACGATCGAGGAAGCTCAAGAACGCCACGGGGTATGCGCGCAGATGCTCGGCGTAGGCCTTGCGCACCGTCGCCGAGGCCTTCGCGACGCTCGCGGGAATCTCGGCCTCCTGGCCCAGGTGCGGAGTCGGCACGACAAGAGCGGGCCGATTGGTGTCGAGGTCGAGCAGCTCGAAGCCCTCTGGACGCAACGCGCGCCGCAACTCGGCTACGAAGAAGCCTTCGACGCCGCGCCCGCGGTAACGGCTCTTGTGCCGGCTCAGGACGAACATCCACTGCGAGAGCGCGCCCAGCTTGGAGCTCTCGCTCGACTCCCCGGCGCCCGAGCAGAGCGAGTCCTCGCTCGCCACCAGGCGCAGCGTGTCGTAGATCGCCAGGCTCTCTTTCCACCAGCGCGGAGCACCCGTGTGTCGCGCGGCGCTCAGCAAGTGCGAAGCGTTGTGAACGAGGTTTTCGAGCACAGTGTCCGCGCCGAGCAGCTCGTCGCGCATCTCGAGCGCCGGCGTGTCGGTCGCAACGCTCACCAGCGAGACCACGGCCAACGCGCCGGGGACGATGAACTCGCGGCAGTGGCTCAGCCACGAGACGGAGATCCACTGCGACTCGTTCGGCCGCAGCGCGACCTCGGCGCCGGCGATGGCGCACAATTGCGCGCGCGACGGCGCGAGGCAGACGATGTGCGGGTACGCCGCATCGGCGCGCGGGCGGCCGTGCAAGTGCTCGAACAGCGCGTCGTGCAGAGCGGCTTCACGCTCGGCGTTCGCGGGCTTGCGGCCGGGGCGCCACTGCGCGGCCCAGCGCTCGAGCTCGGTCCCCAGCTGGGCGCTGTTGGCGCTGGCCGAACCCTCGATGCGCGGCAGCCACAGCGCTTGCAGTCGGGCCAGTCCGACGACCAGCCGCTCGCTTCCGCGCAGCTCGCGCGCCGGGCTCCACGCGCCAGTCGCGTCGACGCCCTTCGCGGGCAGCCACAACTCGAACGCGCCGACTCGCACGCGCTCGTGCAGCGGCGCGAGGTGGTCGCGCAGGTCTTTCGTCGTTTCGCGCTCCACGCCGCGCGCGGCGGACTCGGCGAGCAGTCGTTCGCCGAATTCGTGCAACGACCAGCCCAGGGGCTGTTGCCGGGCGGGCGCGGCGGGCGCCGCGAAGGCCAGGGCCAGCGCGCACAAAAGTGCGTGGCGGGTCGGCGGGGCGAGACGCTCGGAAACAGTCGAAAGCAGGGCGGGCACGACGACCTCTCTGGGGAAAGCGGCCGGGGCGGAGCGGGATGGCGCTACGGAGTCGCCTCTAGTTCGCGTGACATTCGTCGCCACAGACGCGGCGTTCGGGCGGCGCGAGCATCAACGGGTCAGCCAGACGCGGAAGCGGGCCTCGAGGTCGAGGGCGGGGTCGGTGCTCTCGCCCAGCGTGAGTTCGAAGTGCTCGCGCACGAGGGTGTGGAGCGCCGTGCTATCGGGCACAGCGCGGTACGGCACGCGCCGCAGCGCGCTCAGCAGGCGTCGGAACGGCTCGGGGAACTCCTGTTGGAGGTAGCCGACGAAGGCCACGGTGTAGGCGCGCTGGAACTCGGCGAAGCCCTTGCGCACGCCCAGCCCGCCGTGCACGGCCTCCGCCGGCGTCGGAGCGTTCGGGCCCAGGATCAGCGCCTGCAGCACTTCGGCGGGGCGCTCGCGCTCGAGATCGAGGATCGTGAAGCCGCCCTCGCGCGCCGCGGCGCGCAGCGGCTTGGCGAAGCGCGTCGCCGACGCGCCGCGGAACGGCCCTTTCTCGCGCG
The DNA here is from genome assembly GCA_011525785.1 of Planctomycetaceae bacterium. Lineage (GTDB taxonomy): Bacteria > Planctomycetota > UBA1135 > UBA1135 > WYBT01. The sequence continues at coordinate 42,941 of WYBT01000038.1, forward strand.
AGAGCAGCGAGAGCGCCTCGAGTCCGCCCAGCCACCAGGCGGGGATGTTCTCGATCTCGCGGCAGCCGGTGCAGTTGGTTTCGTCGGCGCCGCACACGGCCAGCGTGGCGTCGATCGAGAGCGCCTCGACGAACCAGGGCGGCGCGGTCGGCACGAGCCAGAACACGAGTTGGTGGGCCGCGGCGTGCGTGAACCACTGCTCCTGCTCTGGTTTGCTCATCCCGCCGTCGTCCAGCAGCCCCGCGCCCTCGCGCCCCAGCGCCCAGGTCGAGGCGAGCACGCTCGAGCCGTCGCGCAGCGAGGTGAAGGGCGCGGTCAGGTCCGCCGCGGTCCAGATGTGGCGGCGCATCCTCCCGCTCAACAGGCCGCGCGCGCCGACCACGGCCAGGTACTGCGCGCGCGTCGGCGCGAAGATCATCGTCAGGCGTCGGCCGCTGCGCATCGGCAGGCCGAAGTGCGCTTGGAGCGCCGCCAGCGCGGACTGTGCGTCTTCGCTCGGCGGCGCGTGCGGGAGCGCCTTGAAGCTGGCCCACCACGTCTCGATCTGGGGGAGCGCTGCCCGCGCGGCCGCGTGGGTGGGCTCGGACGGATCCTCGCGCTCCAGCCAATAGCGCTGCAGCGCCAGCAGGCGCCGGCCGCGATCGACGAGGTCCTTGGCGCGCGCGCCCGGGGCCTCGCGCCCCTTGGCGTCGAGGGTCACCAGCGGCGCCCACAGATCGAACGCGCCGAAGCGAATGCGCTCGTGCAGCGACTCCAGGCGCGTCGAGGTCGTGTCCGCGGCGTTGGCGCTCGGCCCGGCGCGCTGATCGGCCAGCTCGACCAGTCGCTGTCCGAGCCGCTCGAAGGGTTCGGTGTCGATCGCCTGCGGCGCGAGCGCGGCCGGCGCGGACGCGGCCGTGAGAGTCAACGAAAGGGCCAACGCGGCGCCGAGGCGCCACAGCGAGACGTTGTGCGAGAACACGCGCCCTCCTGCCAGGGATGGACGTGAACGGGGATGGGGGAACTGCCGGTGCGCGTCATGCAACACGCGCGCCGCGCTGCTCCGGCGCGTCCGGCCCCGGCCCGCCTGTCAGCCGCCGTAGACCGACTGAACGTAGTCGAGCGCGCGCTCGACGTTGGGCAGGTTGCTGTTCGTCGCTTCGGCCTGGCGCATCTCGATCGAGACCACGCGCACGCCGCCGCACGCACGCAGCGCCGCGGCGTAGCGTTCGTGCGGGACGACCGTGTTCGGACCCACCGGCGCGAGGTGCGGCTGGCTGGCGTGGAAGTGGCGCATGCGTCCGGCGCTGGCCTGGAGCTGCTCGACGTCCTCGCCGGCCATGTGCAGCGCCGCGGCGTCGATGTGCAGGCCGAAGCCCGCGTGGCCGACCAGCGCGACGAACTCGCGCGCCTGCGCCGCGCGGTGGATCCAATCGCAGCCGTACTCGGGCGGGTTGGGCTCGATGCACAGGCACGTGCCGGCCTCGAGCGCGACCTCGCCCACGCGCCGGAAGAAGGGCGCGGCGAGCTGCGCAGCCTGCTCGTCGGAGAGCGCGCCGCGCTTGCGATTGCCGGGCGAGCCGAACACCAGCGCGCGCGCGCCCAACGCTCCGCCGATGCGCACGATGCGGGCGAGGTACTCGAACATCTCGTCGCGCTGCGCATCGCTTCCGAACAGCGCCAGCTCGGCGCGGCCGAACAGCAGCGCCTGCATGGCCACGATCTCGATGCCGCGCTCGCCCCAGAATTCGCGGTAGCGGCGCAATTCGTCGAGCTGCAGCTCGGCCGGCTTGGGTCCGATCTTCGACGGAGCGACCTCGACCGCGTCGACGCCGCGCGAGGCCAGCAGGTCGCGCACCTCGCGCTCTTCGTCGGCGCGCCAGGCGATGTTGGAGATCGAGATCCTCACGCGCGCTCGCTCCGCTCACGCCTCACGAAGGCTGCGATGCTCTCGAGCACCTCGGCGCGGCTCGCCAGGTACGGCCCCGTTCGACCCCAGACCCGCGCGTGCGCCGTGCGGAAGTCGTAGCGCGGCGCGGGCGGCGGAAGTTGGTTGTGGAACTCGCGACCGAAGGCCTGCGTCGCCAGCTCGCGCGTCGTGACGGGCTCGGTCGCGAAGTTCACCAGCTCGAGCCCCGCCGCGAGCGCGGTCTGCACGTCGGCCTCGATGCGCGCCAGGTCGTAGAACTGGAACTGCCCGTCCTGGTGCACAAGATCGAGGCGGTTGTCGTGCAGGAAGTCGTAGATGGCGTTCTTCTTCAGCCCCATCCCGAACAGTCCGGGCAGGCGCACGATCAGGGCCTTGGGGAAGCGCGCGCGCACGAAGTGCTCGAGCTCGAGGCGGTGCTTGCCGTAGGGCTGCGCGCCCTCCAGCGGCGGTTGTTCGCGCTCGTCGACCTCGATCGGACGCGGATAGACGTCGATGGTCGAGATCAGCACGAAGCGCTCGGCTCGCACGTGCTCCAGCGCGCGCATCAGCGACTGGACACCCGCGCGGTCCGCCTCGGGCTCCTTGTTGGCGATCCACTTGGCGGCCTTGCAGCCGGCGCTGACCACCAGCTCGAAGCTGCGGCCGGCGATGGCATCGATGTTCTTGGAGTTGAACAGCTCGCTGTAGCGGCCCTGCGCGAGCAGGTTCCCGCCCACGAAGCCGGTGTGTCCGATCAGTGCGTTGGCCATGGTGCTCCAGTCGGGGAGTTGCGGGTCAGGACGCCGGCGGATCGTAGGCGCCGCGCACCGCGCGCAGCAGCGTGCCGAGCACGCGCAGGTTGCCCCGCAGCGGGCTGATCTTGGTGGGCGTCTTGCCCTTCGCGGGGTACTCGCGCGTGACCGGCGTCTCGCACACCTTGAAGCCCAGCCGCGCGGCCCGGATGGCGAGGTAGTAGTGCAGCTCGTAAGCGCTGAACACGTCGCGGAACGGCTGCACGCGCTGGTCGAGCAGCAGTCGCGCGCTGTAGGCGCGAAAGCCGTTGGTCGTGTCGGTGTAGCGGTGGCGCGCGGCGAGCGAAATCAGCGGCGCGTGCAGCAGCAGCACGCCCAGGTGACGCGAGAGCGGAGTGTTCACGCCCTTGCCGCCCGGCGCGTAGCGCGAGCCCTGCACGTGATCCCAGCCCTCGTCGAGCAGCTTGGCGAAGCGCGGCAGCGCCTCGGGACCGTCCTTGTTGTTCCCGTCGACGAAGATCAGGCCCTCGTAGCCCTGCTCGAGTCCCCAGGCCATCGCCATGCGCATCTGCGCAGAGAGCTTGCCCGGTCCGGTCTTGGTCAGCAGCGCGCGCACCACCGTCGTGCGCAGGTGCTGCTCGTTCAGCACGCCGTCGGTGCTGCCGCCGTCGGCGATGGCGAAGTCCAGGCCGGCCGCGAAGGGGCGCGAGCGCTCGAGTTGCGCCACGATGCGCGCGCCCTCGTTGATGACCGGGATGCACACGCACCAGCGGGCCCGGCGCGGGGCCAGTTCGAGCACGGAGAACGCCGGAACGGCCCACTGCGAATGGGCCAGCACGTAAGGAAGGCCCGGAGCGCTCATGCCGACTCGTGCACGACGTTGCGCCGCATGGCGTCCGCCACCAGCACCGAGCTGCACTGCTCCTCGGCCACGAAGTACAGCGGGCGGTCGCGCGACTCCTCGAGCAGGCGGCCCACGTACTCGCACAGCACGGCCAGGATCAGGAACAGGAACAGGAACATCCCGGAGATCGAGGCCGACAGCGTGGCCCAGCCCTCGGCGACGTGCGGCTTGAAGAGCGCAATGCCCAGCACGTACAGCAGGTAGGCCGCGTTGAGCCCGCTCGCGCCCAGGCCGAGCAGGGCCACCAGCCGCAGCGGACGCGTGCTGTTGGTGACGATCAGGGACACGCCGTGCTCGATTCCCTGGCGCACGGACTTGGTGCGCACCGGCCGGCGGCGCGGAACGGGCGCGTACGGCATGAATTCGCGGGAGAAGCCGACCAGCGCGCCGAAGATGCGCAGGGCGCGCGACTTGTCCTTGTACTGTCCCATGGCGTTCAGCACTTGGCGCGTGAAGGCCATGAACAGCGTCGCTTCGTCGGGCAGATCGAACTCGAGCATGCTCGCGCTCAGGCGCGCGAAGCGACGGTGGAGAGCGCGGTACAGCCAGCCCTGTTCGGAGGGCGTCGTGCGCACGCCGAACACGACCCCGCCGCTCTTGCGCGCGGCTTCGACGAAGCGCGGCAGCATCGCCGGCGGATCCGATTCGGGCTGCAGCACCACGGCCACGTCGCCGATCACGCCGTCCAGGCCGGCCACCATGGCCGCCTCGACGCCGAAACGCCGCGAGAGCCGCAGGTAGCGCAAGCACTCGTGCCGCTGGAGGAGCTTCTGCGCCACCTGGCGCGTGCCGTCGCGCGACGCGTCGTCGACCAGCACCACCTCGTAGTTCTGCCAGCCTGCGCGCAACACCTCGACCAGTTCGTCGACGAACGGCTCGAGAATGTCGGCGTCGTCGCGCAAGGGCACGACGACCGAAACGAAGTAGCTGGCGATGCTCATGGGGTGGGTTGGGTGGCGCGGAGCGGGGCCAGCTCCCGTTCCAGATCGTAGATGTTGTCCACCTTGCCGCCCAACACCGATACCAGTCCGGGGAGTTCGGTGTGGCGGTGGAACAGGATGGGGCGGCTGTCGTCCTGCTCGCTCTGCGGCAGCACGGTCTTCAGCTCGATCAACGCGTCGCGCTGGACGAAGCGCTCGACGGCCGGGAAGTAGCGCGCCGAGTCGCGCATCATCTGCGGGCAGTTCGAACGCTCGTGCAGGCCGCGCAAGAACTCCTGGTTGTCGAACTCGACTTCGCGGTCGCGCCACGAGCGGTGCGGCGTGTAGCGCACGTGCGAGAGCGAGTGCAGCCCGCGCGCGGGGAAGGGCATGAACGAGAAGAACGGCCCGCACATGACCGTCACTCCGACGCGGCGGAACTCCTCGGGCGTCTCGACCAGCGCGATCTCGGTCACTTCCTGCTTGAGCGCGAGCTTGGGCGCGCCCGAGCGCGACAGCAGGCCGTTGAGGTCGGAGTAGGTCGCGTTGAAGACGTGGTCGGCGGCGATCGCACGGGTGCGTCCGTTGTCCAGCTCCTCGAACTCCAGCTCGAGGCGCCGCGCGCCGGCGGTCGAACGCAGCGCGCGCGCGTTGCGCCGCAGCAGCACCGGCACTTCGCGCGCCGCGAGGTCCGCGCCCATGCGCCGGGCCAGGGCATCGGCGTCGAAGGCCCACTCCTCGGTGCGCCACACGCGTTCGATCCGGCGCATGTCGAACCAGCGCTGCGCGTGCGGCTCGGCCGGCGCGAGCGGGGCGCCGATGCGCGAGCAGAACTGCTCGAACTGCGTCGCGGTCACGTTCGAGCGCGAACGCGCGACGGCGTAGTACTTGGCGAAGGTCGTGTCGACGCACTCGGCGTACTCGCGCAAGAAGCGCCCCGAGTTCACGCGCGAGCGCAGCCCGGTCAGGATGCTGCGCGGGTAGTGGTAGCCGTTGTGGACGCGCGCTTGATTGGTGTACGAGGCCCGGCGCAGCAGCGCGCCCTCGCGCTCGAGCACGACCACCGAGAGACCGAGCTCGCGCGTGAGGTGCAGGGCCAGAAAACAGCCGAAAACCCCGGCGCCGACGACGACGCAGTCCACGTCCGCGCGCTCGCTGGGGGAACTCATGAGTTGCACCCCCATGTTATCACGCTCGCCCCGGCCGGGGCCGGGCTTCAGTGGCCTTCGACGAGCGTCACACGCGTCGCGCGAATGCCGCCGCCCGGCCCGTGGAAGGAGATCCAGTCGACGGTCGAGCGAGCCCAGTTGTATTCGTTCGCCGTGGGAAACACGTAGGTGTGGACTCCGGGCTTGACGTTGAAGTCGATGCGCCCGAGGTTCACTTCGCCTGCGCCGAACTGCAGCACGCCCGTGCGCTCTTCGTCTTTGGCGCGACGCGTCGGCGCGGCGAGTTCGAGCACCAGGAAGCACGGCTTGCGTCCGTCTTCCAGCGGCTCGAACAGCATGCGGTTGGCGGCCCGCGCGGCAGCACTCAGCTCGAGGCGCTCCACTGCATTGGGCCGCCCGTCGCGCACGGGGTCGAGCGGCGGGCCGGTGAAGCTGACCTCGCCGTCAGCGACGCGCCGCACGGTGCGCTCACCGCTCGCGGCGAAGCGAACGCGATCCCCAGGCGCGAGCGGCGGATCGAGCTCGTCGATCAGCACGGCGGCTTTCGAACCGTTGACGCCGTTCTCGAAGCCCGCTGCGCTCCGCGCGGACAGCTCGAACGACTTCGTGGCGACTTCGTGGCCCTTGGGCGGCCAGATGCTGCGCACGAGAGGGCGCAGCTGCGCTTGATCGGGATCGAGCGAGCCCCACACCCACGGCAGCCAGCGCAACAGCAGCGGGCGCCAGCGCGTCGCGCGCGGCAGGATGTCGCTGTAGGCCGGGGCCGTCACGTCGAGCAGCGCGACCTCGCTCACCTCGCACTCGCGCGCGGCGCCGAAGTCGAATTCAACCTGGGCCACCGAGCGCGGCGCGGAGCTCGCGGGCAACGTCCAGCAGTGCTCGAGCGGTCCCTCCGGCAGGCGCAGCTCGCGCACGATCGGACGCTCGTCGCCGGCGAACGTGATGCGCACGAGCAGCTCTCCAGCGGCGGCGTTCCGGCCGCGGACACGCAGGTAGGCGGTGCGTTCGGCCGTCAGTTCGAAGCTCGCGCCCTCCGCCGGCGCGAGGCGCACTTTGCGCTCGGAGTCGAGCGGAGCACTCTGCGCCGCGAGCAAGCGCTCGTCCTCGCCCTGGGGCGCGGTCGGCGCGATCCAATTCGTGCGGCGCCACACCTGCCAGCGTTGAACGAGGCGCCAGGGCTCGTAGCGCGCGTTGAGCCACTCGTGCAGCCGCCACTGTCGCACGTGGTTGAAGACCGCGTCGGGGACGTTGTGGCGACTGGCCTTGACGCCGTCGCGTTTCGCCAGGTCGTCCTCCGTCCAAACCACGGCCAGCGGAATGTCGTTGCGCTCGAACTCGGCGATCTCGCTGAGTTGGAGGTGCTCGTCGTGCGCGAGGTAGATGTGGTTCAAGTAGTGCGGAGAACGCCGGCGCGTGTCGCTGTAGAGCAGCGGCGCGTGCTGCAGGTCGACGAAGGTCTGCTCCGGGCCCAGGTTCGCCGCCACGAACTCGCGGAACTCCGCGTAGTGGTCGCGCTCGGTCTGCGGCGACGTGGGCGTGCGATCGATCACCTCGGGCTGCGCCTTGATGTGCTCGGCGCGCAGGAAGCTGGCCCGCCAGTTCGTCCAGAGGCGGTGGTATTTGTCCGCACGCTCGGGCAGCGGGCCGAACACGCCGAAGCTGCCGGCGAGGACGCTCGCGCTTCCCAGGAAGGCTGCGGCGCGCAGGCGCTCGGTTCGCCACGCGCGCAGCAGCACCGCGCTGCTCAGCGCAGTCAACGCGAACGAGAGCGCGTAGACGTTGCCCACTTCGATCCACGAGTGCCGCACCAGCCCGCGCGGGAAGTTCACGAAGTAGTACACGGCCGCCCAGACGATGAAGAGCTCCTTGAACGGGGCCTGCGGGGCGCTGCTCCGGCGCAGTCGCACCAGCACCCAGGCGGTCAGCGCGAGTACGGCGAGCGGGATGACGCTCAGGTTGAGCAGGACGTTCGCGTTCAGCGTCCGCGCTATCTCGACGTGCCCGAAGCCCTGGTTGGACTGCAGCACGTGGCGCAGGTCTTCCAGACGCGCGAGCGGATCGACGCCGCGCGCGTACGCGATGGCGAAGAACGCCCCGCCGTACACCAGGGCGCACAGCGCGCCGGCCCCGGCGATGTGCGCAAGGCGCGGGCGGAAGTCCGAACGCACGATGCTCAACGCGACCAGCAGCGCGCCGCTCGCGGCCAGACTCGCGAAGCCCATGTCGAGCCGCCAGAGAAACAGCGCGACGCTGTAGAAGGCGAACGCGATCCAGCGCAGCGCGCTCGGGCGCTCGACGAGCCAAGCGAGGACCAGCATGGTCGTCAGCGCCAGGTCGCAGTAGTTGGGCGTGAGCTCCGTGCGGAACGGCAGCAGCGCAGCCACGAAGAAGCCGACGAAGGCATTGCCCGTCAGCCGCCGCAGCGCGACGTAGATCACCAGCGTGCTCAGCGCTTCGCCCAGGAAGTCGTACAGCCGCCAGTTGTCGTCTCCAGCGCCGTGGATAGCCGCGTAAACGAAGCCGAAGAAGCTGTCCGAGAGCGCGTGGGCGTTGAAGGTCTCGACGAACGGCACGCGGCCGAAGTCGAGCCACTGCTGGATGAACAGCGTGGGATTGCCCGGTTCGAACAGGTCGATCTGCGGGCCCAGGACGTGCCGGTAGTGGGCGAAGCAGGAGAGGCTCACGGCCAGCGCCGGAAAGGCCAGTGAGCCGAGCGCGCGCCCCATGTCGGGCGCCGCACCCGCGCGCAGCCAGCGCCAGCCGCACCACAACGCGAGCGCGGCCAGCAGCGCGGCTTCGATCGGGCCGGGCTGGAGCGCGTGCCACTCGCGGTTGTTGGCCGTCAGGTACAGCTCGTCGCGCAGCACCCACACCAGCGGGAGCCAGCCCAGCGGAGCGATGGCCCATGCCGCGCGCCGCGTCGCCGCAGCGCGAGCTTCCTCGTCGCGGCGCAGGCACGCCACGCGCAGCGCCACGTGCAGCGCAATGCCCAGCGCGGCGAGGAACCACTCCAAGAACTCGGGGTGCCGCACGAGCGGCGCCTTGTCGAAGCGGCTCTGCAGCACCGTCGCGATTCCGATCGCGCCCACGCCGACGAGCGCCATCCACGTTCCGCGCTCGGGCGCGTTGGCGGCGCGCAGCAACCAGCGATCGAGCAGGCCCGCCAGCGCGGTCGTCGCCAGCGCCGCGACGATCAGCCCGATGAGCGGAGCGTTCGGCAGGGCGTAGGCGCGCGCCAGCCAGAGCACGCAGCCGCCGACCGACAGCGCTTCGAGGACCTCGTTCGTGTGCTGCGCGCTCACGCGTCGCAGCAGGCGCAAGGCGACCAGCGCTGCGCAGAACAGCAGCACCAGCAGCAGGATGGAGCTCCCGTACAGGCTGTTGCGCGCCCCGACGTCGTAGGCGTCTGCGCTCGCGGGCGACACCACTCGCCCGGCGAAGCTGCGCAGGGCCAGGTCCGCGTTCTCGATGCGGGCCACAACCGCCGTGACCGACAGGAACAGCGCCGTCCAGCCGTGTTCGACGATCAGTTCGAGCGCGTTCCAGCCCCGCTGGCGCGCATCCGACGGCGGCGCGCTCGAATCGTTGAGGGACATGGATCCCGAACTCTAACACCCTTCGCGAAGCGCGATGGTTTCAGGAGGTCGCCGCTCAGTGGCCGCCGCCCGACTTGGGCCGCGCGTTCCAGATCGTCGCGCACAGCACCAGGCCGATCACCGCCACGGGCAGCATCGCGCCGGGCCAGATGCTCCAGTTCGCGGCGTCGGCGGCGGCCTCGTCCTTGGGCAGCTTCCAGCCGTAGAGGAAGGCCTGCGCGCCGCCGCCCAGGTACACGAAGCCGTCGATGATGCCGGTCACAAGTCCCGCGTTCTTCGAGCCGCCGAAGTCCGCCGAGGCCGTGCCCGAGAGCATGCCGTGCACGCCGATCACGCACAGCGACATGAACACCACGCTCCAGCCGAGCGAGGGCTCGCCCAGCAGCAAGTAGGCGGCGATCGCACCGACCAGCATGCCGGCGTAGAGCACGCTCGAGACCGGGCCGCGGCGGCTGTGGAACACGTGGTCGGAGATGAAGCCCGCGAACACGCCGCCGAGGATGCCCGCGACGCACATCAGCATGCCCCAGTTGGCATAGAAGAACGACTCGCGGCCTTCGATCGCGCCCAAGTACAGGCGGCCCTGCTTCATCACGGCCTGGCGCAGGAAGCCCGAGCAGAACTCGATGCCGACGATGATCCAGATCACGCGCTGCGAGAACATGCGCCGCGCGACCTCGCCGAAGCTCAGCCGCCCGACCTGGCCCGAGCTCGCGTCGCCGGTGTTGAAGTCCGGAAAGCCCGCGTCGCCCGGCGTGTCGCGCACCAGCGCGAGCGCCATCACCAGGCACGCGCCGATCACGCCGGCCGGAATCCAGAAGGCCATCGAGGCGCCCAGGCGGCGGTAGATCTCCAGGCTCCAGTCGTACGAGAAGTACAGGCCCAGCGAGATCAGGATCCCGAACAGTCCGCCGAGCACGCCGCGTTCGCGCACGTGGAACCAGGGCGCGTTGACCTTGACGATCGAGACCGCGCCGAAGCTCTGGAAGTACATGTTGATGGCGTTGAGCGCCATCAGCGCCGACTTCAGTCCCTCGCCGTCGAGCTCAGCTGCGCTCGAGCGCGCGAACACGAGCGCCATGCCTGCGTTCATCAGCGCCGAGCCCGCCGTGGCCGCGATCATCGTCGCGCGGCCGCCGAAGCGGTCGGTCAGCGGCCCGTTGATCAGGAACGCGATCCCGTAGACCCACTGGCCGACGCCGTCGATCTCGTTGAAGACCGACTTGGCGAGCAGGCCGGCCTTGTCGAGCTCGCTCGCGATCGCCGACAGGTTGTAGCGGCCGAAGTACAGGAACGCGTAGGCGAGCCCGAGCGGGATCCAGTTCGCCAGGCGCCGCTTCTTGAAGGCCTCCGAATGACCGAGTTCGACCTTCGGCAGGCGCCGCACCACGACCGCGATCGCGACCAGGAGCAGCAGGATCGGCAGCAGCTTCTGCAGCCAGGGCGGGAGGTCGCTCATCGGGGCGTTCGCGATCGATTCAGCGGTGGATCAGCGGCGAATCAGCGTGGGGTCAGCGCCGGATCAGGGCGCTCAGCTCGCGCACGGAGTCGACCACGTGGTCGATGGCGCCGCCGGCGCGGCCGTCGAGCACCCAGCGCGGCGTGTGCGGATGGCGGCGCAGCACCAACTCGCGCGGCGCGAACGCGTGTCCCGCGCGGCGCAGCACGTGGGGGAGCGCCAGGTCGAGCGAGAACACGTCGCCGATCACCATCTGCGGGCGCTCCTGTTCGATCACCTTGCGGTACAGCGGCCGGTCGACGCGGATCGCGCGGCCGGCGAGCTCGATCGACTCGTCGGTCGGGCCCAGCGTCATCTTCTGCGCCGCGCCGCGCACGCGCATCTGCCCGCCGGGCTCGACGCGCGCGTCGACGCCGATCTGGCGGAACCAGCCGACGATCTTGTCGGAGCTGGAGTTCGAGACCACCACGACCTCGACGCCGCACGCGAGCAACTCTTCGAGCATCGCCTTGGCGTCCGGCACGAGCGCGGGCGGGTGCTGGATGCGAAAGGCCGCCGTGGCGGTCATGAAGCAGTGGTCGGCGAACTTGGTGAGCGTCTCGAAGCCGCTGGCGAGGATCGCGTCGCGATAGCGCTTCGCCGCAGGCTCGTGGCGCCGCTCGTCGAGCAGCATCGCGATGGCGTTGGCCTCGCAGAACGGATCCTCGTCGACGTAGGCCGTGATGCGGCCGTCCGGCGCCCAGCCATAGCGCGCGGGCTCGGCCTTGACGTGCCGCTCGAACTCCTCGAAGTGCGCTTGCGCCTGGTCGGCGCCGACGCCGGCCAGGCGGGCCGCCTCGGAGACGAGGTAGAGCTTGACGTTCTGCGCCTCGAAGGCCTGGTCGGTCCAGACGCCGTCGAAGTCACTGAGCAGCTTGAAGGCGGCCGGGGACCCCATGGGGGCGCGGATCATACGGGCTCGCCCCGCGCTCCGCGCGCAGCGTCAGTTCTCGCACGACCCCAGCCACCCCGCGGCCTCAGCGGCTTCTCGGGACCGCGCGCCCCACCAGCCTGACTGAGTCTGCACGACTTTCGCGGGGACGGTCTTCCAGCTCGCGCAGAACTTCTGGCGCACGTCCTCGACCAGGGTCTGCTGCTGTTGCGCTGAGAGCGAGGTATCGGCCTCGAGCGCCTGCTTCCAGTTGACGCACACGCGCAGCTGCGACACGCGCACGAAGGCGTGGATCGGATGCGAGTCGTGGGGTTGCACTTCCTTGATCGCCAGGTCGAGTTGCGCGTACGCGCTCTCGAACAGGTCGCGCGCCTTGGTCAGCTCGCCCGCCTCGATCTGATCGCGCGGCTTGGCCTTCTCGCGCTCCAGCCGCTCGTAGCCCTCGTCGTTCTCGCGCAAACCCGGCAACGCGATGCTCAGCACCTGGTCGCGCGTGCCGAGCTCTTCGCGGTGCTCGGCGAGCTTCTTCATGGCTTCGTTGAAGCCGCTGGTGCTGCGCTCGAGCTGCCCCAGGCTCTCCAGGCGCCACACGCACAACGCCTCGAGCATCAGGGCCGTTCCGGTGAGCTTGTCGGCCGCGAGGGCATCGGCGTTCTCGCTCAGCTCGCGCCGGAGCAGCGCCAGCGCTGCGGCGTACTCGCGCGCCGCCGACGGGCTGGTCGCGACGGCATCGGCTGCCCGGCCCGCGTCGAGCCGCGCTTCCTCCAGCTCGACCTGGGCGGCGCGGTTGAACGAGTCTTGGGCCTCGCGGATGTGGCGCACGGAGCTGCAGGCGCTGAGCAAGCACAGCACTGCGAAGACGAGCGCGGAGAACAGGCGGCGTTGAACGAACATCGGGAGCTCCTGGGGGCGGGTGGATGCGGAGGATGCGGGAATCAGGCGGCCAATTCGCTGGTGAGCGAAGAGGCGAAGTCTTCGAACTCGAGTTCGCCGCTGGCCAGGCGGGCGAGCACCTCGCGCAGGCGCTCGATGTGTTCGGCGCTCGCGCCGTGGGTCGCCAGCGCTTCGAGCGCGATGCCGACCAGCGCTTCGAGCGAGGAGTTGCGCGCCAGGCGCCACTTCGCGCGCGCGTCGCCGCCGTCGCCGAACGCAGCCGCCATGACGGCGTCCACGGCCGCGGTGAGGGCCACCGCGCCCGCCTCCTGGCCGGCCTGCGGAAGCCGATCGATCAACTCCACTCGCTGGCCGACGGCGAGGATCGCGGCGCGCAACATCGCGATGCCGCCGTCGGCGCTGATGCGCGCGCCGTCGAAGCGCCGCATCGAGTCGAGCATCGCCTCGACCGCCGCGCCGAGCACATCGCTCTCGCCCTCGGCGCGCGCGACCAGCCAGTCGGGGTTGTCGATCACCTCGTCGAACACCGTCTCGGCCACGATCAGGAGCTGCGCCTGAGTGAGCGTCGGCTTCCAGGTCGAGCCGGCCTTGGGCTTCTTCGCCAGGCTGCGCAGCAGGGAGCGCGAGGCCGTGACGAGCAGGTGGCGATCGGCGCTCTTGAAGCGCGGCCCCCAGATCAGGTCCATGTTGGCCGCGCTCTTCTCGAGCACAAGCCGCGCCAATTCGGGGAACAGATCGGCCGTGAACGGAGCGTCGTACTTCGCGAGGTCGCCGGCGACGGCCACCAGGATCGCCTTGAGGCCCTGGTGGTCGACCTTGAGCAGCTCGGGGTTCTCCGCGACCGCGCCCAGCGCGGCCTGCGCGACCTTGGTGAGTCCATCGCCCGACAGCAGCGCCGCGAAGGTCACGCGGTGCTCCTCGACGAGCAGCAGCTCCGCCAGCGTCGAGCCCACCGCGCTCGCTAGGGCGGACTCCGCGCCTTCCTTCACGCCCAGGAAGCGCACCGGGTTGGCGAGCACTGTCTGCGCGCCTCCTTCGACCATGGCGCGCGCGACCAGTTGCAGCCACACGCCTGCATCGCGCTTCTGTTCGAGCGTCGCGTCGGCGAGCAGCTCCTTGGCCGAAGTCGAGAGGCTGGTGGCGATATTGCGCACGAACTCGGCCTCCGAGCGACCGCCGCCGAGCGCGCCGGGATTCGCCGCCAGTCCGTCGAGCACGCCGACCAGCACTTCGCCCGCGAGTTCTTGCGCCGGCGTGTTCGCGAAGTCGACGTCGTCGATCGCTTCGAGGAAGGCCAGCAGCGCGCGGCCTTCGGGACGGCGCGTCGAGACCGCGCCCGGCGTGCTCGCGTAGTAGTCGACGGCGATGTTGACGATGCTGCCGGCGATCTGCTGCAGCGCAGTGCGGGGCGCGCCGGGCTCGTCTTCGCTCCACTGTCGCACGGTCAAGAGCGCGCACAGTTGCTCGCTGTTGACCGGGACCTTCGCCGCGGCGCCGTCGTCGACGGCCGGGTTCTCCGCCGCCACCAACGCGGTGTAGGCCTGCAGCAGTTCGCGCTCGAGCTCGGTGTCGGGCTGGGCATTGGCGAGCAGCCAGGCGACCCGCGGCGTGCGCGCGGCCGCCTCGCGACCGGCCTTGTTGGTCGTGAACCAAGTCCTGGCGCTGTTCACGGTCGCGGTCGCCATGCGCGGCAGGGGCAAGGTCAACGCCCGCGAGCGCGTGGAGTCCACGTAGGCCTTGCGCGCGGCGCTGAACAGGTCGAGGCCGGCGCGGATGACGAAGAACACCGTTTCTGCGTTGGTGGGCATGGCGTGCGGAGCGTAGCGGTCGCTCGGGCCTCCACAGGGGTGCGAAGTGCGCCGGCGAACGGGGCGAATGCGGATCGTTCGAGCAGCGGCCTGCTCGCGCTGGGAACGGACTCAGTGCGACCTTCGCGCCGAATTCGATGAGCGCATCGGTCCAGGCGTCGATGGGCTCCGCAGCCTTGGGCCGCGCCGAGATGCTGAGCGGCGGCTCACTGCGGCTCGCCGGCGAGTGCGCGGATCTCGAAGGGCTTGAGCTTGCGCTGCGCGCCGGACGCCAGCGAACCCAGCTCGAGCGGACCGATGGCCACGCGCGTGAGTTCGAGCACGCGGCTGCCCAGGGCCTCGAACATGCGCCGCACCTGGCGGTTGCGGCCCTCGCAGATCGCGACCTCGACGCGCGTGTTCGGTCCGCTCGCGCCCAGGCGCCGCACGCGCGCCGGCGCCGTCGGTCCGTCGTCGAGTTCGACGCCAGCGCGCAGCCGCGCGAGCTGCGCGTCGTCGAGTTCGCCCGCGGCCAGGCACTCGTAGCGTTTGAACAGCTTCGAGCGCGGGTTGGTGACGCGCTCGGCCCAGTCCGAGTCGTTGGTGAACAGCAGCAAGCCGCTGGTGTCGAGGTCCAGTCGCCCGACCGGCGCGACCCACTGCTCGAGCTCGCCGAGCAGCTCGTACACGCTGGCGCGCCCGCGCTCGTCGCTGCGGGTCGTGACGTAGCCCACCGGTTTGTGAAAGGCGAAGTAAAGCCGCGCCGCCTCGGTGAGGGGCGTTTCGTCCACGTCGATCCGATCGCTGCGCAAGTCAACCCAGGTTTGCGGATCGCGCACGCGCAGCCCGTTGACCCGCACCCGGCCCGCCGCGATCGCGGCCTGCGCCTGAGAGCGCGACATCAGTCCCGCCCGCGAGAGCACGCGGTCGAGCGTCTTGCGCTGTTCCTGAGGGCGACCGCTGTTTCTTGCCGATGGCATGCGCCGCGATGGTACCCCCGGTCGGACAGTGCTCGCACCAAGCGCGCATTTGCTTGATGCCTTCGAGCGCTGGACTGCGTTTAGACTTCCGAGCGCCTTGATGCAGAACGCGGCGCTCAGGCGAGGAACTCTCATGGCTTTCGAGCGGATCGTGGCAGCGGCAGTTGCGGCGTGGGCGTTGACGGCGTGCGGCGGTGGAGGCGGAGGCGGCGGCAGCGCCCCCGCGACGCCGGCCAACTTCGTCGCCAACGTCAACGGCGACGTGATCGAGCTGACCTGGGACGGATCGATCGGCGCGCAGAACTACCGCGTCTACTACGACCTCGAGCCGGGCGTCTCGCGCGCGGCCTTCGCGCTCGTGACGACGGTTGCGCACGACAACCAGTCCGCCGTGCAGGGCGTCGATCTCACCACCGGCCCGTCGTTCCGCGGCTTTTTCGCCATCACGGCCGTGGGCGGCGCTGGCGATGAGAGCGCGCTGTCGAGCGAGGTCGCGGCCGACACTGCCGTGAGTCTCGCAGCCGATCCGCTCTACGGGGATCAGTGGCACCTGCACAACATTGGCCAAGACGGCGGCACCAACGGCGAGGACGTGCGCATCGAACAGGCCTGGGCCGCAGGCTTCGACGGCACGGGCGTGCGCATCGCGGTCGTCGACGACGGGCTCGAGATCGGGCACGAGGATCTGTTCTTCAACTGTCCTCCGGGCCAGTCGCACAACTACGCCAACGGCTCGAAGGATCCGACCGGCGGCGCGCACGGCACCTCGTGCGCTGGAGTGGCCGCGGCCATCGGCGGCAACGACCTGGGCGTGAGCGGTGCGGCGCCCGAGGCCATGCTCGTGGGCTACAACCTGCTGCAGAGCTTCACCGGCGCGAACGAGGCCAACTCGATGACGCGCGACGCCGCGAAGAACTGGATCAGCAGCAATTCGTGGGGCGCGCCCGATGGTTTGGGCGTGCCGCAGGCTTCCAGCTCGAACTGGCGCACCGCGGTCGAGACGGGGCTCGCGAACGGCCGCAACGGCCTGGGGCTGGTGTACCTGTGGGCGGCGGGCAACGGCGCGACCACGGGCGGCGCTGGCCCGGGCGACAACTCGAACCTCGACGGCCGCGCGAATTTCTACGGCGTGATCGCGGTGGGCGCGGTCGGAGACGACGGCCTGAAGGCCAGCTACTCCGAGGAGGGCGCCA
The DNA here is from genome assembly GCA_011525785.1 of Planctomycetaceae bacterium. GTDB lineage: Bacteria > Planctomycetota > UBA1135 > UBA1135 > WYBT01. The sequence goes on from WYBT01000038.1 coordinate 59,414, forward strand.
ACCTGCTCGTGTGCGCGCCTTCGATGGGGCGCGCCAACCACGGCATCAGCACGGTCGATCGCTCCGACGGCGCGGGCTACAACGACGGCGCGCAGGTGGGCGACTTCAACGACGCCAACTACACCAACACCTTCAACGGGACGTCGTCGTCGACGCCGCTGGTGGCAGGGGTTGCGGCGTTGATGCTCGAGGCCAACCCCAACCTGACCTGGCGCGATGCGCGACTGGTGCTGGCGCAGAGCACGCGCATCAACCACGCCGGCGACACCGGCTGGAACACCAACGGCGCGGGCCACCTCTTCAACCACAAGTACGGCTTCGGCGTGGTCGACGCGCACGCGGCCGTGCTGCTGGCGCAGGGCTGGACCAACGTGGGGCCGTTGCTCACGCACACCACTGCGACCTCGGCGGTGAACACGCCCATCCCCGACGCCGACCCGATCACGGGCATCTCCGACACGATCACGATCAGCGCTTCCGGCATCAACTTCATCGAGCACGTCGAGATCCTGTTCGACGCCGACGACCACACCTACATCGGGGACCTGCTGATCCTGCTCGAGTCGCCCTCGGGCTCGATCAGCCTGCTCTCGGAGCCGCACGGCATCTCGGGCGCCAACGTGCCCTTCAACGACTGGGTCTTCGGCAGCGTGCAGCACCTGGACGAGCCCGCCGACGGGAATTGGACGCTGACCGTGCGCGACACGCTTCCCCAGGACACCGGCACCTTCAAGTCGTGGCGCCTGCGGATCCGCGGCCGTTCCTGAGCTCCCGCGCGGCCCCACTTCGCCGACGTCGACGAAAGCAACACCATGAAGCACTTCGCCTTCACCTTCTCGCTCGCGCTGCTCGCGGCCTGCGCCGCTGACGACGCGCCGCACACGGCCCCTGCGAATTCTCAGGCGACTTCCAGCGCGCCTGCGACCGCCGGCCGCACCGTTCAGGCCCAGGCCCAGGAGGCCACGACCTTGGGTGACAAGTCCCGGCGCGTTCCCGACGACCTTACGCGCTCGTTCACGTACTTCGACGGCGAGAGCGAGCGCACCGTGTGGCTCTCGAACGAACTGGTCGCGGAGCTCGCGCCCAGCGATGAAGGCCGCGCGCGAGTGCTGCACTTCGACGGCGCCGCACAGGCGCAGCCGCAGCAGCAGACGGCCGTGCGTCTGTGGCGCGTGCGCGCGCAGCGGGGCGTCGACGAAGCCTCGCGCGAACTCACGCGCGACGCGTTGCGCTTCTCGCCCGTCGTGCACGAGAGCGCCTCCAGCACTTCGCCGCGCGGCGCGCTGCCCGGCGGAGCCGTGGCGACCTTCCCCGCCGCATGGAATCGCGCGCGGATCGACGCCTGGCTCGCGGCGTACGGAACGCGCGTCGTGGAGCCGGTCGTGGCCGAAGCCAACATGTTCCTGGTCGCGTCCGCGCCGGGCCTCGCGGCGATCGAGCTCGCCAACCGCCTGCACACGAGCGGTGAGATCGTCGCCTGCACGCCCAACTTCTGGCGCGAGGTCGCCACGCGCTGAGCCACTGCCTCCAGGATCCTTCGCGGCTTCGCGAAGGACCCATGTGGTCGTAGCGACGCAACCAACATCTCAACGCGGCCGAACGCCGTCCGGGCCGCGTAGCGGTTGCGAAAAAAGCCGCCGGGGGGTTGCCGAGCGGAGCGCCTTCATCTACCAAGGTAGTTACAAGCTACCTCGGTAGTTGAACGCGCCCTTCGGAGACCCTCGCCGTGCTCCCGCCCCGCTTCCAAACCCCGCTTTTTTCGCTGATTTTGGCCGTTTGCGGCGCGCCGTCCGCCGCCGGGGCCGCTCACCCGCCCAGCGCCGGGCCGTCCGGCGCGCAGGAGTCGGCGGACGAGCGCTACTCGTTCCTGGTGGGCCTGTGCGACGAGCGCGAGTGGCGCCTCGCCGAACGCGAAGCGCGCGCCTTCCTCGCCGAATTCCCGCGCCACGCCAAGGCTGAACTCGCGCGCTACCGGCTCGCGACGGCGTTGTTCGAACTGGGCGAACGCCAGGCGGCGCGCGACGAGTACGCGCAGCTCGAGCGGCGCGCGGAGTTCGAGTTCCGCGCCGAGGTGCTGTTCCGCCTGGGGCAGTGCGAGCTCGAGCTGGGCCGCGCTGCGCAAGCCATCGCCGCCTTCGAGCGCGTGCGCGCGCTCACCTCGCACTACCTCGCGCCCGCGGCCGAGTTCTTCCTGGCCGAAGCGCGCTTCGCCGCAGCTGAGTTCGCCGCGGCCGACGAGGGCTACGCGCGCGTCCTGGGCTCGAACGCCGCCGAGCAGTACGAGCGCGAGGCGCGCTACGGACAGTGCTGGTGCGCCTTCCGGCTCGCGCGCCACGAGCAGGCGCTCGAGCGCATCGCGCAGTACCTCCAGCGCTACGAGGAGCACGAGAGCGCCGCGGAGCTGCGCTACCTCGAGGGCGAGGTCCACTTGGCGGCGCAGCGGCCGCGCGAGGCGCTCGCGTCCTTCGCGGCGGTGCGCTCGGGCCCCTTCGCACAGCGCGCGCTCCGCGGCCGTGCGTTCGCGAGCTCCGCACTCGGCGATCACGCCGCCGCCGCGCGTCAGTTCGCCGAGCTGCTCGAGCAAGCGCCGCAAGGCGAGTTCGCGGCCGAAGCGGCGCTTCAGCGCGGGATCCAGCTGCTGCTCGCCGGCGACGCGCGCGGCGCGGCGCAAGCGTTGGAGTCGCGCGCGAACGACCCCGATTCACGCTACTGGCTGGCTCGCGCGCGCCTGGAGAGCGGCGATCCGACCGGCGCACTCGCGGCGCTCGACAGCGCACTGGCAGACAAGCCACAGGGCGAACTGCTGGAGCGCTTGAGCGTGCTGCGCGGGGATGCTCTCGGCGCCCTTGGACGCGCCGACGACGCGGCCGCGGCCTACTCCGCTGCGCGCAGCGACTACGCGCTCCACGCGGCGGCCATCACGGCCTTCAACGCCGGGAAGCTGGACGAGGCGGCCCGCACGGCTCGCGTGCTGCTCCAGCAGTTCCCGCAGAGTTCGTTCGCAGCGCCGATGCGCGTGGTGTGCGGTGAGCACGCGCTGGCGCGCAAGGACTACGCCGCCGCGTTGCGCGAGTTCGACGCAGCCGCCAGCGATGAGCAGGCCCCGGGCGCGACGCGAGCACGCGCAGCGTTGCGCGGCGCATGGTGTGCGCTGCTCTCGGGCGATGCGGAATCGGCGCTCGAACGCGCTCAACAACTGAGTCAGCGTTTCGCCGACTCGCCCGAGGCGCCTCAGGCGCGCTTCGTGCTCGCGTGCGCGGCCGACAAGCTCGGCCGCAGCGAGCTGGCGCTCGAGGCCTGGAGCGACTACCTGCGAGCCGATCCGCGCGGCGAGCACGCGGCCGAAGCGCTCGCGGGGCTGGCGCGCGTCGACCGCGAGCGTTCCGCGCAGTGGAGCGAGCGGCTGGCCGCGGAGTTCCCCGACTCGCCGAGCGTGGTGAGCGTATTGCTCGAACTCGCCGAGCTCGAAGCGCAAGAAGGGCGCGTCGAGCGCGCGCTCGAGCTGTACCGCGACGTGTTGCGGCGCTGGCCCGAGCATCCGCGGGCTGCGCAAGCGCGCTACTCGCTCGCCTGGCGGCTGTTCGAGTCGGGCGCATTCGCCGAGGCGGCGCGCGAACTCGAGCTGCTCGCGCAGGTCGAAGGCCTCGACGCGGCGCTCGCGAGTTCGGCTGCGGAGCTCGCGGTGTGGGCCGCGAGCCGCGCGGGCGACGGCGCGGGTGCGGTGAGCGCCTACGAACGATTCCGACGCGTCGGCGGGACGCCGCGCAAGCTGCTCGGCGCCGCGCGGCTCGCTGGCGCAGCGCTCTCCGACGCGGGCCGCCCGCAGGAAGCGCGCGCGCTGTTCGACGAACTGCTCTCCAAGTCGCGCGGAGATCGCGCCGTGCAGGCCGAAGTGCTGCTCGAGAGCGCCTGGATCGCGCTCGACGCCAAGGACGTCGACGAAGCCGAGGCGGCGCTGCGCACCGCGCTCAAGTTCGGCCCCGCGCCCGCTGCGAGAGCGCCGCTGGCCCAGGCCTTGTTCTTCGCGGGCGAGTTGCGTTTCGAGGCCGGCGAGATCGAGGCCGCGCGCGCGCTGTACGAGCTGGCGCTGCCCGGCGCCGCTGCGGAGGTCGCGGCGCAGGCGCTCTACAAGCTGGGCTTCGCGCACCTGCGCGCGGAGCGGCTCGACGACGCTGCGCTCGCCTTTGCGCGCGTCGGCGCGGAACACACTGAGCACGAGCTGGCTGGCGAAGCGCGCTACCTCGCAGCCAACTGCCGTTTCCGCCAGGGCCGCTTCGAGGAATGCGCCGCGCTGCTCGCGAGCTTCGTGCGCGAGTCTCCGCGCCATGCCTGCGCTCCCAAGGCGTTGCTCGAGCTGGGCGTGGCCTGTGGCGAGCTCGGTCGCTGGAGCGAGTGCGAGGCGGCGTTGGGCGAGCTCGCGCGCCGCGGCTCGAAGGAAGTCGATGTCGCGCAGGCCGATCTGTGGCGCGCCCGAGCCGCCCGTGCGCGCGGCGACGTGCGCGGCGCACGCGCGTGTCTCGAGCGTGTGCTCGCGGCCGACAAAGGGCTGCAGGCCGCGCGCGCACGGCTCGAGCTGGGCCAGCTCGACGCCGAAGCCGGCAAGCACGAGGACGCGCTGGCGCAGTTCCTGAAAGTCGCGCTGCTGTACGAGGGCGGCGACGTCGTTCCGCAGGCGCTGCTGCTCGCGGCCGGCTCGCTCGAGGCGCTCGAGCGCTTCGACAAGGCGCGCGCGCGCTACGCCGAGATCGTCGAGAAGCACGCGAACTCGCCGCAGGCCGCCCGCGCCCGCGAGCGGCTCGAAGCGCTCGCGCGCAATTAGCCCTTGCTGACCCACGCGCAGCGCGCGCCCGCGCCGCGCGATTCCCACTGACTGTTTGTCTGCATCCACCACGAGGCGCCAGCGCTGCCTCGCCGAGGTCCGCATGTCCTTTGCACTGCAACAAGCCCCTTCGCGTCCGATCACCCAACTCGACAGCGTGTTCGAAATGGTCGTCGCCGGTGGTCCGGTGATGATCCCGCTCGCGCTGTGCTCCCTGGTCGCATTGACGTGCGCGTTCGAGCGCGCGCTGCGACTGCGTTCCCGCGCGCTCGGCGTCGCGGAGCTCGAACGTGAACTCCTGCCGGCGCTCGCTGCGGGAGGCGCGGCCGGCGGAGTCGCCGTGCTCGAGCGCCACGCAACGCCCGCTTCGCGCGTGCTGCGCGCGGGCTTGAGCCGCTGGGACGCGCCGTACCTCGAGCGCGAAAAGGAGCTCGAAGAGGCTGGTTTGCGCGAAGTCCGCGGGCTGTCGGCCAACCTCAAGCCGCTGGTCTACATCGCGATGCTCGCGCCGCTGCTGGGTTTCCTCGGCACGGTGTACGGGATGATCGTGGCCTTCTCCACGGTCGCGCTGAGCGAGGGCCTCGGGCGGCCCGAGTTGCTCGCCGCCGGCATCAGCCAGGCGTTGGTGACGACCGCTGCGGGCCTGACGATCGCCGTTCCCGCGCAGGTCCTCTACTACTGGCTCAAGTCGCGCGTCGAGCGCTTCGCACGCAACGTCGAGGAGCTGTGGGAGCGCTCCGCGCGCACGCTGCGCTCCGGTGTGACGCCGCCGCCCGCGGTGTCGAGCGCGCCCCCCGCGTCCGAGCCGATCTCCGGCGCCGCACAACCCGCCTAGGAGCTGCGCCATGCACCTGCGCGACGAAGAGCCGCTCGACGAGCAGGCCCTCAACCTGACCTCGATGACGGACCTGGTGTTCCTGCTGCTCGTGTTCTTCCTGTGCGCGACGACCTTCCTCGATCCCGAGCGCGCGCTGCGCCTCGAACTGCCGGCTGCGCAGAGCGCGGAACGGCGCGATGAGCCGCTCGAGGAGCTGGTCATCAACGTCTCGCGCGACGGAGCGCTGACCCTCGCGGGCCGTGCGATCGACCGCGCCGCGCTCGGGCGCGAGCTGCGCGCCGCCCGTGCGCGCGATCCGCAGACGCCCGTGACGATCCGCGGCGATCGGCTCGTGTCGCACGAGAACATCGTCAGCGTGATGGACGCCTGCGGACAGGCGGGGCTCTCGAACCTGGCTGTCGGAACGCTCGAGGGCTCGTAGGAGACGCGCTGTGCTCACTGCCGCCTCGCGCAAGAACGTCGTGATCGCCATGGCGCTCGCCGGCGCCGCGCTATTGGCCTTCAACCGCTGGGTTCTGCCAGCGTTGTTCGACCTGCGGCCGATCCGCGACGGCGCCGGCGTGTACGCACGCGACGATGCGCGGCTGCGCTTGGCGGTGTGGGAAGCGCCGCGGCCGCTGGCGGGCGAGCTCGACACTTCCGAGCGCGAGTCGCACGCGCGCACTTCGCCGGACGGACGCTGGCTGGTCTACAGCGCGGGCGAGCCTGGGGCCGACTGCGAGCTGTACCTCGCCGAAGTGGTGGGGGGCGCGCCCACCGCGCCGCGCGTGTTGGCCGAGCTGAACAGCGCCGCGGACGAGCTGGCGCCGAGTTGGGGCGAGGGTGCGCTCTACTTCTGCTCCGATCGCGCGGGCGGCGCCGGCGGTTTCGATCTGTATCGCGCGGCCTGGGACGGCGCGACGTTCGGCGCGGTCGAGGCGCTCGCCGCGGTGAACACCGCCGCGAACGAGTGCGATCCCGCGCCCGGCGATGCGGTGCTCGTGTTCGCGAGCGATCGCGACGGCGCGGGCTTCGACCTGTTCGTCGCGCCCGCGGGCGGAGCGGCGACGAAGCTCGAGCAGCTCTCCAGCGCTTCCGACGAGCGCGACCCGTTCCTCACGCCCGACGGCCGCGCGCTGTACTTCGCGACCAACCGCGCGCGCGGCGGCGAGGACTTCGACCTGTGGCGCAGCTTCTTCGACCTCGGCGAATGGCTCGCGCCCGAGCGCGTCGCCGGTCTCGATTCACGCGCCGCTGAACGCGCTCCGGCGACTTCACCCGACGGCCTGACGCTGCACTTCACGCGCGCAGGCGACTCCGCGGCGGAGCTGCTGGTCTCGCGCTCGATCGAGCTCTTCCGCGGCGCCGCGCCGGCGCGGGGATGGGCTGACCTGTGGCTGATGGCAGCGCTGTTGCTGCTGGCTCTGGTCGCCGCGCTGTCCAAGCGCTGGGAAGAGCTCGATCTGCTTTACAAGTGCGCGCTGGCGAGCGTGATCGCGCACTTGCTCGTACTGCTGCTCTTGCGCGAGCTGCGGCCCGACGCGGAGGCCTGGGACAAGGCGCCGCCAGCGCAACAGCGCATCCGCGTGCGGCTCGAGACTCCGCGCGAGCGCGGCATCGTCGAGCGCGAGGGTCGGCTCGAGACCGAACGCGTGGCGCGCAGCGAGGCGGCGACCGCACAGCCCGAACGCATCGAGTTCGAAGCGCGCGACGAGGACCCGAGCTCGAGCTCGGCAGCGCCACTCGCGCTCGAGTCCGCGCCGCTCGCGGCGGCCCCGCAGCCCGAACGCGTCGAGCTGGAGCGCACGGAGTCGGCCAGCGCAGCGCGCGCGCCGGCGGTCGAGCTGCCCGGGGAGTCGCGCGCGCGTCGCGCAGCTGAGAGCGTCGCCGAGGCGCTGCCGCAGCCAGCTGCGACGCGCGCGGAGCGCAGCGAAGCGCCGGCCCAGGGCCCCGCGCTCGCGCAACTGACGACGCCCGCGCTCGCGGAGGCCGCGCCAGCGGCTGCCGCGCTCCCGCGCGAGGCGCCCGAGCGCACCTCGGAGCGGATTCCGGCCGCTCAACCGAGCGCTCCGCCCGAGCGCTCGCTCGACGCCAGCGCGCTGGCCGCGGTTCCGCGCGTCGACTTGCCCGCGGAGGCGCGGGCGCGCAATTCGGCCGCTGCAGACAACTCACCGCTGGCGCCAGCCCGTTCGTTCGAGCTCCAGCGCGAGGCGGGCGAAGCCACGTCGTCTGAAGCGACGCCCGAGCGCGTCGAGATCGCCGGGGCCGGCGCCGAGCCCGCGCGCGAGCTCGCGCCGAGCAATGCGCCGAGCAATGCGCCTCTCGAACGCGCGGCGGCGCCGCAACCGGCCCCCGAGCGCGCGTCGGCCTTCGCATCGGCGGCGAGCGAGCCTGCGTCGCGTGGCGCTGCTCAGAGCGCCGCCCCGCAACTCGAATTGCCGCGCGAAGAGCGTCAGCTCAGTTCGCTCGAGTCGCGCCCCGCGGACGAAGCGCCCGCGCCGCGCGCGCTCGCTCCGCAACGCCGAGCTGCGCCGGGCGACGCAGCGTCGTCGGAAGCGACGCCCGAGCGCGTCGAGATCGCCGGGGCCGGCGCCGAGCCCGCGCGCGAGCTCGCGCCAAGCAATGCGCCTCTCGAACGCGCGGCGGCGCCGCAACTCGCGCCCGAGCGCGCGTCGGCCTTCGCATCGGCGGCGAGCGAGCCTGCGTCGCGCGGCGCTGCTCAAAGCGCCGCTCCGCAGCTCGAATTGCCGCGCGAAGAGCGTCAGCTCAGCTCGCTCGAGTCGCGCTCCGCGGACGACGCGCCCGCGCCGCGCGCACTCGCGCCGCAGCGACGCGCGACGGCGACGGACGCAGCTCCCAGCGCGCCGCTGGCCGCCTCCGCGCCGAACGCCGAACCCGCTGAGAGCGCTGCGCCCGCGCTGCAGCCGCTCGAGGCCGCGCCGCGCGCCGCAGCGCTCGACACACCGCCCGCGCCGCGTCCGCTGGACGACACGCCCTACCGCTCGCGCTTCGGCACGGAGAAGGAGATCGCGCTGCGCGAGCACGGCGGCAGCGAAGAGACCGAGCGCGCGGTGGCGAACGGGTTGCGCTACCTCGCTTCGCGCCAGCGCCGCGATGGCTCGTGGGGCTCGCGCAGCGACGCGCACGCGAAGTACCGCGACGTGCGCGTCGGCAAGAGCGGCCTCGCGCTGCTGGCGTTCCTCGGCGCAGGGCACACGCCGGGTTCGCCCGGCGAGTACGCGCGCGTGAGCGAAGCGGCCGTGAATTGGCTGCTCGCGACGCAGGACCCCGCGACGGGCCACTTTGGCGACTGCGAGGCCTACGGCCACGGGATCGCGACCTACGCGCTCGCTGAGTGCTTCGCCCTCACGCGCGACGAGCGCTTGGGCGGCGCAGTGCGGCGCGCGGTCGAGCGCATCCTCGCGGAGCAGATCACGCGCGGAGATGCGCGCTCGATCGGCGGCTGGAGCTACTTCTATCCCGACGGCGCGATCTTCGACCGCTGGCCGCGCGCTTCGATCGCGGCTTGGCAGGTGATGGCGCTCGAATCGGCGCGCCTGGGCGGCATCGACGTGCCCGACGAGGCGTTCGCGCGCGCGAGGGAATTCCTGCGCGGCTCGTGGGACGCCGAACTCGGCCGCTTCCGCTACAGCCACGATCCGCAGCGTCTGCGCTCGGGCTACGCGACCTTGCCCGGCTCGACGCCCGCTGCGCTGTTCGCGCTGTCGCTGCTGGGCGAGGACCTCTCCGCGCCGCGCTGGCGCCAGGCCGTCGACTTCGTCAGCGCCTGCGCGCCGAACGGCTACCGCTGGGAGGGCGAGGACGCCTTCGTCGAGCGGGCCGGGGGCAACCTGTACTTCTGGTACTACGGCAGCCTGGCCCTCTTGCGGCGCGGCGGAGACGCGTGGGAGCGCTGGAACGTCGCGCTGAAGGAGTCGCTGCCGCCGGCGCAAGCGGAGGACGGCTCGTGGGCGCCGCTGGACGTGTACAGCCAGTACGCCGGCGACGACGAGCGCGACCGGGTGTACTCGACCGCCATGTGCGTGCTGTCGCTCGAGGTCTACTACCGCTACTTCACGCCGCTGCTCGAGGTGCGCTGATGGACGGCCGGCTCGCGCGCGTACACAAGGCCAACACGCTTGCGTCGATTGCGTACGGGGCGACCCCTGTTCAGCCGATAACTACCGTAGTAGTTTTGAGGCGCTGCGAGCCGCACGAGGCGGCCCGCCCGTGCGCGGAGGAATCGAGCGAGCGATGAAGGACAAGGACCGCATCCACCATCTGGGCGAGCTGCAACACGCGATCATGCGCGTCTTGTGGGCTGAAGGCGAAGCCAGCGTCGCGCGCGTGCAGGAAGCGTTGCCGCCCGAGGACCGCCGCGCGCTGACGACCATCGCGACCATGCTCACCAAGATGGAGCGCAAGGGCGTGGTGACGCACCGCTCCGAGGGGCGCTTCTTCATCTACGCGCCCGCGGTCAAGGAGACCGACGTGCGGCGTTCGATGGTCGAAGACCTCACCGAGCGCCTGTTCGACGGCGACGTCGCGGCGCTCGTGTCGCATCTGTTGACCGAGCAGGAAATCGAGCGCGACGAGCTCGCGCGCCTGCAGAAGCTGATCGAGTCGCGCCGCAAGGGGGACAAGGGCCATGGGCGCAAGTGAGTTCGCGCTCAGCGCGCTCGCCTTCGTGCTGACCTACGCGATCCACAGCACGTTGCTGCTCGGCGTGGTGTGCCTGGTGGCGCCGCGCCTCGTGCGCTCGCTGGCGTTGCGCGAGAAGCTGTGGAAGACCGCCATGTTCGGCGGACTGCTCACGGCCCTCGTGCAAGTGGGCGCGAGCATGGAGACGCCGCTGTTCCACTGGACGCTGGCGTCGCAGGAAGCTCCTGGCGGGCTCGCTGCCGTCAGCGGGCTCGAACTCGCTCCGACGCCCGCGCCCGAGGCCGCGCCCGAACAGTCTCGCGCGATTCGGCCGGTCAGCGAGATCACCGCGCCGCGCGCGGAGCAGCGCTGCGCCGCGGAGTCGCCGATCGAAACCGAGCCCGCTGACGCGCCGCGCGCGGACGAAGCGACCCCGACGCCGGCCGCGCTGGCGTGGCTCGCGCCGGCGGGCGAGCTTGCGTCGCGCGTGTCGACGGCGCTGGGCGCGCAGCTCATCCCGTCGCTCGCGCGCGGCGACTCGCAGCGGACTCCGCATGTCGAGCTCGCCGACGAGCCTGCTTTCGAGGCGGCCAGCGTGGAGCCTTCGGAACCGGCGTCCGACCTGGCGGCGAACGATGGGGGCGCGAGCTGGTCCGCCGCGCTCGCCAATCGCTGGCGCGAGTGGACGGTGCACGGGCTCGCGCTGTGGGCGCTGTTCGCGCTGGCGGTGCTGGTCGTGTTCGCGTCGATGTGCTGGCGCCTGGTGCGCTGCATGCGCGGTCGCACGGAGCTCGAGAGCGGTCCGCTGCGCGAGGTGCTCGACCGCTTGGTCCTCCAGGCCTTCCCCGCGGGTCGGCGCATCCGTCTGTACGTCGCGCCCGAGCTGCGCGCGCCGGTCAGCATGGGCTGGCTGCGGCCGGCGATTTGCGTCCCGCCGCGCGCGCTGGTCGAACTCAGCAGCGACGAACAAGAGAGCATGCTCGCGCACGAGCTCGCGCACCTGGTGCGGCGCGATCCGCTGTGGCTGTCGGCCGCGTGGCTGGTCGAGCGCGTGTTCTTCTTCCAACCGCTGCACCGCGTCGCGCGCGCCGAGCTGCACGACCTCGCCGAGCTGGCGTGCGACGAGTGGGCCGCGCGCCGCACGGGCGACCGGCTGGCGCTCGCCAGCTGCCTCGCGCGCATCGCCGAGTGGATCGTCGGCGCGCCGCGTGCGCTGCCGGCGACCTCGATGGCGGAGCAGCACGGCCGCTGTCGGCTGGCGCAGCGCATCGAACGGTTGCTCGACGACGAGTCGTCGCTCGCGCGCGAAGATGGCGCGCGCCGCTGGCTGGCGCCGGCGGTTGCGACGGGTCTGGGAGCGCTGGTGTTCGTCGCTCCGGGTGTGTCGGCGCCTGCGGCCGAAGCCTCGAGCGCAGTCGCGGATTCCGACGCCGCCGAAGCGTCGGAGAGCGTGGCCGAGGACTCGATCAGCGGTGATGCGCGCCTCGATGCCGCGCTCGACGAGCCTGCGGCCGCGTGGCCTGCGCCGGCGAGCAGCTGGACGCCCGACGTGTGGGCTGGCGCGCCTGCGCCGGCGGAGTTCTACGGCGCGCAGCCGCCCGAGGCCGTCGACACGGCGCCCGCTGCGCCTCCGGCTGAGCCCGCGCCCGCGCTCGACGAGCGCGCCTCGCTCGACGCCGAACTGGCGCGCTTGAACGAGAGCCTGGCCGCGCTGCGCGATGAACTCGCGCCGCTGCGCGCCGAGGCCCTCGAACTCGGCGACACGTCGGAACTCGCGTGCACGCTGGCCTCCGTCGCGCGCCGCGTCGACAACCTGGAGCGCCGTTCGCGCGCGCTCCGCGAAGTGATCCAAGTGCTCGAAAACCTCGAGTCGAAGCCAGCCCATCCTTCGAGCACTCCCTTTGGTTTCCAAGGTTCCAGGAGTCTTCCGTGATGAAACTGGTTTTGTCTCTCTCCGCGCTCGGACTGATCGGCGGCGGGGCCGCTGCGGTCTCGACGCAGAGTTCGTGTGCGAGCCCCAAGCCGTGCGGGACGACCCTCGCGGCGCAGTCGGGCTCGAGCTGCACCCAGGCCGCGCCGCTGGCGATCTCCATCGCCGCCGGCCCCGCGCAGGGTGACAAGGTCGCGGCGCGCGCGGCGGAACTCGAAGCGCTCGCCGGCGAGGCGCAGGCTGCCGAGCTCGCTCCGAGCGCGGACGCCGGGCTCGCTACGCAGGCGCCGGCAGCTCCGAACACGCGCGTGTTCCGCTACGAAGGCGGCAAGCTCGCGCCCGCAGCCCCTGCAGCGCCGCGTGCTCCGTCGGCCCCGCGCTCAGCGCTCGCGCCGCGCGCTCCTGCAGCGCCGCACGCGCCGGCCCAACCCTGCGAGCCCTGCCCGCCGACGCCGGCGTGTCCGCCGTGCCCGCCGTGCGAGTCCACGCCGGCGGCGCCCGCGGCGCCCAATGCGCGGGTCAAGGTGCGCGGCTCGGTCTCGACCGCTCCGGATCGGCGCGCCGACATAGAACGTCAGATGGCCAAGGCGCGGGAGGCGCACGAAGGGGCCCTCGAGCGCGCGCGAGAGGCGCAGGAACACGCTCGCGAGCGCATGCGCGAAGCGATGGAGCGCCAACGCGAAGCGCAACAGCGCGCCCGCGAAGAGTCGGAGCGCGCGCGCGAACGCGCCCTGGCGCAGACCCAGCGTGCGCAGGAGCGGGCGGAGCGCAGCGCGATCAACACGCGCGCTCACACGGCTCGCGGCGCCGGGCAGGCCAAGGGTGGCGCAGCGGGCGGTGGAGCGGGCGGTAGAGCGGGCGCAAGTGAGCGCGAGCTGGAGCTCGAGCGGCGCGTGCAGGAGCTCGAAGCACGGCTGGCGGAGATGGAGCGCGCGCGCGGCGGGCGCTCGGACGCTTCGACCACGACGCCTTCGGCTCCGCAGGGCTGGTTGGGAGGCCAGCGCATCCGCGCTCGCGCGCTCAGCCCGAACAGCTCCGGCGCGGCGCTGTTCGAGATCTCCCCGGAGTCCGGCGACGAGCGCGAGTGCAATCCCAGCCGCGTGCGCGTGCTGCGCATGCCGTCGGGGCAGGGCACGGTGATCGTGCCCGGCGAGCTCGGCGCCTTGGAGCAGCTCGAAGGCCTCGACATCGCGCTGATCGGGCCCGACGGTGAGCAGTTCGAGTGGGCCGAAGACATGGCGAAATGGGCCGAGGACTTCGCGCACAGCCAGGCGCAGTGGGCCGAACAGTTCGCGCGCGCGCACGCCGGCGAGTGGAGCGAGCTGGCCGAAGAGCAGTGGGAGGGCTTCGAGGAAGCCTTCGAGGAGGCCTGGGAGCGCTACGAGGATCAGCTCGAGGAGGCCGAAGAGCTCGAAGACGAACTGCGCGAGGCTGCCGAGGAAGCGGCTGAAGAAGCGGCTGAGGACGCCGCCGACGCGCAGGAAGCCGCTGACGAGCTCGAGCGTGAGGCCGCCGAGCGGGCGCGCGATACTCGCCAACTGCCGCACGTGGTGAGCAACGGCCAGGCCCGCGCGCTCGCCCCCGTGGCCGCGCAGAGTCTGCTCGGCGCCCAGGATCCTCTGGGGATCGCGCGTTTGGCCAGCTATCCCGGCGAGTCGAGCGCCGCGCAGCTGCGCAGCGCCGTGAGCGAGATGCAGAGCGAAGTCGACGGACTGCGCGAAGCCTTGCGCGAGTTGCGCGCGCAGATCGAGCAGCGCAAGCGCCCCGCAGGTCGCTGAAGCACTTCCCGCGGGCGAAGCCCGTTCGAACAGCCCCGTCGCGCGCCGTTTCCGCGGCCGCGGCGGGGCTGAGCCGTTCTCAGCGCCGTTGGACTACTTGCGGCGCACTTCGTCCGGCCGCTTGGCGAAGCGCGTCTCGGCCAGGCTCGAGCTCCGCGGTTCGTCGCCGCGCGACCGCGCGCCGTCTTCGATGAGCAGCGCCACGAGCGCGGTCCAACCGGTCTGATGGCTGGCGCCCAGGCCGGCGCCCGACTCCGCGTGGAAGTACTCGTGGAACAGCACCAGCTCGCGCCAGTGCGGGTCGTCGCGGTAGCGCGCGTCGCCGCCGTGGCAGGCGCGGGCGCCGTGCTCGTCGCGCAGGACCAGCCGCGACAGCCGCTGCGCGAGCTCGTGCGCCACCACGTCGAGCGTGACGCGCTTGCCGGAGCCGGTGGGGAACTCGACCGTCAGCGACGCGCCGTAGAAGTGGTGGTAGCGCTCGAGCGCTTCGATCACCAGGAAGTTGATCGGGAACCACACCGGCCCGCGCCAGTTGGAGTTGCCGCCGAACAGGCTGGTGTTGGATTCGCCGGGCGCGTACTCGACGGAGTAGGTCCGGCCGCTGAGCTCGATGCGGAAGGGCGCGCGCTCGTGCACCTTCGACAGCGAGCGGATCCCGAAGGGCGAGAGGAACTCCTGCTCGTCGAGCACGTAGCGCAGCATGCGCTCGAGGCGTTCGCGCGAGGGGATCGCCAGGAGCCGCAGGCCGCGCTGGGTCTGCGAGCACTCCAGGTAGCCGATGCGCTTGGCGAGGTCCTTGCGGTTCTCGAGGAACCACTGCATGCGCTTGGCGAAGCCCGGCAGGCGCTCGAGCGTCGCGTCGTCGAGGATTTCGACCGCGATCATCGGCATCACGCCGACCAGCGAGCGCACGCGCAGCGGCGTGGCGCGGCCGTCGAGCTTGAGCTCGTCGTAGTAGAAGCCGTCCTGCTCGTCCCACAGCCCCGAGCCGCCCAGCGAGTTCATCGCGTCGGCGATGGCCACGAAGTGCTCGAAGAACTTCGAGGCCATGTCCTCGTAGGAAGGGTCCTCCTTGGCGAGCTCGATCGCGATCGAGAGCATCGTGCCGCAGTAGAACGCCATCCAGGCCGTGCCGTCGGCTTGGTCGAGGTGCCCGCCGCCGGGCAGCGGCGCGCTGCGGTCGAACACGCCGATGTTGTCCAGGCCCAGGAAGCCGCCGGCGAACACGTGGCGGCCGGCGTGGTCCTTGCGATTGACCCACCAGGTGAAGTTGAGCAGCAGCTTTTGGAAGCAGCTCGCGAGCCAGCGCCGATCGCGCGCGCCCGGCGGCCCGGACTTCTTGTACACGCGCCAGCAAGCCCAGGCGTGCACCGGCGGATTCACGTCGTCGAGCGCCCACTCGTAGGCCGGGATCTGGCCGTTGGGGTGCATGTACCACTCGCGCAGGAACAGGCCGAGCTGGTGCTTGGCGAAGTCGATGTCGATGCGCGCGAAGGGCAGCATGTGGAAGGCGAGGTCCCAGGCTGCGTACCAGGGATACTCCCACTTGTCGGGCATCGAGATGACGTCGCGGTTGTAGAGGTGCCCCCAGGTGTGGTTGCGGCCGCGAACGCGCTGCGCGGGCGGCGCGGGCTGCGCCGGATCGCCCTCGAGCCAGTCGGGGACGATGTAGTGATAGAACTGCTTGGTCCAGCACAAGCCCGCATAGGCTTGGCGCAGTGTCGCGCGCTCGTCGTCGCTCGCGAGCTGCGGCGCGCGCGCGTCGTAGAACTCGTCGGCCTCGCGCTTGCGAGCGGCGAAGACGCGCTCGAAGTCGGCGCCGAACGGTGCGCCCGATGAGTTCGCCGGCGAGCTCTCCGACGCGTTCGCTGGTTTCGCGCGCAACTCGCGCAGCCTCAGTCGCACGCGCACGCTGCCGCGCGCCGGCACTTCCAGTCGATACCAGGCCGCCGCCTTCGTGCCGCGCGGCTCGCGGGCCACGGCCTCGCGCTTGCCGCGGATCACGAGCTCGTGGAAGGCGTCCTTGAAGCACGTTCCGCTCGATCCGCTGCCCCACAGCGCGCGCACGTTGCTCTCGTTCTCGGTGAACACCAGCTCCGGCGGCGCGGCGCCTTCCAGCGGCTCGACGCACAGCTCGTACTCGCCCAGCGTGTCGTGGCGCGTCAGAACGCGACCCTCGCCGGCGCGCTCGAGCAGCGGCTTGGGACCGTGTTCCTCTCCGCTGCGGCCCCAGCTCCAGGTGTTGCGGAACCACAGCGTCGGCAGCAGGTCGAGTCGCGCGCTCTGCTCGCCGCGATTGTGGATCTCGATCGCGATCAGGAGGTCGCCGTCGCTGGCCTTGGCGTACTCGACGAACACGTCGAAGTAGCGCCCGCCGTCGAACACGCCGCTGTCCGCCAGCTCGAACTCCGGATCGTTGCGCGTGCGCTTGCGACTCTCCTCGACCAGCCGGTCGTAGGGGAACTCCGCTTGCGGGTACTTGTAGAGCGCGCGCAGGTACGAGTGCGTCGGCGTCGAGTCGAGGTAGTAGTAGCACTCCTTGACGTCTTCGCCGTGGTTGCCTTCGGGCCCGCTCAAGCCGAACAGGCGCTCCTTGAGCATCCGGTCGCGGCCGTTCCACAGCGCGAGCGCGAAGCACAGTCGGCACTGGCGATCGGTGATCCCCAGCAGTCCGTCCTCGCCCCAGCGGTAGGCGCGCGAGCGCGCGTGCTCGTGCGGGAAGTAGCTCCACGCGCTGCCGTCGGCGGAGTAGTCCTCGCGCACCGTGCCCCACTGGCGTTCGGAGAGGTACGGGCCCCAGCGCTTCCAGTTCGCCGCGCGCGACTGGTCCTGTGCGAGGCGCTGGTCCTCGGCGGTGGAGCGTTGACGTTGGCGGGGCATGTGGGGAGCGCGAGGCGGATGAAGATGGGCTTTATCGGTCCGGGAAGCGAGCGGCAGGAGTCGCGCGGGGCGCGGCTTCGACAGCGCTTCGACCGCGGGCTACCGTGCGCTTCGTTCATGTCGCCCATCGAACCCGCGCAGGCCTCGGCGCTCGACGCCTCAGCCCTCGACGAGGCCCAGGAGCGCTCGCTGCTCGCGCGCCTGCGCTCCGGCGACGAGCGCGCCTTCGAGGAACTGGTCGCGCGCTTCGCGGGCCGCATGCTCGCCGCCTCGCGCCGCATCCTGCGTTCGGACGACGAGGCCCAGGACGCCGTGCAGGACGCGTTTTTGTCGGCCTTCAAGGCCCTCGAGGGCTTCCAGGGCGACTCGCGCCTGGGAACCTGGCTGCACCGCATCGCGATCAACGCCGCGCTGATGCGGCTGCGCAGCTCCAAGCGCCGCAGCGAACGCGACGAGCAGTCGCTCCTGCCGCACTTCGCCGAGGACGGCCACCACGAAGTGGCCCCGCGCAAGTGGAGCGAGCCCGAGACCGATCGCATCGAGATCGAAGAGACGCGCGCGCTGGTGCGGGCGAAGATCGACGAGTTGCCCGAGAATTATCGCCTGCCGCTGGTGCTGCGCGACCTCGAAGGACTGAGCAACGAGGAGTTGGCGGAGCGTCTGGGCGTGAGCGTCAACGCGGCCAAGATCCGCGTGCACCGCGCGCGCCAGGCGCTGCGCACGCTGCTCGATCCGCACTTCGGAGCGGCGGGAGCATGAAGTTCGTCAAAGCCCTGGTCCCGTGCGAAACCGCCTCTGCGGCCGGGCATCGGATCAAGAGACGTGTGAGCCTGCGAGCGTGAACTGCACTCAATTCAAAGCGGCCATCGAAGCCCTGCGCGCTGGCGAGCCCGGCGTCGCGGTGTGCGATCAGTTCCGCGCGCACGCGCGCTCCTGCCCGGCTTGCGCGAGCGAGTTCGCGCCGTTCCTCTCGACCAAGTGCCAGCAGATCACCGATTTCCTGGCCGAGTACTTCGAGGGCGAGCTCTCCGCCGATCAGCGGCGCGTGTTCGAGTTCCACATGAACGCCTGCCCCGAGTGCAAGTGCTACCTCGACAGCTACCGCCAGTCGATCCAGCTCGCGCGCGACTGCGCCCAGCCCGCACCGCCGCCTCCGCAGCGCCTGATCGACGCGATCCTGGCCGCGCGGCGCGGTCAGTGCTCGAACGGCTGAGCGCGCGACGCCAGCGCAGCCTCGACCTTGCGGGCCCGCTCGTTGCCCGGATCCGCGGCGAGCGCGCGCTGCACGTCGAGTCGAGCCAGCTCGACGCTCTGCTCGTCAGTGCGCTCGGGGTGCGTCGGCAGGGCCAGCAACGCCGCGCGCAGCGCCAGGGCGTCGGCCATGTCCATCGCGCCGGGTTCGCCAACGCGCAACTCGCTGGACCGGACGGCGACTCGCCAAACGCCGAACAGCGCGCGGCGTTGGTAGCGCGCGAGCAACCCGTCGAGCGAACTGAAATCGGGCAGTCGGCGGCTGCGCCACGCCGTTCTCCAATCGGCGCCGCGGCTGACGTCGTCGAGCAGGCCCGAGAACTGCGGCAGGTGCTCGTCGATCAACAGGTGCACGAGCAGCCAGCTCCGGCCGTAGAAGCGGGCCCTGTCGAGCTCGTTCATGCGCTCCGGCCAGTCCGCGAGCACGCGTTCAGCCGGAAGAGCCAGTTGCGACTCGGCGATCTGCAGCGGACTGTGGGCGCCGAGCAGGAGTTCGCCGCGCTCGGCGTCGTACTGTGCGGTCTCCATCACCTGCGCCAGGCCTTCGAGCAGCCACAGCGGAGCTCCGCGCAGGTAGTCCGAACTCACGAAGTGCGCGAGTTCGTGCTTGATCACGGTCGCTCGGAACGCGCCGCTGTCCGCCGGCAGGACGATCATTGGCCCCAGGGCCGATGCGTGCGCGAAGTAGCCAGCCGATCCCGAGCCGGCGAGATGCTCGTACTCGCTCTTGTAGCGCACCACGACGACGATCGGCTTGACCTGGGGCGGCCGTCGACCGAGCAGCGGCGTCATGGCGTACGCCTTCCACAGGCGCTCGAGTTCGAGCGCCACGCGGCGCAGCGGCGCGGAGGAGTCGCTGTTGCTCTCCACGACGAAGTGCGCTGTCTCGACGCGCTGCCAGAGCACGCGCCCGCCCTCCTCGATGGCCAGCGGTCGCGGCGTCGAGGCGCAGGCGGCGAGCAGCAAGGTCAGGCCCAGACACCATCGTCGCAGCGCCCGCGCCATTGCGAATCGAGACCGCTGCAAGTGTGCGGGGAAGTGGAAAAGCACTGCGAGCGCGCGGACTCGACCGTTGGAGTTCGAGTCGCGCGCGCCCGAGGCTAACCCGAGCGGGAGTCCCTGCCCATCGGCGTCGCTCTGATCTCAGTTCAACGCCAGCCGCGCGCCGACAAGCGGCAGTTGCGCGCGCCGCAACCAGGCGACGAGCGCGCCCGCGGCGAAGGTGACCAGCGCCAGCGCGAACAGGAGGCCGCCGTCGCTCTCGCCGTTGACGACGATCTCGATGCCCAGTTGAGTGAGGTGCGAGCCGATCGCGCCGGCCATCACGCCCATCGCGAGCACGCCGCCGACCGCGGCCGTGCGCGGCGTGAGCAAAAGCACGACGGCGATCAGCTCGACCACGCCGCTCGCGATGCGGCCCCACGGCTCGGCGCCCAGCGTTTCGAAGATGTGCACCGATTCGGGCGCGCCGCTGAACTTGAAGAACAGCGTCTGGCCGAGGATCACCGCGGCGACGATCTGCGCGCTCCACGCGACGCGCTGGGCGCCGCGGCCCAGAGAAGTGCGCTGCGCCATGGATCAGCCCTCCGACCCGACGAACGACGCTTCGCTCGCCTCGAACTGCTTGGGGGCCGGCTTCTCCAGGATCTTCTTCCAGTCCGCGTCCGCCTTGGTCTTGAGCGCGGACTCGTCCTTGACCCACTTCTCGCGCGTGTCGTTGAAGAACGACTTGTAGAACAAGTACAGCTTGCCCTCGGTGATCTTGAACGACTTGGGGTCGATCTCGACCTTCTCGCCCTGCGCCATCGCGTAGGCGCACCAGCCGCCGTACTGCGGCTCGAACTTGTCGGGCGTCTTGAGGAACAGCTCCTTGTTGGCCTCGCTCGCGAAGCGGTACACGACGCCCTTGTGAGTGACGCTGATCTTGTCGGAGCCCTTGAGCGCTTTGCCTCCGCCCTCGGGGAAGTACGCGACCGGGTCGTAGCCTTCGATGGCGAGCTTGTTCTTGTCGAGGTTGAAGTGCTTCACGTCGCGTTCGCCGGTTTGTTGCAGGCTGAACTCCGCGGAGTGCGGCGCGCGCGGCGCGGCGCTGACGAGGGGCAGGGCGAATCCTGTGACGATCAAGAAGGCGGCAAGAGCGGTGGGGCGGAGCATGGCGTTCGGGCGTTGGTAGCGGTCCTGTTGGCGTCGCCCGGAAGGTCGAGCGGCGGCGCTTGGATGCGGCCTGCGCGCCGCGGGTTTCCCGCGCGTGGATTTCCCGGCGGACGCACCCCCTGGGCGCCTTGACCGTTTCGAGAAGGGGCGAGTAGTCTCCAAGCGTGCGGCGACCGCGGGGTCGCCCGTCCGAGGCCACCCAACGTCCCCAGCCCGCTCGAGAGCGGCACGCAACGAGTCAGCCAGCGCCCGTCGATTCCTTCGACCCTTTTGCGCGCCTCGCTGCGACCCACGCCCAGCCTCGACGAATCGCCTCGACGATCTGCTTCGACGATCCCGCGTCCCATGGCGTTCCATCGCGCCCTTTCGCTGCCGCAGCGCAGCCACGTGTTGCGCCCGCACTCGCGACCGCTAGACCGCGCCGTCCGTTCACTCGCGTTCGATTCGACTGTGTCCAACGCACACAGAGTCGAGCACGTCATCGTCGCTGCCCCCGGCCTCTCGCGCACGACCTCGAACGACGGCTGGCGGCCGTCGGCGCGCGTGCAGGCCGCGGAGCGCGCGCTCCACTCGCACATCGAGGTCCCCTGACAGCGTCATGGCCTATCGGGCTTACGTCGGCAATCTCCCCTTCACGTTCACCAAGGCGGACCTCGAGGGTCTGTTCAAGTCGTTCGGCGTCGTGAAGTCGACCGACATCATCATCGACCGCGAGACAGGGCGCTCGCGCGGCTTCGGCTTCGTCGAGATGGAGACCCCGGAGCAACTCGCCGCGGCCATCCAAGGCATGAACGGCTCGCTCGTGAACGGGCGTCCGCTCACCGTCAACGAAGCGCGCGAACGCGAGCGCTCGGCCGGGCCGCCGCGCGGACCGGGCGGATTCTCTCCGCGTCCTGGCGGCGATCGGCCGTTCAACTCCGACCGTCCGCCGCGCAGCTTCGATCGCCCCGCGGGCGAGCGCTCGTTCGGCGATCGTCCGGCGCCCGGCGGCCCGCCGCGTCCCGCTGGTCCCGCCGGCCCCGGCGCCGCGCGTCCGGCGAGCGATCGCGGGCCTGCGAGCCCTGGACCCGGCGCCGGCCCGGGCAAGCGCGAGCGCGCTCCCGAGCGCACGCCCGAACGCCGTCATCCGAAGATGGACAGCTACGAGCGCGAGCACAAGGACTGGCGGCGCTACAGCGACGACGACGAGAGCTGAGCGAGAGCTCCCCAGCGCGTTTCGATTCCAACGCCAGCCTCGACGCGCTCTGGCCGTGCGCAGTAGCCTCGCGCGCCTCCCATGCACCACAAGCGCACGACCTGCCGCGCCTGCGGCCGAGCCGACCTCGAGTTGTTCCTGCCGCTGGGCGACGTCGCGCTGGCGAACTCGTTCCTGCGCTCGCCCGAACAGTTCGCGAGCGAGCGCCGCTTTCCGCTCGAGGTCTACTTCTGCCGCACCTGCACGATGGTGCAACTGGCGGACGTGATCGATCCCGAGGTGCTTTTCAGCAACTACCTGTACGTCACGGGCACGAGCGACACGATCGCGGCGCACAACGTCGGCTACGCCAGGACCGTGGTGGAGTTGACCGCCGCGGGGAAGAGCGAACTGGTGGTCGAGGTCGCGTCCAACGACGGCTCGCTGCTGCGCCGCTTCCAGGACCACGGCGTGCGCACGCTGGGCGTGGAGCCCGCGACCAACATCGCAGCGGGCGCGAACGCCGCCGGAGTGCCGACGGTCAATCGCTTCTTCGACTCGCGCTGCGCCCGCGAGTTGCGCGCCGAGCACGGCCCCGCGCGCGCGGTGATCGGCAACAACGTGCTGGCGCACGTCGACGACCCGGTCGACCTCCTGCGCGGCTTCAAGGAGCTGCTCGACGAGCGCGGCCTCGCCATCGTCGAAGTCCCCGAGCTGGCGGAGTTCGTCGAGCGCCTGGAGTACGACACGGTCTACCACGAGCACCTCTCGTACTTCTCGGTGACGAGCCTGATGCGCGTGTGCGAAGAGGCCGGCCTGCGCATCGTGCGCGTCGACCACGTGCCCGTGCACGGCGGCTCGGTGCGCATGTACGCCGCGCCCGTTGAGCGCGTGCGCGAACACGCGCCGGCCGTGCGCGAGCTCTCGCGCGCCGAGCACGAGAGCGGCATGGCCAGCCCCGCGCGCCTGCGCCGCTTCGCCGACGACGTGCGCGAGAACCGCCGCGCGCTGCTCGAGCTGCTCGACGGACTGCGCGCGCAGGGCAAGAGCATCGGCGGCTACGGCGCGCCGGCCAAGGGCAACACGCTGCTCAACTACTGCGGCATCGGCGTCGAGCGCCTGCCCTGGACCGTCGACAAGAGCCCGCTCAAGGTCGGCCTCTACACGCCCGGCTCGCACATCCCGGTGCTGCCCGCGAGCGAACTGCTCGCGCGCCAACCTGACTACTGCCTGATCCTGGCCTGGAACTTCGCCGACGAGATCCGCCGCCAGCAGGCCGAGTACGCGCGCCGCGGCGGGAAGTTCATCCTGCCGATCCCGACGCCGCGCGTGGTTTGATGGCACCGACCCGCGACTCGAGAACGTCTCCGCGCGTCAAAGCAGTTCGTCGTCTCGTCGAGCCGCGGTGGCCGACGCGACTAGAGGGGCGCGGGCACAGCTCTCCCAGTCGGGATAGCATCAACCCAGGGAGGCCCCATGATCCGCAGGCTCGATCGACGCTTCACTCGCAGGCTCGCGCTGTCGCTCGCTGCGCTGGCCGCGGCTTCGACGCTCGCCGGATGTCCGGGAGCGAGCTTCACCGTCCACTCGACCTGGCCCAACGGCCGGCTCTCCGTTCTCCGCGCGGAGGCCGACTCGGCGGGAGAGCGAATGGGCCTGTGGGTCTATTACGCGCCGGACGGCTCGGTCGAGTACGAGCGCAAGTTCGGGAACGGACACCTCATCACGGGCACGGGCATCTACGAGCACGGCAAGCGAGTGCGAATGCCGACCGGCGAAGAACTCGCCGCGGCGCGAGTGCGCGCGGACCTGCTCGAACAGCACCTGCGGCGTCCACGTTGAGCCACGCGACAGGTCGCGCGTGGGCCTCCGACATCGAGTAGGCCCGACAGCGGCACTCTGTTCGATGTCCGCGCGAAGCCGCGCCGCCGACGGCTCCGCAGGTTCGCGAGCCCTGCGAAGCTGCACTGGCGCCGCGACCGGGTGCAACGTCGGCGCCGCTCGCGAACGGCAAGTACGATGACTTCCGCTCGGCCGCGCAGTGCGGCCTACTCCCAGGAGCCAATTTCCATGCGAACCCTTCTCCTTGCGATGACTGTTGCGGCTGCAACGGTCGCGCTCCCGTCCGCGGCGGCGCAGTGCAGCACGCTCACAACGCTCGTAGCGCCGAACAACGGCCTCAGCGGCAACTCACAAGTGCTGTTCGACATGCAGGTCTTGAACCCTGCCGGCATTCAGATCCAAGCGATCGATTCCGTGCCGTCGTCAGGCGCCGGCGTCGCGTTCACGATCGACTTCTACACCTGCCCGACGACCTACATCGGCAACGACCTGAACTCGGCGGTCTGGACCTTCCGCGGGACGGGCCAGGGCGTGTCGAACGGCAACACGGTGACGGCCTTCGTCGATCTGTCGGACTTCACGCTACCGCCGGGGAGCTACGGCGTCGCGCTCAACGCCACGACGGGCGGGTTCCGCTACACGAACGGGACCGGCTCGAATCAGAACTTCGCCAACGCCGATCTCTCGCTCTCGCTGGGGCTCTCGCACAGCATGTGGTGGGGCGGCACCACCAACACGCCGCGCGTCTGGAACGGAACGATCCGCTACTGCGCCGGCGGTCCGCCGCCTCCGCCGACGACGTACTGCACGGCGGGAACGAGCACCAACGGCTGCGTTCCGTCGATCAACGCCTCCGCGCAGCCCTCGGCGAGCTTCGCGACGCCGTGCGTGATCACGACCTCGAACGTGGAGGGCCAGAAGGCTGGTCTGACTTTCTATGGCATCAACAACAGCGGGTTCAGTCCGCTGCCGTGGTCGCCGACGAGCAGCAGCTTCTTCTGCGTGAAGGGGCCCACTCAGCGCACGTTCGCGCAGAACTCGGGCGGAACGGCGAATCAATGTGACGGCGCTCTGACGCTCGACTGGAACGCGTTCCACGGAGCGTTCCCCGGTGCGCTGGGCACGCCCTTCAGCCCCGGCGACAACATCTACGTGCAGGCCTGGTACCGCGATCCGCCGGCGCCGCGCACCACCAACCTCAGCAACGGCGTCGAGCTGACCGCGACGCCTTGAGCGACGCCTCGGGCGGCCTGCGCTGCCCGCGGATCGACGACAACATCCAGCGCCGCCGCCGCAGGAGCTCCCTGCGGCGGCGGCGCGCGCTTACGCAGCTCTTTTCTGCGCTGCTGGCCCCGGGCTGGCGGCAGGGCCACAATCTCGGCCCCGCCACGCCGGAATCCCCTCGCCGAGCATGAACTCACTTCACACCGCCGCGTTCGCGCTGCTCGCCTGTTCGCAACTGGCCCTCGCCCAATCGACCGAGCCCGCGCGCCCCGATGCGGTGCTGCTGCGCATGCCGGATGTGAGCGAGACGCAGGTCGTGTTCCGCTACGCGAACGATCTGTGGCTCGCGCCCAAGGAGGGCGGCGTCGCGCGCGCGCTGGCGTCGCCTGAGGGCGAGGAGTCGTTCCCCAAGTTCAGCCCTGACGGTCGGCGCATCGCGTTCGTCGCGGGCTACGACGGCGGCGCCGACCTGTACGTGCTCGACATCGACGGCGGCGTGCCGCAGCGCGTCACGTATCACCCGTTCCCTGAGACGCTGTGCGACTGGCATCCCGACGGCAAGTCGCTGATCTACTTCTCGTCGCAGGCGTCCGGCCAGCAGCGCGCGCCGCGCCTGTTCCGCGTGAGCGCCGCGGGCGGGGCGAGTGAGCCGCTGCCCGTTCCGTATGGCGTGTTCGGCGCGATCGACGACACGGGCTCGTGGCTGGCCTACACGCCGACTGCGGCCAGCGAGTTCCGCACGTGGAAGCGCTACCAGGGCGGCCTCGCCCAGGACGTGTGGCTCTTCAACCTCGTCACGCTCGAGGCGCGGCGCGTGACCGACCACCCGGGCACGGACGCGCTGCCGCTGTGGCACGGGCACGAGCTGTACTTCCTCTCCGATCGCGACTCGAACGCGCGCGCGAACCTGTGGGTCTACGACACGCAGCGCAAGACCACCGCGCAGGTCACCGACTTCGTCGAGGCCGACGTGCGCTTCCCCTCGGTCGGTCCGCTGGACATCGTGTTCGAGAACGGCGGCAAACTGCAGCGCTTCGAGTTCGCCACGCGGCGCACGCACCGCATCGAGATCGCGATCGGCGGCGAGCGCCCGAGCCTGCGCCCGCAGGCGATCCGCGTCGAGCCGAACATCGAGAGCGTGACGCTCGGGCCCAACGCGCGTCGGGTGGTCGTCGACGCGCGTGGAGAGCTCTTCAGTGCGCCCGTCGACGAGGGCGTGACGCGCAACCTCACGCGCACCGACGGCGTGGCCGAGCGCTATCCCTCGTGGAGCCCCGACGGCAAGTGGATCGCGTACTTCAGCGACGAGAGCGGCGAGTACGAGCTGTGCGTGATGGACGCGGACGGGCGACCGTTCCGTTGGCCCGGCGCGAGCGAAGATCAAACGCGGCGCACGCTGACCTCGATCGGCCCGGGCTGGAAGTACCGGCCGACCTGGGCGCCCGATTCGCGCAGCCTCGCCTTCTGCAACCACGCGGGTGAGTTGTGGCGGCTCGAGCTCGAGAGCGGCGCGCTCACGCGCCTGGCGACGAACCCCGACGGCCAGCCGATGCCGATCGACTGGTCGGCCGACTCGCGCTGGATCACCTGGTCGATGCGCAGCACGCGTTCGCGCCTGAGCGCGCTGTGGGTGTGCGACACGCGCGATGGCAGCGTGCGCGAGCTCACCAGCGGGCTCTACGACGATCGCAGCCCCAGCTTCGACCGCGACGGCAAGTGGCTGTACTTCGTTTCGACGCGCACCTTCGAGCCGACCTACTCGGGCATCGACGAGACCTGGATCTACGCCAACGGCGTGAACCTGATGGCGTTGGCGCTGCGCAAGGACACGCAGAATCCCTTCGCGCCGCGCGACGAGCGCGAAGTCGAGTCCGCGGAGTCGAGCGACAGGAAGGACAAGCCGGACGAGAAGAGCGGCGACGAGGCGGAGTCGAAGCCTGCAGAGAAGCCGGCTGAGGCTGCTGAGGCGCCCGTAGCGGCGACGGAGCAGGAGAAGGCGCCCGACACTGCCGCCAAGATCGACAAGCTCGCGGTCGAGATCGACTTCGACGGCCTCGAAGCGCGCATCGTGCAGCTGCCCGTCGACGCCGGCGTGCTCGACGCGCCGGTGGGAGGCGCTTCGAAGGTCTTCTACCTGCGCCGGCCGCGCGCCGGCTCGGGCGGCCGCGATGCGACGCTCGCGCAGTTCGCGATGAGCTCGAAGAAGAAGGAGCGCGTCGAGAAAACCGTGCTGAGCGGCGTGCGCTCGTTCCAGCTCGCAGACAAGGCCGAGAAGCTGCTCGTGCGAGTGAACGACGGCTGGGCCGTGATCGAAGCCAAGCCCGAGCAGAAGGTCGAAGGCAAGCTCGACCTCGCGCGCCTGGAGGCGAGCATCGATCCGCGGCGAGAGTGGAAGCAGATCCTCGCCGACGCGCACCGGCTGATGCGCGACTTCTTCTACGAGCCCACGTTGCACAGCGTCGACTGGGACAAGGTCCACGCGCGCTTCGCGCTGGCGCTCGGCGATGCGACGCACCGCGCTGATTTGCACTACCTGCTCGGCGAGATGATCTCCGAGCTCAACGTCGGCCACGCCTACAACCGCGGTCCCACCGAAGAGGCCAATCCGCGCGCGCTGCTCGCGGGCCTGCTCGGCTGCGATTTCGCGCTGGAGGATGGCGCGTACCGCATCACGCGCATCCTCGGCGCGGGCTCGCCCGAGATCGACGCGCGCGGGCCGCTCGCGCAGCACGGCGTCGACGCGCGCGTCGGCGATTGGCTGCTGGCGGTCAACGGGCAGGCGCTGGACACGGCGCGCGACGTGCACGCGGCCTTCCTCGGCCTGGCGGGCGCGCCGGTCGAGCTCACGCTCAACGCGCGGCCGGTGCTCGACGGCGCTGAGCGGCGCGTCGTCGCGACGCCCATCGAGAGCGACGCCGAAGTGCGCTATCGCGATTGGGTCGCGTCGCGTCGCGAGCAGGTGGCGGCGCTCTCCAATGGCCGCGTCGGCTACGTCCACGTCCCCGACACGGGTTTCCGCGGCCAGAACGAGCTCGTGCGCCAGTTCGAGTCGCAGATGCACAAGGACGCGCTCTTGATCGACGAGCGCTGGAACGGCGGCGGCCAGATCCCGACGCGCTTCATCGAGCTCCTGAACCGCCCGCGCACGAACTTCTGGGCCGTGCGGCATGGCGAGGACTGGAACTGGCCGCCGAGCGCGCACCATGGCCCCAAGGCGATGCTGATCAACGGCTCGTCGGGCTCGGGCGGCGACGCGTTCCCGTACTACTTCCGCCAGGCGAACCTCGGCAAGCTGATCGGCCAGCGCACCTGGGGCGGACTGGTCGGCATCTCCGGCAATCCTTCGTTCGTCGACGGCGCGGGCATCACGGTGCCGCGCTTTGCGTTCTACGAGAAGGACGGCACGTGGGGCGTCGAGGGCTACGGCGTCGCGCCGGACATCGACGTGCTCGACGATCCGGCGCTGATGGCGCACGGCGAGGACCCGCAGCTCGTCGCGGGAGTGCAGCACCTGCTGCGCGAGCTCGAGACCTTCCCCTTCGAACGCGCCAAGCGCCCCGCTCCGCCCGACCGCCGCGGCGCGGGCGTGACGCCGGCGGATCGGTGAGCGCTTCCATCCAACGCAAGACAGTGAGTGACCACATGAACATGGCAACTCGTACTCGACTCTCCGCTCTGACGCTCGGCGTTGTCTGGCTGACGGCCAGTTGCGAGACCCGAGTCGCTCCGGCCGCGACAACCACGGTCACTTCGACCACCACGGTGACGAACGTCGACGAGCACGGAGTCGCGCACGTCGTCCAGCAGGGCTGGACGCTCGAGGTGGGGCCGGATGTCCGTTACCAGTCCGTCTCGAAGAGCGGCGCTGGCGACCAGTCCGGTGTGACCACGACGATCAACGGCGTTCCGTTCGAGGTGCGCGACGGCCGGCTGCTGCTCGACAAGCTCGACCTCGGGCCGGTTCCGAGCGGCGCGAAGCTGCGCGTGTCCGCTGAAGGCGTCTTCGTCGACGGCGAGCGGCGCGGCGCGACTCCCAAGCTCGTCGAGTCCGGCGGCGATTGAGTCACTCAGCCGCGCGAGTTGCGGCTACGCGTCGACAAGGTGCGCGAGCACGTGTTCGAGCCCTTCGACGATGCGCGCCATGCGCTCGTAGTCGAGCTTCTCCGGCGTGTCCGCGCGCGTGTGGTAGTGCGCGTAGCGGAACGGCGCCGTGTCGGTGACCATCAGCGCGCGATAGCCCTGCGCCCAGAACGAGCGATGGTCGCTCCAGTCGACGCCTTGGATCTCTCGTGGCAGCGCTGCGCCTTCGCTGGGAAACGCCACGTTCGCGCGAAAGTGGCGCACGAGCTTCCTCACGAGCTCCGCTGAGTCGGTGTCGCCCACGAAGGCGATGAAGTTCGCTGTCGAAGGGTAGAGCCAGCTCAAGCCGGGCGCTGGATAGCGCTGTGAGTCGGGCGAGTCGCTGTAGCAGCCCAGCGTCTCGAGGCTGAGCATCGCGAGCACGTTCTCGCCGCGTTCGCGACAGCCGCGCGCGCAGCGGGCGCTGCCCATGTCGGTCGTGCCGAAGTAGGGCGGCTCCTCGTTCGCGAAGGCGGCGAAACGCAGCGTGCGCGCAGTCGGCTGGCTCGCGAAGCGCCGCGCGAGCGCCAGCAGCGCCGCCACGCCGCTGCCGTTGTCGTTCGCGCCCGGGCAGTCGGTGGCCGAGTCGTAGTGCGCGCCGACGAGCGCGATCTCGGACGAGCCGCGCCGCTCGGCGATGACGTTGGCGCACTCGACGCCGCGCTCGATCCAGACCTCTTCGCGCACTTCGTAGCCGGCGCGCGCGAACTCCTCGCGCAGGAACACTCGCGCTGCGTGCAGTCCGGCTGGAGCTGACGTGTTGCGCACCCCGATTCGCGTCGCGAGGACGGCGACATCGTGCTCGAGCTCGCTCGCCAGCGCCCGCTGCGCTTCCGTCAGCGGCTCGAGCGGGCCCGTGTGGCTCTGGCCCGGCATCCACACGCGCGAGCAGGTCGCCCAGCCCGCCACGAGCGCTGCTACGACGAGCGCGATCACGAACGGCCGGCGGATGCGCATGCGGCTCGGGGACGAGTCTCGCGCGGGCTTCTTCCATGACGCGGCTCAGTCGCCGTTGAGCGCCGCGCGCAGTGCTCCATGCTCGAGCGCCGTCGCCGCGGCACGCCAGTCCGCGGGACCTCGGTCCCCGGCCTCTCCGGCCATCTGCAGATCGAGTGCGCCGCCGCTGATCGACAGCGATGCGCTCCCGCGCTGTTGGCAGGCCGAAGACCTGCACCCTGTCGGCGGGATGCAAGTCCGGTCGGTCGAACTCGAAACCCGTCGTCGAGCGCGCCGATCGTCCCGCGTGGACGGAGCGCACAGGCTCACGCGCGAGTGCGGCGGAGCTTCGCGATCGTCCAGCTCCTGGATCGGCGCCGGCCCACAGGCCGCGCGGCAGGCGCTGGGCGCGGGGGCTCGCGGATTGCGGTGCGGACTTGTTCGCGCCGGAGTGGTCAACTCCGGCGCCAGTTGTCCCCACCCAGGAGCCCCCCGATGACGAGCCTCTCGCTTCGCGCTGCATCCAGCGCAGTCCTCGCCCTTTCGATCCTGCCTGCAGCCGCCAGCGCCTTCGCCGCGCCGCAGACCGACGCCTACGTCTCGGTTTCCGGCGGCGACCGCGTCGCGGTGCTCGACACCGTGACCGCGACCGCCAGCGCCTCGATCCCCGTCGGCGACGGGCCCTCGCGCGCTGCTTTTTCGCGCGATGGCGCGCGCGCCTACGTGTCGAACACGAGCGCCGACACGGTCTCGGTGATCGACACCGAGGCGCTGGTCCAACTGACGACCATCCCGGTCGGCGACGCGCCCGGTGAGCTCGCGGTCTCGCCCGATGGGGCGCTGGTCTACGTGATGGTCGCGAACGGCGTCGTGCAGGTGCTCGACACAGCGGCCGGAGCGGTGGTCGACGCGATCGCGACGGGCAGCGGCTCGGGCGGCATCGCGCTCTCGAGCGACGGCTCGCGCCTGTACGTCGCGGGCGGCGCCATCAGCGTGATCGACACCACGACGCGCACGGTGATCGCTTCGCACATCGTGGGCACGGCTGCGCTCGACATCGCGCTCACGCCGGACGACTCGCGGGCCTACGCGAGCTTCTACACCTTCTACTTCTCGCCCGTGTTCAGCGCGGGCGGGGCGGTCGCCGTGCTCGATACCGCCACCAACACGATTCAAGCCTACGTGAACACCGGTTCGCTGCCGTCGGCGGTGGCGGTGTCGCCCGACGGCGAGCGCGTGTACGTCGGACTCACGGACACGTGGGTCAACACCGGTTACGGCGCCGGCTTCCTGCCGACCAAGATCGTCGCGACCATCTCGACCGCCACCAACACCTACAGCGGCTCGACGCTGCTCGCCAATCGCCCCGCGGGCATCGCGGTGAGCGCCGACAGCTCGCGCGTGTACGTGGCCGTGCCGAGCTCCAACCACGTGGCCGTGATCGACGCCGCGACGTCGGCGGTGACGACGACCATCCCCGTCGCCGGCACGCCCGGGCACGTCGCCATGGCGCCGCGCGTGAGCGTGACGACGAGCTACTGCACCGCGGGGCTCACGACGAACGGCTGCACGCCGAGCGTGAGCGCGTCGGGCTTCGCGGGCGCGAGCGAGGGCTTCGGATTTCAACTGCGCGTCGAAGGCGTCGAAGGTCAGCGCGCGGGCTTGCTGATCTACGGCGTGAGCGGACCGAGCTCCTCGCCCTGGGGCAGCGGCACGAGCACCCTGTGCGTCAAAGCGCCGCTGCAGCGCACCGCGACGCAGACTTCGGGCGGCACGGACGGCGCTTGCGACGGTGCGTTCGTGCTCGACTTCAACACCTACCTCGCCGAGCACCCCACGGCGCTCGGCCAGCCCTTCGCGACGGCGACCAGCGTCTGCGCGCAGGGTTGGTTCCGCGACCCGCCGGCGCCCAAGGGCACCAACCTCTCGAACGCGCTGGAATTCGTGGTCCAGCCGTAGGTGCGTTCTCGACCGCGGGAAAGCCGCGGGCTGTCAGCACGTGAGCCGGGTTGCAGCGAGAAGGCTGCGGCCCGGCTCGCGCCGACAAGGGAGCGGTGCTCCACCCGACTCGACCTCGCGCGCGGATCGCTGCCGTCGGCGCGGCGGCCAGTTTCCTGAGCGTCGCGGCGTGCGATCTCGTCGTCGGCGATCGCCGCGCGCGCGCGGAGCTCGATCACGTCGGCTTCCGCAACGACGTGCCCGACAGCGAGCGCGGCAACGCGGTGTTCGACGACGCGTGGTGGAGCGACGACGGCGCGCTGCTGGTCACGCAGCACCACCTCGCCGATGGGCTGCGCGTGTGGGACGGGCGCGACGGGCGGCTCTTGAGCACGCTCTCGGCCAGCCCGAACGATGGCGAGTTGCTGGTCCACGGCGCGCGACACTGCATCGTGGCGCACCAACGCAGTTCGTCGACGCTGGAACTGCAACTGGTCGATGCCCGCGACGGGAAGGTGCTTGCCTCCGCGCCCGACGACCCGGATCGGCCGACCGCGTTGATCGGATGGACAGACCAAGGTGCGGGGATCGTCGTGGCGCGCCCAGCGGGCATCCAAGTGCTCTCGAGCGACGACCTGCGTGTCCTCCGCGGCGTGGAGTTGCCCGCCGACTCGCATCGCTATCGTCCGACGGGTGCGCTGCTCGCGGGTTCGTACAACGACAAGCGATCGGCAGAGCTCTCGCGCAGCGGCGCGTGGCTCGCTCGCGCGGCGGCGGTCTACGACGACGGACAACGCTGGTTCTACGACCTCGCCGACCTGCGCAGCGTGCGCGTGGCGAACCTGGAGTCGCCCTCGCCGCAGGCCGGCTTCGCATCGTTCGCGTTCTCCGGCGACGAGCGCTGGCTCGCACTCGGACTCTCCGACGGGCTGTGGCTGTACGACCTCGCCGAACGCGCGTTCGTGCGCAGCGTGAAGATCAGCGGCCGGCGCAACAACTTCATCGCGCCCATGGCGTTCACCGACGGAGATCGGCGGCTCGTCGCGCTGTGCGACCAGCTCGAGGTGCTCGCCATCGACGTCCACACGGGCGAGATCGTCGGCCAGCATCCCGCGCCCTTCGAAGACTGGGAGGGCGTGTTCCGCGCGAGCGCCGACGGATCGCGCGTGGCGCTGTACCACTTCACCAGCGACACGCTCGAGGTCCTCAGCGGCGCCGACGCGACCCGAATCGGCTGGGTGTGCGCCTACTTCTGCAATCGCTTGCACAACCCCGTGCGCGTGCATTTCGAACTCAGCCCCGACGGCCGCACGCTCGCCGCAGCGCATCGCTACGGCGCGGCGCTGTGGGGCACGGACACCGATCGCCTGATCGCGGCGCTGCAGGATCCCACGCTCGCGCCCGTTCGCCCGCGCTGACGCGCGCTATCCTCCCCGCCCCGATGAAGTGGAACGAGCCCCGATGAAGTGGAAGAAAGAACAAGTCGTGATCCTGTGCGGCGGCGAAGGCACGCGCCTGCGCGAGGAGACCGAGTTCAAGCCCAAGGCGCTGGTCGAGGTCGGCGGGCGGCCGATCCTCTGGCACTTGATGCGCATCTACTACCGCTGGGGCTACCGGCGCTTCGTCCTGTGCCTTGGCTACAAGGGCGAGCAGATCAAGGACTACTTCCTCAACTACCAGTGGCACGACTCGAACTTCACGCTCGAGCTCAAGTCGGGCCGCAAGTCGCTGGCGGCGGGGGACGGCGATGTCGAGGACTGGGAGATCACGTTCGTCGAGACCGGCGCGAAGACGCAGACCGGCGGGCGACTGTTCCGCGCGCGCGACTACGTCGAGGGCAAGACGTTCCTCTTCAACTACTGCGACGGTCTGTCGGACATCGACCTCGATGCGCTGGTCGCGCACCACAAGAAGATGGGCAAGCTCGCGACGCTGACAGGCTTCCACCCGCGCTCGCGCTACGGCGAGGTCGCGGTCGACGAGCGCGGCATCGTCACGCACTTCCAGGAGAAGCCGATGATGAACTCGCTCACCAGCGGCGGGTTCTTCGTGATGAACCGCGGCGTGTTCGACTACCTCGACCCCGAGTGCATCCTCGAGACCGGGCCGCTGTCGGCGATGAGCGTCGACCGCGAGCTCGCGCTGTACCAGCACGACGGTTTCTGGTTCTCGATGGACACCTACAAGGAAGCGCTGACGCTCAACGAGCTGTGGAACGGCGGCAACGCGCCGTGGAAGGTGTGGAAGTGAGCGTCTGGAAGTCCAAGAACGTCTTCGTCACCGGCGCGAGCGGGTTGCTCGGCAGTGCGCTGGTCGAGGAGCTCATCGCGCGCGAGGCGAACGTCACCTGCCTGATGCGCGACTGGATCGCGCAGTCGCGCCTGTTCTCGGGGCGACTCGTCGAGCGCGTCAACGTCGTGCGCGGCGAACTCGAGGACTACGAGCTCGTGCTGCGCGCGCTGAACGAGCACGAGATCGAGTGCGTGTTCCACCTCGGCGCGCAGACCATCGTCGGCACCGCCACGCGCTCGCCGCTCTCGACCTTCGAGGCCAACATCAAGGGCACGTGGGTGCTGCTCGAGGCCTGCCGCCAGCTCCCGCGCCTGGTGAAGCGCGTGCTCGTCGCCTCCAGCGACAAGGCCTACGGCTCGCACGACGTCCTGCCGTACCGCGAGGACGCGCCGCTCATCGGCCGCTTTCCGTACGACGTCTCGAAGTCCTGCGCCGACCTGATCTGCGCGAGCTACTTCCACACCTACAAGCTGCCCGTCGCGATCACGCGCTGCGGCAACCTCTACGGCGCCGGCGATCTCAACTGGAACCGTCTGATCCCCGGCACGATCCGCTCGCTGCTCGCCGGCGAGCGCCCGATCGTGCGCTCCGACGGCTCATTCGTGCGCGACTACTTCTACGTGAAGGACGCAGCGCTCGCGTACCTCGCGCTCGCCGAGCGCCTCGGCGAACCGAAGTTCCACGGCGAAGCCTTCAACTTCGGCACCGAAGAGCCGCTCGACGTGCTCAACATCGTCGCGCGATTGCAGAAGGCCGTGGGCCGCACCGACCTCGCGCCCGTGATCCTCGGCGAAGCCAGCCACGAGATCCCGCGCCAGTACCTCGACTGCTCCAAAGCGCGCGAGTGGCTCGCCTGGAAGCCGCAACGCACGCTCGACCAGGGGCTGGCTGAAACGGTTGCGTGGTATCGACGGGCGCTCGGCGCTTAGCGGCTCTGGTTCGTTGACCGCGCGCGCTTCGATCTTCGCGTCCGGGACGCACGCTGTCGCACGTCGAAGAACGGCTCGAGCTTCTGACCCCATTGGTTGCTGAACGCGTGGTTCGGGCGGCGTCGCTCAGTTGCTCGTCGTCGCCGACGAAGTGACGGTGCTCGCTTGAGCGATCGCGCAAGCGCGCCGCGCCGCACAGGCAGTCAGATGAACTCAAGTGCGGTGCGGCGCGCGTTAGTTGGGCCAGCGAACTACTCGCTATCCAAGAGCATCTTGTCTCTGGTGTCGGCGCAGTCGTCGGCGTGTGCTCGCGCTTTTCCTGCTACGTCCCGCGTACCCGAACCAACTGGTTCGAGGCGTCCGGCTCTGCCGGGACTGAAGCCACGCTCGGCTTGATGCGTCCATGGCCCTCCGTGCGTGGCCTGGTCGCGACCTCCAGATTGTCCGCCAGGTTGTGCATCTGGAGCCACTCGGCGTGTGTGAACGACGAAGACTGGGTGACGACTGGAATGGCGTCGTTGCTCTCCACGAGCTTCCAGCGCTCGCGCTCTTGCTCAAGCGCAGTGCCCCGCAGAAGCATGAGCGGGAAGGCGCGAACGACCGAGACGCCGCGCTGGTGGCACCAGTCCACGCTCGCGCGGAACGAGTCCAGCGTCTGCTCGGGCAGTCCGTAGATCAGAGACACTTCGAAGGGGATACACGATGCACGGAGCATCCCAAGCGCAGCATCGACCTTCACCAGGTTGTTGGGCCGTCCGATCGCGCGCATCTCGCGCTCATGAATCGTCTGAAGACCAAACTCCAGGTGAACGTCAAGGCCGCTGCATGCATCCAGGAACGATGCCGTGAGAAGCTCGAACCGGCACTGAAGCGAGACGCGCCCTCGGTACCCGAGATCTGCGAGTGTCCGGAGAATGGCCTCGGCGTGCGGGTTTATGTTGAAGACGGGATCGAGGACTGCGAGGTCCTTCACGCCGGCGGACGCGATGACCTGCAATTCCCTGAGCACGCGTCCCTGCGGGAGAACGCCGAACCGCATGCGCGAGCCCGACTCACGGTGCTGGCAGAACGAACAGGAGTATGGGCATCCACGCTGCGCCTCCCAGCGCAGGAACGCGCTGGGACGGAGCACTCCCGTCAGCAGCGGTGAGGGCAGATCTGCGAGATCGGGACGAGCCGAGTGCGCGGAGTGATCCGCACCGCGCAACGTCACACCGAGTGGAAGCAACGCACCATCTGAGGCAACGAAGTCGGCGAGCGCGTCTTCGGCGTAGCCGCGGATGAACACGTCGGCATCCGGGTACAGAGCATCGACCCCGATCGGGCTGAAGCTCACTTGAGGGCCGCCGAGAATGATGCGCCCTGTGAAGCCTGCTCTGCGAAGGGCCGGGAGCAGCCACCGGATGACTGGCTCATTCCAGATGAACGCACCGATCGCGACGAACGCAGCGCGACCTCCGGTTGCGTCGAGGATCGCCGCAAGCACGCTCTCCTTGCAGAAGGTTGGCGCGTTGACGGCGAAGGACAGCGACGTGACTTGGACCGAGGGCTCCACGGCCAGCCGTGCGAGGAGCGATGCGTGCCCGAGGGAGAGCGAGGGGTCCTTGGCCCTGCCCCAGTCGAGCGACAGGACGACGAGGTGAGCAGTCACTTGCCACCTCCAAGGGAACGCGAGTCGCGACTGGGATGACCGGCAGCCAGTCGGGCACACAACGCGTTCGGATGAGGAATACGCCGGAACGGCAACCAGGGAAGGCCGAAGCGGGCACACAGCTCGCGGATCTTTCGTCCGTGGCTCGTCCGAGTGAGGCCGGACAGCCACAAGACGAGCGAGATGTCGCGTCGCTGAAGCGTTGGCTCGAAGCTGGATGCTGAAGCATCGGTTCTCCGTGTCGGGCAATGCACGACAGCGGACAGTTCAAACGCGCGCGCGAGGCGATCGAGGGCCGGATCGCGGGGGTCGCCCCCGATGACCACGAGCGTGCCTCCGCGCAGCGCGGAGACGTGAAGAGAATCAGATTGTGAGTGCATGTGAAAACCAGAGCCATGCGAGAGACCGGAACCGTGTGGTCCGATCGAAGCGGTTTCGTGCGACGCCCAAGGGGCAACGGAGGCCAGTTGGTCCTCCAAGTCGCGGATCGAGTTGTCAGTCGGAGTTCGGTGCGCAGCCGTCGAATCGCTCGGCCTCCTTCGTGCGGGAGAGTTCCTTCTCGCGCGTTCTCTGCGCGAGGTCGTGGTCGGGCTGGATTCCCAGCCCAAGCAGGTGTGCCTGTCGCAACCACCAAAGCGCGGACATCACCGCACGTCGCGGCGAGACGCGCTCGGGGAGTCCTCGCGCGTGGCGAATGGTCTCGTACGCCCGCTTGGCTGCGTCGCGAACGTGCTGGTGAGGGTCGTGCTCTGACGACCAGTAGAGCGCGCGGTGACCTCGGCCCTCCGGGTTGGACCGAAGGTCCATCACGGCGCGGACCATGCAATAGCGCCACTCGTGCGACGGCTCCACCATGTCGGCGTCCACACGCGCGCGGCGTCCGCTCTTCAGTTCATTCCGCACGTCCTTGCGATCTGTCAGCCTCTCCAGGCAATAGGCTGCGAACGCCTCGCGAAGTTCAGACAACTCGGGATCGGACTCTTGCTCGTGCTTGGCAAAGGCATGCACGAGACCCGCGAGTCGCGCTGGGAACTCGGACCAAGGTGCTGGCGCCGGACCCTCCACGTAGTCGTCCCAGTAACGCAGGTCTCGGGCCACGCACGGCGTGCCGAGCGCCCGCATGCCGAGCAGCAACGGCTTCATCCCGCGCCAGATACCACCATGCCTCCCGAGCGTCTCGATGCATTGGTCGAAGTGAGGGCGCATTCGTGAGAACTGGCGGGCTTCTGGCGTATCACCCTCGACGCGGGCTCCCGCGAGCATCGGCCGGAGACGCGAGAGTTCCTCGGTCGCCATCGACAACGCGCGGGCCTTGAGGGCATCCGGGCAAGCCTCTGGCCGTGAATCCCACGACATCCGGAAGTAGAGCAACCACATCGGCCGGAGGGCGTGTGCTGTGGACCCCTCCGCGGCTTGAAGCACGCCGTCCAGGTGCTCGAAGTAGGGGGCAATTGTCTGCCGGAAGGCTTCGTCCGCCTCGTGGAACGCAGTGAAGTGCCGCTCGCACAGCGCACCAAACTTGTCGACGATCGCCTCTGCGAACGAGGTTGCCAACGCAGGCAGCGACTCGGAATCTGCACTGGTGAAGGCGGGCAAGGCCTGTCTCAATGCCTCGTCCCCCATGTACCACACCCAAGTACGCAGTGAGCGCGTGCTGCGCCAGGACACACCGTCGTTCCATGTGATGGCCGCGTTGCAAATGGACGCACCTGGTGGATTCCACTGCCCATCTGCACCGGCGGTTACCATTGCTTCGACGTCGATGACGCAGGCGAGGTCAACAGCCCGTGTGGAGAGAAGCACATCACCAAGCCTGCGAAAGCGGTCGTACTCGAGAAGTCCGAAGTCTCGTGTCCAATCCCGAATCAAGTGGTCGGGCCATCCCTTGCGTAGGAGACGGTTGAAGTCGACGCCATGGCTCTGCATCTCCGAGACCACGCTTGTCCAGCTTGACTTCGGGAGCGACCACACACCGGCATAGCCGCGAGGTTCCCGCGGGTAGCTCAGGTTGGGAAGTTGGACGCAGGTGGCCAGCGCACCCAGTACGAGCAAAGCGGCAGCATCGCGGTCGTCGTTCCCCGCGAGAGTCCAAGCCGAGGCAAACGCCTTAACGTTGGACTGCTGGCGATCGAACTGACTTCCGGAGTCGGCCCCGGTTGTTGGCAGCACTCGGAGCAACAGAGGAGCGAGCCATGCAGCATCCTCCTTGGGCCAACCGCTATCGATCAGCAGGCGTTCGGCCAACCGTTGATCGCGGCCCGGTGTCGGCGCGTCCGGGTCGACGATGTAGCTCGGCGGCTTTGTGAATTTCGGCATTCTTTCGGTCTCCTCTCCTGGAGATGACCCCCCATGGCACGCGGTCGTGGTCGACCAGCATCACGTCTGGGTGAAGCCCCCGTGGAGGGCTCCCGGTAGGAACCATGTCGATTCCAAGCACCCGTGACGCCCATAGAGTGTCGGCCGGTCGCTGGCCCGTCAAGCCCCCTCGGAACGGCTACGTGCTCGACTGTTCAAAGGCAATGCGCGGGCGAGGACGACGGAGCCCGATGGGCGCAAGTACGTCTTCAACTCCGACAGCGGGACCACTTGCTGCGACGCTCAGCGGGCTCCGTCCGTCGAGGATGTGGGGCCGCAGTCGCACGCAGCGGATGTCGAGGTCGGGGTCGCGCTCGTTGAGCCGTGGCACGGTGGTCAAGAGTTCGCGCGAGACGACCGCGGCGACGAGCACGACGCGGGCGGCGCTCGCGAACGGCCTATCGCTGGCCGACGTCCGCTGCAGGTGCGCGAGGATCGCGTCCCCAGCGTCTCCGCCAAGTCCCGTCGCCTCGCGAAAGCGCGCGTGCGCGCGCACGGCAGCCTCGAAGGTCATCGTCGAGACCATCGCCGCGTAGCGCAGCGTCGGCAGACCCAATCCGGGAACTCCTCGGCCAGCACCATGCACGTCGGCGCCACCGCCTCGATGCGCGCGCGTAGCAGTCGCTGCAGGTTGTCGCGCCGCGCGCAGATGCGGGCGCAGGTCTCGGGGCGGCAACGGCGTCGTTCGGGCTTTCAACCTGGGGGCGAGCCCGCGATACTCCGCCTCACGCGTCGCTTGGCGGTGACAGGCGCCCGCAGCTCGAGAGGGAAACTTGGCGAAGAGAAGAACCAGTCCGAAGGCGGATGCCGTCCGCGAGACCGAGGCCACCAGCTACCTCCATCCGGAGGCGCGCTCGCTCCTGCGGCCCGACGTGGGCACGCAGGCGCAGTTCAAGAAGAAGCAGCCGCCGGCGACGTACCGCTACGACAGCTCGCTCTCGCCCGAGCTCGCGTGGGATGGGCAGAACAGCGCGCGCGAGCTGGGCGAGTGGTTGCTGGCGCGCATCGAGGAGGCTGCCGAGCTGCCGCCGCCGCAGCGCTTCGAGCGCCCGGCGGAGTTCCGCGGCGCGGACGGTGCGGTGCTGCTGCGCGTCGAGGGCCTGGTCGACGCCGTCGAGCAGCTCAAGCGCCTGTCGAAGCCCTTCCTGAACTGGACCGGCAAGGCCGAGCGGCTGTCCTTCGACGTCCCGACGCTGCCGCTGTTCGTGCACGAGCGACTGTCGACGGCCGCGGTGCTCGATTCGGTGCGCTCCAAGAAGCGCGACAAGCAGGTGACGATGTACGACCTGTTCGGCGACGCCGAGCTGCCGATCCACCAGCAGGTGTTGAAGGCCTACGAGCATCCGGCCGGCTGGACCAATCGCATGGTGCTGGGCGACTCGCTGGTCGTGATGAACTCGCTCGTGCGCTACGAGGGTCTGGGCGGCAAGGTCCAGATGATCTACATGGACCCGCCCTACGGCGTGAAGTTCGGCTCGAACTTCCAGCCCTTCGTGCGCAAGCGCGACGTCAAGCACGGCGACGACGGGCACATGACGCGCGAGCCGGAGATGGTCAAGGCTTATCGCGATACGTGGGAGCTGGGGCTGCACTCGTACTTGACCTACATGCGAGATCGGCTGCTGCTGGCGCGCGAACTGCTCACACCGAGTGGGAGTGTGTTCGTGCAGATCGGGGAGGCAAACCTGCATGTAGTGCGGTCATTGCTCGACGAAGTGTTCGGTGCGGAGAATGCCGTCGCGACGATCGCCTACAAGAGTGCGGTTGGAGCGGGCGCGAAGTACCTCGACACAGTCGCGACCTACATCCTGTTCTACGCGAAGAACCTTGAGGCACTTAAGTTCCACAAGCTGTACCGAGTGCTTGAGCTTGGAGACCCTGGAGCTACCAGGTACTTGCTTGCGGAGAGCCCGGCGGGAGAGGTTCGTCGTCTCTCCCTTGAAGAGCAGGCAGATCCATCAAAGGTTCCCACGGGTTGGCGTCCGTACTTCAAGCAGGGGCTCACCTCCCGAACCGGAGGAGACTCGACGAGCTTTCCGGTTGAGTTCGACGGACAACAATATCGACCGACAGCTGGAGGTTGGAGAACCGGCGAAGCGGGCATGAAGCGTTTGATCGACGCGAATCGGATCGCTGTCGAGGGCAACCGACTGACCTTCAAGAAGTACTTTGACGACTTTGGTGCCGCGGAGCTGAACAATGTGTGGGACGACATCAGCGGGGGCATCAAGTCTCGAAGCGATCCCAAGATCTACGCGGTTCAGACCTCGGCGACAGTCGTCCAGCGCTGCATGCTGATGACCACCGACCCTGGCGACCTAGTCCTCGACCCCACTTGCGGTTCCGGCACGACCGCTTACGTCGCCGAACAGTGGGGCCGCCGCTGGATTACGATCGACACCTCGCGCGTGCCGCTCGCGCTCGCGCGCCAGCGCCTGCTGACCGCGACGTTCCCGTACTACCAGCTCAAGGAGCCCGCGCGCGGACCGGCTGGCGGCTTTGTGTACGTGCGCAAGCAGAACAAGAAGGGCGAAGAGGTCGGCGGCATCGTGCCGCACGTCACGCTCAAGTCGATCGCCAACAACGAGCCGCCGGCCGAGGAAGTGCTCGTCGACCGTCCCGAGAGGGACGACAAGATCACGCGCGTCACAGGTCCGTTCTGCGTCGAAGCGACGATCCCCACGCCGATCGACCTCGACGGCGACGGCGCGGAGGACTCCGGCGTCGATCCCAGCGAGTACGGCTCGTTCGTCGACCGCATGATCGAGGTGCTGCGGCGCGCGCCGGTCCTGCAGGTCGGCGGCGGCGCGACGGTCACGCTCAAGAACGTGAAGACGCCGGCCAAGACGCTCTCGCTCTCGGCGGAGGCGTTGGTCGAAGCCACCGCGCCGGGACAGAAGGCGACGCTGGCCGACGCGGCCCAGGAGTCGATCGAACGCTCGAGCGGGGGGCTGCCGCTCTCGCTGCGGCCCGTGGCGATCGTGTTCGGCCCCGAGAACGGCGCGGTGTCCGAGAAGCTCGTGTTCGAGGCGGCGCGCGAGGCCTACGCCAAGAGCTACTCGCACCTGTACGTGATCGGCTTCGCGATCCAGCCCAACGCGCGCGAGCTGGTGCAGAGCTGCGAGGCCGCCGTGGGCGTGCCCGCGACCTACGTGCAGGCGACGCCCGATCTGATGATGGGGGACCTGCTCAAGAACCTGCGCTCGAGCCAGATCTTCAGCGTGTGCGGCCAGCCGGACGTCAAGCTGCGCCGGGCAGCGCCCAAGAAGGAGAAGGGCCAGCCGGACGAGCCGCAGCGCTTCGAAGTCGAGCTGCTCGGCCTGGACGTGTTCGACCCGACGACGATGGAGGCCAAGCCCTACGTCGGCTCGGAAGTGCCATGTTGGATGCTCGACAGCGACTACAACGGGCTGTGCTTCCACGCGCGCCAGGTCTTCTTCCCGCGCACCGCGGCGTGGGACGACTTGAAGCGCAGCCTGCGCGGCGCCTACGACGACACGGTCTGGGAGCACCTCGCTGGCACGACCAGCATGCCCTTCGAAGCCGGCGAGCACCGCACGATCGCGGTCAAGGTGATCGACGACCGCGGGAACGAGTTGCTGGTGGTCAAGAAGCTCGCGGAGGCCAACTGAAATGGCGCACTTGGAAGGGCTGACGATCCGCAGATACCGAGCGCTCGCGGATGTGACGCTCGGCATGACGTTTGAGCACCAAGACGCCGATCCCCTCGCGCGGATCATCGCGGTGATCGGACCCAACGGAGCGGGGAAGTCGACGCTTCTCGATGCGCTCGGGTTCCTCGGGGACTGCATGCGTGGTGGAGTCGACGAGGCATGTGATGCAGCACACCGTGGCGGGTTCGAGCGCCTGCGCACGAAGGGCGAGCGTGGGCCGATCGAGTTCGAGCTGTACTACCGGGAGACCGAGGACTCTCGCCCGATCAGTTACTCGCTGGCCATCGATCTGGACCGAAAGGGACGGCCGTTCGTGGCCAAAGAGCGACTTCGGCAACGAAGGAAGGGACTGAAGCGTGGAATGCCGTTCTCTTTCCTCGAACTGAAGAGAGGCCGGGGGCTGGCTTGGGCGGGTGATGCGACGAGTGAGGAGGAAGCTGCTGACAAGCTCTCCGTGAACCTGCCCGATCATCAACGCTTGGGGATCGTGACGCTTGGCAACCTCGCGGAGCATCCAAGAATCGTTGCGTTCCGCGAGTTCTTGGAGGGGTGGTACCTCTCTTACTTCGTGCCCCAGAGCGCACGGCTGCTGCCGATGTCGGGGGCGCAGAAGCACCTCGACCGCGCCGGCCAGAACCTCGCCAACTACGTGCAGCATCTGGAGCGCGCGCACCCGGATCGGTTCGCCAAGGTTCTGGCGAGGATCGCGAAGCGCATCCCCGGCGTGCGCACCATCAAGACCGCCAAGTCGGACGACGGCAGGTTGCTCATCCAGTTCAACGACCGCGGCTTCGAAGACCCGTTCTACGCGCAGGACGTGTCCGACGGATCGCTCAAGCTGTTCGCCTACCTGCTGCTTCTAGAAGACCCGGAGCCTGCGCCGCTGATCGGCATCGAAGAGCCGGAGAATGGGCTCCATCACCAACTGCTCCCAACCCTCGCGGACGAGATGCGCAAGGCCGCGGAGAGTCCGCGCGGCCCGCAGATCTTCGTGACGACGCACTCGCCGTATTTCGTCGATGCCCTGAGCGCGGAACAGGTTTGGATCGTCAACAAGGACGAGCGCGGTCACTCGCGGTTCGAGCGCGCCGCCGATCAGCCCACTGTGAAGGACCTCGTGGCGGAAGGGATGCCGCTCAGCAGCCTCTGGTCAGCAGGTGACTTCAAGCACGCCAACCCATGACGTTCTTGAGGGTGTGCGTGGAGGGCGCGTCCGATGAGCCGGTCGTGCGCGAGGTGCTCGTGCGGAAGCTGGGGCTTGCACGGGATGCCGATTTCGTCGTGCTGGTGCACGACGGAAAGGGCAAGCGTCGGACGCAGGTATCCTCGCCGCCGGCAGGTCGTCGGGGCTTGCTCGATCTCCTACCGAATCGGCTGAGCGCATGGTCGAAGGCAGCTCGCACCCAAGACTTGGCGATCGCGGTTCTCGTAGACGCGGACGACGAAGACTGCCGTGATCTGAAGCAGCACCTTCTTTCGCTGGATCATCGCCCATCGCGGACTCTATTCCGCATCGCGGTCGAGGAGACCGAGTCGTGGTTTCTCGCGGATCCCCAGGCTATTTGCTCCGCGTATCCCAAAGCCCATGTTGACCGCATACCGCGCAGTAGCATCGATCGAGTGATCGGCGCGACGGAAGTGCTAGCGCGCGTGCTCGGCGACTCTACGGGGCGACCGAGCGAGATCAGGAAGAAGGAGTGGGCAGAGGCAATTGCTCCGCACCTCAACCTCGACCAACCTGCTTCGCCCAGCTTGCGTGCCTTCATCACTGGACTCGAGCGCTTGCTCGAAATGGACGGTCGTTCATGAGCCGCTTCGAAGTTCCGCAGCCGATCCTCAACTCGCCCTACGAGAAGCCGGCGAAGCACTGGTACCTCGAAGAGGGGCGCGAGCCGCAGCTCCGCGATGGGCGGCGCATGGCGCTGTACTACTACCGCGCTGCGAGGGCGGCCGCGGAGTCCGACGCGGAAGACGTGGGGACCGCGATCGAGCTGAAGCTCGTGAGTCGCATTCGGGGGCGGCTCGAACGCTGGCGTGCGGAAGGTTGGCCGGGGACCACGCGCACGACGCGCGAGTTGCTCGAGTACTGGACGCGCGAGGGCCGCAAGCACCGGCTGTTCTTCGCG
The DNA here is from genome assembly GCA_011525785.1 of Planctomycetaceae bacterium. Taxonomy (GTDB): domain Bacteria; phylum Planctomycetota; class UBA1135; order UBA1135; genus WYBT01. Next base: position 103,944 of record WYBT01000038.1, read on the forward strand.
CAGATCGAGGCGGCGGAGACGGTGATCCTGCTCACCGAGGCGCGCGCAGACTTCCTCCATGGGATCGACGTGCCGTGGGACGAGCCCAGCGACGACCGCAAAGCTGCCGGCGTGCGCGCGTTCCGGCGCTACGCGTGCAAGATGGCCACGGGCAGCGGCAAGACGACCGTGATGGGGATGCTGGCCGCGTGGAGCATCCTCAACAAGGTCCACGACCGCGCCGACGCGCGCTTCTCGGACATCGTGCTAGCGGTGTGCCCGAACGTCACGATTCGAGAGCGGCTCAGTGAGCTCGACCCCAAGCGCGGCGAGGCCAGTCTCTACCGCACGCGAGATCTCGTGCCGCCGCACCAAATGGCGGACCTCGCGCAGGGAAGCGTCGTCGTCACCAACTGGCATGCGTTTCAGCCGCGCGAGCTGCAGGTGTCGGGAGTCAGCGCCCGAGTCACGAAGCTCGGCAAGCCCAAGCGCATCGAGGAGACGATTTACCTCGGGCCGAAGACCACGACGGCGCGCGGCAAGCGCTACATGACCTCGGACGAGCTGCGCCGCCAAGTCGACGGCAAGCAGATCAGCGTGATCGCGGAGGAGACCGACGCGGCTGGCAATGTGATTCGCGTGAAGACCGAGCGCTACGAGTACCTCGAGAGCGACGCGAAGATCGTCGAGCGCGTCCTGGGGCGCGAAGTGGGGCGCAAGCGGAACGTGCTCGTGTTCAATGACGAAGCGCATCACGCCTACCGCATCCGCAAGCAGCGGGAGGAGGCGGCCGAGGTCGACGAAGACGAAGATCCGGAGGTCGACTTCGACGCGGAGCTCGACGAGGAGGCCACCGTCTGGATCGAGGGACTCGACCGCATCCACAAGCTGGCCGGGATCAACGTCTGCGTCGATCTCTCCGCTACGCCGTACTACCTCTCGACCGCGGGCGCCGAGGCGAACCGCCCGTTCCCGTGGGTCGTGAGCGACTTCGGCCTGGTCGACGCGATCGAGTCGGGTCTGGTGAAGATCCCGCAGTTCGCAGTGCGAGACACGAGCGGCGCAGCGGTGCCCGGCTACTTCAACATCTGGCGTTGGATCGTGCCGCAGCTCTCAACCGCCGAGCGCGGCGGCGCGCGCGGCAATCCCAAGCCCGAGGCGGTGCTCAAGTGGGCGCACACGCCGATCGCGATGATCGGCGGACTGTGGCAGGAGAAGTTCGCGCAGTGGCGCGCAGAAGGGAACCCGCGCCCCCCGATCCTGATCCTGGTGTGCAAGAACACGAAGATCGCAAGGGTCGTCTACGAGTGGATCGCCGAGGGCAAGGGGCCGTACGGCATTCCACCGTGCCGGATCACCGAACTGCGCAACGCGGAGGGCGCGCAGGTCACGATCCGTGCTGACAGCAAAGTGGTGAGCGAGACCGACAGCGGTTCCGCCAAGAGCGATGAAGACGCCTGGATGCGCTTCCAGCTCGACACGGCGGGGCGTCTCGACTGGCCGCGCGACTCGCAGGGCAGCCCCATCTACCCGGAGGGCTTCGAGGCGCTGGCGAAGAAGCTCGAGCGGCCCCTGCATCCGCCCGGGCGCGACGTGCGCTGCATCGTCAGCGTCGGGATGCTCACCGAGGGTTGGGACTGCAACACAGTGACTCACATCATCGGACTGCGGCCGTTCATGTCGCAGCTGTTGTGCGAGCAAGTCGTCGGGCGCGGACTGCGCCGTGAGAGCTACGCGGTGGGGCCCGACGACAAGATGAGCGAAGAAGTCGCGAAGATCCTCGGCGTGCCGTTCCTCGTCATTCCGACCAAGGAGAACGAGGGCGCCACGAAGGCGGCGGCGGTCGAGCGCAAACACGTCTGCGCACTGCCCGAACGCAGCAAGCTCGAGATCCGCTACCCGCGCGTCGAGGGCTACATCCAACAGGTCCGCAACCGCGTGCGCTTGGGGTGGGATCTGGTGCCGCGTCTCGTGCTCGATCCTGCGAACATCCCGCCGGCAATCGAGATGAAGGGGCTCCTGCCGACGAACAAGGGCGTGCCGTCGCTCACGGGACCGGGGCGACTCGAGAACGTCACGCTCGACGCATTCCGCAAATCGGTGCGCGAGCAGGAGCTCGTGTTCCGCATGGCGCGTGACTTGACCAACGACTACTCGTCGCGGCCCTCGTGCACCGTGCCACCGCACGAGCTGTTCCCGCAGTTCGTTGCGCACGTGCGCCACTACCTGGCGGAGAAGGTCGAGCCGCGGGCGCCGGCGGTGCTCGTCGACGTGTTCTTGTCGCCGTACTACGGCTGGGCGCTCGAGCGACTTGCAGAGTCGGTGCGCCCGGACACGACTGCTGGTGAAGCCCCGGAGTTACCGCGCTACGAGGCGTCTCGCGGGCCGGGTTCGACGAGCGAGGTCGACTTCTGGACCGCGAGGGATGTGCGCCCGACGACGAAGTCACACGTGAACTTCGTTGTTGCGGACACGCCCAAGCTCGAGCAACAGGTCGGTCAGCGACTCGACGCAGATCCGCGCGTGCAGACGTTCGTGAAGAACGCGGGGCTGGGCTTCGCGGTTCCCTACCTGCACAACGGACAGGCGCGGGAGTACCTGCCGGATTTCATCGTCCGGCTCCAGGCGGCCGGCGGCGCGGCGCACCATCTGATCCTGGAGACGAAGGGCTACGACCCCCTGGCTGCGGTCAAGTCGGAGGCCGCTCACCGCTGGGTGGCTGCGGTGAACGCCGACGCGTCATTCGGCCGGTGGAGCTATGCCGTCATCGCGCGGCCGGAGGAGCTCGAGCGCGCCCTAGCCGGCTGCGGTGCGCCCTAGACGGCCCATGGCGCCCGCGCGTTCGGACCCCGTGCCGCGCTGAATCGGGCTGTTCGGGCCCGGCGCCTGCAGGTTCCCCGGGCTCGGGCGCCGAAAAGGGCTTTCGAAGGGCGCAAAGCTCTAGCGCGCGGAAGGGTTTGCCCGAACCATAGGGGGACGGTGGCCCGAGCGCGCGGCTGCCCGACTCCCCCAAGCTCCCCCAGGCCGCCCCGCCGTCCGACTCCATGCGCATCTACCTGGCCGACCTCGGCCACAACCTGCTCACGAAGAGTTCGGATGTGTATCCGCTCGGAGTCGCGAACCTGGCGATGTTCGCGAAGGCTCATTTCGCGGCGCATCGCCCGCAAGAGCCGCTGGAGGTCGAGCTCTTCCGAGAGCCGCAAGATTTGAAGCGCGCGCTCGATGCGCGGGCGCCCGACGTCCTGGGGCTGTCGAACTACGCCTGGAACGAGGAGCTCAGCTACCACTTCGCGCAGTACGTGAAGGCGCGGTCGCCGCGGACGCTCGTAGTGATGGGCGGGCCGAACTATCCGCTCGTCGACAGCGTGCGCGAGAGCTTCCTGCGCGCGCTACCCAAGGTCGACTGCTACGTCGACGGCCCGACCTACGAAGGCGAGCGAGCGTTCGTGAACCTGCTCGAGCGCTTCCTCGCGGCCGGGCGGCGCGTCGAAGGGCTGCGCGAGGAGCGCACCGCGGGCGTCGACTGGATCGACTCGCGCTCGGGTGAGTTCGTGCGCGGCGGCGAAGTCGAACGCATTCGCGACCTCGACGAGATCCCCAGCCCCTACCTCGCGGGCCTGATGGATCCGTTCATCCCCACGGGCTACTTCCCGATGATGCAGATCTCGCGCGGGTGCCCGTTCACCTGCGCCTTCTGCAACAGCGGCGTGCGCTCGAACAACCGCGTCTTCGCGCACTCGATCGACAACGTCAAGGCCGACCTCGACTACCTCGCGCAGCGCATCAAGCCGCAGATCACGCTGTGCTTCGCCGACGACAACTTCGGCATGTTCGAGCGCGACGAGGAGATCGCGGACTACATCGGCTGGCTGCAGGACCAGTACGGCTGGCCGCGCTACATCCGCACGACGACCGGCAAGAACAAGGGCGAGCGCATCATCAAGGTCATGCGCAAGGTGCGTGGCGCGCTGCCCATGACGGCCGCGGTGCAGTCGATGAACCCGGTCGTGCTCAAGAACATCAAGCGCGACAACATCAAGCTCGAGACCTACCGCGAGATCCAGCGCGAACTCGAGAGCCAGGGGATGCAGAGCTACGGCGAGTTGATCCTGTGCTTGCCGGGCGAGAGCAAGCAGAGCTTCCTCGACGCCGTCGAGAAGCTGCTCGACGCCGGCGCCAAGCGCATCTCGGCGCACCAACTGATGCTGCTGCACGGCGCGGAGCTCGCCAATCCCGACGAGCGCGCGAAGTTCGGCTTCGACACGCGCTTCCGCGTCGTGGCGCGCAACATCGGCGACTACACCGGAGAGCCGGTGATCGAAGTCGAGGAGATGGTGGTCGCGACGCCGGATTTCAGCTTCGCCGACTACCTCGAAACGCGCGTCTTCCACCTGCTCCTCACGATCTTCCACTACGAGGGCAACTACGACGAGCCGTTCCAGTACGCGCGCCAGCGCGGCGTCAAGCCGTTCGAGCTCGTGCGGCACATGCAGACGCTGCTTGCGTCGGCGCCAGCGGCGTTCAAGCGCGTGCTCGACGACTTCGTCAAGGAGAGCCAGGAGGAGATCTTCCCCACGCGCGAGGCCTGCCTGGAGTGGGCGCGCGCGCACTACGCGCAGCTCGTCGACGGAACGCTCGGCGGCAACCTGCTCTCGAAGTACTCGATGCTCGGCCGCTTCTACACCACGCGCGAGTCGCTCGACTTCCTCCGCGCCGCCATCGCCAGCGCGCTGGACGCGAAGAACGGCTCGCACGACGCGCGCGAGCTCGCTGCCGTGATCGACCACGTCCGCAACCTCGCGCTGCACGTGCCCTTCGCGCAAACCGCGCTCGAGCGCAAGCGCTGGACCTCGCACTACGACGTCGAGGCCTGGGCCGGCGCCGGCTACTCGCGGCCGCTGGCGGAGTTCGCCTTCGAGCGGCCGCGCGAGCTGTCGGCCGAGGCCACCGACGCGACCCGCGCGCTGATCCTGGCCAAGGTCGAGGCCTTCGGCGAGCACGCTTCCGGCCTGGGCAAGTTCACGCGTACGATGTTCGCGCGGGATCTGCGCCGCGCGCTGGTGCGCGAGGGAGCGGCGCTCGCACGCCCCTGAAGTCCGCCGCGCGCAACGTGAACGTCGACGAGCCCGAACTGTCGTTCGTGATGCCCTGCTACAACGAGCAGGAGTCGATTCCCTTCACGATTCCGCCCTTCTGCGAGGCCTTCGCCAAGGCCGGCGTGAAGCTCGAACTCGTCGCCTGCGACAACGGCTCGAAGGACCGCACCGGCGAGATCCTGCGCGCGCTGCAGCACAAGGGCTTGCCGATCGTCGTCCACAAAGTCGAGGTCAACGAGGGCTACGGCAACGGCATCCTGCAGGCCTTCGCCTCGTGCCGTGCGCCGTGGATCGGGATGATCCCGTGCGATGGCCAGGTCGACCCCGAGGACGTCGTCAAGCTGTTCCAGGCCGTGCGCTACACCGACGGCAAGGTGCTCGGCAAAGTGCGCCGGCGCTTTCGCATGGACGGCCCGCTGCGCAAGGTCGTGAGCGTGCTCTACAACCTGCTCGTCTTCACGCTCTACCCGGGCCTGGGCTCGATCGACGTCAACGGCAGCCCCAAGATCCTGCACCGCGAAGTGCTGCGCCGCCTCGACCTCAAGAGCAAGCGCTGGTTCCTCGACCCCGAGCTGATGATCAAGGCGCACTACCTGGGCGTGCGCACGCTCGAGATGAACGTCTTCGCGCGCATGCGCGGCCACGGCCTCTCCCACGTGCGCGCGAGCACCTGCGTCGAGTTCTTCACCAACCTGATCTCCTATCGCTTCGGCGGCGCGCTCTCCGACTGGCGCAAACGGGCCGAACCGCTGCCCGCGGGGCCGCTGCACGAGGCGCCCGAGTTCGAGCTGCCTGGTGCGCGCTGAGTCGGGCCGGGCAACGCAGGTCCGGGCGCCTGCAGGCTCAGGCGGCGCCGGGAGGTTGGTGAATTCGCCCTGGGGCCCCGGGCTACGCGCGGGGGGCTGTCCGGGCATTTGGATTGAAAAATGAACGCAGCGCGTCGATATTTCAAGCTAAATGCCCGAATCGGTCGTCCGCCTCGCGCTCCTCGAGCTGCTCCACCAGCGCTTTCGGGGAGCACCCATCGTCGCCCTGCTCGGTCCGCGCCAGGTCGGCAAGACCACGCTCGCGCGGCAGCTGGCGGCGGCTGCCGACTCAGCCACCGTCTTCGACCTCGAGGATCCGCGCTCGCTCGCGCGCCTCGAGCATCCGCTGAGCGCGCTCGAGCCGCTCGAGGGCTTGGTCGTGATCGACGAGATCCAGCGTCGGCCGGAGCTGTTCGAGCTGCTGCGCGTGCTCGTCGACCGCGAACTCTCGAAGACGCGCTTCCTCGTGCTCGGCAGCGCCTCGCCAGCGCTCATCGCCGACGCGACCGAGACGCTCGCCGGGCGCGTGTCGTTCGTCGACGTCACGGGCTTCGATCTCGGTGATGTCGGAGGCGAGCACTTCGACTCGCTGTGGCTGCGCGGCGGCTTTCCGCGCGCGTACCTGGCCGAGTCCGACGAGCACAGCGCGCAGTGGCGCGAGGACTTCGTCCGCACCTTCCTCGAGCGCGACCTGCCGCAACTGGGCGTCAAAGTTCCCGCGCCGACTCTGCGCCGCTTCTGGACCATGCTCGCTCACTGGCATGGGCAGGTCTGGAGTTCGGCCGAGTTCGCGCGCTCCTTCGGCGTCTCCGATCCAACGGTGCGTCGCTACCTCGACACGCTCAGCGCCGCCATGGTCGTGCGCCAGCTCGCGCCCTGGCACGAGAACCTCTCCAAGCGCCAAGTGAAGTCGCCCAAAGTCTACGTGCGGGACAGCGGCCTGCTGCACGCGCTGCTCGACTTGCGCACACACGACGAGTTGCACAGCCACCCCAAGCTCGGCGCCTCGTGGGAGGGCTTCGCGCTCGAACAGACTCTCGCGATCACAGGCGATCGCAACGCCTACTTCTGGGCCACGCACGCCGGCGCCGAACTCGACCTCCTGTGGATCCGCGGCCCCGCGCGCTACGGATTCGAGTTCAAGTTCGCCGACGCGCCGCGCACCACGCGCTCGATGCAGCACGCGCTCGCCGACCTGCGCCTCGAACGTCTCTTCATCGTGCATCCAGGCCGCGAGTCGCACGTGCTCACCGAGCGCATCGACGCGCTCTCGATCAAAGACCTGCCCGTGCGGTTGCGCGAGCTTGCTGGGCGTTGAGCGAGTCCCTCACGGGGCGGACTCCAGTTGCGGTTCCGGTGCGTGGGTAAATTGCATGGCGTTCTACCCACGCGACAGAACCGCCGCGCGACGTCGCTACGGCACGAAGATCACTTCCAGGCCGCTCGTGAGGTTCGAGCCCGAGCCGCCGGCGTGGTTGTCGCGGAACCAGAACTGGTAGTACCAGCTGCGGCCGGCCGTGATGGGGCCGACGGCGGGCGTGCCGGCGAAGTCGATGGCGCAGGTGCAGCCGCCGGTGAGGCCGATCTGTTGGATGGCGCCAAGGCGTTGCAGGCCTGGCTGGAAGGGCAGGATGCAGAGGTAGCCGTCGGCGAAGGGGATCTGCGTCGGCTGGAGACCGAAGATGAACTGGCCGGGGCGGCCGGCGGGAGCGCCGGAGACTTCGAGGAGTGCGTTGTTGCTGCTGATCGAGAGCTCGCCGGTGAGGCGCAGCGCTGCGGCGGCGCCCGAGGAGTTGAGCGAGCTCGCGCAGTAGCTCGTTCCGAGGCCGCCGTCGCCGAGCAGGGGGACGCTCGAGGCCATCCACTGCGGGTCACTCGCTTCGGCGGCGCTCGTCCAGCCGAGGCGTCCGTGGTGTCCGAGTCCAGACGAGTCGCTCGCGATCTGACCTGCGCCGTCGTCGAAGCGCCAGTACGCCACGAGGCCGGGCTGCGGCAGCTCGAGCGAGCGGTTCCAGGTGTTCGCAATCTCCACGGCGCTGCGCACGCGGTTGAAGAGGCGCACCTCGTCGATGCGGCCGCGGAAGTACTCGTTCTGCAGCAGCACGGGCAGGCCGGCGCCGATGCACAGGTCCGTCGGCGCCGCGTGGGTCAGCGCGCCCATCGTGTGCGGCTCGCTCGCGACGCGCACGCCGTCGACGAAGAACTCGGCGCGATCGAGCGCCCACACGCCAGCGAAGTGATGCCACGCGCCGACGTACGTCGTGTGCGGCTGCGTATCCGTGGCCGAAGCGCGGAACTGCGTGCCGCGCGTGGCCATGATCTGCATGCGTGCGTCGAAGTCCTGGTCGGCGGTCAGGAAGTACGCGTCGTGCTCGCCCTTGCGCAGCAGGCGTGTGTTCCAGTCCTGCGGGCCGTCGAGCCAGGCCCACAGCTCGATGGTGATCTCGCCCGGCTCGAGGTGCGCAGTGCGATCGACGAGCACGAAGTCGTCGACGCCGTCGAAGGCGAGGCATCCTCCTGCTGCGGTCTGCGCGGCAGCGGGCAGCGCGAGCAACAAGGGCAGGCACAGGACGGTGCGCGGCAGCGATCGAGTGGACATGGCGGCCTCCGAGTGGGGAGCGGGGTGGTGCGCTGCGAGCTGCGACTCGCGGTGCGCACGCAATCTCGCTCGCGCGCATCGCGCGGACCATGCGATGCACAGCCCCAGGCGGTGCGAACGAGTGGGCGCCGCTGCCTACGACCCTTTGGGCACGAGCGCACTGCCGCGGCGGCGCGAGTGGTCTTCGACGGCTCGCGATCTGCACGGCCATGCTGCGAGCGGGGGAAAGAACGCGCGCGCGCGTTCGTCGATCCGCGAGCCCCCGGGCTCGGTTCCCATGGAACGATGCCTGCCCCGTTTGCACTCGAAGTCCAAGTTCTCCTCAGTCCTGCTCGCGTTCCTGTTGCTGATCACCGCGCTCGTTTCGCGAGCGCCGGCCCAGGAGCGCCGCCCCGTCGACGAGGCCGCGACCTCGCGCGTTTTCGGCCGCGTCGTCGACGCGAAGGGCGTCGCCGTGCGCGGCGCGCGAGTCGAGCTTCACGCGGTCATCTCGCCTTGGAGTCCCGAAGAGCAGCGCGAACGCTTCGAGGTCGCGAGCGACGCGACCGGCAAGTTCGAGCTACTCGTGCCCACGCCGACGAGCGACTGGGTTTCGCTGTGGATCCGGCCGAGCAGTTATCTCGACATCGCCGCGCGCGACTTTGGGCCTGCCGGCGGGCGCAAACGGCCGCGGCTCGTGCGCGGCGACAACGACCTCGGCACGTTCGAGCTTCAGTCGACGGGCGCGTTCGCGGGCCGCGTCGCTGGCGCGCAGGGCGAGCCGATCGTCGGCGCCCAGGTGCGCTTGGCGGGCCGCTCTCCCGGCGGACTCGGGCGGGGAGCGCTTTCGAACGAGCGCGGCGAGTACGAGGTTGGCCACGTGCCCGCGGGCGAGTTCGCGATCGAGGTGCTCGCAGAGGGCTACCAGCTCGCCAAGCGCAGAGAGGTCGTCGTTGCGACTGCGCAGACCACCGCTGGCGTCGACTTCGTGCTCGAACGCGCGACGACCATCTCGGGCGTCGTCGTCGACGAGAGCGGCGTCGGCATCGCGAACGCGCGCGTGTGGGGCTGGCCGAAGAGCAGCGGCGCGGGCTCGGGTGCGCGGACCGACGCGCAGGGCCGGTTCGTCGTGCACCTCAAGCAGAACGAGCCCCATGTGTTCGAGGTCGAGGCCGCGGGCTTCGCCAAGCTCGACTCGTTCGGCGCGCTGCTCGGCGAGGTCGAGCCCAGTGATGACGACGCCGACGAGTTGGGCCTGATGTCCGAGCTGCTGTCGAGCCGCGGCAAGCATCATGCTCCGGGCGCAAGCGACGTGCGGTTCGTGCTCCAGCGCCCCGTGCTTACGCGCTTCGTCGTGCTCGACGCGCAGACCTCCGCGCCAGTGACGGAGTACGCAGTGCGCCTGGAGTGGAAGCTGATCGGCTCGATGACCCGCAGCGGTGGCGAGCCGGAGTTCCTGCGCGGCCAGCATCCCGGCGGCGAGTTCGAGTGCGAGGCGGACCCGGCGCGGCACACCTATGTCATCACAGCGCCCGGCTATGGGCCGGCGCGCGGCGAGATCGTGCACGACTCGCCTCAGACGCGGCGCTGCATCGTGCGGGTCACCAAGGGCGGCGGTCTCGTCGGCCATGTGACGGTCGATGGCAAGCCGGTGGAGGGCGCGAAGGTGATCTTGCGCGACACGACGTTGGAGGAGTTGTTCGGAGAGCCAGTAGCGGACGAGGACCACGCCTACTGGCACGTCTGGGATGGATGGGTCGACCCCTTTCTGGGCGATGAGGGCGAGCGCATGGTGGAGAGCGACGCGCAGGGTCGCTTTCGCTTCGACTCCCTCGAATCCGGCGAGCACCGGCTCGAGATCACGACCACGCTCGGCGAGCGGCGCTCGATCGAGCCCATTCGCATCGACGCTGCGACGCCGCTCGACCTGGGCCAAGTCGAGCTGTTCCTCGCGGGCGAGCTCACGGGGCGCGTGCTCACCCCGCCGGACACTTCGCCCGCTGGGCTGAAGCTCACAGCGACCGTGTTCGACATTGCGCGCCACGCGACCACCGACGCCGAAGGCAGGTTTCGCATCCCGATGCTTCCCGCGGGGCTCGCGCACGTGAGCGTGCACAACCAGCCAGGTGTGCTCGCGTGGTTCCCGACGCAGCACTTCAGGCTCGCGCCCGATCAGGCTTTGGAGGTCGTGCTCGACGCCAGCGGCTGCGCTGGCGCGTCGGTCGCGATCGTCGCGCGCATCGACGGACAGCCCGCCGAGAAGCTCAACGTCTACCTCAACGCCGCTCGAGACCCCAAGCAAACGGCGCGCTTGAACAGCACCGACACGAAGGGCGCGACGAGCGGCTGGGTCTCAGCCATCGGCGAGTCCGATCTCGAATTCCACGCGCCCAGCCGCATGTTGGTCGCTGCGCTGCCTCGCGCTGCCGTGCTCAGCCCCGGCGCCTCGGTGTCGCTCGAGCTCGACCTCGCCGTCGGCCAGCTCGCGTTCGAGTGGCCCGCGCTGCCGCCGGGCGAGAAGCTCCAGCAGGTGGAGTTCGAAGGCCGCCGCGCCGATCGGGCGCAGCCTGTGCACGCGGTGTGGTTCCGTCGGCAACGCGGCTTCGACGCGGACCTCGTCCAGCGCAGCGAGCAGCGCTGCGAGTTCCGCTGGGTCCATCCGGGTGAGTGTGAGTGGAAGGTGCGCGTGATCTCGAGCTCGGCCGCCGCGGAGCACATCGAGCGCAACTATCGGCGCTCGGTCACCGTCGTGGCCGGCGCGCTCGCCGAGTGCGTCGTCGGCGTCGAGCACCAGTTCGAGCCGCCGCGCGAGGAGCGCTGATCCTCGTCGCCTCGACCGCGGACGGGCCGGTCGCTCCACAGCTCGTCCGCGAACTCGCGTCAGGAGAGCAGCTCGATGCCGTCGACCGCGCGGCCGCGCGGTTTCTGGCGAGCGACGACGTAGCGCGCGAGCAGAGCTTCTCCTTCGAGCGCGGCGAGGCGGCGCGAGTTGATCTTCGCGGAGGTCTTCGTCCTGACGCCGACCGCGCCGCCGAGGCCGCCGTCGACTTCGAAGCCGACGCGCGAGCGCCACAAGCACAGCTCCGCGCCTTGGCAGCGGCAGGCGCCGCTCTCGAACAGGTTGATCTGACGCGTGTCCGCGAGCTGTCAGCGGACGATCGTGTTCTCGCCGGTGTGGCGGACCCGAAGAGGAACAGGAAGCGCTTCTGAATCTCAGTCTTCGGATCGACGCCTCGAACGACATCAACGACGGCCGCATCGCCGCCAGAGTCGGAGACTTGCGAGGCCAAGCGCCGGGAGCGCCGGCGATTCGCGTCTCGCGTTGTCGGCGCCGGCCGCAGAAGCGCTCGGGGCCACGTCCCGGCGAGGGACGCGGCCCCGAGTGAGTCGCGCGTGAGCCCCGAGTGTGTCGGGCGCGCACGCAAGCGCGGCCGCTACTGCGCCATCTTCGCCTTGTACTCGTCGAGGACCTTTTGCAGCTCCTCCTTCATCTTGTCCTTGGCGAGTTCGACGGCCAGCGTCTGGATCTCGACCGCCTTGGCGAGTTCACCCTTCCAGGCGTGGACGCGCGCGAGCGTGTCGAGGATCGCGGGGTCCTTGCGCTCGGTGATTTCGACGGCCGCCTCCGCGGCGCGCAGTGCGAGCACGAGGTCGCGCTTGGCGACGTTCGCGTCGGGATCGACGATGCCCCAGGCGATCTGATTGAGCTGCGGGGCGCTCTTGGACTTGATCGCGGCCTCGACTTGGCGGCCGAGGATCGCGTAGGCCTCGTCCCACTTGCCGTTCGCCTTGAGCAGCTCCAGGCGCAGGTCGTCCTGGTGCTTGGTCATGAACGGATACTCGGCCGCGAGCTTCTCGAACTCGGCCTGCGCGGCCGCGCCGTCCTTGCGCAGCTTCGCGCGGATCGCGCTGAGCCGACCGTTCACTTCCTTTTCGCGCTGCGGCCCGGTGGTGAGGTCCCACTTGCCCTCGACGATCTCGTGCAGCGCGAAGTCCATGCTCCCGGGATGCCCCATCCAGGCGATCACGCCCTTCTGATCGACGATGAAGGCCGAGGGGATGCCGTTGCGACCCGCCGCGCGCATGAAGCTCGTGTCCATCGCCTTCGAGGTCCCGTCGTAGGCGACGGCGTAGGCCATGCGCTCGCCCTGCGCCTCGACGAACTTCTCGATCATCGCGAGCGTGGTGTCGTCGTACTTGCGCTCCCAGATGTTCGTGCCGATGACGGTCGCCTTGCCGGCGTACTCCGCCTGCAGCGCGGAGATGTGCGGCATGCTCGCGATGCACGGGCCGCACCAGGTGGCCCAGAACTCGACGACGTACACGTGGCCGGGCTCGAACTTCGCGATCGGGCCGCCCTTGACCCAGGTCTCGACCTTCAGCGCGGGCGCGGGGTCGCCGACCTTGAGCGTGGCCTGCTGAACGAACGCCGGCGCCGGCTCGCTCGCAGCGTGGGCGACGGGGACGGAGGCGAACAGCGCGAATGTGAGGGTGCGGAGCATTGCGATCTTCCTTTGGGGACCTGTGCGGAGGCGGCCAGAGCCGCCCGATCACAGTAGCGTCCGGCGCCCGCCGTGAGCGTTGCCGCTGCGTACGGCCGAGGCGGCCAGCGCCGCCGGCGCGCCGCTCGGCAAGCGCCGTTCGCGCGCACGAGCGCACCGCTCGCTACAGACAGCGCGCAGAGCTGGAGGAAGCGCCGCGAGTCGGCGTCAATGCCCGCGTTCGCCGTCCCCGATCGCGAGGAGCACTCCGCCATGTCTCGAGCCCACCGCCGCTACTGCGCCACCCTGGTCTACGCCCTGGCCGCGGTGCTGCTCTGGCTCGCGCTCGGCGCCGCACAGCGCTCGCCCGCGTTGGCGCGCTCGGAGCGCGGAAGCCGCCTCGAGCGACCGGCGAGCGCCAGTGAACTCGTCGCGCCGAGCGCCGAGCGACCGCGCAGCGGTTGAGCCGTTCGCGCGGGCGCCGGGCCGCAGCGGAGTAGCACCGACGCGGGATAGCTCCGACACCCAGTACGACTGGCTTCAACGCAGCACGGGCGCGCCGCCGAGGTTCGGCGACGCGCCCGTGTTCGATCTACGCGGCCGCGCTATCGCGGCGCGCGTGGCGCATCACTGGCAGACGGTGAAGCGGACCGCGTTCGACAGGCCCGTGGTCGACGGGCTGGCCGGATCGCGCATCCACCACTGGCCGTACAGCGTCTGACCGGGGTTGATGCCGTTCGCGTTCAGGTACGCGGTCGAGAACGTGAAGGCGTAGCTGCCCGTGCAGGAGTTGCCGCTGCTCGCGCCGCCGCTCGAGAGCGAAGCGGTGCGGATGGTCGGCGACGCCACGCACAACGTGCCGCCTTGGAAGGGCGTCGAGAGCGGCGCGAAGCCCCAGAACAGCAGGCCGAACTTCTGGTTGAGGACGTTGGTGCACGTCACGGTGAAGTTGCCGTTCGACTTGTCGGGCTGCACGCCGTTCGTGCCGATCGCCGGCGTGCAGCCGAGCGAGTTGACCTTGCCGGTGCAGTAGATCACCACCGAGTTCGCGTTGGCGAGCACGGGGCCGTAGTGCCGCGTCGCGCTCCAGTTGCCGGCGTTGTCGAGCGCCCGCAGGTGGAAGTAGCGCGGCGTAGTCGACGAGCCGATGTTGAGCGCGTAGCTCGTGCTCGCGGCCGAGATGTTGGTGGCGCCGGTCGGGTCGGTGGTGGGGTTGGTGTCCCACACGCCGCGGTAGCCGGCGAGACCCGAGAGCGAGTCGCTCGAGGCGGCCCAGTTCACCGTGACGGTCGTGCCGCACTGCTGCACGTTCACCGGGTGCGTGGTCGAGCTGATCACGCCCGGCTGAGTCGGAGCGGCCGTGTCGATGCGGTACGGGCCGACTTCGCGGTTGGTCGTCTGCCAGTTGCCCGAGTTGTCGACCGGACGCAGCGCCCAGTACCACGTGCCATCGACCATCGTGCGGGTGAAGCTCGTGACCTCTTCCATGTCCTTGGCATTGGCGACACCGACCGGTTGCACCGAGCCGTAGGCCTCGCCGTAGCCGTCGACGCCCGAGACGTTGTCCGTGGACGCCGTCCAGGTGAAGTCGACCGTGTTGTCGTTCGACCACACGTTGACCGTGTGCGACGTCGAGACGAGGTTCGTCGGCAGCGCCGGCGGCGTGCCGTCAACGTAGACCGTCAGCGAATCCGTCTCGCTGATCCAGTTGTCCGAGCGCGCGTTGACACTCCAGAGCTTGGCGCCTTCCGTGGCCCAGCGCGTGACCCACGAGATGCTCTTGCTGTCGCCGGGGATGATGTCGCCGAGCAGCACATCGCGTCCCGCGTGCTCGTTGTCGGCCAGGCTCGCCGAGACGCCGTCTTCGAGCACCACCGTCGCCGACTGCAGCGTGTCGCCGCTCGAAGTCGAGTCGAGGAACAGCGCCGAAGCGACCGCGCCGGTGCTCGGGTTGGAGACGCTCGCGGTGAGCGTCACGTTGTCGTTCGGCTGAACGTAGATGTCGCTCGCCGTCAGCGTCTGCGTGCCATCCGGCGTGGTGTCGCCGTAGATCACCTGCACGGCGACGCCCGTGTACACGTTGCCGGTCGTGGACTGGTTGAAGATCTTCCAGCGCCACGTGCCGAACACGCCCGGGTTGTCGATGATGCGGATCTCGCAGTTGTTGATCGACGACTGCTGCGCGACCCACTCACCGGTGTTGTTGGCGGCGGTGTCGAGCGGCGGCTGGTCGATGTACAGGTCGTAGTTGTTGACCAGCGCCTGCGACGCGCCGGACGAGGCCGCGGGCTCGCTGTAGAACATGCACACCACCACGCGCGTGGCGCCGCTGTTCACGGCGAAATCACCGTTGGTGGAGGTGTTGTTCAACCCGAAGTTCCACACGTACCAGGCCGTCTGCGCCGACGGGAAGTGCGCGCGCCAGCCCTGCACGCGGCCCGCGCCGTAGGTGTCGAGGTGCACCGAGGACTGCGAGGTGATGACCTGGTTGTCCTTGGTCGTCGCCGAGGCCATCAACAGCGCCGCCGTCGCCTCGGGCCAACCGCCGAGCCAGTTGTAGTGGTCGAGGAGTTGGGCCGCGAGGCCGGCCACGTGCGGCGCCGCCATCGAAGTGCCCGACTTGTCCGTGTAGCCGTTGCTCGTCGCGGAGTCGACCGACGAGATCCAGCGCCCCGGAGCGGTCACGTTCGGCTTCCACCGGCCGTCGCCGGCCGGGCCGGTGCTCGAGCTCGACCAGAGCGTGCCCGGATCGCCGATCGCGTCGCGGTACGACAGCACGTTGCCGACCGTGAAGGCGTTCTTCGCCGCAGCTTGCAGCAGGAGCGAGCCCGCGGTGTTGTTGCCCTGGTTGCCGGCCGCCCAGACGTGCATCTGCGCGTTGTTGTGCACTTCGTTGTCGATGGTGCGCGCGTCGGCTTCCGTGCCGCTGTACGGGCCGCCGGAGGTGCCCCACGAGTGGTTGATCACGTGCGGGGCCGGCGTCGTTGCGCCGCCGCCGTCGGTGAAGGGCGAGTTGAGCACGTCCATGATCGACGCCAGCGACGATCCGGAATAGCCGCAGGTGTCGTTGAAGATGCGCGCGTTGAAGATGCGGCCCGTGCCGCCCCAGCCCAGGCCGGGTGCGTTGCCGCGCTTGCGAGCCTCGCCGAAGCCGCGGCCGAACATCGTGCCCGCGACGTGGCTGCCGTGGCCGCAGCCGTCGTCCCACATCGAGCCCGAACCGGTGAAGTTCCAGCCGACGCCGAAGATGCTCAGGTCGGAGTGCGTGTTCTTCACGCCCGAGTCGGCGATGCCGCCGACCGCGAAGCTGCTCGTGCCGCCGGTGTACGACGCACGCGTGCGATCGGTCGTGATCATCGGGATCGACTCCTCGTGCGGCGCCGCAGCGCTCATCAGCTCGGGCGGCAGATCCGCCTCGACGAACTGCACGAAGTCTTGCCCGACGAGCAGCTCGAGCGCCGCCGGCGCGATCTTGGCGCGGAAGGCGCGGATCGAGTCGACGTACTCGGTCACGTCAGCGCCGAGCGCCTCGAGCGCGCGCTGCTGCCAGCCGTTGCTCATCCAGCGCGCGGCGGCCTTCGAGTCGTCGGGGTCCTCGACCAGCGCGCCGTTCTCGTCGACGGTCACGGCGCGGCCGATGATCTCGCGCACCGACGCGTCGCACAGGTCTGAGTCGAAGACCGAGATGTAGACCTCGGCGAGCTCGCCCTCCTTGAGGTTCTCGAGCTCGCGGGTCAGCACCGGGTGGACCTTCTGCCACGTGCGCGGCGCACCGACCCAGCGCACGAAGTCGAGCGCCGCGACCTGATCGACGAGCGCGGGCGCGAGCGCGACCTTCATCGTGTAGTGCGGGTGGAACTCGATCACGCGCACGCCCAGGTCGCGCAGCGCCTCGAGGCGCGCGGAGGTGATCCGCTTCTGGAACATCACGAAGGCGTAGGTCTCCTGCGTCGGGCGACCGTCGGCGTAGTGCGAGAGCAGCGAATCGGAGAGCTGCGGGTCGATGCGCTCGCCCGCGGGCGGGAAGTGCTTTCCGGCCACGAATCCGAGGAAGTAGGGGTCGCCCGAGGCCGGCGCCACCAGGACGTCGCCCCCGCCATCGGCGGACGGTTCGTAGACCGCGTCGACGGGCAGCGGGACCGAGTCGTCGAGGGCTGTTTCGACGGCCGGCGCGGTCGCGAAGGCCGCGTTGGGCAGCAGGCGGCGGCCGGCGCCTGTGGGCGCGTCCTGGGTCTGCAGGGACCAGGCGCACGGGGCTGCGAGTGCGCAGCACAACGCCGAGACGAGGGGGCGGTGGGTCAAGCTGTTGGACATGGGGCAGAGGGCATGGGGGAGAGCGTTTCACGGGCGGCAAATGCGCCGTCCTACCCAGGTGGAACGGAGCCCCGACGCGGGCGTGACACGGCCTTCTTGCGGCGCCCGAGCCCCAGCGGCGACAGGCCCGTCACGGACCGCGCGACAACCGCTCGAATCGCCCGCAGCACCCGCTCCAGCGCGCGCCTGCGCCCACCCGACGCGGCCGAGGCGCTGCTACGGCGCGATCTCGAAGTGCACCGAGTCACTCAGGCGCGTGGCCGAGGGGGGACTGCCCGTCGCGCATCCACGACTGCGTCAAGACGTCGGCGCCGACGGCCAGTTGGGAGTCCACGCCGCTCTGGATCCGGGCGTTCCTGTTGAAGCTGTAGCTGCCGCTGCAGTCGTTGGTCCGTGCCGGCGACCGCGTTGCGGGGCAGTCCCAAGACCAGCCACTCGCCCTCGAGTTGCAGCGCCGCGCCGAAGCTGGCGACGCCAGTCGAGCCGCCATCCGGGAGTTCGGGTTCGAGCGTCCGCGCGCCGCGCGAGTCGAGAGACGCCGGCCGACAGAGAGCTTCGATTCGCCGCACTTGTCGCGCTGCGCCGCAGGAGTGGACGCCGCCCGCAGCGTGAGGCGTCGATGCTGCTGGGCATGTTCAATCTCGAACTCGCGCGCCTGGGCCCGGCGCTCGGCGGAGTTTCGCCGCCCGCGCCTGAATCGCTGTGGGGGAGCGCCTGGGCGCTCGTCGTGCTCGGACTGGCGAGCGGCGCGCTGCTGGGTCTGCGCTTCCACGACGAGCAGTTCCTGGGCGGCTACGGCTCGTGGCGGCGGCGGCTGGCGCGCCTGGGGCACATCGCCTGCATCGCGCTCGCACTGCTCCAGATGGCGCACGAACTCTCGCCGGCCGGCGCGCTGGTCGACGCGGCGAGCGAGTGGCGTCGCGCGCTGTGGACCGTGGGCGGCTTCGCCATGCCGGTCGTCTGTTGGCTCGCGGCCTGGCGGCCGTCGTTTCGACAGTTGTTCTTCCTGCCGGTGACGTCGCTGTGCGCGGCCGCGACGCTCACCTCGATCGCTGTCGGCCGCGCGAACGGAGTTGTCTCATGAAGATCGGCCTACTCGCACTGAGCGGAATTCGCGCGCACGACCCGGAGCTCTTGAAGCTCGGACTCACGCTGCCGGGCTTCGTCGAGCGCTCCAAGCAAGTCGCGGCGCTGCCGAGCCTGGGACTCCTTCAGCTCGCCGCTGCGACGCCGCCGGGCCACGAGGTCCAGTACTTCGAGGCCAGTGAGGACCGCGCCGAGCCCGACGTGCTCTACGACTGCGACCTGGTCGCGATCAGCACGTTCTCGGCGCAGATCTTCGAGGCCTACTCGATCGCCGATCGGCTGCGCGCGGCCGGAGTGAAGGTCGCCATGGGCGGGCTGCACGTCTCGGTGCTGCCCGAAGAGGCCGCGCAGCACGCCGACTACGTCGCCGTCGGCGAGGGCGAGCACGTCTGGCCGCAGATCGTCGAAGCCGCCGAGCGCGGCGCGGGCCGGCGCATCTTTTGCGCGAGCGACGCGGCGCCAGTCGACGTCTCGCGCCTGCCGGTCCCGCGCTACGACCTGCTCGAGCAACGGCCGTACAACCGCTTCACGGTGCAGACCTCGCGCGGCTGTCCGTGGCGCTGCGACTTCTGCGCTTCGACCGTGATGCTCTCCCAGCGTTACCGCAAGCGTCCGGTGGAAGACGTGATCCGCGACGTGATCGCCATTCGACGCTTGCGCCCCAACGCCTTCATCGAGTTCGCCGACGACAACACCTTCGTCGACAAACAGTGGGGCAAGGAGCTGTGCCGCGCGCTCGCGCCGCTGGGAGTCAAATGGTTCACCGAGACCGACATCTCGGTCGCGGACGACGAGGAGCTGCTCGAGTTGATTGCATCCAGCGGATGCCGGCAATTGCTTATCGGACTCGAGAGTCCGGAGGGCTCGGCGCTCGAGGGCCTGGAGCTGCGCGCCAACTTCAAGGCGCGTCGAGCCGAAGGCTACGTCGAGGCGATCGAGCGCATTCAGCGCGCCGGCGTGACGGTCAATGGCTGCTTCATCCTCGGTCTGGACCACCAAGGTCCCGACGTGTTCGCGCGAGTGCTCGAGTTCGTCGAGCGCACGCGGCTGTACGAGGCGCAGATCACCTACCTCACCGCGTTTCCGGGCACGCCGCTGTATGCGCGGCTCGAAGCGGAAGGGCGGCTGCTCGAGCCGCGCCGCTGGGAGCTGTGCACGCTGTTCGACGTGAACTTCCGCCCCGCGCGGATGACGCCACAGGAACTGCGCGCCGGCTTCTTCGAGCTGACCGAGAAGCTCTACTCGCGTGAAGCGCTGGAGCGGAGGCGCTCTGGCTTCTTCAGCGACCTGCGCGCGCGTCAACGCACGCACGGCTCGAACGCGGCTGTGCGTGCGAGCCGTGCGTGAAGGCCGCACGAGCGCGGGTCGCGCTCACTTCTCGTTCATCACGTCCGCCGTCCAGTCGAGCAAGATCTTCTCGAGCGAAGCGCTGTACACGCCTCGCTGGAAGTTGCGCATGCTGTCCGGCTCGGTCTCGAAGGCGTGGAGCAGGTGATCGCAGTTGGGCGCGATCACGAACTTGCCGCGGCCGGGATGGCGGCGATTGACGATGTCGGCGATCAGCTTGTGGTCGACCTCGTAGACCACGAAATCGCTGGCGCCCTTCACCGCGAGCACATGGCAGTCGAGCCGACTCCAGTAGGACGCAAAATTGACCTCGTTGAGCTGACGCCAGAAGTCCAGGGTCTTGTCGTTGAACAGGCCGTTGGGGAAGAAGCCGTCCACGAGCGGCGCCAGCTCGGGGAGCGCGGACTTGACCTCCGCCGGGGAGCGCTTCTCGAGCATCACCTGCGCCATCACCCGCGCGCCGTGGCGCGCGCTTTCGTCGGCGGCTTCGAAACTCGCGCCGCCGACCAGGCCCTGGTAGCGGATCGTGTCGAGCAGATACTCGAACCACGTGCGCGCGGCCGTGCCGTAGACCGCGATGCCCTTCACGGGGTCATCCACCGCGATCATCGGGCCGAACGAGCCTCCCATGCTGTGACCGAAGATGAAGACGTTGTCGACGTCGACTTCGGGCGTGCGCTTGAGCTGCGCGAGCGTCTCGCGGTAGATCCCGATTTCGCCCTGGTAGTCGAGCTCGGCGAACGGACCGCCCTCGCTGTCGCCCACGCCCGGCTTCTCCACGCGGATCGTGACGAACCCGGAGTTCGCGAAGCTGTGGAGCAGCGGGCCGTCGATGGTCGAGACGTCGCCCTTGGAGGTCGAGAGGACGTAGTCGTACGAAACCGGCGAGAAGCCCTGGATGAACATGAACCCGGGGTGTTTTCCGGGCTTGCGCGGCTTGGTCAGGATGGTGCGCATCCGCTGACCGTTGTGGGTGATGTGGCTGTAGACGACTTCGTAGTTCGCGTTGCCCGGATCGCGAGGCTTCTCGAGCAGCGCGCCCTTCAAGGTCAGCGGCTGGCCCTTGCGCGAGATCTCGAAGCTCAGTTCCGCGCCTGCGGAGAGTGCGCGGACAGCGGCGCCGATGGTCGCCACCGCGACCGGTGCGCCGTTCATGCGCAGGACGACATCGCCCGCCTGGACGCCGAGCCTCTCGGCCGTGAGGCCCGGAGTGGGCGCGTTGGCGATCAGGCCCTCTCCGGCCGCGAGACCGAGCTTCCCGGCCTGCGAGCGCGGCAGGGCGGAGAAGCTGAGCCCGAGTGCGCCGCGGCGAGGCAGCGGCTGTTCCGCGCTCGTGTTCGGCGTTGGACTCTGCGCCGAGGGCGGAGTGGGAGATGCGGCAAAGACAAGAGACAGCAGGAGACTCAGTGCGGTGGATGACATTGCGAAAGCGGCTCTT
Source organism: Planctomycetaceae bacterium (assembly GCA_011525785.1). GTDB lineage: Bacteria > Planctomycetota > UBA1135 > UBA1135 > WYBT01. Next base: position 125,069 of record WYBT01000038.1, read on the forward strand.
TGGCTTGTGGAAGCGCCGCTTCCTCGCCGCGCCTGTTCGTGGCCAGCGGCGAGTCGCCAAGCGTGTTGCGGCGCTTTGTTGAGGGGGCAGTGCTTGAAGTGCGCCAGTCGCCGCCGCGCGCCGACCGCGTGAGCTCTGCGGCCGCTGCAAGCTCCGAGCGTCGCGCGACACGATGCGCGCTTTTCTCCTGCTTGCAAGCCAATTCTGTGTCGACGTGGCGCGCTCACCGCACTCGCGCGAAGACGCTCAACGGGCCGGAATCGCCTCACGCGCAACTCCACGCAACAAGTTTGGAAATCGCGTCGCGGCTTTACCCACGTTCAGCGCGGGCGCGGTGCGTGGAACGTCGCGGTGCGGCTGGCGCGCAGAATTCGCGTCTCGTCCGCGTCATGGGTTTCTGAACCGCGCGTCGGGCGACGCGCCGTTACGTCACGGCTTCGCGTAGGGCGCGAGCTTGTTCAGCAGGATCTTGTGCGAGCCGTCGATGAAGTAGCCGGGCCACTCGCTGCCGGGCGTCGACTGCGGGCGACCGATGATCCAGGCGCCGGGCTCGTCGTGGGCGATGCGCGCGACCATCGGACTTGCGGCGGCGCCGCGGTCGCTGGCGGTGAAGCCCCAGCCGACGATGCGTTCGGCGCGTTCGCCTACGAAGTCGTGCACGCTCCCCGAGGTGTTCGGGTGGTTCTGCAGAAAGAGCCCGGGCTTGCCCGGCGCTCCGTGGTCGTTCTCGAACGCCCAAGTCATCGACCGCAGCGGAATCTGCGCGGCCTGGGGCCCGCTCAACCGCGGCCAGATCGCGACCTCGAAGCGGCCGTTCTCGATGGAGAACGTGGCGGCGCCAAGGCCCGCGGGCGCAGCGAGGCGTCCCTTGACGCGTCCAGTCCGAGGGTCGACCTCGACGCTCGTGGGGTCGACGTCCATGGCGTGAGCGAAGCGCTCGGCCCACTCCGTGATCGCCGCGAGATCCGGTTCGCTGCTCATGATCGAAGCGAAGCAGGCTTCCGAGTCGAGCGCGGGTTCCGCGACTTGTTGCGGCGCTGCGTTCGCGGGGCTCGACGTCTCGGATGGAGCTGGTGCGGCCCGCTCGGAGCTCAGCGCGGGCGAGCGCTCGGCGTGCGTGTTGCTCGAGATGGGGAGCGCAGCTCGCGCCGTCAAGGCTTCGGACGCAGTCGTGCGGGCCGGGCTCTCGCCCTCCGACCTGTTCCACAGCGCCGCAAGCAGCGCGGCGCTCGCCAAAAACGCGACCACAGCGACGACAGACTTCACTGGCCGACGCTCGGTAACGGGCCATACTCGCCGTTGCGCTGCGCTAGGTCGTTCACCCATCTCACGTTGACTGCCCGGAGGTCGCGCTGGTCGCTGAATTGCTGCTCCAGGATTCGCCACAGCTATTTCGGAGTCGAGATTCGGCTGACGCATGGGCTGGTACGGAAGTGGGGACTGGATGAAGACTCGGCCGGAGCAGGCTGGAAGGGAATTCCCAGTGGGGGCGGGGTTCTCGAACCGCGATCGCGTCGTCGAGGTCTGTGCAACGCGCGCGGTGCGGCGAGCGCCGCCCCGCGCGCGCTGCAGGCGTCTCAGGGGCTGCACGTGCCGACGGTGCGGCACTGATCGTCCAGGATCACGCACTCGTGGCCGCCGCTGGTGTAGCCACCGCGGCAGGTCTGGAAGACCTTGCCGGTCGCCATGTCGTAGATCCCAACGCAGCGCGCGCAGCCGCCCGTTGTCGTGGGCTGCGCGAACACAGTAGGCGCGCACATGCAAGCGAGCGCGAGCGCCAGAGCTTTCATCGAGGAAGAAGTCATTGCGAGTCTCTCCGTAACGATTTTCGGTCAGCGAGGACTCTGCCGCACAGCGCGACAGAGAGTGCTCAACGCGGCAGTGTTTCGCGAACGGGCGCTGCATTCGCAGCGCGGCGCATCGACGAAGCGCGACTCACGCACCGGGCCCTGCGGGGTGCGCTCCAGCGAGAGTTCGATGGTCCGCCGAAGCGACGGTGCTTCGGAGTAGCACTGCACGAAGGCGCCCTTGCGGCGCGAGCCGGGCTGCGCGCGCTCGATCCAGGCGTCCAGCTCGGCGCTGTCCGGCGCGTGGAACTGAGTCATCACCGTGCACTCGACGAGTGAGTCGTCGCGCCAGCGCAGAAAGATCTGGAGCAGCCCGTCGAGGGCGACCGGGCACCCGTCGGGCTGGCCAGCGCGCTCCAGCTCGACGCGAACCTGAACCACGTGAGCGTCATTGGGCAATCCGGTGGTCGATGTCACCTCGACGCGGTCGTCGGAGTGCGGCCAATCGACGCGGTAGGTCCATTCGTTGTTGCCGCTGCTCGCGGGTGGCGCACTCGACAGGCTCGACAGCGCGAGTTCCGCCAGCTCGAGCCAGGGCGCGATCGACGTGCAGTCATCGACGGCGGCGCAGAAGGCCGCTCGGATGCCAGCGCCCGAGGTGATGTCGTGCGCCGACTGAGGCGCGTCAGATGTCGGCGCAGTCGTCGGCGCCGCAGCCACAGCCGGATCGGCCTCGAGGTGCGTCGTCTGCGTCGGCTGCCCCGCCGGCGGCGCGGCGAGCGTGCGTGACGGCGTCTGCGGCGGGCTGGAGGCTGCTTCGGCAGAGGCGTTCGACTCCGGGCGACTGCACGCGCCCGTGGCAGCCAAGATCAACATTCCCACAGCCGCCAACGCGCACCATGCCCTGCGACGGCTCACCTGGCGCGCAGCAACTGCGCAGACCGAGAGGTGCGAGCGTGCGGGCGCCATGGCAGGAGTGGGGTCCCGTTTTCCTGGCGAGCGGGATCGGCCGTAGGCAATCGAGATTTTCCCAATCTCCGGACGCCTGGACTCCTGCGCGCCGAGGTTGCTGAACCCGACTGTGCTGCGCGGGTTGCTGACTCCGGCGTGCAGGCGTAGCTTGAGAACTCCCGATCGTCGCAACTGCTTCGCAGGAGCTCGCAAGCGTGGAGAATTGCAAAATCGTCGAGAGGCCCGAGCCCTCGACATCACGGGCGACAACGCTCGAGTCCCCAGGCAACAGAGACATTCACGCTGCGCGACTTGCGCGCCATTTCAGTTGGGTCCGCGAGCGCATGCTCCTGCGCTTTGGCGAGCGCGGTGTTGATCCGGCCGACATCGAAGATTCGGTAGCGGATGTCTTCGTCGCACTGCTGCAGCGCAGCAGCTTCGTGGACGACCGCGCGTGGCTGATCGCGGCGGCGTCGAATCGCTGTCGCAGTCTGTGCCGCGACCGCGCGCGCAAGCATCAAGTCGAGTCGGACGCGATCGACACGGTTCCGTGCGCGTGCGAGCTCGAGCCGAGCGACGAGCCTTCTCTGGAGTGCGTGGCGCGCGCGGTCGGCCGGCTCGACGAGTTGCAGCGCGAAGTCGTGCTCGCGCACTACTGGCGTGGGGTGGCGCTAACAGAGATCGCGCGGCGCTCTGGTGCGACGCGCAGGCGCGTGCGTTGGGTTCTCGAGCGCGCGCTGCTTCGCCTGCGGCTCGAACTGCGCGCGACGTCGCTCGAGAGTGTGTAGCTCAGGCGCTGTCGAGTGGAGTTCAGCGCAAGCGCAGTTCGAGTTCGCCGACGTCGTTCGCCGGGAGCGTGTAGCTGAAGTGCCGCATCGCACCGTCAGGGCCGCGCAGTGCGAGGCTGTAGGGCCCGGGCGCGAGATCGTGCAACTCGAGCTGTGCTCCGTCGAAAACTTGGGTTGCGACGTTCTCGATGCCCCAGCCCGAGAGTGACCACTCGCCCGTCGGCGCTTCGAGGCCCGAGAGACGCACGCGGAGGCTGCGCCGCGCCGTGAGCTGCACTTGCAGCGGACTTTCGCCTTCGCATGAGACCCAACGCGGCGCCCAGGGAGCCGCGCGCACTTCGATCAGGCCGTTCGCTGCACACGTCGGAAGCTCGAAACGTCCCTGCGAATCGGTGTGGGTTTCACACAGCCGAGCGACTGCGAAGCCGTCGTGGGCGGCCCACGCTTCGACGCGCGCGCCGGCGAGTGCGCGGCCCTGCGGGTCGAGCACGCTTCCGGTGCGCGGCGCACAGGGCTCGAGCGCGAAGGTGGGTTCTGCGGTCGCGCTGTCGGTCGACTGAACTGCGCTTACCGAGCCCGCGCCATCCAGCACGAGCGCTTCGAGCGGTCCGCTCCACACGCCGTCGATTTCGAAGCGCGACTGCTCGTCGCACTCGCACTCGAACCCCAGCGCGAGGCCCTGATTACCGGCGGGCCACACGACCACGGTCAGCGGCTTTGAGCTCGGCGCGTTGCGCACCACGCCCGAGAATCGAGCGCCGCGCTCGAGCGTCAGTCCGAGCTCTGCGCCGGCGTAGGGAGCGTTCGACAACGGACCGAAGCTCGCGGGCGCGAAGCCCGGCGCTCGCACCTCGAGGATCGCGCCGGCGCCCAGCGCGCTGTCGAAACTCGCCACGCCCCGCTCGTCGGAGCGTGCGGTGAGCTCGCGCAGTTCGCCGCCGTCGCGCCAGCGCGCGCGCACCTCTCCGCCCGCCAGCGGCTCGCCGGCGCCATCGCGCACCAGCAAGGTCAAGGCGCTCGAACGCGGCGACGCCTGCTCGGGCGGCTCCTCGCTGGAGCTTGGCGCAGCAAGTTCTTGCGCTGCGATCTCCGTCGGCGGCGTCTCAGCTTCGGACTGGTCGTGCGCGGGTGCTTGCACGGCGTCGCCCGGGTCGCTGTTCCGCAGGTCGACGACCTCGCTCGGCGGCGCACTGGGCGTTGTCGCAGTCGCGGGAGTGGTCGCAGGCTGCGCCGGCTTCGCGGGCGACTTGGCCTGCGCGCCCGAGGCGCGCTCGCTGCGCGCGAACGACTTCAGTGCGGTCGAGCGCGCGGGTCGTTGGCCTTTGGGCAACTCGAACCACACCAAGCCCACGAGGCCCGCGAGGATGACGGCGATGGAGGTTGCGGCGACGGCGCCTGAGAGCTTCATGGGCACACTTGGGGCGTTGGGGCGGGAAGGACTTGGGCCCCCTTCGGACCGCGTGAGCGGCGCTCTTGAGCGGTGAGCGCGGTCGACGCGCGACCTGCGCGCTCCGAGCGCGCCAGGAAGAGCTCGCTCGCCGTCGAGATCCGCCACGCGACGCTGCCGGCTGCGCGCGCGGCGGATCCGAAGGTTTTTCACGCCTGTGGCCTGCGCGGATTGACAAGCGCTGCAAGGGCTGCGCACGCTCACCGGAATGCGAATCCCCACTTGGTTGTCCCGCGAGGCCGCGCTGCGCGCCGCGCTCGTCGCTTCGATCTTCGTCCCGGTTGCTTCGGCCCAAACCAAGCTCCTGCGCTTCCCCGACATCCACGGCGAGCGCGTGGTGTTCTGCTACGCCGGCGACTTGTGGCTCGCGCCCTCCGCCGGCGGCGCGGCTTCGCGACTGACCGCCCACCCGGGGCTCGAGCTGTTCCCGAAGTTCTCGCCCGACGGCAAGTGGGTGGCGTTCACCGGTCAGTACGACGGCGATGAGCAGGTCTACGTGATGCCCGTCGCGGGCGGCGCGCCGACGCAGCTCACGTTCTATCCCGCGCGCGGCCCGCTGCCGCCGCGCTGGGGCTACGACAACCAGGTCTACGGTTGGACGGCGGACTCCAAGCGCGTGCTGTTCCGCTCGATGCGCGAAGGTTGGGACCTCACCGACACGCGCCTGTTCACGGTCGCGTTCGACGGCGGCTTGCCGGTCGCGCTGCCGATGCCTGTGGCGGGCGGCGGTGATCTCTCGCCCGATGGCTCGAAGGTCGTGTACTCGCCGCTCACGCGCGATTTCCGCACCTGGAAGCGCTATCAGGGCGGCTGGGCGCAGGACCTGTTCATCTTCGATATCGCGACTTCCGCGCTCACTCCGGTCGCGCACCACGTGCGCACCGAGCGCGATCCGATGTGGATCGGCGACCAGATCTACTTCGCTTCGGACCGCAGCGGAACGCTCAACCTCTACAGCTACGACACCAAGGGCGGCGAGGTCCAGCAGCTCACTACGAGTTCGAAGTGGGACGTGCGCTGGCCGTCGAAGGGCGAGAGCGGCGAGATCGTGTACGAGAACGACGGAGTGCTGTGGGTGTACGACACCCGCGCGCGCTCCAACCGCAAGCTCGACATCACCGTGCCCGACGACGGCGTCGCGAGCCGGCCGTCGCGCATTTCCGCCGAGGATGCGATCGAAGGCGCGAGCCTCAGCCCCAAGGGCGAGCGCGCGCTGTTCGTGGCGCGCGGCGACGTGTTCACGGCCCCGATCGAGAAGGGCGCGACGCGCAACTTGACGCGCAGCTCGGGCGCGCACGATCGCGGGGCCGCCTGGTCGCCTGACGGCGCGACGATCGCGTACATCAGCGACGCGAGCGGCGAAGACGAGGTGTGGCTGGTCGCGCAGGATGGCGCGAGCGCGCCGCGGCAGCTCACGCGCGGCGGCGATCGCATGCTGTTCGGCTTGAACTGGGCGCCGGACAGCAAGCGCATCGCGTTCAACGACAAGTCGGGCCGGCTGCGCGTGGTCGACGTCGCCACCGGCGCCGTGGTCGAAGTCGCGCGCAATCCGGGCGGCATGATCGGCGACGCGATCTGGTCGCCGGACAGCGCCTGGCTCGCATTTTCACTGAGCCTTGCGACAGGAATGCGGCAAGTGCACCTGTGGCGCGCCTCCGACGGCTTGCTCACTGCGGTGACCGATCCGCTGTGGAGCGCGTACGAGCCGGTCTGGGACCGCGGCGGAAAGTACCTGTACTACTTCTCCGATCGCGAGTTCGCGCCGCAGCTCTTCACCGGACTGGAGTGGAACTTCGCAGTGACGCGCACGACGGGCGTCTACGCGCTGGCGCTGGCGGCTGACGCCAAGCACCCGCTGCCGCCCGAGAGCGACGAGGTCGAGCTCGACAGCGAGAAGGACGCCAAGGAAGGCGCGCACAAAGACAAGTCCGCCAAAGGCGGCGACGGGGCGACCGGCGCGGATGATGATGACGACGAGGACGACGAGGACGACGACGAGCCCAAGCCGGTGCGCGTCGATCTCGAGGGCCTCGCCCGCCGCGTCGCGCGCCTGCCGATCGAGGCCGACAACTACGGCAACCTGCTCGCCGGCGACAAGCTGCTGTTCTTCCTGCGCAGCGGCTCGCCGTTCTACGGCCGCGAGAGCGAGCGCAAGACCGACCTGATGGTGTTCGACCTCGAGGAGCGCAAGCTCGACGCGTTGGTCGAGGACGTCGGCGGCTACACGCTCAGCGCGGATGCCTCGAAGCTGCTGGTCGAGAAGGACGGCGAGCATCTGCTCTACGACGCCGCGGCCGACGCCGACGAAGGCAAGTCGATCTCGACCAGCGGCCTGGTGGTCGACCGCGTGCCGCGCGAGGAGTGGAACGAGGTCTTCCGCGAGGTCTGGCGGCGCTTCCGCGACTTCTTCTACGTCGAGAACATGCACGGCTACGACTGGAACGCGTTGCGCGCGCAGTACGAGGCGCTGCTGCCGCACGTCGGCCATCGCTCGGACCTCAACTATGTGCTGGGCGAGATGGTGGCCGAGCTGAACGTCGGCCACGCCTACGTGTCGGGCGGAGATTGGCACGCGCCCGAGCGGCCGAACGTCGCGCTGCTCGGCGCGCGTTTCGAGCTCGACGCGACTAGCGATCGCTACAAAATCGCGCGCATCCTGCGCGGTCAGAACGAAGAGGCGCGCTACCGCTCGCCGCTGACGGAAGTGGGTGTCGACGTGAAGGTCGGCGAGTACCTGCTCGCCGTCGACGGCGAGGAACTCACCGGCCGCATGAACCCCTACGCGCTGCTGCGCCACCGCGCGGGCCGGCCGGTGGAGCTGCTCGTCGGCCCCAGCGCCGACAAAGCCGCCGCGCGCAAGGTGGTGGTCAATCCGATCCGCTCCGAGACCGAGCTGCACTACCTCGAGTTCGTGCTGCGCAACCGCGAGCGCGTCGAGCAGCTCTCGGGCGGGCGCCTCGCCTACGTGCACATCCCCGACATGGGCGAGGACGGCATCCGCGAGTTCATCAAGTGGTACTACGGCCAGGTCCGCAAGGACGGCCTGATCGTCGACGACCGCAACAACGGCGGCGGCAACGTGTCGCAGATGGTGATCGAGCGCCTGCGCCGCACGCTGCTGTCCACGGGCTTCGCGCGCAACTCGGACTTCACCGAGACCTACCCCAGTGTCGTGTTCACCGGCCCGATGGTGTGCCTGCTCAACGAAAACTCTGCGTCCGACGGCGACATCTTCCCCTGGATGTTCAAGACGTGCGGGCTGGGCCCCCTGATCGGCAAGCGCTCGTGGGGCGGCGTGGTGGGCATCACCAGCCACGGCCCGCTGATCGACGGCGGCTCGTGCAACGTGCCCGAGTTCGGCAACAACGACGCGCGCGGCAACTGGGCCGTCGAAGGCCATGGTGTCGATCCCGACATCGTGGTGGAGAACGACGCGACGAGCGTGCTCGCCGGACGCGATCCGCAGCTCGAGCGCGGCGTGCAGGAGCTCTTGAAGCTGTGCGAGACCAAGCCCGCCAAGCTGCCGCAGCGGCCGCCGGCGCCGGTGAAGACGAAGTGAGCGGGCGCGTCTGACGCCCCGCAGCCCCCGCGCCGCCCGACCGCGTTCACTCGCGCTCGGGTGGCGCTGTTTTTTCGGGCGCTGCGCGTTCCATCCGGGTTTCGATGCCCATCCACGGTGGCTGCGATGTTGGTCCCCTCGTTCCGCGCGCTCTTGTCTCTCTCTCGCCGTGCGCCCCGTCGAGAAACGCCGTCCGACTCGGGCGCGCTGCCCACGAGCGCAGCTGCGCGTCCCTCGCTCAGCGCTGTCGATTCGGAGGCTGCACGCGCGGATGTTGAAGCGGACGAGTTCGACCCCGCTGAGCACGCTGCTGACCAGGCCGCAGGCGCAGGCGTCGCTCCCGAGCTCGGCCCGGTGGAGGAGCTGCTGATCGAGTTCCTCGGCCGCCACTCGATCGACGAGGCCGAGCCCTTCGAAGCGCTGTGTGCGGCCCATCCGGCGCAGGCGGCGGCCCTGCGCGAGTTGCACGGGCAGTGGGCCATGCTCGATCGCCTGCTGGGCCAGCGCGAGGACGCGCCGCCGACGGACGAGCGCCCCGCTGCACCACTCCCGGCCTCATCCGAGCGACCGATCGACACGCCACCGCCGCCGCAGCAGCAGCCCGAACTGCTCGAACGCTTGCGCACGCAGCGCGCTTCCTACGAGCGCTACGAAATCGAGTGCGAGCTCGCCCACGGCGGCATGGGCGTGGTCTACCGCGCCTGGGATCGCGACCTGCGGCGCGTGGTGGCGATGAAGGTGCTGCGCGACGAGCGGCTGCGCTTCGAGCGCGGTGACCCGCTGGTGCGCGAGCGGACGCTGGCGCGCTTCGTCGACGAGGCGCAGATCACCGGCCAACTCGATCACCCCGGCATCGTGCCCGTGCACGAGCTCGGGCTCGACGCGGAAGGACGCCTGTTCTTCACCATGCCGCTCGTGCGGGGTCGAGAGCTCGGCCGCCTGTTCGCCCTGGCGCGCGAGCGGCGCGAGGGTTGGAGCCTGCCGCGCCTCCTGGCGGTGTTCGTGCGCGTGTGCGAAGCCGTCGCCTACGCGCACTCCAAGGGCGTCGTGCACCGCGACCTCAAGCCCTCCAACGTGATGGTGGGCGCGTTCGGCGAGACGTACGTCATGGACTGGGGGCTGGCGCGCGTGCTCGCCGAAGTGAGCGCGGCCGCAGAACAGGCCGAGCGCGCTGCTGCGTCGGGCGCAGCCCGGACGGACAGCGACTCGAGCGCCGTTTCAGGCGGCGAGCCGGCGCCTCTGGTCCGCGAAGCGCGCGAACGCACAGCGCGGCCCCACGGATCCGCCTACGCGACGCGCGAGGGCGCCGTGATCGGCACGCCGGCGTATATGTCCCCCGAGCAGGCCGCCGGCCAACTCGAGCGGATCGGCCCGCGCAGCGACGTGTACGCGATCGGCGCGATGCTCTACCAACTGCTCGCGGGCACGATGCCCTACGCCGACAGCACGGCGCGACTGACGCCGGGCGCGCTGATCGCCGCGCGCCTGGAGCGGGCGCCCACGCCGATCGCGCAGCTCGCGCCCGCGACGCCGCGCGAATTGATCGCGATCTGCGCCAAGGCCATGGCAGCCGACCCCGAGCAGCGCTACCCGACGGCCTTGGCTCTGGCGGAAGACCTGCAGGCCTTCCTCGGTCAGCGCGCCGTGCGCGCATTGGACGCGGGGCCGCTCTACCTCGCACGGCTGGCGCTGCGGCGCAACGCGCGACTGGCCGCCGCGTGCGGCGTCGGACTGCTCGCGACGCTCGCGCTGCTGGCCCGCGACGCGTGGAAGTCCCGCGTGAACGCACGCGAACTCACGCAGCGCGCCAACGCCTTGGTCGAGCTCAACGGCGAACTCGGCCTGCGCGCCGACGTGGCGCAGGCGCAGGCGCTGCTCGCCGAGGAGGACCGGCTCGAGCTGCGCGCAGAGCGCGACCTCGAACGCCTGCGCGAGTGGCTCGCGAGTGCGTCGGCGCTGCTCGAGCGCGCGGCGCAGCGCGAGGCGACCCGTGCGTCGGAAGCGCAGGCCAGCACGGCTTCGTTGGCGTCGCTGCCGACCTCCGCGCCGCGCCCGGAGGCGCTCGCAGCGTCGCACTCCGCGCTCTACACCGCGCTTGGCGGCGCCCGCGCCCGCGTTGCGGAGCGCGCGCGACGGGTTGAACTGCACATGCGCGAGAACGCGCTCGCGTGGCAGCTCGCCTCCGCGTCGATCGCGGCCTCCGAGCGCTACGGCGGACTCGTGCTCGAGCCGCAGTGGGGCCTCGCGCCGCTGCAGCTCAACCCCGTGAGCGGCCTGTGGGAGTTCTGGGTCGTCGAGAGCGGCGAGCGACCGCGCATCGCCGACTCTGCGACCGGACAGCTCGAGCCCGACCCGGCCAGCGCGCTGGTGCTCGTGCTCGTGCCGGGCGGAACGGCGCGCCTGGGCAGCGCCAGCAACGATTTGGGCCGCAACCTGCTGTTCCCGCCGCCCGAGAAAGACCGCGACCGCATCGACAACGAGGACGAGCGCAGGCTCGAGCTCGAGCCGTTCTTCCTGGGCAAGAGCGAAGTCAGCCAAGCGGTGTGGCAGCGCGTGATGGGCGCCAACCCGTCGCACTTCTACGACGCTGAGATGTGCAAGTACGAGCCGTGGACCGCGCTCCTGCCCGTGGAGTCCGTGCGCTGGACCGACGCGCGCGAATTCGTCGACAAGCTCGGCCTGGCGTTGCCGACTGAGGCTCAGTGGGAGTACGCGGCGCGCTGCGGGCGGCTCGAGCCGCTGGCCTTCGGCGCGAGCGACGACCTCGCGAGCCTCGCGGGCCAGGAGAACTTGAACGATCAGTTGGGAACCGCGCAGGCGCCCGCGCACCCGGGCCTCTTGAGCGAGCGCTGGTGCGACGGCTTCTGGAGCGTCGCGCCCGTGATGAGCTTTGGCGCCAACGCGTGGGGGCTGCACGACCTGCTCGGCAACGTGAGCGAGGCCTGCGAGGACGTGTACAGCGAAATGCCCTTCGGCCCGGACCGCGCCGGACCGGGCGGCCTCGCGCCGCTCAGCGAAGGCCGCCAGCGCGTGTTCCGCGGCGCCTCGTACTTCACGCCGCGCGTCGAAGCCGTGCGCGTGGCCTTCCGGCAGTTCGATCGCCCGACGGGCACGAACCACGGCCGCGGCCTGCGCGTCGCGCGTGACGTGCGCTGAGTGGGTTGCACGTCCAGCGCGGTGACGGCTGAAGGACCGCGCGCTGGCGCGCGCCAAGCCGCACGCGCCCGTCGGCCGAGAGCTACTTCTTCTCGCGCCGAGGCGACTTGAAGATCGCGAGCTCGTCGCGTGCGGCGCTGTAGCGCGCGTAGAACACCAGCGCGAAGGCTGCCGCCAACGCCGCGAGCACCGCGGCGGCGAGGAACAGCGCGAAGAACAGCGGCTGCGGATCGTCGGCGGGGGAGACCACGACGCCGATCTGGCCGCCGATGTCGGTCAGCGCTTCCGGCGGCGTGCACTGCGCGGTGACGATCGAATTGGGCGCGCTGCTGACGGCGGCGTCGCTGTCGCCGCTGCAGGACGCCACCACGTTCACGGAGAGGCAGAACTGCTCCGCGAGCTGTTGCGCGGCGGCCAGGCTGAGGCCCTGGAACTGCGGGGTCGGGACGCTGCTCGCGACCAGGAACGCGATCGGCGTATCGCCGCCCAGGGGCTCGCCCGGCGCCGGGGTCTGCAGCACCACGCAGCCGACGTCGGGAGGCGAACGGCGCTCGCGCAGTTGCTCGTCGAGGAAGCGCGCGCGTTCGCGAAGCTCCTGCGGGATGGCGCTTGGCGATTGCCCGGTGTACGCGCCCATGCGGCCGGTCTGGGCCGCGGCAACGCGCGCCGGAACGGGCTGTCCAGCGCTCGCGGGCGCCGCGCCGAGCGCGAGGGCGTTCGCCGGCAGCGCGACCAGGCTCGCCGCGGCGAGCAGGCACGGCGTGAGCCGCGTGCGGATCGAGGGAAGTGCGGGGCGCTGCGGCACGGGAAGGCGGGCGAGCTTAGGGGCGTTCGAGTTGCGCTGTCAACGCGCGCGAGTTCGCGGTGCGCGGCCGCGGCTGCCCGCACGAGAGCTTCGAGGAGCGCGCTCGAGCACCGCAAGGCGTTGAGTTTCTCGTCGGACGCTCCCGAGCCGGACCCGTCGGACTTGTCGCGCCCGTCGTCAATCCTCGACGATCGGGCGCACTCGGGTCGGACTCGCGCGCACAGCACTACTCCGACTCACTTTCAGCGCGCTGTCGCCGCGCCGGCGCTTGGAAGGTGCAATCGGCGTCGCGCGCCCCGATAATCGCGCTCCCCCCGCTCGCATCTGCCCGGCCAGCAGCGAGACCCGCCCTCCCACGCGCACGAGCCACCGACGCACGCTGTTCGATGAGCAAGACCGTCGTCGCCATCGCTCTGGCGCTCCTCGTCGTGGCGCTCGTGCTCCCCGCGGAGGCCGTCAGCGCAGCACTCGCAGGCCCGCGCGCGCCGAGCGAGGCGCTCAACCAGGGGGCCCTGATCTTCAAGGGCGCGCTCGCCTTGCAGGCGCTGGTGCTCGTTATCGCGGCGCGCTGGGCGCCGCGCGGCGCTTCGTTCGAGCCGCTGATCGCTCGCGGCCTGCGCTCGCCTCCCAACGGCGGCGGCGCGCTGATCTGGGCGCTCGGCGGGCTGGCGGTGCTGTCGCTCGCGCTGCGCCTCAATGCACTCGGCGTCGGACTGAGCTTCGATGAGATCGACACGCTGGTCCACTACGCACGCCGGCCTCTGCGCGAGGTCGTCTCGACCTTCGATTCGCAGAACCAGCACCTGTTCTACTCAGTGCTGGCGCGCCTGAGCTTCGTGGCGCTGGGCGACAGCGCCTTCGCGCTGCGCCTGCCTGCGGCGCTGCTCGGCGTGCTCAGTGTGCTTGCAGCGCACCGCCTGGCCTTGCTCGTGACCGACCGGCGCGAGGCGATCTTCACGGCCGCGCTGCTCGCCGTTTCGTACCACCACGTGTGGTTCTCGCAGAACGCACGCGGCTACACCGGGCTGTTGCTCTTCACGTTGCTCGGCACGGAGCAGATGCTGCGCATGCTGGGCGAGAGCGCGCCGCGCGGCTTGCGCCAACCGCTGGCGTACGGGGCCTGGATGGCGCTCGCGGCTCTCACGCACGCGACCGCCGTGCTGATCGTTGCGGCGCACGCGCTCGTGTGGCTCGGACTGCTGTTCACGACGCGCGCGCGGCGCGTTGGGCCCAATCGCTGGCAGCCGGCGTTCGGCGGCGTGTTCGCGGCGAGCTTCTCGTTCGTGGGCTACGCGCTCGTCTTGCCGCAGTTCGTCGACACGCTGCTCGCGCCGACTCTCCCAGGCGTGCAGAACGAGTGGAAGAGCCCGCTGTGGCTCGTCAGCGAGACCTTCGCCGGAATCTCGCGCGGCTTGCCCGGCGGCGCATTCACGGTCTGCGGAGGTCTGGTGCTCGTCGCGCTGGGACTGCGCTCGTACTGGCGCGAGGCGCCCGCTGCGCTCGCACTGTTCCTCACGCCGACGATCGTCACCATCGCGGCGCTGCTCGCCACCAAGCACAACCTCTGGCCGCGCATGTTCTTCTTCGGCGCCGGCTTCTACGTGTTGATCGTCTTGCGCGGCATCGTCGAGTGGACGCGCATCTCCTCGTTCGGGCAGTTGCCGACGCTGATGGGCAAGCTCACCACCGCGGCGCTCGGACTGGCGTGTATGGCCAACGCGGCCAGCGTGCCGCTCGCCTGGCGACCCAAGCAGGATTTCGAGGGAGCGCAGCGCTTCCTCCAGGCTCAGGGGGCGGACGGTGACGCGGTGGTCACGGTCGGCCTGACGACGCTGGTCTACGCTGAGTACTTCATCGAGCCCTGGACCTCGGTCGATATCCCCGACGTGGCGCGGCCCGACCCCGAGCGGAGTCTGGCCGCGCTCGAGGCCATCGAGGCCGCCCATCCCCGCACCTGGATCGTGTTCACCACCCCGCCGCAGCTCCAAGCGCGCCAACCGCTCGTCTGGCGGCGCATCGAGAGCGAGTACGTCGACGCGCGCGAGACCTTCTGGGGCACTCTGGGCGCCGGCGAAGTCGTCGTAGCGCGGCGCGACCGGCCTGCGAGCGAGGCGAGCGCCAAGTGAAGCGCGGCGCGTTCAAGCTGGGCGTGAAGCTCGTCGTCAGCGCGGCGCTGCTGGCGCTGATCTTCGCGGTCGTGCCGTGGCAGAAGCTGTGGTCGAGCATGCGCAGTCTCGACGCCAGCACTTGGGCGCTGGTGTGGCTGGGCTTCGTCGCAGGGCACGCGCTGGGCGTGTTCAAGTGGCGCTACAACGTCAATCTCGGCATTCGCAGCGCGCGCGCGAAGCTCTCGATGCTCGACGCGGCGCAGTGCTACGCGGCAGGCATGTTCGCGAACCTGTGCTTGCCCAGCATCGTCGGCGGCGACGCGCTCAAGGCCGTGCTCGCAGCGAAGGTCACTGGCCGCGCCGAAGCCGCGGTGATCGGCGGTCTGACCGAGCGTCTGATCGACACCTTCGCGCTGCTCGTGCTGATCCTGGTCGGCGCGCTGTGGTCCGCGGACGCGATGCCGGGCTGGGCGCAGAGCACCGTCCAAGTCGGCAGCGTCGTGGCGCTGGCCGGCGCCGCGCTGTTCACGCCGCTGGTGCTGCGCGTGAAGCTCGCACGCTGGCCGCGCAAACTGCGTCGGACTGTCGGCCGCGCCCTGGTGGCGCTGCGCCGGCTCAGCGAGCGGCCTTCGCGCGCGATCGTGGTGCTCACGCTCTCGCTCGTGATCCAAGGCTGGTTCGTGCTGCTCAATCGCGAACTGGGCCGCGGCATCGGCCTCGACGCGCCGCTGGCGGTGTGGTTCTTCGCCGTGCCGATGGCCAAGGCGATCACGCTCGCGCCGATCAGCTTCGGCGGCTTCGGGCTGCGCGAAGTGACCCTGGCGGGCCTCCTCGAGTCCCTCGCGAACACGCCGAGAGAGCTGGGAATCGCGGCCTCGGCGCTGTGGCAGACCGTGCTGGTCGCGACCGGGCTGCTCGGTGGGTGTCTGTGGTTCGTGCTGGGCTTCCGCGCTGGCGCCAAGACTGGCGCGGGGCATGGTTCGCTGCTCGCCGAGCAGAACTCGCGCGCAGCCAAGGCGGGCGCACGCCATGGTTGAGCGCAGCGGACGCGAAACGCGCGTGGTGATCCTCGGCGGCGGACCCGCGGGGGTCGGCGCCGCGCGCGAGTTGCGCCGCCAGCAGCGCGCGAGCGTTGTGCTGCTCGAACAGGGCGCGCACTTCGGCGGCAATGCGGGCTCGTTCGAGTTCGGCGGCCAGTGGCTCGACTACGGCAGTCATCGCCTGCATCCGGCCACCGACGCCAAGATCCTCGCCGACATCCAAGCGCTGCTCGGGCCCGACCTGCGCGATCGACCGCGCCACGGGCGCATTCGCCTGCTCGGCAAGTGGATCCACTTCCCGCTCAAGCCGCACGATCTGTTCCTGCGCCTCGACAAGAGCTTCGCGCTCGGCTCGCTGCGCGACATGCTCGCCAAGAACCTGCCCGGCCGCCCGCCCGAGGGCGACACCTTCGCGTCGGTGCTGCGCGCGAACCTCGGCGCCACGATCTGCGACGAGTTCTACTTCCCGTACGCGGTGAAGCTGTGGGGGCGCGATCCGCACGAACTCTCTGGCGTTCAAGCGCGCAAACGCGTCGCCGCGGGCTCGTTCGGCAAGCTCGTCCGCAAGGTCATGAACGCCGTGCCGGGCTTCAAGAAGCCGGGCTCGGGCCGCTTCTTCTATCCGGTGCGCGGCTTCGGACAGATCAGCGAGGCGTACGCGAGCGAGGCCGCGAAACTCGGCGCGGATCTGCGCCTGGGGTGGCGCATGAGCGGACTCGAGCAGCGCGAGAACGGCTGGCGCGTTCACGCTCAGAGCTCTGGCGTGAGCGAGAGCTTCGAAGCCGACTACGTGTGGTCCACGATTCCGATTCCGGTGCTCGCGCGCGCGGTGCAGCCCGCCGCGCCGAGCGATGTGCTCGCCGCGTGCCGCGACGTGCTCTACCGCTCGATGATCCTGATCTACGTGCAACTGCCCGTGGAGCAGTTCACCGAGTACGACGCGCACTACTTCCCCGGCGCCAAGACGCGCATCACGCGCCTCTCCGAGCCCAAGAACTACTCGGTGCTGGGCAAGCCCGCGGGCTCGACGATCCTGTGCGCGGAGCTGCCCTGCGACATGGGCGACGCGGTGTGGAAGATGAGCGATGAGGAACTCGGTCGGCTCGTCGCCGAGGACCTCGCCTGGTGCGAGATCCCCTTGCCGGCCAAGCCCACCGCCGTGTTCTCGCGCCGACTGCCGCAGGCTTATCCGATCTACCTGTGCGGCTACGAGAAGCCGCTCGAGAAGGTCGAGAGTTGGGCGCACTCGCTGCCGCGGCTGCTCTCATACGGCCGTCAGGGACTGTTCCAACACGACAACACGCACCACGCGCTCGCCATGGCGTACGGCGCGGTCGACTGTCTGCGCGACGGGCAATTCGACGAAGCGCGCTGGCGCGAGTATCGCAAGGTGTTCGCGACCCACGTGGTGGAGGACTGATCGCATGTTGACTGCGCTGTTCGCTCTGTTCGTGCTGGCGCAGGCGCCGGCGCTCACGCCGCAGACTCGCGTCGAGTGGCAGGCGGCGATCGAGCCCGACGCGACCGAGACCGCTTATCGCGCGATTGCGTGGCGCAACGAGTTCTGGCCGGCTGTCCAAGAGGCGCGCGCGCTCGGTCGACCGCTGCTGTTCTGGACCATGAACGGCCACCCGCTCGGCTGCACATGAAACAACGGCGTCCGCGGACGCCAGATGGTCTGGTCAGACCAACGCATCCAGGAGCTCTCGAAGCACTTCGTCCCCGTCGCGGACGAGGTCTACATGCTCTACCCCGAAGACCCGCACAACTTGGAGCGCGTGAAGGACGAGCCCGCGCACCAGCTCTTCAAGCGCTTCGGCGAGTCGATGCCCAAGGGCGATTGGAACCACCCGGGCACCAAGCAGGGCATCTACCTGATGGGGCCCGACGGCGAGTACCTCGAAGGTCGTTTCGCGGCCGGCAGCGATCCGGCGGACATCGCGCGGCGCATCGAGCGCGCGCTCGAGCGCTGGGAGAAGCTGCGCAAGGAGAAGAAGTACGCGAACAAGCCGGTTCCGGCGCTCGGCGAGCAATTGCCGCCAGAGGTCGAGGGCAAGCCGATGGTGCTGCGTGTCTCGCTGCGCGACTTGAAGTCGCTCGAGCGGCCTGCAGCGACGCCGCGTTGGCGCGCCGGCGCCTTCGACGATTCGAATTGGGCCGGATTCATGCAGTGGGCCTGGAACCAGAACTGGATCGCCTTCGACGAGCCGGCGGCCTGGATTCCCAAGGGCAAGGACGAGCAGCCCGTGGCCGACGCGCTGGTGAAGCGGCTGTGCCGCGAGGTGCTCGTCGACAACGTGCGCGGTCAGGCGCCGCACTGGACTCGCGAGCATGTCAAGCGCGCGGAGCTGTTCGTGCGCCGCGTCGGCGACAGCGAGCCGTGGCTCCTCGAGTACCGCGGCTCGGCGCAGATGGACGCGGGCGAGCAGGGCTACGAGGCGACGCTCGTCGGCGAAGCGCAGTGGGATTCGAAGGCTCGGCGCTTCGTGCGCTTCGAACTCGTGGCGCTTGGGCTCCGCCGCGGCGCGTGGCAGTTCAACCAGCGCGAGCGCGACAAGGGCCCGGCGCCGATGGGCGTGGCGCTGCGGCTGTTCGAAGAGCCTCCGGCCAGCGCAAAGTCGCGGCGCTGAGCACGCGCACCTGTCGACCTGCGCAGCCGTGCTGGCGCGTGGTTGACCATGTGAGCGGCCGCACGCTGGCGGGCCGACCAACTCGTCAGCACGGCGAGGTTTGTCGCAACTCTCGGGAGGTTCGCGGGGCAATCACCGCGCCGCACACGATCGTGCGCAGAGCCAATATCACCTCCTACCTATTCGCGAGAATTCCTCATGATCACTGCACGCCTTGTCCTGTTCGCAGCCCTCATGTGCGCCCCCGTGGCTGCGCTTGCCTCCGCCTGGTCTCCCAAGACCGTTGCCGAAATCGCTCCGACGCACGCGGCGCCCGATGCCGACCAAGCCCCGGCGGCGCGAGCCGAAGCGAGCGACGACTGGGTGGTGATGGGCGATCCCACCCGTCCGTTCTTCCTGCCGCCGGGCGCTTTCCTCGGGCTGACCGACGATGGCGGCGGCGATGACACCACCGGCGGCGCCGTGCCGTGCGGCGAAGGTCGACCTGTGGCCACGCCCAACAACGGCATGTCGGGTCAGGGCTGGGCCGACGACGAGGCGACCGCGAAAATGCGTTCGATCTCGGACTGCATGAAGAAGTTGATCGCCTACAGCGGCGTCAAGTGCGGGACGTGCGAGGACCTCAGCACCTGCCCGGCCTTCGCCAGCGTGCTGTTCCACCTCGTGCAGACCCAGACCTACCAGAGCTCGGACGGCTCGTGGCACGCCATCACGACCTACAAGGGGCCCTACTTCGTCGTCTGCGAGAAGTGCGAGTAGTCGACGCCGCCAAGCCAGGCTCTCGCTTCCGTTCATCGCAGGCCACCGACCGCGCGCCGGTCTTCGGTTGCCCGCGAACGCGGAGGCGAGAGCCTGGCGTCGTTTGCATCGGGCGTTGATGGCGCCGTACCAGTCGAGCGCCGCCTCCTCCGTGGCGCTCAGTTCTCGATCGTCCGCCGACGCTGCTTGGACAGCGCTGCGTAGACGCTCGGCTCGGCGGTGAAGAACTCGCGCCGCGCGAGCACGCGCTCCTTCGCCGCACTCGAGCGCGAGTGGTCGAGCGCGCGAGCGGGCGGCATCATTGCGCCATGCTGCGCGGCGACGTCACGCGTTCGAGAGGCCTGCTCGGCGTCGCCTTGATCGCGCTGGTCGGCGCGCTCGCCGGCGCGCTGGTGCTCGCCGGGAACCCCGGGAACATGGGGCTGTGCGGCGCCTGCTTCCTGCGCGACCTCGGAGGGGCGCTGCGGCTGCACGCGGGGCCAGCAATCTTCCGGCCCGAACTGATCGGCCTGGTGCTCGGCGCGCTCCTGTGGTCCGCGATCGTGCGCCGACACGTCGGGCGCTCGGGCAGTCATGCGGCGGCGCGCTTCGCGCTGTGCGTCGCGATGGCGTTTGGCGCGCTGGTGTTCCTCGGCTGCCCGTTTCGACTGCTGCAACGGCTCGGCGGCGGCGATCTGCACGCCTGGGCCGCGCTCCCAGGCTTCGTGCTGGGCGTCGGCGCCGCGCGTTGGTTCGAGAGCCGCGGCTACTCGCTCGGCAAGACGCAGCAAGCTCCGCTAGCGCTCGGCCTGATCGGCCCGCTGACGTTCGTCGTGCTGCTGGCGCTGTTCGTCGGCGCCGATGTGCTCGCAGGACCGGGTCCGGACAGCGACGCCAAGCCCGCGCACGCGCCGTGGCTGCTCGCGCTCGCTCTGGCGCTTCCGGCAGGCGCGATCCTCTCGGCCACGGAGTTCTGCGTGATCTCCGCGACGCGCGCGGTGTTCGGCGGTTCGCGCTGGATGCTGATCGCGACCGCGGCGCTCGTCGCGAGCTATGCGTTGGTCCTCGCGCTCGGCGGCAAGGCCAACTGGTCGATCGGCCTTCAACCCGTCGCGCACGCGGACTGGCTGTGGAACACGCTCGCGCTCGCGCTGGTCGGACTGTGCGGCGCGCTCGCCGGCGGATGTCCCGTGCGACAGCTCGTGATGGCCGGCGAAGGCAACGGCGACGCCTTCATCGGCGTGTGCGGCCTGGTGGTGGGCGGCGCGCTCGCGCACGCGCTGTCGATCGCCTCCGCGGCTGCGAGCGCGGACGCCGCCGGCGGAGTCAGCTCGGCTGGCAAGGCCACCGTTGCGGTCTCGATCGTGCTCGTGTTGCTCTACGCGTTCGCGATGCGCAGCAGGCAGACGAGCGCTCCAGCGTGAGTTCTCCGCGGTGCGCGCTCCTTGCGCACTGCGCGCGCCGTTCGCCCAGCCGCCGTGTTCGTTCGCCAGCAAGCCGCATGTTGCGTGGCTTTGCGCGAAGCAAGCCTGCGGCGGCGTGGCGCTGCGACGGTTCGAGCCGCCGCAGCGCCAGGTGACGTTCTGAACTTCGCTCAGCTCCCGCCGATCGCGTCGAGCGCGGCCTGCACGGCGGCGCGCAGCTCCTTGTCGTCGCGCTCGAGCAGCTTGACGAGCGCCGGCAACGCGGGCCGCGCGCGCAAGATCGCGAGCGCCTTCACCGCGCCGATCACGACATCGCGATTGGGGCTCTCGAGCAGCTTGGAGAGCTCCGCGACGGTGCTCTGCTCGACCGTGACGACCTTGCGCCAGGCCTCGAACTCGGCCACGGCTTCGCGGTGCTTGCGGAAGGCCTCGGCGGCTTCCATCGCCGCGGCGCGCACCGTGCTGTCGGGGTTGCGGATCTCGCGCTCGAGGATCGGGAGCGCTTGCTCGACCAGGCCGTCGGCGAAACGCGTGATCGCAGTCTTGCGCAGCGCGGGCCGACCGGCTTCGAGCGCGGGGTACAGCTCCACGAGCCGCGCGGCGACTTCAGGGCTGGCCCAGGAAGGAGCGAGCACTACCTCGAGCAACTCGCCGCGCGCCGACTCCGACTTGGCCGCCAGCCACAGTCGCTCCCAAGTCGCGAGGGCGGCCGACGCGTCCAGCGCCGTCAGCAGGTAGAGCGCCGGATCTTTGGGGCTGGCGGGTTGCTCGCTTTGCAACCGACGCATCAACTCGGCCTCCAAGCGGGCGAGCGTGTCTTGCGGCGCTGCCTGAAAGGCCGCGCGGACGTAGGGGGGCGCGTAGGCCAGCCCCCGCGCGTGCGTCCGGCAGGCGTCAGCGATGAAACGCGGATCGGCCTCGAGCTCGAGTTGCTCCATGGCGGGCTTGGCCAAGTCCTTGTCATCTGCAGTGAGCAGGTGAGCCAGGAGCGCGTGAGCGTCCGCGCCGGCGCGCTCCTTGGGGCCGCGCCCCAGGTTGCGAACCAGCCGTGACACAAACGCCTCGACGTACGCAGGGCGATGACTCTCCGGAATCGAACTCCACGTCTGCCCCCAGAGCGCGAGCGGGACCGTCGGCTCGGACCTGGCGATGCGACCCCAGATGTGCCCTTGGACCGTGCGACTCCAGCCCTCGTGCGCCACCGCACCCCATCCGGCGTCACACGCCAGCGCTACCTTCGTCCAGGCGGCGAAATCGACGGTGCCGGGAGTCGCACTCCGCATCGAGTCGATCGCGACGAGCAGGCGCACGAGGTCATCGCTCTTCGCCGCTCCTCGACGGCGAGCGAGCGCCGCCAGCAGCGGCGACATCGCTGCCGAGGGCTTGATGGCGGCCAGTTGCATCACCGCCCACGCGTCGAGGTCGAGGTGCTCGACCCGCGCGAGCTCGCTGGCGAGTTCATCGCGGTTCGCAGTCGCTTCGGCGCTCTGGAGGTGCACGCTCTCCAGCGCCTCGACCGCAAGCTCACGCGTCGTCGCGTCGCCAGCGCTCAGCGCACGAGTGCGTCGGAGCAAGTCGAGCAGGACCGCGTCGGAGATCCCGCCCCGCACGACACCGAACGCGGCTGCGCGCTGCTCCTGCGGCTGGGATGCATCGAAAGCGATCTGGAGCAGTCGCTTCGGCGCGTTCCTGACGAGCCAGCTGGCGGCGGCCTGCCTCATGCCGCCCTCCTGCTGACTGGAGCCCATCAGGACCACGACGGCCTCGACAGCGCGCGGATCCTTCACGCTGAGCAAGCGAGTCGCCACCAGTTCGCGGATGCTGGGCACGGGGTCCGTCGCGGCGCGCAGGCTGAGCTCCAGGAAGCGCTGGTCGCCCGCCGCATCGACGACGGCCTTGCGGATCGTCGGGTCAGCAGAGTCGTACGCCGCGATCAAGGCGCGGTCGGCTTCGGGCGTCTGCATCAACGCGAGCGCCCGCGCTGCGACGGCCGGCACGTGCGGAGGCTTCGACTTGCCGTCTGCAGAAGTCGAGTCGGTCAGCGAGAGCGCGAGCACGTCGATGATGCTCGGACCGAGGTCGACGAGCTGCTGCGCGGCGCGGGAGATGTTCTCGAAGCTCGGCAGGTCGTTCTGCGCCTTGAAGAGCATCGTGACGGCGCGGCCGCGCAGTTGCTCCTGCACGGCCGCGTCCTGAGCCTGACTCGCAGCCGGGCCCTTGCCCTGCCGCGCGAGCACGCGCTCCTTCGCCGCGCTCGCCTCGGCGGCGGTCTTCGCGTCGCCAGCGGCCTTTGCCGCAGCTTCGGCCTGTTCGTAGAGCTTCTGCGCGCCGGCGAAGTCGCGCTGGTGCTCCTCGGCCAGCGCGCCACGTTCGAGCAGCGCGCGCGGGGTGGTCTGAGCCGGGGCCTGCGCGCCGAGCGCGATCAAGGCGGAGAGCAAAACACTGTTGAGCATCGCAATCATGGTGGTTGGCGTCCTTCGTGCGGGGGTCGTTCCGCGACTTCGATCAGTGGACGCGTTCATCGCCAGGAGCTTGTCAGAGCCCTCGCGCGCAGTTGTCAAAAGTTGTGACGGGCTCAGGCGTTCAGTCGGTAGCCCACGCCAAACGCCGTCACGAGGTAGCGCGGCTCGCCGGGGTCGCGCTCGACCTTCTGGCGCAGCTTGACCATGTGCTGGTCGACGGTGCGCGTGGTGGGGAACTTCTCGTGGCCCCACACGACCTCGAGGAAGCGCTCGCGCGACACGGGGCGGCCGCGTTCGCGCCACAAGAGGCGCAGCATGTCGACCTCGCGCACGCTGAGGTCCTCGACGCGCCCGTCGAGCTCGACCTTCATCGCGCGCAGGTCGATCTTCGCCGGCCCCAGCTCGAGCTCGCTCGGTCCGTCGTCGCCCGGCGCGTTCGTGCGCAGCCGCGCGCGGATGCGGGCTTCGAGTTCCGCGAGGCTGAAGGGCTTGGTGACGTAGTCGTCGGCGCCCAGATCGAAGCCGCGCACCTTGTCCATCTCCTGGTTCTTGGCCGTGAGCAGGATCACCGGCGTCTTGCGGCCGTCGCGGCGCAGCGCAGCGAGCACGTCGAAGCCCGACTTGCGCGGCAGCATGACGTCGAGCAGCACGAGATCGAACGAGCCGCGCTTGAGCACTTCGAGCGCTGCAGCGCCGTCGCGCGCGACCTGCACCTCGTAGCCAGCCTTGGCGAGCGCGTACTCCAGGCCCGCGATCATGGCCTCTTCGTCCTCGACCACCAGGATGCGCGATTTGGCGCTCACGAGTGCTCCTTCGACGCGCTCGGCAATTCGATCTCGAAGCGACTCCCGCCGCCGTCGCGCGCGACATGGCGCGCTGTTCCGCCGTGGCTCTCGGCGACCTTGCGCACCAGCGCGAGCCCCAGCCCCACGCCGGGCTGTTCGCGCGTGAGTTCGTCGCCCAGGCGCTGGAAAGGCTCGAAAATGCGCTCGGAATCGCTGCTGGCGACGCCGGGGCCGCGGTCGAGCACCGCGAGCACGACCCTGTCGCCGCGCGGCTCGATCTGGACCTCGATGTCGCTCGCGGCGCCGTACTTGGTCGCGTTGGTGAGCAGCTCGAACAGCGCGCTGCCGAGAGCGTCGCGGCTCGCGAGCACGCGCAGGCTCTCGTCGCAGGGGTGCAGTTTGACGGCGACGTGCTTCTCGAGCGCCAGCGGTTCGAACTGACGCAGCGTGTCGAGCGCTAGCTGGCGAACGAGCACTTCTTCGCGCTCGCGCGGGGCCGCCTCGCGATCCAGCCGCGCCATTTCGAGCACCGACGAGATCAGACGCGAGAGTCGATCGGCCTCGCTGACCGTGCGCGCGCCGAACTCGCGCACCTTGGCCTCGCTCACGCCGCCTTGTTCCAGCAGTTCCGCCAGCAGCCGGATCGAGGCGAGCGGCGCTTTCAGCTCGTGCGTCACCGCGGCGACGAACTGTTCGCGCTGGTGCGCCGCGCGGGCCTCGCGTTCGAGCGCGCGAATGCCGAGCCATGCCGCGATGGCCGAGGCGAGCAGCGCGAGCGCCGAGACGCCCGCGATGATCCAAAAGCGCGTGCGCGCTTCGCGGCGAGCGCTCTCGATGTCGAGGCTGCGCGCGCGCACGGAGTAGACGTCGAACGGCGGCGGCAAGCGCTCGACGACCGTGTCGGCGTCGAGTTCGAGCTCGAGCCCGGCCACGCGGCGTCCGCCGGCGTCCACGATGCCCGCGCCCAGGCCCAGATCGCGCCAGGCGCCGAGCTCGGGCCGTTCGAGCGCAGCCCGCGCGAGCGCCGCGCCTCGCAACGCAACCACCTCGTAGCCCGACGTGTTTTGCGTGGCCCGCAACAACGCGAACTCGCGCTCGGAGTCGCCGAGCAGCGGATCCCGTTCGAGCTCGAACCACGCTCGACCGCCCGGCGCTCCCGAGGCGAGCCAGTTGGAGATGCCGCTGCGCCAACTCGAGCGCAGCGCGCGCGCGAACCGGCGATTGCTGTCGAGCGCGCGCAGTTCGGCGCAGGCGTTCGCATCGCGCTCGCACAGCGCAGCCAGCGCTTCCTCAGTGAGGATCGCGAGCGAGCCGGGCTCGAAGGCCGCGCGCTCGTCGATCAGCTCGCGCACGAGCGCCGCGAGCGCCGCCGGCTCGATTCCTTCGAGTCGATTCAACTGCCAGCGCGCCACCAGCGCACGCCGCAGCCCGCGTTCGTCGACGCTGCTGGGATGCTCGGCCACGAGCCGCTCGAGCGCTGCGCGTGCTTGCGTCGCATCGCCGGCGTTCAACTCGATCGCGGCGCGGGTGCTCAGGGCCCAGGCCGCGAGTCCGGGCGCGTCGGCGCGTTCAGCGTGCTCGTCCAGCTTGCGGCGCAGCTCGTCGAGCGCGCCTTCGCGCTCGAGCGCGTCGATCTGGCTGCGGTGGAACGGCGTCGGTCCGCTCTGCGGTGCTGCGCTCGCGCGCTCACTCGGCCAGACGCCTTCCGCGCTCGTGTTGATCGCAAGCCCCTCGACGCCATCGGGTTCCAGCGCGCGCGCCACGCTCTCGAACGATTCGCTGACCGCGCGCGCCGCCGACACCGACTGCGAACGCAGGCGCTCCTCGACGCGCTCGGCGTCGGCGGAGAGCTCGCGCAGCCCGAGCACGGCGAGCGTGCCGGCGGCGAGCACGAGGGCTGCGAACCAGGCGGCGATGCGGGGGCGGCGTGTCACAGCGGCGAGGCTAGCCTAGCGGTGCGCGCTGATCCGATGCGATGGAGCGAGTGCGACGAGCGATTCGCGGCGTGTCGCCGTGAACCCAGCGCATGCGGCCCACGTTGTGCGGCCCCATGTGGCTCGAGCTCGCGACCTCGGCGCTGTGTGCGCTCCCGCAGGCGCCGGCGCGCGGGCAGCTCGTCGCCGATCTCGCAGCCCTGCGCCACGGCGTGCCCGGGCAAGCGGCCTTCGATGCGGCCGCGCCGAGCCTGGGCGCGATGCTCGAGTCGGGTGACGACGCTCTGATCCCCGGCGCTGCCTACGTGATCGGTGCGCACGGCTTCGATGGCTACGCGAATCTCCTGCTCGCCACTTTGCAGCGCGAGGCGCAGCGGGAGGCATCGGCGCCGCTGCGGAGCTTCACTCACGTTCTCGACGCGCTCGTGCGGCTCGAAGTCGAGGTTCCGGCCGAACTCGTGCTGGCCCGCACGCGCGCCGAGAACGCCGGGCTCGCGTACGTCGCCCTTGCGAGCCGCGCCGATGCTGCGCGCGCGCTCGACGGACTGTCCGGGCTCGTGTGCCTCGGTCTGCGCGACGAACCTGCGCACTGGGCCGCCTTGATCGAGCTCACGCTCGCACGCGATCCGCGCGGTGTGGATGAGCTGCTGTTCGGGCAGTCGTGGGTGCTCGAGGTCGAGGTGCAGGAGCGCGGCGGCTACGGCGCGTCGCACACCTTCAGCTCGGGCTTCGCGTGCTCGCTCTCGCGTTGGCCGCCCGCGGTGAACTACCGAGTTGTGCTTCCGCCGGCCGGCGCGCAGCTCGACTCGATCGAGTTCACTCGCGTGGAGGTCGCCCGAGGGTGTCGCAGCACCAGCACCAACAGCCTCGACCAGCAGGGCTGGCGACTGCGCCTGCTGCGCGAGCTTCTCGCGGAGTCTGTCGTCCCGACGGCAAGCGACTTCGACGCGCGCATCGAGTTCGAGCACGCCGAGCAAGTGCGTCGCGACCTCGAAGCGCACGTCGCGACCGTTCGAGCGCGGCTGGAATCGATCGTCGACACGTTCGCGACCGACAAACTCGTCGATCCCGCTGCAAAGTCGCGGCTGCGTCTGCACGTCAAGCTGCGCGACCATCGAACGGCGGGCGCGCCGCCGCTGCCGCAGCTGCGCAGTCGCGCCGACGTGACCTTCGAGCTTCGCTGACGGGCGCGCTAGGCCGCAGTCAGCGGCCAGACGAGCGGAATCACCGTCAATGTGACCGCCATCGTGACCAGGTCGAGCGGCACGCCGAGCTTCAAGAAGTCCGTGAAGCGATAGCCGCCGGGCCCGTAGACCATCAGGTTCGTCTGATAGCCGAAGGGCGTCGCGAAGCCGCAGGAGGCCGCGATCATGATCGCGATCAGGAAGGGGTGGAAGTCGACGCCCAGGCTCTTCGCGGTCGCCATCGCGATCGGGTACATGAGCGCCGCGGTCGCGTTGTTGGTCAGGATCTCGGTCAGGAGCATCGTGGTGGCGTAGATCGTCGCCAGCACGAGCCAGGGGTGTTCGCTGCCGATCGCATCGACCGCGCCGTTCGCGATCGTTGCGGCGAGGCCCGTGCTGCGCATCGTCTCGCCGATGCCCAGCGCCGCCGCGATCGTGATCAGCACTTCCCAGTCGATGCTGCGGCGTGCATCGGTGGCGTTGCAGCAGCCCGTGAGCAGCATGCCGCCCGCAGCGAGCAAGCCGGCGTGCACCATCGGCAACCACTCCATGCCTGCGGCGGCGACCATCGCGAGGAGCAATCCGATGGCGATCCAGGCCTTCTCGTGGCCCGGCGGACTGGAATCCTCGAGCCGCGACACGAGGAAGAAGTCCTTCGAGTTGCGCTGCTGCTCGTGGAAGCTGGGATGCGCCTCGAGCAGGAGCTGGTCGCCCGGCTCGAGCACGATGTCGCCGATCTTCTTGTTGATGCGCTGGCCCGAGCGCGCGACGGCGATCACGGCCGCGTTGTAGACCGAGCGGAACTTGCCGTCGCGGATCGTCATGCCGATCAGCGGGCAGTGGTTCGACACCACGGCCTCGATCATGCAGCGCTCCGAGCGCGGCGCATCGAGCTTGAACACCTGGTTGGTCGCCGGCCGCAGCCCGCGAACTTTGCGCAGCTCGACCACCGAATCGACGATGCCCACGAACACCAGTCGGTCGCCGGCTTGGAGCACTTCGGTTGAAGCGACGGCGGGCAGCACCTTCGATCCGCGCTCGATCTCGGCGAGGTACACGCCGGGCAATCCGCGCAGGCCCGCCTCTTCGATGCTCTTGCCGATCAGCGGACTGGCCGGCTCGAGCTCCATCTCGGTGGTGTACTCGCGCGGATCGCTCGACGCGCTCAAGGTCGGTTTGCGATCGGGCAGGAGCCAGCGGCTCGTGACGAGGATGAACACGATGCCGACTGCGGTCGCGGGCAGCGCGACCCACGACAGATCGAACATGCCGAGCGAGTCGCGATTGCCGGTCTCGGCCACGACGAGCCCGTAGACGACCATGTTCGTGCTCGTGCCGATCAGCGTGCACGTGCCGCCCAGGATCGTCGCGAACGACAGCGGCATGAACAGCTTGCCCGGCGCGATGCCCGTGCGCTTGCACAGGTCGGAGAGCACCGGCATGAACATCGCGACGATCGGCGTGTTGTTGAGGAACGCCGAAAGGCCCGCGCAGGGGATCATCAGCCGCGCCTGTGCGCCGGCGATCGAGCGGGGCCGGCCGAGCAGCGGCCTGGTGAGCAAGGTCATGGCCCCGGTGCGCGACAGGCCGACCACCACGACGTACAGCACCGCGACCGTGATCACGGCCTCGTTGCCCAGGCCCGCGACGAGCTTGCCCGCGCTCGGAAAGGCGTCCGAGAACAGCCCCGCGGTCATGAACAGCGCGACCACGGCCAACATGACCATGTCGGTCGCCAGGTTGCGGGCGAGCGCCGCGACCATCAGCGCCAGCACGGCGAGCGTGAACCAGGATTCCCAAGTCATGGGCGGGGGGCGCGGGACTGTATCGGCGCCCCGTGAAGATTGCTCGCGAGCTGCTGGGGCGACGGTTCCGGTCCCGGGAGTCGACTCGCGACGCCCGCCAGCGCCGTTTCAGCCGCGCGCAACCAGCGCGCGCGCGGCGGCTTGGCCGCTGAGGAACGCGCCTTCGACGCGCCCGCCGACGCAGCCGTCGCCGGCGAAGGCCAGCGCGCGGGCGTCGTCGAGCCAGGCCAGCGGGGCTGGCGAAGCGACCGACGACGGTCCCGAAGGCTCGAGGGGCGCGGGCAATGCGTAGCGCCAGCGGTGCGCATCGCTGTGTGCGAGGGGCTGCAGCTCGACGCCGCTCGCGCGCGCGAACTCGTCGATCAAGCGCGCTGCGACCTGCTCGCGCGGGAGCTCGAGGTGCGCGCGCGTCCACTCGGGCGTCGCATGCAGCACCCAACTCTCGCCGGCGGCGCGTCCGGGCTTGGAGTTGTTGCGCGCGATCCACGACAGACCGCTGTCGTGGCAGAAGGCGCCGTCGAACTCGACGGCGAGGCGCTCGTGCAATCCGACGAGCACGGCCCAGCACGGACTCGCCTCGACTTGAGCGGCGCGTTGGGCCAGCTCGCTCTGGCCGCGGAACAGCGCGGCCGCTTGAGGCAGCGGCAGAGTCGCCACGAGCAGCTCGAAGTGGCCCAGGAGCTCGCCCGCGGCGTTCCGCAGTCGCCACGCGCCGCCCTCGAAGCTCGCGCTCGAGACCTGTGTGTTGCAGCGCACGTCCAACTCGCGCGCGAGGCGCGTCGCCAGTGCGTTCATCGCCGGCACGCCGACCCAGCGCAACGTCGGCTCGCGCAGTTCGCTCACGCGACCGCTCGCGAGCGCGACGATGCGCCCGGTCCACGGCGCGACCACGCCCTCGGACTGCCAGTGGCGCACGCGCTCGACGAAGCCCTCGTCGCGCGCGGTGAAGTACTGCGCGCCGTGGTCGAACTCGAAGGGCGGCGCGCGGCGCATGCTGGTGCGTCCGCCCGGCCCGCGGCCCTTGTCGAACACGACCGGCGCGAAGCCCGCGCGCGCGAGCTCCTCGGCCGCCGAGAGCCCGGCGATCCCGGCGCCGATCACCGCCACGCGCTTCTGGGTTTCGTTCACGCAGCTTTCCTTCGCAGCTCGCCGCGCAGCCGATTCACTTCAGCGGCCCGTGCATGTGCTGGATCTCGAACACGGCGCGCGCACCGGCCGCGAGCAGCGCGCGCGCCGCGGCTTCGTCGCGTTCGATCACCAGCTGGAGGTGGGGGCGGCCGGGCGGAACGAGTTCGAGCAGACGTTCGAGCACGCCCAGGGCCGCGCGCGCGTCGCGCAGCCGGAAGGGAAAACAGCCGGGAAAGTGCGGGTCGAAGGGCGCGAGCGCGGTCGGGCGGCCTTCGAACTCGAAGGCGAGCACGCGCGCGCCCGGGCGCGTGCGGTGGCGCGCGAGCAGGCCGGGCGCGACCTCGAATTCACGCTCGAGCTGCTCGTCGAGCTCCGCCGGCGGCTCGTGCGCCGCGACCGCTGAAGGCGACGGTGCGAGCGCGAGCGGCGTGTCGAGCGCGATGCGCACGACCCACGTGCGGTAGTCGCCGCGCATGCCGACCGAGCGGTACAGCTCGAGCGCGGGCTCGTTGTCGACCTTCACGTTGAGCTGCCAGCTCGTGCAGCCCGCTGCGGCCATGCGCCGGCCGAGTTCGAGCACGATCGCGCGGCCCAGGCCGCGACCGCGCGCCGTCGGCGCCACGACCACGTTGCGCACGTAGCCGCTCGCGCCGAGCACCTGCCCGTAGCCGTAGCCGACGATCTCGCCGTCGAGTTCGGCGAAGAAGGTGTCGGGGCCCTGCGTGTTCAGCCACGCGACCGCGGTGGGAAGCGGGTCGTCGACGCCCAGTTCGCGGAACAGGCGCGCCCAGACCTCGAAGTGCTCGGGGGCGGCGTTCAGGAAGCGCGGCGTGCTCACGGACCGGGGAGGGTAGCAGCGCTGCGAGCCGACAGCGGCGGGGGCGCTGCTGCCTGCGTCGCGCCTGGTCGCGTCCGGCCCTATTTCTCCGCGAAAGGCGGCGCGAACGGCGCGCGCGCGAGTGGAGGACCGACGGAGCCGCTCGGCGCTCCTTCGCGCAACTCCTCACGCATCGAACATGAACCCCACCTCCGCCTCCCTGGCTGCCTTGTTCCTCGTCGCTCCTGCGTCAGCGCAGCAGCCTTTCGCCCCCGTCGCGTCGGACGTCGATCTTTCCGCGGGGTGGCTGAGCGACGCGCCGCTCACACCGCAGACCGTCGCGCCGCTGCTCGACGACGAGGTCCCGCTGCCCGTCGGCGCGCACGTCGTGCCCGAGCCCGGCGGCGACCGCGAACTCAGCCCCGCCTCCGGCGATCCGTACTTCCTCGGCTTCGCCGCGGGCGCGCACTACCCGCCCGCCGACGAGCGCATCGACCCGGAGCTGCTCGCCCAACTCGCCGCGCAGCGCGCCGACGGCCGTCCGGCGGGCGCGAACTACGCCTTCGTGATGTTCTCGCGGCGCATGACCGAGGAGCGCCTCGAAGTGCTCGAGGAGCTGGGCGCGCGCGTGCTCGAGCGGCACCCGCACTACACGCTCAAGGTCGTGTTCGATGCCGCGCGGCTCGAAGAGCTGGCCGGGCTCGACTTCGTGCGCTGGATCGGCGTCGCCAAGCCTTGGCAGAAGCTCCACCCCGCGCTCGCGCCTGCGTTGGCGGCGGTGCACGACGGCGAACGCGCCGAGCTCTACATCAACCTGTTCGACTCCGATCTGTGCGAGCAGTCGACCAGCCATCCGGTCGCCGCGGCCAGCTTCCGCGCCGGCGCGAGCGTGACCGAGCTCCCCGGGCACGAGGCGCTGACTTGGATGTCCAACGGCTGGCAGCAGCGCGCGCTCGAGGAGCTGGGCGTCGAAGTGCTCGAGTACGTCGAGTCGATCCGCGCCTTCCGCGCCCGCGTCGCGCCCGCGTCGGTCGAACAGCTTGCGGCGCTCGACTTCGTGCAGTTCCTCGAGCCCGCGGCGCCGTCCGAGCCGCACGCGCTGCACGACCAGTCGATGCCGATGGTCAACGCCGACATCATGCGCAGCCAGTTCAACGGCGCGTGGAACCAGTACTGCGTGGTGGGCTACGCGGACTCGGGCTTCTACGGGCACCCCGACCTGCTGCACACGCTCGGACTGGGCTGGGACTTCTCCTCCGACGGCAATCCGTGGATCGACAACTGCGGCCACGGCACGCACGTGTTCGGGACGATGCTCGGCAGCGGCAACGTGACCGACGAGCACGCCGGCGTCGCGCCGGGGCTCAGCACCTGGCACGGCGGCTACCACTTCAACGTCAAGATCTTCAGCACGACCTGCCAGGGCAGCTTCTCGCTCTCGTCCGCGATGAACGTGCTGCACGCGCCGTTCACCACCGGCGGCTTCACCACGCCCAAGCCGCACGTGCAGAACCACTCGTGGGGTTCGATCGCGACCGGCGGTTGGTTCGGAACCGAAGCCGAAGCGCGCCTGCTCGACAACGAAGTGTTCGGCCACGGGCAGTTGCTGTGCTTCTCGGCCGGCAACGCGGGGCCGGGCGCGGGCTCGCTGACGCTGCAGGCTTCGGCCAAGAACGTGCTCACGGTCGGAAGCGTGGTCGACGAATTCAGCAGCGTCGGCGCGGCCGGCGAGATCTCGGGCTTCTCGAGCCGCGGGCCGGCCGCCGACGGGCGCTGGAAGCCCAACGTGTGCGCGGTGGGTCAGGACGTGTTGTCGCTGCTCACCAACTCGAGCAGCTACACGAGCAAGAGCGGCACCTCGATGGCTTCGCCGCACGTCGCCGGCGTCGCGGCGCAGATCGTCGACGCCAAGACCACGCAAGTTGGCTACAAGGCCGACTTGCTCGCGGCGATGCTCATGGGTTCGGCCATTCAGCGCAACAACACCGTGATCAGCACCGAGACCGACGCTCACCTGTCGAACTACGGCGCGGGCCGCGTCGACGCGCGGCGCGCGATCCAGAACACGCCGCAGTGGAACATGCAGTCGTGGAACATCAATCAGGGCGGCAGCGTCGCGTTCGCCGACTTCACCGTGCCGGTCGGGACGACGCGCATGGTGGTGTGCATGCGCTACCACGAGACCGCGGCCTCCTCGGGCGCCTCGCGCGCGCTGGTGCACGACTTCGACCTGTTCCTCGACGCCGCGCCGTTCACGGCTTCGAACACGGCCAGCGGCGACTTCTTCGCGCACGCCTCGCAGCTCGACAACACCGAGATCCGCGTGCTCAACAATCCGACCAGCGGATCGTGGCGCTGGAAGAGCTGGCCGACGTCGGTCGGCGCGACGTGCGACGTCAGCGTGACCGTGGCGACGACCACCGGGAACATCACGCCCGCGGGCTCGTTGACCGTGCTCAGCAGCGACACCTGCCTCGCGCCGGGCGAAGTCGTGAGCATCGACGCCTACTACACCGTGACCGGTGACACGGCTTCGGCGGTGTGGCTCGAAACGAGTTCGTCGGGGGACTCGCTCGTCGCCGCTGATGCGTTCCTCTACGACAACCGCGTCGCCAACATGCTCGACAACGACTTCTTCGGGCGTGACATGACGATCGGCAACGTTCCGATCGGCGTGGCGCGGCGCGCGCGCTGGCAGACGCGCTGGTTCACCGAAGGGCTCAAGACCTTCCAGATCGACGCGCGCTCTGAGAACGCGGTGCAGGCGACGCGGGTCGAGACGTTCTACGTGGACGGCACGCCGCCCGCGGGGCCCGCGACGGTGAGCTCGCCGACGCACACGCCCGGCGTGATCCAGTGCGCGCAGGGCCTCACCATGCAGTGGAGCGCGGCCACCGACAGCGTCTCGGGGCTGGCCGGGTACGTGGTGCTGCTCGACAGCACCTCGGGCACGCAACCGACCAGCGCGACTCCGGGCGCGATCGTGCTCCCGAGCAGCGCGACGAGCTGGAACACGACGCTCACGCCCGACTTGAACGGCCGCTGGTTCCACATCCGCGCCTACGACAACTGCGGAAATCTCGGGACGACGCGCCACTACGGCCCGATCAACGCGCACGGCTCGTACATCAGCAACTACTGCACGGCCAAGCCCAATTCGCTCGGCTGCGTCCCGACGATCAGTGCGAGCGGCTCGCCCAACCTGTTGAGCGGCTCGATGACGGTCACTTGCTCGAGCGTGCTCAATCAGAAGAACGGACTGCTCTTCTGGGGCCGCGCGATCCAGGCCACGCCGTTCCAGGGCGGCTGGCTGTGCGTGGCGTCGCCAACGATCCGCACGCCGGTTCAATCCAGCGGCGGCTCCGTCAACGGCAACAACTGCACGGGCTCGTTCTCGTACACGTTCACGCCGGCGTACTACGCGTCGCAGGGCCTGACCGAGGGCCAGCTCGTGCACTGCCAGTACTGGATGCGCGACCCGGCCAGCGCGAGCCAGACCGGCCTGTCGGCGGCGGTGCGCTTCGCGCTGTGCCAGTAGCTGCGCCGCGCTTCTCGCGCGCACGCCCATCGGCCGCGTCGGCGTTGTTCGCCGGCGCGGCCGCGCTCGTTTCGCTGCTCGTCTCAGCGCTCGCTTCGCTGCTCGTTTCCGCGCGGCCTTCATGCCGCATCCAATGGGCGTGTCAGCCAAAGCGCCGACACGCCCCGCGGCATTCGGCCGCGCTGAGCTGTCGGTTTTTTCGCTACTCCTTCCAGGGATCCTCGCGCGGCGCGAGGATCCCTGGAAGGAGTAGCTCAGCGCGCGACGAGCCGCGAGATCGTGGCCGAAGGGCTCTCCAGGCGCAGCGCGTTCCCCAGGATTCGCCGCTCGGTCTGCGGGTTCGAGAGGAAGCTGCGCTCGAGGTACACCGCGCGGCCCTCGCGCACCGCGCGCGCGATCTCGTCGGGGATCTCGTCCGCCGTTCGTGCGTGCGCCTCGACTGAGCCGCTCGCCAGCAGCCCGGCGGCGCGGTGGTCGAACGGCCCCGTCGGTCGCGCGACCTCGCGCGGCACGCGCACGCGCGAGAGCACCTTGGAGGCGAACTCGACGTCGCGCGAAGCCGCCAGGAACTCACGCTTGGAGCCCGCGCGCTCGAGCGCCTTCAAGTACACCGGCTCGAGTCCGCTGATCACCAACGCGTCGTTCGGAGTCACCTGCTTGAGCTGATCGGAGGTGCGCCGACGTTGCGCGGGCATCTCGACCGGATCGGGAACGGCGAAGAGCGCGATCGCGAGCGCCGCGGCGGCGAGTTCTCGCCGCGCGCGCCAACGTTCAGGCACGAGCGCCGCCAGGCCCATTCCACCGAGCGCCGCCGCCGCGCCGAGCAGCCACAGGTGGAAACGCAGGTCGGCGTAGAAGTACACGCTGTGCAACGCGCTGATCGGCAGCGCAGTCACCGCGGCGAAGGCGATGAAGGGTGTCGAGCTCGCGCGCACGCGCCACAGGCACGCGGCCAGACCGATGGCGCCGAGCCACAGCGCGGGCGGGCCCCACTGCGAGGTCAGATCGCCGAGGTTCATCGCGAGGTTGTCCGTCGACAGCAGCAGCTCGGGATAGTCGTAGGGAACCGCGCACCAGAACTGGTAGCCCGTGCGCTGCCAGTCGCCGAAGGTCGAGTGGTTGTAGTAGGCGTTGGCCGCGAGCACGATCGCGAGCGGCGCCAGCAGGCACGCGGCGCGCGCGAAGCGCAGGCCGGGGCGAGCGACGATCAGCCAGGCGAACGGCGCGAGCAGCGAGAGGTACACGCTGCGCAGTGCAAAGCTCAGCGCGATCAGCGCGCCCGCTCCCAGCGCCCCGAGCGCAGAGGGCGCGCGCTCGCGCTGGCGCAGGAACAGCAGCGCTGCGGCGAGCGCGATCACCATCGCCGGCGCGTCGGTCATGATCAGGCGCGACACGAACGGGAACAGCGGCGCCGACAGCAGCGCGATCACCGCTCCGGCGGCGCCGAGCGGCCCGCTCACGCGCTCGCCGATGCGCGCGAGCAGCACCAGTCCGCACAGCGAGCTCGCGAGCACGATCCAGATCCCGGCGCCGACCTCCTCCGAGTCGACCCAGTACGCCGGGGCGAGCAGCGCGGAGAACCACGGCGTCGAGTGCGGCGGCGTGCTGACGCGATCGAGCTCGAGGTCATAGCGCCCGAGCGTCGCGATGCGCTGCGCGCACAGCGCGTACTCGACCTCGTCGGGCGTGACGCGCAGATCGCCCGCCGCGCGCGCGTCTCTGTGCAGCACGCGCACGCCCAGGAGCAGCGTCAGCGCCAGGATCAGCGCGCTGAGCCAGCCTCGGCTCGGCTTCGCCGGTTGAGGGTCGGAGGACATGGTTCGCGAGTGTAGTTCCGGGCCAACCCCGGGACCGCGAGCTTCCACGCACTTGCGTTCCGCTGGGCCGGCGAGCGATACCCATGTCCATGAAGCCTCTACTCGTGGCCGCGCTAGCTCTGATCGCCTCGTCTTGTGCGTCGCGCGGTGCGCCGCGGCGCATCCCGCACGCGCTGGTGTACGAACGCGTGAGCGATCTCCACGCGGCGCAGGACTGGCAGCAGCTCAGCGCGTACGCCGCGGTAGCGCTGCGCGACTTCAACTTCGAGCTGACCGGCAGCCAGCGCGACCATGTCGCGCTGTGGCAGATGTTCGAGGCCTGCGAACGCACCGGCGATGTGAGCACGCACGCGCTCGTGCTGCGAAACCTCGCTGGCTTGGCGGACCCCGATGCGCCGCTCGCGCTGCTCGACTTCGCGCGCGCGCACGGCCGCGAGCCGCTGGAGCGCTGTGGTGCGCTCGAACGCCGCGATATCTCGACCTGGCTGGCCATGGGCGAAGACTGCGAGCGCGGCGAGTGGCTCCGCGCCCGCGAGCGCATCGCCGCCGCGTTCCCGGACCAGGACGGCGAGCCGCACGCGCACGCCGTGACTTCGCACATCCTGCTCGGGGACCTGCTGCGCCGCGCCGAGCGCTGCGAGCCCGCGCTGGTCGAGTACTCGACCGCCGCCTTCTGGCGCTCGGCTGCGACGGGCCCGCTCCTCCCTTTCTCGCAGCGCGATCGAACGCTGGGCTGCGTGCGCCTGGAGTCGCTGCTCTTCGAGATGAGCGAGGGCGAGTGGGCGCTGCAGGCCATGCGCCACGTCAACTTCGAGCGTGCGCAGCTCGACTTGTACCCGCGCTCCAAGGCGCTCGATCAAGCCGTGCGCGACGGCGCGAACGCCGAGGCGGAAATGATGCAGAGCTTGCTGTTCGAGTACGACCTGCCCGCCGAACCCGACAAGTACGACTTCGAGAGCGAGCTCGCGGGCTTGTTCGAGTTCCAGATCACGGAGGTAGAGGGCTCTACGACGACGTACTCGGCGGCGGCCTACGGAATCACGCTCACGACCACCGACGAGGTCTTGCGCGTGGAGTGCTCCGACCCGCGCGTTGGCGCGTACGAAGTGGCCTGGACATCGCGCACGTGGGAGCCGGGCCCCAAGTGCTACGTGTTCACGGAGCCCATCTCGTCCGGCGGCAAGTGCGTGCGCAGCTTCCGCGACGGCTCGCTGTTCTTCGGCTCGTCAGGTTTCGCGAGCGAAGGCCTGTTCCTGCGCCAAGGCGAGGCGCCGTACACGGGGCCGGGCTTGTTCGGCAGGCCGCTCGACGAAGCCGTGCAGCTCGTGCGCCTGCGCAAGAACGAACCCGCCGCCGGTCCGACCATCGAAGGCCTGGGCGAGCGCCGCAGCTTCATCGCGGACGTCGCCTGCGGCGGCGTGCTGATCGGCGAAGGCTACGTGCGCGAGGACGAACTCGTGCCCGACGGCGTCGTGCGACTCTCGTACGCCAGCGATCAGTGGTTCCGCACTCGCTTCGCGCTCGGCGTCGCGTCGCCCTGGCGCCGCTCGGGCACCGTGATCCACCGCAGCAATCTGTCGATGCTCGAAGACCTCTCCGGGACGCAAGTCGCGTGGCTGGATCCCGAGCAGTGGCTCGCGCAGCTCGAACAGGCGAAGCAGATGTACGCCGCGGCGCAGCGCGAGGAGGCCGAGCGCGCCTGGCGCATGCAAATGGAGGGCTGGTCGAAGTCAGGTGAGGGCTACTACCACGGCGTGGAGCTGCAGCCGGAGGTCGGCGTGTACACCTGCTACCGCTGCGACGGCGTCGGCGCGATCTACTCCGGCGGCGGCTGGGAGAGCTACACGTACTACGTGCAGAGCGATCCCGGCAGCCCGCCCAGCGTGCACACCGGCTCGCGCTGGGTGTCGAGCGAGCGTGTCGCGTGCCCGGAGTGCTTCGGCTCGGGCCGCAAGGTCAGTCGCTGAGCTGCGCTCAACCGTACAGCCGCACGCCGACGGTCCAAGTGGGCTTGCGAAACGCGTGGCTGCAGACCGCCCCGGGCGCCTGCACGTCGAACGTCTCAACGCCGCCCTGGCTCTCCGACGCCCTGCTGCGCCGGCCCGGTGACTTTGCGCCAGAATCCGTGTTGCTCCCGCGCGCCTGGCGACGAAGAGCGGCATGCAACACCCTCAACTGCGCGAGCTGTTCGAGCGCTACGTCGAGCACGGCGATACGGCGGCCCTCGGCGAGGCCTTCGACCTCAGCGCGCCCGATCTGCTGCGCGTGGCGCGCCACCTCGCGGCGAATCGGCACGACGCCGACGACTTGGTGCAGTCGACCTACCTGACGGCGATCGAGAAGCTCCACACGCTCGAGCGCGGTCGCGATCCGCTGCCGTGGCTGGTCGGAATCCTGGTGCTGCACGCGCGCAATCAGCGCCGGCGCCGCGGTCGGCGCGTCGAGTTGCCCGAGCTCGCGTCGAACGAGCGGCCCGACCTCGCGGCCGAGCGCGCCGAGTTCGCGCAGAGCGTGCGGCAGGCGCTCGCCGAGTTGCCCGAGCGCTACGCCGCCGTCGTGGGGCCGTACCTCGCAGGTGAACGCAGTTCGCTGCACCTGGGCGAAGCGACGGGCCGCGCGCCGGGAACGGTGCGCATGCAGATCCACCGCGGTCTCGCGCTCCTGCGGCGCGCGCTCGGCGGAGCGGGCGGCTTCGGCGCGTGGGGCGTCGGACTCGAGCTTGCGCGCCTGCGTGGACGCGTGCTCGAAGGCGCCGCGAACTCGCGTGGCGCAACACTCGCGCGTCCGCGCAGTCCGCTGCTGGCGCGTTCTCTGCTCGTCGGCGCAGCGGCGCTGCTCTCGACGATCGCCGTGTGGTTGTGGGGGAGCGCATCGCCGGCCAACTCGTTGCGCTCGGCGCATCCGAGCGCGCCGACGGGCTCGGCGCTCGCTGTCGAGCCTGCGGCGAGTCGAGCGAGCGTCGTCGCTGCCGTCTCGAGCAAGCGCAGCGCCGTCACGCGCGCTGAAGCGAGCTCGAACGGCGCCGAAGCGTCGCGCGGCGTTCGCGGGAAGCTCGTGCTCCACGACGCGCGCCCGCTCGCCGGCGTCGAGGTGCGGCTCCTCGCGCTCCCGTACTCGTTCCTCACGCTGGACCTCGGCGCGCCGCCGCAGTCCGCTCCGCAACTCGAACGCTCGCGCACGAACACGGACTCCGAGGGTCGTTTCGTGCTGCCCGGCGGACGCCGCGGGGAGCATCTGTTGCTCGCGATCGATTGCGCTGGTCCGCGCGGCGCGTTGCGCCTGGTCGACGGCTCGCCGGCCGCGGACGGAGAACTCGACCTGGGCGAGCTGCGCATCGACGCCAGCGTCAAGCTGCGCGGCCGAGTGGTCGATGCGCTTGGCGCTGCAGTTCCCGGGGCGCGCGTGCGCCGCCTCGCGAACCTCGCGCAGTTCGACACCGGGTGGACCGCCGACGGTTTCGCAAACGAACTCGCCGGGCGCGTCGCGATCGCTGCGATCCCGCCCTGGATTCGCGCCTGGTTCGAGGTGTTCCCGACTCCTACGACGACTTGCGCCGTCGACGGTTCGTTCGAGCTCGAAGTCGATGCCGGGGCGAGCGCGGTGCTGATCGACAAGCGCGGCTACGAGCCGTTGCGCGTCGCGATCAAGGGCTCCGGCGGCGAGCGCGAGCTGGGCGAGCTAGTGCTCGAGCGCGCTCGCACGGTCGCAGGTCGCGTCGTCGATGCGCGCAACGAGCCGGCCGCGAACGCGGAGGTGCTCGTCGGCGCTCGCACGGATCCCAAGGCGCCCGTGAACTTGATTCGCGCTTCGCTGACGGACGAGCGCGGCGCGTTCGAGTGCGTCGGCGTTCCGCGCGAGGGCCGTATCCTCGTGGCGGCGCGACTCAGCACGTCGTGCGCTTGGACGACGAGAGAGTTCGCTGCGGACGAGGGGATCGTGCTGCAGCTCGCGCAGGCCGCGCTCGACGTGACCGTGCGCGACGAAGCCGGCGCTGCCGTGAGCGACGTCGAGCTCGACCTGCGTCCCTTGGCCGTCGCGGGCATGCGCCCCAACGGACTCCTCGACCGCGAAGCGCTCACCCGGCGCGGCTCGGGCGTCGTGCGTTTCGAGTCGCTCGCGCCGGGCGCGTACCTCGTCGCGGCTCGCAAGCGCGGATTCGCGCCCGTGAGCGCGGAGATCACGCTGGGCGAAGAGCCGCGCGAGCTCGAACTCGTGCTCTCGGTTGCGCATATGCGCTCCGTGCTCGTCGTGGATGTGCGCTCGCGCGCTCCGGTGGCGGACGCGAGCGTGGTGATGTCGGATCTGAACAGAACCTGGCGTTCGCGAGCGACGACGGACGCAGCGGGCCGCGCGGAGCTGACGCCGCCGTCGGGCGCTGACTTGACGCGCGGTCAGCTCGAAGTGGCGCACGCGCAGTTCGCGACAACGCTCGCGAGCCTCGCGGCGGCTTCGGATGGACCGCAGGTGGTCGAGTTGGGGCCCGGCGCGAGCCTGCGAGTGCAAGTGCTGGAGCGTGGCCAGCCGTCGAAGCGACGTTGGACGGTGCAGCTGGGCACGGGAAGCGCGGAGCTGATGCGGCTGTGGGCGTCGACGCGCGGTGCGGGCGTGGCCGAGCTCGACTCGATCCCGCCGGGGAAGTGGACCTGGGAATTGCGTGAAGGCTGGGCGACGCGCGACGCGGCGGCGCTCTTGAACGAGTCCTTCGGCGATGAGCCGCCCATTCGCGAAGGGGTGATCACTCTGGGCGAGGGCGCGGTCAGCGAGCTCACCGTGGAGCTCGAACCTGCTCACACAGCGCCGAACGACGGGCGCGCGCGGCTGCACGGTCGGTTCGCGATCGATGGGAGCTCGCGC
This sequence comes from Planctomycetaceae bacterium, assembly GCA_011525785.1. GTDB lineage: Bacteria > Planctomycetota > UBA1135 > UBA1135 > WYBT01. Next base: position 165,826 of record WYBT01000038.1, read on the forward strand.
GAGCGTCTCGCGCTCGCACTCGACGGCCTGGGCTCGCTCGCGCGCAGCCACCACGACGCGCAGCTCGACGCCGAGGGCGCGTTCGACTTCGGCTGGATCCCCGCCGGGCGTTACCGCGCGGAGCTGCGCTTCGAGCGCGCCAGCGAGCCCACGGCGATGTACTCAGAGCCCTGGCGCGCAAGCGTGGAACTCGCGGCAGGCGAAGTGCGCCGCCTCGACGTCGCGCTCGCGCGCACGCGCCTGAATTTGCGCGTCACGGACGCCTCCGGAGCGCCTGTGGCCGGCGCGCACTACGAAGTGCTGGACACGCGCGGCTCGCGACTTGGGCGCACGCTGATGCACACCGGCGACGACGGCCGCGACACGTTCTTGGTCTGGTCGTCCGGTCGCTACGGCGTGTTCGCCGAGCACCCCGTCGCGGGGTTCGTGCAGCGCGAGATCGAAGTCGCACCCGACACGGAGCGCGTGGACGTTGAGCTCGTCCTCGATCCCGGCGTGACGTGCTCGGGCACGGCGCAGGCCCCGGAGGCGCTCTTGGGCCGCGACTCCGCCGGCGGCCGCTGGCTGAACCTGCATCTGCTCCGAGTCGACGTGCCCGGTCAGCCTTCGCGCCGAGTCTCGGTGCGCGCCGACAGCGAGGGCCGCGGCGCATGGCGCGTGGCCGGCCTGCAGCCGGGCCGCTACTCCGCGTCCCTCGGCGTGTCGGGCCCAGCGCGCTCAGCGCCCCTCGAGTTCGAGCTCGGCCCCAACGGCGCGTCCGGGATGGAGTTGAAGTTCGAGGTCGCAGGCCAAGCAGAGTCGCGGTGAGCGCTGCGACGCCTGTAACGGCGCGGGCTCGCCGCGGATCAATCCGGGTGTCGGGCGCGAGTGCGCTCGCCTCCAGACGACCACCTCGAACGCCACCATGCAGCTGCAACGCGTCCTCTCCAGCCTCGCCCTCGCCGGCCTCTGCGCCCTCGCCAACGCCCAAACCGTCGGGAGCCCGGCCATCGATCGTCCGATCAACGACAGCTCGGGCGGCCTGCTCTACATCTACCGCGGAGTCACGCAGCCGCTCGCCGGTCCCTCGACGCCGGGCAACTGGACGTTCTTCGACAACGAGCCGAGCACGAACAACCAGTTCGTCACGCCGGTGATCTTCGAGGTCACGGGCGCCAATCAGTGGACGCTGGTCGCGATCGGAACGCCGCGCGCTTCGACCGCAGCGGGAGCGCAGACACACCCGTTCGCCGTGCAAGCGGGGATCACGACGCTCAGCGCGGGCAAGCAGTACACCGTCGGCTTCGCGCACCGCAACTACACCTTCAACGCCGGCGTCGCGACGCCCGGAGCGGGCTCGGGCGGCGTGGTCGACTTCACGGGCTACAACAACTTCACCGACACGTGGTCGTACGTGTCTGCCAACACGGCGAACATCGGGACGATCGTCGGCACGGGCGGGGCGCCGCTCGACTCCTCCGGTTTCCCCGGCCGCATCTACTCGGCCTCGTTCGCGTTCAGCGGCAGCGGCCCGATCACGTACTGCACGCCCGGCACGACCTCGAGCGGCTGCGTGGCGACGATGAGCTACGTGGGCGCGCCGAACGTCTCGGCGGCGTCGGGCTTCCAGATCCGCGTCAGCAACGTCGAGCCCAACAAGCAGGGCCTGATCTTCTACGGCGTGAGCGGCCGCGCGATCTCGCCCTGGGCGCCGAACAGCACGAGCTACCTGTGCGTGAAGTCGCCGACGCAGCGCATGAGCCTCCTGAACAGCAACGGAACTGCAGGGCTGTGCAACGGCACGTTCAGCATCGACTGGCTGGCGTGGCTGGCCGCCAACCCGGGCGCGCTGGGCACGCCGTTCAGCTCCGGCGTCGGCGTCAACGCGCAGGCTTGGTTCCGCGATCCGCCCGCTGCGAAGACGACCAACTTGAGCAACGCGCTCGAGTTCCTCACCGCGCCGTGAAGCCAGGGGACGAGCGCCGCGCGTCGATGAACTCGAGGCGCGGCGCTTCGAAACACGTCAGGGCAGGACCGGGAAGCGAAGCGCGTCGGAACGGTTGGTGGTGAAGCTCGCGCCGCTGTCGCGCGACCAGAACTGCGCGAACACTTCGACGCCCGGCTCGAGCAGCGGATCGGCGCCGCTCTGGATGCGCGCGTTGAAGTCGTAGACGTACACGCCGCTGCAGTCGTCGCCGATCACGGTTCCGCCCGAGTCGAGGAGCGCCGTGCGACGCACGGGGCTGTCCACGCACAGGAAGCCGCCTTGATAGGGCGTGTTGCGCGGCGCGAAGCCGTAGAACAGCAGGCCCGGGCGCTGGTTCAGCTCGCCCGAGCACGAGATCTCGAACGGGACCGGCGCGCTCGCGCTCGCGTTGCCGTCCGCGAAGATCGACGGCGTGCAGCCGAGTGAGTTGACCTTCGCCGTGCAGTACACGCTGAACGGCGCGTAGCTCGGATCGAACGGCAAGGGTCCGATGTCGGCGCGCGAGCCGTCGGGGTCGAGCGGCGCGCTCGGGTCGCCTGCGTCGATGCAGGGCGAGGTCGCGCGCAAGTGGAAGTCGCGCGAGGTGAAGCTGCGCACCAGCGGCGGCGTGTCGAGGTTGGTCGTCGAGCCGGACCCCAGCACCTGATCCACCACGCAGTAGTCGAAGATGTTGCTGCTGGGCAGGCTCGTGTCGAGCACGGTGGGGTTCGAGTTGTTCCAGAGGATGGAGTTCGAAACCGCTCCGGCCGGGTGGCCGAAGAAGCGCACGGCGTTGCGGCACCCGCTCACCAGGCAATGGGAGACCCCTCCGCCGTTGAGGCCGATCCCATCCAGCGTCGGCACGCCGATGACAACGCAGCGCCGCAGCGCGCCCGACTCGCAGGTCACCACGCGCCCGTCGAAGCCGCCGCCTCCGGTCTTGAACACGGTGAAGCCCTCCAGCGCACCGCTCTCGCAGTTGACGGTGTCGGCGCCGCTCGAGGCGCGGATCACGGTGGCCTGCGGCCCGTCGGAGCTGCGCACGGTGAGCGGACGTGCGAAGGGGATCGTGACTCGCCCTTGGTAGACGCCCGGCGCCACGAGCACCGTGTCGAGCGCCGTGGTGGTCGGCGCGTCGATCGCGCTCTGGATGCTGTTGAACGGCGCTGTGGCCGAGCCGTCGCCGCCTGGCGCGGCGTGAACGTCCACGTGGATCGTGCTTTGGGGTCGCGCGAGCGCCGCACCAGCGACCAGTTGCAGCCCCAGTCCGACCAAGAGAGTGCGCTTGCAAGTCTTCATGTGTTTGTCCGCGCGCCGGATACGGCCGGCGCTCCTTCCGGTCCGCCAGCAACAGCATGCCAAGCGCCCGGAACTCGGTTCGCCAACTTGGCGAACTTGCCGCGGTCCGGTGCGCAGCTTCAGTGTTGCGATGGGGTTCGGGCCCCGCGACGGCTTCAGAGTTTCGTCCGCGCGCCGTCGAGCTCCACGCGCTTCCACCCGTCGCGCTCGCGCAACGCCGCCTGCGAATGGCCGCTGGCGTGGTGGACGTCAATGGCGAGCACGCGTCCGCCCAGCACGAAGCCGATGTTCTCGACCACGGTGTGGCCCACGACGATGCGCTCGACCTCGAGCTTGGCGAGCAGCGCGTCGAGCTCGCTCTCGGCGACGAGCGGGGCCTTGAGATAGCCGCGGTACCAGATCAACCCATCGGGCGAGCCGGCGGCGAGCGCGAGCACCCCGTCCTTCGGCTTGCTCCAGCGCTCGGCCGCCAGCGCCGTGCGCAGGGCGTCGTTGAGCTGCTCGATGCGCAGCCCCGCCTCGCCGACCTTAGGACTCACGCCACCGTGCACGAACAGCTCGCGCCCCAGTTGCACCGCCGCGTTGCGCGTGCGCAGCCACTGGCCCAGCACCGTGTCCGCGGCGTACAGCGCCTCGAGCGGCTGCGCGAGCAGCGCTGCGTTCTCGTGGTACTTGCGCCGCACGTAGCGCAGATCGCCGGTGAGGTTCATCACCTCGTGGTTGCCGAGCACGAAGTGCAGCGCGCCGCCGGCCTCCCTCGCGCGCGCCTCGAGCTCGTAGAGCACCCACAGGCACTCGGTGACGTGCAGGCCGCGGTCGAACAGATCGCCGTTGTAGACGACATGTCCGTCGCCGAAGGTCCAACGCAGCTCGTCGTCGACGACCTTGCCAGCGCGCAGGAGGCTCAGCATGGCCGCGAGCTCGCCCTCGATGTCCGAGAACGCAAACACGCGTTCGGGCGCTGGAAAACGGCATTGTGGGGCCTTCGCAGGCTCACGCAGGCGCACCGTGAACGGCTTGGAGACAGAAGGGAGCGCGAGCTCGAACTGCGCGCGCTTGGCATCGAGCTTCTCGACCTCGACGCGCGCGCCCTTGTCGTCCGCGACGACGCGCTTGCACTCGAACGCGCCGTCGGCGAGGCGGCGCACGTACGGACCGTCGGGGCCTGCGGTGCTCGAGTCCTTTGAAGCGTCCTGCGTCGCGCACAGCGGCGCGGCGAGCGCGAGACAGGCCGCGAAAACGGTGGTCAGCGAGCCGATCGAAAGTCGAACACGAGTGCGGACAGCGGCGATGGTCATGGTCGGAAGGCTCCAGACGTGCTCGACGTGGGCGAGCGCGAGGCTCAGCGGGACGGTGCGCGCAGGTGCGCGACGACGGGGTGATGGTCGCTCGGCCAGCGGCCCGCCGCGCCGGGCGCCGACAGAATTTCTGCGCGCAGCGGCGCGATTTGCGCGCTGCAGAGGATGTAGTCGATGCGCTCGCCGTCGAGTCCGCCGCGGAAGGCGTGGAACGTGCCCGCAGCGTGCTCGTGCGGATGGAGCGCTCGATACGTGTCGACCAGCCCGGATTCGCGCAGCGCCGCGAGCGGCGCCGAGTGCTCGCCCGCGTTCAAGTCGCCGATGACGACCTGCGGACCTGCGCGTTCGCGCACTCGCGCGGCGATCAACTGCGCGGAGCGCTCGCGCGCGAGCTCGCCGCGATGGTCGAAGTGCGTGTTCCACACGGTCAGCTCTGACCCGCTCGCGCGATCTCGAACCCGCGCCCAAGTGCACATGCGCGTCAGCGCCGCGTCCCAGCCGACGGAGGCGACCTGCTGTGGAGTCTCGCTGAGCCAGAAGTCGCTGTGCTCGACGAGTTCGAAACGCGCGCGAGAGAGAAACAGCGAGGCGTGCTCGCCCTTCGTGCCACCCTCGCGGCCCTGTCCGACGCGCACGTGACCTGGCAGGCGTTGCTCGAGGAACGCGATCTGGAACTCGAGCGCCTCCTGGACGCCGAGGATGTCCGGCGCGGTCTCTTGAATGCACTGCGCCACGGCTTCGCAGCGCAGCGGCCAGGCGTCGAGCCCGTCGCTCGCCGTGCCGTAGCGCACGTTGAAGCTCATCACCACGAGCGGCGGGACGTTCTCGGGCTCGGGAGTTGTCACCGCCGGCTGCGCGCAGGCGGCGAACAGACCGAGGGCCAGGACGAGGGCGCGGAGCATCGCGCGAGCGTACTCGCCGGAACACGCGCCCCGCACGCGCGTCTACGGCTCGGTCAGGAACTCGAGCGCGTCGCCGGCGGATCGCGACACCGAGCCTGCGCGTTCACCGCGAATCCGGCGGCGAACGGCGCGCCGACGGCCGCGGGGCTGTTCGCGACGTAGTCGAGCCCGTCGACGCCGATGGCGCCGGCGCACGCGCCTGTGGCGCCGCGGCCGCACGTTGGGTGCGAGTGGGGCGCACGCCGGTGGCGCCGACCCTGCCAGCGCGCGTGCGCCAAGTCGCGCCAGGGAGATTCGCGCTTCGCCCGTTCTCCGCGGCGCCAGTGGCGAGGCGCGGACCGCGCCGCGCTCGAACGTGGCTGCGAGCACCGATGGTGTTGTCGATGGACGCGCTGTCCGAGCGCGGCGCGGCGCGCAGGCTCACTTGCGGCGTTCGGCCTCCTCCATGCGGACCACCTGGCCGCGGATCTCGAGGGCGGCGGCGTTGTCGGGATCCTGTTCGAGCACTCGGCTCGACTCGGCAGCGGCGCCGAAGCTGTCGCCCAGCTCGAGCAGCACGCGTGCGAACTCGACGCGCGTGTCGACGCTGGCGGACTTGCGGCACAGTTGCGAGTAGACGCGCGACGCGTCGATCAGCTTGCCTTCGCGCGCGTGGGCGCGGGCCAGCTCGAGTTGATCGGCCGCGTGGGCGGCCGAGTCTGCGGAGGGACGGGCGCCTCCGAGGAAGCGCTGAAGCCAATTCGGAGTCGGATTCATGTTGAAGCGAGTGCGGAGCGTGCGCTGAAAGCGCCGCGATTTCCGCGAGAGACGATGGAGCGAACCAAGGTGCGCAGCACGCCCGCAGCGCGGACGTGGGACTCGCGCGGCCGCTGATCGGGCGCGAGTCGGGCTCCAGCGCCCGAGTGCGAGCGCTGCAGCGAGGTGGGCCGCGTTCTCGGTGCTCTCTTCGTCAGGCGCGCGCGCCGCCGGCGTTCGCCGCGCCGTTCACCCGCAAGTGCGCGAGCGCGAGCCGTCCGCGTTCCGGCTCGTCACTCGCTGTGACGACCGCCGTCGGCTCTTCAGCTTGAAATCGGCGTTCACTCGCACATTCCCGACCGTCGCCGCCCTCGAGCGCCGTCTCGCCGCGCTCCGCGGTGTCGAGCACCGTTCCTGCGCGAGCTTCGCTCGACTGCTGATGGGCGAGCGCGATGCGCTCGAGTTGCGCGCTCCGCCAACGACTCTCGCCATCCTGTGCTCCCAGCGCCGGCGCGCGCGTGCTCGGCGGCACGAGCAGCCCGAACACCACGAGCAGTTGCAGGATCTGGAGCAGGGCGCGCACGGTGGGTCGAAGGATCTTAGCGCGCAGCGGCGAGTGCAGAGGACCGACGCAGCGCGGGCGCGGAACGACCGGTGTCGCTCCGCGCCCGCGGCGCTGTTCCGACCGGCGGCGCGCGCTACGGCGCCACGAGCAGCACGACTGCGTTCGTGAGCAGCGTGCCGCCCGGCGACGGCGGATCGCGGAACCAGGCCTGCGCACAGGCCGATGCGCCCGGCAGCCAGGGCGCTCCGAGAGCGGCCGGGTGGCTCTGCTGGTACGCATCCCAGTCGAGCGTCAGCGAGCCGTCGCACGCGCCCGCCGTGCCGCCAGTCTGGCCGGCGCCGGTGCGTTGCACCGGATTGCGCACGCAGCGCAGGCTCGGGCCGTTCTGCCAGGGCACGGGGGTGAAGCCCGCGTTGTCGATGCCGTAGAAGACCAGCCCGGCGCGAGCGCCGTCGACGTTCGTCACCGTGAGCGCGCAGCCGCTCGGGCCGCTCGCGCTGGGGTTGACGTTCGCGCTGAGCACAGCGACGCAGCCGTTGGCGCTCGTGCCGGAGGTGCAGAAGGTCTGCGGCAGCGCGGGGCCGCGGCGGCGGAGGAAGACGTCGGCGCCGTTCTGCGTGTCGTCTGGGGTCACACCTGTGCCAGAGCTGGTGAACACCACACTGCGCCCGTCCTCGGAAATCGAGTCGGCATACGAGGTGGTCGAGAGCTGTCCTCCCGACGGGTTGAGCGATACGCGCTCGGTGGTTCCGAGCCAACGGTCGCGCACGAAGGCGTCTAGTCGGTTGTTCGTGTCTCCTGCAACGAGCGTCGATGCCTGGCTAGTGAAGGCCACGAAGCGGCCGTCGTAGCTCACTAACCAACCGGTGTCGGAGACGCTGTAGTTATTGGCCTCAACGCCGCCGCTGGAGATCGCGATGCGCTCGATTGCGCCGGACAGAAGATCCGCGCAGAAAGGCTCCGTCTGGCCGTTGGTGTCCCCCGCTACTAGCTGGGAGCTCGCACTGTTGAAGATCACGAAGCGGCCATCGCCGGAGATGGCGCTGGCGGACCAGGTCTGACTGGCGGCCGCGCCGGCCAGGGTCACGTCAACCAGTCGCGTAACGCCGCTCGCGCGATCTCGGACGAACACGTTGAGCTCGTTGTTGGCGTCCCCGGCGACGATGTTGTTCGCGGTGCTCGAGAACACGATCCAACGACCGTCGGCGGAGAGATCGACCTTGTTGCAGCCGCCTGCGGGAAGCCCGGACGCTGACACACTGATGCACTCCGTCACGCCACTGAGCATGTCGCGCACGAACACGTCCTCGGTTCCGGTCGCGTCTCCCGGCGCGAAGTTGGAGGCTGCGGACAAGAACGCAACGAGATTGCCGTCAGCCGACAGGGAGCCGCCGAGTTCGGCGCTCGACGCCGCATTGCCCTGCGCCCCCGATGTGCTGACGCTCACGAGTTGCCAAACGCCGGAGCTGCGGTCGAGTCGGAAGACATCGGCGACGGCGTTGACGTCGCCGGGCACGACATGGGTCGAGGTCGAGGTGAGCGCGAGGTAGCGCCCGTCGCGCGTGACGTCGTGCTCGAAGAAACTCACAGCCATGGTCCCCCCGGACCCGCTGGTGCTGAGCAGCGTCGTCGCCGTCAGCGCGCTGTTGCGAGCGTAGATCCCGTTGGGCGCTCCGAAGTTGCTGGCCTCGGAGAAGAACACGACTTCGCCCGCGTCCGTCAGTCCTCCCAGTTCGCTCCCCGCGTTCCCGATGTTGTTGCTCGGACCGCGACTCACCAGGATCGTCGTGGGGGCTTGGCGCGCTGTCGTGGGAGTCACGAGTGCTGGGAGGACGGCGATGAAGGCCAGAGACGTGGAGTGGCGCATGTTGCGGGGCTGCTGGAGGTAGCTGTCGAAGGCGCCGCAACCGAGCCGACTGGCAGTACCGACTCCCGGGCGCCAGGGGCTCTCCCCGCGAGCGCGCCGCTGGTTTCACGAAACCGGCTTTTGGCGCCAGACGCCGCTCCCAGGGCAGTCGAGCGACCGAAAACTCAGCGTGGCTGACCGCTCCGTCGAGCAGTCAGCCACGAGCGACTCGGCCCAGAACCGACGCATCAACCGCCCCTGGGGCGGCCCGTCCACATCACGGACAAATCGTGAAACGCAAGGCGTTGGAGAGCGCCGTGGTCTTCACGCCGGCCGGATCGCGCAGGAACGCTTGAGCCCAGATTTGATCGCCAGCTTCGAACGGAGCGCCGAGCGAGTTGGGGTGCGACTGGACATACGCGTTCCAATCGAGCGCCATCGCGCCGTCACAGCTGCCCGAGGTTCCGCCCGTGGTCTGTGTCGGGGTTCGCTGCGTCGGCGCTTTGACGCACAAGAAGTGCGAGCTCTGTCCCCACGGTGAGGCGTGCGAGCCGCCAACCCCGTAGAAGATGTGGCCCGAGCGCGCGCCCTCGAGTCCTGAGAGCACGATCGAGAACGATGTCGTCGCGCTGGCGCTGGCGCGCCCCACGCCGCTGATCGCCGAAACACAACCGCTCGAGGTCGTGCCGCTCGTGCAGTACGCCACCGCATCGCACGCGCAGGCATCGAAGTAGCGCGCGGCGCCCCAGCTCACCGACGAGCCCAGAGTCATCACGCCCGTGCCGAACCACAGTGAACCCTGCGGCGACTGGCCGTCGCGGTGCACGAACATCCGGCCCAGGTACTGACCCGAGGGCGTCGTGGGAACGCCAGCGACGTTGCTCCAGGCGCCGTTGCGCCAGACCCTGAGACGCGAGCCCGTCGACGTGGTGTTGGTTGTGCCTGCGCTCGCGAACAGCCCCGGACCGAAGCCGTCGTCGTAGCTCGCCAGGTCGAGAGGAGAGAAGTTGGTCCAAGCGCCGATCTCGACCCAGCTCACGCCGTCGTACTTGGCGGCGATGCGTTCGACATAGTTGACTCCCCCGAATCGCACGCCCAGCGCAAACAGAGCCGGACCGCTGCCATCGTCGTGCAACTCGAGCGCGTGGAGCGAACTGCCCGGCGGAAGGTCGAGGCCGGCCCCGAAGTCGCTCCACTGCGTGCCGTCGAAACGCGCGATGCGATTCGCGGGCGTTCCGGCGATCGAGTCGAAGTTGCCGAGTGCGTAGAGGTGCGACGCGCCGCCAAACTCGATCACCTCGAGCCGATAGACATCTCCATACGTGTGCGTCGGAACAATGCTCCACTGCGACCCGTTCCAGGACGCAAGCGTCCCAACTGCAGGCTGCCCGGGCTGGGCCTGAGACAGCTCGAAATCGCCGGCGGCGAACAGGCGCGGCGCGCCTGCGACCGGATAAGAGGCGAGGCTCAGAACGCCGCCGTCGAAGTAGTCCCGCCCCCGCAAGCCGGGAACGAGCTCCCAAGACGTTCCGTTCCAGCGGCCGAGCGCATCCTCGATCTGGCTGAACAGATTGACGCCGCCCGCATAGAGCTTGTCACCGCTGCCGTCGTCGTGATGCGCGAGCGCGCGCGGGTTGCCGTAGAAGCCCTCGCCCAGCGTCTGCCAATGCGCCCCGTCCCACTGCGCGACGTGCTTCGCCGCGGCGCCGCCAGCTCGGCGAAAGTCGCCGACAGCGATCAGCCGCTCGCCCGCGCCCAGGTCGGCCGTTGCGAAGTCATGAACTCTCCCGTCGAGCGCCTCGCCGACGGGATGGGGAGCGACCCACTCGCCGTTGCTGCGCTTGGCCACCGACCACAAGGTGCGGTCGCCGCTGAATCCCAGGTCTCCAGCGATGAAGAGCTCGCGTTGTCCGGCGGTTTCGAACTCCGCGATCGAGTTGATCCTCGGCAGACCGCCGATGGTTGATGACAGATCGTCGCCGAGCGAGCTCCAGCCGGCGCCCGACCAGCGCCGCAGGACATTCGCTCCCGCTGAACTGACGTAGAGCGCGGGTCCGCTTCCATCGTCGTGAACCCCGAGCGTGTCGCCGAACGCTCCCAATCCGCCGCCGACGCCCTGCCACACGGCGCCGTTCCAGCGCGCAATGCCCGACGCGAACACTCCGTCCATGGTCAGGAAGTTGCCCGTCGCATAAACCGCCGGGCCGCTGCCATCGTCGAAGCCGTGCAGCGCGCGCACCGTCCCGCTGTAGTCCGAGCCCAGCAGCGTCCAGCTCGCGCCATCCCACATCGACACGACCTGCGCGCCCGCTGCGAACAAGCGCGGACCAGAACCCAGGTCGTAGACCTCGAGGGCGCGCAGCGTGCCCACACCGGGATCGCCGATGGCGGACCAGGCGCCGTTCCAACGCGCGATGCGCTCGCACGGAACGCCGCCTGCGGTTGTGAAATTGCCCGCGACGTAGAGCGCGTTGTCGCTGCCGTCGTCGAACTCGGCGAGCGCGTACGCCCGGTCGTTCAAGCCTGAGCCCAGCGGCTGCCAACTGGCGCCATCGAACCGCGCGATGCGGTTCACGGTCGTCGCACCCGAGCTGTCGAACTCGCCCGCTGCGTACAGCCGCTCCCCGTTGCCGTCGTCGTGCGCTGCCAGCGCGTGGATGGCTCCATCGAGCCCTGCGCCGAGCGCGGACCACTGCGTCCCGTTCCACGCAGCTACGTTGGTCGAGGGCACGGCGCCCACCAGCTGGAAGCTCCCGCCGAGCGCCATTCGCGGCCCGCCGCCGTCGTCGAACTGCGACATCGCGTTGACGATTCCGGAGATCCCGGACGGCTGGAACTCAGCCGACCACTGAGGGCACTGGGCGCTCGACCCATTCACCAGCGCCACTACTGCTGCCACGACCATCGAGACTTGTTGCACGAGTGTCCTCCTTCTTCCCGGGGTTCAGTCCGCAGGACGAGGATGCCGGGCCGGATCGAGTCGGTCCGGACGATTCCGATTTCGAGGGGCGGCTTTCGTTCAGGCCGTTGCGGTCCCACGCCCGCGCGTCGGGCAGCGCCGACCGTCGGCCGCCGGATCGGCCCAGCTCGCGCTCGGCATTCGCGTGGCAGGCCCAGTCGTCGGCGACGCGTCGCGCAGCCTCGCCGTTGATCGCAGCACGCACTACCGCGCGTAAGCCCGTCGCGCGACGAGCAGCGTCAAGAACCGCCGCATGTTCGCCTTGTTGGGGATCATGCTGACGATCCGCCTCAGGCGCTTGGGATTGAAATAGGAGCGCCGATAGGCGTCCTTGCGCTTCGACTCCGCCACGCCAGCGAAGTTGATCTCGGTCGGACACGGGGCGCCGCGCCCGAAACTCCGACACCCGCCGACCGGCTACGGCGTCGTCACGAACTCGAGCGCGTCACTCAAGTTCGTCGCGCGCGGCGCAGGCGGATCGCGATACCAGGCCTGCGCGTTCACCGCGACTCCGGCGGCGAACGGCGCGCCCGCGGCCGACGGGTGGGCGGCGAGGTAGGCGAGCCAGTCCGTGCTGAGCGCGCCGTTGCACTGCCCCGTTGATCCGCCGCTGCTGGCGACGAGCATGCGCTGCACCGGCGCCTTCACGCACAAGAAGCTCGTGCTGCCCGCGGCCCAAGGCTCCGCGCGTCGCCCGCCGACGCCGTAGAACAGCAGCGCCTGGCGCTGGCCATCGAGGTTGTCCACGTCGAGCGTGAAGCCGCTCGCGCTCGCGATGCTCGGAGCGCCCGTGAAGCTCACGCTCGCAGCGCAGCCGTTGGTCGATGTGCCCGCCGTGCAGTAGCTCACCGGCGTCGGCGAATACGCGATCACGCGCGCGATGCGGCTGCGCACCACGCCGTCGTACCAAGTGAACGCGCCGCCAATCAGCGCGCGCCCGTTGGAGTCGAGCGCGATGCTGGTGACGGCCCATCCTGCGCCAGGGACGCCGGGAAAGCTCGCGTCGAGGCTGCCGTCGGCGCCATGTAGGCGCGCCAGGAACCAACGCGGCCTGCCTCCAGCTGTGGTGAAGTCGCCGCCGAGCAACACCTCGCCGTCGGGCTGCAGTGCGATCGAGTAGACCAACGGAGTCAGCGAGGGGTGCGTGACTCCCGGAAGCGGGCTGAAGGTGGTGTCCAGGCTTCCGTCGGCGTTGACCCGGACGATGTGGCCGCAGGGCGTCCCGTTGTAGGAGAAGAACGAGCCGCCGATCAGCACCTTGCCATCCGGCTGGAGTGCGACCGACTGCACGTACCAGCTCACGCCGGGACTCGACGCGAAGCTCGGATCCCGCGAGCCGTCGGCGTTCAGGCGCACGACTCCGCGGTGGAGCGCGCCGCTCACTGAGCTGAACTCCCCTCCGATCAGGATTCGCCCGTCGGGCTGCAGCAACACGGTGCGAACGATGCCGCCTTCAACGGATGCGGCGAAGCTCGTGTCGATCGCCCCGTCCGCATGGATGCGCGCCACGCCGCGGCTCGCGAAGCCATCGACCGCAGTGAACGCGCCGGCCAGCAGCACCCTCGCGTCCGGTTGCAGTGCGACTGCTTTCACTATCGAGTTCGGTCCGGCGCCCGGGTCGAAGCCCGAGTCGACGCTGCCATCGGGATGCAGGCGCGCAACGTTGCGGATCGGCACGCCGTCGAAGCTCGCGAAGGACCCGACCACGACGATCTTCCCATCGGGTCGAATCGCGGCGTCGGTTGCGCTGCTCGAAGGCCCCGCGCCAGGATCGAAGCCGAGATCGAGCGCTCCATCGACATCGATGCGGGCGATCGACTTGCGCGCGACGCCCGCATAGACCTCGAAATCGCCGACGAGCAGCGCCTTCCCGTCGGTCTGGGGAACGATGCGGCGCACGACGTTGTCGGGCCCCGCGATGGCGTTGAACGACGGATCCCGCACGCCGTTGGCGTCCACTCGCGCGACACCGCGCTTGCCGAAGGGAAGCGTGGCGAAGACCTCGCCCGTGACGAGCAACTTGCCGCTCGCGAGAACGCGCACGTGCGACAGCGAGGGGTTTCCGCCCCCGCTGGGCGCGAAGCTCGCGTCCGTCGCCCCAGTGGGGTGAAGGCGAAGCAGCCCACCGTTGCTGGCGAAACTGCCGCTGAGCACGAGCTTGCCGTCGGATTGAAGAGCGACAGTCGACACTGTGGACGCCCCCGGGAGCGCGGGGACGAAGCTCGTATCCAGCGGTCCGTCGGGGAGCAGCCGCGCAACACGATGGCGCGCGACGCCGCCGAAGCTGTTGAAGCCGCCTCCGATCACGATGCGGCCGTCGGACAGCAGGTCCATCGACGCGACGGTCCCGTCCGCGCCTGCGCCCGGATCGAAGCTCGTGTCCACAGCGCCGTTCGTTTGAAGGCGCGCGATGCGACGGCGTGGCAAGCCGCCATACGTAGAGAATCCGCCGACGACGAGGTAGCGACCATCAGCGAGCCGAGTGAAGTCGAGCACTGCTCCGTTGGGACTCGCGCTCGCGCCGAAGCTCGCGTCGAGGCTTCCGTCGGCGTTCAGCCGAGCAAGGCCGACTCGTGGCGCCCCATCGACCGTCGAGAAGTAGCCAGCGATCATCACCCGGCCGTCCGGCTGCACGGCCACGCTCGACACGATGTAATCTGCGCCAGTCCCCGGATGAAAGCTCGTGTCGAGCGAGCCGTCGCTGTTCAAGCGCGCGATGGAACGGCGGGGGACTCCGTCATAGGTCGAGAACTCGCCGCCCACGATCAGCTTGCCGTCGGGCTGCACGGTAACTGCGCGAACCGGATAGTCGGGTCCGGGCTGAGTGCGGAGGCTCTCGTCGAGGCTGCCGTCCGCATTGAGGCGGGCCAAGTGCTTCCTCGCCCTGCCGTTGTAGCTCTCGAACTGCCCAGCGATCAGGATCCGCCCGTCGCCTTGAACCGCGCTCGAGTAGACGAGTTGATTCGCTCCTTCGCCGAATGTGCCGTCGTCGCTCGGACTGAAACTCGGGTCGTTCACCCCTTGAGCGGCGGTGAGTTGGCCGGGCGCAGTCCAGCAAGCGAGCCCAGCCATCAGGACGACGATGATGCGAGGAAGGTCGAGCGTCATGGCAGACGGAGTCTGCGGTGACGGCTCGAAATGCGCTACCGCGCGTAAGCCCGGCGCGCGAAGAGCAGCGTCAAGAACGGCAGCATGTTCGCCTTGTTCGGGATCAGGCTGAAGATCCGCCACAGGCGCTTGGGATTGAAATAGAAGCGCCGGTAAGCGTCTTTGCGCAGCTTGGTGATCTTCGACTCCGGCACCGTCGAGAGGTTGATCTCGGTCTGGTACGGCTCGTAGGCCGACCAGTCGGTGGGCAGGTTGAAGCCCGCGTGCTCGACCTGGGTGAAGAGCTCGGTGCCCTTGAAGGGGATCACGCGGAAGAAGGCCGCGGTGTGGAAGCTCGAGCGCGCGGCCCAGTCGATCGTCGACTGCATCTCCTCTTCGGTCTCGCTCGGGAAGCCGAGCATGAAGGCGCCGTGCACCATCACGCCCTGCTTGGCGATGAAGTCGACGATGCGCTCGACCTTGTCGATCTTGAGGTGCTTCTTCATCACCTTCTGGATGCGCGGGCTGGCGGACTCGACCGCGACCATGCAGCGGTACATGCCGGCCTGCTTGAGCAGCACGACGAGCTCTTCGTCGAGGATGTCGCCGCGGAAGCCGTTGGGGAAGGTCAGCGCGAGCTTGTAGCCGCGTTCGATGATGCCGCGGGCGATGGTCTTCGCGCGCTCCGCCTTGAAGTTGAAGATGTCGTCCATGAAGACGAGCTCTTTGACGCCGTACTTCGTGACGAGCAGGTCGATCTCGGCCAGAACGTGCTCGGCGGAGCGCTCGCGGAAGGTCTTGCCGTAGCTGTTGTGGCAGTACGTGCAGCGCCAAGGGCACGCGCGCGAGCTGAACATCGTCGCGAACTCTTTGTGCGCGTAGATCACGCCGCCGCGCGGCACCGTGTGGTACTTGGCGTGGTCGATCAGGTCCCAGGCCGGGAAGGGCATCTCGTCGAGCTTCTGCGGCGGCGCGCGGTCGGGCTCGTTCACCACTGCGCCGTTCTTGCGCCACGAGAGGCCCAGGCAATCGCTCCAGTCCGTGCGGCCGTCGCGCACGCCCGCGAGCACGTCGGCGAAGATGAACTCGCCTTCGCCGCGCACGACGAGGTCGACGTTCGGGTCCTTCATCACGTCTTCCGCCGCGACGCTCGGGTGCGGACCGCCGCACACGATCACGGCCTTGGGCAGACGCGCCTTCGCGAGCTTCGCGACTTCGTGCATGCAGCCGGCCTCGTAGGTCATCGCCGAGAGGCCGATGACGTCGGGCGCGAGCTTGACCAACTCTTCGACGCAGCGCTCGGGATCCCAGTCCTCGACCTTCATGTCGAGGATGTGCACGTCGTTGAAGCGCGCCACGCGCGCCTGCGCGGCGATCATCATGATCCCCAGCGGGTGGACGTGCGTGAACTGGGTGTAGCGGTGGTAGGTCTGGACGAGGACGGTGCGGACCATGGAGTGAAGCGCGCGGACGAGGGGCGCTCCTGATGGTAGCGCGGCGCCTTACGTGAAGGGCGAACTCGACGGCCTTGGCGCGGCCGCGACGAAATTCCGGTTTGGGTGCGACCGCGCGAGGCGTGGTCCGGTCTGCGTGGGGCGTTCGCGGCGTTCGGGCCGCGCGAGCGAGCGCTCCTGCCCCGGCCCATCACGAGAAGAAGAGGAATCGTCCATGCAAGAGTCGCACAACTGTCGGATCACGTTGAACTCGTCGGGTGAAGGCGCGCGCCGCGCGTCGCGCGCGTCGCGCGCGTTGCTCGCGTCGATGGCGCTGGCTGCGGGCGCGGCCGCGGCCCACGCGAATGAGCTTGGCGAACCGCTCGCGCACGAGTTCGAAGGCCTGCATGCGGCGCAAGACGCCGTGCAAGTCGAGGCCGGCGACCTGGCGCTGGCGCCGCGCCTGCACGTCGAAATCGGCCGAAGCCCGACGCGCGCGGCCTTCGCGCTCGACATCTCGGGCGGCCTGGCGCACGGCTGGGCGCTGCTGCACCTTCGCGCCGCGGATGGCGCCTGCGCCACGCAGCTCGTGCGCCTCGACGAGGGCGGCGCCGCGCGCGTGCTGCGGCTCGACCACCGCGCCACGGGCTCGATCGAAGTCACCTGCACGCTCGCGACGCCTGCCGACGCGAACGGCTTGCTCACCTCGCGCGTCCTGTCGGCCCAAGTGCCGAGCGCAGCCGAGATGATCGCGCAGTCGCGCGCCCTGGTCGGTTATGGCGCGCCGACCTCGCCCTTCGCGGCCTTGGGCGCGGCGTCGGGCGTCGTGATCACGGAGATCATGAAGGACCCGACGAGCGTCTCCGACTCGGCCGGCGAGTGGTTCGAGGTGCGCAACCTCGGCTCGACGCCGATCGACCTGAGCGGCTGGAACATCCGCGACTCGAGCTCGAACGGCCACACGATCCCGGCCACGGCCGGCGCGCTCATCCCGCCGCGCTCGTACTTCGTGTTCGGCATCAACGCCAGCCCGTCGCTCAACGGCGGTGTGCTGGTGGGCTACAAGTACTCGAGCTTCACGCTCGGCAACGGCGCCGACGACATCCAGCTCTACGACGCGAGCGGCGCGCTGGTCGATGCGGTGGCCTACGACGACGGCGTGCTGTGGCCCGACACGCCCGGCAAGGCGCTCAACCTGCAGCGCGCGCTGGTGGACACGACCTCGAACGACGACGGCGCCAACTGGTGCAACGCACTGAGCCCGCTCAACGGCTCGTCGACCGACACCGGCACTCCGCGCTCGGCCAACAACGTCTGCCCGTAGCGCGACCGAGCCTCCAAGAACTCGAGGGAGCCGAGCGGCTCGCAACAGCGGTGCGCCGCACGGTCGAAGGGACCGTGCGGCGCGTCCGCGGCGCGTGCCGCTCACAAGCCGAATCCGGCCAGCAGGCTCTTTGACAACTTGGGAACGGCCTGCGCCGCGCGGCCGGGGACGAACTCGTCGCGCGGGTCGAGGTTCTCGGGCGCATCCAGGCTCTGCACGAAGGTGCGGGCGCCGAGGTCGCGGGCGGCGGCGAGGAAGCCGGCGGCGGGCCACACCTGGCCACTGGTGCCGATGGCGACGAAGTGCGTGCAGGACGCGAGCGCGAGCTCGATCGCGTCCATGTGGTAGGGCATCTCGCCGAACCAGACGATGTCCGGACGCAGCGCGTCGTGGCCGCAAGCCGGGCACGGCACGAACTCGTCGGGCGAGAGGTGCTCGAGGTCGCGCACACGCCGCTCGCAGCGCTCGCAGCGCAGCCAGGCGAGCTCGCCGTGCATGTGGATCGGCTGCGAGCCCGCGCGCTCGTGCAAGTCGTCGACGTTCTGCGTGACGAGGGTGAATGCGCCGCCGGCGAGCTTCGCCTGCCGCTCGAGGTCCGCGAGGGCCGCGTGCGCCGGATTGGGCGACACCTCGCCGAGCTGCGCGCGCCGCTGCTGGTAGAAGCGCCACACCAGTCTGCGGTCGCGGCGCCAGGCCTGGGGCGTGGCGACGTCCTCGGGGCGCTGGCCTTCCCACAGGCCGCCGTGATCGCGAAAGGTGCGCACTCCCGAGTCGGCCGAGATGCCGGCCCCCGTGAGCACCAGCAGGTGCACAGCCCTTTGTTCAGCGCTCGTGGTCATGTCTGCCGGCGGGTGGGTCGTGTCGGGCGCGGGCGATGGAGTCCGAAGCGACTTGCGGCCCGCAGACGCCGCGCCTCGCGAGCGCGGCGTCCGCAACTCGCGGCGCGGATCACCGTCGAGTGGTTCGGCGAGGCTTGCGAGCTCGCGCGTATGCTAGAGCACCGCTGCGAACGACAGCGCGACACGCCCCCGTCGAGGAGCGCTCGCGCCGACCGCCGCCGCCCTGCATCCGCGCCGCGCCCCACGAGACGTTCCACCATGGCCCGAGTCGCCTTCGTTTTGACCACCTGCCACGAGTTCGAGGGGGTCAAGGTCCTCTCCAGCCTGCTGCGCAAGCACGGGCACGTGTGCGACGCCTTCATCACCAGCGAGGAGAAGGACTTCTATCGCGCGGTGCTGGACTTCCAGCCGGACGTGATCGGGATCTACGCGACCACCGGCCAGCACGAGTGGCCCTATCCCTACATCCGCAAGTGGAAGAAGGAGCTCAAGCACCTCAAGGTCGTGATGGGCGGGCCGCACCCCAGCCACGATCTCGAGCCGCTCAGCCACGCCGATGTGATCGACGCGACCACCAAGGGCGAGGCCGAGTACGCGATGCTCGAGCTGATCGAGGCCTGGGCCGCCAGCCGACCGATCGAGTTCATCCCCAACGTCGCGTTCCTGGGCTCGGACGGCACGCCGATCCAGAACCCGATCCGGCCGGTGATCCAGGACCTCGACACGCTGCCCTTCCCGGACGTCGACATCTTCTACAAGTACCCGTTCCTGCGCTCCAAGCGCGTGATGCAGGTGCACGCCAGCCGCGGCTGCCAGAACTCGTGCACGTACTGCTCGGTCGGCACGATGAAGAAGGACTGGGTCAGCGGGAAGAAGGGCGAGAAGTTCAACCGCACCAAGTCGGTCGACTACCTGTGCGAGGAGATGAACGACATCCTCGCGCGCTACCCCGGCTTCCGCATGGTGAACTTCGGCGACGCGGCGCTGAACATGTACTCGGGCTGGCTGCAGGAGTTCGCGGAGAAGTGGCCCAAGCGCGTGGGCCTGCCGTTCGCCTGCAACATCAACATCAACTACCTCGACGAGGACGACATCATCGCCCTCAAGAAAGCCGGTTGCGTCAGCGTGCAGTTCGGACTCGAGTCGGGGTCGGAGGACGTGCGGCTCAAGATCTACAAGAAGGGCTACACCGACGACGTGGTGTTCGGCATCCCGCCGCTGTTGCGCAAGCACAAGCTGACCTTCCGCACCAACAACATCATGGGGTCGCCCGCGGAGACGCTCGACGACATGTTCGAGACGGTGCGCGTGAACAAGAAGATCAAGCCGCAGGGCTGCACGGTGCTGATCTACCGCTCGTTCCGCTCGACCGCGCTTGGCCAGCAGGACTTCGAACTGGGCCGACTGGACGAGGGCAAGGACATCGGCCCGTCGATCCAGCACGACTCCAACATCATCCGCGACGACGTGTACGAGGTCGTCAACCTCCAGAAGCTCTTCAACGTCGCGGTCTACGTGCCCGGCGGCATTCCGCTCGTGCGCCAGCTCATCAAGCTCCCGCGCAACCGCCTGTACGAGTTCACGCAGCTCTCCTTCCTGTGGTACCAGCACGCGGTCGTGTCGGGCTACGGCATGCTCGACGACTTCCTCCTGGGCCTCAAGAACGTCAAGCAGATCCTCCAGCCCACGCGGCGGCGCGAGTTGCCCGAGCGCGTGACGCTGGCCGACCACATGGACACCACGCGCGAGCTGACGGTGTAGGCGGCTGCTCGATGGGGGACCCGCTCGGCTACGACGACTCCGAAGAGGCCCGCGCCCAGCGCGCCGCCGAACGCTCCAAGCGCATCACGGTGCGCAAGTTCAACTCGTTCGAGGAAGCGGAAGCGGCCGACGACGAGTTCTGGGCCGCGATGACGCCCGCGGAGCGCTTCGCCGCAACTTGTGAGATGGGGCCTGAATGGGAGGCGTGGAGTGGTCGAGTGCCGAACGAACCCCGACTTTCTCGAGCTGTTGAGCGCGTTCGCCGTTCATGAAGTTCGATATCTGGTCGTCGGGGGCGTGGCCTACTCGACGCACGTCAAGCCGAGGTTCGCAGACAGCCTCGAAGTGTGGGTCGACGCCAACCCGCTGAACGGCGAGCGAGTGTGGCGGGCGCTCGCGCACTTCGGCGCGCCCCTGCGAGGTGTCACTGCGGCGGACTTCTCCAGCCCGGGCGTTGTCTATCAGGTCGGAGTGCCTCCGCAACGAGTCGACGTGCTCACACGCATCGAAGGCGTCGAGTTCGTTCACGCGTGGCCCGGCCGACTCGATCTGGAGTACGGCGGCGTGCCTGTGCACGTCCTCGGAGCCGCAGAACTTCTCGTCAACAAGCGCGCGGTCGGACGTCCGCGCGACCTCTTGGACGCCAGGGACCTGGAGCGAGTGCTGGATCGCCGACGCAAGACGTGAGTCGGCGACGCCGGTGCGACTCTCAGACCCGCCAAAACCCCGTGACCATCATCCCGGGTCGCTGCTCGCCGCCGAGGAAGGCGTCGATCTCTGCAGCGCGCCGCTCGCCGTCCTCTTCGCCCAGCTCGATCACGCTGCGGATGTAGTCGGGCTCGAACATCACCATCGAGAGCGACTCGGGGCTCTTGGTCTCCTTGGTGCCCGTGCCGCGCATCAGGAACTTGAAGGGCTGCGGCAGCCGGGGCTCGAACTTGCCGGCCAGCGTGGACAGATTGCGCGAGGGGCGCAGGAGGAGCAGTCGCACGGGGCGCAGGCCCATGCGCTGATCGGCGGGCAGACCTTCGATGAGTCGGTTGATGCGGTCGAGGTTGAGCGCGTCCTGGTCGAGCAGGTCGAGGAACACCGCGTTGAACATCAGGCCCACGATCTGCGCCGGCGGCGGATAGCCGTTCGTCGCGGGCTGCGTCATGTCGATCGTGGTGCGCTCGTAGCGCGTCGAGATGGCCAGGATGCGCTCGGCGCCCAGGTGCAGCGCCGGCGAGAGCGGCGCGGTGAGCCCGACTCCGCCGTCGCCGTGCCAGCTCTCACCGACCTTCACGGCCGGGAAGAACATGGGCAGCGCGGCGGAGGCCATGATGTGGTCGATGGTGAGCGGGGCCTCGACGCTCACGCGGTTGGGCCGCAGCCAGCCCGGCGCGCCGTTCGATTGGACGTGGGTCACCGAACGGCCCGTGGCGTAGTCGGTGGTGGTGACGCCCACGGCGTGCAGGGCGCCGCTGCGGATGTTCTCGGCGATGGCCGGCAGCGCGCCGTTCTCGCACTTGAGCGTCTGGCACAGGAACTCGCGCAGCGGCTCGGTGTCGACCATGCCGCGCGGCTGCGGAGCGAGCTTGCGTCCGCCGCTCGCCAGGCGCACGCCCCAGCGGCTGGCGATCTTGAGCAGCGAGTACGGGTCGCTGCGGAACACGCGCGCCGTGGTGAGCCCGAGCCAGTGCTCGCGCATGCGCTCGATCTTGGTCGCGAACTCACCCGTCTCGCTGGCGAGGTACGCGGTGTTGATCGCGCCGGCCGACACTCCGGTGAGGATCGGCGTCAACAGGCGCGGGTGGCGGCGGGCGATGCTGCGCAGGACGCCGACTTGGTACGCCGAACGCGCGCCGCCTCCGCCCATGACCACGGCCAGTCGCTCGCTCGACACACTCACGGCAGGAATGTCGCCATCCCGATCGCCGGAGTAAAGCCGCCGCGGGCGCGACGGGGCGCCGCGGGACCGATTGCAGCGCGTTGCGCAGGACCTTCCCGGTCGGGCGTCGGCTCGAACTCCAGCTGCGGCGCCCTACGCTCTGCGCCTCCCCATGGATCCCATCTCACAGCCCGGGCTGTTCGTCCTCGTCGTGATGATCGCGCCGGCGCTGCTCGCGGGCGCCGTGCTGCTCGTCGGCGACCTCGCTCGCCGCGGCCAGCCGCTGGCGTGGATCGGCGCCTTGGCCGCCGGCGTCGCCTATCTGCTCGGCCACTTCTTCGCCCTGACCGCGCCGCCCAAGTTCCCGCCGGCCTCGTCGACCGACGCGCTGTACTGGAGCGGCGGCATCGCGCTCGCGGCGGGACTCGCCGTCGGCTGGCGCTCGCGGTCGGTCGTAGTGCAGGCGGCTGCGGTGGCGCTCGCATCGGCCGGCGCCACTTGGTTCACCTTGCAGCGCCTGGTCGGCCGCATGGAGAGCAACGAGTCCACGGTGCTGTTCGCCGCGGCTGCGTTGGCGCCGCTGGTTGCGTTCCTCGGCTGGGAGCGCACCGCCCGGCTGGCGCGGGGCTGGACCGCGCCGGCGATGTTGTGGATCGCCACGAGCGCCGCCGCGGCCTGCCACGCGCTGTCCGGCGCGGCGGCCTACGCGGCGAACGTCGGGGTGCTCGCGGCGGTGCTCGGCGCGGCCGTGGTGCTCGGCTTCCTACGGCCGAACCTCAACCTCGCGGGCGGCTTCGGCGCGGTCGTGATCGTTCAGAACGCGACGCTGGCCGCGGCGGGGGCGAAGCTGGCCGAGTTGCCGGGCCTGGCCGCGCTTGCGCTGGCGCTCGCGCCGGCCGCGTCAGCTTTGGTGGGCGAGTCCCGCGCCCAGGCGCTCGGCGCCCGCAAGGCCGCGTGGGTTCGCGCGGCGCTGGTCGGCGTGTTTGCGGCGATCGCCATCGGGCTCGCGGCCTACGCGCACTTCGAGCGCAAGAACGCCAGTCCCTACGGTTACTGAGCGCGCGCCGTTCAAGTTCGGGCGAGCGCGGGTCCGAGACGGGGGCGCTCCCGTCGCAGGCGGCGCGGTTCTTCCGTGTGCGCCGCGTGCGGGCGGGGGCTTCCCAACTCCCCGTTCAGGATCCCGCATGTCCCTTTTCCAACGCAGCGGCTCGGTCGCCGCGCTGTTCGTCATCGCCGCCTGCAGCGGCGGCTCGGACGACGCCGGCGCGCCCATCGAAGGTCTCCAGGCCCCCGAGCAGATCGAAATCGTCACCGTCGAAGGCGTGCAGTCCACGCCGCAGGGGCTCGCGCCGAGCGCGCCGCTCCCGCCCAACTTCGACGCTGGCGCCGACTACATGACCGACGTGGCTCGCAACCACGTCTACGACCCGTCGATGGAACAGATCGCGACGGTCAACCACATCCTGTGCTTCCTGGCGCAGACCGGCGCGACGGAGATGGTCAACGCCGGTCCCTACAACGCGCAGATCAACGAGCAGCGCTGCGAGCAGGGCGGCGATCCCTCCGCCGCGAGCACCGGCCAGTCCTCGGGCGTCGCGCTGGCGCTCAGCACCTGGGTCGTCGACTCGGTGCGCGACTCGCGCACGTCGCCGCAGACGGTGAGCTTCTGGGTGCCCCAGAACGACGACAACGGCCAGTCGATGGGGCTGATCCACGCGCGCGCGACGATCTCGAGCTCGCCCTCCGACGAGAACCCCTTCGGGCAGTTCGGATTGAACTTCGCGATGGTGCCCGACCAGGGCGATGTCCAGAACCCGCTCGGTTACGGCACGCTCGAGACGGTCGACGCGGGCGGCAACGCGCTGGGCTTTGGGTTCTTCGAGTCGTCGGGCGACCTCAACCAGGTCACGACCTCGCCCGGTGAGTACGCCCAGGTTGTGGCGGTCGTAGTCGCGATGAGCGACGACGAGACCGACGGCCGCGCGCGACTCACGCGCTCGTGGCGCTACTACGACGACTTCCTGAACCAGGACTCCGGCATCCAGACCGAGGAGTACCTGCTCGACTTCAGCGCGACCGAAGTGCTGCGCGAGCTCGTCGGCGGCGCAACGGAGTGTCTGTCGCGCACGAACTTCCACTACAACACTTGGCGCTACAACCTCTACGACGCCGTGACCGGCGAGCGCGTCGAGCTCAACTCGGGCTTCCCGATCCGCACTGCGGCGGGCGGCTACGGCTGGCTGGGCTACCACGGGCTGTGGGTTCCGCCCGGCGATACGGTCGAGCACGGCGACGTGGTGCAGCGCGTCGAGTTCGGCTCCGACCAGACCACCGACTACACGATCCTCAAGGCGCCCGGCAAGCTCATCCGCCACGTTCGCGACACGCTGCTCCTCGCCGACGCGGAGGGCATCGACTTCGAGTGGTTCGACTTCCAGGCGCAGCCGCCCGCGCGCGTGCGCCTCAACGTGACGGCCGGGCAGTGGTTCAAGACCGCGCAGTGGGACGACGAGGCCCACATCTGGGCGCCGCTCCAGTCGCCCGAGCTGATCGACACGCAGGCCGTGGGCTTCCTCAGCGTGTACTCGCAGTCGCTCGGCGGTCCGTGCGGCTACCAGCACGGCGACCCGCTGATCACCTACTTCCGCACCAGCGTCGTCGACGGCGCCTCGGACCTGTGGAATCAGGCCGTCGGCGGCGTGGTGAGTCTCTACGGTTACGTGCAGTGCCTCGACTCCGACATCACCGGTGCTGAGGCGGAGCAGGGCGACGTGTACCTGCCCGACCAGACGATGGTGAACTCGCCCTACGAGTTCGAGTTCCACGCCTCCGACCTGACGCTGTACCGCAACAACGGTGGACAGCCCGCGACGCGCGTGGGTCTGGCCGACGGTGAAGCTCCGCAGGGCGGGCCGTTCTCGTGGGGACTGCGCTCGGGCCCGCTGGTGACCGACACCAGCGGACTGTCGAGCGTGTGGGAGGCGTGGGGCTCGGCCGAGTTCTACGTCTACGAGACGGGCCACAACCCCTGGAACTGCCTGATCACCGCGCTCGACGCGCAGAACCAGCCGGTGACTTTCGACCCGCCGCTGCAGTTCACCTACACGCACTCGACGGCGAACGACAAGAACGGCTCGAACTCGCACGACGGCTTCGTGTGCTTGCTCAGCTACAACGGCCCCGGCGATCTGCACGGCATCCCGCACCAGGGCGTCGACTTCAACAACGACGGCTCGCCCGACCGCTTCTACCCGTCGTTCTCGATCGAGGACGGCGTGCTGTGCGGCCCGACCGGCGACGAGTACGTGCTGCGCGCGATCGGCTCGGAGATCACGCTGCAAACCGTTCTGGGCGGCTGCGCGGGGCTCGACACGGCCAACGCGGCGAGCCTGACCTTGCCGGACGGCTCGAGCTACTCGACGCCCGACATCGGGCCGCGTCCGACGGTCACCGACCCGCCGGCGGTGATCCAAGGCGTCGCGCAGTGAAGCGCTGAAGCGAACGCGAACTTCCGAGCGGCCCGCAGCGGACGACCCCGCTGCGGGCCGCTCTCCATTCTGGCGGAGGCGCCGCGTAACCTGACGCGCGTGACTCAGATCAGCACCAAGCCGCCCAGCGGCATGCGGGACTTCCTCGCCCCCGACCTCGCCCGCCGCCGCCACGTGGTCGGCATCGTGCAGCGCGTGTACGAGTCGTTCGGCTTCACGCCGCTCGAGACGCCGACCATCGAGAACCTCTCGACGCTGCTCGGCAAGTACGGCCCCGAGGGCGATCAACTGCTCTACCGGCTGCTGCACCGCCGCGAGCGACTGGCGCGCGCGCTCGAGAAGGGCAGTCCCACGGAGCTCGACCTCGCCGACGAAGGCCTGCGCTACGACCTCACGGTCCCGCTGGCCCGCGTGGTGGCGAACTACCGCACGCTGCCGGCCTTCTACAAGCGCTACCAGATCCAGCCGGTGTGGCGCGCCGATCGGCCCGCGAAGGGGCGCTTCCGCGAGTTCTACCAGTGCGACGTCGACGTGACGGGCACGCGCTCGCCGCTGGCGGACGCGGAGGTCTGCGGCGCGGTCGCGCAGGTGCTGCGCGAGCTGGGCTTCGCCGACTTCACCATCCACTTGAACCACCGCGAGCTCTTGCGCGCGCTGGTGCTCGAGGCGGGCATCGCGCGCGAGCTCGAGTCCACGGCGCTGATCGCGCTCGACAAGCTCGACAAGATCGGCGCGGACGGGGTGCGCGACGAGCTCGCGCAACGCGGCATCGAGAACGCGACCGCTGCGGCGCTGCTCGCCGGACTCGAGGCGGCGCGCGAGCCCGCGTTCCTCGCCCAGCGCGCCCAGCGCGACGACTCGCCCGGCGCCCTGGCCGCGCGCGCGCTGAGCGAACTGCTCGAGCTGATCGCCGCCGGCCCCGCCGCCGGCCGCGTGGTCTTCGATCCCACGCTCGCGCGCGGGCTGTCGTACTACACCGGACCGATCTTCGAGATCACCGTGCGCGACCTGGCCGGCTCGCTGGGCGGCGGCGGGCGCTACGACGACTTGATCGGGATGTTCCTGGGCAAGCAGGTGCCCGCGGTCGGCTTCTCGCTCGGCCTCGAGCGCATCCTGCTGGTGATGGAGGAGCGCCAGATGTTCCCCGCGCTCGCGTTCGGCCCCCAGGTGGTGCTCTGCCGCTTTGCCGACGTGCCCTCCGCAGCGGCGGTGCGCGTCGCAACTTTGCTACGCGGGAGCGGCTTGCGCGTCGAGGTGTTCCCCGAGACGCCGGCGCTCGGCAAGCAGTTGCAGTACGCCGCGGGCGTCGGCGCGTCGCACGCCGCGATCCTAGGTGCGAAGGAACTCGCGGAGGGCGTGGTGGCGCTCAAGGACCTGCGCTCGGGCGAACAGCAGTCCGTGCCGCTCGCGGACGTTGCCGCTCGCGTCGGCGCCGCGCGCTGATCGACCCGCTGAGTCCCATCGAGTTGCGCACATCCGACCGCGCGACGCGCGTGCTCGACGCTCGCGGCCAGCCCCGTTCGAACGCACTTGGAATTTCCCAAGTGCGGTTCGTTGGCGGTGGCCCCTCTCTCGCGCCAGCGCGTCGATTTCCGTGCTCGCACACGGCTTTGGCGCGCTCAGGCGGTCTTCTCCCGCCTGAACTGAACGACTCCGCGCTATCCACGCGGTGTCGGGCCGGGGCGGCTGCGGTGCGTGTGGCCTGGAGCTGTCCCGGCCATTCTTCGTGCCTTGTGGTTCCGCTCCTGAAGTCGCCTTCTGCCGTGTGCTGATCCTTGCAGGAGCGCACCCGCCCCGCAGCGCGCGTGGGTCGCGTCGGCGCCGCCCGTGCCGCGCGGCGGCTTCGCAGGCCCGGCCCGCTCGCCGGGCACGGCGTCTTTGTTCGCGATTGCGAAACGCGCGCCGCCGCCGCGCAAGCCGCACCATCGCGAGCGGCCCTGCGCATGAAGTGAGGCGCGCGATTCGACCGCAGGCGCACGGCGCGCAGTAAACTCCCCGCCCGTTTTTGCGCGTCCGGTCGGCCTCCGATCCCATTTTGCGTCCCTCAGCGGCGCACGCGCGATTCTCCAACTAGCCCCCCAAGAGCTTCTTTGCCCGCCTCGATCGCGCGGGCCGTCCCATGACAGCCAAGAGCACCCATCGTTGGCAATTTTCCCGCGCCGGCGGATTCGATCAGGCCCGTCTCGAATCGGCGGACGATCTGCGCAGCATCGGACAACTCGACCAGAAGCTGTGGGCGGCGCTGGCCTGCCCGGTGAAGGGCCTGGAGTTCGACGAGCGCACGTTGGCGCTGGTCGACGGAGATGGCGATGGACGCGTGCGCGCGCCGGAAGTGGTCGCCGCCGTCAAGTGGACGGACGAGCGCCTCAAGGACCTCGCCGCGATCAAGGCCGGCGCCGATGCGCTGCCGCTGGCGGCGTTGAAGGAGACCGGGCCCGCCAAGGCGTTGCTCGACTCCGCGCGTCAGATCCTCTCCGGCCTGGGCAAGTCGAGCGCGAATTCCATCTCGCTCGCCGACGTCACCGACACGGCCGCGATCTTCGCGCAGACCAAGTTCAACGGCGACGGAGTGGTGATCGCCGACTCAGCCGACGACGCGGCCACCAAGCAGCTCATCGCGGACGTCATCGCGTGCTGCGGCGCTGTTACCGACCGCAGCGGCAAGCCGGGCGTCGACGCGGCCAAACTGGAGGAGTTCTTCGGCGCCTGCGCGGGTTTCGCGGAGTGGGCCGCCAAGCCAGCTGCTGACGCGGCGATCCTGCCGCTGGGCGGCGGGACGGCCGCTGCGCACGCCGCCTGGAGCGCCGTTCGCGCCAAGGTCGACGACTACTTCGCGCGCTGCCGCCTCGCGGCCTTCGACACGCGCGCCGTCGCGGCGGTGCACCGCAACGAAGCGGAGTACCTCGCCATCGCAGCCAAGGACATGACGATCTCCATGCAGGAGATCGCGGGCTTCCCGCTCGCCAGCGCCGAAGCGGGCAAGCCGCTGCCCCTGGGCGATGGCGTCAACCCGGCCTGGGCGGATGCGGTCGCCGCGCTGCGCACAGCGGCGGTCGAGCCGGTGCTCGGCAAGGGCAAGAGCACGCTCACGCTCGAGGAATGGAACGCGCTGGGCGCCAAGCTCGCGCCGTACGGGGCCTGGAGCGGAGCGAAGGCGGGCGCTGCGGTCGAGAAGCTCGGCCTCGAGCGCGTGCGCGCGGTGCTCGCGGGCGGCGGCAAGCAGGCCGTGCTCGCGCTGATCGACAAGGACAAGGCGCTGGCGGCCGAAGTGGCGGCGATCACGGACGTCGAGCGCCTCGTGCGCTACCACCGCGACCTGTACCGCCTGCTCGAGAACTTCGTCAACTTCGAGGACTTCTACAACCCGCAGCGCTGGGCCACCTTCCAGGCCGGCACGCTGTACCTCGACGCGCGTTCCGCCGATCTGTGCGTGCGCGTCGACGACGCCGGCAAGCACGCCGCGCTGGCGGGCATGGCCAAGACCTACCTCGCGTACTGCGATTGCACGCGGCCGGGCGGCGAGAAGCTGACCATCGCTGCGGCCTTCACCGACGGCGACTCCGACTACTTGATGGCGGGCCGCAACGGCGTGTTCTACGACCGCAAGGGGCGCGACTGGGACGCGACGGTCACCAAGGTGATCGAGAACCCCATCAGCATCCGCCAGGCCTTCTGGGCGCCGTACAAGAAGCTCGTGCGCCTGATCGAGGAGATGGTCGCCAAGCGCGCTGCTGAGAAGGAAGCAGCGGCGGACGCCAAAATCGGCGCGGCGGCGAGCGCTGCCGCCAACGTCGACAAGACCAAGCCCGCCGAGGCGCCCAAGAAGATCGACGTCGGCACGGTCGCGGCGATCAGCGTCGCCATCGCCGGCATCGGCGCGATGGTCACGACGATCATCGGTTACGTCGCCGGGCTGTTCACGTTGCCGTTCTGGATGCTGTGCCTGGCGCTCCTCGGCATCGTGCTCGTGATCTCGGGCCCCTCGATGCTGATCGCCTGGCTCAAGCTGCGCCAGCGCAACCTCGGGCCGATCCTCGACGCCAACGGTTGGGCCGTGAACGGCCGCGTGAAGATGAACGTGCCCTTCGGCAAGTCGCTCACGCACATCGCCAAGCTGCCCGAGGGCTCGACGCCGGCCGCCGACCCCTTCGGCGACAAGCCCAGCCCCTGGCCGGGTCTGATCAAGTTCGTCGTGATCGTGTGCTTCATCTACAGCTTCGTGAACTACCAGGGCTGGGTGTACGCGCTCACCAAGCCGGGCAGCGCCTTCCACGACGCCGCGGGCTTCAGCCTCGGCTCGCCCAAGGCCGCGCCCGCGCCGGCCGAAAGCGCTCCGAGCGAGCCCGCCAAGTAGCGCGCGCTCCGCGTCGCTGCTGAAACAAGACCGGCCGACTGCGAGTGCTCGCAGTCGGCCGGCTTCTTTGAGGCGCAGTCGGACTCGGACGGCGTCGAGCCCAGGCGCACTTGCGCCGGCTCGGGCGCCGAACGCTCACGGGGCGAGCGTGAACTCCAGGCCGTCGCTGAGGTTGGTGGTCTTCACCGCGGGCGGATCGCGGTACCAGGCCTGTGCGTTCACCACGTTGCCGGCCGAGAACGGCGCGCCGAGCACGCCGGGGTTGGCGGCGACGAAGGCCAGCCAGTCGTTGGAGAGCGATCCGTCGCAGGCGCTCGCCGTGCCGCCCGACGACTGCGCGCCCAGGCGCTGCGTCGGCGCCTTCACGCACAAAAAGCTCGTGCCGCCCGATCCCCAGGGCGCGATCGCCTGGCCCGACACGCCGTAGAACATCAGGCCCTGCTTCTGACCTTCGACGTTGGCGACGCTGATCGTGAAGCCCGAGGCGGCCGATGCGCTCGGTGTTCCCGTAGCGCTGATCGAAGGCACGCAGCCGTTCGTCGAAGTGCCCGCGGTGCAGTACACGCTCACCGGCGGCGCGGGCGGAAGCTCCCGGATCTGGAACGCGTTCACGTGCGGACGCAGGGTGTTGGCTGCAGTCGGATGCGAGCCCTGCACGAGCAGCCAGAGCTGGCTCGCGCTGTTGCGGGTGAACGTGCCGATCACGTACTGGCCGAAGACCGTGTCGCCGGCGCCGAACGTGTTGTTGGGGTCGGCCTCGAGCGGCGCGGAGTTCGCACCCTGGGTGAGCGAGCCCAGGTTGCTCACGACGCCGGATGTGAGCGTCGCTGCACCCGTCGCCGAGCTCAACGTCATCAGTCGATCGTTGATCGCCGCCGAGCCGGCGCCGGGGCGTTGATCGCAGAACCAGACCTGGATCTGGTAGGTCTTGCCGACGGTCAACGCGCCCAGCGAATCGAGTCGGATGCCGCCCCAGCCAGTGGGGTTGGTGAGCGTCGACTCGCTGGTCGCGCGCGCGCCGTCGAGCATCTGGTCGTAGCCGGTGTCGCCTGAAGTCGAGGTGTTCATCGTCGCGCTTCCGGCGTTGTTCCAGCCGCTGGGACCGAAGGCCGAGAACGTGACGCCGTTGACGGTCGGCGAGAACGAGAAGCCAGAGGCGAAGCAGTTGCGCGCGGTCACCAGCGTTCCGGCCGTGCTCACCTCGCTGGCTGCGCTGGAGTTCTGGGGCGCGCCCCAGGTGATCAGATCGGCGCGCGCTTGAACGCAGATTGCTGCGCTGCACGCCAGCGCTGAGAAGCAGTTCGGGAGTCTCATGGAGTCGGGTTGTAGGGGGGGCAATGGAGATTCGAAGGGGCCGGCCGGGCGCCAGGTGCGCGCCGCGGCCAGCGCCGAATCCAGCGCGCATGAGCCGACCCCGTTGGCCGAAATCCGCCGCTTACTCCGTCGCTCGCGCGGGCGCCCGCGCGCTCAAACGCTCCAGTACGTGATCCAGAACAGCACGAAGCGGTACAGCACCACGATCGGGAGGAGCAGGCCCGTGATCACGGCCGCGCGCGCGGCGGCGCGGGCGCTCGAGAGTTCATAAAAGCGCCGCAACGCGAGCGTGCACCACAGCCACAGGATCGGCAACGTCACCATGCTGCCGGTGATTTCGCCGTACGACGGCAGGCCGAAGTCGATCGCCATGCGCACCGCGTTCAGCCCCAGCAAGTAGTTGTAGACCAACATGAAGGCCACGAAGTGCGTGGCGAGCACCAGCGCTTCGACGAACGTCCTTCGGCGCGCGCGCAGATCCAGCGCCCAAAGCGCCACGGCGTACAGCGGCGCGAGCAGGATCAAGAGCGAGCGCGCATACGAGTCCGCCCGGGCGTCGAAGCGGACGGCGAAGTCGGCCAGCGACTCGCCGCTCGCGGCCAATCTGGCGCGCACCAGTTCGGCCAGCTGCTCGCTGTACAGCTGCTGCTCGATCTGCAGCGTCAGGGTCGAGCGGAAGGTGTTGAAGCCGGTGTAGGGCTGCAGGAGGAAGTAGGCGACGTTGGCGAGCAGGAACACCTGCACGGGCTTGAGGTGCTTGACCCGCGCGCCGCGGCAGTAGTCGTAGGACAGTCCGCCCGGTCGAAATCCCAGCGTGAAGAGCGAGCGCAAGACGCGACCGTCGATGTTGAACAGGCCGTTGACGAGCTGCGCGAGCTGAGCGCGCACCGTGAGCTCGTCCGCGCCGAGCAGGCGCTCGCCGCACGCGCCGCAATACGCGCCCGGGACCGGTGCGGCGCAACTGGGGCACGGACGAGACTGGGACTCCACGCGGCGGCGAGATTAGCAAGCCTCCGCGCGCGCATCGGCGGGCCCCATCCGGCGAATGGGAATGCGCACGCGAAGCTCTCGGACGGGCTCACAGGCGAAACCGGCTCGCGCCGCCGGGCTACTGCGGATGCTGCCTCCCGCGCCCGAGCCTGCACGCCACGCTGCACCCTGTGGGACGGCGTTGGAGAGCGCACTCTCGCGCTCCGGCCCGCGCGGCTCATCGCCTACCCGAGAAATGACGGCCATGTCCCACCGACCCGCTCCGCGTCGCGTTCACCGCCTCCGTTCCTTTGGCCTGGGCCTGATCGGGGCCGCGCTCCTGGTCGGGCTCCGTCCCGTTCAGGGGCCTGACCCCGCGCCGCCGGCGCCCGTGGAGTGCGACATGGACTTCACCTTGGTCGGGGTGATGAAGGACATCGTGTGGAACGCGCTCGTGTTGGGCTTGGACCAGCCCGAATCCCAAGTGCGCGAATTCATGGAGGATCCAGCGCGCCAGTACGCTTCGACGGACGAGCTCTTGAAGGCCTCTGCACTCCGCTTTTCGATCGCCGACGCGACCCTGGCCGAGGTGGTCGAGCGCTACCGACACTGCAACTGCGCGCACGCACGGGTGGAGGGTGCTCCCAGCGAAACGCGGGGCCCCGACGTGCCCTTCACGCTCTCCAAGTTCGCGACCGACGTGACGCTGCACGTCGTGCTGCACGAGCTGGGGCACGCGCTCATCCGCGAGTTCGACCTGCCGGTGCTGGCGAACGAAGAGGCCACGGCCGACGCGTTCGCGACGCACTACCTGACGACGCACCTGCCGGAGCGGGCGCCGGATGTGCTGCTCGCGCGCGTCACGTCGCTGATGAGCGAGGCGAACGACGTTCCGCGCGCGAAGTGGAGCGTGCGCGGCGAGCACGACAACGACGCGCGCCGGGCGTTCCAGATCGCGGCGCTCGCCGTGGCGGTCGACTCGCGCGCCTACGCAGCCGTGGCGCAGGCGGCTGACCTCTCCGAGCGCGACATCGACAATGCCGTCGACTACGGCGCCGAGATCCACCGCTCCTGGCGACGCTTGCTCGGGCCGCTGTGGATGCCCAGCGGCGCGCGGTCGAGCGAGGCGGCGGTCGAGTGCGATGCCAAAGACTCGTTGTTGAGCCAGTTGCACGGCTCCGGACTGCTCGCCGAGATCGACGCTGTTCTGCGCCGTTTCGACTGGCACTCTCGAGTGCGAGTGAAGTTCGCGCCGGGCGACGGCACGGCCGGCTGGAACCGCTCGGCGCGCGCCGTGACCGTGCGTCGCCAGTACCTCGAGCGCTTCATCGAGCAGGGGCAGCGAGCGAAGCGCTGACTGCGGGCGTGGTTGTACGGAGCCAGAGCAATCTGTCCCACGCCGCCGTTGCGTTTCGATCGACCGTGGCGCTGCGCGGCGTGGGACAGATTGCTCTGGCTC
>WYBT01000039.1 GCA_011525785.1 Planctomycetaceae bacterium
CCGGCACCAGGCGCGGGTCGACGCAGTGGTCGCCCGACCAGCTCTTGGTGTTGTCGGTGAAGACGCTCTTGGACACCGCACCGGTCGCGCAATCCCACGAGTGGCGGAAGCCCTTGTGGTAGCCGATCAGCAGTTCGGGAGCCATGTCGGCATAAGGCCCCTTATGGACCTCGTGCGTGATGAAGGCCTCCTTGACGACCTTCTGTCCGTCGAGCGGATCGACCAGCGCCTCGAGCTTCTCCTTCAGCTCGCGGCACAGCTTGTCCATCTCGGGGCCCTTCTCGACGATGCCGTGCGCTTCGCGACCTTTGCGATTGATGAAAACGCCCGTGAGGCCGAGCGTGAAAGCGCGCGTCTTCGTCCAATCGACTTTGGCGAACCAATCGGGGCTCGTCTCGGCGCCGTCCTTCAGCACCAGATAGCCGTTCTCCTTCAGCCACGTGTTGAGGTTCACGCCGCGGCGGAAGTTGCAGAAGCCGTGGTCGCTGATGATCGCGATCGCCGTGTCCTTGTCGTCGCCGACCTTCGCGAGCAGCTCGCCCACGAGCTTGTCCATCTCGGCGTAAGTCTCGGGGATCACGTCCTTGTACTTCGCCAACTCCGCCGGCGTGCTGTTGCGATTGGCCGGGTGAGTGGGATCGAGGAAGCGATAGAACATGTGGCTGATGCGATCGGAGGTGTCGAACACCACCGTCACGAAGCCCTTCTTGGTCTTGTCGAGCACGTCCCACAGCTGCTTCTTGCGCTCGTCGCAAATCAGCCAGGCCTGCTTCAAGAACGCTTCTTCGTCGATCACGCGCTCGTTGAGCGCCCATGTGTCTTCAGCGAGTCCGAGCGTCGCGTACTGGCCGTGCAGCTTGGCGAGGTAGATCGCGTACACGAACGGATGGCTGATCGGCATCACCGGGTTGTCCGGGTTGATGTTGATCGGCGTGACGTACAGCTCGAAGTGCTCGGCATCCCAGGTCTGGATGTAGAGCCGCGCGATGCCGGTGAGCCCGTCGAAGGGCACGACCATCCACGGCGTGTACTCCTTGACGCCGACTTCGCAGGTCGTGTCCCCCACCGTGATCTTGGCGCGCTTCTTCGCGTCGTCGAGTTCGACCTTGAACGGGCACTTCATCGCGCCGTCCTTGCCGGCCGGCCCGGTGAGCTTCGACTCGATCACGTTGCCGGAGCGACGGATCTGGTACTGCTGGCCGCCGATGTGCTGCCCCGCGGGCCGCGGCTTGGTCGAGTAGAACGAGAACGAGCCCTGCGTGCCCTGGATGTCGGGCACGCACATGCCGCTGAGCAGCGTGCCGTTCTTGAACTTCTGCGGCGGGAAGGTGATCGGCACGCGGATGATCGAAGACCACACGCGCGCGTCGCCGAGCAGCTTCCAGAAAGGCTGACTCTTCTGCAGCGAGCGCTGCACGGCCTCCGTGCCGAAGGGCAACTTCGCAAAGCCCAGATTGAGCGTCTTGGGCAGCGTCATCGTCTCCGCGCTCGACAGCATCGGCATGTACGAGCAGGGGTCGCGCGTCAGGAAGTCATAGATGTTGTGCCGCGAGGCATCGACGCCCGTCGCGTACGTCGACCACGCCACCGGCGAGATCGACGGGCAGGCGGTCTCGAGCGGATAGAAGCAGCCGCTCTCGGCGAGCTTCTTGAGCACCGGCATGCGGCCCTCGGCCATGTACTGCTTGGCCAGACCCGGATCCATGCCGTCGAAGCCCACGACGATCATGCGCTTGAACTTCTGCGGCCCGTGCTTGGCCGGCGTGAGCAAGCGCACCGCGAACTTGAGCGGCCACACGAGCAGGATGCCCGCGGCGAGCAGGAACGTGCCCGCGAGCACGAACATCGAGCCCGCAGCCGCCATGCCTGCGCCGGGGCCGATGTAGGCGAGCGGCAGCTCCTGCGGTTGCGCCGCAGCGGGCAGCGCGCACATCAGGACAGCGGCGACGAGCGCGGCAGCGCGCAGGGTCATCGTTCGGAGGAGCATCGCGGATCGGTGTCGGTCGGAGGAGGAGACGTCCCGCCGCCCCGGCCAAAGCGCGGAGCGAGAGGGAGAGCGTGCAGACCTATCGACCCCGCGGCGCGCACGCTGGAGGCTTGCGCCCCGTCCCGCCCGCCCGCCGGGGGAGGTCCAAGCCCTCATCCTAACCCAGAGCTGCGGCCCTTCTCGGCGCGGCCCCGCGGCGTCACTCACGCCAGCCAGTCCCCCGCATAGGCCGTCCCGAATCCCGGCGCATCGCGCTGCGCCAATTGAAGCAGCCGCTTCGCGATCTGCTTCAAGTGCAACGCGTCGTGGGCGGCCCACGAAGCCAGCAGATCGCCCGCGCGCAGCACGCCGAGGCTGGCGTGGTGGTGCTCGGCCGACCAGTTCGCGCCCGACAGCGTTTTCAACCACGCGATCGAAGCCGCCCGCTCCGCCGCGAATCGATCGAGGACATCCCGCGCCTGTTGGCCAAGGTAGTTCCGCTCGAGCGCCGCTTGCGGCGGGTTGATCGGCGGCCACGGCGAGCCATCGCCGCGCAGCGTCAACTCCAGTCGCACTCGAAAGTCCTCGAGCTCTTCATCGGCGAGGTGGCACAGCACCTCGACGATCGACCACTGGCCTTCGCTCGGCCGCCATCGAAGATCGTCGTCACTCAGTCCAGCCACCAGCGCCTTCAGCGCCGCGGGCGCAGGTTGCATGCGAGCAAGAATCGAGGTGAGGTTCATGGGCGCAATTGGACTCTTTCGCGTGACGAGCATTGACAGTTCAACGCGCGTCCGGCGCGGCCCCAACTCAGCGCAATCTACGCAGCGCGCGGCGCGTGCGACGTGCCGCCGGCGCGCGAGAGATCCACGCCACGGAGTTCACGGCGCAACCTGCTCGGCTTCTCCCAGCCTGTAGCTCGTGCTGCGGCCGCCAGCGTCGTTCTTGACGAGGATGCCGCGTGCGACGAGTTCCAGGACGTCGCGATGCGCCGTGTCCTGCGAGCACTTGGCGAGCTTGGCGTACTTCGATGTCGACATGAAGCCCTCGTACTCGCCGAGCATGCGGTTGATCACCGAGCGCTGCCGCTCGTTTACCGGCCGGCGGTTGATCCGCTCCCACAACCTGGCCTTGCGAAGCACCCCCGCGAGCATGAGCTCGGCACTGCCCAACGCCCGGTCGAGACAGCCAAGGAACCACAGCAGCCACTCGGTGATGTCGAGCGCTCCGCGCTGCGCGCTCTCGAGTGCGGCGTAGTAGTCCTTGCGCTCCGCTTCGAGCTGCGAGGACATGCTGTAGAAGCGTTCGGGCGCGCCGTCCGCGCGGGCGAGCATCAGCTCGGCGATCGCGCGCGCGATGCGGCCGTTGCCGTCGTCGAAGGGGTGAACGGTCACGAACCACAGGTGCGCAACGCCTGCCTGGAGCACAGAGTCGGTCGAGCTCGGCGAGTTGAACCAGTCGAAGAAGGCCTCCATCTCGACGCCGAGCCGCTGAGCTGGAGGCGCCTCGAAGTGCACGACCTCGCGTTCGAGCGGTCCGGACACGACTTGCATAGGTCCCGACTCGTCCGTGCGCCAAGCGCCCACCGTGATTCGGTCGAGACCATTGCGACCCGTCGGAAACAGCGCCGCGTGCCAGCTGAACAACCGCTCACTCGCCAGCGGCGCCTCACAGTTGCGCGTGGCGTCGAGCATCATCTCGACCACGCCGTCCACGTGCCGGCTCGCCGTCGGCAGCCCCGCGACTTCGAGACCGAGCCTCCGAGCGATCGACGAGCGCACTTCGTCAGCGCTCAACGCCTCACCCTCGATCGCGGACGACTTCACGACCTCGCTGGTCAGCGCGGCGAGATTCGCCTCCGCCCGCAGATCGAAGCCCAGGCCCCTCATCCGACCCAGCAGCAGCCCTTGCTTGTGGCGGACGCCGGCCAGCGGGGCAACGATGCCCCTGTCGTCCCAGGTGAAGCCCGGCCAGTCCGCGCGCTCGTGATTGAACTGGGGTCTCCGCATCAGGTGCGGAGATTGTCAGCGACAGGGAGCCGAATGACCACCCATTCTCCGCACCGCATGCGGAGAACGTAGGCCGCTTTCTCCGCAAACTCGTCGCTGGCGCGCTCGCGTCGAACTGGCTGGCCGTGTGCGGGGGGCAGTCGGGCGCGCGGGGAGCTCACGCCGCGGCCGAGATCTCCGTCGTGGCGCAGGCGTCGTGTCGAGACAGGACTGCGATCAGGCGAGTGAATACCAGC
Organism: Planctomycetaceae bacterium; assembly: GCA_011525785.1. Classification (GTDB taxonomy): domain Bacteria; phylum Planctomycetota; class UBA1135; order UBA1135; genus WYBT01. The sequence goes on from WYBT01000039.1 coordinate 4,212, forward strand.
GCTGCGCTGGAAGTCGTGAATCTGCGCTGAGCAAGGTGCGTCGCGCTGGCAGAGTCGGAACGCTCGGACGCCAGAGATTCGTGGTCACACTTGGCCGCCCGCGGGATTCCTGCGTCGACCCCATGGAACCGACCGCTCGAACGCCGCGCGAAGGTGAACTCCTCGAACAGCTTGCGTGGCTGCAAGGCCTGGCGCGGAGCTTGGTGCGCGATGCGTCGAGCGCCGACGACCTCGTGCAGGACACGTGGCTCGCAGCCTCGAAGCACGCGCCCGCGTTGGACGGGAGCGGGCTGCGCAACTGGCTCGCGAGGGTGGCGCGCAACTTTGCCCGGCGCGGCGCGCGCGCGCAGGAGCGACGAGCCCGTCGCGAGAGCGCCGTCGCTCGGCCCGAGGCGCAGGTCGATGACGTCGTCGCGCGCGGCGGGCTACAGAGGCGGCTCGCAGCCGCAGTGATGTCACTCGACGAGCCCGAGCGTTCGGCGGTGCTGCTGCGCTACCTCGACGGACTCTCGGCCATCGAGATCGCCGAGCGGCAAGGCGTGTCGCATGTCGCAGCGCGCAAGCGCATCTCGCGCGGCCTCGCCGAGCTGCGCAAGAAGCTCGATGCACAGCACGGCGGAGACCGCAACGCGTGGATCGTCGCGCTGCACTCCTGGGTCGGCCAAGGCCGGCCTGTCGCCGGAAGTTCGACAGGCATCGTCTCGGGAGTCTTGGTCATGCTCGGAAAGCTCGTCGCCGCCGCGGCGTTGCTCGCGGCAGCCTGGTTCGGTTGGAACTCATTCGGAGGAGAGGCGTCCGAAGCGCGCGTTGCGGACGTCGCGCAGGCCGGCGCGAGCGTCGAGTCCCGTGGTGCTGCGCCGGCGAGCGCCGACACACGCAGAACGGAGACGGAGATCAGCTCGACGAAGTCCGCTCGCTCACTCCAGCTCGTCGACGAAGCGGGCGCGCCCCGCGGCGGCTTCACGGCGATCCTCCTGGACGACACGCGTTGGCTCGCGACGAAGCTCAGCGACGCCAGCGGCCGCATCGAGCTCTCGAACGAGCCGCGACCGACCGCGCTGATCGTCGCGCGCGCGGGCTTCATGCCGATGCGCTTCGAATTGGACTCCGAGGGCGGCGAGGCGTCGTTGCTCGTGCCTTCAGGAGCGAGGGTGGCAGGACGACTGCTCTATGCGAGCGCTTCTCGCCTCTCGCGCCTCGAGCTGACCGACGATCGCGACACGCCGGCGCTCGCGAAGCTCGACGACGAAGCGCTGCGAGAGCTGGAGAAGCTCGGCATTTCCGAGAGCAAGCGCGTGCTGCCGCTCAACGACAGCGCTGAGTTCCAGTTCGACGGTCTGGGCGAGTCGTGGACCGGCGCGATCGAACTGCCGGACAGTTGGCGCTTCATCCGCGGGCCGGGCGACTTCACGGAGGACGATCGCTCGCTCCTGCTTCTCGCGCCGACCGAAGGACTCGATCTCGCGCTCCTCTCTCCGCTCGTAGTCCGTGGCCGCGTAGTCGACGCACGGACTCGCGCAGGAGTGGGCGGCGTGCGTGTGCGTTGTTCACGGCTCGACGGCGCGGCGCCGGAAGCGACCACCGATGCCACAGGGGCGTTCGAGCTGCCGCTGGCGACCTCGCGGCACGCGCTGGACGAGTGGGCCGGCACAGTGCTCCTCGAGCTCGATCTCGTGCGGCGCAGCGTCAACGTGCGAACCCCATGGCGCGAGCTCGAGCGAACGCGCGAACTCGGCGAGTTCGAGCTCTCGAGAGGTCGCCGTCTCGAGCTCCGGGTGACCGACGACGCTGGCGTTCCGATCCCCGCTGCGAGCGCGCTCGTCAGCCTCGCCGAGTACGACGAACGGCCCCGCGTCGCGGACTTGAGTGGTCGGATCGTGTTCTCTGCCCTGCCAGAGGACTGGCGTCCGATCACGGTGCGAGCCGATGGACACAGCCAAGTCCTCGTCGCTCCAACGACGGAGGAGCGCGTGAACGTCGTCTTGGCGCGCCGAAATCGCATCGACGTGCGCGTAGTCACGCAGACGGGTGCTCCGGTGAGCGAGTACGGATCGATCGGACTGCGCCATTCGACCGAGGCCGAGCAGCCCGGCTGGATCCGCAGCGCCGGCGACGGTCGATGGGTGTTGAGCGATCTTGCACCCGGCGCTTTGGTGACGTTGCACGTCTGGTCTGTGAACGCAGCCAACAGTGAGCTGACCGAGCTGATGAGTCGGGACGTGACGGCCCCGCCACGCCTAGAGACCGTTGAGATCGAACTCGTCGTACCGACGAGGTCGCTCGGGATCCACGGTCGGGTGGTCGACGAGTCCGGGCGCGGCTTGCCGCGCGCCACAGTTCACATCGAGAACTCGACCGCATCGATGAGCATGCCCACCCATGAGGACGGCCGCTTCGGCTCCGAGGAGTTGGAAACGTCCATCGACGAGATCGAACATCTAGAGGTCACTCGCCCCGGGTTCGTGCCGATCGTCCTCGACGGTGTGAAGTTGCGCGAAGGCGAGGAGCTCGTCTTCACACTCGCGCGCGGACATGCGCTCGACGCGCTCGTGCTCGACGCGCGCGGAAAGCCCACGGACTCGAAGCTCCTCCTCGCCGTGTTCGAGGGAGGCACGAGCGTGCTCGGCACGCCGCTAGGCGACGGGCGCTTCCACTTCGACGCCGTCCCGAACCTGGCGGGCGAACTGCAACTCGAGTTCGGCGGCGTGACGCACAGCACGCCGATCGGCGTGAACGACTCGTTCGTGTCCCTCACGCTGCCCGCAACGGGCGAGCTGCAGCTCACGGTCGCTCCAGGGAGCTACGACGAGAGCAGCATGGTGTGCGTACTTGTTCAACGCGCGGGCGCCGACGCCGAACCGACGCGCAAGTACTTCCGCAAGCGCGACGGCGAGCTCGAGCCACAGACACTCAGCCTCCCCGAGGGCCGCTACCGCATCCAACTCGAGAGCCGCGTGCTCGGAGGAGGCGCGCCGAAGGTCGAGGCTCTCGGCGTCGAGCGCGAGATCGAGATCATCGCGGGCAAGCTGCTCGCACTCACGCTGCCGTAGCGTTCGGGGCGCGGGCCGCCGGCGCTGGCGCGTTCCTCGGAGCCCTCAGGGCGCGGGCGGAAGCACTCGCGCGCAGACACTCTCCGAGAGATACCGCACGCGCGGCACGGCCGCTGTCGGCTAGCTGCCGCAACCAGAAGCGTCCGGCGTTCAGCGCAAGTGCGGCGCTACGTCGCGCTGCTCAGCCTGCAGCTTGGCGAAGCTCCGCGGATCGATCGGCTTGAAGACTGGCGTCGTGCCGCCGGGGTGCTTCGCGAGCATGCGCGCGGGCCGCACCGGCCTCCGCTCGAAGCCGCCGCCGCAGTTGGGGCAAACGTTGGAGAGCAGCGTCTCGACGCACGTCCGACAGAACGTGCACTCGAACGAACAGACCATGGCCTCCGCGCTGCTGGGCGGCAGCGCCGTTCCGCAGTGTTCGCAACTGGGTCGAAGCTCGAGCATGACGGCGACGATCGCGGCGGAGGGACGGAGCGAAAGCGGGGCGCGCGCAGCTTCAGCGTTCGACGCGCCAGTCGATGTCGTAGCTTCCCGTCGCCGCCCGCATGTCGATCTCGAGGCGCCACTGGCCGGCCGTGGGCTCGAGGAGCCAGTCGGACTCGAGCTGGCCATCGGCGCGGACCTCCTGCTCGGACTTCACCGTCCCGTCCGGCGCGAACAGCTTCAGCAGGATCACACCTTGCTCCACCTCGAGCGGGTCGAAGTCCAGCAGGTTCGACTTCGTCCCGCCGGGCACGTCTGCGACGAGGTTGCGCAGCTCGGTGGTGTTCGCGAACTTCGAATGCGAGGTCACGCGAACCTTGGCGCGGTCGTCCGCGGTCTCCGTCGACGTCATTTGGACGCTGTGACGATGCGAGCAGGCGCCCGAAAGCGCGACGGCGATGAACAGGGCTCCGAACTGTCGGGCGACACTCATGAAAGCACCTCTCGGTTGGATTGCGCGGGCCACCGAACTCACGGGATCGCGGTCAATCCGCGCGGCAAACGGCGCGGGCTCTCGAGGTTACGCGTGTGGAAGAACTTCGCGCGATTGACGCCGCGCCGACGGCGATCTCGAGGGCGCAGCGCTCAACGCCTCGGCCACGCATCTGCGCCGTGCGCGCGAGCCGGGCTGTCGGGTGCAAGCCGCAGGTCGAGCGCGGCGGCGTCGAGGAACTTCGGGTCGCGGCCGCCGGCGCTGTCGAGTTCGGAGACGGGCAGAGTGGGACGAGCGCGAGCGGGCTCGTCCTCGCAGAACCACCAGTTGCGCGCGAACGAGAACGTCTCGGGCGCCGTCGCGTCGCCGACGTTGACGGCCGTGGCGAGCTCCGCCGCGCGATACACGATCAAGTTGTCGCTGAACACGCCGTTGCGGCACGGGACAAAACCCTCGGCGCGCGTCTCTTGCAGGATGCGCGCGACCCAGCGTTGCGGTCGATAGATCGTGTTGAAGCGCACGCTCGCGCCGTCGACTCCGACGAAGGCGATCGGCGCGAGCGAGCCGATGAAGGTGCAGCCTTCGACGGAGATGTCGCGCGCCTCGAAGCCGGCTGGGCTGGGACGGAAGAACTCGAGGCCCGTCGAACCGCCGAGGTTGACGGCGCGCTGGCCGGCGTGCTCGAAACGGCAAGCCTCGATGCGGATCGCGTGCGAGCCGCCTTTGGCCTGCACAGCGTTCGACGCGGGGTTGCGCTCAGAATCGCGGAACTCGCAGGCTCTCAGCACGCCGCTCGCGCACCCGACCATGTCCACCGCCGAGCCGCCGCGGCCCCAGCGCTCGACCACGCACTCCTCGAGTCGGAACTCGCGCACGCCGGAGAGCTTGATCCCGTCGTGATTGCCCGCGCCGCCGCAGTCGCGCACGCGCACGCGACGCAGCACGATGTGCTCGGAAGGCGTCTCGAACGTCCCGCCGTCGTCGATGTTGAGCCCGTTGCCCGCAGCGCCATCGAAGACGAGGTCCTCGAGCACCAAGTGTGCGACATCGGACAACTGAACGCCGCCCGTGAACACTGCGGGAGCGCCTGGATCGGCGGAGGCGATCGTCACCGGCTTCGACGCCGCGCCGCTCACACCGGCGAACGAGAAGCCTTCGTAGCGAGCGCTCGCGAGCACGATCCGTGTCGCCGGCCGCGCGTTGCTCAAGGCCTGGCGCAGTTCCGCGGTCGAGCTCACGCGCACCTCGCCCAGCGCGAGCGCGACGCAAAGTCCAACGGTCGAGATCATCAGCACTCGGCGCAGACTAGCCTGACTTCCGCTCGCCGCCTGCAACGTGCTGCGCCTGACGCGTTAGCTCGAGCGCAAGAGGTTCACGACATGACGCAACCCGCTTCCCCTGACCGTCGACCGCTCGAGCGCTTCCTGGCCTTGGCCCAGGCCTTCAAGGTCGAGAGCGCTTGGTCGGACGACACTGAGCTTCAACGCTGGGCGGCGATCGTCCTCTCGCAGTCCGAGCGCGCGCCAGGCGAACTCGTTCGCGCCACGCGCACGGTCATCAGCGACTGGCGCGCCCAGGTGAGGTGGTGGCGCGACACCGCCGGGTCTGCGCGCGCGTTCCTGGCGGCGACGCTCGTCCTGGACAGCCTGCCGGTGTCGGCGTTCCTGCGCGAACTCGAGCGCGTGCGCGACCGCTTCCGCGCGCTGCGGCTCCCGCGTTCAGGCTTGGCGGAGTCGCTCGCGCTCGCCGTGCTGCTGCGCGGCGCCAAGGATGCCCGCGTCGACGACGCGCGGCTCCAACGGATCGCCGAGCTGTACCAGCGCGTGAAGCAGGACCATCGCTTCCTGCTCGGATCGGGCGATCTGCCGACGCTGGCGTTGCTCGCGACCACCGACGAGTCGGCGAACGAGATCGGTCGACGCGTCGAGGAACTGTACGGGGACCTGCGCTCGCGCGGGTTCCGCGCGTCCAGCGCGCTGCTCCCGATCCCCCATCTGCTCTTCTTCCACCCCACGCCCGATCGCCGCGCTTGCGCGCGCTTCGAAGAGCTTTGGACGCAGTTCAAGGAGCACGGGCTCCACATGCACTCGGGCGACTACGACGAGGTCGCGCTGCTGAGCTTCGCACCGGGCGGGCCTGCGGCCGTCGCCAAGCGCGTGCTCGCGCACCGCGAGCGCATCCGCGACGAGTTGCGCCCCAAGCCGGGCCGCGACGCGAGCTTCTCACTCGCCTGCGCGACGACGTTCCTGGAGCTGAGCGAGCGCGCGCCGGACGCCGCTCGCCTCGCGCACCTGCAGGCCGCGGTGCAAGTGCGCAGCGTGATCGTCGCGCGCCAGGCGGCCATGCTCGCAGCCTCGGGCGGCGCGCACTGATCCGGCCCGCGCTTGTGAACGCGCGCCTCGGCCTCACGGCCCGAAAACAACTCCGGACCGCCCCGAGGGACGGTCCGGAAGTATCGAGTCGAGCGAGCCGCGGGCCCGCGCGTCGCGTGCCGCGACTCGCTCAGCTCTAGATCACAGGTCGTAGGTCAACTCGAGCGCGTTCGAGGTGCTGCCCTTCGGCACGCCGATGTCGCGGAACCAGGCCTGGACGTAGGCATTGTCGCCGGCCGACCACGGGTTGCCGGCCGCGCTCGGGTGAGCGAGCTGCCAGGCGTCCCAGTCGAGCGTGTACGAGCCGTCGCAGGCGCCCGAGGTCCCGTTGGGCGCCAGCACGCCCAAGCGCTGGAGCGGGTTCTTCACGCAACGGAAGCTCGAGGTCGTGCCCCACGGCGTCGGCGAGAAGCCGGTGTTGTTGACGCCGTAGAAGAACCCGCCGGCGACAGCGCCCTCGCCGCCGTTCGCGCTGATGACGCAGGGCGAAGCCTGGGTCACGCTCGGGTTGCCCGTCGCGCTGAGCGAGGCGGCGCACATGTTGGTCGTGGTGCCAGCGGTGCAGTACGCCACCGGGCAAACCGGTCCGCTGTCGAAGCACAACTGCCAATCACCGAGCGCGCCGCTGTCGCCGCTGGCCCAGTCGTAGATCGTCAGCGTCCAGTTGCCGCTCGAAACCGGGATGGCGCTGAGCGGCGTGTTGAAGATGCCGTTCGTGCCGCTCGGCCAGCCGCCGACGAACTGGTCGTAGTCACCGACCGGGATGTCCGTGGAGCCCGGGCAGACCGTCGGCCAAGCCGCGCCAGCCGTCTCGTAGATCGAGTACGTGCCGTTGAAGTCGCAGTTGAGGCCCGCGCCCGATCCGGTGCTGCCGATGCGGTGGATGATGTTGTGCATGCCGCCCGTGGGGTCGGTGAGCACCGCGAACACGTCGCCGGCCCAGGTGTGCTGGGTCGAGAAGGTCAGGTCGACCTTGACGATCTGAGTCGCGCCCGGAGGCAGCGTGACGTTGTAGGTGTTCGTGTACGGCGTGGCAGGCAGAGTGCCCGGCCAGACCGAACCGGTTCCACCCGTGCCCGCGGCGGGGACGAGACCAGCGCCCGCGCCGTTGGGCACGCACACGGAAGCCGGCGGAGGCGGAGGAACGTCGAACGTGAACGAGGTCGCGTAGGGACCCGCTCCGCCCGTGTTGACGCCGCGCACCGTCCAGGTGTGGATGCCCGGCGCCTGCGGCCCGAGCACGAGCGAGGTGCTCGCCACGTTGGTCACAATGCCATCGACGTCGACGTCATAGCTCGTGGCGCACGTGACCGCCGACCACGTCAGCGTGACCGGATTGGCGGCCGTCGCGCCATTGGCCGGCGCGGTCAGCGTGGGCGCCGACGAGGGCGTCGCCGGCGGAACGGGGGTTCCGAAGCAGACGTCGAACGAACCGAGCGATCCGGAGTCGCCGCCGGCCCAGTCGTAAACGCGCAGCGTCCACGTTCCGGTCGCCGCGGCGATCGAGTCGAGCGGCGTGTTGTTGATGCCGTTCGTGCCGCTCGGCCACGCGAGCGTGCTGCGACCGAAGGACTGGTCATAGGTGCCCGGGGCGAGGACCGCCGTTCCCGTGCACGTGGCCGGGAGCGAGAGCACCGTGGTCGTGCACGGCGGCACGAAGCGGTAGTCGCCGTTGAAGTCGCAGCTGTAGCCCGTGCCCGTGGTGGTTCCCGGTCGGACGAAGATGTTGTGCAGCCCGCCCGAGGGGTCCTCGAGCACGAACTGGCAGTCCGACGACCAGGTGTGGACCGCTCCGAAAAGCTTCACTTCGGTGACGACCGTCGCACCGGGGGGCAGCGAGGCGACGTTGAGCGTGAACAGGCTGGGCGCAGTGGGCAGCGTGCCGGGGTAGGCGCCGCCGCCGGTGCCTGTGGCGGGGATCAAGCCGCCGTTGGCGACGCCGACTTCACAGCCGAGGGTTTGAGCGTTGGCGCTGACGGCGAGCGCAGCCAAGGCTGCGGCTGCGCCGAGGGCGCGGGGCAGGTTCGAGACGAGCCTCATGGGGTGAAGCTCCGCTCAAAAAGAGAGGAACCGAGGTGCGAACGCATCCCGGGGCGACTGCCCCGCCGCCGCCGAGCCGCGGGAGGCCCTGACACGACGCCACCAGGCGCCGGGCCATTGCAAGAGCGTGTTCCAAGCTTCCCCGATCAGTGAGGCGCGTTGACCGTTCCTTTCAGGACGATTCGCGGAGCAAAGCGGGCCTCCAGGGCCCGCGATTGTGCGTAGAGGCGAGCGGCCGGGCCCGCGAGCGAACGCCTCCGAAACGCCGTCGCGACGGGTCGGACGCCGCCTGCGCCCGGCCCGTCGCGACGAGCGTCGCTCGCACCCTCCGCGGGGCGCGGTCAGTCACACACCGTGAAGCGCAGCGCGTTGGACAGGCCGCTCGTGCTCGGGCTCTGCGGGTCGCGCATCCAGAACTGGCAGTGGAGCGTCTGCCCGGGAACCAGGCCGTACGAGTTCATGAACGCGGTGGTCCAGACGAACGAGTACGAGCCCGAGCAGTCGTTGCCGCTGGGGTTGCCGCCGCTGAGCTGGTTGGGCGTGCGCCAGGTCGGCGACGCGACGCACTTCAGGCCGCCCTGGAAGGGCTGCGAGGCGGCGGCAAAGCCCCAGAACAGGTAGCCGATCTTGTTGTTGAGCACGTTGTGGCACGCGACCTGGAACGTGCCCGCGCTGATGTCGGGCTGGCCCGTCGCCGACATCGCCGGAACGCAGCCGAGCGAGTTGGTCTTGCCCGTGCAGTAGGTCAGCACCGACGCCGCGTTGGCGACGATCGGCCCGAAGTGCTGCGTGGGGCCCCAGTTCCCCGCCAGGTCCTTCGCGCGCAGGTGGAAGTAGCGCGCGGAGAGCGAAGACCCGATGTTCGAGGTGAAGCTGGTGGCGCTGGCCGCGATGTTGGTCGCGCCGGTCGGCTCTTGCGTCGCCACGGTGGACCACACGCCGAGGTAGCCCGCGATCCCCGAGGTCGAGTCGCTCGCAGGCGACCACTGCACCTGCACCGTCGTGTTGCACGACTGCTGGCTCGGCGTGTGCGTCGGCGAGTTGAGCCCCGTCGGCGCGCTCGGCGCGATCAAGTCGATGCGGAACGGCCCGGTCGTCACGAAGTTCGGCGACCAGTTGCCCGAGTTGTCCACGGCGCGCAGGCTGAAGTGCCATGTCCCGTGGAGGAGCGCTTCCGAGTAGCTCGTGACCTGCTCGATGTCCTTTGCGTACGCCGGCGACGGCGCGCTCAACGTGGAGGTGAACACGCCATAGCCGTCGAGGCCCGACAGGCTGTCGTTGGCGGCGCTCCAGGTGTAGGTGATGTTCGGGTTGTTCGACCAGGCGCCGACGATGTGCGTCGACGATCCGAGGAATTGCGCCGTGCCGGGCGGCGTGCCGTCGACCACGACGTTGACGGACGCGGTCTTGTCGACCCAGTTGTCCGAGCGCGCGTTCACGCTCCAGTTCTTGACGCCTTCGCTGCTCCAGCGCGCGACCCAATTCGCGAGCTTGTGGTTCACCGCGCGCAACGCGCCCACCGTCAGGTCGAACCCGTTGTGCTCGTTGTCGAGCAGACTCGTCACCGCGCCGTCCTCGAGCGTGGTGCTCGCCGACTGCAGCACCGCGCCGCTCACGCTCGTGTCGAGGAACACGCTCGAGGCGTAGTACTCGGGGTTGTAGACGTCGGCGGTGATCGTCACGTCTTCGCCCGGCTTCACGTACACATCGTCCGCGCTCACGCTCAGCGAGCCGTTGGGCGTGACATCGCCGTAGATCAGGCCGACAGTGACGCTGACGCGCGCCGTGTTCGTCACGTTCTCCGGCCAGACCTTCCAGCGCCACCAGCCGTCGAGCGGGTTGTCGAGGATGCGGATCTCGGTGTTGTTCACCGCGCTGTGCTGCGCGGTCCATTCGCCGACGTTGCCGACCGACGAATTGCCGTTGGTCGGATCGTCGAGGTACAGATCGAAGTCGTTGACCAGTGCGCGCGAGGCGCCGGCGGAGCACTCGTCTTCGAGGTAGGTCATGCACACCACCACGCGCTCGACGTTCGAGCTGACGAAGAAGTCGGCCCAGTCGAAGCCGGTCGCGTCGCTGGTCATGCCCCAGTTGAACCACTCCCAGTCGAGCGTGGAGTCGAACACCGCCTTGTGCGCGTTGACGCGGCCCGCGCCGTGGCTGTTCAAGTGCGCCGCGCTGCTCGTCGGCCCGGTCAGCACCGCAGCGTCCGCAGTGATCGCGCTCGCCATCAACACCGACGCGAGGCGGTGCGGCGCCCAGCGCATCGAGCTGTACTTGTCGCACAACTGCGCGGCGACGCCCGCGACGTGCGGCGCCGCCATGCTCGTACCGCGCATCTCCGTCAGGCCCGAGCCCGTCTCGGCCTCCGCGGATGTAATCCAGTGACCCGGCGCGCTGAGGTTGGGCTTCCAACGGTTGTCGCCGCACGGGCCGCGGCTCGAGAACGACGACAACGCGCCGGGGTCGCCGACGCTGGTCTCGAAGTCGCCGAAGCTGCCGACCGTGAAGGCGTTCTTGGCGGCGCCCGGCAGTCCGACAGTGCCGCCGCTGGGCCCGTCGTTGCCGGCAGCGAACACGTAGAGCTGGCGGTAGTCCCAGACCTCCGCGTCGACCGCGCGCGCCTCGGCTTCGACGCCGGTGGGCGCGCTCGCTCCCAAGTCGTAGCCCCACGAGTTGTTGATCACGTGCGGCCGCGGCGAGACGTCGCCGGTCGAGTCGGTGTAGGTCGAGCGCATGCTCGAGAACAGCGAGTTGAGCGAGATCGCCATCGCATCGCAGTTGGCGCCGTAGAAGAACTTGGTCGAGCGCACGCGCCCCGTGCTGCCCCAGCCCAAGCCGGGCGCGACGCCGGTGTGCCCGCGTTGAGAGCTGCTCGGCAGTCCCCAGACCGTGCCCGAGACGTGCGAGCCGTGGCCGCAGTTGTCGAGCGTGCCCTCGTCCTCCGGAGTCACGTCGACCCAACGGAGGAACGTGTGGTTCAGCATCGAGTGCTGGAAGTCCGTGCCCGAGTCGATCACGCCCGCGACGGCGGCCGAGTTCGTCCCGCCGTCGTAGAAGGCGCGCGTGTAGTCGGCCTGGATCAGCGGCGTCGATTCATCGTGGAACAACTTGGGCCGCAGGTCGGACTCGACGAACTGCACGAAGTCCAGCGCGATCAGGCTCTCCAGCGCCACGGGCGCAGCGCGCGCGCGAAAGGCCCGGATGCGGTCGACGTACTCGAGCACCTCGACGCCCAGCCCTTCGAGTGCGCGCTGCTGCCAGCCGTTCGACTGCCAGACCTCGACGCCGACGTCGTCGGGGCCCTTGGGCAGCACCACGCCGCCTGCGTTCCCCGCGCCGCCCGTGCCGATCCGTCGCGAGGTCGAGCTCTCGTTCAGATCCGACTCGTAGACGTTGATGTAGAGCTCGAGCAGCTCGCCGTCCCGTGCTCGCGAAGCGCGCGCGACGAGTTCGGGGTGCAGCTTCTGCAGCGAGCGCGGCGCGCCGATCCAGCGCACGAAGTCGAGTGCGGCGACGCTGTCGATCGCCTGCGGCTCGAGCGCGACCTTCAGCGTGTAGTGCGGGTGGAACCCCAGCACGCGCGCGCCGGCCTCCTCGAGCGCAGCTTGGCGCTCCGCCGTGATCCGGCGCTCGAACATCACGTAGGCGTAGGTCCGCGGCTCGGGGCGATCGTCGGAGAACTGCGCAGGGATCGAAGCGAGCAGCGCCGGGTCGATGCGCTCGCCCTCCGGCGGGTAGTAGCGCTCGGCGACGAAGCCCAGGAAGAACGGATCGCCGCTGCGGGGCGCGCTCAAGGTGTCGCCGCTCGCGCCAGGCTCGATGCGCGCGTCCTCAGGGAGCGGAACGTCGTCGGAGAGCGCGCCGAGCGGCGTGCGCTGCGGCTCGCCCATGTCGCCGGTGCGGGCCGAGGGCGTGCGCGGCGCGCGCACAGCCGGCTCGAAGCCGAGCGGGTCGACGCTCGAAGCCGGCGTGAGCACGCGCGGCTGCGCGACCTGCGGCTCCTGTTGCGGGAGCTGAGCGCGAGCTGCAGCCGAGATGGAAAGGACGAGCCAGAGACGAGACAGCGAACGGTGGAGCATGGCGGTGTGCGGTGGGCGCGTGAGGCGCTCGAGACTGGGAGAGGTCGAGTCACTCCCGATCGCGCAGACCGTTGAACAGCGGCTCGCTCGGAGGGACTCCAAGTCGTGCGTAGCGCGGCTCGCTCCCCGCCTTGGACGCTGGACCCAGAAAAACGCGGCGGCCCGAGCCCGCAAGCGCGCGCGACGCATCCGTTGACTGCGCTGCGCCGAGTCGGCGGACCTGCGTGGATCGCCCTCCCGAGACTTGTGGCGAGCCGCAGGGCCGCGACCTTCACTCACTTGCGGCCACGCGCCGCGCTCGGAGTTGCACGCTCGGGTCGAACGCGGCCTCCTCGCCGCTCGCCGCGTGGACACCGATGACGCGACAACGACCGTGCAGGTCCGGTTAGCGTCTCGCCCCGGCCTCCCACCCCGATCGCGTCGCCCAAGAGCAGCGCGTCAGAAGCGCTCGAACGCGCCGATGTCGACCAGCGGCGGCGCGCCGACGCCCACGTCCGGCGCCGAGGGCACGTCGACGAAGCGCGCGTTGCCGGCGAAATCGAACGGCGCGGGTTCGAGCGTGTTGAGGTCGCCGTCCAGATCGAGCAGGTCGAGCGCCACGAGAGCGTTGTCGCCCGCGTCGAGGCAGGGCGAACCGAGCTGCAGGCTGTAGTCGTTGTCGACGTACGTCGCGGGCAGGTTGTCGGGACCGTCGGGGTCGGCGAACAACGGATCGAGAGCAATGTTGCCCGCGCCCCAGTTCAAGACGCCGTTGCCAACCGACACCGCCGCTTGGCCGCCCTGGACATCGCAGCGCTCGACGCCGCACGTCGCGAGCGCGTTGGAGCCGTGGACCCGCAGTTGGGCCCCGAGCGGCGACGCATTCCCCCACAGAATCGAGTTGCGCAAGGTGCAGCTCGTGAACTGCCCGACGAAGAGCGCGCCGCCCTCGATCGAAGCAGTGTTGTCCGCGAACGTGGTGTTCGAGATCGCCAGCGACGGCGGGATGTTCGGGCCTCCTCCGAGCAGGTAGATGGCCCCGCCGCGCTGCGCCGTGTTGCCCGCGAAGCAGCAGTTGCTGATCACCGGCGTGACGCCGTAGAAGCCGGTGTAGATCGCACCGCCCGACTTGGCCGTGTTGCCGAGGAAGTCGCAGCGCTCGAACACGATCCCGGCGTTCCCGTGGGAGGCCAGAACCGCGCCGCCCACCGAGACGTGCGAGTTGCCGACGAAGGAGCAGTCGACGAAGTGCGCGCGAGGCGTGGAGTAGACCTCGCCGAGCCAGACCGCTCCGCCGGGGTTGGCGTCGAACAGACAGCGCTCGAAGCGCGCCTCGCCGCGTCCGACGTACGCGCCGCGGAGCCCGCCGCAAGCCGTGAAGCGGCAGTCGACGACCGTCACGTTGGGACCGAGCGGGCCGCCGAGGCCCGACACCCACAGCGCGGGCGACGCGCGCATCAAGGTCAGCCCCTCCAGACGCGTATCCGGCCCTTCGCCGTCCTCGAGCTTGAACAGCGCGCCGCTGCCGCCCGCATCGAACACGCAGTTGGCCGGCCCGTTCTGGCTCTTGATCCGCAGCTCGCGACCGCCGAGCGACAACTCCTTGTTGCCCGCGCCGACGTACAGCCCGTCCTGGATCACGATCGTGTCGCCCGAGAGGCTGATCGCCAGCGCTTCGGCCATGGTTTGGAACGGGGCCGCCGCGCTCCCGTCGCCGCCTGGGGCCGCGCTGTCGTCGACGTACAGCGTGAGCCCCAGCGACTCGCACTCATCGGGCACGCCGTTGGAGTTGACGTCCTGGCTCGCGCCGGAAGCGATGTCGCACGAGTCCTGCCGTGAGTTGTTGTTGCAGTCCGCCGCGCCCAGCACGAGCTCGCAGGCGTCGCTCGCGAGGTCGCCATCGCAGTCGGCGCTGACGCCCTCGAGCAGGTCGAGCCAGTCGAGGAGTCCGTTGCCGTCGCAGTCCGGCTGGCCGGCGCGATCGAGCACGAGCACGTGCAGCGGCGTCGCGAGCAGATTCCCGGCGGGGCCGACGACGGCGCCTTGGATCCAGCGCACGCGGCCCGCAGGCGCCGAGGTGACGTCGGGCATGGTGCGCACCAGCGTGGCCGAGCCGCTGGCGCCGATGCGGACCGCGTCGCTCCGCGCCAGGAACGTCGGCACGGGCACGAGCCATGGTCCGGCGAACTTGGCCGAGAGCACCCACGCGGCGTTCGAGGCCTCGATCGCGAACACGCTGTCGCCGGGCTCGCCTTGCGCGACGATCGCCAGCGCTGCGGACTCGCTGACGATGGCGGGCGCGCTCAGGCGCCGCGACGCGACCGGATGGAACACGTACACGCCGCCGCCCGAGAAGGGCAGCCCGTCGTCCCCGGCGTTCTGCGGGCCGGGCAGGGCCTCGCCGCGCGGGCCGCCGGTGTACTCGTTGTCGGCGAGCTTGGCCTGCGCGCCGGGGTCGACGCGCAAGCCGTCGCCGCCATCGCCGCCTTCCGACCCGATGTCCGCCGCGTAGCCGCCCGCGCCGCCCTGGAAGGTGGAACCGGTCGCGAACAGCCCGAAGTCGGCCTGGCGCGCTCCGTATCCGCCCGTGCCGCCTTCGAAGCCGTACTGACCGCCGTCGCCGCCGCGCACATCGCAGTGGTAGAGCGCGACCGCCGATCCGCTTGCGTTCAGCCCGTTGCCGCCGTCGCCGCCGATGCAGTCGAAGGGGTTAGTGGTGTTGTGATAGCCGCGTCCGCCGCGGAGCGTGCTCGCGACGATCGCGACGCGCGCGCTGTTCAGCGCCTCAACGCCGTGCCCGCCAGCCCCGTTGGAGTAGCACGAGCCCTGCAGGCCCTCGCCGCCGACGAACGTGCAATGCTGCACGCGCACTTGGCCCGCGTTGCTCTCGAGGCGCAGGCCCGGCGGCGGCTGGGTGATCACCGAGGCCGGCAAGGCCGCGACGGACAGACCGCTCAGGATCACACGCTGCGACGCTTGCAGGTTGCGGACCTCGACGGTGCCGTTGATCGTGACGGCGCCGCCGGGCATGGCGAAGATCGAGAGCGCCTTGCCATCGATCGTGAACGGCGCGTAGACGCCGCTAGCGACCAGCAGCACATCGCCGGACACGGCCGCGTCCACCGCGACCTGCAGATCGGGGAGCACTCCCAGGCCAGGCGCATCCACGATGGCCACTCCTCCGGCGCGCGCGGCGGGCGCGAGGGTTGTCAGGAGCGCGGCGAGCAGTCCGAGTGCGGCAGTGTGCGACAAGATTCCGTCCTCCAGTGCGAAGCGAGTCGGGGGGCCCGTGCGGGTCCATGCGAAGGGCTCGCCAGCCGTTAGCGAAAACCGACAACCTCCCTCGGCGAGCAGCCTCGAGCGCCGGGCCGATGCTACCCGTGGATCGAGCGCAGCGTCAGGCGCCTCGAATCAACCGAGGCCCTCGCTTCTTCGGCGCTTCACTGCGCCGCGGGAGTCGCCCATCGCGCTTCGGCGCAGCCGCGCCCCGTCGACGGCGCCGCACCACACGCCGTCAGCGGCGCTCGACCACGAGCTCGTCGTAACCGGACTGGGGATCGAACTCCCGCCGGTAGATCAGGTGCGGGTGCTCCTGAACGGCGATCACGAGCGTGGTGTAGACGCGATTGCCCTCCATCACGTGCCCGCCGATCGTGCGGCCCTCGCCGTCGCTGACCGCCATGTGCAGGTGGAACTCGCCCGCCGCGAGGTAGCCCGAGAGCGAGACGACTTCGAAGTGACCGCTGTAGCGCGTGGTCTCCTCCTTGTTCGCCAACCGCAGCGACACGTCCGTGAGGCTCCCCACCGCGCTCACGACGCTCGCCGCGCGCAACTGATCGCGTTGCGCGAGCGCGCGGAGCTCCGTCACGAGCTCCTGCCCCGGCTTCAAACGCACCACGAAGGTCTGCGGCGTTGCGGGCGAACTCGCGCAGCTCGTCAGGGCCAGCCACGCGCCCGCGAGCACCAGTGCGAACGAACGACGTCCAGCCCGCGAACGGGCCCGCGAGACGGTTGCGAAGGTGTCGTGCATGGGTTCCTCGGTGCGGCGAGCGCACGCGCCACCAGTAGAGCGATCCGATCGACTGCGCAACGAGTTCGTCGCTCACCGCAACCAAGCCGCTCGGTGTGAGGAGGCGGCGGCGACCCCCGCACGGTCGGCTTCGAGCAGCCAGCCGTCGAGTGCGCCGACCCAAGTCTGTGAGCCGTTGAGCCCAGCCTGTGTTGACGCAGATCAGCTCAGCAACCGACGCCACACAGGACTCGGTCCGCACCTTCATTCTTGCTCGCGGCGCCAAACGCCTCGCACCAGCGAGCAACTTGCGCGAGCGGCTAGGGTCCGACGTTCCGCCGCGTTTGGGCGACCGACCAGACTTCGAGCTCCAGAGAGGTGCTCGGCCGCCTGACCCCGGCCGGGGGAGTGGCTACACTCCGCGCTCAGTGATCCGGCGCATCACGATCAGCGGCTTCAAGAGCCTGCAGAGCGTCGAGCTCGAGCTCGGCGAGCTGAATCTCTTCATCGGCGCCAACGCCAGCGGCAAGTCCAACTTCTTCGACGCGCTGCGGGTGCTGCAGGGCATCGGATACGGGTTCACGATCGGCGAGATCCTGGACGGCAAGCCCAAAAGCGCCAACAGCGACGTGTGGGACCCGATCCGTGGCGGCAGCGCGCGAGCTGCGTTCGCGAATGGAGAGAGCGCGCATGAAATCCGCTTCGAGGTCAGCCTCGAACTGAACGCGAGCGACGCACGCACAGCGAGCTACTCGATCGCTTTCGATCCGGCCGAGGGAGCGCTCGTCGATGAGTGGCTGATCGTCGATGGGACCAGGGTCTACAGCAGCGTCGACATCGAGAATCCCAAGGGGCGTCCTTACTTCGAAGTGCGGTGCGCGCCAGGGAAGGCCAGCCGGCCGCCGCACGACAAGTTCGAACGCTCGCGCCCGGTCCTCGGACAGTTCGCGCGCTCGAAACACTGCCTCGAGTCACACCGACCGGGCGTCCAGGCGTGCCTGCGCGCGCTGTCGAACACGCAGCGGATCGATCCGTCGCCGGCGATCCTCCGCGACTACTCGACGGCGCAGTCGGTGAAGCGCATGGGCGAGCGAGGCGAGAACTTCGCCGCGCTGGTCAAGACCATTTGCGCGGACAGCGCCTCTCGGGATGCGTACACGTCGTGGCTGAGGCAACTCTGGCCGAGCGAAGCGATCGAGGACGTCGGCGTGCTCCACGGAGCGCTGGGCGAGCCCCTGTTCGCGATCAAGGAGCGCGGAAAGGACCAGCCTGCCCCAGTGCTCTCGGATGGCACGCTGCGCTTCGCGGCGATCGCAGCGGCCTTCTTCCAGCCGGACCGGCCTGACATCCTGACGATCGAAGAACTCGAGAGCGGGATCCACGCTTCGCGCGTGCGCGTGCTCGTAGAGCTGCTCCGCTCTCAGGCCAGGGCCGGACAGGTTCAGGTCATGGCGACGACCCACTCGCCGATCGTGCTGGCCTGGCTGAACGAGAGCGAATACGCCACGACCTTTTACTGCGACCGCGACTCGTCCACCGCTGCGTCGAACATCCGTCCGCTGAACCGCGTTCCCGACTTCCTGCGCGTGCTCGAGAAGCAGCCGATCGGCGAGCTGTTCGCGGAGGGATGGTTGGAGGGAGCGCTTTGCGCTTCGGTGTCCTGATCGTTCCCGAGGATCCGACTCACGACCGCTACATCCTGAAGCCGCTCGTCGAGGCCCTGCTCGTTGACCTCGGCAAGCCCAACGCCAAGGTGGAAGTGCTCGCCAATCCGCGGATCCAGGGCTACGAGCAGGCGAAACGACTGTTGCTCGAGCGGCTGCTCCAGCAGTACTCGCATCGCGACCTGCTGCTCTTCATGCCGGACTCCGATCTGCTCGACCGCTCCTCCGAGTTCAAACACCTGGAGAACGCGGCCGCGGACTGCGGCGCTCGACTGATCTGCTGCGCGGCGATTCCGGAGGTTGAGATCTGGCTGCTCGCCGGCCACGCCGAACGAATCGGCGCGAGCTGGTCGCAGGCGCGCGAGCACTCTCACCTGAAGGAGACGCTGTTCGCGCGCTTTCTGCAGACGTACGGCGACCCGCGGCGACCGGGCGGAGGCCGCGATCAGCTCTTGAAGCAGACGCTGCGCAACTTGCCGGGACTACTCTCCCGCTGCAGCGAGTTGCTGGAACTGCGGAGTCGAATCGCGGCGCTGCTTCACTGAGGCGAGCGGCGGTGCGGCGAGCCGCGCTCACCACCAGTGCAGCGGGTAGCGGCGATGGTGCACGAGGTTGTTGGTGACCAGCGCGGTGACGAGCAGGATCAGCGCTCCGGCGAGCACCGGCACGAGGATGAACGCGACTCCGGCGCTGCCTTGCACGCCGATCAGGGCCGTCGCGCCGCCGGGCGGATGCGTGGTGTGCGTCAGGTGCATGGCGAACATCGAGAGCCCCACCGCGAGCGCGATGGTCGCCGGGCTCGAGCCGAACAGCGCGACGACGGCGACTGCGATCGCGGCCGAGATAACGTGCCCGCCGATCAGATTGCGCGGCTGCGAGAGCGGCGATTCAGTGACGCCGAACAAGAGCACGGCCGACGCGCCGAACGAGCCGATCAGCAGCGGGTGGCCGACGAGTTCGGTGACCCACACGATCACCAGCACGCCGAACGCGCCGCTGAGGCAGCTCCACAGCGCATGCTTCTTCGACGCAGCGCCGCGCACGGGGCCGCGAGGAGCGCGCCAACGCGCGGGAACGCCTCGCACTCGCGCGCGCAGACTCGCGAACCACTTCACCAGATGCGTCATGGCGCGAGCGTACCCGTCGCGTCGGCGCGACTGCTCCGGCGCGTTGCGATCCACAGCGCGGCGGCGGCGATCACGCCGCAAGTGAACGGCAAGAGCGACCAGCCGCCCGGGCCCCACTGCGCGAGCAGCTCCTGTCCGAGCGGCGGCCCGATCACGTTGGCGCAAGCCCAGGCGGTGAAGTAGAGCCCTTGATAGCGGCCGCGCAGCTCGGTCGGCGCGATGTTGCTCACCAGCGCGTTGCACAGCGGAAAGAGCGCGACCTCGCCCGCGGTCCACACCACGATTGCGAGCACGTGCGTGCCCGGCGTGTCGACGAAGGCGTGCAGCGCGAGCCCCCAGCAAAACACCAGCGCGCACAGCGGCACGACGCGGCCCGCACCGAGCTTCTCGGCGCGCGGCACGACCCACGGCTGTGTGAGCGCGACGCCCAGGCCGTTGAGCGCGACGATGCGCCCGTACAGCGCGATGTCGATGCCATCGGCGCGCATCAGCGGCCCGAAGGCCGCCACGACCTGCACGATCGACATGCCCATCATCAGCGCCGCGACCAGCATCGGCCGCAGGCGTCGATCGCTGAGCGAGCGCGCGAAGCCGCCGCTCACCTGCACCTGCTCGACTTGCTCGGGCCGCGTCTCGGGCACCCACAGGCCGACCACCAGCGCCGCTGCGAGCATCGTCGCCGCGTCGCCGTAGAACAGCCAGGCGAAGCCCATGTGCTTGGCGATGGCGCCGGCGAGCACCGGGCTGATCGCGAAGCCGAGGTTGTAGGACCAGATCAGGTACCCGAAGGCCTGGCCGCGCTGATCGGGCCGGGTGAGGTCGGTGATCGCCGCGGAAACCGCCGGTCGATAGACCTCGGCCACCGCGCCGAGCAGCAGCGCGAGCACGGCCAACGCGGGCGCGCCCGAGGCTTGCGCGAAGGCGAACAGCACCGCGGCGCCGCCGCACAGGCTCGCGAGCATCGTGCGCTTGCGGCCCCAGCGGTCGCTGAGCTGTCCGCCGACGATGGCGGCGATCACTGCGCCGACGCCCCAGGCGCCGATGATCAGCCCGCTCTCGCGCGCGCCGAGCTTCTGCTGCTCGCTGAGGTACAGCGCCAGGAACGGCAGCACGAAGGCGCCGAGCCGGTTGACGAACATGCCCGCGACGAGCACCCAGAAGGCGCGCGGCAAATCGCGGAAGCTCCCGGCGGCGGAAGTGGACGTGGACACGCTGGGATCCGGAGAGCGCTCGAGCCGCGCAGGGGGCGAAGAGGATAGCGGCGATCTGCCCGCCGCATTTCAGCCGCTCGTCGAGCGAGCCCGCCACACGCGCGTGCTTCTCGGTCGAGGTCGCCCGCTCGAGACCGCCCAGGCGACGCCACTCAGCCAACGCCGCGCTTCGGCCGCGCGGCCGCTGCGCTCAGGCCACCAGCCCGCGCAACGCGCTCGCGAAGCGCTCGAGGTCGTCGGAGTCGTTGCAGATCCAGGCGCTGGCGCGCAGCGTGGCGTCGACGCCGAGCGCGTCGTGCAACGGATGGGCGCAGTGCCGTCCAGCCGAGACGAGCACGCCAAACGCATCGCTGAGCGTGCGCGCGACGCTCTCGGCGTCGAGTCCGTGCTCGGGCAACGCCAGGGCGACCAGCGGAATGCGCTCGCGCGCGTCCTGTGTTCCGAGCACGCGTACGCCGGGCACGCGCGAGCACTGCTCGAGCAGCTGCGTCGCCAGCGCGCGCGAGTGCTGCTCGATCTCGTCCGGGCCGAGCTGCCCCAGCAGGCGCAGCGCCGCCGCGAGCCCCAACACGCCTTCGATGTTCGGCGTGCCCGCCTCGAAGCGCTGCACGCCGGGCTTGAACTCACACGCGGAGCTCCCCACGCGGGCGACCATGCCGCCGCCCACGCGCGCGGGCTCGAGCGACTCGAGCAGTTCGCCGCGCACGTACAGCGCGCCCGTACCCGACGGACCGCCCACTTTGTGGCCTGAAAACGCGTAGAAATCGCAGTCCAGGGCGCGCACGTCGACCGCCAGGTGCCCCGCGGCCTGCGCGCCGTCGACGAAGGTCAGGATGCCGCGCGAGCGCGCGAACTGTGCGATGCGCGCGAGCGGAGCGAGCGAGCCGAGCACGTTCGACACGTGGTGCACCGCTATCAGCTTGGTGGCGGGCGTGCAGAGCGACTCGAGCGCATCGAAGTCGGGGCAGCCGTCGGCGCGCGCGGGCAAGGTGCGCACGCGCGCGCGGCGGCGCCAGGGCAGGAGGTTCGAGTGGTGCTCGGCGTGCGTCGTGACGACCTCGCTCGCCGCGTCGAAGGCCAGTGCGTCGGCGGCGAGGTTGGCGGCGTCGGTCACGCCTGCGGTGAAGATCAGCTCGCCCGCGCTCGCGCCCAGGTGCGCCGCGACGACGTGTCGCGCCGCCTCGAAGGCCTCGCTGGCCTCGGCCGAGAGCGCGTGGACTCCGCGGTGCACGTTGGCGCTGTACTCGCCGTGGTAGCGCGCGATGGCCGCGAGCACGGCGCGCGGGCGCGGCGCGGTCGAGGCGCAGTCGAGATACGTGAGCGGTTGGCCAGCGAGCTCGCGCGCGAGCAGCGGGAACTCGCGCTTGAGTGCGGCGACGTCGAAGCTCACAGGCCCGACCTCACCAGCGCGGCGACGTCGAGATGTTCGGCGCGGCACGGCCGGAACTTGCCCGAGGCCTCGATCGGAACGCTGCGCACGGAGCGCGCGCGCGGCTCGACGCCCAGCAGCTCCGCCAAGCGCGCGACCAGGCCCGCGACGTCGAGCGCTTCGCGTTCGTCGGGCACGAGCTCGAGCTCGAAGCGTTGCTCGGCGAGCTGGACCAGGCGCCACTGCGCCAGTCCCGGCGGCGCGCCGATGCAGGCGTCGACGCGCGCGACGCTCAGCAGCTCGCCGCTCGCCGCGACCACGAAGTCCTGCACGCGGCCCTCGATCGTCTCGAGCGTCACACCGCCGCGCCCGCACGGGCAAACACCGCGCGCTGCACGCACGACGTCGCCGCTGTCGAAGCGCACGAGGTTGAGCCAGGGATTGCCGAGCGGAGTCACCACCAGCAGCGCCGCGCCTTCCACGCGCGGCAGCGGGAGCAGCTCGACATGGCTCCAGGCCTCGTTGTGGTGGTAGCGGCCGTGCTCGCAGGCGCAGAACACAAAGCCGCACTCAGTCGAGCCGTACGTGTCGATCACCGGCGCGCGGAACACGCGCCGGATCTGCGCCAGCAGCGCGCGCGTCGGGAACTCGTAGCTGACGTCGATGAACTCGGGCTCGTGCGGCGCGCGGCCCAGGCGCTCGAGCCGCAGCGCGAACCACGCCAGGTAGGCCGGATCGGCTTCGAGCGCGTCGGGCGCGAAGCGCTCGAGCTCGCCCGCGATGCGCAGCACGTCGGCATCGCGCCAGCGGCTGGGGTCGATCGTCTGGTTCAAGAACAGCGTGCGGCCGCCCTCGACGCGCTCCTCCATCGGGAGCTCGCCGACGTGGCACAGATTCCCAGAGCAGACCGGCGTGGTCAGCACCGCTTCGCGGCGTTCGAAGCGCTCGACCACCGCCGCCATGCGCGCGTGCAGCCGGAAGCCGTCGAGTTCCTGCGCGTCCCACCAGGGCTGATGCCACAGCACCTGCACGCGCTCGCCGCTGGTCCCGCTCGTTCCGACGAAGCTGACTTCGCCGCTGCGCAGCGCTGCACCGAGCTCGCGGTCCTGCGGCACGAGCGCGTGCGGGAAGGCGCGCCGCAGCGCCGCCTTGTCGAGCAACGGAAAGCGCGCCAAGGCTTCATGCGCGCTCTCGCCGACTCGCGGCGGCGCGATGCCGCGGTAGTGCGGGACCTTGCGGGCGCAGTGCTCCAGAACGTCGAGGAGCGACTGAAGTGCGGCGAGGTCGAGCGACACGCGCTCCACGATCGCCCGCGGGCGATCCGGCTGCAACAATGCGCTGCATGAGTGCTGTCCTGTTTCTTTGCGCGAGCCACAATTCCAAGTCCCGCGCCGGTCAAACCCTGCTGCGCGAACTGGCCGAGCGCATCGGCCGGCCCTTTCGCGCCTGTCACGTCGGCTGCTTCCACGACGACACGCCCGCCTGGGCCAAGGTGACGGTCGAGTTCTTCACCTCCCTGGGCGCGACGTGCGACTCTCCGCGTCTGTCCGATCCCCGCCTGGACGTGTCGCGCGCCCGCGCTGCGATCGAGGAGGCGGACTTCCTGTACCTCGACGGCGGCGACACGGTCGCGGGCGTCGAGCACATCCGCGCGCGCGGCCTCGTGGACGCCTTCCAACGCGCGCGCGAGCACGCTCAGTTCATGTTCGGGCTGTCCGGCGGCGCGTGCGCGGCGGGCCCGTACACGATCGGCTACCGCGACGACGACAGCGCGTACGTCGCACCGTGTCTCGACCTCGGCCCGCCGCTGCCGCTCGACGTGCACGACGAGCAGTCCGACTGGCCCGAGATGCGCGCGCTGCTCGAACTCGCGCCGCCGCAGCCCGCGGGGCTCGTGATCCCGACGAACGGCGTCCTGCGCGTCAGCGCGAGCGGCGCGGAACTCTCCAGCGTCGGCAAGCCGCTGGTCGAGCGCCGCGAGCTCGCGCGCGACGGCCGTTGGGTGATCAGCGCGCTGCGTTGAGTTGCGCGCGCAGATTGCGGGCCCGCTCGAGCTCCACCGGGCCGCCCAGGCCGCGCTCGTAGATCAGCACCAGCGCCTCTGCCGCGGGCCGGAAGCCCCAACTCACCGCTCGCTCGACCCACGCACGCCCCAGCGCGGGATCGCGCGGGTCACGCGGCTCTTCGATCAGCCACACGCCGAGTTCTGTGGCCGCGGGCGCCGAACCAAGTTCGGCGGCGCGCAGGTAGAGCTCGAGCGCGAACGCGAGGTCGGCCTCGACGAACTCCCCGCGCCGGTACAGACGCGCCAGGAGCGCCAGCGCGTCGCGTCGATCGGCGCGCGCAGCGGCCGCGAGCATCGGCCAAGCCGCATCCAGGTCCTCCGTCGCTCCGCAGCGCACTCCGCGCTCCCACAGCGCGAGCCCGAGCTGCTCGTCGAGCGCCGGGTCGCTGCGCGGATCGAGCGCGCGCACGTGCGCGATCGGCGCGTCGAGCAACGCGGGATCGGCGCCGTTCTGCACTCGCACGCGAGCCTCCTCGATCCAGTACACCGCGTGACGCACCTCGCCCAGGCCCGCGGCCGCGGCCAGCCACTCGAGGTAGCACGCGCAGTCCGGCGCGGCCGGTGCAGAGCCGGGCGAGCAGGCTTGCGCGAGCACCACGAAGCGCTCCGCGTCGTCGCCGGCCCAGCGGCGTTGCGCCGCGCGCACGCGTGCGAGCTCGTCGCCAGCCTCGTGCGCAAAGGCGTGCAGCACTTCGTGCACGGCGGCGGCGCTGAAGCCCGGCGACGACGCAGCTTCGCCGCGCTCGCGAGCCGGCGAATCGCGACGCAGCAGAGCCAGGCCGTAGTCGAGCGCCGCGGCGCGATCGCGCGCTTCGACAGCGCACTCGGTCAGCGCCACCAGGTGCGGAACGCTCGGGATCCACACCTGCTCCAGGGCCTGTTCGAGCAGAGCTCTCGCGCGGTCGCGAGCTCCGTCGCTGCGCTCTTCGAGGCGGATCAAGCGCGCCAGCGCGAGCTTGGGTGCGACGGCGTCGGCCCGCGCGGCGAGCTGCTCCTGCGCCAGGCGCTGCGCGCGCGCGACCAGCGGCCCAAGCGCTTCGTCGCTCGTTTCGCCGGAGCGCGCGGCGTCGATCCACGCATCGAGCGCGTTGTCGAAGGCGTCGTGCGCCGCGAACGAAGTGACGAAGCGCCACGCCGCCACCAAGCCGACTTCTGGCGTGCGAGCGGCTTCGAACGCGAGCTCGAGCGACTCGAGCGCGCGCGCCAGATCACCGCAGGCGAGCTCGATGCGCACGCGCAGCAGGTGATCTTCGACATCGGCGCCGCGCGCGAACTCGACCGCGCCGTCGAGCGCCTCGCGCGCCCGTTCGCAGGCTTGCGCGCCGTCGCGCGAGAGATCGAACTCCAGCCGCGCAGCTGCGCGCCGCTCGGCTCCGGTGGCGGAGCCCTCAGACACGAGCGCGCGCAACAGCTCCAAGCTCTCGCGAGCGGCTGCACGCGCGAACTGCGGCGACTGGGCGCGCCAGGACTGCGACAGCGCGTCGAGCAGCGCCGCGCGTTGGCGCAATGCCTCGCGCTCGTGCGGCGGAGGCGACGGCTCGTGAGAGAACAGCGAGCGCGCCACGTCGCTCGCCAGCTCGACCACGGCGAGCCAATCCGCGTCGTCCGCCGCAGCGCTCGTAGGACGGCGCAACGCTGCGACGCACGCGCGCATGCACTGCGCGGCGAGATTGAAACGCTCGCTCGCCTCAGCGGGGCTCGACTGCAGCCGCGTCTCGAGCACGAGGGCCTCGACCGCGCGCGCCAGCGGATCGCTCGGCGCCAAGAGAGCCGCCTCGAGAGCTGCGGCGAGTGCTTCGTCCGCGCGACCGCGGTGCGCTGCGGCGAGCGCGAGCCCGACCTTCGAGCGCGCGACGTGCTCGCCCGGAAGGGCCGCGGCGCGCGCGAAGGAGAGCTCGGCCTGTGCGCGGGTCGGCGCTTCTGAAAGCTGCGCGTAGCCCAGGTACTGCCAGGCGAGCGCGTCGTCAGGCGCTTGCGACACCGCGGCCTGGAGCGCGGCGCGCGCCTGCGGCCACTGCTCGACGAGCCCGTGCGCGACGCCCAGCACGATCGCGTTGGAGGGAAAGGCCAACTGCTCGGCCTGCGCGATCGCCGGGGCCTCGTTTCCCTGCGCCAGCCCCGAGTGGGCCACGAGTCGCGCGGCCTCGAGGAAGCGCTGCTGCTCGCTCCCGACGCCGAGCCAGGCGCCGAACACGTCCACGCACTCGTCGAAACGTCCGACCGCGAGCAGCGCCAGGCCCAGGAACAGCGGTTGTTCGGCGCTGGGCGCGCGCGCCAGCACCTGGCGCAGTTCGGCGCGCTGCGAGGAGAGCTGTTCGACGCGCGCGCCGCCGTCGATGAGGTCGAGCAAGGCCGCGCGCTGCAGATCGGCGAACTCCAGTTGCGCGGACAGACGCGTCGTCGAGAGCTCGCGCGCGATGGTCTCCAGGCGGGCCGCGTTGGCGTCGCGCCAGTCCTGGACGAGCTGCGTGAGCGCCGGGGAGCGCACGCGCCAACTGCGGCCCGCGCGGCCGCGCTCGAGCGCGTCGAACAGCTCGCGCAGCAGCGAGCGATCGTCGACCTCCAAGTGCTCCGCCGACTCGCCGAGCTCGTCGAGGATCGCGCCCAGCCGCTCGCGCTCGACGATCAGGTGACGCAGCAGGCTGAGCATGAGTTCCAGCGCGAGGCGCTCGAGCTCGCTCGCGCGCGCCAACTCGCCGGCGAGCGGGACCGCGCGCAGCAGCTCGAGCCAGCCTTCCAGAGCCGCGAGCAGCGCGGGCGGCGGCGGCAGCGAGCTCATGCCGTCGCTCAGCGCCCAGACCAGCATCCGGGAGCCGCGTTGCTCGCGGAACTGCTCCGCCAGCGCTGCACGTTCGCTCTGGGGCGCGAGTCGGAGCGCCGTGGCCTCGAGCTCTTGCCAGCGCGTGAGTCGCTCGAGCGCCGTGTGCGACTCGCTCGCCGCCGCGCCGCTCCAGCGCTCTCCCAGGCTCAGTCCGATCTGCTCGATCGCCGCCCGCGAAGCGCAGGGCCCGCTCGCGAGCGACGCGAGCAGCGCCGCGGCTTCGTCCTTGCGGCCCAGGCTGCGCAGCGCGCCCGCGTGGTCGAGCGCGAGTTCGCAGTCCTGCGGGCGAGCCTCGCGCGCGGCGCGCAACAGGAGCTCCGCCTCCCAGCGCTGGTCGGTGGCTTCGCGCGCTCGCCCGAACGCATCGAGAGCTGCTGCGTAGTCCAGGCGCGCGCTCCAATCGCCGCTGTCGCGTCTGACGGCCTCACGCAGCTCCTCGAGGCGCGCCTGGAGTTGCCCGGCGGTCGGCGCAGTCAGGATTTCGTTCGCCGAAGTCGTGGTCCAGAACGACTGCGAGGCCACGCGGCACTCGACGCCGCGGCTCGCGCTCGCGCCGATGCCCATCAGGAACTGATCGGGCCGATAGGCCTCCAGCGCTTGCTCGAGCAACACTTGCGGCTCGGCTCGCTGCGCGAACGACGGCGCCTCCTGTGGAGCGGCGAGCGCGGCGATGAACAGCGCGGCGAGCATCACGGTGTCGCTTGCGCGTCCAGTCCGAGGGCCTTGCGCTCGCTGGCGAGGAGCTGCGGCGGTTGAGCCTGCTCGGCGCGCAGCACGGGGTCGAGCGCCTTGAGGATCAGCTCGCCCTTCGCACTGCCGACGAGGAGCCCGTTCGAGTCGGGCGTGAAGGCGACCGCGGTCAGCACGCTCGTGCGCGGCCGCAGCACCCAGTGCACGGCGCGCAGTTCGCAGTCGTACAGCACCACGCCGAGCTGCGCGGCTGCGCTGCTCACGCCCCGAACGGCGGGTACGACGGTGAGCCAGCGACCGTCGCGACTGAACTCCAGTGCCGCAGCGGGAGCTTCGACGCGGACCTCGGCCGCGCCCGCCTGCGGTCGCTGCGCCTCGAGCAGGAGCACGCGATCGGGGCGATCGCACAGCGCCAGTTGCTGCCCGCCGGGCCGGAAGGCCGCGTTGCTCACGCCGGTGAACTGCGCGAACGGCTCGCGCGGGCTGGCGAGCTCGAACAGGGTCGCGGCGCCGCGCGCGTCCCAGCGCAGCTCGTAGCGCGCGTCATCGCTGCGCACGGCCGAGCTGAGCGGATCGAGCTCGCTCCAACGCGCGGGGGCGTCGAGCTCCAGCCCGCTCTCGAGCGCGAAGCCGCGTGCGCCGCCGCGTGCGCTCGAGACCCACAGCGCGTCGCCCGCGAATTCGAGCGTTGGATCGGCCACGCCGAAGGGCGTCGGGAGCCGCTGGATCAGCTTCGAATCGCGCACGCGCCACAGGCACACGCTGCGGTCGAAGGCCAGCGTGCAGGCGTGCTCGCCCTGCGGCGAGAGCACCGCGCGCACCAGCGCCTGCTCGTGCCCGCGCAGCTCGCCACGCAGTTCGAGCGCGGGCCAACTCCAAACCTTGGCGAGGCCCTCCGCGCCGGCGGTGATCAACGTCGCGCCGTCCGACGAGAACTCGATCCCGCGTACGGCCCCCAGGTGCGCAGCGAGCTTGCGCTCGAGGTCCATGGCTTCGACGGCGTCAGCCGCGATCTCGCGCACGCGCTGGCCGGGGGCGAGCGCGTGGGCCTCGAGCGCCAGGCGCGCCGAGAACTCCGCGCGCTCGGTGATTTGCTCGACAGCCGTTTGCAGCAGCGAATTCGCCAGCGCGCGCCGCGCTTCGACGCGACGACCGGCCGCTGAGCGCACCGCGACGACGCCCAGCGTCGAGAGCAGCGCGAACACGGCCGCGCCGAGCGTTGCGACCGTGCGCTTGCGGCGGCGCTCTTCGCCGATCACCCACTCCTTCGTGCGGCCGGCGATCCGGGCGGCGAGGCCGGCGAGCTCCTCGCGGTACTGCTGTGCGGCGCGCGCGCGGCCCTGTTCGGTGTGGAAGGCGCGCAGGTCCAGGTGCAGCGGCGCTTCGCGGAACGCTTCGCGCAAGACCGGCGGCACGACCGAGCTCGCCGTGAACGCGCCGTCGCGCCAGTCGAGTTCGCCCTCGGTCAAGACCAGCAGCAAACGCTCGGTCCCGTGCAGCGCGAGCCAGTGGCTCACCTCGAGTCCGACGTACGTCGACTGCGCCGAGGCCGGAGACGCGAGCAGCACGAAGTAGCGCGAGGCCTCGATGCGCTCGCGCAGACCGGCCGAGAGCGAACCGCCCGGCACGAGCGACGCGCGGTCGAGGAAGATCGACAGGCGGCTCGCTCCCCACCAACGCCGCAGCATGCGCCGCACGTCCGCGCGCAGCCGCGGCGCGAACTCGCCGTCCGACGCGCGCGAGTAAGAGATGAAGGCGTCGTACTCCATTGCGGGGGCAGTTGCGCGCCAGTTATCCGCTTCGCGCTCGCGCAAGTCGAGAGTTGCGGCGCGCGCGCCGCAGAGCCCCTATCGCATCGAACGGGCGCGTGCGATGCTCCCAGGATTCGGCTCGCGCGTTTCCTTTCGAATCAGGAGTCATCCACCGTGAAAACCTCTCCGCTCAGCTCTCGAACCCTCGCCGTCGCGGCCAGCCTGCTCGCAGCGCAGGCCGCCCAGGCGCAAGTCGCATCGGCGATCATTCGCGAGGGCATCGCCATCCCCGGCGGCCCGCCAGGCGAGACCATCAGCTCAGTCCAGACCGTGATGGCCAACAACGCGGGCGGCTACGCGGTGCGCATCGACTCGACCGGCAGCGGCACGACGCTCAGCCACGTGTGGGGTTCGGCCAGCGGCGGTCCGGGCGCAGTGCTGCGCACCGAGGGCTCGTTCTCGGGCTACACGCAGAGCGCCTTCGAGTCGTTCTTCGGCGTCAGCAACACGGGGCAAGTGGCCTACAGCCCGACGTTGAGCGTCGGCGACTCGGTGTGGCTCGACTCGACGCCGGTGTGCGTCGACCCCGAGCCTTCGACCGTGCCCGGCCTGTTCTGGAGCTTCGCGAGCCGTCCGCTGGTCTCCGGGCTCGGCACGCCGTACTGCATCGCCGGAACGAGCACGACCGCCGGCGGCACGACCTCGGGCTACGCGTTCGTCAAGGGCATCGGCGGCGCGGTGCTGTTCCGCACCGGCGACACGCTGACCGGCATGAGCGGCCCGATCGGCTCCTCGGGCATCGACTTCGACTACGCCATCTCGGCCGGGGACACGCACTACATCACTCCGGTGACGGCGAGCGGCGTGCCGACCTCGGCCGACAACTTCGTGGTCTACGACGGCGCCGTGCTGAACCTCGGCGGCAGCCCGGTCGTCGAGGGCGGCGTGGTGCCCGCTTCGATCGGCGGCGTGGGCGGCGAAGCGTGGAGCTTCTTCGACTTCGTGGCCTGCACCGAGAGCGGCGGCTACCTGATCACCGGCGACACCAACGGTCCGACCGCGACCGATGAGTTCGTGCTCGTGAACGGCGTCTTCCTGCACCGCGAAGGCGACGTCATCGACGGCGCCACGACCATCAACGGCATCAAGGTCGCGACCATGAACGAGGCCGGGCAGGTCGCGTTCGTGTGGGAGATCGTCGGCGCGTCCACGAACCTGGACGCCCTGTTCCTCGACGGCGAGCTCCTGCTCACCGAGGGCGACGCGGTCGACCTCGACGGCGACGGCACGATCGAGCCGACCTCGATCGTGCGCACCCTCGGCGGAACGCGCGAACTGGCGCTCACCTCGACCGGCGATGTGCTCGTGGGCGCTTCGATCGACGTCGCGGGCACCACCAGCACCACCGACGACATCGACGCCGTGCTCCGCATCAGCGTCGCCGTGACGCCGGTCGTGTACTGCACCGCGGGCACGACCACCAACGGCTGCGTGCCCTCGATCGCGGCCAGCGCCTCGCCCAGCGTGAGCTTCGCCAACCCCTGCTCGATCTCGGTCAGCTCGCTCGAAGGCCAGCGCCTGGGCCTGATCTTCTATTCGGTGGCCGGACCGCTCGCGCTTCCCTGGGGCAGCGGCGGAACGAGCTTCCTGTGCGTGAAGACGCCGACCCAGCGCTCGGGCGCGCAGTCGTCGGGCGGCACGGTCGGCCTGTGCGACGGGACCTTCACGCTCGACTGGAACGCGTACCAGCTCGCCAATCCGAGCGCGCTGGGCAATCCGTGGTCGGCCGGCGATCAGGCTTGGGTGCAGGGCTGGTTCCGCGATCCGCCGGCCCCGAAGTCCACCAACCTCACCGACGCTGTCGAGCTGACCTACATCCCGTAGCCAACGGCAGAGCGGAACGCAGAACTCTGCGAGCGAGCTTGCGCTCGCTCTGGGATCCTCTCTCGGGCTGCCAAAAGGCAGCCCGAGTTCGTCTGCGCTGCGCGCAGCCGAAACGAGGCTTACCTCCGCGATCCGCCGGCCCCGAAGTCCACCAACCTCACCGACGCTGTCGAGCTGACCTACATCCCGTAGCCAACGGCAGAGCGGAACGCAGAACTCTGCGAGCGAGCGCTGGTTGTACGGTGCCAGAGCAATCTGTCCCACGCCGCGGGACGCAGCGGGCGGGCAGGCGGCTTCGGCGGCGTGGGACAGATTGCTCTGGCACCGTACAACCAGCAAAGTCGTGGGTGCGTGAACGATTCACCTAGCGAGCCCGCACCGCACCGTCGTCGGCCGCGCTATCGCGGCACGCATCCGCGGCGCTTCGAAGAGAAGTACAAGGAGCTCGCGCCCGAGGCGCACCCCGAGTTGATCGCGCACGTTCGCGCGCGCGGCATGACCCCGGCGGGCCAGCACGTTCCGATCATGGTCGAGGAAGTGCTCGCCGCGCTCGACGTGCGCGCGGGCCAGCGCGGGGTCGACGCCACGCTGGGCTACGGCGGCCACGCGCGCGCGCTCCTCGAGCGCCTCGCGCCCGACGGACGACTGATCGCGCTCGACGCCGATCCGCTCGAGCTGCCCAAGACCGTCGAGCGCCTGCGCAAGCTGGGGTACGGCGAGCCCGCGTTCGTGGCGCGGCGGACGAACTTCGCCGGCATCGCCGCCGTGCTGCACGAGCTGGGCCTGGAGAGCGGCGTGGACTTCCTGTTCGCGGACCTGGGCCTCTCGTCGATGCAGATCGACGACCCGGCGCGCGGCTTCACCTTCAAGCACGAGGGGCCGCTCGACATGCGCATGAATCCCTCGCGCGGCCTTTCGGCGGCGCAGTGGCTGGCGCGCAGCGACGAGGCCGCGTTGGAGCGCGTGCTGCGCGAGAACTCCGACGAGCCGCGCGCGCGCGATCTGGCGCGCGTGCTCAGCGGCCGGCGCGAGCCGCTCGAGACCACGCAGGCGCTGGCGGACGCGATCCGGCGCGCGCTCGAAGGCCGCTGCGACGACGACGAGGTCGACAAGACCGTGCGGCGCGTATTCCAGGCGCTGCGCATCGAGGTCAACGACGAGTTCGGCGTGCTCGACGCGCTGCTGCGACAGGCGCCCACGCTCCTGCGGCCTGGCGCTCGAGTGGCGTTCTTGAGCTTCCACTCGGGCGAGGATCGACGCGTGAAGCAGGCCTTCGAGCGCGGGCTGGCGGCCGGCCTCTACTCGCGCGTCAGCGACGAGCTCGTGCGCCCCAGCCGCGCGGAACTGCGCGCCAACCCGCGTTCGGCCTCGGCCAAGCTGCGCTGGGCCCAGCGCGCCTGACCTTCGCGAGCGGCGCGTGCCGCAGGGGCTGGGGAAGCCGCGCACGAGACGAGCGCTTCGTTCACACCGGGAATTCCCATCTCGCTGATGCGTCCTTTTCCAGCACGCGCGCCCGTCGAAGGAGAGAGACCATGCGCCGGATCTTCATCTGCTATCGCCGCAACGAGTCCGAGCACGCCGCCGGCGCGCTGGGGCGCGACCTCAGAGCGCGCTACGGGCCCGAGCGCGTCTTCCGCGACAAGGAGGACATCGCCGGCGGCGAGTCGTGGAAGCGCAAGGTGCTTTCGGAGATCGATCGCGACGCGGCGCTGCTGGTGCTCGTGACACGTGACTGGGCGGAGTGCCGCGACGACCAGGGCCGCCGCCGTCTGGAGCGCGACGACGATCCGATCCGCATGGAGCTCGCCGATGGGCTGCGCGACCGGGCCACGGTGATCCCGCTCTTGGTCGAGGCCGCTCCGATGCCGCGCGCAGATCAACTGCCCGAAGACCTGCGCGAATTCGCCGAGCTCAACGCGCTGCAATTGCGCGACGGCGACTGGGCGCACGACCTCTCGAAGCTGTACGCGACGCTCGAGGCCGCCGGCTTCAAGCCGCTGGTCCCCAGCGTCGGCTCGCCCTGGTCGGCGAGCTTCATCTCGACCTGCGTGATGGCGGCGTTGACCGCGACCGCCGTCGTCGCGGACCGTTCGGACTGGGACGGCGAGACCTACTCGAGCTTCGTGATCCTGGGAGTCATCGCCTTGATCGTGAGCATCGTGGCGCTGCGCGATCACAAGCGCCGCAACGTGCGGCCCACGTGGCTCGCCAAGGCTGCGGTGACGCTCTGCTCGCTGACGCTCATCGCCGCCATCGGCATCCAGGCCGAGGCCGAAGAACTGGGCCTGATCGACGACGACGAGATCCAGGCCAGCGAGCTCGTCCCGAGCCTCTCGGGCGCTTGGCTCGACCAGTTCGGCAGCCAATTCACGCTGTCGCAGAACGGCCCCAGCGTCTCGGGCCAAGTCCTCACCGGCGGCGAGCTGCTCTCCTGCAGCGGCGCAGTCTCCGCGGGACAGCTCGGCTTGACCTTGTGGCGCAACGGCTTCGCCGCGGGAGAGTTCCAACTCGCGCTCAGCCCTGACGGACAGGCCTTGAGCGGCCAGTTCTTCGGCCCGCAGCGCGAGCACATGGAAGTCGCGCTTCGGAGACGCTGACGGCTGGGGCGCCTCGCTCGCCGCCGGGCGGCGCGAGCCGGAGCGGGCGCGTGCTATTTTCCCGTCGCCGTCGATGTCCTCGCCCGAGCCCTCCACGCCCGCCGCACTGCCCCGCTGGGTTCGCGCGCTGTCGATCTTCGTCATCACCTTCGCGGCGATCCTGGCGTTGTTCGAGCTCGTCTGCCGCGTCGTCACGCTGCCGGGGCTGAGCCTTGCGGAGCTCGACCCGCTCACGCACGCGCGCGAGCAGCTCATCGTGCAAGCGCACCCGTACCTGGGCTACTCGAACAAGCCCGGCTACGCGCGCGAGAAGACCGAGAAGAACCCGACCTCGGCGCACCACAACAGCATGGGCTTGCGCGGGCCCGAGACGAGCTGGGAGAAACCCGCGGGCGTGTGGCGCGTGTTCTGCATGGGCGGCTCGAGCACGTACGGCCTGGGCCCCACCTCGGACGAAACCAACTGGACCGCGCGGCTCGAGGCGCACCTCAACGCCGCCGGGTTGCCCAAGCGCGTCGAGGTCATCAACGGCGGCTGCCAGGGCTGGTCGACGCACGAGAGCTTGATCAACCTCGCGATCCGCGGCGTCGACCTCCAGCCCGACCTCGTGCTGGTCTACCAGACCTTCAACGACATGCGTTGCGCGCTGTACCCGGGCGTCAAGCGCGACAACACGCACTGGCGCGCGGTGTGGCCCGTCGAGCGGCCCAACGCGCTCGTCGACGCGCTCGAGACCAGCTACGCCTTCCTCGCCTGGCGGCGCTACGGAACCGATTGGTGGGAGCGCTACGCCAACCTCTCGGCCTGGGCGATCGTCGACGTCGGCAAGTACAAGGACAACTTCGCGCAGCCCACGGACATCCCGCGCGGCATGGCCAATTACCAGCGCAACCTGGTGACGATCATTGGACTGGCGCACGCGCACGGCGCCGAGGTCATGCTCGCGCCCGAGTGCGTGCGCGCGAGTGATTTCGACCTGTTCAGCTCGGGAGCGCAGCAGCGCCAGGCCTTCGAAGAGATCTCGCGCATCGTCGAGCACGTCGCCAGCGAGCGCAGCGTGCCGTTCTGCGACGCGCGCAGCGTGCTCGAGCCCGAGGCCGACCGCCAGCGCGCCGAAAAAGGCCAGGACACGGTCTTCACGCGCGAAGTGCACCTCACCGACGAAGGCTGCGACCTGCTCGGCCGGACGCTGGCGGCGCGCATCGTCGAGCTGGGCCTGGTCAAGTAGCGCCGGGCCCGCGCCGAACTCGCACGCAGCGCGAGAGCCGCCTGGATCCCGAGAAATTTCGATCTCGCGTCGACCGCAGCGCGCTGTGGCGACGTGAGTTCGCGTCCTCGATGCGATCGAGAACTTTCCGCGCACCCCCTTGCGGAGAGTTCCGCTCGCGATTGAAGTCCTTTGAGCGGACAAGTCGGCAGAAGACGAGCGCCTGGCGCCCGTCGCGTTGGTGCGCAGCACCGGGAGACGGATGGCAATGATGTTCGATCGCCGAGCCCTGCGTCGTTGGGTGAGCGTCCTCTGCACGAGCACAGCACTGCTCGCGGCCGCGAAGGCGCAATCGAACTGCGCGCCGCAGTGGCTGCCGAGCTTCGGCGGCATCGACGGGACGAACCTCGAGATCAACGCGCTCCTCGCCCACGACGACGGCTCGGGGCCCGCGCTCTACGCCGGCGGCCGCTTCTACAGCGCAGGCGCGACGAACGCCCGCGGCATCGCGCGTTGGAATGGAAGCCACTGGTCGGAGGTCGGGAGCGCGAGCAACGGCGAGGTCTTCGCGCTGGCCGAGTTCGACGACGGCAGCGGACCCGCGCTGTTCGTCGGCGGAGACTTCACGAGCCAGGGCGGCGTCAACACGCGACACATCGCCAAGTGGGACGGCGCGAGCTGGTCGGCGCTGGGAACGGGCGCGAACAACGACGTGCGCGCGTTGGCAGTGTTCGACGATGGCTCTGGCCCCGCGCTGATCGCAGCGGGCGACTTCACGAGCGCCGGCGGCTCGAGCGCGGCGCGCGTCGCGATGTGGAACGGCGCGAGCTGGTCCCCCATGGGCGCCGGCTTCAGCGCGCGCGTCGAAGCGCTGGCCGTGTTCGACGACGGCTCGGGCCCGGCGCTCTACGCCGGCGGGCAGTTCGGGCTGTCGGGCGCCACGCCGGTCTACTTCATCGCGCGCTGGGACGGCGCGAACTGGTCGCCCCTGAGCACGGGCGGAGCGCTCGGAACCGTCACCGCGCTGCATGTCGCCGACCTCGGCGCCGCCCCGCGGCTGTTCGCAGGCGGCAACTTCAACTCGATCGGCGGCGTGCCCTGCAACCAGCTCGCGAGCTTCGACGGCGCGAGTTGGAGCCCGCTTGGCGCCGGCGTGAACGGCTTCGTGCGCGCCCTGCAGAGCCACGACGACGGCAGCGGGCCCGACCTGTACGTCGCGGGCAACTTCACCACCGCCGGCGGCGTGCCCGCCAACTCGATCGCGCGCTGGAGCGGCGCGAGTTGGAGCGCGCTGGGCTCGGGCACGAACTCGTACATCGAGGCCCTCGCGAGTTTCGACGATGGCAGCGGGACCAGGCTCTTCGCCGGCGGCTGGTTCGAACAGATCGGCGGCGTCGCAGCACGCCGCATCGCCGGGTGGGATGGAACGACGTGGGAAGCGCTCGGCGCAGGACTCGACGGCGACGTCAACGCGCTGCACTGGCGCACGCTGGGCTCGAGCAGCGAGCTCTACGTCGGCGGCGCGTTCCAGACTGCGAACGGCGTCACGCTCAACAACATCGCGCTGTGGAACGGCGCCTGGACGCCGCTCGGCGCCGGTGTGAACGGCCCGGTGCAGGCGCTCGAGACGTTCACCGACTCGAGCGGACCCGCGCTGTTCGTCGGCGGGAAGTTCTCCCACGCCGGCGGCCTGCCGGCGAACGCGATCGCGCGCTGGGACGGCGCGAGCTGGTCGACGCTGGGCAGCGGAATCGTGGGCTTCGTCTACGCGCTCGAAGTCTTCGACGACGGCAGTGGCCCCGCGTTGTACGCAGGCGGCGAGTTCTCGATCGCCGGCGGCCTCAGCGCGAGCAACGTCGCGCGCTGGGACGGCGTGAGCTGGTCGACGCTGGGCTCGGGCGTGGTCGATCCGGGCGTGGAGTACTTCCCGACGGTCATGGCGCTCACGGTGTTCGACGACGGACTCGGCGCAGCGCTCTACGCAGGCGGCAGCTTCCTCTCCGCGGGCGGCACGCTCGGCACGCGCCGGATCGCACGCTGGGACGGCGCGGTTTGGTCAGCGCTGTCCGGCGGCGCTGACAGCGATGTGTTCGCGCTCGAAGTCTTCGATGGCGGCAGTGGTTCGGAGCTGATCGCCGGCGGCCGGTTCTCGTCCGTCGCAGGCGTGCAGGCGCCGTTCGTCGCGCGTTGGAACGGCGGAGCATGGAACCCGCTCGCGAACGGAACCAGCGCACCTGTGCACGCCTTGCGCGTGGCCGACGACGGCAACGGAGCGGCGCTGTTCGCGGGCGGCGAGTTCCTCGACGCCAGCGGTTCGGGCGCAGTGCGCGTCGCGCGCTGGAACGGCGCGAGCTGGAGCGCGCTCGGCTCCGCATCGACGCACTTCGCGCCGCGCGTGAGCGTACTTTCGCCGTTCGCCGGCCCCTACGGACCCGCGCTGCTCGCCGGCGGTCCGTTCCCGACGAGCCCCGCAGGCGACTCCGCACTCGCGCTGCGCGCCTGCACGCCGAGTTCCTCTGGTCTCAGCTACTGCACGGCCGGCACGACCAGCAGCGGCTGCGTTCCCTCGATCGCGGGCGCCGGCGCCGCGAGTGCGAGCGCGCCGTCAGGCTTCGTGCTCACCGTCTCGAACGTCGAGGGGCAGAAGTCGGGCCTGATCTTCTACGGCGTCAGCGGCGTCGCTGCGTCGCCGTGGGGCGCGGGCTCGAGCTTCCTGTGCGTGAAGGCGCCGACGCAGCGCATGGGCGCGCAGACCAGCGGCGGAACAGCGGGCGCGTGCGACGGTGTGTTGAGCGAGGACTGGAACGTGTTCCGCGCGACGAATCCCGGAGCGCTCGGCCAGACCTTTGGCGGCGGCGAGCTCGTGTGGGCGCAGGCCTGGTTCCGCGATCCGCCCGCGCCCAAGACCACGAATCTGAGCGACGGCTTGGTGTTCGTCGTTGCGCCGTGAACGAGCTCGAAGCGCGCAGTTGAGCCGACGCCCTTGGCGCTCGGACGAGCGCGCGACGGCTCGCAACCGCTCGCCTCGGCTCGCCGCGAACGAAATCGAGTTCGACTACGCGCCGCGGCTGGCCGCCAGCTCGCGCCGCGCGAGTTCGAGGTCGGCGGCCACCATCATCTGCGCCAGCGAACGCACGTCGTGGCGCGGCGACCAGCCGAGCTCTTCGCGCGCACGCGTCGCATCGCCGCGCAGCTCGTTGGCCTCAGCCGGACGGAGCTGGCGCTCGTCGAAGCGCACGAACTCGCGCCAGTCGAGCTCGAGCGCGCCGAAAGCCAGCTCGAGGAAGTCGCGGATCGACAGGCTCACGCCGGTCGCCACGACGAAGTCCGAGGGCTCGTCGCGCTGCAGCATGCGCCACATGGCCTCGACGTAGTCGCCGGCGAAGCCCCAGTCGCGGCGCGCGTCGAGGTTGCCGAGCTTGAGCTCGCGCTCGAGGCCCAGCTTGATGCGCGTGGCGCTGCGCGTGATCTTGCGCGTGACGAAGTTCTCGCCGCGCCGCGGGCTCTCGTGGTTGAAGAGAATGCCGTTGCACGCGAACAGCGCGTAGCTCTCGCGGTAGTTGACGACCTGATGGTGCGCGAAGGCCTTGGCGCAGGCGTACGGACTGCGCGGATGGAACGGCGTGCGCTCGTTCTGCGGCGCGGGCGAGTTGCCGAACATCTCCGACGTGCCGGCCTGATAGAAGCGCACACGCTTGCCGCCGCGCCGCTCGTGCGCGTGCACGGCCTCGAGCATGCGCAGCACGCCCATGCCGGTCACGTCGGCGGTGTACTGCGGCTGCTCGAAGCTCACGCGCACGTGGCTCTGCGCGCCCAGGTTGTAGACCTCGTCGGGCTGCGCTTCGTCGAGCACGCGCTGCAGCGAGCCGGCGTCCGAGAGATCGCCGTAGTGCAGCTCGAAACGCGGGTTCGCGTTCGCGCCCAGGTGCAGATGGTCGATGCGCGCCGTGTTGAACGAACTCACGCGCCGCACCATGCCGTGCACGCGGTAGCCCTTCTCGAGCAGCAGCTCGGCGAGGTAGCTGCCGTCTTGCCCGGTCACGCCGGTGATCAGAGCTGACTTCTGGTGCATGGGCGTCCGTGGACGACGGACGGCGCGGGATACTCCCCGTTGGTTGTACCGTGCCAGAGCAATCTGTCCCACGCCGCCGTT
This sequence comes from Planctomycetaceae bacterium, assembly GCA_011525785.1. GTDB lineage: Bacteria > Planctomycetota > UBA1135 > UBA1135 > WYBT01. Next base: position 43,196 of record WYBT01000039.1, read on the forward strand.
GCGTTCCGGTGGCCAGTTGCGTTGCGCGGCGTGGGACAGATTGCTCTGGCACGGTACAACCAACGCGCGTGAGCGCCGGATCGGCCTGGTACTGGAAGGACCGCGAGGGTTTCCTCGGAGACGGCGTGCAGTCGGTCGTCGGCCAGCTCGCCACCAACGCGGTCGCCGAGGGCCTGCACGTCGAGCCGGAACAACAGGAGGAGTGGAACTCGAGCATCGGCGTGCTCCAGCGCGAGCTGCGCGAGCGCGCGAGAGAGGTCGAGCTGCTTCGGGCGACGCTCGCCTCGCCGCAACTGGCGGAGTACCGGCACGTGCTGCTCGAGTACGACTTCCGCCGCCGCGGCTTGCGCATCGACTGCGTGCTGCTGGGCGCCGGCATCGTGGCCGTGCTCGAGTTCAAGCGCACCAAGCTCACGGCCGCCGACCGCGAGCAGGTGACGAGCTATTGCGTGAACCTGGTCGAGTTCCATGAGGAGACTCGGCGCGTCGCGCGCGAGGAGGGAGCGATCGTCGCGCCCGTTCTCGCGCTCACGCAGGGCGCGGCGAAAGGGCCGGGCGGCGCGCACGGCGAGTTCCACCGCGCGCCCTGGGACTGCGTGCTGCGCGCGCCGCTCACGTGCGACGCGCACAGCTTGCATGGAGCGCTTTTGGCGGCGCTGGCCGCCCGCCGCAACCGTGTTCCGATCGACGCCGAGCGCTGGATCCACGCTCGCTTTGCGCCCTCGTCGACCATCCTCGACGCCGCGCTCTCGTTGTACGGGCAGCACGATGTCAGCGCGATCTCCGCGCACGCCGCGCCGGCGGAGCGCATCGAGCGCTGCGTCGAGTCCGTGGCGCGACTCGTCGACGACTCGCTGAAGCGCAAGTCGAACCGCGTGTTGTTCGTGTCCGGCGCGCCCGGCGCGGGCAAGACGCTGGTGGGGCTCAAACTGGCCTTCGATCCGCGCTTTCGCGACGACGCGGTGTTCGTGACGGGCAACGCGCCCCTCGTCGAGGTGCTGAGCGAGGCGCTCAAGGGGGCGTACCGTCGGCGCAAGAACCAGACGAGCAGCGCGATCGCAGTGGCGAGCGGCTACGCGCGCGAAGACGCGCGGGCGGTCATCGACTTGTCGACGTTCAAGATCGTGAAGGCGCACGCCTTCCTCGGCGAACGCGGCGGCAAGACCGGGTCAGCGGACGGTCGTGTGGTGATCTTCGACGAGGCCCAGCGCACCTACGAGAAGGGACGCGAAGTGTTGCGCCGCAAGTTGGACGAGGACGAGGCCCTGCTGATCCTCGACTCGCTTCAACGCACTTATGGCGATGGCGTGGTCGTCGTCGCACTGCTCGGCCACAACCAGGCCATCAACCGCGGCGAACTCGGGGCCGCGGCTTGGTTCAAGGCCGCCAACGCCCGCGGTTGGCGCTACGCGATCGCGGAGGAGACGCTCGAGCTCTCCGAGGTCGCCGCGGCGCGCGAGCTGATCGACGAGGGCCGACGCGATCCGCTCGACGTGGGCCACTTGCCGCACTCGATGCGCTTTTATCGCAACGGCGACATCGAGCGCTGGTCGGAGTGCGTGCTCGACGAGCGCGAGGACGAGGCCACGGCGCTCGCAGCCGAGCTCGATCGCCGCGGCGACACGATCTGGCTCACGCGCGAGCTCGCCACGGCGCGAGCCTGGGTCCGCGCGCGGCGCGTGGGCGAAGAGCGCGCGGGCCTGATCGCCTCGGGACAAGCGCGACGCCTCGCCGCCGAAGGCCTGTTCGTCGACCTCAAGCCCGACATCGCCAAGTGGATGCTCGCGCCGGCGGGCGACGTGCGCTCAGCCAACATGCTCGAGACCGTGCAGAATCAGTATCAGGTGCAGGGGCTCGAGCTGGACTACACGGTGGTGTGCTGGGACCTGGATCTGCGCCGCGAAGCACGCAGTTGGCGCGCGTACCGATTGGTGGGCTCGGAGTGGCAGCGCGACAAGGCGCTCGAGATCGCGAAGAACGGCTATCGCGTGCTGCTCACCCGCGCACGGAAGGGCATGATCGTGTTCGTTCCGCGCGGCGATGCGAGCGGCGAAGATTCAACGCGCGACGCGCAGGCCTACGACGCGATCGCCGAGCACTTGCTGCGCTGCGGGGCGCAGTCCGTCGAACGCGCGCCGGTCGCGAGCTGAAGCTCAGCCTGCCGCTCGAGGTTTCTCAGGCGGGCGCACCTCGTGGACCACGCCTTCGAAGAGCACGTCAAGCTTCTCGCTGAGCGCGAAGCACGGCGCGAGCACGGGAGGATCTTGCGAGAGCTATCTGCGCCACTCATCGACGCCGGCTGCGCGGGACTCGTGGCGCAGATTTCCCAACGCATCACGCGCTTCCTCGAGCGCAAAGGGACGCCGGCCGCGCGCTCGCGCGCCGAAGGCGGCGGCAGCCTCTCCGCGATGCGGCGCCGGGCGCTCTCCTCGCCGATGAGCGCCCGGCCCTTCGCGAGCACTACGGCTGGACCAGGAACTCGATCGTCGCCGACACCACCGTTGCAGAGGGCGCAGCCGGGTTGCGTGACCAAGCCTGCATCTGCACGCGGTCACCCGCGCTCCAGGGCTGACCGAGCGCGCCGAGATTGGTCGCCTGGTAAGCATTCCAGTCGAGTTGCGCCGAGCCGTCGCACACGTTGAAAGTCCCACCGGTCGACTGGACCGGCGTGCGCTGCACCGGAGGTTGGACGCACAGCACTCCGCCGCCGACGCGCCACGGTTGCGCGATCCGGCCGCTGACGCCGTAGAAGAGGAGCGCGCTGCGCTGACCTTGCACTCCGCTCAGCGAGATCGAGAACGGTGTGTTTGCGCTCGCGCTCGGGACGCCTGCCGTCGAGAGTTGGCCGAAGCACGTGGCGGGGGCCGCCTCGCAAGTCGTCTCGACCGGTGCTCCCAGCTTGTGAATGTGGACGCGTCCGGCGCCTCCTTGACCCGCGACGACGCTCGATGACGAGCCCCCGATGGCGCGGCCGAGCGACGCGTCGAGGGTGTATCCGTAGCTCTCGGACGATGTCGACGAGGGCGTCGGGAGCAGGACGGCCCCGATGCTGGACGCCCACGAGGGACCGGTGCGTTGGAACTGCCAGACGGCGCCTATCGGCGGGGAGGATGGAGATTGTCGATAGGTTTCGTCAGCGACCAGCAGGCGCTCGTCGTGCAGCGCGATTCGGCCGCCGAAGTTGAAAGCAAACGATGCCGTCGGGGCCTGCACGCGGTGGACCTCGCTCCAGGCGCCGCCGGCGAACTCGAACAGCGAAACTTCGCCGCGGCTTTGACCGGGGTTCAGGCCGAGTTCGACCGCGCTACAGGCGATCACGTCGCCATCGATCGCCACCGCCTCGCCGAAGTAGCGAGTGGGATTGGGATTGCCAGACGTCAGTGTCGCCTCGAGGTTCCAGGTCGAGCCTTGTCGCCGGTACACCCAGGCAGCTCCCGGGTAGCTCGCACTCCCGTTGCCCAGACTCGCGACCACGAGGCGATCGCCGTCGAGATCAATGCAGCGGAGCGAGAGGACAGGCGACGGCGGGTCGACGCGCGCCTCCTCCACCCATTGGAGACCTTGCCTGCGATACACGTACACCGAGGCCGACGGAGTCGACGCAACGACGGCGACGGTGTCACCGTGAACCGCGAGGCCAGACGCGTACGACTGCGCATCGTCCGCCTGACTGGCGACGAGCTCGGCAACGTGTTGCCAAGCTCCGGCGTTTCGCTGGTACACGTGGACTTTGCCGCTCAGCGCCGGGTCGGCCCAGCCGCTGGGGGTCGCGACGTAGATGAAGTCGTCCTCGTACTCGAGTCCCAGCCAGCCGAACTTTCGATCGACCTGCGGATCGGGCGGCGACAGGACGGCGTAGAGATTCCAGGTCGAACCCGTCGCGCGATAAACGTACACCAATCCAGCGTTGGGCACGCCCTGGACAGTCGCGTTCGAACTGCACAGCGCCCAATCGCCGTCCAGATCGAGTCCAACGCCGAAACTCTCGTTCTGCGTCGGCGCAGGCGCCGTAAGCGTCGCCTCGATGACGGGCTGCTGAGCCGGGGCCGCCCAGGCAAAAGCCATGAGTGTGAGGGGATGCATGGTGACCGTTCTCCGTGAATCGTTCCTCCAGTCGCGTCGATGCGTGGCGCGACCTTGCGATTCACTCAACGTAGTTGCCCACGAAACGCGAGTTTCGACAAAACCGCGTGGTACGCGACGAGTGCGTGTCCGCACGCGTTCGGTCGACGGCTCGCGGTCTGCGAGTGATCGCTTTAGCACCGCGCCCGGGTTCGCGAGTTCAGGCTCAGCCGCCCGCTTTCGGCTTCGCCGGCGGGCGCACCTCGTAGACCACGCCTTCGAAGAGCACGTCGAGCTTCTCGCTGAGCGCGAAGTACGGCGAGAGCGCGGGCTTCTCGACGAGCGCGTCGAACCAGGCCTTCGAGTACGCCTCGAGGCGCTTGCGCGGCAATTCGATGTCCGGAATCGCGCTGTCGCGCCAGATGCCCTTCGACAGACGGAACGTCTTGGCGCCCGCGCGGCGCGTGAACAGGGCGAAGAAGTCCGCTGAGGGCGAGTCCGCCGCGCGGCCGAGGAAGAAGTCGTCGCTGCCCGTGTGGATCGAGCCGGCGCCGAGGAGGCGCTCGAGGTAGGCGCTGTCGGCGACCGCAGCCGCGCCCGTGCTGCGACTCGACAGGCCGTTGAGCGCCTGCGCCGAAGCGAGCATCTCATTCACGATTCTCTCCGCTTCCGCGCGCAACTGCGCCGCGCCCGCGCCGCTGGGGAGCGCGCCCGCCTCTTGCAACCGCTCAGCGAGCGCCAGCAGCAGCTCTTCGCGCGAGCGCGTGGCGCCGCCGCTTCCGGGTGACGACGGGCCGGCGCCAGGCGAAGCGGGACCGGGCGAGCTGGGTCCGCCGCCGCCGAGCGCCGCAGGTCGTCGCGGCGGCGGAGGCGGCAGCCCCTCTTCGAGGATCAAGTGCGACGTGTACGGCGTGACGATGCCGTGCTCGACGCCCAGCGCGCGCACTTCGTCGATCAGCTCCTTGTCGACGCCGTGCAGACGCATCTGCTCGAGCAGCCCCGCGACTCGCCGCTGCGCCCAGAGCGACTCGATGAACTCGAGCGGGCGGCGCGGCGCGCTCGCGAACTCGACTTCGCGCACGAGCTCGACCTTGCGGCCCGCACTGTCGCCGCGCAGCGTCACTTTCGCGCGCCCGCCGCCGCTGTAGCGCCCCAGGAGCGACACGCGACCACCGCGGTACAGATCGGGCAGGCGCCGTGACGTGAGCCGTTGCACATTCACGCCTTCGATCGACAGCTCGAGGTTCGTGAGCACCGGCTCGCTGAGCTTCTGGAACAGCTCTTCGGCGGCCGCGTCGATGCGCTGCTCGGGCGACACGTACGTGCGCTCGGCCCGGCTCTGCTCGGCCAGCTTGTCGAGCAGCTGCGTGTTGACGTCGTGCCCCACGCCGAACACGAAAATGCGCGCGCCGGCGACGTTGGAGAGCGCGGCTTGCGTCAGCAACACCTCGGTATTCGTCTCCTGCACCGTGGGCGCGCCGTCGGTCAGAAGCACGACGATCGAGACGCGCTCGCGGTCGAGCGGCAGCGGCGCGAGGCTCTCCCGCAAGGCATCTTCGATGTTCGTCCCGCCGCGCGGCGTGAGGCGCTCGACGAGCTGGAGCGCGCGCGCCAAACGTTCGGGATCAGCTGGCGCCGCTGCGGGGAAGAGCAGCTCGGCGACGGTCGAGTACGTGACGACGTTGAACTCGTCGTGCGGCTTCAGCGAGGCGAGGAAGGCCCGCAGCGCGCCGCGCGCCTGCTCGAACTTCACGCCCTCCATCGAGCCCGAGGTGTCGAGCGCGAAGACGATGCGGCGCGGGATCACCGCGGCGCGCTCGAGTTCCTGGCGCGGCGACGCCAGCAGCAGGAACGTGCCAGAGTCGCCGGACTTCGTGCTGAGCACGTCGAGGCCCAGATCGCGCTCGCGCGGGCTGTAGAGCACGGCCAGCTCGCGTCCGCGCAGCGATTCCGCGCGGCCCTCGAAGCTCGCGCGCGCCCGGCGCCCATCGACGCGCACGACGTGCACGCCAGTGGTGTGCGAGAACACGTTCTGGAGCCCGTGCGACGACTCGATCGACAGGTCGAGCACGACCTGCTCGGGCGCGCGGCCTTCGATCCCGCTCGCGAGCGGGAACGCCCAGCGCTGCAGGCCGTCGAAGCGCGGCAGCACCTCGCGGTACGTGACTTCGACCTCCAGCGCGCCGTGCGCCGGGATCGGGAACACGCGCGCGCGCAGGCAGCCGCGGCCGACGTGTTCGAGCAAGCCCGGGTCGCGCCGACTGCGGACGATGTCCTCGTACACCGCTCGCGCGCGCGGCGCGTCGAGCACTTCGCCTCGGACGAGCTTGCCGCCCATGGTCATGCGGAAGTCGTCGACCGCCGAACCTTCGGGCAACGGGAGCAGCCAGGTGGCCTCGGCCTCGCTCGCGCTGGCGTTGGAGAGCGTGAGCGTGAGCTGCGTGCTCGCGACGCCGTCGATCACCGTCACGCGCGCGACGAGCTTCTCGGCGCGCACTTCGCCGCTTGCCTGCCGGGCCAGCGGCGTGGTGCGCGAAACAGGTCCCGGCGACTCGATCGAGACGCCGACGAGCACACTCAGCAAGAAGGCAGGCGCAAACATGGGGATCCTCCGCGGCTTGGAACGAACGCGCCCACTCAATGCTCGTGCCGACGCAGCCCACGCTCGCCCTGAGCGCTTGGCTCGTGCGCTCCCGCGCCGATCTCGTAGCGCTCACGTGGCACGCACGTGACCTCGTACCGCTCCAGCTACACTTCGCCGCAGCGCGACTGCGCTCCTCTGCGCTTCGTTCGACGGCTCTACCGCGAGAGTTCCACTGTCACCGGCGATTTCGAGCTTGCTAGCGCGCGCCCGCGCGTGGATCACGTGCGTGCTGCTCGCGTCGTGCGTTGCGCTGCTCACCGCAACGTGCGCAAGTGTCGCTACGGCTCCGCACGGGCCGTACGTGGTCGTCCTCGGCACGGCGCAAGACGGCGGTCTGCCACAGATCGGCTGCGAGGAGTCGCGTTGCGTCGAAGCGCGACGCGACGAGCGCTCGCGTCGGCTCGTCACCTCGCTGGTGCTCGCCGATCCCGCCAGCGGCCAGCGTTGGCTGTTCGACGCGAGCCCCGACCTCGCGCGGCAGGTCGAGCTCGCCCGAGCTCATCCGAAGACGCGCCGTGTCGACGGCCCGCGACCCGCGCTGTTCGACGGCGTATTCCTCACACACGCCCACATCGGGCACTACCTGGGCCTCGCGCAGCTGGGTCGCGAGGTCTACGGCGCGCAGCGGCTCGCGACCTTCGGCTCGCCGCGCATGCTCGAGTTCCTGCGCGCAAACGCGCCGTGGCGGCTCCTGGTCGAGACGGACGCGCTGGAGCTGCGAGAGATCTCGCCGGAGCACGGCGTCGAGCTTCCGAGCGGGCTCCGCGTCAGCGCACTGCGCGTGCCGCACCGCGACGAGTTCAGCGACACGCTCGCGTTCCTCGTGAGAGGTCCCAGCCGCTCGCTTCTGTACCTGCCGGACATCGACAAGTGGGAGCGCTGGGAACTGCGTCTGGAGGACGTGCTTGCCGCAGTCGACGTCGCGCTCGTCGACGGAACGTTCTACTCGGACGGCGAGATCCCCGGCCGCGCGATGGCGGAGATCCCCCACCCGTTCATCAGCGAGACCCTCGCCCGCCTCGCGTCCGCGCCGCTGGAGTTGCGCCGCAAAGTCGTGTTCACGCACCTCAACCACTCGAACCCCGCCTGCGATCCGGGCAGCGCGGCGCAGCGCGCGATCGAGGCGGCGGGAATGCGCGTGGCGCGCGAGGGCGAGCTCATCGAGTTGTGAACGTCACTGCGGCACGTAGCGCACCAGGCGCAGCACCAGCGGCCCGGGCATGTCCTCGACGTCTTGCACTTCGAGCCACTGCGGCGCCGCCAGCGGATTGTTCTTGAGCCCGCCGGGGATCGCGCCGGGCCGCACGTCGGAGTACGGCTTGTCGCGCAGCACGAGCGAAGCCTCGAGGTAGGTCGGGCGCTGCGCGAGAAAGGTCTCGAGCGGAATGCGCCGCTGGTGGCCGGGCGCGCGGCGAGCTTGCTCGGTGAGCGGCGCAAACTCTTCGCGGTTGACCAGGCCGTACGGATCGAAGATCCACAGGTCCGAGTAGTAGCCCGTCGCGCCGATCGTGCCGACGACCAGCGACTCGCCGGGCTGCGTGCGCGCCTTGAGCGCACGACCGAGGAAGGTCCACAGCCGCGCCTGGTCCTTCATCATCACCCACTGCTCGTACTCACTGAGCCACTGCGGGTTGTTGAAGCGGAAGCGGAAGGCCTCGCGCACGCGCGCGGGAGTGACGTGCGCGTTCCAGCCCGCTGGCAGCGAGAGCGCGACACACGCCGCAGTCAGTGCGAGCGAAACGGCGAGCTTGGTGCGACCTGCTCCGCTCTCGAGGCCCAGCGCGCGCCCGAAGGCCAGCGCGAGGAACGGCAGCGCGGGCACGAGGAAGCGGCCCATGGCCATGAAGTCGCCGCCCACGAGCATCGCGTAGGCGAAGACGCCCGCAGCGACGATCAGCGCGGCCATCGAGCGCGCATCGCGGCGGCGCAGCGCTTCGACGCTCGCGTAGACCGCGGCCACGAGCACCGAGGGGAACGCCGCCAGGAACGTCGCCGCGTACTTGGCGCCGAACTCGAGCGCCTGCGCGCCGAGTTCGACCTTCACGCGCGCCGTGTTCGGCGTCCAGGCTCCGAAGTACCAGCGGCGCCAGAGGAAGTGCGCCGCCACGACCGCGCTCACCGCGAGCGCCGTCGCGACGAGGGCTCGGCTGCGCTCGCGAGAGCGCGCGCTGAAGTTCGTCGAGGCCGCCGCCGCGAGCACCAAGCCCACGAAGGCGAAGCCGTCCGCACGCAGCAGCACCGCAGCACTGGCGCTCACGATTGCGAGCCGCGGGCGCGCGTGCTCGGCCGTCAAGGCGCAGAACGCGCCGAACAGCGCGAGCGCAAAAGGCATCGTTTCGAGGCCGCTGGTGCTCCACACCGCGAAGGGCGGCAACGCGGCGACGAACAGCGCCGCGCAGACCGCTGCGATCCAGCGACCCGAACTGCTCGCGAGCGCGCGGAACAAGAGTACGAGCACCGCTGCGCCGCACGCAGCCGCGCTCCAACGCGCCACCAGCGGCGTGTCGAGCCCCGCGAGCTCGAAGGGCGCGAGCCACAGCACCCACAGCAAGTTGGTGAAGCCCTCGACCGGCGGGTCCTCGCCGGGGTTGAACACCAGGCCGCGGCCCTGCACCAGATTGCGCGCGTAGCGCAGCGAGATGAACGCGTCGTCGCAGATCCACTCGAAGCGCGCGACCAGTGCGAAGTACGCGGCCAGCACGCCGACGAGCGCGAGAGCTGCGGCTCGTCCGAACTTGGGGTCAGCGCTCATGCCGCGCGGCGGGCTCCGGAGTCTTGCACGGGCGAGAAGGTACGCAGCCCGCGCGGACGTCGCCACCCGCGCGTCAGGCCTTCGGCGCGTGCACCTGTGGCTGCGTGTTGCGCAGGATCACGCGCAGCGAGAGCGCGGCGAGCGCGACGCCCGCTAGCGACCAGCCGAGCGTGGGCGCATCGAGCTCGTACTTCGCGCTCTCGTCCGCGCTCGAGCCCTCCAGCGCGAAGCTGAGCTTGGCGAGCGAAGTCAGCACGATGTTGTTGACCGCGTGGCACAGCACGGAGGTCCAGGTCGAGCCGGTGCGCCACGCCACGAAGCCCAGCCAGAGTCCCAGCGGCAGGATGTGGAGCATGTGCTGCGGATCGAGGTGCATCAGCACGAAGAACAGCGACGGCAAGACGATGCCGCGCCAGCCGCCGAAGCGCGCGACGAGCCGCGGCTGCGCGTAGCCGCGGAAGAACAGCTCCTCGCACACGCCGGGCACGACGCCCACGAGGACGAGCACCACGAGTCCGCGAACTCCGCTGGGCTCCACCAGCACGCGTTCGAGAGATCGGAGTGAGTCGGAGGGCTCGGTGAAGACCAGGGCCACGAGCCACGAAGTCGACCAGGCGCAACCGAGCGTGCCGGCGACACAAGCCGCCAGCACCTTGCCGCGGGCCATCGGCGCGTCGAGCGCGAGTCGCGACTTCCAGTTGCGCCGCGAGAACGACGCCAAGCCGAGGGCCGCGGCCAGGAGCAGGAACTGGGTCGGCAACATGAGCAAGCTGACGCCCGAGGGAGAGCTCTCCAGGGAGCTGAACCACTCGGCGAACGAAGGGCTTCCGCCCAGCAGGCTCGCGCCGTCGAGCGTCGCGGCGACAACCAGGACCAGCCGCAACACCAGCAGCGTCAGCGGCACGATGCCGACCAGCGCGACAATCGACGGCCACACGCGCGGCAAGGGAGCGCTCGTGGGCGCTGCCTCGTCGATGGACTGAACGTCGTTCATGTCTGCTCTCCCTCCATGTTCGCGGATCGACGCGCGACGTGCGCGCTCGACGACGCCGAGGCTCGCGCCTTTGAACGCAAGGGCCGCGCTGCGGCCAATCGAACCTGTGGAAGTCCGCAGCACAACACGTGGCGCCGGCGCCAGCGCGGCGACAGCGCCTTGCGGAATCCGCCGAACCTGTTGGACTGACCTGGCGTCAGAGCGAGTGCATCGAGCCCGCGGACGGCTTCGACCGCTCTGCGCACCCAGGAGTCCCCATCTCTCCACCCCCGTGCACCGGAATTCGTTTCTCGCCGCCCCCGCGGCCGCGTCGCTGTTCCTCGTCAGTTCCTTCCAGAGCGCCCCGAACGGGCCCGAGAGCGCCGCGCGAGTGCCGGTGGCGATCGTCCACGGCGGTGACGCCGCGCTGATCGAGCGCCTCAAGCGCGCCGGAGAGGTGTGGCACGACGCAGGCGAGTTCCTGGTCGGCGCGCTCTATCCGCAGGACATCGCCGCGCTGGGCGAGCGCGGAGTGCTGGCGCAGATGCTCCCGGCGATCGGGCCGGCCGACGAGCTGTTCATCGTCGACCTCTCACACGCCGACGTGCAGGCCGATGTCGACAGCGCCGGGCGCGTCGAGTTCCGCCGCGGCGAGCTCGCGCTGGTGAGCGTCGCGCACAACCTGAGCGAGTACCCCGAGAGCCTGCGCCCGGGCCGCACCTGCCACGCCGGCCACACCGCGATCGCGCGCCGCGCCATGGCGCCGCTCGCGACGCCGACGGTGCAGGGTCTTCCGCTCGGCGGCGGAACCGCTGCGCTGCTGGGCGCGAACCCGCGCATCCAGACGCTCGTCAACCAAGTCAGCCAGCCCAACCTGACGAGCTGGGTGCAGTCGTACTCGAGCTACACCAACCGCGATTCGCAGAACCTGGCCAACTTCAACGCCGCGAAGAACCAGCTCATCACGCAGCTTCAGGGCTACGGCTACGCGCCGGTGAGCGAGAGCTGGAGCGGCTCGCACGGGACGAACATCGTCGTCGACATCCCCGGCGCGGTGAATCCCAATCGCTTCGTCGTGGTGGGCGCGCACTTCGACACGCGCAACTACAGCGGCGGCACGAGCGCGGTCGGCCGCGGCGCCGACGACAACACCAGCGGCAGCGCTGCGGTGCTCGAGCTGGCGCGCATCCTCTCGACCGCCGGCGCGTTCGAGAACTCGATCCGCCTGGTGTGGTTCTCCGGCGAGGAGTACGGCCTGCTCGGATCCAACGCCAACGCGAACAACATGCTGAGCCAGGGCAAGCAGGTGCTCGGCATGCTCAACATGGACATGATCGCGTACCGCGTGTCGACCGACGCGCGCGACTGCGACTTCGCGACGAACAACACCTCGGCGGCGCTGACGAGCTTCTGCCTGCAGACCTGTCCGCTGTACGTGCCCAACTGGGCCGCGACTTCGGGGACGTTGAGCGCGGGCAGCTCCGACCACGCCTCGTACAACTCGGTCGGCATTCCCGCGGCGTTCTTCTTCGAGGACCTGACGCAGTACTACCCGCAGATCCACACCAGCGCCGACGCGTACCCGACCTCCACCAACGACTTCGTGCTGGCGAAGATGATCTGCCAGGGCGTGCTCGCCTGCGCGGCGACGCTCGCCGACCCGGTCGATCTCGCGCTCGTGCACACCGAGCTGGCCGACACGACCAACGCGAGCGGGCCGTACGTGGTCGATGCGAACGTCACCAGCCTGTACAGCTCGACGGTGACGGGCGCGACGCTGCGCTACCGAGTTCGGGGCGCGTCGACGTGGACCAGCGCAGCGATGAGCAACGTGAGCGGCTCGACCTGGCGCGCTTCGATCCCCGCGCTCGGCACGCCGGTGACGATCGAGTACTACATCGAAGCCGTCGACGACCAGGGCGCGAGTGAAGTGGCCCCCAAGGGCGCAGATGTCGGCGCGCAGCCCTACGACTTCTTCGTCGGCGTGCGCACGGTGATCTACTCGACCGGCTTCGAAGAGACGACCGACAACGGCTGGACGCACGCGCAAGTCGCGACGCAGGACGACTGGCAGCGCGGCACGCTGTTCGGCAAGGCCGGCGACCCGAGCGCAGCCTTCGCGGGCACGCGCGCGTGGGGCAATGACCTCGGCCCCACCGGTTGGAACGGCTTCTACACCAACAACGTGAACAACTGGCTGCGCTCGCCGAGCATCAACTGCTCGGGTTCGAGCTCGGTGACCCTCGAATTCCGCCGCTGGCTCACGGTCGAGTCAGGCCAGTTCGACCAGGCGCGCATCCGCGTCAACGGCCAACTGGTGTGGTCGAACCCGACCAACGCGGACCTGATCGACACGAGCTGGGTCCCGGTGAGCCTCGACATCAGCGCCATCGCCGCCAACAACCCCTCTGTGCAAGTCGAGTTCAGCCTGCAGAGCGACGGCGGCGTGACGTTCGGCGGCTGGAACATCGACGCCTTCGCGCTGGTGAAGCTGGAGCCCGGCACGGTCGTGTGCCCGAGCGCCGCGAGCTACTGCACGGCCAAGCTCAACAGCCAGGGTTGCGCGCCGCAGATCGCGTCGATCGGACAAGCCAGCGCCACGAGCGCGTCTCCGTTCACGATCAGCGCGAGCGGCGTGATCAACCAGAAGGCCGGACTGCTGTTCTACGGCTACTCCGCCGGCTCGGGAGCGTTCCAGGGCGGAATCAAGTGCGTGGGCGGATCCGTGCGGCGCACCGCGCTGCAGCAGAGCGGCGGCACGCTCGGACCCGACGATTGCTCGGGCGCGTTCACGCTCGACTTCAACGCCCGCATCCAGAGCGGCGTCGACTCGGCGCTGACCGTCGGCGCCGACGTGTTCGCGCAGTGGTGGTACCGCGACGGCGCCGACACGACCGGCTTCGGCACGGGCCTCTCGAACGGCCTGTCGTTCCGCGTTTGCCCCTGATTCGAGTGCGGCGCGCGATCTCGTTCTTGGTGATTGCAAGCGCCTCCCAGCGAGGCTGATATCTGGCGCTCGCGGCGCACTCGCCGCGGGCGCCATGCACGCACTTCAACCGTACGACTTCGCAGCCAAGTGGTCTGGCTCGACGCGCCCCGAACGCGCCGCCGCGCAGGAGCATTTCACCGACCTGTGCCGCATGTTGGGCGTACAGACGCCCAATGAAGCGGATCCCACAGGCGAGTGGTACGCGTTCGAGAAGGGCGCCGAGAAGACCATCGGCGGCGACGGCTTCGCCGACGTTTGGAAGCGCAACCACTTCGCTTGGGAGTACAAGGGCAAGCGCAAGGACCTGACCGCGGCTTACCAGCAGCTGCTCCAGTATCGAGAGGGACTGGAGAATCCGCCGTTGCTGGTGGTGTGCGACCTCGAGCGCTTCGAAGTCCACACGAACTTCACCGGCACCGCCAAGCAGGTCCATCGCTTCTCGCTGAGCGACCTTCAGAACGACGCGAACGAGTTCTTGCGCGTCTTCCGCGCGGTGTTCTCGACGCCAGAAGAGCTCCGCCCCAGCGCCACGCGCGTCGAGCTCACCGAGCGGGCCGCCGAGCGCTTCGCCCAGCTCGCGATGAAGTTGCGCGAGCCCGGTCACGAGGCCCAGTCGGTCGCCCACTTCCTCAACAAGCTGATCTTCTGCCTGTTCGCCGAGGACGCTGGCCTGCTGCCCGACGGGCTGATCGGAAAGATCTCCCGCGCGACGCGCCTCAAACCCAAGGCCTTCGCGAGCAGCCTGGCCGAGCTCTTCACCCGCATGTCGCACGAAGGCGGCATGTTCGGCCCAGAGTACATCCAGTGGTTCAACGGCGGGCTGTTCGACGGCCCGGAGGTGATTCCGCTCTCCACCGCGGAGATCGATCTGATCCAGTCAGTCGCACACCTCGACTGGTCACAGATCGAGCCCGCGATCTTCGGCACGCTCTACGAACGCGGACTGTCCGACGCCAAGCGCACGCAACTCGGGGCTCACTACACGGACCGTGAGTCAATCATGCGCCTCGTCGAGCCCGTGCTCATCGCGCCACTGCGCGCGGAGTTCGAGACGGTGAAGGCGCGCATCGACGAAGTGCTGGCGAGCGGCAAGAAGGTCACGGTGCGCACGCCGCCCGAGCGCAACCCCGAGAAGCTGCTCCAGGCCTTCCTCGATCGCGTGGAGGCGACCACGGTTCTCGATCCGGCCTGCGGATCGGGGAACTTCCTCTACGTCGCGCTCCAGTGCCTCAAGGACTTCGAGCGCGAGGTCATAGACTGGGGCGAACTGCACGCCCGCATCCCGCGCAGCTTCCCGCGCGTGGGCCCGCACCAGGTGTTCGGCCTGGAAACCAACGAGTACGCCGCCGAGATCGCGCGTGTGACCGTCTGGATCGGCGAGATCCAGTGGATGATCTCCAACGGCTACGCCTACCGCACGGACCCGGTGCTGCAGCAGCTCGACAACATCCGCTGCTGCGATTCGCTGCTGGATCGTTCCGCGTTGGGCGCCGTGCACGAGCGCGATTGGCCCGCCGCGGACGTGATCGTCGGCAATCCCCCGTTCCTGGGCGGGAAGCTACTGCGCACAGCCCTGGGCGACGAGTACGTCGACGCGCTGTTCGAAGTCTTCGCCGGCCGCGTACCCGCCGAGGCGGATCTCGTGACGTATTGGTTCGAGAAGGCGCGCGCCATGGTCGAGCGCGGCCGCACGCGGCGAGTCGGGCTGCTGGCGACGCAGGGCATTCGCGGCGGCGCCAATCGGGAAGTGCTCGAACGCATCAAGCAAACGGGCGACATCTTCCTCGCCTGGTCGGATCAGCCCTGGGTGCTCGACGGCGCCGCTGTGCACGTGTCGTTCGTGGGCTTCGACGACGGCTCGCAGCGCGAGCGCACGCTCGACGGGCGCAAGGTCGCGCAGATCCACAGCAACCTGTCGAGCGGCGCGAACCTGACCGAGGCTCGTCGGCTCCAGGAGAACTTGGGTCTGGCGTTCATGGGCGACACGAAGGGAGGCGCGTTCGTCGTGGATGGCGACGTTGCGCGAGGTTGGATGTCGCTCCACAACCCGCACGGGCGCAGCAACCGCGAAGTGCTCAAGCCTTGGATCAACGGGTTGGACGTAACGCGGCGCTCGCGCGACAAGTGGATCGTCGACTTCGGAGTGGATCTGTCCGAGCGCGACGCAGCGCTGTTCGAGGCCCCTTTCGAGCACATCAAGCGCGAAGTGTTCCCGACGCGCTCGAAGAACAAGCGCGAAGCCTATGCGCGTCGCTGGTGGCTGCACGTGGAGCCGCGGCCGCGGATGCGGCGCGCATTGAAGCCGCTCGAGCGCTTCTTGGTCACCCCCACGGTCGCCAAGCACCGCGTGTTCGTGTGGGTTGGTGGCAACGTACTCCCGGACCACCAGCTGATCGCCTTCGCACGGGACGATGACTACACCTTCGGCGTGCTGCACTCGCGCGTGCATCGCCTGTGGGCGCTGCGCATGGGCACCCAAGTGCGCGACGCAGCGAGCGGCTTCCGTTACACCCCCACCACCACCTTCGAGACCTTCCCGTTCCCGCGCCCGAGCGACGCGCAGCGCGAAGCGATCGCCGCAGCAGCCCGCGAACTCCACGAGCGGCGGCACGCGGCGCTCAATCCGCCCGCAGCGGGCGCTGCGGAACTGAGCAAGTGCACGCTGACCCGGCTCTACAACCGCACGCCGAGCTGGCTCGAGCAGTTGCACGCTCGACTCGACGATGCGGTGTTCGCGGCGTACGGCTGGAGCCGCGATTGGGGCGACGAGGCGCTGCTCGATGCGCTCCTGGCGCTCAATCTGGAGCGCGAGCCCGTGTCGGAGGACGCCGTCCGCGAGGAAGAGGCCGAGTACGATTTCGAAGGCGAAGCGGACGATGACTCGGCGACGGATGAAACGGCGTAGTTCGAGCTGCACCCGGCCCGGCGAGGGCCCATGTCGAGTGCTGGGGACGTGACGGCGCACCGAGCGCCGCCCGAGTGCCGCCGCGATCCGCTCGAGCTGTTGGCCCTGGTGCTAGCGCTGGTCGCGACCTTCGCCAGCGGACTGCGCGCGCTGCGCATCGTCGCCATCGATCCCACCAGCGACGAAGGGCTGTACCGCGCGTACATGAAGCACCTCGACAGCCACGGGCTGGCGAGCTTTCCCGAGCTGTTCACCGAAGCGGTCAAGATCGCCAGCGGCGACTCGCACGAGACGCCCTACCGCGTGGGGCACATCGCGCTGACCTGGCTCACGGCGAAGTTGTTCGGACCGACGTTCGAGGCGCTCACGTACCTGTCGTTCGCCTGTCAGGTGGCGTTCGTGCTGTGCGTGTGGCGACTGGGGCGCGCGCTGTGGGGCGGCCGCGTCGCGGCGTTCACGGCGCTCGCGCTGGCCTGTTCGCCGCTGCTCCTGCGCCTGGCGCCGCAGCCGCTGACCGACACGCCGGCCCTGCTCGGCGCCGGCTTGGCGCTGCTGACCTTCCTGGAGTTGCTCGCGCGTCCGCGGCGCGGCGCACTGCTCGCGTTCGTCGGCGCTTTCACCTTCGCGCTGAGCGTGAAGGAGCTCGCTGGCCTGCTCGTCGCGCCGTTCCTCGCGCTGTGGGTGCTCCAGCGAGCGCGCGGACTCACGCACTTGCGCGCGAGCGACCTCGCCGCCGCGCTCGTCGCGCCGGGCGTGCTGTGCCTGGGGCTGTGGATGCTCGCCGCCTGGGACACCAGCGCCGCGCTGCGCTACCTGTGGACCGGGCTGCGCTCGACGGAGGCCAACGACTACATGCGCACGCATGCGAGCGGGCCCTGGTACCGCTACCTGGTGGAGCTGCTGTTGCTCTCGCCGGCGCCGACGCTGCTCGCGGCTGCGGCCGCCGGCTGGACCGTGATCGCGCAGCGCAGCGAGCGAGATGACAGCTCGAACGCGCTGCTGGCGCTGATCGTGTTCGGCGCCGTGCTGCTCGCCGTCGCCGCGCCACTGCCCAAGAACATCCGCTTCTTCGCGATCCTCGAGCTGCCCCTGCGCGCGCTCGAAGTGGCCGCGCTGAGCCGCATCGCTCGACTCGCGCTCGCTCGAAGCGATGCGGCGCAGGCCGTCGGCGTGTTGATCGGGCTGTGTGCGCTGTGCGCGCTCGATCTGTACGCGGCCAACGTCACCTTCGTGCATCTGCACGACACGGTGATCGCCCACATGCTCGCGATGCGGGGACTGACGCCCTGAGCTAGCTTTGAGAAGCGTGAGCGAGAGCGCGAAGTCGAGCGGGCCGCTGGTCCCGCGCTGGATGCTGGCGGCCGTCGCGGCCGTGGCGCTGGGCGAGTTGGCGCTGGTGGCGCTGCAGCGCGAGCGCTGGGCCGTCGACGAGCTGCCGACGCCGCGCACGAACGAACGGCGCACGCGGCGCGAGTTCGAGGTCCCGCCCGGCGCGAGCGCCGAGGAAGAGCTCGAGATCCTGCGCAGCGAGCTCGCCGCCATCGAACGGCGCGAACGCCAGCGCGACGACGTCGAACGCGGCTTCGCGCGGCTCGAGGCGCAGCTGAACGCCGGCAGCCACCCAGGTCAGGATCGCAGCCTGCTCGAGCAGCGCCGGAAGAAGCACGCCGAGACGATCGAGCGCGACGGCGTGCGGCGCCCGCAGCTCCAAGCGCGCATCGCCGAGCTCGAGGGGCGCGACGCGACGCCGAGTCAGCCCTGAACGCCCGCGCGGCGCCGCGCTACATGTCCTGCAGGCGCTGGATCAGCCACTCGCGCTCCAGCTCGAAGGCGCGCAGCAGCGGGGGCGGCAGGAGTTCCATGGTCTTGTCTTCGAACGGGCCTTCGTTCTGCCAGTCGAGGATGGCCTGGGTCGAGACCAGCGCCTCCTGAATGCGGGCCTTGTTGAAGCTGCCGTACTTGACGAACAGGCTGTCGTCGTCGACCGGCCAGGCGGGCTCGGGCAGGCTGGAGTCGAGCTCGCCCTTGTCGCCCAGCCCGGATTCGGCGTGCAGCTTGATCAGTTCGCGGACGGTGTCGCGCTCGTAGAGCGTGACCGGCCGGCGGGTCAGGGGCGCATCCGTCCGGCCTTCGGCGTCGGCCTGGGCGGGCACGGAGGCCGCCGCCCCCGCCGCGGGGCTCGGCGCGCTCGCCTGCTCGGGGCCGGATTGCCCCGGGGCGGGCGCTTTGGCGTCGGCGGGGAGCGAGGGAGAGGCCTCAGAAGGCGCAGGCGCGGGCCCCCGGGCGCTGCGGTAGGCGAAAACTCCGACGGCGATCGCCGCCCCGAACAAAACCAGAATGGCAGGGCGATTCATGGGTGACGGGCAAGCGTAGCACGCGCCCGCGGCGCAGGCGGCCGAGCTCGAATCGGACGCCCGCTCGCGCTCGTTCGGAGCGCGCGGAGGAGCTGCAATCGCGCTCCTTCGCGGGGCCGCTCGCGCGACAGGTGGCCACCGAGCCTCCTTGCGCAATTGCGAAAGTGGGTATCCACTTACTGAGTCGTGAACCACCGTGTGCGATGTCCGCGCACGGCTCCAAAGGCGCGTCCCCACATTCCCAATTCAAGGACGCGGCCTACCCCTCTCAGGAGTTCTCATCCATGTTCGGTCCCAGTTTCGGACGGCGCGCCCTGTGCGCCGCCGCGATCCTGAGCGCCGCCGCTACGGCGAGCGCACAGGTCAAGATCAGTCAGGTTTATGGCTCGGGCGGCAACACCAGCGCGCCGCTCTTCAGCGACTACATCGAGATCTACAACGCCGGAGCGCCGCAAGATCTGACCGGTTGGTCGATCCAGTACGCGTCTTCAGCCGGCAGCTTCTCGGCCGCCAACACCACCGCGCTCCCCTCGATCATTCTCGGAACCGGTCAGTACCTGCTCGTGCAACAGGGCACCGGCGGCTCGATCGTGACGGGTCAGACACCTGCGATCCCCGCGCCGCAAGCGACCGGCACGATCGCGATGTCCGGCACCGACGCGAAGGTCGCGCTCGTCAGCAGCACGACTTTCCTCCCGACGGGCACGCCGACCTACGCCGGCAACCCGACGCTGGTCGACTTCATCGGCTGCGGCACCGCGAACTGGAACGATGCGTCCGCCTCGGGCGTTGCGCACGTCGCCGCGAACAACGCGCCTCCGATGTCGACGGCGCACGCGCTTTATCGCCGCAGCTGCGGTAGCCAGGACACCAACGTCAGCAAGGACGACTGGGCCGTCGGCTTCCCCGCGCCGCGCAACACCTCGACGCCGGTCAACGGCGGACTGACCGCCATCGGTTCGGCGCTGCCGCTGACGGTGGAGGAACTGCAGAGCGTGCGCTTCACGCTCACGCCGCAGCGCTGCGGCACGCTCGACCTGGGCGCCGGCACGACCGCGACGATCGACCTGACGGCGATCGGCGGCGGTCTCACCGCGATGCTGGACGACGGCATCGCCCCCGACGAAGTCGCCAACGACGGCATCTTCACGGCGGTGGCGACGGTCGCCGCGGCGACCACGACCGGCACCAAGAACCTGCCGGTCACGCTCGCCGACGGCGGCGGCCTCTCGGGCGGAACCTACATCAGCATCGTGGTCGTGCCGACGACCACGCCCGACAACGACAACTGTACGGGTGCGCAAGCCGTGGCCGTGCCGAGCTCCACGAGCGGCACGTTCACCGGCGCTTCGGTCGAGTCGAACCCCTTCGTGACGTTCTCGTCCTCGCCGACCACCGGCATGACGACGCGCCGCGGCCTGTGGTTCAGCGTGGTCGGCACCGGCAACACGATGACCGCCTCGCTGTGCGCCACCGTGCCGGCGCTGGACTCGGTCATGGCCGTGTTCGCGGGCCCCTGCGACGGCATGTCGGTCATCTCGACCGGCGATGACAACGGCCCGGCCTGCACGGGCAGCGCGGCCTCTGCGCGTTGGTGCTCGGTCGCCGGCGCGAACTACTACATCTGGATCGCGCCGTTCAGCACCGGCGCCTCGACCGTCCCCTTCACGCTCGACGTGACCGACGACGGCGTGGCCTGCGGCACGGCGCTGCCGATCCCCGGCTGCGTGGGCGTGTCGGGTCCGTTCTCCGAGACCGAAGCGGGCTACGGCATCAACAACAACGACGGCTGCGGCTCGACGCCGAACCTGTTCACCAACATCGCTGCTCCGGGCTTCCCGGGCACGACGCTGCGCGGCACCGCGCGCGGCATGATCGGCAACCGTGACGTCGACTCGTACCGCTTCCAGGCGACGGTCACCGACACGATCACGATCCGCCTCAACACGCTGGGCACCAACGCCCAGGCGCAGCTCCAGCAGCTGACCGGCGTGGGCGGCACCTGCCCGACGACCTCCGTCGGCAACACGACGCTGTTCGTGGCGCGCTGTGCGACGAACATCCAGACCCTCACGGCCGCGGTCGTGGCGGGCAACTGGTACGTCATCAACGTCGTGGGCGGCATCGCGATCCAGCAGGGTCCGACGGCCGGCACCGTGTTCGGCGGGCAGATGCCCGGCGGCACGACCTACCAGTACGAGATGTACGTCGAGATCGGCGCTCCGCCGGCGAACGACAACTGCGCGAACGCCATCACGCTGGCGACCTCGCCGGTCAGCGCGAACCTGACCAACGCCACCAACGACGGCACGTCGAGCTGCGACGCGACCGGCAAGGACGTCTGGTACGCCTTCACCGCGGGTGCGGACGCGGGCACGCTGAACCTCAACACCTGTGGTTCGGCTGCGCCTGACACCGTGATCTCGGTCTACGACGCCTGCGGCGGCACGGAGCTCGCCTGCAACGACGACGGCACGGGCACGCCTTGCTCGGGCCCGGCCTCGGTGCTCGCGGTTCCGCTCGCGGCCAACCAGTCGGTGCGCATCCGCGTCTCGGACAAGGGCCTGGGCGGCAATTTCTCGCTGACCTGGAGCTTCGCGGTGCCCCCGCCGGCGAACGACGAGTGCGTCGGCGCCACGGTGCTCCCCGCGGGCAGCACGACGGCGATCGCGGACACGCGCTTCGCCACCCCGGTCGGCGCGAACACCGCTCCGACCTCGGCCTGCCAGGCCAACCAGAGCCGCGACGTGTGGTTCCTGTGGACCTCGCAGGGCGCTGGCACGGTCACGGTCGACACCTGCGGCGCTTCGCAGCCGGTGAGCGACTCGGTGATCACGATCTACACCGGCATCTGCGGGACGCTGACCGAGATCGCCTGTGACGACGACACCTGCGCCACTCCGGCGCTGGCGAGCTTGGCGACGTTCACCGCGACGTGCTCGACGCAGTACTACATCCGCGTCAGCCAGTTCGGCACCAGCGCCATCTCGGCGCCCTGGACGCTGAACATCACCGCGCCGGGCTTCGTCGACACCGACGGCGACGGCACGGACGACTGCCTCGACGGCTGCCCGCTCGATCCCGCGAAGATCGCTCCGGGCATCTGCGGTTGCGGCGTCAGCGACGTCGACACCGACGGCGACGGCACGGCTGACTGCAACGACGGTTGCCCGCTCGACCCGCTGAAGATCGCGGCCGGCATCTGCGGCTGCGGCGTGGCCGACACCGACACCGACGGCGACGGCACGGCTGACTGCAACGACGGCTGCCCGCTCGACCCGCTGAAGGTCGCGCCCGGCATCTGCGGTTGCGGCGTGGCCGACACCGACACCGACGGCGACGGCACGGCTGACTGCAACGACGGTTGCCCGCTCGACCCGCTGAAGGTCGCGGCCGGCATCTGCGGTTGCGGCGTGGCCGACACCGACACCGACGGCGACGGCACGGCCGACTGCAACGACGGTTGCCCGGCCGATCCGGCGAAGGTCGCTCCGGGCCAGTGCGGTTGCGGCGTGGCCGACACCGACACCGACGGCGACGGCACGGCCGACTGCATCGACAACTGCCCGCTCGACCCGCTGAAGATCACGCCGGGTCAGTGCGGTTGCGGCGTGGCCGACACGGACACCGACGGTGACACCGTGGCCGACTGCAACGACAACTGCGTGGCGATCGCCAACCCGCTGCAGGAAGACTGCGACAACGACACCATCGGTGACGTCTGCGAGCTCTTCAACGGCACGGCGACCGACTTCAACGCGAACCTGATCCCGGACAACTGTGAGCCGGGCGTGTCGATCTCCTACTGCACCCCCGGCACGTCGCTCGCCGGTTGCGTCCCGACGCTCAGCGCGTCGGGCGTGGCCAGCGCCGCGGCGCCCAGCGGCTACTCGGTCACCATCAACAACGCCGTTGGTGGTCGCACCGCGATCTACTACTACAGCATCACCGGACCCCAGAACCCGCCGACTCCGTTCGGTGCTGGGTTCCTGTGCATCGACGCGCCGCGCCAGCGCATGGGGAACAACGCCACGGGCGGCACGCCGGGTCTGTGCGACGGCGCGCCGTCGCGCGACTTCCTGCTGTGGGTCTCGACGCACCCCGGCACGCTGGGCGCGCCGTTCGCGGCGGGCAACACGATCAACCTGCAGGCGACGATTCGCGATCCGGGCAACGCGGGCAACCGCGTCCAGACCGACGCGATCCAGGTCACGCTGCTGCCTTGATCTGAACGCGCGCCGCCGGGCCTGAGAGCTCGGCGGCGAGCCGATCCGTACGAGGGAGCGCCCCAGTGGCGCTCCCTCTTGTTTTGTCCGGGCGAGGCCTCAGCGCGACAACGTTGCGCGCTCGTCAGCGCGACGACGTCGCGCGCTCGTCGGCAGGTGCGGTGAGCCGGCGCCAGCGCGACGGCGGCCATACGACGGCCAGCGGGCGACCCACGATCCACTCGCTCAGCGCCGGGCCCCACTCGCGGCTGTCCAGGCTCTCCGCGGAGTTGTCGCCCAGCACGAACAGCTCGTCGGGCGCCAGCACCAGCGGCTGGTCGACGCCGTGGCGTCCGACGTCGACCCAAGACACGTCGCGCCACAGCCGCACCCGCCGCACCAGGAGGCTCAGCTCTTCGCCGCCGAAGGCTGCGCGAGGAAGTTGGTGCTGGAAGCCCGTCTCCAGGCCCCACATGGCGGCGTTCTCGGCGTAGACGTGCTCGAACACGGCAGGCGCGCCGTCGAGGTCGATGCGCAGGCGGTTGTCGATGTTCGAAAACACCACGCGGTGCGCGCGCTCGGGCGCGAACTCGAGTTCGGTCTGCGCCAGCACCTCGGCGACAAAGCGCGGCGCCGAGCGGCGTTCGATGCGGGCCAGCACGCGCCCGGCCACCGGCGCGGGGGCGAGCACGAGGTCGAAGCGATCGCCCTCCTCGGTCAGCCTCAGCCGCAGCTCGCCCCAGGCGCCGTCGAGCACGAAGCCCAGCTCCAGCGCGAGGTCGCCCACCTGCCGCCGGCCGCCGACGCGCTCGCCATGGCGATCGAAGTAGTCGTCGAGCGCGCGCGGGATCAGCTCGGCCGCCGTGGCTCGGCCGCGCGGCGCCTCCAGTCGCCAACCCTCGGGCGCGCGCGTCCACAGCGAGCCGGGGTGCGCCACGCTGAAGTGCTGTTCGAGCGGCGACGCGGCGGAGTCGAACAGCTCGATCCAGGCCGGCCGCGGCGCGACGGAGGGCAGCAGTTTGCCCCCGACGAGCAAGTCGCCCGCCGCGAGCTGGATCGTCTCGCCGCCGAGCCCGGCCACGCGCTTGACGAGCGGCGCCGGCTCGCCCGGGCGCTGCAGCACGACCAGGTCGAAGCGCCGCAGCGACGGGTGTCGGTCGAAGCGCACGAAGACGAATTCGCCGTCGCGCGGGCCGCCGTGGAGCGTGGGCGCCATCGAGCGGCTGTCGACGTAGTACACGTCGCCCACGAAGGCCCGGGCGAGCAGGAGCGCCAGGCCCAGGAGCGCGAGCGCCCAGACCGCGGAGCGCACGAGGCGGGTCAACGCGGCGCGCACGGCGGTGTTCGGGGTGCGCGGTCCACGCGCGGTGTCCGCTGTTGCACAGCGCTCATCGAGCCCGAAAGATAGCGCTCGCGGAGCGCTGGGCCCGCGCGAGATGCAAGCTCGACAGCGGCTACTGATCGTCGACCTCGAGGCGACTTGCTGGGAGCGCTCGCAGCACCGCGCCGAGGACATGGAGACGATCGAGATCGGCGCGCTGCTGGTCGATCCGCTCGAGCCCGACGCGCCGACCCGCGAGTTCCAGCGCCTGGTGCGCCCCGTGCACCGCCCGCAGCTCAGCGCGTTCTGCACGCAGCTCACCGGGATCGGCCAGGCCGATGTTGACGGCGCCGACACGTTCCCGAACGTGTTCGCCGCGTTCTGCGAGTGGTTCGGCGACCCGCGCGGGGTGCTGTTCGCCTCCTGGGGCCGCTACGACCGCCGCCAGCTCGAGAGCGACTGCGCGCGCCACGGCCTTGCCTACCCGTTCGGGGAGCGCCACCTCAACCTCAAGCACTGGTGCGCCGCGCGGCTCGGGACACGCCCCGGAGGTCTCGCGCAAGCCGTTGCCAAATGCGGACTTACGTTCGATGGCCGGCACCACCGCGGGCTCGACGACGCGCGCAATGTCTGGCGCGTGGCACGCGTCGCCGCCGGCGATGCGCTACCCGAGCTGCTCTCGACCGATAACGGCGCGGACGCTCGCTAGCGCGTTTCTTGCTTGCGCACCGGCGAACGACCACACTCGCGGCCCTCCCCCGCCCCCATGGCTCCCGCCGTGTGCGACCGCTCCCCCACCCGCACGGCGAGTCCCCTCCCGGGCCCTCCGCCCGACCCGTCTCGGAGTCGTCCTCGATGAACCGTGCCCCCTTCGTGCGCCGTGTGTGGCCCGCCCTGGCCGCACTGGCGCTCCTTCAAGCCCCCGCTAGCGCTGCACCCGCCCTCGGCGGCGGCGCCATGGGCGTCGACATGCCGCTGTGGAGCCTGATCCCGTTCGCGGGGATCCTCCTGTGCATCGCCATCCTGCCGCTCGTCGCCGGGCACTGGTGGGAGCACAACAAGAACCGCGCGATCATCTCGGCGCTGTTCGCCGTTCCGACCGCCGGCTACATGCTGATGACGTACGGCGGCGACGGCGCGACCGTGCTCGGCCACCACGTCCACGAGTACGTTTCGTTCATCTGCCTGCTGGGCTCGCTGTTCATCATCACCGGCGGCATCTACGTGCGTGGCTCGCTGGCCGGCACGCCGCTGGTGAACACAGGCATCCTCGCCATCGGCGCGGCGATCGCCAGCATCATCGGAACGACCGGCGCCTCGGTGCTGCTGATCCGCCCGCTGCTGCGCGCCAACGCCCCGCGCCAGAAGAAGGTCCACATCGTGATCTTCTTCATCTTCATCGTGTCGAACTGCGGCGGCCTGCTCACGCCGCTGGGCGACCCGCCGCTGTACCTGGGCTTCCTCAAGGGCGTGCCGTTCGAGTGGACGCTGCGCCTGTGGAAGGAGTGGGCGATCGCCAACGGCGTGCTGCTGGTGCTGTTCAACCTGTGGGACCAGCGCGTGCTGAACCAAGAGGAGAAGGCGCGCCCCGGCTCGCAGCTCGAGGCGGTGATGAAGCACGAGCCCTTCGGCATCGACGGCGGGCTCAACTTCCTGTGGCTCGTCGGCGTGGTGTTCATCATCTACGCCTCGGGCAGCCGCATGTTCACGAACGGCGAGGCTTGGCCGATGGGTCTTTCGGAAGGCCTGATGGTCGTGATGGCGTTGCTCGCCTGGTTCACGACCAACAAGAACAACCGCGAGCGCAACCGCTTCTCGTGGCACCCGATCGTCGAAGTCGCCGTGCTGTTCATCGGCATCTTCATCTGCATGGCGCCGGCGCTGCAGATCCTCAACGCCTGGGGCCAGGGCGCGCGCGACGTCGCGGGCATGAAGTTCGGCATGACCGAGCCCTGGCAGTTCTTCTGGGGCACGGGCGGCCTGTCGAGCTTCCTCGACAACGCGCCGACGTACTTGACCTTCGCGGCGACCGCGGCCGGCATGAACGGCGTGTCGGTCGACGGCCCGCAGTACCTCTACGAGCTGCTGCAGAAGGGCGACATGCCCGTGCGGCTGATGGAGGCGATCAGCTGCGGCGCGGTGTTCATGGGCGCGAACACCTACATCGGCAACGGCCCCAACTTCATGGTCAAGGCCATCGCCGAGGAGAACCAGGTCCAGATGCCGGGCTTCTTCGGGTACATGCTGTACTCGATCGGGATCCTGATCCCGATCTTCGGGCTCCTGACCTTCCTGTTCTTCATGTGATGGAGTCGCGCTGGGGGCGCGCGGCGCAAGCTGCGCGCCCAAAGCACGCCGCATGAGCACCGCCACGCCAGCTACCGAGACCAAGGCGCACGACATCTCGCTGCGCCAGCTCTCGCCGCTCTTGGTCTGGGCGGTCGTGTTCTGCGATATCGGGACGAGCGTCTATTACGTCCCGGGGATCCTCTACAAGCAGGTCGGCGACGCCGCGCCGCTGTTCGTCGCCGTCGCGTTGGTGGGCTTCGTGCTCCTGGCGCAGAAGTACGTCGAGATCTGCTGGCGCTACCCCGAGGGCGGCGGCGTGGTCAACGTCGCCAGCCACGCCTTCACGCCGCGCATGGGCCTGGTGGGCGGTCTGCTCGTCAGCGTCAGCTACTTCGTGACGAGCGCCATCTCGACCGTTTCGGGCGTGGTCTACATCGGCAGCGTGCTGCCCTGGTTCGACGAGCACATCGCCACCGTCGCGTGCCTGGCGCTGGTGCTCCTGGCGGCGATCAACATCGTCGGCATCCGCGAGAGCGCGATGCTCTCGCTGTTCATGGCGGGCGGCGCCTTGATCGTGAACATGGTGGTGATCTCGGCCACGATGCTCTCGCTCGAGCCGTCGACCTGGATCGAGCTGTTCAAGCGCGCGTTCTCGACGCACGACACCAGTCCGCGGACGCTGCTGATCGGCTACTCGAGCGCGTGGCTCGCCTTCTCCGGGCTCGAGAGCATCAGCCAGCTCAGCCCGGCGATGAAGTTGCCGATCCAGGCCACCGCCAAGCGCGGCATGAGGTTGGTGGTCGGCACGATGCTGCTGACCTCGCCGCTGCTCACGTTGTTCTCCGTCGAGCTGCTGCCGGAACTGATCAAGTCCGACGAGCTCAAGCAGGAGCGCTTCATCTCCGAGCTGGCCGGGTCCTACGGCGGACTGATGCTGCGGATCAGCGTGGTCGCGACGGCGTCGTCACTGCTGCTCCTGGCGGCCAACACGGCGATCATCGGCTCCTACCACGTCTTCCTGGCGCTCGCCGACGCGCACTTCCTGCCCGAGCCGTTGATGCTGCGCAACCGGCGCTTCGGCACGCCGCACTTCGCGATCCTGGTCGCGACGGTCGTCCCGATCCTCGTGATCATGATCACGGGGCGCGACCTGGTGCTGCTGGGCGATCTGTACGCCTTCGGGTTGCTCGGCGCGTTCGTGTTGACCTCGCTGGGACTGGATCTCACGCGCTGGCGCGAGAACGAACGCGGCCGCAAATTCTGGATCGGCGTCTGGGCGACCTTGATGGTCACGGTGGCCTGGTTCACCTGCCTGATGGTCAAGCAGGACGCCTCGATCTTCGGCGGCATCCTGGTGGCGATCGGACTCGTGCTCGCGGTCGGCACGCAGCAGAAGTGGTTCACGGACGTGCTCTACAACACGCCGATGCTCGCCCGTCGCGCGCGCGAGGTGATCGCCGAGTCCGAGTCGGAGCTCGAGGCGCGCGATCGCGAAGTGCTCAGCCTCGCGCAGGCCGTCGCGCTGACGCAGCTGTACCCCTCGCACACGCTGGTCGGCTTGCGCGCGACCAACGACAGCCTCGTGCAGGAAGCGATCCTGCGCGAGAAGGGCCTGGGCGGGAACACGATCTACGCGCTGTACATCGAGGAGCGCACGGGCCTGTTCGTGCGCAGCTCCGACCTCGACTCGCCCGAGAACAAGGACGCCTTCAAGCCGCTGCTCGACGCGGCGCGCAAGGCCGAGCGGCAGGGCGTGCAGCTCATTCCGATCTGGACCGTGTCGTACAACGCGGTCGAAGGCGTGGTGCGCGCAGCCGAAGCACTGGGCGTCGACGCGGTGATGATTGGCGTCACGCAGCGCAGCTCGGTCTACCACCTGCTGCGCGGCCACGTGGTCAACGGCCTCGCCAAGCGTTTGCCGGCGCACATTCGCCTCGTGCTGTGCGGCTGAAGCGCGGCGCGGCGGCGGTCAGCGACAGCCGAGCGCGGTGAGTTGGAACTCCAGGCGCTGCGCGGCGCCGGAGGCGAGCTCCACGACTTGCGGCGGCGCGTCGTGGTGGGAATCCAGCGGCGGCAGCCGCACGGTGTAGCGGCCAGCGCGCGGCACGCGGAATTCGCCCTGGCGTGCGAACGGAACGGAAGCTTCGACGATGGGCGCGGACCTCACGCGCACGCCGTGCTCGTCGAGGATCTCGATGGCTCGCCACCACGCATGGCGCGCGAAGACGCTCGCTGTCGCGTCACGCAACACAACGGTCAAGCTCGCGCCGGGGTCGAGGTCGACCCGCGTGACTTCAGAGCGCGTCGCCACGCGCGCCGTCGCTTCGATCGGCGCTGTGCTGCCCGCGACGAACACCGTGAAGTCGAACTCGTCGGCGTGGCTCTCGACGCGCCATGCGGTGGCGCCAGGCCAGCGAACGGCTGCCGTTGGCTGAAAGCCAAGGCCCTTCGCCGTCCAGAGCACGGTCCTGACCTCGAGCGACTGGCCCGTGAGCAAATCATGAAAGACGAACAAGGCTGGAACGAGCACTGGGACGCGGATGGCTTTCGGCGCCGCGCCGTCGGCGTTGACGAACAGCGGCGCGCTCCACTGCGTGTTCGCGAGCACGAGGCGGTAGAAGCCGGGCGGTACGTCGTCGAATCCAACCACCACGCACGGGCCGCCCTCCGCGTTCGGCCTCGCCTCGACGGACGCAGCGTGGATGCGCGCGAGCGGATCGGCCGACGGCGGATCCGACACGAGATGGGCGAACTCCCCGAGAGCCGAGAGATCCTCGGACAGGAGTTCGACCTCGAAGGACACGGGGGACTCGGTCGCGCTCGGCTCGCCGGGCGTCTCGAGGCTCCGGCCGTCGAGCACGACGTCGGTCACCGCGCCCGGCAGTGTTTCGAAAGAAGCGCGAACGTCGCTCTCGGGCGTCGTTCCGTCGGATCCCAGCCGCGCCGTCCAGCGACCGGGCGGCAGTTCGAACGTGACCTAGGCGGGAAGTTGCTCGGTGCGGACGTAGCGCACCAGCGCTTTCTCCGGCTGCCTCGCTCGATCTGCGTCGGACGGCTGGCCATCTAGGTACTCGATCAACACGTACGCGTTGCCGGGCGGCAGCGGCCCATCGATGCGCACTCGCGCTTCGCACGCTGCGTGCAAGGCGACGCAGCGATCGACGTCCTCGCGGTGGTCCACCACGGCGCGCGACCAGGCGTAACCGGCGCGCCGCACCCAGAGCACTTCAACACCGTCCAGGGGCGCGAGCGTGATCGGCGACGCAAGCCCTTCGCCCAGCGGGACCGTCTTCGCGTCGGGAGGGACGCGTACTTCGGAGATTCCGCTTTTCGCGCGCTGCAGCTCGAGCCCGTCGAGTTGCTCTCCGGTCTGCGCGTCGACGACGCGCAGCTGGAGCGCTCGCGGCGGATGGAGGAGCAGACGCACAGGCTCGTCGCCTGCGATGACCGTGCTCGCAGGTTCAATCGAGTAGCGCCGTCCACCGACCAACGCTGAGCGCCAGTGCAGCGTCGCCCCGTCGCGCGCGACGATGCGCCACGAACTTTCCGAGACCTGAGTCGTGTGGGTTTCTCGTGCGACGCCGGGCTGCGATTCGAGCTCGAACGCATAGGTGAGCGAGCCTTCGAGATGCTCGCCCACCGGTCCGTTCGGCGAGGCGATGCGCACGCTCCCTGAGATCTCGAACTCGCCAGGTGCTGCGCTGCGCGTCGAGCGCTCGACGACGGGCTCCACCGGCGTGTCGGCGTCGAGAGGTCGACCTGACCCAGCCGGCTCCGGGCTCTGCGCCGCGGACTGCGCCGATTGCCCGCGCGAAGGCGTGTTCGCCAGACGCCACAGGAGCGCCACGACGAGCACTGCAAGGACTGCAACGACGGCGAACGTGCGAGTGCGACGCGACGAAGCGGACATGCGCTGGTTGTACGGCGTGCGGCGTCAGCGCAGCCCGAGTCGCTTCGCGAGGTGGTGCAGGTTGCCGCGGTCGAGTCCGAGCGAGCGCGCCGCAGCGGCCCAGTTTCCGCCGTGGTTCGCCAGCGCGCGCTGGATGAGCACGCGCTCGTAGTCGCGCACAGCCTCGCGCAGCGGCTTGTCGGTCGGCGGCGAGAGTTCGGGCGTTGCGCGTGATCCGCTCGGAGCATCGAGCGCAAGGTCGCCGCCGCGCACGATCACGGTCTCGCCCTGCGCGGTGCGCGCCACGGCTCGCAGAATCGCGCGCGAGAGCGTGTTCTCGAGTTCGCGCACATTACCGGGCCACTCGCCGCGCGTGAGCGCCTCGCGCGCGTCAGCGGCGATGCGGATCGGCCCCACGCCCAGCCTGCGGCGCGCGCGGTCGGCGAAGTGCCCGGCGAGCAGCGCGATGTCCTCGGGGTGTTCGCGCAGCGGCGGCACGCGGATGCGGCACACGTCGAGGCGGTGCAGCAAGTCCGCGCGGAAGCGGCCGGCGCGCGTCTCCTCGGCCAGGTCGCGATTGGTGGCGGCGAAGATGCGCACATCCACTCGAGCGACGTTGTCGGCGCCGACCGGCTGCACCTCGCCCTCTTGCAGCGCGCGCAAGAGCTTGGGTTGCACGTGCAGCGGCAGTTCGCCGATCTCGTCGAGGAACAGGCTCGCGCCGTCGGCCACGCGGAACTTGCCCGGTCGCGCATCGGTCGCGCCGGTGAAGGCCCCGCGCACGTGGCCGAACAGCTCGCTCTCGATGATCGACTCCGGCAGCGCGGCGCAGTTGACGTACACGAGCGGCTCGTCGCGCCGGCGTGAGCTCGCGTGCAGCGTGCGCACGACGAGTTCCTTGCCCACGCCGGTCTCGCCGGTCACGAGCACGGGCAGGTCCGCGCCAGCCACCAGCTCGATTTCGCGCCGCACGCGCTGCATCGCTTCGCCTTCGCCGAGCAACATCCCGCCGCGCCGGTCGAGCACGTCGCGCACCAGTTCGCGCGCCACCAGCCCGCGGTGCGTGGCCGCGCGCTCGAGCGCGTCGATCAAGTCGCTGGTGCGCACAGCCGCGGCCGCGAGCGCGGCCAAGTGCTCGAGGAAACGCAGATCCACGCGATCGAAGGCGCCGGGCGCGAGCGCATCGGCGGTCAGCACGCCGACCAGCTGGCCCTCGACGCGCAGCGGACAACCGAGACACGAGTGCACGTCGAGGTGCGGCGCATCGACCACGAGGCCGTCGTAGGGATCGGGCAGCGAGCTGTCCGCGGGGAACAGCGTCGGTCCGCTCGCGCGGCACAGCACGTCCAGGCGCGGGTGATCGCTGCGCGGGAAGCGCCGGCCGAAGATGTCCTTGGAGAGCCCGCGCGCGGCGATCGGGACGAGTTCATCGCCCACGCTGCGCAGGAGCACCGCCGCGTCGCAGGGCAGCGCGCGCACGACCGCGTCGACCAGGCGCTCGAGGCGGTCGCGCGCGGACAAGCTGGCGGTCATGTCGAGGGCGATCGCCAGCAGGGTGTCGCGCTCGGAGGGCGTTGTGCTCACGACAACAGCGTAGCGAGATCCACAACACCGGTTCGTTGTCGCTGAGACAACGTAGTGCCGTAAACCCCTGTCAAGACTCACTTGGCGTTCTGGCACGCCGGCTGCTCAGAGGCTCGCACGCGCACTCCGCGCGCAACCCACCGCGAGGCCCTTCATGAGCACCACCTCCACCACCCTCTCCCCTCTCTCGACGCTCGCCGACCTGGCGACCGCCCACGCCGGCGCCTCGCGCGTCTTCCATCGCCACCAGCTCGACTTCTGCTGCCACGGGCGCGTCACGCTCGAGGCCGCCTGCGCCGAGCACCGGCTCGACGTCGGCGCGCTGATCAACGAGCTGGCCGCCGAGCAGTCGCGCGACACGAGCTTCCGCGCCTGGGACCAGGCGCCGCTGCCGGAGCTGATCGCGCACTTGCTGACGCGCTTCCACGACGACCATCGCGTGGAGCTGCCGCGGCTGATCGCAGCCGCAGCAAAGGTCGAGCACGTCCACGGCGACAACCCGCAGTGCCCGCGCGGTCTCGCGTCGCACCTCACGCGCATGAACGAAGAGCTCGAGGACCACATGCAGAAGGAGGAGCAGGTGCTCTTCCCGCTGATCGAGCGCGGCCACGGCGCGATGGCGGCGATGCCGGTGCAGGTGCTCGAGCACGAGCACCGCGACCACGCGCTCAACCTCCAGCGCCTGCGCAAGCTCGCGCACGACTTCGCGCCGCCGGTCGAAGCCTGCAACACCTGGCGCGCGCTCTACCTCGGCCTCGCCGCGCTCGAGCGCGACCTGATGGAGCACATCCACCTCGAGAACAACGTCCTCTTTCCGCGCGCGCTGCGCAGCTAGGAGCCCTCAAGTGAAGTTCACCGAGAAGAGACTGTGGATCACCCTGGCGTTGGTCGTCGGCGCAGGTTTCACGCTGCTGGGCTTCGGCGGGCGAGAGATCTACCGCCAGGCGCCGCCCATCCCCGAGCGCATCGTCAGCGAGTCGGGAGCACAGCTCGCGACGCGCGAGCAGATCCTCGACGGCCAGCAGGTCTGGCAGGGCATCGGCGGCCAGCAGATCGGCTCGATCTGGGGCCACGGCGGCTACCAGGCGCCCGACTGGTCGGCGGACTGGCTGCACCGCGAGGCGCTGGCGCTCCTGGAGGTGTGGAGCCGCGCTGAGCACGGCGTCGCGTTCGACGCGCTAGGGAGCGAAGCGCGCGGCTCGCTCGAGGCGCGTTTGAAGCGCGAAATGCGCGCCAATCGCTACGACGCAGCGAGCGGCGTGCTCACCGTCAGCGACGCGCGCGCGCAGGCCATCGAGCACACTGCGGCGCACTACCACGCGTTGTTCGGCGGCGACGAGTCGCTGGCCGAGCTGCGCGAGTCGTACGCGCTGCACGACGACGCTGTCGAGGAGCGCGCCGACCTCGAGGCGTTGAGCGACTTCTTCCTGTGGACCGCGTGGGCCTGCACGACCGAGCGACCGGACGCGGCCTACACCTACACCAACAACTGGCCGCACGAGCCGCTGGTCGGCAACGCGCCGACGAGCTCGAACGTTCTGTGGTCGATGCTGAGCATCGTCGCCTTGCTGTGCGGCATCGGCGCGATGGTGTGGATCCACGCCGCAGGCCGCAGCGAAGACCGCGATCCGACGCCGCCCGCGCGCGATCCGCTCGAGCGACTGGCGTTGACGCCTTCGATGCGCGCCGTGGCGAAGTACCTGGGCGTCGTCATCGCGCTGTTCGTCGTGCAGGTCGTGCTCGGCGCCGTGACCGCGCACTACACGGTCGAGGGCGACGGCTTCTTCGGCTTCCCGCTGGGCGAGTGGCTGCCGTACGCGATCACGCGCACCTGGCACATCCAGACCGGCGTGTTCTGGATCGCGACCGCGTTCCTCGCGACCGGCCTGTTCTTCGCGCCCGTGATCGGCGGCCGCGAGCCCAAGGGCCAGCGTCTGGGCGTGCACCTGCTGCTGGGCGCGCTGTTTTTGGTCGTCGGCGGCTCGATGACCGGCGAAGCGCTCTCGATCCACCGCGTGTTGCGCGGCGACGCGAGCTTCTGGTTCGGGCACCAGGGCTACGAGTACGTCGACCTCGGCCGCGCCTGGCAGATCGCGCTGTTCGCGGGCCTCGTCGGATGGCTGTTCCTGATGCTTCGCGCGCTGTGGCCGGCGCTGCAACGCGGCGCCCAAGGTCGCAGCCTCGTGGGACTGTTCACCGCGTCGGCGACCGCCATCGGCCTGTTCTACGCCGCGGGCTTCTTCTACGGCGCGCGCTCGCACCTGTCGGTCGCCGAGTACTGGCGCTGGTGGGTCGTGCACCTGTGGGTCGAAGGCTTCTTCGAAGTCTTCGCGACCGGCGTGCTCGCGTTCCTGTTCACGCGACTGGGTCTGGTGCGCGTGCAGAGCGCGACTCGCGCGTTCCTCGCTTCGACCTCGGTGTTCCTGATCGGCGGCATCCCGGGCACGTTCCACCACCTGTACTTCAGCGGCACTCCGATCGCGATCACCGCGCTGGGCGCGAGCTTCAGCGCGCTCGAGGTCGTGCCGCTCGTGCTGATCGGCTTCGAGGCGCTGCAGACCCTGCGCATGGAGCACCGCGCGGCGTGGATGGAGCGCTACCGCTGGCCGATCCGCTACTTCGTCGGCGTCGCCTTCTGGAATCTCGTCGGCGCAGGCGTGTTCGGCTTCCTCATCAACCCGCCGATCGCGCTGTACTACATGCAGGGCCTCAACACGACTCCGGTGCACGGACACACTGCGTTGTTCGGCGTCTACGGGCTGCTCTCGCTGGGCCTGGTGCTCGTGATGGCGCGCAAGCTCTCGGGCTCGCGGCCGTGGCGCGAGACGCACCTGCGCTACTCGTTCTGGGCCATGAACGTCGGCCTGGCGGCGATGGTGCTCCTGAGCCTGCTGCCGATCGGTCTCGCGCAGACCGTCGCGAGCGTCGAGCGCGGCCTGTGGTGGGCGCGCAGCGCGGAGTTCCTGCAGAGCTCTCCGCTGGAGACCCTGCGCTGGCTGCGCATCGTGGGCGACACGCTGTTCTTGAGCGGCGTTCTCTCGCTCGCGTGGTTCATGCTCGGCCTGGTGACCGGCCACTCGTACGCCGCGCCCAAGCCGCTCGACGACCGTTTGCCGGAGCGCAATGAAGAGCGCGAGCTGGCCGACGTCGCGAGCTGAACTGCGTCGGCGCTCCTGACGCCGCCGCACGACGAAGAGCCCCTCGCAACGCTGCGCGCGCTGCGAGGGGCTCGTGGTTTTCAGAACGCGGTCAGGTCAGCGCTACAGCAGGTTGACGAGTTCGGCGAGCACTTCGTCGGTGGTCGTGATCACGCGTGCGTTGGCCTGGAAGCCGCGCTGCGCTTCGATCAGACGCACGAACTCCTCGGCCACGGCTACGTTCGAGCCCTCGAGCGCACCGCCGACCACTTGGCCGGCGCGGCCCTGCGCGCCCTTGCTCACCGTGCGCACGCCGGAGTTGGGCGTCTCGGTCCACAGGTTGTCGCCGACCTCGCGCAGACCGTTGTCGTTGACGAAGGTCGCGATGCCCAGTTCGCCCAGCACGCGGATCTGACCGTTGGTGTAGAAGCCCTGGATGTCGCCGTCGCCGTTGACGGACATGTTCGAGAGCTCGCCCACGCCGTAGCCGTCCTGGAAGTCGGCGAACACGCTCGCGCCCTGGCCGAACTGCGTGATGCCGTCGAACAAACCGGGCGTTCCGAAGTCGAGCGCGATCGACTGCGCGCTCTGGCCATTGAACTGCACCGAGAAGCTCGAGGTGCCCGGCAGCGCGGCGATCGAGCCGTTCTGATTGAAACGCAGCCCCGTCACGAGCCCCGAGACGTTGCCGTCGTTGCTCGAGGGGATGATGTTCCACGAGCCGTCGTCCTGGCGCTCGTAGGTCAGCGTGACGGTGTGCGAGCTGCCCGCCTGGTCGAACACTTCGATCGAGGTCGTGGCCGTGTCCGGACCCGTGCCGGCGCTGGTGACGATGAAGGCGTGCTGCGGCCAGTCCGTGCTGCCCGTGCCGCTCAGATCCGTGAGCGTCATGGAGAGGTTCGTGGCGCCGGTCTGATCCGCCGTCATGCGGATCTGGCCCGTCGCCGCGTCGAAGGTCGGCGTGGCGTTCGGGAAGGCGTTGTCGATGAAGGTCAGCAGGTCGCCGACGGTGGTGCCGTCGTTTCCCGCGCCGTACACGAACGAGGCCAGCACCGGCGAGCCGTCCGTGTCGACGCCCGCGACCTCGATCACGTCGCCGGCGGCGTAGTCGGTGATGTTGGTCGGCAAGTCGTTCAGCTCGGTCGCCGTCGTGGCGACGGTGGCCGAGCCGTTGACTTGGTTCAGAGAGAACCCGGTCAACCCGGCGAGGTCGCGGCCCGCCGTTCCGGCGATCACGCGGATGCTGCGCGCCGAGCCTGTGCGATCGGTGGTCAGCGTCACTGCTCCGCCCGTGTCGCTGGCCGTGAGGCCGCTGGTCTGCGCATTGATCGCATTGGCGACGTCCTGCGCGGTGTACGGCGCGGCCTGGCCAGCCAGGCTCACGGTCTGCGGCGCACCGCCGTCCACGACGATGTCCATGGTCCAGGTCTCGCCGACCGGCACAGTGAACGCGTTGGTCGCCACCGAGCCCGTCTGCGTCGCCGCCACGCCCTCCTGGAACGCGCTCGAAGCGGTCAGCGTCTGCGGCAACGGTCCGGTGATGTTCGCGGGCAGATTGCCGGCGAACGACACGCGCGCCGTCGCCTGCGGCGGGAACAGCGAGGTCGTGTCGAGGTCGAGCGGCTGGCCGTTGATGCCGAGCACGCGGAAGCCCGTGCGCTGGTCGACCAGCCGGCTCGTCGCGTCGAGTCCGAACGTGCCGACGCGCGTGTAGAGCGTGTTGATGCCGTCGGTGACCATGAAGTGGCCGCCGCCGTTCAGCGCCAGGTCGAAGGTGCGACCGGTGTTCGCCAGCGCGCCCTGGTCGAAGTCGCGCCCGATGTCGGCGAGCTGCACGCCCAGGCCCAACTGCATGGGATTGCGGCCGCCCAGGTTGCCCGAGGGCAACGACGCGAAGCGCAACGTCTGGCTGAACTGATCGCTGAACACCGCACGCGAGCTCTTGAAGCCCGGCGTGTTCGCGTTGGCGAGGTTGTTACCGATGACGGAGATCCAGTTTTCGTGCGCCTGGAGGCCCGAGAGCGCGGAGAACAGTGAGCTGGGCATGGTGTGGAGTCGCGGTTGGCGTCGGGTTGGGTGTGCGAGAGGCGTGCGGATCAGGCGTCGGCGCCGGCGGCGTCGTTGGGATCGTCAGCGTCGGGCTGCGGCGCGGCGCCGACTTGCACGATGTCGCTGAGCGGGACGTTCTTGCCGCCGATCGAGAGCGTGGCGACGCCGTCTTCGACCTTGATCGAGTCGACGCGCCCCCACTGCGTCGCGCCGTCGGCCCCGTCGAGGTACTGGACTTCCTGACCGATCAGTCCGCTTGCGCTCGTGAGCTGCTGGAGCAGCGCGTTGGACTGCTGCAACACCGCCAGTCCGACGATGTTGTTGTTCAGCTCGTCCATCTCCTCGAGGTTCTGGAACTGCGCGAGCTGCGCCAGCATCTCCTCGTTCTTGGCCGGCTCGAGCGGGTCTTGATTGCGCATCTGCTGCACGAGCAGGCGCATGAAGGCGTCCTTGCCGAGCGCGTCACTGCCGCTCGCCTGGGACAACGAAACCGGATCGCTGCTGTTCACTCCGCTGATGTTCATGGCGAATCGCGCCCCGCAGGGCTTCAGGCGTAGGTGTCGACGCCGCCGGCGGCGGCCAGACGTGTGGCGACCGAGCGCAACTGCGCGCTCGAGAGAGGTTGTTCGCCCGCGGCGAAGTCCGAAGTGCGCTGACGCGAGCCGCGCGGCAGCTCGCCCGCCGGCCCCTCGTGCGCAGAGGCATCGTCGAAGCCGAGCTGGAGCGCGAAGGACTCGGCGCCCAGGCCCACGCGCTCGAGCGCGGCCTTGAGCTCGGGCGCGTGGCGTTCGAGCGCGTCCAAGGTCGCCTGCTGCTCCGCACGCAGCTCCGCGCGCACGACGCCGCGCGTCACGCTGATGCGGATCGCGATGCGCCCCAGTTCGCGCGGTTCGAGTTGGATCACCGCTTGGCGCAGCTCGGGCGACAGGCGCAGTCGCACTTGGCGCAGGACTTCCGCCGAGCGCTCTGCATCCAGGCTGGGCGGCGCGCTGGGCGTCGGCGCCTCGCCCTTGGCGGCGCTCGCGCCATCGCCGTGCCGCGCTCCCGCATCGGCGGGCGTCGGCGTCGGCAGCGCGGGTTCGCGGGCGCTGGCGCTGTGCGCGTCGGCGCCGACCTGAGGCGCAGCGACGGCGTTGTCGGCTGTCGACGCGAACTGCGGCTCAGCGACGGACTCGTTCGTGGCGCTGTTCACCAGCTCAGGCGTCGCGACCGCGCTGGCGGGCGAGTTCGTCGAGTTGGCGTCTTGCTCCGCGCTCGCGTTCGCAGCGCCACGCTGCGGCTTGGGCGCCGAGCTCGCGGGCGGGCCGTCGAAGGCGACCAACTCGCTCGGCGCAGCGGGCGTCTCGAGCGAAGCGACAGCGGCGAGCTCGGGCGCGGGAGGAAGGTTGACCGGC
This sequence comes from Planctomycetaceae bacterium, assembly GCA_011525785.1. GTDB lineage: Bacteria > Planctomycetota > UBA1135 > UBA1135 > WYBT01. Next base: position 81,743 of record WYBT01000039.1, read on the forward strand.
GCGTCCACACTCGCGCTCGTCGCCGGAGCACTCGTCGACTGCGCGCGCGGATCGGACTGCGGCGTCGCGGCGGGCGCGGCCGGCTGCTCAGCATCGCTCGCAGCGACCTGAGGGTTCGCAGCGTCGGTGGCGGGCGTCTGGAGCCCGGCGAACGCGTCGAGCTGCGCATCGCTCTCCGGCGGCGGCTTGTTGGCGTCGGTCGGAGCAGCGGACTCGCTTTCCGCGGGAGCGGCGTCGTTCCGCGCCGATTTGCGAGCGCTCTCCTCGCGTCGACTCGACTCGCGCGCACGTTCGACGTGGCGCTCGAAGGGTTCGCGCGCGCTCTCGCGCGCTTCGACCGACCGCTCCGGGGCAGGTGAAGAGGTAGACCGCCCCGTGCCGGACGGCCTACCCCCAGCTACCAAGGAACGGAGAATGGGAGAGTTCTCCATCGCTGCCCCAAGGGGAGCAAGGCAGGCGCCAAGTGCGGCGCGGCCTCGGCGCGCCCGAGCGAGGCGCTGGCTGGGGCGAGCGCCGTGAAACGTGTGCGCGACCTGGAAACAAGGGTGCGCAAGGAATTCCGCCGCGGCCTTGCGCGCCCGTTGCAGAGCTCCCGGAGGCTCGCCGCGCTACGCAGAAGGCCCCAGCGGCGGCGCGCGCCGGGCAGCGGGACGTCGGATAGGCTCTAGGCGGCGGATTCGGTCGTCAGCGGAGGGCTTTGCGCGCGTTGCGTGTGGCCTGGGGCTAGCGCTCGGCCGCCCGGTCGTCGGCCGCGCTGGAAGCCGCGCGCGAGGGAACTTCCTTGCGCTGCCGGGCATCCCAAGTCGGCGCCGTGAGCATCGAGACCGACGCCTCCTCCTCAGCCTGACACCCCTGAACCGCCCATGAGACCTTTCGAGACGAGCCTTCGAACCGCCTGCACGCTGCTGGTCGCCGGTGTTGCCACCGCCCAACACGCGCAGGTGAGCGCCGTGGCGATCAACCCGACCAACCCCAACGAAGTGTGGGTCTGCAACCGCGACAACGACTCGGTTTCGGTCGTCGACGTGGCCGCAGGCGTCACGACGCACGAGATCGACGTGGGCGTGCGCCCGCGCTCGCTGGCCTTCAACGCCGACGGCTCGCGCGTGTTCGTCGCCAACCAGCGCGGCAACGTGCCGGTCACGGTCAACATGGCGACGGGCTTCACCGGCTCGGAGATCCGCGGCTCGGTCAGCGTGATCGACACGGCCAGCAAGTCGGTCGCCACCACGCTCACGCAGGTCGGCGTGGAGCCCTACGGCGTGGCGCTCGCGCCGAACGGCAAGTACTTCGCGGTCACGAGCTTCCGCACCGGCGCGGTCAAGCTGTTCAACGCCTCGACGCTCGCGCTGGCGGCCGAGCACGTCTACCTGTCGAACCTCAACTTCATCCCGCCGCCCTTCACGGCCCGCGACGTCGACCAGAACCGCGATGGCATCGCCGACCTCGGCGAGCCGCGCGGCTTCGCGATCCGCGCCGACAGCTCGCGCATCTTCGTCACGCACAACCGCTCGTCCTACATCTCGGTGCTCGACGTGGCGCTCGACGGCGCGGGGCTCCCGACGGGCACGACGCTGGTCGCGAAGATCGACCTCAACACCTACCCCTTCGACCCGATCTACAACCCGGTCGCGGTGCAGGCGATCGCGAGCCAGGGCCTGCCGCGCTTCATGGAAGACATCGCGCTGTCGCCCGACGGCTCGCGCGCGCTCACGCCGCACGTCCTGCACAACATCAACCACGATGTGAACATGACGCTGCCGGCCTGGGTGCCCGGCGAGTTCGCCAATCGCGTCTACCCGGCGCTGAGCGTGATCGACGCGGTGAACAACAGCTTCAACGCGCCCGGTGACGGCTCCAAGCGCCTGCACAACGAGCTCAACCACGCGCTCTCGCCCGCCGAGTTCGCCGCCTACGGCGCGGGCGCGACGACCGCGGTCGGACGCGCGAGCCTGGGCGGAGTCACCGCGCCGGTGCTCGGCTCGACCCTCACGCTGCGCGTCGACGGCCTGGCCCCGGGTCAGTCGGCGATCCTCTACATCGGCGCGCCGGTCAACATCCCGCGCGGCTCGAACGGCACGCAGCTCGTCAACCCGCGCTTCGCGTACCCGGTCGCCCCCAACGGCACGGTGCAAGTGAACGTGCCCAACCGCGCGGCGCTGAACGGTCTGGTGAGCTACGCGCAAGCGCGCTTCTTCAACACCGGCGGCGTGCCGGCGCAGTTCTCCAACGGCCTCAAGATCCAGGTCGCGCGCGTCGCGCCGATCGCCAACTCCCTCGGCCACCGCGCGGGTCACCCCAGCCGCGTGGCGTTCAGCCCCGACGGCGGCAGCGTGCTGATGCTCAACCGCGGTTCGGAGGACGTGTTCCTCTACCGCGTGCAGGCGGGCACGTACAACCTCGCCGCGGTCTATCCGCCGCGCGTCGAGTTCGCCGAACGCACCGCGTTCGACACGACCACCGGCCTGGGCGACCTGCCGCTGGGCATGGCGCTGCGCGCCGACCCCGCGACGACCAACAACGACTCGCTCGTGTACGTGATGAACGAACTCACGCGCACGCTCAGCGTGTTGCGCGTCGACTGGAGCACCGCGGCGATCACCAAGGAGCGCGACCAGATCCCGACGCTGCTCGGTCCCGACTCGTACACGCTGCCCGAGCGCATTGGTGACGAGCTGTTCGAGGACGCCTCGCGCGCGCAGACCACCGGCGGTCGCGGCACGGTCGGCGAGTTCAACAACTCCTGCGGCTCGTGCCACTTCGAGGGCGGTGAAGACGGCAACGTCTGGCAGCGCCCCGCCGGCCCGCGCAGCACGATGCCGATGTACGGCGGAACGCTGGGCACCGGTCTGATCCTGTGGAAGGGCGTGCGCCTCAACAACGGCGAGACCGGTCCGATGTTCGGCGGCGAGAACGGCGGCCACGGCCTCTTCAGCGACGCCGAGCAAGACGGCCTGATCGCCATGCACAACAAGCTGCCGGTGCCGCTCAATCCGCACCTGGATCCGGTGACGGGGCAGCTCACGCCGCTGGCGTCCTTCGGTCGCGACCTGTTCTTCGGACTCAACGACACCGGCCTCAACCCGCTGCTGCGGCGCGCCGGCTGTGCGGACTGCCACCCGTTGGCCGACTCCAACACGGGCGCGCTGCGCGGCTTCACCGCCGACTTCATCAACCCGATGCTGTCGTCGGGCGAGAACCTGGAGTCCCTCGACCCGACCTGCTTCGCGTTGCAAGGGAACGTCGTGGGCCTCCAGGTCCGCAACGTGAACAGCGGGGTGAACGTCGACTTCAACAACAACGGAGTCGCCGACCCCGACCGCAACAGCGACGGCTACATCGACGTCGAGACCTACGTTCCGCTCAACACGGACAAGGCCGATCCGTTCACCCGCGACGACCCCAACAGCTACCGCTGCCCGAGCGATCCGCAGGATCCTCAAAGCGCGCTGAAGGTGTTCCAGCGCGACATGCGCTCGTTCTCGATCCCCACCAAGCTGGGCGTGTTCTCCACCGGGCCGTACTTCCACGACCACGTGGCGATCTCGCTGCGCACGATCCTCGACCCCGAGGCCCAGGCCATCAGCCCGGTCTACGGCTCGCCGGCCTACCCCGGTGAACCGGCCTACCCCGGCATGCTCAAGTTCTTCAACGAGTTCCACGACGTGCGCGGCCACGAGCAATTCGCTCCGGGCGCGTCGAAGGTGCAAGTCAACTTGATCAGCGGCCCGAACGTGAACAGCGACATCGAAGCGCTGCTCGCCTTCATCGAGTCGATCTGATTCGTCGGTCGTTCGTCCTGCGGGCCGGTCCGAGCTGAGCGCTCGGGCCGGCCCGCTTCATTTGGCGAGCCGCGGCCGACATGCTGACCGGCCGACGAGGCCAGCGGCAAGACGTCGAGTGATGGCGATGAGTCGAAAGAACAAGTGGCTCGCGGCGACCGTGGGCGCGGGCGTCGTCATCGGCGTACTGGTGCTGCTCCTGCTCGATCGTGACTCGAGCGTCGCGGGCAGCGGCGAGCCGCGAGCGACTTCCGAGGCCTCGACTCGCGCTGAGAGTTCGTCGATCGACTCGCGCGTCGTCGTCGACGAGTCCGCCGAGCGCGTCGACGCGGCGCGGGCGGCGATCACGGTCCGCGTGATCGATCGAGCTTCGGCGCCAGTGCCTCACGCGGAGATCCTGCGAGCGCGAGGCGAGAGCGTCACCGCTCTGGTCCGTTGTGACAGCGCGGGCCTGGCGCAGCTCGCGGCGCCGCCAGCCTGGGGAGATGAGTCGCTGATCGTCACGGCCGAGGGCTTCTGCCCGCTCGAAGTCAGCGAGCTTCGCCAAGCTCACGCCAATGAACTCACGTTCGTCCTCGAGCGCGGCGCGACGCTCACCGGAGTCTTGACTGCGCCCGACGGAACGTCGGCGCCAGAAGGTGTTCATGTGCTGGCGTGGGATTCGCGGAACAGCACGGGCGGCGCGCTCGAGGCGCGGCGGACGCTGCGCGGCGACCCGCGAGCCACCGCGTCGATGACGAACTCGCGCGGAGAATTCGCTATTGGCGGACTCGACGCTGCGCGGAGCTACTACCTCGCCGCGGGCGGCGATGGGTGGGTGCTCCCCCTCGATGCAGGACCGTTCGAGCCCGGCGCGCCTTCGATTGCGCTCGCACTCCGCCACGCAGTCGGTGCGCGACTCGAGTTCGAACGCGAGGACGGCGGGCCGGTGCGATTGCCGGACTCGGCGAGGTCTGCGGTGCGCTGGCGCGCTGGGGGCGCCCCGGGGCTGGAGCCACTGCTCGCAACCCTTCCCGGCGCGATCCTCGCCGGCTGCGAACGCAACCTCCCCGAGTACGCCGGCTTCTCCCTGATGTTCCTGTTCCACGCGGGCTCGGCGCTCGAGGAACACACGGCGACGAGCGCCAACGTGAGCATTCCGGGCTTCGAGCCGCGCGACGCGCCGTTCGCGCTGCGCGCGCTCCAGCTCGGAATGGCGCGCGTGCCGGTGACTCTGACTGCGACCTCGCCCGGCTTTGCCCCGCTGCGCGTCGAGTTCCACGCCGACGGCGCGCCGCCGCGCGAAGAGTTCACGCCAGAGGGCGCGCTCGTGCTCACGCGCGCGCCAGGGCGTTCCGAGCGCTACGCCCTCGTCGCGGGCCTCGCACAGCAGACCCTCGAAGTTCCAATGGGCGCCTTCAAAGCGCGCTTCGTGTCCCAGGACGGCGGCTTCGTGCATCCCGCGCCCGAGGCGCCCGGGCTCGAGTTCGACCTCACGGAGAGCGGTGCGTCGATCGCGATTCCCGTGGCGTCGCTCGGCGCGATCGCGTTCGAGCTGAGCGCCACGGCTCAGGGCTCCGACACAGCTCCGATCCGCATCGAGCTCTCGCGCGGCGACCCGCAAGTCACGCAGGAAGAAGTCGTCATCAAAGGCCGCGTGTTCCCCGCCGGCTCGACCATGAAGCGCGCTGGCGAGTTGCACTACCTCGGATCGAAGGGCGGAGTCGTCACAGGCCTGGCGCCGGGCATTTACTCCGTGAGCGTTCCGAGCGAAATGCCGTTCCAGCTCGCATCGCACGTCGACGGACGCATCGAAGTGCGCACGAACGAAGTGACGAAAGTCACGCTGCGCGAGAAGTGAAGCGCTCGACGCGCGCGGCAAGCAGCTTCAGTGCCGTTCGCGCACCTCGGCGCGGCCGTCGGGGTGGCCGATCACGAGCACGTGCGCGAGGCCGATGAACAAGCCGCTCTCGACCACGCCGGGGATGGCGTCGAGCTCGAGCTCGAGCGCGCGCGCGTCCGCGATCCCGGAGGGGAAACGGCAGTCGAGAATCTCGTTGCCGTTGTCGGTGCGGTAGTCGCCGCCGTCCTTCGAGCGCCGCAGGATCGGCTCGCAGCCGAGTCTCGCGATGCGCCGCGCGACGAGCGCGCGCGCGAAGGGAACCACCTCGACCGGCAGCTTGAAGGTCGTGCCCAGGCGCTCGACGACCTTGTCGGGGCCGACCACGATCGCCTCGCGGCGCGAGATCGAGGCCACGACCTTCTCGCGCAGCAGCGCGCCGCCGCCGCCCTTGACCATGTCGAAGCGCCCGTCGATCTCGTCGGCGCCGTCGATGGTCAGGTCGATCGTGTCGACCTCGTCGAGCGTCGCGAGCGGGATGCCCAGCTCGCGCGCCTTGCGCTCGGTGTCGATCGAGGTCGGCACGCCGCGCACGCGCAGGCCCTCGGCGCGGATGCGCTCGCCCAGCCGCACGAGCGTGTGGAACACGGTCGAGCCCGTGCCCAGCCCGAGCGTCATGCCGTCCTGAACCAACTCCGCCGCACGCCGGCCCGCCACCGCCTTGGGATCGAAAGTGCTCATCGCCGCCGACGGTAGGACCGATCGATGCTCCGGGTCAACGACTGCGGCACTGTCGTGCGCATCAACCTCTCTCCGAGCCTGCGGGCGCCGCGCAGCGGCTGCGGCGCAGCTTCTGTCGATCGGCTCGGGTGCTGCGCCTTGTGCGAGACCTGAAGGTCGCCACGCGCGCGCCCACCCGACGACTTCCTCAGGTGGAAGTTGTCCGCGTCGAGCTCCCAACAAACAGCCAAGCGCGGATTCGTTCTGCTGGGCCATCGGCCGTACGCTCCACGCAGGCCCTCGTCAGGAGTCCGACTCGATGAACATCATGCTGCTCGTGGTCTCTGCGCTGGTTGTGCTCGGCAGCGGTGCGTTCGCGCGCCAAGAAGCCAAGGGCGGCCGCGACGCCAAGCCTCTCAAGGTGTTCATTCTCGCGGGGCAGTCGAACATGCAAGGCCACGCGCACGTGCGGACCTTCGACTCGCTCGCCGAGGATCGCAAGACGGCGCCGCTGCTCGCTCGCATGCGCGATGCCGAGGGCGCGCCGCGTGTGTGCGAGCACGTGTGGATTTCGTCGGTCGGCTGCCTCGGCGACGCGTACTCGGATCTGCAAGAAGCGACCGGCCGACTGACGGTCGGCTTCGGTGCGCCCGAGGACAAGATCGGGCCCGAGTTCACCTTCGGACTCACGATGGAGCGGTTGCTGGGCGAGCCGATCCTGATCATCAAGACCGCCTGGGGTGGACGCAGTCTGCACACCGATTTCCGCCCGCCGAGCGCCGGGCCGTACGCATGGAGCGAGTACGAGCTCGAGCGCTGCAAGGAGCGCGGCGACGACCTCGCCAAGCTGCGCGCCGAGAAGCTCGAAGCCACGGGCGTGTACTACCGCGAGATGGTCAAGCACGTGAAGTTCGTGCTCGCGGACATCAAGCGCGTCGTGCCCGACTACGACCCGCAGCAGGGGTTCGAACTGGCCGGGTTCGTGTGGTTCCAGGGCTTCAACGATCTCGTCTCGGACTGGACCTACGACAAGCACATGTCGCCGGGCGGCTACGACCTGTACGCGGAACTGCTCGCCCACCTCATTCGCGACATTCGCAAAGACCTCGCGGCGCCGAAGCTGCCGGTCGTCATCGGCGTGATGGGCATCGGCGGACTGAAAGAGGACAAGCTCGCGCCGCAGATGCACTTTCGACAGGCGCAGATCGCGCCCACGCGCCAGCCTGAGTTCCGCGGCAACGTGGTCGCCGTCGAGACCGCCGCTTTCTGGGACGACGAGTTGGACGCGCTGCAGCAGCGCTTGGAGCGCGTCCATGACGAGTTCGATCGCGAGGCCGAACGACATCCCAAGTGGACCGACGAGGAGCGGGACGCGCAGCGCGCGAAGGCAGTCGCGAAGGAGTTCTCGCGAGCCGAGTTGAAGCGCCTCGAAGGCGTTTCGAACGGCGGTTACCACTACCTGGGCGCCGCGAAGATCATCGCGCCGATCGGCGAGGCCTTCGCGGAAGCGCTGGTCGCGCTGCGCGGCGAGAAGCGACCGAACGCGAAGTAGCCCGGTGCGAGCGACGATCGCGCGCTCGCCAACGCTACGCCGCAACCTTCGAGGTCGAATCCCCCGCGGGGCGCGTTTCGAAGCGCTCGAGCAGCTCGCGGTAGAGCACTTCGGGGCGAACGGGCTTGGTCAGGTAGCCGTCCATGCCTGCCTGCAAGCAGTGCTCGCGCTCACCTTCGAGCGCGTGCGCCGTGAGCGCGAGGACCGGCAACGCCGGATCGAAGTCGGCGCGCTTGATGCTGCGGATGCGCTGCGTCGTCTCGTAGCCGTCGAGCCGCGGCATCTGGCAGTCCATCAGGACGAAGTCGTAGCGCTTGGCCTCGAGCTTCTCGAGCGCTTGGATCCCGTCCGCCGCCAGATCGCAGCTCACGTTCGCGCGCGCCAGCAGGGCTCGAATCACCAGTTGATTGACGGGATTGTCCTCCGCGACCAGCGCGCGCAGCTCGAGCTTCGAGAGTCGCTCGATCAGCGGCTTGAGCGCGTCTTCGCGCGGCCGAGCGTCGTCGGCGCCTGCGCCGGTGAGTCGCGCGAGCGTGCGCGCGAGTTCGCGTTTGCGAACTGGCTTGAGCAGCCGAGCATCGATGCGCAGGCCCTCGACCGCGACGTTGCGCGGGTCGGCGCTGAACAGGACGAGCGGCAGCTTCGCGCCGCCGGCTTGCGCGCGCAGGGCGCGTCCGAGCTCGACGCCGTTCATGTCCGGCATTCGATAGTCGACGATCGCCGCGCTGAAGGGACGCGACTGCGCGACGCTCGCAGCAAAACGCGTCAGGGCCTCGGCGCCGCTCTCGGCCGCTTCACATTCGCAGCCCAGCGTCGCGAGCTGCTTCGCGAGCACCTCGCGCGCGCCAGCGTGGTCGTCCACGAGCAGCACGCGCAGCCCCGCGAGCGAGGCCGGTTCGCGGAGCGCGTCCTGGCCAGCCGCAGACGGCGACTCATCGCGTTCGAACGGCAGGTGCACCGTGAAGGTCGAGCCCTTGCCGAGGATCGACGCGACCGTGATCGAGCCGCCCATGAGCTCCACGAGCTTGCGGCTGATCGCCAGACCCAGGCCGGTGCCTCCGAAGCGGCGGGTCGTCGAGGTGTCGACCTGCTCGAAGGCGGTGAACAGCGCCGGAATGCGCTCGGCAGGGATCCCGATGCCCGTGTCCGACACGTCGATGCGCAGCGCCGCCGCGCTCGACGCGGCGCCCGCGACTTCGACCGCCGGCTCGAGCTTCACGTCGATGCGGATCTCGCCGTGACTTGTGAACTTCACAGCGTTGCCCGCGAGGTTGAGCAGCACCTGCTTGAGCCGCGTCGGATCGCCGCGCAGGCGCGTGGGCACGTCGCGGTCGACGTGAAGGACGAGTTCGATCTCGTTGGCCGCCGCGCGCGGCGCGAGCAGCGCGCCGACGTCTTCCAGGCAGCTCGTCAGATCGAACGGGATGACCTCGATCTCCAAGCGTCCTGCGTCGATCTTGCTGTAGTCGAGGATGTCGTCGATCACGTGCAGCAGCGCGTCGCCTGAGCTGCGGATGTTCAGGACGTACTGTTCCTGCTCGGGATCGAGCTTGGTCGAGGCCAGCAGCTCGTTCATGCCGATCACGCCGTTGAGCGGCGTGCGGATCTCGTGGCTCATGTTGGCCAGGAAGTCGGCTTTGGCGTGCATCGCCGCCTCGGCGCGGGCGCGCGCGTCGATCAGCTCGCCTTCGCTGCGATGCTGCTCGAGCGTCATGCGCCGCACGATGCTCAGCACGGCCAGCCACCCGAGCGTGAGCAGTGCGACGCCGGCCAGCGACCCCTGGCGCGCGAGCGAGAGGTTGTCGAGCGCCTCGTCCTTGCGCCGCTGCATCGAGCGCGCGATCGCCTCGCGCACACGGGCCATCCCGGTCGCGTAGATCTGCTTCTGCCGCGCGTACTCAGCGCTCGACAGCAGCGCGTACGCCTCCTCCGACCGGCCCTGCTCGACCAGCTCGAACGAGCGCGTCTCCAGCGCGACGAGCGCGTCGTTCGCTGCGTTGGTTTCGCCCGTCGCACTGCTCGCGTAAGCGTCCGGAGCGAGCTCCATGGAAGCGTTGATCGCAGCCGTCAGCTTGGGCTCGAACTCGCGGTAGCGCGCGATCCACTGCGGGTCGCCCGTAGACGCGGCCAGCCGCGCGGACATGGTCAGGATCTCGTCGTACCAGACGATCTCGGCGACGCGCGCGGAGTTCTCGGCGTCGCGCTGCACCAGCTCCTCGACGGCCCGCGAAACGCCGCGGAGCCCGTGCACCATCCAGGTCGTGACCGAGATCGTGAACAGGATGCCGACGGCGATCAGACGAACCGCGGCCCAACGCGGCCGCGGGTGATCGGGTGTGGTGCTGGGGCTCGGCGACTGCAAGGCAATGGAGGCGCGATCAGCGGGGCTGCGGCTGTAGATCGACGCCCCCGTCCCGCAGCATGAGACCGGGGCGCTCCAGCCGTCCCCCGTTCGCATCGCTGTGTCCGTGCGCTGGGGCACGCGCGGTCGAGGCTGCGCTGCGCCCCTGGTGGCAGCAGGTATGGAGCCTGGCCCCGCTCGTCCGGGCGGCAGATCGCTAGTCCGTACACTGGCCGATGGCGAAGAGACCGAGTCGCTCAATCAGGCGCTTTCCAAGATGCTCCAACGTCGCTCCATCGAACGATCCACGTCGCAGGACTTCACATGCCGCGCCTGACCCAGGCCGCGATACGCAGCGCGCGCGCCGACAGCGATCTGCTCAAGCTGCTGTTCGCGCAACTCAACGACTCCGCGCCGCCGTCGCTGCACGAGGACCTCGACCAGTTCGTGGAGGCGGTGCAGCGCCTGCCGGTGGGGCTGCGAGCGATGGCGTCCACGTTCCAGCTCGACGTCAGCATGGCGCTCGACGATCTGGGCTGGCACTTCGGCAACTGGTTCCACGAGGGCTACAACGAAGAGACGAGCCGCGGGCTGAAGGAGCTCGAGGCCCACGAGGTCGCAGAGGTCTTCGATCAGGCCTACGCGATTGCGCTCCAGCACTGGGATGAACTCGACCGCGCGCTGGACGGCGAGCTCGAGGAGTTCGTCGAGTGGTACCGCAACTCGCGCTTGCTCCGCGAGCTCGAGCCCCTCAACGAGCGCATGTGGGAGATCCTCAAGAGCGAGGAGCCCGGCGCGGAGCCTGGCATCTTCCGCTACTGGGTCGCGTACGCGCGCAAGCACCCCGAGCGCGTCGCACCATGAACTCGCGTTGATGCGCCGTCGACGTGTGCACGTCGGATGCCGAATCCGTAGCTGCCGAGCTACTTCTCTCGCAGCGCTGCGACGTGCATGCACTCGGCGCAGTCGAGGCCGGCGACGAGCGGCGACCACACGGACTCGAAGAGCTTCTCGTAGCGGTCGATGTGGTCCCCCACGGCGCCCATGCGGAACTCCAGCGTGGAGTCTTCGGTGTGCAGCGTGAGTTCGCGTTCCCAGCGGCCTTCGACGAGGTCGCCGAACGCCCCGACGACGCCGAACTTCGCGAGCTCGTCGGGCGCGTAGTCCAAACGCCAGAGCAACTGCGCTTCGAGCAGGATCTCGCGCGAGGACTCGGAGCCGGCCGCCGCGAGCTTCAACGTGCCCGTGCGATCTCCGCGCAGCACCAGCTCCCACGGAGTTCCGCTCCCGCCGGTGAGTGCGGCCGCGCGAATCCAGGGTTGCTTCTGCGCGAGTCGGATCTCCTCCACGGCGGCTGCGAGCCACGCGAGGTCGAGTGAGACGATGAACGAGTACTCGGACTCCGGACCCGGCTCGATGGGCGCTCCCTTGGGCAGTCGCACATCGCCGTTCCAAACGGTGGCCAGCTCGCGGCCGGCGACGGCGCGCAGCGCCATCTGCCCGCGGCCGGAGTGCGTGACGTAGTGCAGCGGGCGCGAGCCGAAGCGCTCGGCGTAGCCCTGCGCGCGTTGGCTGAGCGCTCGCGCCTTGCTTTCGCGCGTGAAGAAGAACAGCGCGCGCTCGCCGAGCTCGGCCCCGGTGATGTCGCAGGTCCATGTGCCCTGATTCACGAACACCAACGGCTCCGACGACGGCTCGCCCTTCAACCACCTCTCGGGCTGCGCGAGACCCAACTTCACGCTGCGGCGGAGCCCCATGAGTCCGGGTTCCGGTTCGCCAGACAGCGGCAGCTCCACGTTCTCGATCACGCGCGCAACGACGATCGCATCCGCGTCGCGCACCATGTCGGCCAGCGTGAGCGAGCGAACCTTGGCGGGCACGGCAGCGCTCGAGAGCGCAAGCGCGAATTCCGTGAGCATGGTGATCGGGAGTAGCGCTGTGCGCGCCAGATGTAACGACCAACGTCTCGCAGCCCCGGAAGTTCAAGGCCGTTCGCTCACCTGAGCAGCGCATCGCGCGCGCGCGACCGAAGTGCTCGAGCAAGATCCTGCGCCACGGCCTGCTTGCGCCACCCAAGCTCCGTCGCGCCGCGGAACTACGCAGTAGGACGGCGGAAAGCGCTGACTCCGCGGCATTTCGGCCGCTCTCGCGCGGTCCTAGTGTCAGGCGGCGCCGTTCGAGACCGACGATCGCGAGCAACGCGACCTGCGAGCTGCGGGCAGGTCAACGACCTCGCAGTACGAGCTGTTGCTGCGACATCGGCCCGACGCGCTGGAGGTCGTCCCATGAACACGTTGTCTCGCTTCGCCATCGCCATCGTGCTCGCGTCAACGAGCGCGGGGCCCGTGTTGGCGCGTCAGGCGGTCTGGCTCCGGCAGGACGGCTCCGCGCTGTACGACAACGTTGCGGGTGCGGCCGCTGACGGCTCGGGCGGCCTGTTCGTCGGCGGTTCGACGCAGGGCGACTTCGGCGGCACGTCGGCCGGCGAGGAAGACGCCTGGCTCGCACGCTTCGACGCTAGTGGACAGCGTCTGTGGCTCGCGCAGTTCGGATCGAGCCGCAGGGACTGGCTCGCGGTGGCGGCGAGCGACGGAACGAACGGCGTCTTCGTCGGCGGCTCGACGACCGGAAGCCTGGGCGCGGCCAACCCCGACCCGAGCGGGGCGACGGCCGATGCGTGGCTCGCGCACTACTCGAGCGCGGGCGCGCGAACATGGCTCGTGCAGTGGGGAACGGCGGGGAGCGAGCAACTCGTCGCCGTCGTCGACGACGGCGCCGGCGGCGCGTTCTTGGGCGGATTCACCTCCGGAAGTCTCAGCGCACCCAACCTGGGCGAGTCCGACGCGTGGCTCGCGCGCTGCGACGCGGCCGGCCAAGTGCTCTGGAGCACGCAGTTCGGAACGAGTGGTTTCGATGGAACGTTCGCGGTTGCGCCCGATGGCGCGGGCGGTGTGTTCGCCGCCGGATCGGAGGGCGCTTTGAACGGGTTCTTCGATCAGGCCTGGCTCGCACGCTACTCCGGCGCCGGGCAGCAACTGTGGAGGTTCGAACTCCCCGCCACAGCGCTCGGGCAGAGCATCTTCCGCGCGCAACCCGACGGCGCCGGCGGTGTGTTCGTGCTCGGCCAAACCATCTCGTTTCCCTACTACAAGGTGACGGGTTGGGTCGCGCGCTACGACTCCGCCGGTGTTCGCGCCTGGATTCACTTCATCGGTCCGGCCGGCTCTCTCACGCGTGATGCGCTCGGTCACATTTACGTCGGAGGAGCAAACGGCGCGTTGGCGCGCCTCGACAGCGCCGGTCAGTACGACTGGGCGCTCACGATCTTCGGGCCGGCGGAGCACATCGGCAGCGTCGCACCGACCAACACGAGCGGCGTGTTCATCGCGGGAACCACGTATTCCGATCTGGGCGCACCGAGCGCCGGCGACGGCGATGCCTGGGTGGCGCTGATCGACGTCGATGTCGCTGCCGGCTACTGCACCGGTGCCACGACCACGTCCGGCTGTCTGCCCGCCGTTCGCAGTGTCGGCCGACCGAGCGCAAGCGCGAGCACCCCCTTCGTGCTCACCGTCGCGCAGGTCGAGGGTGAGCGACAGGGACTCCTCTTCTACGGAATCGACAATTCCGGCTTCACGCCGCGCCCGTGGGCCCCATGGAGTTCGAGTTATCTGTGCGTGCGGGCGCCGCGAGCGCGCCTCCCGATCCAAGCGTCGGGAGGAACGGCGCAGACGTGCGACGGAACCCTCTCGCTCGACTGGAACAGCTTCGCGGCCGCGTCGCCGACCGCGCTCGGCCAGCCCTTCACCGCGGGCCAGCGCATCTTCGTTCAAGGCTGGTTCCGCGACCCCGCCGCGCCGGCGCACAGCAACCTCTCCAACGGCCTGTGGTTCGAACTGCAGCTCTGAACTTCGCGCCTCGAGGCGCTGCCGCCACCAGGCGCCTCGGTCGTCAGGTCGTCGACGCCAAGTGCGTCCGCGCGGGCCGGGTTAGGATGAGTGAACGGCGGACATTCGGCAGCGAACAAGACGAGCAACTTGAAGACACTCCAGACGGACGTGGTGGTTCTGGGATCGGGGCTGGCGGGCGCGATTTCGGCGCTGTGCCTCGTGCGGCAGGGGTTGCGGGTGGTGATCCTCGAGAAGGGCACGCATCCGCGCTTTGCGCTCGGCGAGTCGACCACGACGCCCTCGTCGATGTGGCTCAAGGTGCTGGCCGAGCGCTACAACGCGCCGGAGCTCCACAACATCACGACCGGCGAGGGCATTCGCCGGCATGTCGCGCCGACCTCGGGCGTGAAGAGCAATTTCGGCTTCCTCTACCACGAGAAGGGCGCCGAGACGATGACGCGCGCCTGGCAGGCCGTGATCCCGCAGGCCGAGTTCTCCGACTCCGACGGCGGGCCGCCGCAGACGACCGAGATGCACTACTTCAGGCAGGACATCGACGCCTACCTGTGGTCGACGGCGCTGGGCGCGGGGGCCATCGGGCGCTCGGGTTGCGACGTGACCAAGCTCGAGTTCCGTGGCGATGGCGCCACCGTCGAGACCTCCGCCGGTGAGTCGATCCAGTGCGCCTTCGTCGTCGACGCGAGCGGCGAACGCTCGGTCGTCGCCAGTCATCTGGGGCTGCGCGACTCGCCTCCGCGGATGCGGGCGAACTCGCGTGCGATCTACACCCACATGGTCGGCGTGATCCCCTACGAGCAAGTCGATCGCGGCCCCAAACCGCTCGCGCCGTGGAGCCAGGGAACGCTCCACCACTTCTTCGACGGCGGTTGGATGTGGGTGATCCCGTTCGGCAACTTCGCCGGCTCGCAGAACAAGCTGTGCAGCGTGGGGCTGAGCTTCGACAACAAGCGCTTCCCGCGCGACCCTGACGTCAGCCCCGAAGAGGAATGGGCGCGTTTCCTAGCTAAATATCCCGCCATTCAGCGTCAGTTCAAAGACGCGGTGCCGGTGAGGCCCTGGATCTCGACCGGCCGCCTGCAGTTCTCCAGCCGCAAGTGCGTCGGCGACCGCTACTGGCTCACGGCCCACGCCGCGGGCGCGGTCGATGCGCTGTACTCGATGGGCAACATCAACATCTTCCAGTCGATCGCGACGGGAGTGCGGTTGGTGGTCGAGGCCTTCCAGAACAACTCCTTCAACGAGCAGCATTTCCAACCGCTGCAGCGGCTCACGGACAACCTGCACCGCTTCCAAGACCGCATCGTGTACGGCAGCTACATGGGCTTCCGCTCGCCGCGGCTTCTCGAGTTGTGGTTCACGATCTGGGGTCTGACCGACGGTGCGCGCGTGCGCGAGATCCTCAAACCGATCGTGCGTTACTCGCGCACTCGGCGCATGGCCGACTTGTGCGCGTACGACGCGCGGCCGCAGGACGTCCTCACCGGCTTCGGCCAGTCCACGGACATCGCTCCCGCGGAGGAGATCCTCGATCGCGTGGACGAGTTCTGCGACATCATGCAGGAGCTCGAGGAAGGTCGGGCGACGATCCCTCAGACCGAAGAGCGACTCCGCGCGGCGATGGAGGCCGACGAGCGCTTCGAAATGCACGTCGACGCCATCACCAAGGGGCTCGGCCAAAATCCGTGGATCTTCGAGCCGCTCTGGCGTCTGGGCGTGAAGGCCTACAGCACCGCGTTCTTGACGCCCGACGAGGTCATGACGCTCGGCATCGAGCCGGAACAGCCGACGCAGGCCAAACACAAGACGCTGGCCTGGAAGCAGGAGCGCAAGGCCTTCGAAGAACAGGCGAAAGTCCTGCTCGAGGACCTCTCACAGCACCGCGCGCAGGCCAAGGTGCTGCTCGACGAGCTCGCAGCTCACCGCGCGCAGGCCGCTGCGTTGTTCCAGGAGCGTGACGCGCTGATGAGCGATCGCGAGGCCTGGCGCGCTCGAGCGGCGGAAGCGGAAGCACAGCTCACCAGAGCTCGCGCAGCGCACTGAGGCGGCGACCTGCAGGGGCCGGTCGTCGCGCTTCGTGCGTCGACGCCGGCTCCGCAGACCGCACGCTCCCGCGCACGGCCATCCACGGCGTGAGCGAGCGCTCGAGCCGCGGGCGTCGCGCGTAGTTCGAGACTCCGAGCCTGCGCACGAGGTCCACTGCGGCCCTCGCACGCGCCATCTGGTCTTCGCGCTCTTCACGGCGCTGTCCCACCAACGGTGCGATTTCGCCGAGTCCGGCGGTCCCGCACGTCGCCGAGCGAGCTTCCCGCCGTGCGGAACCGGGGGCGTTCCCTAGCCCGTGCCCGCCTAGCCTTCGCCACGCTCCCGCCTTCCCGGCCCCGGGAGAGGGCCAGTCGGACGACGAGCCTCTACCGGGGTCCACTCCGACGTCCAAACAAGTCGGCCGACGCGGACCTCCCCTGATTGGGACGCCGACGGCATGGGCGGGCTGCGGCGATGGCGATGAAATCGCGCGATACTTGAAACTATCGCTGTACGTCGGACACCAACGGAGTCGTCGGGTGCTTGCACACCCGCCCCACCTCGGCTTTCCCAACCAACGCCAATTCAGCTCGCTGCCGTGAGCACACTTCGGATCGCCGCGATTGCAGTCGCGACAAGCGTCCTTCCTTCGAACCCGACACGGGCTACACAGTCCGCCCAAGCACCAGACGTTCGACTCACCGTAGTCACGTTGGATGACCTGAATCTCCCGGTCCCCGGATCGGCCGTACAGATCGAGCCGATCGGGGCGCCCGCCGCGACGCTGGTGTCTGGAGTCGACGGTGCGACCCCGCCCACATCCCTGACCTCGGGGGCGGCGGCGCGGATCACGATTGCGGAGACCTCGTGTGCTCGCGGCATTGCGCTTGGGCAGGTTCGAGTCCTCCAGGCGCCCAGCGTGCCTGCCGATCGCGACTTCTATCTGCTGGATCGAACCTACCACGCACCGTTCGCCCTCCCGGTGCTGGTCGAGCCGAGCAAGGAGTTCATCGCGCCGGAGCCTTACCACACTCGCTGGACGCTCTCGCGCGTTCAGAACGGCGACCCGGTCCGATTCCAGTGCCACGTCGCGATGTTGCTCAGCAGCGAGGAGATCGCCTCATTCGCGGCCTACAACAACGTGCAGTTTGGAAATCACACCGACGACTACAGACTCGGTGTTGTCGTGCGCTGCGCGTCGGTCGACTTGGGAGATCACAACCTCGTCCTGTCGGTGGACTGTGCCGGCCACGGATTCAGCGCCATGCCGATCGCCGACACGTACTCCCTACCCCTGAGCGGCAGCGCCACGCAGGCGACTTGGTCGTCCGAGGTGTTCGACTGGAGCGAAGACCGCGCTTCCATGCTGCTGAGGCGACGCTTGGCCCGAGGGGACAACGTGGTGCTCTTGAGGCCTGGGGGATCCGCCTCGCGCGCTACGCAGGTTCTCCAGCCTACGCCGCCTGAGATTGTCCCTTCGCCCGCGCTGCTAGCGCTGACCGGCGGAGACTGCATCCCAGACTGCCCCGGTGTCGCGAGCGGCAGTTGCGCTGTGAATGCCCCGTCTTCTGACGCTGGCTGTTACACCGCTTCCGAAGTCGCGTCTGGGTGCGAGACGAGCACGCGCATGCTGGGCTACGTATGCCTGCCAGCGGCGGGGTCCGCAAAGTACACACGCGGGGTGGTCAAAGGCGGATCCGTCACGTTCAAGTTCAAGTTCAAGGTGGCCGGCGTGGAGCAGGAAGTCGACGTCACGGGCCACTATCAGTCCAGCGAGCAGGTCTCCGTCGACATACCCGTTGGAGCAGGAAATGGCTGCGGACAGTGCATCGGCGAGTGCGAGAACGTCACGGCGTGCGTCAAGGCGTTCAAGGTCTACCGAGCGAAGCACCGCTGGATCTGGCAGCCTGAGAACCCCAACTGGCCCTTTCCGTACCGCCAGACCGTTCCATGTGGACTGGAGGCGACGGAGACCGCCTCGTGCCAGATCAGCGGCACCTCTTACGCGGCCTGCGCTCGTGCATGTCAATGACGAAGCGACAGCGACATGCGCGGCGCACGATCAGCACGCGCGCGACGAAAGCCGCGTACCAAGTGACACAGGCGACCGCGCTGTTGCTCGTGGTCGGACTCCAAGCAACTCAATGCGTCTCGCTCACCGCAGCAGTCGACGAGGCTCAAACGCCGGCGGCAAGGAGTTCTGCGCGGATCGGCGAGACGACCGCAGCCACAGACCGCGACTTGATGGTCTCGGTGGTCGTCCAGTCGGAGATACTCGAAGTTCTACGCGACGTGCCGGTGCGCATCGGCGGTGAGGGCGTCCCGTGGCAGCGCACCGACGCGAGCGGTGTGACGTTCGCGCACCGTGCGCTGCGCACGCCGAAAGTCGAGGTCGACATAGCGAGTTCGCCCGTCCCCGGCGGCGTCGTGTTGGACCAGCGGCTCGTGCTGGACGTCGAAGACCTCAGTTGGGCCGCGCAGGCGGAACTTCCGACGTTCGTCGCTCACTGCACGCTCCCGGTCGCGTGGGATGTGGTCTTGCCGGCTCGCGAGCCGACTTACGCTCGGCCCTGGCACGATCGGTGGATCGTCTGGCCCGCCGACGATTGGGTGGGTGCTCCGGCGCAGGTGCGCATCGCTCATCTGGGCGCGAGCGAGACCGTTCGCGGCCACGTGCTCGGTCGCACGGGCCAGTCCATCGACGCCGCGCTGGGCGTGGCGCTGCTCGCCGACGCTCCCATCGTGTTGCCGCCGTCCGGTCTGGCGCTGTCGATCGACGTCGGCAGTGTTGCGGACGGAGCCGAGAAACTATCGATCAGCACCCTGCAGCTCGTCGACGAACCTCCGGCGCGCGCTTCGACGCTCGCCGCCGAAGTTCGTGGGCAGCGCGGACGCTTCTGGGACGTGAGGCTGCGCGGAGCTCTGCAGCGCGGATCGAATCTGCTGCTGCTCTCGAGTTCCAAGCGCGTTGACAGAGTCGTACTGACTGTGGCGGCGAGCGCTTTGGGACGTGAGCTCAACTCAGCGAGTTCGGGCGCTGCGAACGTGCTCATTGCGGATCGAGAAGCCTCGCGCGACGTTGAGCGAGGTCTCCCCGGTTCCGATCTGGCGCGCGACGCATTCGAGTCGGATTCAGCGCAGAGCGCGGCCCCGCGCGTCGAGCCCATTGCGAACTGGCCGCTTCCGTCCTGCCGCGAGAGCGAACTCGAGTCCGCCTGGGGCGCCGCGAGCGCGATCGAAGCAGACAACACCGAGCATCAGCTCACGTTCTTCATGAACGCGCCCAACTCAGGCGGAAGACCAGCGACCCAGCCGTGGGCTTTTCGCGTCCTGTGGATTGGCGCACCCGCAGTTCAAGTCGAGAGCGGCTCGTGGTCGCGCTGGGGCGATGGCGCTTTGACCTTCGAGACATGGAGCGGCGTCTGCAACCTCGACGAGCAGACCCAACAGCACGAGCGCTTGTGGTTCTATCGCAGCCAGAAGCGGCGCATCACGCGCTGGACGATCACGGACGACCTCGGGGAAGCCACGAGGCACGAAGCGACGCCCCATCTCACGCCGCGCCAAGTCAGCTCGGTGTGTGTCCAGACCTCCGGAGTCTGCTCCGAGTTCGCAGAGCACTGAGCCTGACGCCCGCGCGAGCCGCTCGGCGTCGCCTGCCTCGGGGCCTCTCGTCTCGCAGGGCCAAGTGCTCCTGCGCGGCTCGCTCCGGCGTCAGGGTCTGGACCCGGCTGGCTCTCCCGGCTCGAACCGCGCCCGGCTGCGCACACGGGCCCCTTGACTCCTGGGACGGGTCGGGTCGAAGATGTTGAGATCCAGTCTCAACTACTGGCCTCGACTTCTGGGCCACTCCCCATGACCTCCCTCGACCTCCTGAACCCCGGTTCGACCGCGCGCCTGGTCTCCATCGGCGGCGATCGCGCGTTCCGCTGTCGCCTGATGGAGCTGGGCCTCCTGCCCGGCACGCTCGTGCGCCTGGTGCGGCGCGTCGATGTCGGCGGCGTGCTCGAAGTCGAAGTGCGCGGCTGCCGCCTGTCCGTGCGGCACGGCGAAGCGCGCCACGTGGCGGTCGAAGCGGGCGCGTGAGAGCTGCGCGACGCGCGCTCCAAGCGCGTCCCCTGCCGTGACGACCCCCGCCGCATCCCCGACGCTCGCCACGCGCCGCGTCGCGATTGCGGGCAACCCCAACACGGGCAAGACGACGCTCTTCAACCGCTTGACCGGGTTGTCGGCCAAGGTCGGCAACTATCCGGGCGTCACGGTCGAGAGCGAGAGCGGCGAGGTGAAGCTCGCGCGCAGCGGCGTGGTGACGGTGGTGGACGTGCCGGGCACGTACAGCCTCACCGCGCGCAGTGCGGAAGAGCAGATTGCGATTCAGGCGGTGTGCGGCCTGCATCCGCTCGAGCGGCCGGACGCGGTGGTGCTGGTGGTCGACGCGACGCAGCTCACGCGCAACCTGTACCTCGCGCTGCAGATCATCGAGACCGACATCCCGCTCGTGATCGCGCTGAACATGGTCGACATGCTCGGCGAGCTCGGGCAGGAGATCGACGCCGCGGCGCTCGAACGCGAACTGGGCGTGCGCGTCGTTCCGATCAGCGCGCAACACGGCGAGGGCCTCGACGCACTGCGAGTCGCGCTCGACGAGGTGCTCGCGAGTCCCGATCGCGCGCGCCCCGGCCCGCGCTGGATCCCCAGCGACCCGCGCCTGCGCGCCGACGTCGACGCAGTCGCGCGCGAGCTGCCGGCGATCTGGAAGCTCGACAATCCGCGCCGCCGCGATGCGCTCGCGCTGTGGGCGCTGCTCTCGCTCGACGAGAACGACGAGCTGCCCGACGCGCCCGCAAAACTGCGCGAAACCGTGCTCGCGCGCCGCCGCGCCGCCGCCGCCGACGGCCGCGAGATCGAGGCCGAGATCATCCAGGGCCGCTACGCCTGGATCGACCAACGCGCGCCCAAGTTCCTGCGCCAGCGCGCGAGCGTGCGCGAGAGCCGCACCGACCGCGTCGACCGCCTCCTGCTGCACCCGGCGCTCGGCTTCGCGGTGTTCCTGGTGGTGATGGGCCTGGTGTTCCAGTCGCTGTTCTCGTGGGCCGACCCGCTGATCGGTCTGATCGAGACCGCCGTCGGCGCGGTGAAGGAACAAGTCGTGAGCGCGCTGCCGCCGGGCTTCTTCAACGATCTCGTCGCCGAAGGCCTGATCGAAGGCGTCGGCAGCGTGATCGTGTTCCTGCCGCAGATCCTGCTGCTGTTCTTCTTCATCGGCGTGATGGAGGACTCGGGCTACATGGCCCGCGTCGCGTTCCTGATGGACCGCCTGATGAAGTCGATCGGCCTGCACGGCCGCGCCTTCGTGCCGATGATGTCGGGCTTCGCCTGCGCGGTGCCCGCGATCCTCGCCACGCGCACGATGGAGCGCCAGCGCGACCGGATGCTGACGATGATGGTCGTGCCGCTGATGACCTGCTCGGCGCGCCTGCCGGTGTATTCGCTCCTGATCGCTGCGCTGTTCCCGCCCGATCGCATCTTCGGCGTGCTGCCCGTGCAGGGCCTGTTGATGGTCGCGATGTACGTGTTCAGCACGCTGGTCGCGCTGATCGTGGCCGCGGTGCTCGGCCGCACGCTCATCAAGGGCAAGAGCGTGCCGCTGCTGCTCGAGTTGCCGCCCTATCGACTCCCCCACTGGCCCAGCGTGCTGGCGCAGATGTGGCGCAAGACGCGCGTGTTCCTCAGCGAGGCGGGCACTGTGATCCTCGCCTGCACGGTCGCGATGTGGCTGCTCTTGAGCTTCCCGCGCGACGCGCAGATCGACGAGCGCTTCGACGCACAGATCGCCGCTGTGAATAGCTCGCTGCCCGCAGGCGAGGAGCGCGACGAGCGCATCGCCGCCCTCGAAAACGAACGCGCCGGCGAAGCGCTGCGCTCGAGCTACGGCGGCCGCCTGGGCCACTTCATCGAGCCGGCCGTCGCGCCCCTGGGCTTCGACTGGAAGATCGGCATCGGCCTGCTCGGCGCCTTCGCCGCCCGCGAGGTCTTCGTGAGCACCATGGGCGTCGTCTACGGCATCGGCGAGGACGTCGACGAAGAGTCCGTCGGCCTGCGCCAGCGCATCAAGCAAGAAGCGCACGCCGACGGCCGCCCGATCTACACGCCGCTCGTCGGCCTCGCGCTGATGGTCTTCTTCGCCATTGCGTGTCAGTGCATGAGCACGCTGGCCGTCGTCAAGCGCGAAACGCGCTCGTGGACCTGGCCGACGTTCCTCTTCGTCTACACGGGCGCGCTGGCGTGGCTCTTGTCGTTCGCGGTCTTCCAGGGCGGCCGCTTGCTCGGGTTCGGCTGAGCGCACGCGTCTCGCTGGCGCCAGCCTGACTCCGCGCCGCGGCGCAGGCGCGCCTGGGGGGCCGCCGGCTTGACAAATTCAAAATCGTACTTTGAAATTGTCGGCGTGGTGGAGCGCGACATCGAGCCGCACGTGAGCCGCGTGGCGAAGCGCCATCCTGTGATCGCCCTCACGGGGCCGCGGCAGAGCGGCAAGACGACGCTCTGCCGCGCGGTGTTCCCCAAGCACCCGTACGTGTCGCTGGAAGCGCCCGACGAGCGTCGCTTCGCGCTCGAAGACGCGCGCGGTTTCCTGGCGCGATTCCCCGGCGGCGCCATCCTTGACGAGGTCCAGCGCGCGCCGGAGCTCCTGTCCTACCTGCAAGGCATCGTCGACGAGGATCCGCGCAACGGGCGCTGGGTCCTCACGGGCTCGCAGCAGTTCGCGCTCTCAGGGGCGATCTCGCAGAGCCTCGCCGGCCGCGTCGCGATGCTCGAGCTCTTGCCGCTGAGCTTGGGGGAGTTGCAGCGCTTCAAGTCGGCCCCGCGCGGCTTGTTCGAGACGCTGTTCACGGGCGGCTACCCGCGCATCGTCGATCGCAAGCTGCCGCCCGCGGAGTGGCTCTCCAGCTACGTCGCCACTTACGTCGAGCGCGACGTGCGCGAGGTGCTTCGCGTCGGCGATCTCCTGTCGTTCCAAACCTTCCTCGCCCAGGCGGCGGCGCGCTCTGCGCAACTGCTCAACCTGTCGAATCTCGGAGTCGACTCCGGCGTCACCCAACCGACGGCGAAGGCCTGGCTCTCCGTTCTCGAAACCGGTTACGTCGCGTATCGCGTGCCGCCGCTGCTGCGCAATCTGCGCCGGCGACTCGTGAAGACTCCCAAGCTCTACTTCGTGGACAGCGGACTGTTGTGCCACCTGCTCGGGATCCGGGACCCCGACGAGTTGGTGCGCCACCCGCTGCGCGGCGCGGTGTTCGAAACCTGGGTCGTGTCGGAGGTGCGCAAGGCGTTCGCCAATCGCGGCGAGCGCGCGCCGCTTACGTTCTATCGGGACCAGGTGGGCGACGAGGTCGATCTGGTGATCGAACACGCGCGCGAGCTCATCGCGCTCGAGATCAAGTCCGGACAAACCGTCGCCAGCGACTTCTTCGCAAGCCTCGACCGCTTCGAGGCCGAGTTGCAGCACGCAGGCGCCAAGACGAAAGTGCGGCGCGTCCTGGCCTACGGCGGCGCGCCAGGCCAAGAGCGCAGCGACACGCGCGTGCTGGCCTGGAACGAAGTCGGCGCATACTTCGCCCGGCTCTGACGGAGAACTGCGCCAAGCTCTCCCTCGCCGCGTGATCGGACAGCTCTCGGGCCCCATCGTCGTGCGCAAGATCCTCGCGCAGCTCGGCGAACCGACCGAGCTCCGCGCCCCGCTACTGCCCGCTCGCGCGAACAGCTCGGGCCTCGCCTGAGCCGTCGCCCTTTTGCGCCGCCGCGCCCGCTCCTCGCCCGCAACTCGCACCGATGAGTTGGACCGGTCGCATCCAGAACGCCCGCACCACCGCCCCAGCGCGCGTCGCACGGCCCGCTGGCGCGCCCAGAGGAGCCTGCGCGGGGCCCTGGGGGTCACTTGACGGATCTGGCCGCTGCGGCGAGCCTCCACCTCGCGGTCGACAATGGCGACTTCCGGCGGAGGTCATCCGCTTGGAGTTCCTGCCACAGCCTTCGCGCGCACTTCGAGTTGCGCGTAGACAGTTCGCTGCGGGCGGCGCGCGACCGCGCGATCCAGAACATGGCGCGCAGGTTGTGGAAGTCCGTGCAGCGTAGTTGGTCCGAAGGGTGGTGGCTGCGCAGGACCGGCTGAGCGATGCGCAGCGAGCTCGAGCGCATCAAGCGCGCCGCGCAAACCTCATCCACCCGTACGAACGGTTGTGCATCGCAGTTCCGACACGGCGCTTGAAACGAATGCAATCCGCGGAACGCGCAGAGCCGGCCGCCATGAAGTCTTGGAGCCCTCGAACGAGGGGCTGAGCCCGCTCGATGCCCGTGCGCTGCTAAAGGCTCGTCGCGAGCGACGCGTGGCGCGCTATTCGCTGCAGGAGACGAGCAGCCGTTTCCCTCCGACGCGCTTCCCCAGCATCACTCCACATGAAGAAGCTCCGGCGCCGCCTCCTGCTCGTCACGCTCGCCGTTCTGATCGCCATCCAGCTGGTCCCCTACGGTCGCGGGCACACCAACCCGCCGACGCGGAACGAACCGCGTTGGAACTCGCCGCGCACGCGCGAACTTGCTGCGCGCACCTGTTTCGACTGCCACAGCAACGAGACCCAGTGGCCGTGGTACGCGAACGTCGCGCCGGCTTCGTGGCTCGTGCAGCGCGACGTCGACGAGGGGCGCGCGGCGCTCAATTTCTCGGAGGGCGCGCGCGGTGAAGCGGAGGAAGCGGCCGAGGTGCTGGCCGAAGGCGAGATGCCGCCGTGGTTCTACCTGCCGCTGCACGCCCACGCGCGGCTCTCGCCCGCTGAGAAGCGCGAGCTGATCGACGGCCTCGTCGCCACGTTCGGCGGCGAAGCAGCGGCCGAGGGGCGCGCTGACGGCGCAGACGGCGACTAGTCATCCAGGCGAGGCTTGCGGCGGCGACCGGGGCACGCTCTCTGCCGATTCGTTCCGTAGCCCCATGGGCCCAACGCAGGCCGCGAGGTCTTCGAGAGCACCATGGGCGTCGTCTACGGCATCGGCGAGGACGTCGACGAAGAGTCCGTCGGCCTGCGCCAGCGCATCAAGCAAGAAGCGCACGCCGCCTCATCGCACAGCTCACCGACCCGATCGTCGTGCGCAAGATCCTCGCGCACCTCGGACACCCGACCGAGCCTCCACGGTCCGCACCGGCGCGCTCGCCCGAATTGCTCGACTTCGCGTGAGACCTTGCTCCTTTGCGCCGCCGAGCACGCTCTTCGCCCGCGACCCGCGCCGGTGAGTCGACCCGGTCGTATCCAAAACGCCCGCACCACCGCCCCAGCGCGCGTTGAACGGCTCGCCAGCCCGCCACCGAGGCCCGATCTGGGCTCTGGTGGCGACTTGGAAGATCGCCCAGCCGCGGCGAACCTCCACCTCGCGGTCGACGACGGCCGCATCCGGCGGAAGTCATCCGCTTGGAGTTCCTATCCGCCCAGAAGAGCCACGGCGAGTCGCGCGCGGCGATGAAGGCGGGCGACTGGAAGAAGGCGCAGGAGAAGGCGCGCGAGTGCATCTCGAACGCGGCGCCGCTCGGCGACTGGTGGGGCCACGCGATGGGCCTCTCGGCGCTCGGCGCGGCCTTCGCCGGCGACAAGAAGCCCGCCGAGGCGATCCAGCCGCTCGGTGAAGCCGCGCTGATCTACCGCGACCTGCTGCTCCCCGGCGACGAGTACGGTGCACTGCGTCCGCTCGCCCGTTGCCTCGTCGAGACCGGCGCGAAGGAACGCGCGAAGGCCGTGATCGCGCGTGCGACCGAACTCGCGAAGCTCGTCGGCGACGACAAGGGCGCAACCGAGCTCGCCGAACTCGCCAAGTCGTTCTAGAACGAACAGGCATCAGGTTGACACCGTGCCGAAACGCTCATAACTTGAGAGTCTCCCGACGCCCCCCAACCCCTCGGGCCCCCAAACATGCTCGCAGTCGGCACATTGGCTTGTTCAAGCTCACTCGTCCGTGTTCTGGTGCTTGTGTCCATCGCTGGAATCGCCGGATCGTGTCAGACGATGGGATCCGGACTTGGCAAGTTGGCCAATGGGAGCGGATTTAATATCACAATCACGCCGCAGGTCAGCTTCAGTGAACCAAGCGTCCCCGCAGCCCCAGACCATCCAACCGCCCATGCTGGGCTTCGGCCAGGCGAGGTAGCAGACGAGTCGCAAGCGCCGGCTGCGGACCCAAGACTCGAGGAAGAAATCAATCCAGTCGCGCAGAACGAAAGTGACGAGTCTGCTGTCGCGTCCCAATCTCGGCGTGCCCGCATCGCCGCCCTGAGGAACTGCGAGCCCCTCGACAAGTCTGGGCCGGTACTCATCGGGGACTACCCCGTACTCTTGGGTTTCTACTCGGCGCAGATTCCCGGTTCGCTCAATCACCTAAGGTCTCAGTTCAAGCAACTGCAATCGAACAAGATTCTAGCCGCTAGAATCCAGTTCTTGGCAGTGCACATTGGAACGTCAGTTAAGGACTCGCTCAAGCAAGAAGTCGCAACGTGGACAGAAATTGGACGCCAACTCTGGGACAAGAACAGGCAAATTGAACGCTCCATTGGAGTCATTCAATTGGGATCCCTATACGCCCTAAAGCCGAACGGCGAGCTCATCATCGCATCTACCAACGAGGCCCACGTCAAGCATAGACTGGTAGCGTATACCCCAGAAGCAGATTACGAACCGCAACCGTATGAAATCCTGGCTAGGTCGGCCCGTGAAGTCATCGTCATCGGTAACTACCGGGCAGTGAAGTCATCGGTGCGAGACTCGCAGGCAGAACAACAGATCTGGATGCACCTGCGACTGCTTCGCTCTAATCCAACCGAGCGTCCGACACCCGATCGCTGCGCGGTCATACAATTCGGCATTAACGGTCTAGATCCATCACCAATCCCGCAATTCACTCAGATCGAACAGACATCTGAGTACTTCAGCGACGGCATTCGCAAGTTTCAGATCAAGCTACGACTCCCGCAGGAATCGGGCGGAGTCATAACACTGACACTGCATCGAGTGCTCCCCAACGGTCTGTCGGCCGGAGTGCTCGTGATCGATGAATCTGAGGCTGTACCCGTAATCGCAATTCTGAGTGACCGAGACGATTTTCCGCCCTCTCCGCTGATTCCTCGCGATTCCATGCCATTCCGAACGACATTCGGCCGCGCACGGGACGTTCGTGAGGTATTGGGAGATTGCACTTTGGGACAACTGGGAAATCTCCATGATTCCATCTTGAAGGACGTGGCTCAATACTCGTCAGCCGCCCCCCCCACAGAAGCCTCGGCAGCACAGCCATTTCAAGTGCTCAAGGCTAGAAGTGTCCACGGCATCGACGTGCAGGGCATTCCCGGTCTGTTCTCGGAACTAGTAACTGATGGGGCCGGTCCGAGCATCATCGTCGTCGGCGATCAGAAGCAAAAGGGAGACCACGAGTCGGATGCCCTACTGCTTATTGGAACCGCACTCACAACGGCTCGATTCTTGTTCGTCGATTCATCACTGGAATCAACCCGCGAAGCGAAGAGCGAGGTCTTCACAGTATGCCCACGCTCGCGAAGCCAGAGGGCACTAGAGTCGTTCAGGGGTTCTTTCGGAGGGAGTACGCCAGACGCCGTCTACCTGGTGGACTCCAACGGAACAGTTCTCTACCAAACCTACACTCTAATGGACCCCACTCTGATCTACGCAGTAGTGGTGAACGGACCTGCCGGTTAGGATCAACGCCATGATTTCTCTCTTGCTGATGTGTGTTGCGACCTGCCAAGGCTCGAACACGTTCACACCGCTTGATCCTACATGGGAATTGAACGCAATCTCCAAGACCAAACGGGAGAAACTCCTTGAGAATGGGGACCGTGCATTCGCTGATGCCAACCATCTCCTGAGTGCGGCATGCTACTCGACCGCGCTGAGTGACCTCTGGCTGACCGACTGGCATCGACTTGAAACTGCTGACGCCACTCGCCAATTGACAAGCTGGTCAAATCTGCTGAGCTCTCTGGTATCGCTTGGCGACTCCGGCGCGGCGAACTACTGGCTCGAGCAGGGAATGCAGTCATTCGCCATGGCGGGCGCCGGAGGGACCTATCATCACCCTTTCATGCTGGACACGCTCTCGCTTCACGCGGCGATTCTGGACGAGACCGGGCGTTCGCCGGCAGC
The DNA here is from genome assembly GCA_011525785.1 of Planctomycetaceae bacterium. GTDB lineage: Bacteria > Planctomycetota > UBA1135 > UBA1135 > WYBT01. The sequence continues at coordinate 110,084 of WYBT01000039.1, forward strand.
GGCACAGGTACTGCACTTCCGACTGAGAGTCTATTCCGAGCTAAGAAAGGAACTCGGAACGAGTGGAATTAACTCCGCGGCGTTGGATTTGGCTCGCTTTCTGGATCGATACGCGCTGCACGCTGAACGTGACAGACTGCTTGCCGAATTGAGTCAAAACACTGACGACCGAGCCTTGTCTGACTTAGGTTGGGCGGTCTGGTCTGCAGACGAGGCTCGAAGTGATCCGTCTTTTCTCGAATATATCAAGAACTGGCCAGCGAACCCGAGTGCCGACCTGCTGACTCTGCGTTCGCGAAGCGCGCGATCGCAGAGCGCCACCGAAGCAAGCCTAAGCCTTCTGCGACACGCCAACAGGGTTGTGGAGTCTCTCAGCCCCCAGAATCGAATTCCGATTCGTCTGGAGTTGCTGACCGCCGAGACAAAAGTCAACGGCATTGACGCGAACGCCGCGGATCTGGCCGCCGCGATTTGCGAGGATTACTTCGAGCTCAAGTGCCCGTCAACCGACGACTATCGCGCCATGCTCGGTGCGCTTTCGATTAACGCAGCGCACCGAAACGATCTCGAATCCGTAAAGTTCGCCGTCGATCAACTGAACAGACTCGATGGCTACGGCACCCTCTGGCGAGCGACGAGTGAAAAGCGCGTGAATGCGCATACCCTGATCACAGCCTCGTGCGAGGCGACCAAGATCGCGATCCCGAGTTCGATGCAGCAAATCGTCGAACATGCGGCACGGCTAAATTCCGATCACGCCAAATGGATCAAGCGGATCCACGAGTCCGAGAGACTCGGGAAGCCCAAGAAGCGAAAAGCAGTGGAGTCGGCGGTTCGGTCCGCGAAGTCAGACCTGCGACGCGGTTTTGCCAAGATCGTTCCTGCAATTACCACCCCCTACGACCCCGATTCCGCAGATGATGCAGCGGCCGATGCCACTCGCAATTATCGGCAACAGTTCGGCGGAATAGCGGGCGGAATCTATGGCAACCCCTATTTTGGCATGGGCTGGTAGTCCAAAGCTTCAAATGCTAAAGCCCAATGAATTCGGCGTGCTCGACGAGTCGATCTCGTCGTCGCTTCTTGAGGTTCGTTACCGGAACCGCCCACTGGGGCTCCGATCTGACGCAGTCATCGACCTTGAGACTCCTGCCAAGAGTGACGCGGTTTCCGGAGGTTTTGGGGCTCACCACTGCGTCGAATGGCAATGGCAGGCCTGGATACGTCGTATCTCTGGTGTCGTCGCCCTGGCGCTGATGCTTCTAACGGCGATGCCGGTACTCTCGCCTGCCATCGCGCAGGGTCGACGACCGCCGGTCGGTCGGTTGCCGAGGCCGAATCTCCGGCCCGTTACCCCCGCCCCTCAGAGAACGAGCATTTCGAAGATTGCGAAGCCAAAGCAATCTCAGAAGGGGCGTCCGAATTCACGCCTAGTGACACCCTCTCAGCAGAAGACTCCAATGTTTCTTGCTGGAAAGGGACAGTCCAAGTTGAATGCCACGGCAAAGAAAGTCAAAAAGCGCATCGGAATTCCCGTTCACACATATCATCGAGGCTACTACGGGAGCGACGGTTCCAGGCTTGCGCAAAGTCGAAGGAAGCACCTTGATCGAGTCGCAAAGAGCTTTGAGCGGGCCTCGTTCGCCATTGAATGCCGACGCATGATGGCAAGCGGCGTGGGGCGAGCCGATGCGCTGAATCGCGCGAGAGAGTTGACGCGCGGCAGATCAAGGAAAGTCAAGCACGCGCTGTACGTGAGTCACAACATCCGGCTTATCCGCTCTGCGGTTTACCTCTACAACAAAGGGCGGCTTCGACTGATGGAACTGGCACCAAGCGGAGGGATCAGGCCGTTCAGGACAGGATTCAACCCGAGGACAGGCAGGTTTCGGTCGACGGGTTCTCAGTTTCTGAATGCAGAAAAGCGTTGGATTCACTGGCTCAAGAATAAGCCGTATGCCCCAGCGACGAATACTCATCGAACCCCCAAGAGGTACACCGTCCGAGACCTCCAACATCAAGTGAAGCTAATGCAGCAGAAGCACCGAAAGCTCCGGTCGCAGACTACCAAGAAATAGCACCCAATGAGAAACGCCCCCCGCCCGCAACGAGCTCTAGGCAAACCCGCCGTAATTCGTCACCCGCTCAGGATCGCTTTGCGCGCGGCGGCACTAGCGGCGATAGCGTTGTTTTCGTCGTGCGACTCGGATGCCGGTTCGCTCGACGAACTCCCTCTTGATGAGTTGTCCGACGTTGGCGTGGATCAACTCCCGATCACGGATCGGTACGATTTGATTCCTGCCTCGATCAACGATGAGGGACGCATCACGTTTCTCCTCGACTCCAGCTTGGGGCGGATTTGGTGTGGCTTCGTGCCATTCGCGCCCGCCGACGCGCCGCCTGACGTGACGATGCCGGTAACGCATTGGGAGCGTGTTCTTGTTTCCCCCGAGGCGGAGGGACACCCGCTGGACACAGGGAGATTTCGGATTTCGGTGAGCATTGTCAAGCAGGCTGACATCTTCCTTGTCGATAGCGCTGCTGGGCGCGTTTGGGGGTGCAGATCGACTTCTGACGGCAAGTTTGTGTTTGAGGAGACGCCGGTAGAAGCCAAGTAGATTCTGCGTCGTCTCTGCTGAACGCTTCGCGATGCCCATTGGAGCGGAGCAGCAACCCCCGTAGGTCGGCTCACCAAGGGCCTAGCTCGTGCAGCTCGAGGCGCGGGCCGGGGCGGGTCACTTGCCAGAGGCCCGTGAGCGGGAAGTCCATTTCCGTCGGCAAGAAGGCCTCTTCGCACGGGTCTCCGGCCTCCGCGGAGGGATCGACGACGCTAAGCGGCTCGCGGCCCGCGACCCAGGCTGCTCGCGTTGCCACAGGTGCTGGCCGAGGTCGGACTGGCGAATGATCCGGCGCGCGTCACGCTGACGCTGCGCGACTCCCGAGGCGTGGAGCGCGAGCAGGTGGTCGAGTCGATCGCCAGGGTCGAACTTCAGGGCTGGACGGCCTTCGCGCCTCCCGACTGGCGAAACCCGCTGTACCTCACGCGCAGGTACGAGAACTGGTGGTGGACCGAGTTGGCCGAGGCGCACACGCTGTACTTCCAGTTCAATCGCTGCGCCCAGACCGCCGAGAAGCCCTTCGCGGTTTGCGCGGCCGAGCTGCTCGAGCGCCTCGACCGGGGCGACCTGTCGCGGCTGGTGATCGACCTGCGCCACAACGGCGGAGGCGATAGCAGTGTGCTGCAGCCCCTGCTCGACGGACTCTCGAAGCGCGCTCGCTGGCGCGGTGCGGAGCGCATCGTCGTGTTGATCGGCAACGGGACCTATTCCTCGGCCCTGATGAACGCCCTGGCGCTGCGCCGCGACTTGGGCGCGCAGCTGGTGGGCGAGCCCTGCGGCCAGAAGCCCAACAGCTTCGGCGAGATACGCACCTTCCACCTGCCGTTCTCGGGCCTGGAGGTTGGCTGCTCGACGCGCCACTTCCGTCTGGTGGACGGCGATCCTCCGACCTTCGATCCCGACGTGCTCGTGCCGACCACGTTCGATGACGTCTACCGCGGCCGCGACCCGGTCCTGGAGTGGGTGCTGGCCCATCCGTGATGCTTCCCTCCAGTCCTATGGAGCCTAGCTCCGGGCCTGCTGAGGGTCGCGACGTACGTGCTCAGCTCGGCTGCAGCGCCGATCGTGGCCTCGGTGCTCGGCGTCGACTGGAAGATCGTCATCGGCCTGCTCGGCGCCTTCGCCGCCCGCGAAGTCTTCGTGAGCACCATGGGCGTCGCCCGGTCGTATCCAAAACGCCCGCACCACCGCCCCAGCGCGCGTCGCACGGCCCGCCAGCCCGCCACAGAGGCCCGATCTGGGCTCTGGTGGCGACTTGGAAGATCGCCGAGTCGCGGCGAACCTCCACCTCGCGGTCGACGACGGCCGCCTCGGGCGGAAGTCATCCGTTTGGAGTTCCTATCCGCCAGTTCGAACTTCTGCACTGCCGCGATGGGCGCCTCCGGAGCGGCGAGCGCGAGCGCGAATGCGAGTGAGAGACGAATGTGATTTCGAACTGAAGTGATCACGGCAGTGAATTGCGAAGTTGGACGAGGGATGGCTTGGGGCCTGGTCAACCACGACCGGCCAGACGAATCGACGGCGTGCGCGCCGGCGCATTTCGCGCCGAATCAACCTCACACCACCGAAGCGCGGCCACGCTCGCCATCACTCCTGGGCTGGTGAGCGCCTGTCCAACCCGACTGGCCGCCTGCTCGGCGTTTGCACCCAGACCGAGATCGACAACGGCGTCATGCGCGAACCTGCGCAGCGCCATAGACTGACGGCGGGTTCACCAAACTCACCGTACAGGAGGCTTCCATGCTGTCGCTCGCATTAGCGCTGACGTTCGCTGCCGCACCGTGCCCGCACCCTTCTCCACAGCAGTCCGTCTGGTTCGAAGACTTCGATCAGCCCGGCACGACTGTCGCCAGCACACTGTTCCCGAACGTGTTCATGATCAGCGGCGGCGCGTTCGTGCGCGAGGCTCTGGACACCACGCTGGGCGCACCCGACACAACGCCTGCGTTGCCGATCAATAGCGGCGGTGACAAGGAGTGCCGATACTTCGAGCCGAGCGCTCCCTCGGCGGGCGGCCAGGCGTTCACGGACATGCTCTTCAGCGACGTCGTCATCGAAGGCTACTTCGGCATCGGGTATCCGATCGCACTCGGAAGTCGCGCGGCCTCGTTCACCGTGCGCGGCGGACTGACGCCCTACGAAAGTGCGTATGTGGCGGATTTCGTTCACAACGGCGGCACGACGGCCAGATTGCACATCTCGCTCGAGTGCAACTCCTTGATCGTGCCGAGCACGGTCCTGGCGAGCTCCGATCCCTTCGTGATCGATCCCTTCACCGAGAACTATCGGCTGGCGTTCCGCGCGCAGGGGGCTTCACTCCAGGCCGAGTTGTGGCGAGTGCGCGCGGGGAACGGCGCGGTCGTGGAGGAACCGATCGATCTGTTCGCCACGCCGGGCGTCCAGAACTGGCTCACGGCGACGGATGGACGCCTGATCCATGGCTCGGTCGGCGTCTCTGCCTTCGCGCGCGGCGCGAGCAGCGTGTTCTTCGACGACATTCAAGTCACCCAGCTCGGAGCAGGTCCGGGCCTCGCCTACTGCTTCGGCGATGGAATCGGCGCTGCGTGCCCGTGCAACAACTCGACCCGATCGGGCGAGGGATGTCGAAACTCCAACGGAGTCGGCGCACGCCTCGCCGCGCAGGGCACGACCAGCGTCGCGTCCAACGATCTGCGTCTGGGCGCGAGCCAGGTTCCGCGCTCGGTTCCGGCGATCTTCTTCGCTGGAACGACGGCCAACAGCATCCCGTTCGGCGCGGGAGTGCGCTGCGTTCAGCTTCCTGTAGCGCGCTTTCCGTTGCAGATTTCCGGCAGCTGCGGCGAACTCGTGCGCGAAAGCGTTGCTTCTTACCTCGGGGCCAAGCCCGGAGAGACCTGGTACTTCCAAGCTTGGTTCCGTGATGCTTCGGGACCGTGCTCGTCGGCCACGAATCTGACCAACGCCCTCGAGGTGGGCTTCTCGCCGTGATGCGGTAGAGCGCGGCGTGTGGGTCGCCATCGGCGCTCCGCTCGTGAGCTCGATCTCGACGGGTACCGCAATCGCAGGAGCAGGCATGGCGAGCAACGTCGTGAGCATCGCCGCGGCGGTGTGGTGGGCGCGGAGCGATGTCTCCGGACCGCTCGAGCGCGCAGCGAGTTCGGCGAGCGAGCTGGAGCGCGCGCTGGACACGACGGCGGCCGTCACGCCGGAGGCCGGGCCGGCGCCGGAGTCGAGCGCGCGTGCGAACGTCGCTTCGGGCGCGCCCACGCGCTTCGAGAAACTCCTCGTGTGGGGCGCAGTCAACGGAGTGCGATCCGAGGATCTCCAGCGCCAGTCGCTGAACTTCCTGGACGCGAACGACGGCGCCCAGCAGCTCCACCGGCTCGCGCTCGCCGCGCTCGACCTGGGCCAAACTCCTGTGGCGGGCTTTCGCCGTCGACGTGCTGACGTGCTCGCACTGCGGCGGACCCAGTCGCCTCATCGCACAGCTCACCGATGCGGTCGTCGTGCGCAAGATCCTCGCGCACCTCGGACTGACCACCGAGCCTCCACGGCCCGGACCGGCGCGCTCACGCGAACAGCTCGGGCCTCGCCTGAGCCGTCGCCCTATTGCGCCCCCGAGAACGCTCCTCGCCCCCAACTCGCACCGATGAGTTGGAACGGTCGCATCCAAAGCACCCGCACCACCGCCCCTGCGGGCCTCGAACGGCTCGCCTGTCCGCCGCCGAGCGTGAACTGGAACAGGTGCAGCTCGAGACCCTCGCGCAGCGCGAGCGCGAGGCCGATGGGCGACGTGTCGATGCGCGCGCCTGTCTTTGACGCCGTGAGTCCCGCGTCGAACCAACCGCCGTAGTCCTTGCCGAGCGCGTTGGGATCGAACACGAAGGCGAGTTCGCTCGAACCGCGCGCGAGCTCGGCGACGAACGTGTTGCTGTTCGGCCCCGGCCAGGCTCGGTATCCGTCGGCGGACGCGCCGGCGAGCTCGCTGGAGCGCGCCTCGAGTTGCTCGATCGCGCGTCGGGCCCGTTCACTGCTGAGGTGACCGAGCAGGCGCACCGGTGCACCGACGAGCCAGCGGTCGAGACCGGCTTCGGCCGCCGGCAAGTCGAGCACGCCGATTCCGATCGGCCCCAGGCTCTCCATGCACTTCCAGCCTTGCGCTCCGTCCGTGCAGTCGACCCAGGTGTGGTGCGCGGAACGCTTCAACCACGCGCCGCAGGTGCGCAGGTCGGCGCTCTTCACGGCGACGATGCAGGGCTCGTCGAGCGGCAGTTCGGAGAGCCACGTGGCGCGGCAGCCGCACAGCGCGAGAGATGCCGCCAGCGTCGCCAGGGCGGTCGTGCGGACGGCGAGCATGGCTTGGGGCGCAGGTTCGCGGAGGCTATCGGCGCGCGCGGGGGGAGGCTGTAACGGCGATTCGAGCTTGCGGATGGGATTTGTGTCCGCGGCGCACTTCGAGCGCGCTGCGCAACGAAGTCAGCTCGCTCCCTACGTCACACCATGATGTTCCTCCGCCCTCTCCGCTTCGCGTCGGCCCTGCTGCTCGCCGTCCCCGCTGTCGCCCAAACCGTCGGCAGCCCCGTCATCGATCGTCCGCTCGACGACTCGAGTTCGGGCCTCACCTACATCTACCGCGGCACGACCCAACCGCTCGCCGGGCCCGCCACCGCGAACACGTGGTCGTTCTTCGACACGAGCAGCGGCTACGTCACGCCGTTCATCTTCGAGGTGACGGGCGCGAACCAGTGGAAGATCGTGGCCATCGGCACTCCGCGCTTGTCGGCGGGTGCGGGCGCACAAACGTACCCCTTCGCCACGCAAGCCGGCATCACCGCGCTGCAGGCGGGCAAGCAGTACACCATCGGATTCGCACACCGCAACTTCACCTTCGCCGCCGGTGTCGCGACGCCCGGCTCGGCGAGCAACTCGACGGTGGACTTCACTGGCTACAACAACTTCACGGACACCTGGTCCTATGTCTTCGCGAACACGCCGAACATCGGAACCATCGTCGGCACGGGCGGGCTCGCGCTCGACTCGTTCGGATCCGCGGGCCGCATCTACTCGATGTCGGTGAGCTTCACTCCGCTCGCGCCGGTGACGTACTGCACGCCGGGCACGACCACGACCGGCTGCCAAGCGGCGATGGGCACGGTCGGCACGCCGAACGTGTCGGCGGGTTCGGGCTTCTTGCTGCGCGCCTTCAACGTCGAGCCCAACAAGCAGGGCCTGATCTTCTACGGGCTCAGCGGCCGCAACGACACGCCCTGGGCGGCGGGCAGCACGAGCTTCCTGTGCGTGAAGCCTCCGACGCAGCGCTTGACTGCACAGTCGAGCGGCGGAACGAACGGCGTGTGCAACGGCACCTTCAGCATCGACTGGCTCGCGTGGCTCGCCGCGAATCCCGGCGCGCTCGGGGCGCCGTTCAGCTCCGGCGTGACCGTGAATGCGCAGGCCTGGTTCCGCGATCCGCCGGCGCCGAAGACGACCAACCTCAGCAACGGCGTCGAGTTTGTCACGGCCCCGTGATCAGGCTCGCCCGGCGCATCACGCGCTAGCTCGAGCGCCAGGGCCGCCTGGCGCGCGCGCACGCGCCGGCCGACGCTGACGATCCGGCCGAGCACGACGCTCCGCTCTTCGTCCAACTCTGCGCCGCGTCGATCCAAGGCGGCGCCGCGCTCGCGCCCGAGAGCTCGCCGCACTCGTTCCCTCTTCACACGCCCATCAACTCACCCACCACGGCGTGCTTGCGCCGGCCTCCGCCTGGCGCGACCAGAGTCGTGCCCAAGCGCGCGCCGGTCCCCGCCGCCAACTCGCACGCGGCTCCCGCGCCCAACTCGCCGACGGCGCCCAGCAGCTCCACCCGCTCGCTCGCGCGAACGGCTCGGGCCTCGCCTGAGTCGCAGCCCTTGGCCCGCCGAGCACGCTGCTCGCCCCCAACTCGCACCGGCGAGTGAACTCGGTCGTATCCAACCGCCGCGGCGAACCTCCACCTCGCGGTCGACGACGGCCGCATGCGGCGGAAGTCATCCGCTTGGAGTTCCTATCCGCCCGAAGTAGTCGCGCCGCTCCAATCGGGTAGGAGAACGTGTGGTGAATTGGCTTCTCTCAGTGACCGCCTCGGCCGCGCTTCTGGGATTCACGGCGACGATGCAGACGACGCACACATCCGAGCTCCGCGAGCTCGAGCCCGCTCCGTGCGTCGAGGTCGAGGTCGCCATCTCCGAGTCCGATCGACCGGATCTCTCGATGGCGCCGACGGCCCACTCGCCGCAGTCGGAAACTCGTGTCACGCGTCAGCAGCGACGCGAGCAACTGGCGCTGAAGATCCGCACGATGCCCGGTTGGTCGCTCTACGAGTCGGCGCACTACTTCATCCTCACGTGCGTGCAAGACGTGCGGTTCATTGAAGAACTGAAGAAGCGCAGCGAGAGCATTCGCCGCGCGATACAGCACGACTTCCCGCATCCCGACCTCGACCCGGTGCAGATTCACACGGCGCCCAATGTCATCCGAGTGCTCGAGGACCGTGATCAGTTCCACTCGTACGGCGGCCCGTCGGGATGCACGGGCTACTGGGCCTCGGTCCAGGGCGAGATCGTTTTGTACGACGACAAGGCGGGCGGCGGGCGGCGCAACACCTGGGCCGCGCTGAGCGGGATGGTGTTCCTCGAGTACCTGAACTCCATCAGCGGCGATTCCATGGCTGCGCCGTGGTTCCTGTACGGCCACTCTGAGTACTACAGCGGCTTCAAGTTCGCCGACAGCAAACACCACCCCGCGCCGTTCGACTGGCGGACGGGACTGGCGAAGAAGAACGTCGAGACGTCGAAGGTCGCGCCGCTCGAAGAGTTCGTTCGCTTCACGCACTCGCAGTACCACGGCGCGAACCCTCGCTCGATCGACGGCAGTTCCTGCTACGCGCAAGCCTGGTCGTTCATCTGGTTTCTGCGCGAGGGCCACAAGTCGAAGCTCTGGAATCCGGCCTGGGAGAAGATCCTCGGCACGTGGTGGAGCGCGTGGCGTGAGACCAGCGACGTGACCGCGGCCACCGACCGCGCGTTTGCCGGCGTCGACTGGACGGAGCTACAAACGGCGTGGGAGGCGTTCACGCTCGAGCTCTAGCGACGTGAGTCGCGGGTGCTTGGGCGTGATGGCGCCGCCCAAGCGAATGACAGCGCGTCCCGGCGCCGCGAGGCATTTCGTTGGAGGCGCTTGGAGCGGCGTCCCCCGCGTTGACGGCGGCAACAGAAGCCGCATGACGCGTTCGAACGCACACGAACGGCTTCGCTCAATTCGGCCCATTGACGCCAAAGTGGCCTGAGCGGCAGACCCCGAACCTGGCACAGACCCAACCGACCGACAACGGCAGCAACGTGAGCATCGCCGCGCCTCGTCGAGTCGATCCGCTCAAGGGTCACTTCTTGGTTGTCACGGTACGGAGCCGCATTCTCCCCTCCGCGATGCGCGCGAGGTAACGAGCGCGGGGACGCGAAGGGCGCTCGGTATCAGTGATGAAGTGCAGCATTGCGCGACGCACGGTGTTCGAGAGCACTGCGGACGTGCGCCAGTTCCTCGCGCAGCTCGCTCGGGCAGTGCGCACGGTTCAGAACGAGCACAAGCCCATGACTCAAACGCATGCGGCGGCGCGATGGGCCGCTGTTTCGCGGGCTCTGTCGCTCTCCGGCGGTCGAGAGACTCGCGTACCGAGAGCGGCTCGAACGCTACATCGGCCTCAACCCTGTGCTCGCGGGCGTTATGTGCACGCCCGCGGCGCAGGGCAGTTGAAGCCGAAACGTTGAGGAGAAGCCCGGCTCGCCGTCCCGGAACGGCATGGAGGAGTCGGCGCGTGCGCGTGCCGACTCCTCTGTCCGGTTCAACCAACTTCGCGGAGCGCAGTTCCCGCAGCGCTCACGGGCACATGGTCCACTCCAGGCCCGCGGACAGATTGGAGCCGCCCGGCGCGATCGGATCGCGGAACCAAGCTTGGACGTTGATCGTGTCACCGACGGAGAGCGGCTGGCCCAGGACCGTCGGGCTGCCGGCGAAGAAGCTCGCGAAGTCGAGCGAGAGCTGTCCGTCGCACGCACCGCCCGTGCCGCCCGAGGCCTGCAGCGCCGTGCGTTGCGTGGGAGCGCGCACGCACAGGTAGCTGGTGCTTCCAGCTTTCCACGGCGACGCCTTGCGGCCGTCCGCGCCGTAGAAGAAGAGCCCTGCTCGCTGTCCTTCGATCTCGTTGGCGGTCACGACGAAGCCGCTGCTCGCCGTCACGCTCGGCGTCCCGCTGAACGCGAAGCTCGGTTGGCAGCCGTTGGTGGTCACGCCGGCGGTGCAGTACGTGATCGGCGCGCACCCTCCGCGGTTGATCAGCACCGAAATGGAGGTCTCGACCGTCAGCGTCCCGATGTGGCCGACGACCAGATCCTGGCGCCCGTCGAGGTTCAGGTCGGCGCCGATCACGCCGTACGGTCCCGCGCGCACGAGGTGCTCGTTCCTGTCGCCCAGCGCGCCGGTCCCGTCGCCGAGTCGGTAGATGAGCGTGTTGTCGCCGTTCGCGGTCGCGGCGGCGTCGAGGTGGCCGTCGCCGTCGATGTCGCACAGCGTCACTGTGGTCGGGAACTCGCCGGTCGAATACAGCACGGGCGCGGCAAAGGTCCCGCCGCCAGCGTTGAGGACCACCGACAGCTTCTCATCGGTCTGATGGACAAACACCACGTCGAGATCGCCGTCCTCGTCGAGATCGCCGACCGCCAGGCCCTGCGGATAGAACTCGCCGCTCGCCCAATAGGTCGGCGCCGCGAAGCCGCCGGCGCCGTCGCCCAGGAGCAACGCGAAGTCGTCGGCGGACAATTGCGCGGTGACGATGTCGAGGTCTCCATCGGAGTCGAAGTCGCCGAGCTCGAGCGCGATCGGACTGCCGCTGCAAGCGAACGCGACCGCAGGCGCGAACCCGCCCAGTCCGTCGCCGAGCAGCAGGGACACGGTTTCGTCGCTGTAGTCCGTGGTCAGCAGGTCGAGCGCGCCGTCGAGATCGACATCCCCAGTGGCGATCCCGAACGGGAAGGCGCCCACGGCGTAGTCCACGGCGGGAGCGAACGCGCCGCCGCCGATGCCGAGCAGCACGGAGACGGTCTCCGAAGTCGAGTTGACCGTGGCGATGTCGATGTGTCCGTCGCCGTCGAAGTCGCCTTTGACGAGGTTCGACGGATCCAGCCCGACCGGCAGCGTCGCCGAGAGCTCCAACTCACCCGCTCCGCGACCCAGCGCGATCGAGACCGTCGAGTCGAACACATCTGCCGTGGCCACGTCAGGCAGGCCGTCGGAGTTGAAGTCCGCGCTGACGAGCGCGCTCGCGCCCGCGCCCATCGCGACGCGTGTCGAAGTGCGCCAGCCGCCCAGGCCATCGCCGAGCAGCGCGCAGTACTGCTGTCGCGTGCCGTCCGCGAACATCAGGTCGACGCTGCTGTCGCCATCCAGGTGCGCCGTCTCGACGGAGGTCACGAAGTCTCCCACTTCGAGTTCGACGCCGGCGCTCCAGCCGCCCAGACCATCGTTGAGCAGCGTCTGAATGACGCCGCGCCCCGTGCCCAGCGTGCCGCGTCCGATCACGACATCCGGGAGACCGTCGCGATCGAGGTCCGCCACCGAGAGCACCTGACCGACGGAGCCGATCGTGGTGTTGCTCGGCGCAGCGAAGCCGCCGGCGCCGTTGCCCGACAGGAACGCGAGGCGACTGGCCGTGCGGCAAACGACAACCAGGTCGAGCAGCCCGTTGCCGTCGAAGTCCGCCGCCCCGGCGAACGAGGGACCCGAGGGCAGGGTGAAGTGGACCGGCGCGGCGAACGCTCCAGCGCCGTCGCCGAGCAGCAGGCTCACGCGATTGGCGCTCTGCTGCACAGCGACGATGTCGGTGTGCGTGTCGTGATTCCAGTCGCCCAAGAGCACGCTCCGGGCGGTGGCGCCGAGCGCGCTGTCGAGCGGCGGAGCAAAGCCTCCCAATCCGTCGCCAAGGAACAACGAGACGCTGTTCGAGACCGAGTTGGCGGACACGAGGTCGAGATCGCCGTCGTGGTCGACGTCGCCAGCCACGAGCTCGCTCGGCCTGCTCGCCGCGCTGAAGAGCGAGGCAGCGCCGAAGTTGCCCGCACCGTCGCCGAGCACGACAGAGAACTGCGTAGTGGAGCCGCACGCGGCGATGTCAGGGGCGCCGTCGCCATCGAAGTCCGCCGCGAGCACGGAGGAGGCGAAGGCGCCGGTCGCAACGGCTCTGGGGGCCACGAAGTACCCGCGGCCGTCCCCGCTGCGGACCTGGACCTCGTTGGCGCCGGTCCCTGACGACGCGACGACGTCGAGCAGGCCATCGCCGTCGAAGTCCGCGATGTCGACGTCGGAGGCTCCGGGCACGGTGTACATCGGCGCCGCAAATGCCGGGTCCGCGCCCTGCGCCGCCGCCGTTGTGGACAAGACCGCGGTGAATGCCGCCCAACTCAAGTTGCTTCGCATGGATTGCATGTGGGGTTCTCTTCCGGGCGAAGGCGCGGGAGCGCGCCGACCGCCGCGGGGCCAAGTGGCGACATGGCGAAGCGCGTCGCGACGGCCGGCGAATTCCGTGAACTTTCCTCGCGCGTCGGCGCGCGCCGCGGGCGAGGAACCGGCGCAGCACCCGCGCTCGTCCGTCACGGACGAACGTTGTGTTCGACGGCTGGGCAACGCCGGGGGCGGCGACTCGCACGATGTCGCTCGGGCTGACGCCGGGTACGGAACCTGGGTCTCCCCTCCACGATTCGCGCGCCGCAATCTCGCCCATCACGGCCCTGGGCGCCGACGGCTGATTCGAGCTTCACTGCAACTGCCGCCGGCGCGGTTCGTCGTCGCCCGTTAGGAGGCGACGGCGGCGAGCGCCAGCCTCGCGGCGACACTTGACGGATCGGCGGCCCACGACGAACCTCCATCGAGGGTCGGCAACGGCCGCGTGAAGCGGAGGTCCTTCTCACGGACCTTCGATCCGCCGACCGCGCAGGAGGGAGAGCCAGCTGTGGACTACGACCGTCACGAGCCCGACGAACGCTCCATGACTGCGGAGCGCTCGAGTTGGCTGCGTGCCGCCGGCGCGCTCGTGGTGAGCGCAGGATCGATCCTGTTCGTCTTCTTCGCAGCGGTCACGCTGCTCGGCGACTGGGACGACCTGGTGCGAGGATGGTCGAACCCTGCGCGCTACGAGTTCGTGCGTCGTGAGAACTTGTCTGTACACGACTTGAAGCTGGGGAGGAGCGACAGCGGCGACTTCAACGGCGACGGAGTCGATGACCGGCTCGACGTCGTTTACTTGCGCCGCGAGTTCCTCACGCAAGGGCCGACGTCCGGCATGGTGCACGTGTGGTCGGGGGCCGACGGCGCGCTGTTGCTCGCGCACCCGGTTCCGGCTCCGATTTGCGACGTGTTCTGGTGCGGCGATTCCGACGGCGACTCAGCCGACGAGGTCTTTGTCGACGTCGCGCCATCCGAGCGCTTCGCGTTCAAGCGCGGCTCGGTTCGCTGACTGGCCACGGCGGTCATTGCGCGGGAAAGTGCGGCGAACGCAGTCGTTCGCCGCTTCATGGCCGACCTCCCCGTGGTCCGGGGTTGGGTTTCCGTTCCCCCGACCACCACTGAGGCGCCTCAGCGCCTCCGTACGTGGAGGCCGGCCTTCTTCATCCGATCCAGCCGCCGTGCGCGAACGATCAGGGCGCGATGTGAAAGGCGACGGCGTTGGTGAGGCCGACGCCGAAGGAAGCCTGCGGATCTCGTTGCCAGTACTGCGCGAACACCTCGGCGCCGGCGACGAGCTCCGAGTCGACGCCGGACTGGATGCGGGAGCGGAAGTCGAAGAAGTAGGCGCCGGAGCAGTCCGTCATGCCGGAGCTGCCGCCCGAGAGCTGCAGCGGCGTGCGACGCCGCGGCGCGCCGACGCACAGCACGCCGCCTTGGAAGGGCAGGTTGTCCGCAGCCAGCCCGTAGAGCAGCAAGCCAGACTTCTCGTTGATCACTTGCGTGGCGCCGATGGAGAACGGCGCCGCACTCGACGCACTCGGGCTTCCGCTGAACTGGATCTGCGGCGTGCAACCTTCGCTGTTGACCTTGGCTGTGCAGTACGTCTGGGGCGGCAGCGGAACGAACGCGCCCTGACCAAAGCTCACGCCGGCGGCGACGCACCACACCGAGATCGCGTTGTAGCCGTCGAGGGTTTCGCCCGGCGGGAGATCGATCGTGAACGTGGCGTCGTCGAAGGGCGTTCCGACCAGCTGCGGTCCGATCTCGAGTCCGTTGTTGAACGCGTTCGCGTTGTTTTGCGCTCCCAAATAGAAGTAAACGACGATGCCAAGTCCGTCGTAGTAGAAGTTCTCGACCAGCAGCGTGTCTTCGTCGACGATCGTGACGAAACCGTCGACTTCATGGGCGATCGTCGACAGGTTGGCGCGGAAGCCGGCCCGCGGGTAGGGCGAGGTCTGGGACAGAGCGGGCGTGGAGAGACACGCCGCAGCGAGTGCGCCGATGGCGAGGTAGCGAATCATGGGCTTGGTGGGCGGTGGCCGCGAGTTGGGTGAGCGGTGGAGGTGACCTTCGAAGCGACATCGACGGCGATGGTCGCGGAGGCGACTCGCGTACTGGCGGCGCAACCTGGCGTGACGCGTTCTTCGGTGATTTCTTCGGGCGGGGTCCGAAGACCAACAGCTCACCCATCACGGCGTGCTCGGACGGGCGTGCGCCGGGCGCAGTCAGCGTCGCGCCCGAGCCGCGCGCCTCGAGCCTGCACTTGCAGCAACGCGCGCACCGAGGGCGTCGCTGAGCGCCGAGGTCGCTTGACGGACAGGCGCCGCGCCGCGAACCTCCACCCTGCGGCCGACGACGACCGCCCTCAGCGAAGCCATCCGCCGGTCCCCTATCCGCGGTCGCGGCGCTGCCCACACACCATGAATGAACCGGTTCTCGTCCTCGACCGCCTGAAGAAGACGTTCGGGGACTTCACTGCGGTGCACGAGCTGTCGCTCGCGGTGCCGCGCGGCAGCGTCTACGGCTTCCTCGGCCCCAACGGCGCCGGCAAGACCACGACGATCCGCATGACGCTCGCGATCTACGAGCCGACCGCGGGCTCGATCTCGATCTTGGGCCGGCCGTCAGCTCTCGAGGTGCGCGATCGCATCGGCTACCTGCCCGAGGAAAAAGGGCTCTACAAGAAGATGACCGGCCGCGAGATCATCGCGTACTTCGCGTCGCTCAAGGGCATGAAGCGCGCCGCGGCGCGGGCGCGGGCGGGGGAACTGCTCGACAAGTACGGCCTCGGCGAGTTCAAGGACCGCAAGTGCGAGGCGTTGTCGAAGGGCATGGGCCAGAAGGTCCAGGTGCTCGCATCGATCGCGCACCGACCGGAGTTCGTGATCCTCGACGAGCCCTTTTCGGGCCTCGATCCCGTCAATCAGCAGGTGCTCGAGCAGGTCATCCGCGATCTGCGGAACGACGGCACGACGATCATCTTCTCGACGCACATCATGGAGCACGCAGAGCGGCTCTGTGACCGACTCGTGCTGATCGCGAAGGGCCGCAAGCTCTTCGACGGCACGGTCGCGGAAGCGCGGCGCACGATCCCACGGCGCTTGATCATCCAAACGCAGGTCGATCCCAGCGCGCTGCAACACGTCGCCGGCGTCGGCGCGGTGCACGCCATCGGCAAGGACGACAAGTACGAGGTCACCCTGACCGAAGGCGCGAATGCGGACCACGTGCTCGCCGCGTGCTTCCAGAACGGGATCAGCTTGCGTTCGTTCGACCGCAGCGAACCAACGTTGCGCGACGTGTTCCTGAAGTTCGTCGGCGCCGAAGACGCGGAAGAAGAGGTTGTGTCGTGAGGAACGCGTTGCTCGTCGCCGCCCGTGAGTACGGCGAAAACGTCCGGACCAAGGGCTTCTGGATCGGGATCTGCATCTTTCCGATCCTCATCATGCTCGGCATCAAGGCCGAGGGCTGGCTCGAAGGCGTCAAACCGACGCGCAACTTCGTCGTCGTGGATCAATCGGGGCGTTTCGACGCCGCGATCGCCACGGCGCTCGAACGCACGTACGAGCGCGCGGTGGCGAGCGAACTTCAGAAGTACGTGAAGAAGCATGGGGCGGAGATGCCGGCGCCGAGCGCCGAAGCCTTGGAGAAGCAGAAGGCGATCGACCCCGCGGACTTCGACGTCGAGTACGTGAGCGAGTCCGAGGCGAAGTCCAAGGTCTCGCTCTTGCTGCTCACCGGCGGGATCAAACCCAACTCGCCGCCGTTCGAGGGCCCGCGGCGCCCGTTCCGTCGCGTTGATCTGCCCGCTGATGTCGATGGGACGAAGGCGCCCGCGGAGATCGCGGAGGCTCTGCGGCCCTACCTGCGCGGCAAGAAGAAGATCCGTGTCGAAGACGCGGACGCAGAGCTCTTCGCAGCGCTGATCCTGCCCGCGGATGTCGACGAACGCATCCAACGTCCCGGCGCAAAGCGCAAGAAGCGCGCGGACCGTGAAGGAGCCCAGTTCTGGAGCACGAACCTGGCGGACGGCGACTTGCGAGAAGAGCTCGAACGCGCCATCAACGAAGAGCAGCGCCGTGTGGAGTACGAGAGCAAGGGTCTCGACGCTGCGACGATCGAGAAGGTCCAACAGACGAAAGTCCCAGTCGCGCGCTTCGACCCGAAAAAGGAAGCCGGCGCGGAAGAGGTCAGCATCGCCGACCAGATCCGCCAGTGGGCGCCCGTCGGGTTCGTCTACTTGCTCTGGATCTCGATCTTCTCGATCGCGTCGATGCTGCTCAACAACACCATCGAGGAAAAGTCCAATCGCCTCATCGAGGTGCTGCTGTCGTCCGTAACGTCGAGCGAGCTGATGATGGGCAAGTTGGCGGGCATCGCCGCCGTCGGCTTGACGATGCTCGTCTCGTGGCTCGGGTTCCTCGTACTGATCCTCAAGCTCAACTCGGGGCCCGAAGCGCAAGTCGCGACGAGTCTGCTCGAGGTGTTGCAGACTTCGGGGCTGTTGCCCGCCTTCGTCGTGTACTTCGTGCTCGGCTACCTGCTCTACGGCGCGCTGTTCCTCGCGCTCGGCAGCGTCTGCAACACGCTGAAAGAGGCTCAGAACATGATGCAGCCCGTGATGCTGATCATGATCGTGCCGCTGATGACGATGATGTTCATCCCCAAGGACCCCAACGGCATCGTCGCGACCGTGCTGTCGTGGATCCCGATCTACACGCCGTTCGTGATGATGAACCGGGCGGCCGCGTCGCCGCCGATGTTCGAGATCGTCGGCACGACGATTCTGCTCACCGCGACGGTGGTCTTCACCTTGTGGCTCGCCGGCCGCATTTTCCGCATCGGCGTGCTGAGGACCGGGCAACCGCCGAAGCTGATAGAGCTCGTGCGCTGGCTCCGCCAATGATCGGCTCGGCGTGAAGCATCCGAACGGCGCCCGCGCCACGCTCCCAGCGCGACGGAGACCCCACGTCAGCGCGATCAACGAGGCTTGTGCTGGGCCTACGGACTCGCTCAACGGCTCGGAGCCCGGCGGCGAGCCTCCACCTTGCGATTGAAGACGACCGCCTCCGGCGGAGTTCCTCCGTTTGGAGCTCCTCACCGCAGGCCGAGTCCCTCGGCGGGATGCGCCGGGAGTTGTCGTGCGCTTTCGCGCTCTGTTCGGGTGTGTTGTTCGCTCAGGGGCTCGACCAGGGACCGGATCGAGTCACGTTGACGAACTCAGCGCCGTCGAAGCGAAACAGGCCTCCGGAGAAGCCGAACCACAACGTGCCGTGGCGGTCCTGCACCATCGCCTGCACGCCGAAGTTGACGGTGAGGTCGGGTCGGTCCGTGCGGTCGAACAGCGTGAAGCGCTCTTCGTCGGCGCTCTTTTCGTAGCGATAGACGCCGACGCGCTCGCGTGAAGAGTTCGACAACGTTCGAGCGGTCGCCACCCATGTCGCCGAGCGAGCCTCTCGCCCGCGCGCACCCCGGACGGCACGCCAACCCGCACAGCGAGGCCTGCGATGGGCTTGGCGAACTCAGCGGCGCGCGAGCCTCCGGCGTGGTCCATCCGTTCGGCGCTGCATTCCGCGACGACGGTGGGGCACATGCTCCCGCCGTCAGCGCTCGCTGCGGCCGCGCGTCGGGACTGCGTGCAGCGCGCGAGTGCGGCAGTGCAGCGCGTCGAAGTGCATCCAGCCGTCGAAGCGGTAGCCACGCACCTCGCAACTCGGAAATAGGGCGCGATACGTCGCGAGGGCGCGCTCGTCGGCTTCTCCGCCGAAGAGCGGCACGTGCACGACGTTGCCCAGACGCAGCGAGTTCGTGTACGCCGGCAGGAAATCACCACGGAACGGCGGGCAGTCGATCCGCTCGATGCGATAGCGGCTTCCCGAAGGAGTCGTCAGTTGCGAGAGCAGCGCCACGTTCCGCTCGATCGGCGCGTGCTCGGGGTGCCCGACGGGCGCCGCTTTGATCAACAGCGTCTCCGGGTCGATCACCTTCAACCAACAGTCGATGTGCTG
Source organism: Planctomycetaceae bacterium (assembly GCA_011525785.1). Classification (GTDB taxonomy): domain Bacteria; phylum Planctomycetota; class UBA1135; order UBA1135; genus WYBT01. Next base: position 129,219 of record WYBT01000039.1, read on the forward strand.
GATCCCGAACGGCTCGGTGTTCTCGAGCACCACGAGGTCAGTGATGCCGAGGGTGTCGCGCAAGAGCGCGCGGTACGCGGCCTCGTCGGCGAGGTCGTGGTTCTCGACGATCTGAGCGCGAGTGCAGAAAGCGCGCTCGCGGCCGTCGGTGAGCAGGTTTCCGCCGGTCGCAATCGCGGGCAGCGGCACGGTCGCCAAACCGAGGGCGTTCGCGAGCATCGGAACGGCCTGGTCCTCGCCCTCCATGCGCCCCATGCGATAGGTGAAGTGCTCGGGAGCACAGTCCGCGGGCACCCACGGATAGCCGCGGAAAACGTGGTCGACGAGAGCGATGGCGCCGTCCGGCCCCGCGACCTGGTGCGGGCCCCAATCGCGAGTCCACGGGCTGCGCGCCGCGGTCGGCACGAACTCGATGCGCGGCTGGTCCACACCGAGCGCGCGCAGCTTGTCCGCCGCCGCCGCGCGATCGGCCTCGGCGACGAGCACGAACAGCGGCGCCTGCGCGGCGAGGTCGCGCACGAGGTCGTCGGGCAGCTCGAACGGGAACACCACGAGCGCACCGACCGCGGGCTCCCACTCGGCGACAAGTCGCGGCGCGGCGCGCTCGGCCTTCGGGGCCGCGGCGCACGCGGCGGTGAGCAAGGCGAGCAGCGCGGCGGCGAAGCGACTTCGGCGTGTGGGGCACGTGGCGCCGTGCGGCGTGACGAGTATCTGAATCATCGTTGTGATCCTAAGCGTCCGTGCGGTCCACGCATCGCCCGGCATGGTCTACGGCGCCGGCCCACGCGCGAGCACGCTCGCCGTCGTCGTGCGCGGATCGCGCTCGCCGCTTTGGCCGGAGGTGTTGCTCGGCCACATCGGCGCGACCTCCACGGTCGGTCGAGCGCGATCGACTTCGAACTGTCGTCTGCTGCGCATGCCTGTCCGCGATAGTTCGAGGTACCTTGGAGCGGGCGGACTCTCGGGAAGTTGTGCAGACCGGTGACGGTCGAGAGGGATGAAATGAGGTTCGTCTACACGTCGTTTCTGGTGTTGGCGGGATCGGCAGCAGTGGGTTGGGCGCAGGCGCCTCTGGTCTCGACGCGGCGAGCTTTGCTCGGCGACGATCAGATCGGGCCCGCCGGAAGCAGCTGCGAAGCGCCTGCGCTGGCGGCCGGCGGTGGCGGGTTCTTGATCGCGTGGTCGGACAATCGCGGGGAGCTCTCCGGCGGCGACCTCTCGAGCGAGTCCTCGGCCGACATTTGGATCCAGCGCACCGACGATCAAGGCGTGCCGCTGAGTCCGTCGGCCACACGGGTTGCGGCGTCGGACGAGAGGGATATCCGACCGCAGGTGACCTGGAACGGATCGGAGTGGCTCGTGACCTGGGCCGTGCAGCCGCTGTTCACGTCGGGCGTGTACACCAAGCTCCGCGGCGCACGCGTCGACGTGAACGGCAACGTGCTCGACGCGCAACCGATCACGCTGTTCTCGAGCCCCTTCCTCTGGCACTCGGCAGCCAGCAACGGGCAGAACTGGGCCATCGCGTTCGGGGCCACGAACAACCTCGTCCGAGCTCGGACGGTGAGCACGGTCCTGGTCAACCCGCTGCTCGGGCCGCTCACGACCTTGGCTACGTCCGCAGGCGCCACCGGAGCGATCTCCGCGCTGCAGAACGATTATTTCCTGGCGTGGCTCGGCCAGGGCGCCGCGGGCGACTTCGACATCTTGGGGTCGCGCTTCGACTCCGCGTTGGCGCCGATTGGATCAGCGCCGCTCCCCCTCGGTGTCACGGCCGACTCCGATGGGTATCCCGTGATGGCCTTCAATGGCAGCCAGATGCTGCTGTCCTGGCTGGCCTTCGATTCATCCTCATTCACCGGCAGCGTGCGCTTCGCTCGCGTGTCGACCAACGGAACCGTGCTCGGGACCGGCACGCTGCTGAACAACTGGGTCGGCCCTGCTGTGCCGCAGAGCGTGACCTGGGACGGGACGCGCTGGTTCGTGACCGTGTTCGGCGAACTCGCATACCGCATTTCGGACACGGGCGCCGTCCTCGAACCCGGTGGCTTCTTGGTTCGGCCGTGGGGCGGCCCCAGTCGCAAGGATCTAGTCGCCGCCGGGTCGAGCACAGGAGGCGTGTACGCCGCTTGGGCCCAACAGCGCCCTTCGCCGAACATCAGCGGGAGCTCGACCTATGAAGTGGTGGCCTCGCGGGTTGTGTCACCTTCGAACACCGGCAGTGACGTGTTCCCTGCGAGGAGTGCGCCGGCGCAAACTTCACCGTGCGTGGCCGTCCACTCCAGCGGCAGCGCGGTGCTCTATCGCAGCGGAGTTTCCGCCGAGGTTCGGTTGATGCTCGCACGGCGAGACGCGCAGGGTGTTGCGCTCGACGCGCAGCCGCTTCTGATCGCGAGCGCAGTCGACATCCTGGAGCCGGCCTTGGCCTTCGATGGCGCGCGGTACCTCGCCGTGTGGACCCAGTCGCCGGCGCCGGGCTCGACCAACGGGTCGATCCGCATGCGGCGCGTCGGGCTCGATGGAACGCTGCTGGATGCGGCTGGCATCACCCTGGGCAACGCGGCTTTCGGCCTCAGCGGATCGACGGCTGTCGCAGGATCCAACGGTCAGTTCCTCGTGATCGGTGCGCGCCCGAGCGGCGCCACGGTGTGGCGCATCCAGGGCAGCGACGGCGCCATCTTGAGCGGGCCGACGGTGGTCCAGTCCGGATCCGACATGCGCGTCGCTGCGTGCGCCACGCCGAACGGCTTCGCTGTGGCTTGGAGGCGCGAGCTCGGCGGTGCAGGCATCGTTCAAGCAGCGCTAGTCAGCTCCACGGGCACGATCTCGGCGCCGTTCTTCCAGGAAGGCGGTTCGGGCCGCGACGTGAGGTCCACCAGCGTCGCGTGTTCGGGCAGCGAACTGTTGGTCGCCTGGGACGAGGCCGCGACAGCGGTTCCAGGGAACATCGTTCTCGCCAGGCGCTTCGACTTGGCTGGCGCGCCGTTGGACGCGGCGCCGATCGCGATCGCGCCTTCGCCGACGAGCGAGCAGTCGTTCCCTGACGTCGCGTGGGATGGAACTCAGTGGATCTGCGCCTACCAGGAGCGCGGAACCACGAGTCCGACTGAGTGGATCCAGAGCAACGTGCGCGCGGCGCGCATCGACAGCGCCGGCAACGTGCGCGATCCCGCAGGTTTCCCGATCGAGTCGTCCTCGGATTCGGAGGGCCAGCCGGATATCGCCGGACTCGGCAGCGCTCGCTCGCTCGTGGCGTTCGCAGCAATGCACCCCGGAGTTCCATTCGGGACCTACCGAATCGGCGTGCGCGAGGTGACTGACGGCTGCCCGCAGCCCGCGACGTTCTGCACGGCGATGGTCAACTCGCAGCAGTGTCTGCCGTCGATCGCCATCAGCGGGCCCCCGAGTGCGACAGGTGCAGGGGCCAGCGTCGTCTCGGCCACGAACTTGCTCAACAACATCAGCGGACTGGTGCTCGTCAGCCACGGGGCCGCGGCCATTCCCTTCCAGGGTGGCACGCTCTGCCTTGCACCGCCGCGTGTGCGCACGCCCTTGCAGAACAGCGGTGCAGCAGGTTCCGCCAATCCCTGCGACGGACAACTGAGCTTGGACCTCAACGCCTTCATCGCGAGCGGCGCGAGCCCGCTGCTGCAGGTTCCCGGTCAGTACTTCGCATGCCAGGTCTGGAGCCGCGACCCGGGCGGTCCCTCGGGAACGAACTTGACCGACGCCGTGCACGGGCAAGTCTGCTGGTAACCACGCGAGCGCGAGGAGGTCGCGCGAGCTGCTTCGTCGGCATCCGCCGCTCCGCGCGCCGCACAGCGCATGCACCGCAGGTGAGATCGCGCCAGGCTCCTTCCGGCGCGATCCCATCTTGCCCATGCGCGCTCTCGCTGCTGGCGATCGTGCCGCGCGGCGCTCGCCGCGTTCCCGTCTTCAGCGCAAGAGTGCGTCGACCTCGAGCGCGAGCAACTGCCCGATCGCCTCATGCCCGACCAGATTGACGTGGTGGTCGGCGCGCCAGTACCAGCTCTCGCGGGCCGCCCGGAAGTGCGGCCGCAGATCGAGCGCGGGGATCTCGCGTTCGCACAGAAAGGCCAGCCACGCGTCGGCGATGCGCTCGCTGACGGAGATGTCGGCTTCGCTGAACTCGGCGAACTCTCTCGCGCGCGCGAGCGCGTCCTCGAAGAAGCGGCGCTGCACGACGAAGGCCGGCGGCAGGTACACGAGCAGCGCGCGGCAGCCGCGCGCGGCCGCGCGGCGCTGGATCTCGAGCGAGATCGCTTTCATCGTTTCGATGCACTCCGCGACGTCCTCGGGGTTGGAGGCGAAGTACTCCGTCTGGTGCAGCTCCTGCGCGATCGGGCCGAGCAGTTCGGGGTGCTCGTTGGGCAGCCGGCCGATCCACGTCCGTCCGGCCTCCATGTTTCCGCGGCGCTCGAAGTAGCGCTGCAGCGGCATCATGCCCACGAAGTCGTTGCCGCCGTAGACCACCACGATGTACACGTCGGGCGCGAGGTCGGCGTGGCGCTCGATCACGCCCAAGTAGTTGTACGAGTTGTAGCCGCCCATGCCGGAGTTGAGGGCCTCGAGCGGCGTGTCCGGGTGGCAGTACGACCACTCGCGCTCGAGCACGTGCACGAAGGAATCGGAGTTGTCGCACACGCCGTCGGTGTGCGAGTCGCCGGTGACGAGCACACGCAGGCCGCGTTTGTGGACGTCGATCTCGCGGTCTTCGCGCATGCCCCGCGAGTTGCTCGTGCTCCGCCAGCCGCCGCGCGGGTGCTCGTCCAGCACGTTGAAATTCGACTGCGGCCCGCTGCGCGTCATGTACACCAGCGGATCGAACAGGATGTTGCCGCGCCCGGCATCCAGCGCCGGGAAGAAGCGCCGCGCGGTGTCCTCGTCGATCGGATCGAGCGTGAGCACGTGCCCACCGGGCGGCTTGGGCCGCGGCAGCGACACGCGCGCATCCAGCAGTTCCTTGAGCGATGCGCGCGCGTCCACCAGCTGCACCGTCGCCGGCGGCTTCAGCCGTGCGCGGAGACGCGCGAGCACGATCCAACCAAGCCCCGCGGCGAGCACCGAGGCGAGCGCGGCGACCGCGAGCTTGCGCGCGATGCCGGACTTCACTGATGGTCCTCGCGGGGAGCTCTTGTGCTCGAGTTCGCTCGCTGACGTGCGAGAGCCACCATCTGCGCATCTCGCGCTCGTGCTTCGTCGGCAGGCCGCGCGTGTTCCCAGCGTCGACGTCGACGCTGCGTCCCGAGACACTCGATGACGATGTACGCTCGCTCAACTTGCGCGCTAACCGTGCGCGCGCACTCGACCAACTCGAGGGGATGGTCCCGGTGTGAATGGCCCCCGGACATCCGACTGAAGCTAACACTCGGTTGGATCCGGCGCCGCGCCCCGCCCGACGCGCGCGGCGATGAGATCGCTGACCGGCGCCGAAGTCGTCCGGCCCGGGACCTCGGAGTTCAGCCAGAGTCGTACGCGCGCAGCGCTGCCCGCAGCAGGCTCCTGGCGCGAAAGGCGTGCTGCCGGGCCGTCGATGGCGTGATCTGGAGGCGCGCCGCTATCCGCTCGAAGGGCCACTCGTACAACGCTCGCAGCACGAACACCTCGCGCTGGCGCGTCGGGAGCGCTTGAAGTGCGAGGACCAAGCCAGTCGCGAACTCGCGCCGCTCCAGCGCGCGCTCCGGACGGGCGGCGGGCGGGGCGAGCGCGCTGTCGGCCAGTTCCTCGGACGGCGCCCCTCGGCGCCAGCGGGCCTCGCTTCGCGCGGCGTCGGCTGCGGCCCAGCGCAGCAGCACGCGCCACTGCGCCTCGGACGCCGGCGGAACTCCCCCGCGACGGTGGGCCGACAGCACCCGCAGCACGGCCTGGTCCCACACGTGCTGTTGCGCCGCCAGTCTCGTTCGGAGCGCCCCAGCCAGCGCGAGGCTGTCTTGGAGCGCAGCAACCGACTGCACGGGTCGATCAGAGGGGTCCGTAGCAGGTGACATCGAATCCGACGGCGACTCGAAGCCGCCACAGCGCTGCTAGTGCGCCACGAGCGTTGGTGTCGGGAGCTATCCCGATAGTTTCAACTTTCTCCGATCCCGCCCGGCCTCCTCGAGGGGTCCCGAGAAGAGGACCGCGCTCTGCACTTTTGGGTGGGCAACGGTGCTGGCGTCGCGCAGCGCGCGCCCACACTCACCAGCGCGTGGCCAAGCCGATCTCCTTGTAGCCGCTGTCGTACAGCTCACTCAGCTCGGCGAGCTCCATATGCCGCCAAGTGTCGATGTTGCCGTCGCAGTCGCTGTCGATGAGTGTCAAGCAGAACGGCGATCGGCTCCCGTTGCCAGGCGCGACGGGCTCGTAGAACACGTACATGCAGCCTTCAGTGGCATGTCGCCGGCCGTCCAGCCACTTGAAGCGAGCAGCATTGAGATCGGGGACCTGCGGGACCCCAGTGTTGGCGGCAGGACTGAAACGACGTGTGAGCGTCGGAGACGCGATGGAGTAGTCGATTTCGTACAGGTCGCCGGAGTCGTGAAACTGACAGAACACAGCCGCAGGCTTGCCTCGTACGCGAACCAGGCGCCGAACGCCCGTTCGACCTGGCGTAGCGGCCTGTTCGAGAACTCGAACTCGGCTCGTGACAGCGCCCACGTCGAGTGCGTGCTTGCGCTCGAAGGTCACAGGGTCGACGACCACGTCCACGCTCGGTCGCCGCAGGGTCCAGATCTCTACGATGTTCAGCGTCCCTGAGGCGGACGTCTGCTGACCGCCGACCGCGATGTGATCGACGTCGAGCGGCGCACTTGCCGTCACGGCGAAACCCGCGTCCACCTCGAGCATTTCGCTCGCCAGCGGTTGCTCGCGCGGTCCGCTCAACGTGGCGATGTAGTTGATCCACAGCGTCGGCGCTCCCGAGGCCTGATCCGTCGCGCCGTGGATGTAGTAACGGCCGACGACCTCGAGGCTGTCTTGAGTCTTGTACCCGAGCAGATCGCTCGGGACTCCGCCGAACTGCGCGACGAGTGCCGCCGACAGCGACGGCGCGAGAAGCTGTTTCCAGGTGTTCATGGCGCGCTTCAGTTGCTGCAGTATTCGAGACACTCGATCTCGATGTAGCTCAACGGATCTGGGATCGAACCCGGCGGACAACCTGCAGCCGATGCTTGACCGGCCTGTTCGACGAGCGCATCCACGAGGCCTCGGATCATCTTGCAGAGTTTTTCTTGCAGCTTGGCGTCCGCGTTTTCGAGCCATTCGCAGACTGTAGCGCCGGGTCGAGGGCTGCCTCGGTCGGCCTGCGCGAGAGTTCCTGGAGTTCGACCGGGGCGAAGGGTTGCTTCACTGCGGGCGCGGCGCGGCGGAGCACTCGAGGGGTTCGAGGTCCGCGCACCGGCCCGATTGCGGAGAGACGTAGCTTCGGCCTCCGGCGTTCACTCGATTCCGCCGAATTCTCGGCCTCCCCCGACGTCCCCAAGTCGACGGTCGGCTCGGAGTCGCGCCGTGAGGGCCGCCGCACCGCCACCGGGCGCGCGGCAGCTCGTGCCGAGCGCATCCGGCGCCGCGCGCTACGCTCTCGCGTCCGCCATGGCGAAGCGCGCCGTTCAAACCCAGAAGGTCAAACTCAAGCCCGCCAATCCGTTCGACCTGATCCGGCTGCTCGCGCGCAGTCAGAACGACCCGCGCAAGGCGGTGTGCGAGCTGGTGCAGAACTCGCTCGACGCACAGGCGCGGCGGATCGAGCTGTCGTGGGCCAACGAGCACCAGGTGCGCGTGCTGCGCATCCTCGACGACGGCGTGGGCGTGTTTCCCGAGCTGGAGCGGCGCGAGGCGCTGCAACGCATCGCGCAGACCATCGGACACAGCCACAAGCGCTCGCTCACGCCCAGCGAGCGCCAGCAGCTGCTCGCCCTCGGCAAGTACGGCATCGGCCTGCTCGGCTTTTGGTCCGTGGGGCGCTGGATGGACATCCGCAGCCGCGTCAACGGCGGCGAGATCCTCGTCCTGCGCCTCGAACGCGATCGCGAGGAGGCCTCGATCGAAGTTTCACGCGCACGCAGGACCACGGAAGGTCCGACGTTCACGGAGATCGTGATCCGCGGCGTCGAGGAAGGCGCGGCGCGGCAGATCCGGCCCGGCCGATTGCAGGCGTATCTGTCGAGCGAGTTGCGCGGCCAGCTGCTCCAGCGCGACGTCGAAGTGCACATCCACGACCGCATCGCGCGCGGACTCGCGCACAAGCACTTCGTCGTCAAGCCGCAGCGCTTCCTGGGTCGTCCGCTGTCGCAACTCACGACGCTCGAAGTGCCCGGCCACGAGGATGCGCGCGTCGAGCTCTACCTCGTCGGCGCCGACGTGGAGCGCAAGGGCCGCGTGCAGCTCGCGTGCGGAGGCACGACGGTGCTCGACGACCTCGCCTGGGCGAACGGCGAGGACGGCCCGCGCGCGCCCTGGGACTCGGGCCGCCTCGAAGGCGTGATCGATTACCCGGAGCTCGACGTCGCGCCGAGCACGCGCCGCGGCTTTCTGCCGACCGACAGCGCGGTCGCGTTCCTCGACGCGCTGGCCCGGCTCGAGCTCGAGCTCATGGCGCTCCTGCGCGAAGACGAGGCCGCGCGCGAGCAGGAGCAAGAGCAGGGCGTGGCGCGCAAGATTCGCGCGGCGTTCCGGCGTGTGGCGACGTCGCTGCCGGAGTACGAGCTGCCCGGAGTGCGCGCGCGCGGCGCGGCGGCGGAGTCGAGTCCAGCTTCGGGCTCAGGCGGCGGCGCCAGCTCAGGCGCTGCGAGTGCGAGCGGTGAGTCGAAGGTCTCAGAATGTGCTGCGCTCGCGGGCGCCGAGAGCGGCGCAGTGGACGCGGCGCGCGACGCGACACCGGACTCGGCGCCGCGCGCGGACGAGGACGACGACGAGCCGATGCTCTTCCCGCCCGGGCCGCTCGCGCGCGTGCGTGTCGAACCCGGCCGCTTGCGCGTCGCACCTGGCGCACTTCGAACGCTGCGCGCGCGCGCCGTGGACGCCGACGGTCGGCGCGTGAGCGGCGCGGTGAGTTGGAGTTGGACGCTGGAGGGCGCCGGAGAGCTCGTCAGCGACGGCGATGCGGCGCGCTACGTGGCTGCGGAGGATCCGGGCGCGGCGACGATCGTGGTGCGCGCATCGAACGCGGGCGTCGAAGCGCAGGCGCGCGTGGTGGTCGAAGTGCTCGCCGAACTCGCGGGCCAAGAGCGCGCCTCGGGCATTCCCGAACCGATCGCCGTGCAAGCGCGCGGCGAGCGCTGGCGTTCGCGCCTGCGCGAGGGTCGCTGGGAGTTCAACGCGGCGCACCGCGACTACGAAGCTGTCGCGGACTCCCCCACCAAGCGTTTGCGCTACCTCGTGAACCTGTTCGCCAAGGAAACCGTGCTGCGCAACTTCCAGGGCGCGGACGATGCCGAGCTGCTCGAGCGGTTGGTCGAGGTTTTGACCCACCTCGACACGTAGTTCGCGTCGCGCCGCGGGCGCGTGGTTGTCGGCTTCGGGCGGAAAGTCGTAACGTCCCGCGCGCCGCGTGGAGTCCTTTCGCGACGAGAGCGCGGCGCCCGACATGGAACAAGCCAGCTCGCCCGATGACGTTCTCTTCCAGCGCGCGATGGAGTTCGAGCGCCAGGCCAAGTACCGCGACGCGCTCGAGCTGCTGACCCAACTGCACGAGCGGAGCCCCGAGGACGTGCGCGTCGTGCAACGCCTGGCGCGGAACACGTATCGCGACGAAGACCAGTTGCCGGCCAAGCGCTTCGCGCAAGCGCTCGAGCTGTTGCGCTCGATCGGGCTCGACGAGTTTCGACCGACGCTCGCAACCGCCGCCGAGACTGCGTCTCGCGTGGAAACGCTGGGGCTGGCAGGCGCGATCTACAAGCGCATGTGGGAGATCAGCGGACAGCTCGAGCCGCTGCAGCGCTCGCTCGACTACTACCGACGCGGGTGGGAGCTCGCGCCCGGTCCCGAAGGCGCGTGGTGCGGGATCAACACCGTTTTCGCGCTCGAGGCGCTCGCTTCACGCGAACGCCACGTGTTCGCGCGCGACCGCTCGGTCGACGCGGCGCGCGGATCGACGCCCGAGCTCGCGCGCATCGAAGGAGACCTCGAGCGGCTGCGCGCGGCGCTGAAAGCGGCGCTCGACGATTTTCTGGCCCGGACGCCAGACAAGGCGGATCACTGGAGCTACCTCACGCTCGCAGAGGTCGAATTCGGACTGGGGAACTACGCGCGAACGAGGGAGCTCCTCGTGCGCGGCATGCGCGCCGCCTCTGCTGCGCGCGACGGCGCGACTCTCACGCCCGCACAGATCCAAGTCACCTTCAAGCAGTTCGTGCGCATCGCACGGCTGAAGGGCGTGGCCACGCCCGAGCCGGACGACGAGAAAGACAGCGAGAACGATCCGCGCTGGGCGCCGTGGCGCTCTCTCGAGCCGCTCCTCGCCGACACGCCCGACGCGCCCGTCGATCGGCGCGAACTCGCCGCGGCGCTCAACTGCGCCCGAGGTCGCGTGGGGCTCGCGCTGTCCGGAGGCGGGTTCCGCGCCTCGCTGTTCCACATCGGCGTGCTCGCGCGCCTGGCGGATGTCGACGCGCTCCGCTCGGTCGAGGCGCTGTCCACGGTCTCGGGCGGCTCGATCGTCGGCGCGCTGTACTACCTCGAAGTCAAACGCCTGCTCGAGAGCAAACCGGACTTCGACATCACGCGCGAAGACTACGTCGCGATCGTGGCGCGCGTGCAAGAGCGCTTCCTGAGCGGCGTGCAGCAGAACCTGCGCACGCGCGTGATCTCGAACTGGTTCGCAACGGCCAAGATGCTGTTGCCGTTCGTCGGGTACACGCGCAGCGCGCGCATCGGCGAGCTCTACGAGCGCCACCTGTACTCGCGCGTCGGTCCCGACGCGAAGCCGCTCGGCGACCTGCGCATGCGCGCGCTCTTGATCGAACCCCGCGATGCGCGCGCCGGCAGTGGCGCCTCGGGCTTCAACCTCAAGGAGGACAACTGGCGACGCAACGCGCGAGTTCCGATGCTGCTACTCAACGCGACCAGCTTGAACTCCGGCCACAGTTGGCAGTTCACCGCGCGCACGATGGGCGAGCCGCCCGGGCTCGTAGACGAAGAGATCGGCGCCAACCCGCGGCACCGACGCCTCTGGTACGAGCAGGCGCCGCTGCACAAGCGCTTCCCGTGGTCGAAGCCCTCCGCGCACCTGCGGGAGATCTCGCTCGGTCAAGCGGTCGCCGCTTCAGCGTGCGTGCCCGGCCTGTTCGAGCCGCTCGAGCTGCGTGGGCTCTACCCCGGACGATTCGTGCGCCTGGTCGACGGAGGCGTCTACGACAATCTCGGGCTGCGCACCCTGGTCGATCAGGGCTTCTCGTTGATCTTGTGCAGCGACGCATCGGGTCAGATGAACGAAGAGCCACGGCCGGGCGCAGGCGCGCTCGCGGTGCCGTTGCGATCGTTCGGGATCATCACCAGCCGCGTGCGCGAGGCTGAGTACGCCAGCCTTCACGCCGCGGTCGAGAACCGCGCGCTGCAGGGCGCGTGCTTCGTCCATTTGCGCAAGGACCTCGACGCGCCGGCCCTGGATTGGATCGACTGCGACAATCCCTCCAAGCCGTTGAAGCACCCGCACTGCACGACCGGGTACGGCATCGACAAGGGTGTTCAGCGCCAACTGTCGGCGGTTCGCACGGACTTGGACTCGTTCGGCGAGGTCGAGTCCTTCGCGCTGATGGTCAGCGGGTATCGCATGATCGAACGCGAGCTCCAGACGCTCGACGCCAGGCGCCGCAAGGAAGGGCGACCCGGCCAGTGGGGCGACTTCGACATCCACGCGCCGCGCGGCAAGTGGACTTTCCTCGACGCCGCTCTGGAGCGGGTGATGAGCTTGCCCGACGGATCCGGCGATCTGCGGCGCGCCGAACTGGGTCGACAGCTCGCGGCGGGCGCTTCTTCGGTCGGCAAGCTCTGGCTGGTGGCGCCGACTCTGGCCAAGGCCAGCGCCGCCGTCGCCGGTCTGGGCGCGCTCGCCAGCGTGATCTGGCTCTGGGAGCACCTCGACACGCGCACGCCCGAGATCAACTTCGGCTCGTACAGCTACGGCGCGATCACACTGTGGGTCGCGTTGGCGCTGTTCTCACTCGCGATCCCGCTCGCGCGTTGGCTGCGACCGACCAAGGCCGGACAGGCGCTGCTCCTGAAAGTGTTGTTCGCGACGGTGGGCTGGCTCGTCGCGAACTTCCACGTCTGGGTGGTGGACCCGCTGTACCTGCGTCTGACGCGGCTGGAGCGCTTCAAACGCCTCGAATAGCACAGCGGGCCGCCGGCCCGGCTCAGCGCGCGAACTTCCCGATGTCGCCGGGCTTGCGCAGCATCTTGTCGACCTCGCCCTGGTGTTGCTCTTCGAGGCGCAACATCTCGCGGCAGTACTCCTCGAGCATCACCGACTTGCCCTCCACGAGCTCGAGCAGCTCGCGGTAGAGCTCGAAGGTCGCGCTCTCGTGCGCGAGCGACTCGCGCAGGATGTCGCCGATCTCGTGCTGTTCGGTCTCGAGCAGCGGCCCGATGCCGAGCGAGGGATGCTCGCCCAGGTGCGTGACGTACTCGCCCGCCTGATGCGCGTGGGCGAGCGACTCCTGCGCCTGCGCGCGCAGCCAACTGACGATCGGGATGCGGTGGTAGCCGTACACCATCATCGAGTAGTGCGTGTAGCGCACCACGCCGGCCAGCTCCATCTCCAGGATGCGGTTGAGCAACTTGACGGTCTTCTTGACGTCGAGGTTGGAGTTCGACTTGACGCGCGTTTCGTTCTTCTTGCCCATGGGGACTTGGCTCCTGCGGTGGAAGGGGTTTGAGGGCGGAGGATACCAACGCAGGAACCCGAATTCGGTGTCAGCGCTTCGGTGGCGCGGCCCGCGGCGCTGCTCCACACTTGGCGTCGCGATGCAGCTCGACGACTCCACCCTTTTCGACGCGCTCGTGCGGCGCCGGCGCGAGCTCGACGGCGCGTTCTATTTCGGGGTGCGCACGACGGGCGTGTTCTGTCGGCTGAGCTGCGGCGCGCGCACGCCGCGGCGCGAGAACGTGAGGTTCTTCGCAACCGCGGATGCGGCGCTCGCAGCCGGATTCCGCGCCTGCAAGCGCTGCCGCCCGCTCGAGCGCGTCGGCGCCGCACCGGACTGGATCGCGGCTTTGCTCGCACAGCTCGAGCGCAGCGGCGCGCCGCTCACCGCGCGTCAAATGTCAGCGGTCGGAGTTCACCCCGCGCGCGCCGCACGCTGGTTCCAGGAGCACCTCGGCATGAGCTTCCATTCCTTCCAGCACTCCCTGCGACTGGGCGCCTCGATCGACGAATTGCGCGCCGGAGCAAGCGTCGGCGACGCTGCAGCGAGCGCCGCGTTCGAGTCGGAGAGCGGCTTCCGCGAAGCGTTCCGCCGCGCGCTCGGAGACAGCCCCACGCGCCTGGACGCGGACGTGCGCGTGCTGCGGCTGCGCAGGCTCGCAACCCCGCTGGGAGACGTGCTGCTCGGCGCCTGCGACGAAGGGCTGTGCCTGGTCGAGTTCCTCGACCGCGACACGCTCCCGGGGCAACTGGCGGCGATTCGCAAGGCCTTGGGTCCCGCGCTGGCGCTCGGCGAGCACCCGCTGCTCGAGCGCGCGGCGATCGAACTCGAGCGCTACTTCGCAGGCGAACTGCGCGAGTTCACGACGGCGCTCTTCACGCCCGGCACGGCCTTCGAGCAACGCGTGTGGGAGCAGCTGCGGCGCATCCCGTTCGGAGCGACGGTGTCCTACGCGCAACTGGCGAGCGCCATCGGCCGGCCCAGCGCCTCGCGCGCCGTGGCCGGCGCCAACAGCCGCAACCGCATCGCCATCGTGATCCCCTGCCACCGCGTGATCGCTGCGGACGGCGGACTGGGCGGCTATGCGGGCGGAACCTGGCGCAAGCAGCGGCTGCTCGAGCTCGAATCGCGCTGAGCGACTAACTCCTGGGACCTTCGCGCTCAGCGGAGGGGCCAGGGCGTCGTAGCGACCCAACCAACATCTCAGCGCGGCCGAACGCCGCGCGTCGCTCAAGTCAGTTCGAGAATGCGGCGCGCCTTGTCGAGTTCGGCGCGGAGGGTTTGTCCCAGCTCCTCCAGCCGCGTCGCCTCGATGTCGCAGCGCGCGAGCGCCTGGCTGTTCCAGTCGTAGGTCGGCTCGGCGTGCGAGACGCCCACTTTGAGTCGGTGCACGAACATCTCCGCCACGTGGCCGACCTCGGCCATGGCGACATCGATCTGCGCGATCTGCGGCAGGTGATGGAAGCGAATCGCGTCGCACAGCAGCTCGGGGAAGTCCCACTTGTCCGCCAGTCGCGCGCCGACCTCGGCGTGATCGAGACCGAAAATGTCGTGCTCGGCCTCGAGCAGGCTCTTGCCATTGGCCAGCGCATTGCGGAGTTCCTCCTCCTGCTCGTGCGCAAAACGGCACAGCACCAGTTTGCCGATGTTCTCGAGCAGACCGACCGTGTAGGCGCGGTTTCGATCGACGGCGCGAGTGCGCGACGCCAACCAATTGGCCGCGAACGCCGTGGCGATCGACTGCTCCCACAGCTTCAAGGTCGCCTCGGGGTCGGCGTAGCCGTAGTTGCGGAAGTAGCGGCCCGCGCAGGAGGTGAGCACGAGGTTCACCAGCGTCGAAGTGCCGAGCAGGTTGCCGGCCTCGGGCAGCGAGGCGATCTCGCGTTTGAAGCCGTACAGCGCCGAATTGCACAGCTTCAGCACCTTGGCGGTGACGCCCGCGTCGGTCTGGATGACGGCGACGAGGTCGCTCGGAACGACGTCCTCGCGCGCCGCGAGCTGCATCACGCGCGTCGCCACCTGCGGCAGCGGTTCGACGCTCTTGATCTCCTCCAGCAGTTCGTCCAGCACTTGCGTCATCGGGCTGCCGCGCGCGGATGGTTGACGCAGCCGAGAGTGGCTGTGGCGGCTCCGAGGCGGCGGGAAGGTTTTTCGACCGCCCCGCCGCCGCGCTTGAGCGCCGCCGACGGCCCCGACCTATTCGTGAAACCGCGCTCAGTGAACGAAGCGCTGGAGGAAGTGCAGGAACTGCTCTCCGCCGAGGTCGGGCTGGGGGAACACGCCGAGCTTCTGGCCGGTCTTGGGGTCGACGACGATGTAGTAGGGCGTTCCGCGCGTCTTGGCGAGTTCGTCCTGGAGCTTGTTGACGTACTCGATGACTTCCGGGTTCTTGTGGTCGTCGTTGTGCAGGCGCGCCTCGACGAACTCTTCTTGCAGGACCCCACCGACCGTGGGGAGACGGAAAATCTTGTTTTCCATGATCCGGCAGTTCACTCACGAGTGGCCGGTGAAGTTCACCAGCAGCAGCTTCTCCTCGTTGCGTGCGAGCTCGGCGGCCTGCTCGAAATCGTCGATCACGATCTTGTGGCCGCGCGCGGCGGCGGAGCTCACGTTCGCGCCGCCGTGCGAGTTCTGGAAGGCGGAGTACGGCGGCGCCAGGGCCGTCATCGCGAAGTCGAGCGGCGCACCGAAGGCTCCGTAGAGGCAGTACAGCGCGAACAGGAACGTGACCGTGCCCGACACGAGCCGACCGCCGCCGATCTCGCCGCTCTCGCCCTTGTAGCGGATCATCCCGAGCAGGTAGATCGCAGCGACCGCGAAGACGCCGAACCACAGCACGAGGAACAGCTCCATCGGCAGCGCGTTCCAGCCCAGCACGACATCCGCGTTCGACACGAACTTGAGCGCGGCCGCGACCTCGACGAAGCCCAGGAAGACCTTGAGCGTGTTCATCCACTCGCCGCTGCGGGGCATGGCGCTGAGCTTGCCGGGGACGAGCGAGAGCAGCACGAAGGGCGTCGCCATCGTGAGCCCGAACGCGCCCATGCCGATCACTACGCGGGCATAGTCGACGTTGCCGCCGACGCCCGCGGCGACCGGCAGGATCGCGCCGACGATCGGCGCCGTGCAGGTGAACGAGGTGATCACCAGCGTCGCGCCCATCAGGAACACGCCCATGAAGCCGCCCGTCGAACGCGCTTGCCCGGCGGCATTCATCAGGAAGGCCGGCGGCTGCAAGTTGAACAGGCCCATCAGCGAGAGGCCGAAGAGCACGAAGACCGCGGCGAATAGGAGGTTGGTGACCGGGTGCGTGGCGAACTTGATGATCGGCGCGCCGACCACGACGCCGATCACGATGAACATCAGCACGATGCCGACGCCGTACACCAGCGACAGCGTCCAGCGCGACCCGCCCTTGGCAGCGGCCTGCTTGGTGAAGAACGAGATCGTGATCGGGATCATCGGGTAGGTGCAGGGCATCAACAGCGCCAGCAACCCGCCCAGCACCGCCAGGCCGATGAATTCCAGCAGTCCGGTGTCCTGCGGATTGCTCTCGCCGTCGACCAGCGCTGAGTTCCCGCCGGCGCTCGTCGCGCTCGCCGCGACCGAAGCCTGAGCGCGCTCGTACAACGCGGCTTCGCCCGCGCCTTGCGTCAGCACCGCGGCCTTGAACTGCATGCACATGTTGGCGTCGCAGGTCTGGCCGGTGACGGTCACGCGAGCCTTGGCGAGATCGGCGCCTTCGCCGAGCACACCGCTCGCCAGCAGCAGCAGCTCGCCATCGTGCTGGAGGATCGTGGTCGGCTCGCCTTCGAGGCCGTACTCCTGCGGCGCTTCATGCGGCTTCGGCCACTGCACGCGCCCCCACTCGACGCCCGGCGCCTCCAACTCGATCACCGTCGGCTGCCCGGCCGCATCGGGCTTGCCGAGGTCCTCGTGGTAGAGGTGCCACTCGTCGTCGATGGCGATGCGGATCAGCGCCTGCGCTTCGCTCCCGACCGCGCGCGTGAACAGCTGGACGCGCGCCTTCGCCTCCGGGTCCTCGAAGGGCTCGAAGCCGTCGGCTGCCGGCGATTGCCCGTCCTCCTGCGACTCGTCGTCCGCGCTGCTCGGCGCCGCGAACACCAGGTCCGCAGGGAAGTCCGCGAACAACGTGTCGGTTCCCGGCGACTGCACTTGCGCGCGCTCGTCGACCTGCAGGCACTGGCCGTTGTCTTCACAGGTCTGCCCCCGCAGCCGCGCGCTCGCGCCTTGGAGCTTCGCGCCCTCGTCCAACCGACCGGCGACGAGCACGAGCACCGTGCCGTAGTAGACGTTGGCCGTCGCAGGCTTGCTGTCGAGGCCGAACTCCTGTTCGTGCGTCTTCCAGGCCGGCCAGCGCGGCTCGCC
The DNA here is from genome assembly GCA_011525785.1 of Planctomycetaceae bacterium. GTDB lineage: Bacteria > Planctomycetota > UBA1135 > UBA1135 > WYBT01. The sequence goes on from WYBT01000039.1 coordinate 146,468, forward strand.
CCACTGCACACCCTCGCCGCTCAACTCCAGGCTCGCGGCGATCCCCGCCACGTTGGGCGTGCCCAGTTCGGGCGCGTACAGGTGCCAACCCGGCGACACCTTGATCCGCACCACCGCCTGAACCTCGGCGCCGGCGGCGCGTGCGTGGAACTCGACTTTGGCCTTGGACTGCGGCGCGGGAACGAGCGCGCCGAACCAGAGCACCAGCAACGACAGAGCGTGGAGCATGGATCTTGGGGGGACGGTGTCGAGCTGCGCCCGAACGGGGGCGGGACATGGTACGTCGCGCTCGGTCGGCGGACCCGACGGCGCCTTGGATGCCTGGACAGTCGCGGCGGTACGCGCCGTCAGTGGAGCCTGCGAGCCCCGTTTCGCGTTGCTTACCGAGCACGCGGCGTACAGTCTTCGCACGCCATGAAACTCGCGCTCCTGACAGCCGTCGCCGCCGCGGCGATCTCGTTCCCTCCGCTGCGCTCGCTCCTCCAGGCGCCGCCGCAAGACAAGCCTGCTGAGACCGCGCCGGCGGACCCCAAGCGCAAATGGCCCTGGGGCACCGAAGAAGAAGCGCAGCGCATTCGCGAAGAGTTGCAGGGCACCTGGCGCCTCGTCAGCGCGCGCCGCTCCGCCGCCACCTACGAGGGCGAAATGTGCCAGGGCTTGATGCTCGTCGCGGCGGAGCACCTGTCGATGCAGATGCGAGTGCTCGCTCCGACCGGCGCGCTCCAGGGGACGTTCATCGAGGGCTTCAGCGCCGGAACGTACAAGTGGAGCTACGACCTGACGCGCCTCAAGCTCGTGGTCCACACCGCCATGGCCGTGAGCAACTTCAGCGGCGTCGACGACTGGGAACCGCCCGGAACCCAGCGCGAGTACGACGTGCTCGTGGGCGAGGATCAGCTCACGCTGACCCGCCCCGGCGAAGCGGAATTCAGCTACGTGCGCGTGCGGCCGACGCCGACGCCGACGCCCAAGCCCAAGACGCAACGCTGAGTCGCGCCGTCCTCGCGCGGCGAGACGGCTCTCCACGGACTCGACAGTTCGGCCCGTCCGAGGCGGCCACAACCCTGGCGCCGCTCTGCGAGTCGAACGCAACGCTGCAGCCTTCCGCAGCAAGAACCGCGTTCGGCTGCGACGCCGACCGGGCTGGATGCGCGCGCTCGCACAAGCGCTATCCAAGCCTGTTGTCCCCTGCGTCAGGAGAAACCCCGTGTCCCGCATCCAAAAGGACGCCAACTACACTCGCCAGTGGCTCGCCGTGCGCAAGACGCGCCTCAAGAAGACCGGAATGACCGCGTTCTTCGAGATGTTCGACAAGCTCTACCGCGAGTACGACGCCGAGAAGTTCATCCGCGACGTCTCCGGTGGCAGCAACTGGAGAAACGACGAGGCTCGCATGCGCGACGGCTTCGTGGACAACAACAACCGGTTCCTCACGCTGTTTCGCGCGCACGAACGGGACTGGAGCGCCGACGAGGCCAGAGTGCTCAAGGAGTTCGGCCGCGCGCTGAAGGCGGAGATCGAGTTCTGGGAGAAGCGCCCGATCCAGCGCTCAGTGGAAGCGCAGGAGCGCGAAGCCCAGGCGTCGTTCCCCGGCGGCGAACCCGCCAAGGCGCTCTCGCGCAGCGTGGACGAGGCGGGCAAGCTCGCGACGGCGCTGCGCCTCGCCCAGCAGGTCAGCACGGACGCCGGGCAGCAGGCAAAGTCCGCGCTGAGCGAGGCGCTCGACGCCGACGCCTACAAACGCTTCCTGGCGACCTTCAAGCAAGCCAACGATCGGCTGATGACCGCGATCGAGGCCGCCGACAAGGGCGCCGTGACGCTAGCCGCGCGCCTGAGCAAGGTGGAGCGGCCGGACCCCGAGGCGCGCGGCACGCACGAGATGCTCAAGCGCCTGGTCAGTGCGAGCACGTCGAGCCTCGGCGAGGCCCAGCAGCGGCACGAAGAGTGGGAAGCCGCGGTCAGGCGCTTCGAGTCGAGCTGGAGCAAGCTCAAGAGCGAGGTCATCGACCGGCTGTCCGGGCTGAAGACCCAGATCGATCGGGCGCGCAGGTCGTTGGACTCGATGGGCGGCGCGCGCGAGACCATGGGCTTTGTCCGCGGAGATCACTTCGACACCGCCGCGGTTCGGCGCTTCCGCCAGCTCGAGTCCGAGCTCCCCCAACTGGGCCAGCAGGTCCGCTCGCTCACGTCCGCTCTCTCGGCCTTCGAACTCGCGCTCCAGCGGGCCTTCGCCGATGGTTGGGGCTGCGTGCTCGGCGCCGACAGCCCGGTCGTGAGCAAAGCTCAGGCAGAGCTGCCCAAGCTGCGACGGGACGTGCAGCGTTTGGCGGCCGAGCTCGAGGATCAACGTCGCTTCGTGAGCACTTGGAAGAGCGAGATTCCGGCCTCGGCCTGACGACGCTCCGCGGGACCGCAGTCCGTCGAGTTTCGAGCTCGAGCGCCCCTCGACGGCTGCGGATCAGCGCGCGAACGCGTCGAGCAGGTTGAACGCGCGCTCGGCCATCAACTCCAGCAGCGCCGCGACGCTCGTCAGCAGCACGGCCACGCCCAGCAGGCCCTTGGCCGTGCCGCCCAGGAAGAAGACCTGCACGCTCGGCGCCAGTCGCTGCGCGAGCCCCAGCGCGGCGTCGAGCAGGAAAACAACGGCCAGCACCGGCGCAGCGAGCATCAGCGCTGTCGTGAGCAGTTCGCCGCTGAGAGCGATCCAGGCTTGGAGCGCGCGCTCGCCCACGAGCTGAGCGGGCGCGAATTCGTCGAGCGGATAGGCCGCGAACGAGCGCGCGAGCGCCGCGAGCACCCAGGCGTGGCCGCCGACCGACAGGTACAGCGTGGTGAAGGCGAGGACCAGGAACTGCGCCAGCGGCGACGACTGCTGACGCGAGAGCGGGTCGAGCACGCTGGCGAGCGCGGCGCCGCGGCCCAGGTCGATCAGCGCGCCACAGGCGGCGAGTGCGTCGAAGCCCAGGCGCACGAGCAGCGCCAACGCGCCGCCGATGAACAGCTCCTTGGCGAGCAGTGCGATCAGTCGCAGCGCGTCGACGTGCTCGAAGCGCGGCTCGAGCGCGAGTCCGAACACCGCGGCGAGTGCAACGATCAACGCGACTCGCAGTCGCTGGGGCAGCGCTTCTCCTCCGAACGCAGGGCTGAGCACGACGATCGGCGCCACGCGCGCCGCCGCCAGCGCGAACAGCTGCACGACGCGCTCCAATCCGGCCTCCGCGAGCCAGCGCAACAGCTCTTCGACCGTGGCGTTCACGCGCGGCGCCTCCGCGCGCTCAGCCGCGGACCTGCGCGATGCCGTGCAGGAGTTCGCGCGTGTACTCGACCAGTTCGGGCAGCGCCCATGCGCCGAGCGCGGCGATCGTCGCGTACACCACGATGATCTTCGGCGCGATCGAGAGCGTCTGCTCCTGGATCTGCGTCGCGGCCTGGAACAGGCTCACGATCAGTCCCACTGCGAGCGCCGCTAGCACGACCGGCGCGCTCAGCAGCACGGTCAGCCACAGCGCTTGCTCGACGATGTGCAGGACTTGAGATTGATCCATGGCCGCGGCTCAGGCGACGTAGTTCCGGACGATGCCCTGGAAGATCAGGCTCCAACCGTCGGACAGCACGAACAGGAGCAGCTTGAGCGGCATCGCGACCGTCTGCGGCGAGAGCATGTGCATGTTCATCGCCAGCAGCAGGTTGCTGACGACCAGGTCGAGGATCAGGAACGGCACGAAGATCAGGAAGCCGATCTGGAAGGCCTCGGTGAGCTCGGTGAGCACGAAGGCCGGCATGCGGATGGTGACGAGCTCGAGCGCCGGGTGGCTGAGCTGCTCATCGGGCGGCAATCCGGCCCACAGCTCGTCGCGCAGGCCGCGGAAGAGCTGTGCGTTGGCCTCGGAGCTGTTGGCGACGAGAAAGCCCTCGACGCGCGGCAGCACTGCGCTCTCCACCAGTTCGAGCAGCTCCGCCGGCTCGAGCGCCGCACCCTTGTCGCGCTCGCGCTCGGCGCGTTGCTCGCTCCAGGCGTTCCAGCCCTCGAGCGCCGGCCGCGACATGATCAGCGCGCTGAGCACGAGCGCCAGCCCGGTGATGACCGAGGTGGGCGGAATCTGCGGCGTGCCCAACGCTTGGCGCAAGATCCCGCCGACGATCACGAGCTTGGCGAAGGAACTGGCCATCGCGAGCAGGAACGGCGCCAGCGCCATCGCAGCCAGCAGCGCGACCCACACGAGCAAGTTCGACGAAGCCGGTGTCGCGTTCGTCGCGACCGCAGCCTCGGCGCTCGTCTGGAACGCCGCAACGACACCGAGGGTGTTCATGCGCGACCTCCGCGGCCGAAGCCGACCAGCAGCTCTGCGAAGCGCGCGGCGCGCGGCGCGGACTCCACGGCGCTCGCGTCCGCGTCGCCGACTGGATCGGCCCCCAGCGGCGTCAAGCTGATCCCGCCTTCACCGCTCGCCACCAGCCAGCGCCGGCCCTCGACGCGCACCACGTGCAGCGCACGCTTGGCCTCGAGCCGCCGCGAATCGAGCACTTCGATCAGCGCTCGCGGATGGGCGCGCGCGACGGCGCGATTCCAGCGCGCGAACAGCCGCAGTCCGAGCGCGAGTGCGACGATCACCAGCCCCAGACTGAGAAAGGTCTTGAGCAGCGAGGCGCCGAGCGCGACTTGGCTCGGCGTCGAAAGCGAATCGCCGGCCGTGGTCGCTGCGCTAGCGACGCTTCCCGCGCAGTCGAACGCGAGCGCTGCGAGCCCTAACGGAGTCGAAGAGATCTTCACGCGCGCTCCAAGGGGGCGGCCTGGAGCGAGCACACGCGCAGGCCGAGTTCTCCGGCCACGCGCACCAGCTCCGCCGTCCGACGCGCGCCGTCGCTCGCGAACACATCGAGCGCTGCCTCCGGCCGCTTGTCGAGCGTGAGCTCGTCGCCCTCGCGCCAACGCTCGAAGGTCGTGCGCGCCACTCGCCGCGCCGCGAGAAAGGGCGCGAGTGTCACGCCGCTCGAAGTCGTGCTCGGCCGCGGCAGCACGCGGACATCGAGCGCTCCGATGCGCACCGTCAGCGACAGCGCGCAGTCGCCCGCGAGCTCGGCGCCTGCGACACGCCAGCCGCCCGGCGTGACGAGTTCGATTCGCGCGGCAAAGCCCGAGAGGCTCTCCACGCCCAGGAGCAGCACATCGCCGGCTTCGAGTCCGTCGTACTCGGCGCGCGAAATCGACAGCCTCGGCAACGCGACGCGCAGCTCGAGTTCGTCGACCTCGCGCTGCGGGTCGAGGAGCAACGGCGCATCCTGACCCGTCGACGCGACGAGCACGCGCGCCCTCCCGCCGCTTGCGCCGCAGCGCAGATCGAACTCGAGCGCACTCGTGCTCGCCTCGAGCGTGACGCGCGCGAGTTCGCGCCCGTGGACGAAACGCCGCAGGCGCGCCGCTCCGCAGCGATCGAGGCAGGCGAGTGCAGCGAATTCGAGCAACGCGCGCTCGGCGCCGGTCGGCTCGCCAGCGCCGCGCAGGCCCAGGTGGCGCAGCGCGAGCGCATCGACGAGCGCACGCGAGGCGGCTGGGTCCAGCGCGATCCACACCGAGCCTTGCACGGCGGGTTCGAGCTCGACCGCGCAGCCCTCGTCGAACAGCGCCAAGGTCGGCGGTCGCGTTGCGAGCTGGAGGTGCACGGCCCCCGCGCTGAGTTCGCGCAGTTGCGCAGCCACTCTCGCGGCGAGTTCGAGCACGCGCTCCTGCGCCTGCGGATCCAGAGCGCGGCCCGCGGCGTCGACGGCCACGGGATGGCGGAGCAAGTCGTAGAGCGCCGCGCGCGCGGCCGACGACACAGGTTGAAGGGTTGCGACTGTGGACATGGCGAGCGGGACGAACGGCGCCCCGTCGCGACTCAGGGGCGCGTGAGCGCGCGACCCACGCGCACTCCTGAGCGCGGCCTTCACGTCGCACTCGATGGGCGAGTCGGCCAAGGCCTCGACACGCCCCGCGGCACTTGGCCGCTCTGAGCTGCTGGTCTTCTCGCTACCACCTCCAGAGATCGTCGCGCCGCGCGAGGACCTCTGGACGCAATCGCTCAGTCGCTCTCCTCGTCCTCGACGACTTCGAGCCCTCGCTCGCGCAGCCGCTGAGCCAGCTCGCGCTGCGCGTCGAGCGCCGCGCGGTCCTTCGCGCCCACGCCGCGGACTCGGAGCGCAATGCGACCGTTTCCGAGGGCAGAGAGCTGGACGTCGTAGCTGGTCTGCGCGCCAGCGCCCGTTGAAGTCACGCCCAGCTGCAAGTGATGCACTCCGCGGGCATCCTTCACCAGCACGGCGAACTCCACGATCTCCGACAGTCCGTGCAAGTACGTCTGCGGCTGCGTGTGCAGGTCGATACCAGCCGACGACGCAGCGGACGCCGCGAGGAGTTCGAGCTCCCGCGACTGCGGCGCGAGCGCCATGGCGTCCGACGTCGGGTCCGTCGCGTCGTGACTACGCTCATGCGCCGCAGTCAACTTGCTCTCCGCGTCGCGCGGCTCGAACGTCGTGCGCACGTCGGCCTGCGCGGGGCGAGCGACGGACGATGCAGCTTGCTGGCCCGCGCCGCGAGCGAGCAGCACGGCGAAGCCCTCGCCCTTCGCCAGCGAAGCAGCTCGCTGGGCCTCGCGCCGCGCGGGTACGGACCGCACGGGCTCGGATCGCGCCGATTCAGACCGCGCAGGGGCCGCAGACTTCTTGAGAGGTTCGCTCATGGTCGCTGCTGGGTTTCACGGAGCTTGCGCATCCACTCGAGCGGCGCGTCGTCGTCGCGACGGCGCTCTTCTTCGTTCAGTTGTGCGCGCCGATGGGCCGTTCGCTCGCGCTCCAGCGCGCGCTCGAGGGCTTCGAACTGCTGCTGCCGTTCGGCCAGCTCCGCGCGCTTGTTCTCGAGCTTGAGCTCGACCAACGCCAGCCGCTCGCGCCGGCGCTGCGCGGCCTTGTCGCGTTGGGCCTGCAGCTCGCGCAACTGCTCGATGTACTGACAGCTCCAGGTCCATTCGCGGGCCTCCGACGCGCACAGCGGCCGGAGGAACTGCTCATCGAGCTCGCGGCGCAGCCGTTGCGCGACGACTCGCAGACTCTTCAGCGCGTTGCAGAGCTCGTCCCGCGCCAGCTTCCGCTCGCGGCCGAGTTCGACCAGCTCGCCCTGCGTCGCATCGCGCGCCGCGGCCGCCGCGACGCGTTTGGGCTCGAGCGAAAAGCGGAACGGCGGCGGCGCCATGGCCTCACGCCAGGGCCCCGAACTCACGCACCAACCGCTCGCGCGTCGCCGCGAAGTCGCTCCGCTCGTGCGCCGGCTGCGCCAGGAACTCGAGCAACTTGGGGTGCGCCGCCAGGCGCTTGCGCTCGCGCTCGTCCGCGGGCTTGAACAGCCCCAGCTTGAGCTTGTCTTCGTTGTGCTGGTGCAGCGCGAGCACCTTGAGCGCCGCGTCGGCCGCTCGCGCGTGCTCGCTGTCGGTGACGGCGCCCGCGAGCCGGCTGACGCTCGCCGTCGCGTCGATCGAAGGCCGCACGCGCTGCTCTGCGAGGCGTCGCGAGAGCACGATGTGTCCGTCGAGCAAGCTGATGGTCTCGTCGGCGATCGGCTCGGTCAGATCGTCGCCCGCCACGAGCACGGTGTAGAGCGCCGTGATCGAGCCGTGGGCGTCGTTGCCGGCGCGTTCGAAGAGCTGCGGCAGCGTCGCGAACACCGACGCGGGATAACCCTGACGTCCGGGCGGCTCGCCCGCCGCGAGTCCGACCTCGCGCAGCGCGCGTGCGAAGCGTGTGACCGAGTCCACGAGCAGCACCACGCGCTCGCCGCGCGCGCGCGCCGCCTCGGCGATGGCCGTGGCCGCCCACGCCGCGCGCAAGCGCATCAACGCCGGCTGGTCGTCGGTCGAGACCACCACCGCCGCGCGCGCCAGCCCTTGCGGCCCGAGACTGTCCTCGACGAACTCGCGCACCTCGCGCCCGCGCTCGCCGATCAACGCCACGACGACGTGATCGGCCTCGACGTTGCGCGTGATCATGCCCAGCAGCGTGCTCTTGCCGACGCCGGCTGCGGCGAACAGACCGACGCGCTGCCCGACACCGAGCGTGAGCAGCCCGTCGATCGCACGCACGCCTGTGGCGAGCGGCTTGTCGATGCGCGCACGCGCCATCGGCGGCGGAGGCTCGGCCATCAGCGGCGCGCGCTCGTGCGATCGCAGCGCTCCGCGGCCGTCGATGGGCTGGCCCAACGCGTCGAGCACGCGGCCCCAGACCGCAGCTCCGCACGGAAAGCTCGCCGACGCAGGCGCTGGCGTGACGCGCGCGCCGGCGGCGATGGCGGTGATCGCGCCCAGCGGCATGAGCAGCGCCGCATCGCGCTCGAAGCCGACGACTTGGGCCTCGACGGCGCTGCCATCGGGTCGGTGGACGCGGCACACCTCGCCCACGCAGGCCTCGGGCAATGTTGCGTGAAGCACCGGCCCGCGCAGCTGCGTCACGCGACCTTCGCGAGCGACGCCGATGAGTCCCTCGAGCTCCGTGCTCGAGAGCGCCTGCGCCGGCGGACGCTTCACGACGCACCCCCGCTGCGCTTGGTGCGTTGCGCCAAGTGCTCGCGCAGCGGGCGGAACTGCTCGTCGATCGAAGCGTCGTAGGTCCCCATCTCGGTCTCCAGGCGCACGCCGTGCGGGCTGAGCTTGCGGTCCTGGTGCACCGTGATTTCGCCGCGCACTCCGCTCTCGCTGCGCAGCCGCTCGAGTGCCGCGCGCACCAGCGGCGCTTCGTCGGGGTGCAGGTGAACGGCGATGCGGCCGTGCAGGCGAGCGCGCTCGAGCGCCTTGGCGACCAGTTCGACGATGCGCTCAGGCCGCGCCGCGAACTCGACGTCGAGGATGGCGCGGGCAAAGCGATACGACGCGGCGAGCACATCGTGCTCGAAGCGCTCGCGCTGCGCGGTGATCTCCTGCTCGAGCGCCTGCAAGGTCGCGCGCCACTTGCGCGTGGCGGCCTGTCGCGCCGCCTGGACCGCACGACGCTTCTCGGCCTCGACCTCGCCGCGCGCCGCTTCGAGCAACGCCGCGCAGTCGCGCTCCGCTTGCTCGCGCAGGGCCCTGCACTCCTCCTGCGTGGAGCGCAACTCCTCGCGCGCCTGCTCCAGCCCGCGTTCGAGCGCGAAGGCCTCGCTGCTCACCACCCGCGTCGCCGCGTACAGCGGCTCGCACGCCCCGGCGACAGGCCGCACGACGCGCGCCGGCCGCGTCGACGCCTCAGCAGCGAGCACTTGCGCAAACGGCGGAGCAGAAGGTTGGAGGCCCATGGAACAGCTCGACCCGCTCCAGGGGACCTCCCCCGCCGCTCCCACGCACTCGCGCGCTTACGGCTCGAGATAGAACTCGATCGCGTCGGTCAGGTTGAGGTTCGCGGGCGCGCCGACGTCGCGGCTGTAGAACTGCGCTCGCACCCGCTGGCCCGGGAGCGCGGGCTCGTTCGATCGCGAACAGGTCGGTACACCGGGTGCATCGACGGACATCACCACCACCAGCTCGGGGCGCTGAGCACTGGCGGGCAAACTCGTCAGTTCACGAGCTGTGCGATCCAGCCGTCGATGGTGCGATTTTCGGCCGCGGAAGCGACCGTGAGCGGCGATTCGAGGCGCAAGAGGCGCAGCAGGTCCGAGCTGCCCACGCCGGCGGAGTCGATCGCGGCGAGGTCGACGCTCGCGCGCAGCCGCGCGGCCAGAACGCGGCGGCCGAGCGCGGAGAGCAGGCTGTCGCCGCGCCGCTCGAGGGCGAGTTCGGGCGTGAGGAGCGAGACCTGAGCCGCGAGCTCGGGCGTCGGCGGCTGGCGGTGAATCATCAGTTGCAAGACGTCGTGAGCCCGCTGTGCGCCGAGCGGACGAAGCCACAGCGACAGTTCGTGACGTGGAACGCTGACCGCAGCTGACGCGATCGCGCGCAGGCCCACTCGAATGCACGCATCTCGTGCGCGAGAGGCGGGCCACTCGAGCAGGCAGCGCCAGGTGCGATCGAGACGGGCGGCAACGTCGCGCCAGCGAGTCCAGCGCGCGAGATCGCGGCGACGGAGGTAGTAGTTGGCGTCGGTGCGAGCAGGCGCGTGATGGGCCGGCGCGAGACCGGCTTCGCGCTCGAGCTGCTCGAGTTCGCTCCACCACAGCTCGTCCAGAGCTGCAGGGCCCTCCGCGGCGCTCCGCAAGTCGTTCGCGCGCGGGTGCAGCTCCGCGAGCGCTTGACCGCGCGCGCCCAGGCTTCCGAGCAACGCGCGCAGGCAAGCGAGCTCGAGCTGTGCGCAGGCGGACATGCTTCAGCTCAGGCGTTGCGTCGAGCCAAGCCAACGACGTTCGGCGCAGGCGCGGCCGGTGCTGCAACGTTGGTCGAGTCCTTGCCCGCGCGCCGCGCACTGGCGAGCCAACGCAGAGCCAGCGCGAGCGTCGAGAGCCCGAGCGCGAGCGTGATCCAGCGCTCGGACGGATCGACCGCCGGCGCGTCGATCAACTCGACATCAGCCTTCGGCGCCTCGCGCGGCGGCGCGAAAGCCACCGTGACGCTCAAGCGCTCGTCGTCGAGCCCGCTCACGCCGAAGCGCAGCGTCTTGCGGAGTTCAGCCTCGAATTCAGGCGCCCAACCGGGCTCGACCAGCACCACGGCCGAGGCGCTGGGCTTGGGGGCCGGCGCAGCGCCGACCGTGCGCATGCTCGCGGCGCGATCGAGCGTCACGCTGGCTTGCAGCACGTGCGGCAGGACTTCGAGTTGTCGCGCGAGCTGTTCCGCTTGCGCGAGGTCGAGCGCCGACTGCACCTGAGCCGGCGTTTTCGCGAAGCCCGAGCCGTTGACGAGCTCGATCAAGTTGTTGTCAGGCCGTCCGAGCACGCCCGGCGTCGTGTTGATGAGCCGCGTCGCAAGCGCCAGATCCCGCTCGGCCACCAGCACGCGCCACGCGCCTTTGCGCACGTCCTTGGGGGTCAGTTTGCGGGCGCTGACTACGCCGCTGGAGTTGAGCACATCGAGAATCCGGACGGCTTCACGCTCGCTAGCAGCGTGATAGAGCTCGACCTCCGCCGGCTGGCAGCTCGCTGTCAGACAAGTCAGCGCAACAAGGGCAATGGCAGGGAAGTGCTTCATGGCGGGTGAGTCGAGCGGGCTTGAGTCGGCGCTGTGCGCGGCGCGTTCGTGACGAGCACGGACGCGGCGCGCGGGATCACATTTGCGTCTGCAGCGCGGTCTTCGCGCCGCTGGTGGCGTGCTCGACCACTTTGGTCGTCATTTCGAGTCCGAACTGAACCTGCGACAGCTCCGACTGCAGCAGGAACAACTCACCGGGCGTGGGTTGGACTCCGCCCCGCGCCATTTCGCGCGCGAGTTCGAGCAGCGCCGTTCCGCGCGAACCGAGTTCGGCCACACCGGGGTAGCGCTTTTCGATCTCGTCGAGTCGCTCGACAACGCCGGGCGCGCTGGCCTCGCGGGCGCGCGTCAGATCGGGTCGCCCGATTTCGTCGACGCGCCCGACCACGCCGGTCGACAGCCCGTCGAGCGCGCTGCGAAAGCCGGTGGGCTCGGCGCCGGTCGGCGTCTGGACCTGCGGTGTCACCGGCTGCGTGAGCAACGTCGGACTCGTCGAGAGCGCGGGTGTGTGCATGGGTCGTGCGCTTTGATCGTCGTTCCGTGGGAAGTCAGCTGCGCGCCTGCACGGCGCGTGCGTACAAGCGATCGAACAGCTCGCGCGCGGCCGGGTTCTCTTCGATGGCGCGCACGACCTGTTGTTCGAGTTGAGGGGAGGCCAGCGGCCCCAGCCCACGCTGGATTCCGCTCGAGACGACGCGCTCGAGGATCTCGTCTTTGCCCAGGCCGCGCTCGAGGCCCTCGTCGATCAGCTTCCGCATGCGCGCGCCTGCGCCGCCAGCTTTCGCGCCGCTCGACGTCGAGGCGGGCGTGTGCGCGCCGCGCACTTCGAATCCGGAGTCCGTCGGACCTGCGGCGCGCGTGCGTTCCGTGCGTCCGGCTCCGTGCGGCCCCGAGGGCCCGATGCGTTCGATTCCACTCATGTCGATGTCTCCGCGAGCGCTGGGTTGGTGCGCGCTCCGCTCAACTGATCGGTCCACCGCGCGCGTCGTTGCGCGGCGCGAGCGCCTCACGCAGCAGCGCGAGGTTGTGCTCGACCGCGAGCAGCCCTGGATGGCGCGCGTCGAGTTGGCGCGCCTTGTCGAGTGCGTCTTGCGCGCGCTCGAGCTCGCCCGCGCAGGTCCAGATGTCCGCTTCGAGCACGTACGAGAAGGTCATGGTCGACGCGTCGATGCGCGGACGCCGACGCGCTTGCGCCGCGCTCTGCGCAGCGGCTTCGAACTCTCGTTTCGCACTCAATACCTCCGCCTGGCCCAGCCACGGCAGCGGATCGTTCGCGGCGAGATGTTGCAGCGCGCGGAAGATCGCCGCGGCGCGGTCGAGCTCGCCGCGAAAACACCATTGATACGCGCACTCGCCCAAGAGGCGCAGCGCCGCGAAGTCGTCGCGGTCCAGTCCCAAGTCATGCGCCAAGGCGGCGGACATTGCTCGAGCTCTTCGCGCTCAGGGACGCATGTTGCGCACGGCGGCCATGCGCGTTTCGTGGTTGGTCTTCGACACGTTGCTGAGCGTCGAGAAGACCTGGTTTTCGTGCTGGAGGCGGCGCTGCAGATCGAAGAGCTGCATTTGCTGCTGGAACTCGGGGCTCAGGCCGCCGGCCCCCGGGAGCAGCGCGCCGAAGCCGGTTCCGCGCACCGCGGCGCGCACGGCCGAACCGACGGCGCGGCCGAGCAGTTCGCCGCCGCTGGGGCGCGAGTAGAGGCCGAATCCATCGAAAGCGGGTGAAGCGCGGAAGTTGAGCGAGTCCATGGCTGGTGGAGCGATTCGAAGGCGTTCGAGAGGAGCACGACGCGCGCGGGTGCGGCGTCGCGGGGTTATCGGGGCGATTGCGCGCCCGTTGCGGAGCTGAGAGACGCGCGAGCTTCGCGTTCGAGCACGGCGAACAGCTCGAGGGCGGCCTGCAGCCCGCTGCGCAGCTCGGCCGCGACCTCCAGGTCGAGCGTTCCGCCCGCCGCACGTCGCTCGAGCGCGCTCAGCGGCGCCTCGAGCCAGCGTTCGAGCGCCGCGCGCGAGTTGCCGTGCAGCAGCGCCGCGAGCGCCTGCTCGGTGAGCTCGAAACCCGTGGCGGAGGCGTCGCTGGCGCGCGCCGCGGATGCGTGGAGAGCGTTCTGGTCGTGCGACATGGTTCAGCGCGAGGCGGCGAGCTTGGCGCGCAGGCCCTCGGCGGCCTGGTTCAGTTGGGCGAGGTCCGCGGGCGGTTCATCGAGCCGTTCGAGCTGCGCGAGATCGCGTTCGGCGCGCGCGAGCGCTGCTGCGCCGCCCGAGCGCTCGGCGTGAGCGAGGTGCGCCAGCGCGCGCGCCCGACGCAGGATTGGCGTGTCCGCGCCGGCCTCGATGGCCGCGTCGAGCCGCTCGAGCGCCACGCGCCGGTCGTCGTCGCGGCCCAGCTCGAGGTACAGATCGACGTGCCAGCAGGCGCTGGTCAGCACCCAACGCCAGTCGTTCGCGAGGCGCGGGTAGCGCTCGTCCAGGTAAGGCTCGACCAACGCGACCGCCTGCAGGCACTGGCGCAGTTGCGCGTGGAGCGCAGCCTTGGCGAGGTCCGCCTCGAGCAGATTGGGTTCGAGTTCGCGGGCGCGCTCGAGCTGCGCGAGCAGATCGCGCAGTTCCGACTGCGTCGGCGCGCGGGCGAAGGTGCGCTCGCGGAACTCGAGCTGTGCGCGCAGGACCCACAAGAGGCCGCGGTAGCGCGCCACATCGAGCGAGGGAGCAGCGCCGCGCGGCGCCGCCGCCGGTGTCGCCACGGCCTGTACTGTCGTGTCCAGACGCCACGCTTCGTCGACTGCGATCGCCTCGCTCGCGCGAGCCACGTGCGCATCGCGCGCCGCGTTCGCGCGAGGGTCCGCGCCGAGAAATCCGTCGCTCAGGGACTCCCAGAAGCCGCGCGGCTCGTCGGGCTGTCCCGCCAGTGCCAGCAACGCGTGGAGCGCCTCGTCGAGGGTCGCGCGCGCCTCCTTGAACTTCGCGGTCTGGATCAGGTGCTCGGCGAGGGCCAGGTGGGCGGGCACGAACCACGGCTCAGCGGCGAGTGCTTGCCGCAGGTCCGCTGCGCCGGCCGCGAGCAGCTCGTTGCGCCGCGCGGCGTTGTCCGCCAGCTCCGCGCGCTCGAGTCGCAGCTGGCCGCGGCGCGCGAGCAGCAGCGCCTGACCCGGCGAGATCACCAGCCCGCGGTCGAGGGCGTGCTCCGCGCGCTCCAGGGCCTGCTCGAGCTCGCGTCCGTTGGCGCCCGACTCGCGCGCCTCGCTCCACAGTTGGAGCGCCCGCTCGAACTGCGCCTGCGCGTTCACCGCGAGCTCCGGCCGTTCGGCCCAGGCCAGATCCCGCGCGCGCTGCGGCTCGCTCGCGCGACACGCGCACGCCAGCAACGCCACGAGCAGCCCCACCGTTCCGTGTTTTCGCGCCATCGTCGATCGTCCCCGTGCCATCGCAGCCTGGGTGATCGAGGGGCGCGCGACCCCGTTGCACACGCTCACGCGCGGAAGTCGCGGCGGTGGCTGGTGGTAGCGCGTCGTCGCAGGGGCGCGACTGCTTCAGGAGGGCCCCGTACTCGTTCGCGAAGGCCGGTGATGTCGCCCAGCCGCGCGGGTTCAGCTGGCTGCCGTTCCTACGACAGGCTGGTTAGCCTCTCGAACGTGGACGCGCACGCATATCGGTTGCTGAGAGTTGGCGACGCAGAGACCTGGGGCAGAGTCCGTGGGGAACATCCGACGTGGAAGCCCATGCTCGAGAACTGCGATCTGTCTGGGGTCAACCTGCACTCGAACGATCCCGAGAACGGCTGGGATCTCTCCAATTGCACGTTCGATGGCTCGAATTTCTCCGGCGCTCGAATCGTGCATGCGAAGCTGATCGGGGCTTCGTTTCGGGGCACGGACCTGACCGGCGCGTGCCTCGCGAACTCAGTGCTGATGGACGCTGATCTGACGGGCGTCCGCATGGCGCGGGCCGACTTCCGCGGCGTAAAGAAGAGTTGCGTGACGCTCCGACCGTCGGTCGTGACGTGCGCGCTGTGTCGAGGCGAAGCCGAAGTCGGCGAGCAAGGCCCGACGGTTGGACTCAGATGCCGTCGCTGCGGCCAGTACTTCATGAGTGCAATCGAGCTGGAGCACATTCTCTGGGGCGAGCGTGAAGCGCCGACTGTCGCGAAGGATCGGACGGCAGCAGCAGCCGCTCTCGACTACACCGAGTTCGTGAGGCGCACGGACGATGAGTCGACAGCGGTGTGGCTCGAACGCTGCCGATTCTGCGACGAGTGGTTGTGTCGTTCGGAGCGCGCCGGAGGCCACCGGTCGTATGCCTGTCGTTCGTGTGGGCTCTACGAACTCGCCGGCGACACCCCCAGCCTCAAGAACTTCAACGCGCACGAACGTCTGAAGATCTGCTGGCGCCTGCGCGAGCGCTTCGACGAGCAGGTCTTGGCAGCTTCAGCTCCGAAGCCCGTGTCCGTGGATGCGCGCCTCCTGAGCGACATCAGCGCGTCACTTCGGGCGCCCGACGATCCGCTCGACTGCCTGCGGCTGCTCGTCGGCTGGATTCAGGCGCGCAGCCGTCCAGACGGCGGCTACGTGCAGCTTCGGGAGGCTGATTTCGCGGTAGCCCACGCCGACTCGCGGGCGGCCATGCGGTACCTGCTCGACCAGGCCACGGGACTGGGTTGGATCGAGCAGCGAGCGAACGAAGGCTGGCGCTTGACGCTCGACGGTTGGAAACAAGCACTCGAGTGGAAGCGCAAGAGACCTGACGCGCGCCAGGTGTTCGTCGCGATGTCGTTCGATGCGCAGTTCCGCTCGGCGTATGACGCGCTTGCGGCTGCCATACTCGAGGTCGGACTCACGCCCATGCGCGTGGACCAAGTCGAGCACAACGACAAGATCTGCGATCGACTGGTGGCCGAGATCCGGCGCAGTCGCCTAGTCATCGCCGACTGCTCGCACGGCTCGGGGAACGTCTACTTCGAAGCCGGCTTCGCCCTCGGGCTGGGGCTGACGGTGATCTGGACCTGCCGCGAGAGCGATAAGGACGAGCTGAAGTTCGACACGCGGCAGTACGCGCACATCCTGTGGAAGGACCCCGAAGAGCTGCGTCGCAAGCTTGTCGACCGACTGAACGCGACGCTCCTGCCAGTGGCTTGAAGCATGGCCCGACCGCGTGAGTTCGACCCCGAGGAGGTGCTCGAGCGTTGCCTGGAGCTGTTCTGGGCGCGCGGGTTCGCGGGCGTGTCGGTCAGCGACCTCGAGCAGGCCACGGGGCTGGGCCGGCAGAGCCTGTACGCGGCCTTCGGCGACAAGCAGGCGCTGTTCGCGGCCGTGCTGGAGCGTTATCGCGCCGCGACCGAGCACTGGCTCGCGCCGCTCTTGGCCGCGGACGCCGGGGTCGAGACGGTGCGGCGCTACGCGCGCGACGCGCTGGCAGCGCAGGGAAAGCACGGCGCATCGGGCTGTCTGGTGGTGAAGACGTTGTGGGACCGGGGGCTGGAGGACGGCGAGCTGCAGGCCGGCGCCAAGGCCGCGGCGCGGCGTGTGCGGGCGGCCTTCGCACACGCGCTCGAGCGCGCCAGCGAGCGCGGCGAGCTCTCGCCCGGCGACAGCGTGCGGCGCGGCGATTTGTGCTTCGCAGCGGTCAACGGGCTCGCGGCGCTGCGGCGCTCGGGCGTGTCGGAGGCCTCGGCCCTGGCGAGCTTCGAGCTGCTGCTGGAGAGCTGGCAGCCCGACCAGCGCCGCTGAGCTACTGGTTCGTCGAGAGTTCGCGGCGCTCGAAGGTTCGAGCAACTAGCAGCGACCGAACCAGCGTCTCCGCGCGGCCGACTGCCGGGGGCGCGGCGGCGCTCGTGCCGGTGCGACCGTTGGGTGCGGCGTGAGGTCCGCGCTGCGAGGCGCTTTCGCGGCGCCCACTTTTCTCGAAACCCCGCGACGCCCCGCGCATCCTTGTTCTTGACCGCTTGGTCAAGAACAGCCCGAACCGACCGGCGAGCCCGCCGGCCACCGCCCCACCGACCGCTAGACCGCCATGAGCTCCTCCAGCACCTCCTCCAAGCCCCTCCAACTCCAAGGCGCCGTCGCGCTCGTCACCGGCGCAGGCCGCGCGCGAGGCATCGGCCGCGGAACCGTCGACGCGCTCGTCGCCGCTGGCGCAGCGCGCGTGTACGTCGCCGTGCGCGACACGGCCGCCGCCGCGCCGCTGTACGCCGCGCACGGTGACAAGGTCCGCGTGGTCGAGCACGACGTGACGCGACTGGAGCGCGCTCAGGCGCTCGCGGCGCAGCTCTCGGATGTGAATGTGCTCATCCACAACGCGGGGCTGTTCACGGGCGCGACGGCGTTGGGCGACGAGGCCCAGCAGCGGCGCGAGTTCGAGGTCAACGTGTTCGGGCCGATCGCGCTGACGCGCGCCTTCGCGCCGGTCCTGGCCCGCAACGGCGGCGGCGCGGTGGCGATCCTCAACTCGGTGGCGAGCCACTTCTCGTTCCCGCTGGGCGCCAGCTACTCGGCCAGCAAGGCCGCGCTGCACAGCTTCACGCAAGCGCTGCGGCGCGAGCTCGCTGCGCAGGGCACGCACGTGCTGGGCGTGTACCCCGGACCGATCGACACCGACATGGCCGAGAAGATCCCGATGGAGAAGGCTTCGCCCGCCGACGTCGGCCGCGCGATCGTCGCCGCACTCGCCGCGCGCGAGGAGGACCTCTACCCCGACGCGACCGGCGCGCAGATGTACGCCGCGCACCGCAGCGATCCCAAGGCGCTCGAGCGCCAGCTCGCGCAGATGGCGTGAGCGTTCGCGCGACGGTCGAGACGTCGAGCTGCTGCCTTGCGCGTGGCTGGCGTCTCGATCCTCGCGCGCGGTTGAACGGCGATCGAAGCGCTAGCGCGTCGACTCGAACGCGGCGCGCAGCGCTTCGACGCGCTTGCGGTTCGCACCCAGGTCCGAGTACCCGATGCGCGACGCCGAGCGCACGTGGATCGACTTGGCGGGCTCGTCGAGGCTGAGCTCGAGGTCGTCGACGAAGCGCATCACGCGCGAGGTGAACTCGAACCAAACGTAGTCGGTGTGCGTTTGGTACAGCCTCGCGCCGGGCAGCGAAAGCGCGGCCACCGTCGCGCGCTCGAACGCGACGTGCGCGTCGCCGTCGAACTTCAGCGGCGGCACGTAGTGTTCGCTGTCCGCAGGATCGGCCTGACTCGACACGCAGTTCGGAGAGCTTGGGCAATCCGAGAGCCGACCCGCGTTCAGGCCGAGGTTGTCGGGACGCGGCGCAGCGCAACCGCTCCACAGGACGAACACCGCCGCGAGGGCCAGGCCTGCGGCGGCGATGCGCAAGAGCTTCATCGAAATCCGATCGGTGGGTTCAGTCGAGGTGCGCGGACGCGCCGCTGGGCACGATCCCGCGCTGTTCGAGGTACGCCAGCACGAGCTTGGCGGATTCCTCGATCGACTGCCGCGCGGTCTCGCACACGACCTCGGGCGCCACGGGCGGCTCGTAGGGATCGCTCACGCCCGTGAACTGTGGAATCAGGCCGGCGCGCGCCTTCTTGTAGAGCCCCTTGGTGTCGCGCTCCTCGACCACTTCGAGAGGCGCGTGCACGTGGATCTCGATGAACGGCGCGCTGCTGCGCGCGCGGATTTCGTCGCGGATCGCGCGGTAGGGCGAGATCGCGGCCGTGATCGCCACCACGCCGTTGCGCGCCAGCATGTCGGCCACGAAGCCGATGCGGCGCACGTTGGTGTCGCGGTCTTCCTTGGAGAAGCCCAGGCCCTTGGAGAGGAACTCGCGCACCTCGTCGCCATCGAGCACCTCGACCTTCTTGCCCAGGTCGCGCAACACCGGCGTCAAGAACTCCGCCAGCGTGCTCTTGCCGGCGCCGGACAAGCCGGTGAACCACAGCGTGCAGCCTTGCTCTCGCCAATCGCCCATGCGCGCGGCCTCAGCGGATCTTGCCTTCGAGGTACGGCACCTCGAAGCACTTCTCGTGCATGATCGGCCCGTGGCCGAAGTAGCCGGCCTCGCCGAACAGCTCGCCGTGGTCGGCGGTGACGATGATGTAGGTGTTCTTCGGGACCATGTCGTAGAGCTTCTCGAACACCGAGTCGAGGTAACGCACGGTGTCGATCTGGCGCGCGCGCAGTTGCTCCATCTTCTCGTCGTCGAAGAACTCGGTGTCGTCCTTGACGAGGTTGCCCTGCGCGTCGACCGCCTCGCCCATCTTCTTGAAGACGCCGTTCACGCCGCTGATGCGCGGCCACATCGAGCTGTCCTCGTCGGGCTTGGCGTACGGGTAGTGCGTCTCGCCGACGTTGAGCATGTAGAAGCTCGGCCGGTCGGTCCCGAACTGCAGCGTCGGGAGCATCTTGGCCATGTCGTTGTGGTGGTCCATCAACTGGAACGAGTCGAAGTCCCGGTTGATGCCCGTGCGCGGGTTGAGCACCGGCAATGAGACCCGCGCGTGCGTCTTGTAGCCGAGCGTGTTGCGGAGCAGGCCCGGGAACCACAGCGCCGGCACCATGCGCGCGAAGTCGACGCCCTTGGCGCCCAGGCGCTGGTTGTAGTTGAAGAAGTCTTCCTTGTAGTACTCCGACGCGTACACGTTCGGCGGCGAAGTGTGCGGCAGCAGCCCCGTCAGCAGGTTGTAGTGCGAGGGCGCGGTCCAGCTCGCGTACGTGTAGCGCTTCTCGACCTTGCCGCCCGAGAGCTTGGTGATGATCTTCGGCGCGGCTGCCATGAACGAGTCGTAGCGGCACGAGTCGAGCGTGATGACGATGAAGTTGTTCTCGGCCTGAGGCTCGGGGTGCGGCGGGAGCCCGGGCCCCATCGGACGCAGGACGGGACGGGGCGCGGCCGGCGGCGGCGTCGGCTTGGACTTGAGGAAGTCGAAGAGTCCCATCGAGGCGGTGAAGGCTGGCGGAGCGGACCTGGGGCGGGCGCGGCCACGCGAAACGAGCGGGCGGCGCGGAAGCGCGGAAGTCTACGGCGCCGGCTCCGTTGGGCGCGCGACCGGCCGCGCCAGCGGAGCGAGCGGTCGGCCCTCGGCTCTGCACACGGGTAAGATCTGCGGACCATGAATCCGCGTCCCGTTTCCGCCGCCGCCCGTCTGTCCGCCGCCCTCTTGTGCCTGCTCGCCGCCTGCGGCGGATCGGCCGACCCCGCCAAGCTCACCGACGAGGGTTACGCCGCGCTCGGCAAGAGCGACTGGAAGGGCGCCCAGGCCGACTTCGGCGCGGCGCTCGAGACTCTCAAGCCCACCGACCCGGGCTACTTGCGCGCGAAGATGGGTTGGATCGAGGCGGCGATCTACACCGATGCGGGCAAGGCCAAGGACGAGTTCCTGTCCCTGGCGACGGGCATGGCCTCGCAGGTCAAGTCTTCCGACTACATCTCGGTCGCGAGCAAGCTCACCGGCGAGCGCAAGTTCTCGGAGGCCATCGCCGTGCTCGAGAGCGGACTCAAGGCGCACGCCGAAGACCCCAAGGTCCGCGCGGTGGGCGAAGCGATCAAGAAGGCCGCCGAGAAGGCGGGCGACAACGCTTCGCTCGAGGCGCTGAAGTCGCTGGGCTATCTGTAAAGACAGACCGCCGCAGTCGCGGCGGTGGGAAGTGCTGCGGGGAGGGCGTCAGTCCCTCCCCCTTGTTCGTATTCCCCGAGTAAGCTGAAGCGCGTCTTTGCGGGCGGCGCAACAGCGGCTGGCTCAGCCGCGGCGCACTCCCCCACGTTCAGGAAAGACCTGGAGCGCTCTTCATGCTTCGTACTTCTCGTTTCGCTTCTCTGATCGCTGTCGCCCTCGCCGTCGTGGCGAGCTTCGACAGCGCGCAAGCCCAGTGCGTGACTGGTGGACTCGGCGGCACGTTCGGAACGAACACCGCCTCGACCCCTGGTGCTTGGGACTTCACGTTGCCCGGCGATCCGCTGATCAGCACGCTCAACGTGACCGTGCCGTCGGGCGCGACCGTGCTCAACTCCGTCGTGCTGCGCGGCCTCGATCACACCTGGGCCGGCGACGTGCACGTGATCCTGCAGTCGCCCGCCGGGCAGCAGTACAACGTGTTCGTGATCGCCGACGCGACCAGCCCCACGAGCGGCGGCTGCAACGCGGCGATCCTCGGCGACTACACCGTGGTCGACTTCGCGCAGGGCTCGGGCTGCGGCCCGGTCGACCCGCCGGTGTGCGGCACGGGTCTGCCCCCGGGCACGTACGCGCAGAACTACAGCACGTGGACCTCGGGCAGCGCTGGCGTGCTCAACACGCCGCTCGAGCAGATCCCGCTGGCGAATGGCACGTGGACGCTCTACATCCACGACTGGTACCCGCCGCTCGATTCCGGTTCGCTGCTGAGCTGGGATCTGTGCTTCGGCTCGCCGACGCCTCCTCCGCCGACGAGCGGCGGCTTCAACTGCGTCACCGGCGGCGGCGGCGGCGCCTTCCCCGCCACCGGCTCGGTCGAGGGCACTTGGCCGACGGTCCTGCCCACCGGCCAGTTGACGTCGACGCTGGCGGTCACGGTTCCGGCCGGCGCCACCAAGATCAAGGGCCTGCGCCTCAACGGCCTCAACCACACCTGGCTCGGCGACTGCCAGATCGTGCTGACCTCGCCCGCCGGCGTGAACTACAACATCTTCCAAGAGGTCGATGGCGTGTTCGGCGGCGGCTGCGCGGCCACCTTCGCGGGTGACTACGTGTTCACCGACCCGATCACGGGCAGCGACGAATGCGGCTCGCCCGCTGGCATCTTCACGTGCCTCGGCGCTTCGCTCACGCCTGGCTTCTACGGCCAGTTCTACGGCGCGTGGACCAGCGGCGACGCGGGCATCGTGAACGTCAACATGGATGCGATCCCGCTCGCGTCGGGCAACTGGACGCTGAGCATCTACGACTGGTTCCTCGGCGCTGACGGCGGCTCGCTGACCAGCTGGGACCTGTGCTTCGACGCCCCGACCGGCCCGGTCGCGTACTGCACCGCCGGCACCACCTCGAACGGCTGCCTCCCGTCGATCGCGGCCACCGCGCAGCCGAGCGCGTCGCTGAGCGGCGCCTGCACGATCAACGTCACGGGCGTCGAAGGCCAGAAGACCGGCCTGATGTTCTACGGCGTCGACAACACCGGCTTCACGCCGGTCGCGTGGGGCCCGACCAGCAACAGCTTCCTGTGCGTCAAGCCCCCGACGCAACGCATGTTCTCGCAGAACTCCGGCGGCATCGCGAACACCTGCTCGGGTGCGTTGACGCAGAACTGGAACACGTTCCAGAGCGCGTTCCCCAGCTCGCTGGGCAACCCGTTCTCGGCGGGTGACAAGGTCTACGTCCAGGCCTGGTTCCGCGACCCGGCCGCGCCGAAGACCACCAACCTCTCCAACGGCCTCGAGCTGACGATGATTCCGTGAGCCAGGCGGTCTCGCGCCCGGCGCTTCGAGCCGGCGCGTGAGGCCAAACTTCGACACGGCACGGCAGTCCATGCGGACTGCCCGTGCCTTTTTTTCACCTGCGTTCGTGGAGCGCGGGAGGGCGCAGAACAGCTCCCCGCGATGCGGAGAAGTTCGAAGCCGCGGACCTGTCGCGTTCGCATCGATCGAGTAGTCTTGAACGACCTGGCTGGGGTGGACTCGAGTGGGAGGAGTTCCCACGGTTCCGCCGACACGGCCTCCCCCTACTGACTCGTCTCAGGAGTTCTCCATGCGAATCTCTCTTGCGGCCGGTGCTCTCGCCGTTCTCGGCCTGTGCTTCGGTTTCAGCGCCAACGCCAACGCCCAGTGCGTCACCGGCGGCGGCGGCGGCCTGATCCCGACCTCGGGTTCTGGCGACGGCGTGTGGCCCGGCACTCTGCCCAGCTTCCCTCTGGTCACCACCCTGAACGTCACCGTCCCCTCCGGCGCGACGGTCCTCAACTCGGTGAAGCTCAACGGCCTCACCCACACCTGGGTCGGCGACGTCCAGGTCGTGCTGCAGAATCCCGCTGGCGCGGAGTTCAACATCTTCAATCGCCTGCAGAGCACCGCGGGCTCCGTCGGCTGCTCGGGCGACCTGAGCGGCGACTTCCAGTTCTTCGATCCGATCGCCGGCTCGAACCCCTGCGGCGGCGGCCCCGTCGCGATGCCGTGCAGCACCGTCATCCCCGGAGGCGACTACCTGCAGAGCTTCGGAGATTGGCCGGGCGGCGCGATCTCCAACACGGCCCTCGAGCAGATCCCTATCTCCAGCGGCGTTTGGACGCTC
Source organism: Planctomycetaceae bacterium (assembly GCA_011525785.1). Classification (GTDB taxonomy): domain Bacteria; phylum Planctomycetota; class UBA1135; order UBA1135; genus WYBT01. The sequence goes on from WYBT01000039.1 coordinate 169,776, forward strand.
AAGATCTATGACTGGGTCGGCGGCGACACCGGCGCCCTGACGAGCTTCGACCTGTGCTTCGGCTCGCCGACCACCCCCGGTGGCCCCGGCGGCATCTGGAACTGCGTCACCGGCGGCGCCGGTGGCTCGTTCCCGGCCTCGGGCGCGGCTGAAGGCACCTGGCCGACGATCCTGCCGACGGGCCAGCTCACCTCGACCCTGTCGGTCACCGTGCCCTCGGGCGCGTCGCAGATCACCGCGGTCAAGCTCAACGGCTTGAACCACACTTGGCTCGGTGACTGCCAGATCGTCCTGACCTCGCCCGCCGGCGTGAACTACAACATCTTCCAAGAGGTCGATGGCGTGTTCGGCGGCGGCTGCGCCGACCTCTTCGGCGGCGACTACGCGTTCGTGGATCCGGTCACCGGCACCAACGAGTGCGGCGGCCCGGCCAACACCTTCCTGTGCAGCGGCTTGGGCGGCATCATCCCCTCGGGCGCCTACGGCCAGTTCTTCGGCGCGTGGACGAGCGGCGACGCCGGCATCGTCAACGTCAACCTGAGCGCGATCCCGCTGGCCTCGGGCAACTGGACGCTCTCGATCTACGACTGGTTCGTCGGCGTCGACGACGGTTCGCTGACCAGCTGGGAGCTGTGCTTCGACGGTTCGAGCGGCCCGGTCGCCTACTGCACCGCCGGCACCTCGACCAACGGCTGCTTGCCCTCGATCAGCGCGACGACCCAGCCCAACCTCGGCAACACCGCGGGCTGCGTGATCAGCTGCGCCAACGTCGAAGGCCAGAAGCTGGGCCTGTTCTTCTACGGCGTCGACAACACCGGCTTCTCGCCGGTCGCTTGGGGCACCGGTTCGAGCTTCCTGTGCGTCAAGGGCCCGACCCAGCGCACCCCGTCGGCCAGCTCGGGCGGCACCTTCGGCGCCTGCGACGGCACCCTGTCGGTCAACTGGGACGCGTTCCAGGCGGCCAACCCCGGTTCGCTCGGCAACCCGTTCTCGGCCGGCGATTCGATCTACGTCCAGACCTGGTACCGCGACCCGCCGAGCCCGAAGACGACCAACCTGTCGGACGCGCTCGAGATGACGGTCACGCCCTGATCTCGATCTAGCCAGCCTTCCGCCGCGCGCGATTCGATTCGCGCCGGCGCGAGGAGCCAAGGGCCTGGGTAGTCCCCGCGGACTGCCCAGGCTTTTTTCGTTTGGGCGAGCCAAATGCGAACTCCCGCGGGGAGAGCCTGGCGCTCGGCGAGTCGACGTGTGTTGCGCGTCGCGTCCAGCTGCTGCGCAGATCGAAAGGCGCCAACCCTTGGTCGAGCAGGGGTCTCGCAAGGGCAGATCTGGCGAAGTCGACCGCCCGCGATTCCAGCTGACCCAGGAGTTCCCCATGCGTTCCTACCTCGCGGCCGCGGCGCTCGCAGCGCTCGGTCTGTGCTTCGACCTCAGCGCTCAGGCCCACGCACAGTGCGTCAACGGCGGCGGCGGCGGCGCGATTCCGACCGCGGGCACCGGCAACGGCATCTGGCCCGGCACGATGCCCTCCTTCCCGCTCGTCACGACGCTCGACGTCAGCGTTCCGTCGGGCGCGACGGTGCTGAACGCGGTGAAGCTCAACGGGCTGACCCACACCTGGGTGGGTGACCTGCAGTTCGTGCTCGAGAACCCCGCGGGCGCCCGGTTCAACATCTTCCACCGCCTGGGCAGCGCCAACGGCACTGCGGGCTGCGACGGAGACCTCGGCGGCGACTACCGGATCCTCGATCCGATCGTCGTCTTCGATCCCTGCGCGAACCTCCCGTTGCAGACGGCCTGCACGCCGGCGCTCGCCGGAGGCGACTGGGTGCAGACGTTCGGAGACTGGCCGAGCGGCGCGATCTCCAACACGCCGCTGGAGCAGATTCCGATCGCGAGCGGCGCCTGGACGCTGCGGATCTACGACTGGGTCGGCGGAGACACCGGCGCGCTCACGAGCTTCGAGCTGTGCTTCGGCTCGCCGAGTCTGCCGGGCGGCAGCGATTGGGACTGTGTCACCGGCGGTGCAGGCGGCGTGATCCCGGCCGCGGGCGCGGTGGAAGGCACTTGGCCGACGATCCTGCCGACCGGCCAGCTCAGCTCGACCCTCGCGGTCAGCGTGCCCGCCGGGGCCACGCGCATCTCCGCCATCGAACTCCGGGGGCTCAACCACACTTGGCTGGGCGACTGCCACTTCGTCCTGACCTCGCCCGCGGGTGTGAACTACAACATCTTCCAGCAGATGGACGGCGTCGTCGCCGGCGGCTGCTCGGCTTACTTCGCGGGTGACTACGAGTTCGTCGCCGCATCGTCGGGCGACGTGTGCGGCAGCCCCGCGAACACGTTCGCCTGCCCTGCCTCCGTGCTCGCCCCGGGCGTCTACCGCCAGTTCTACGGCGCGTGGCCCAGCGGCGCCGCGGGCATCGTCAATGTGGACCTGAGCGCGATCCCGCTGGCCTCGGGCAACTGGACGCTCTCGATCTACGACTGGTACGTCGCCGACGACGGCGGCTCGCTCACGAGCTGGGCGCTGTGCTTCGACCGCGCGAGCCTGCCGGTCGCGTACTGCACTGCCGGCACGTCGACCAACGGCTGCGTCCCCGCGATGAGCGCCACCGCGCAGCCCAACCTCGCCAACAACGCGGGCTGCGTGATCAGCTGCGCCAACGTCGAAGGTCAGAAGCTGGGCCTGATCTTCTACGGCGTCGACAACACCGGCTTCACGCCCAACCCCTGGGGCTCGGGAGTGAGCTTCCTGTGCGTCAAGGCCCCGACGCAGCGCACCGGCTCGTCCAACTCGGGCGGCTCGTTCGGCGGCTGCGACGGCGCGCTGTCGGTCGACTGGGATGCGTTCCAGATCGCGCGCCCCAACTCGCTGGGCAACCCGTTCTCGGCCGGCGATTCGATCTTCGTGCAGACCTGGTACCGCGACCCGCCGAGCGCGAAGACCACCAACCTCTCGGATGCACTCGAGCTGACGATGCAACCTTGATCCGACCGTGGCGCTCGCTCGTGCGAATGCACAGCGGGCACTGACGCAGGGAGGGCGCCGACTCATCTGGAGTGAGCCGGCGCCCTCGCCTTGTCGTTCGCGCTCAGCGCTCGTTCACTCGCCCTGCAGGATGCCGCCCAGGAAGTTGCCGCCGCGCAGGTGCTGCTCGCTGCTGCCTCCGCTCGCGGCCATCAAGCGGCCAGCGAGTCGCGAGAAGGGCAGCGTCTGGAGCCACACGCGGCCCGGGCCGCGCAGCACGGCGTAGAACATGCCTTCGCCGCCGAACAGCCAGCTCTTCACGCCGCGCACCATCTGGATGTCGTAGTCGACGCCTTCCTCGAAGGCCACGATGCAGCCGGTGTCGACGCGCAGCTCCTCGCCGCGTTCGAGTTCGCGTTGGATCAGTCCGCCGCTGGCGTGCAGGAAGGCCGTGCCGACGCCGACGATGCGCTGCAGGATGAAGCCTTCGCCGCCGAACAGGCCCGCGCCGAAGCGCTTGGAGAAGGCGAGCGAGATCTGCGCGTCGGTCGTCGAGCACAGGTAGGCGTCGCGCTGGCACGTGATCGGGCCGCGCGAGAGCTCGAGCGGGACGATCTTGCCCGGATACGGCGCGGCGAAGCCGACGGTCGCGTCGCGGCCGCCCTGGTTGGTGAAGGTCGTGACGAAGAAGCTCTCGCCGCCGATGGCGCGCTTGAGGCCCGCCAGGATGCCGCCGCCGGTCGAGGTCTCCATTTCGACGCCCTGCTCCATCCACAGGAACGCGCCGGGCTCGGCGCGCACGGCCTCGCGCGGCGCGAGGCGGATGTGGACGTACTGGAAGTCGTCGCCGTCGATCTTGTAGTCGAGTGTCGTGGTCATTGCGGTGCAGAAGTGAAGCGCCCCAGGCCCGAAATTACGAGTGCAGTGTGTCGAGCAGGCGGACCAGCTCCGCCAGCGCGCCGCCGGCGCCGGGCTCGAACAGCGTGCGTTCGAAGCTGCTCTCGGCGACGCGCCAGCGCACGTCGTGTCGAACGGCGTCGCTCACGTTCGACCCGCGCGCCGAACTCTCGCGCTCCGCGCCGCGCAGCAGGTCCTCGATGCGGGCCACGCGGCCCGGCTCGAGCACCACGATGCGTTTGGGACGCGCTGGGCGCACCGACTCCGCGACCGCGATGCCGCCCGCGTAGACGCGCACGCGCCGGTCCATTCCCAAGATGCCGCCGCTGGTCGCCAGCTCGAGCAGGCCGCGCGCCGGGAGCACTTCGATCTGGCGCTCGGGCGGCTGCTCGTCGCCGCGGCCGCGCACGCGCAACGTGTACGCGCCCGGCGCGAGCCCGTGAACCCGCGCTGTCGCGTGGTAGCCCTGCAGGACCTGCAGCTGCGGACTGTTCGCCGGCGGCGGCGACGACATCGGAAGCACGGTGAGCGTGCGACCGTCCTCGCCCTCGAGCAGGAACTGGAAGCCCACGTTGCGCCAGTTGGGCGTCGGGTGCGAGCCGCGCACGTCGAGCTCGAGCACCTCGCCCCAGTGGATCGACGCGCGGCACTCGAAGCTCGTCACGTACGGCGGCGCGAGCACGTTCACGCCCGCCAGCGCGGCGTCGGGCAGCACCGCGATCGGCGCTTCGAAGCGCGCGCTGTCGCGGACTTGCGCGGTGCGCAGATCGACCCAGCGCTCGCCGCCGTCGGCCAGTGCGAGCTGCGCGAACGGCGCGGGACCGCCGGGAGTCTCGTGCCACTCGAGCAGCACGGCGTCGCGCTCCTGTGCCAGCCACGTCGCACTGGCCGAATCCGCCGCACGCCGCACGCTCAGCGCGAGGTCCGAGGCGCCCAACGCAAAGCGCTCGCCCTCGGGGCCCCACACGCGCAGCAACGCTCGCGTCGCGCTGTACTCGCTCTCGACGGTCACGATCGACTGCCCGTCGTCGGCGCAGTGGTGCAGGCGCGCGCCAGGGCGATGCACGAAAGCCACCGACCAAAGCGGCGCCGGCGGGGACTGCGGGTCGCTCGAGAACACGCTCAAGCGCCAGCGCGCGAGCGCATCGGCCACGCGCTCTTGTCCGGCGGCCTTGTGAACCTGCGCGCGGAACAGCCCGTTGTTGGAGGCGAACTCGAGCGGGAGCGGCGCCGCGCCGCCGTCCTGCGCCTGCAACACGGCGCCCAGCACCAGGGCGAACCAGCCGAACATCGCGGCCTCAGCCTTCGTCCGATTGCTTGAGCTTGTCGCTCGCCTGCTTGAACAGGTCGTCGAGCCGCGACGACTTCTCGCGCTCCTTCTGCAGCGCGGCGTCGAGCTTGGAGGCAGCGCCGTCGCTGCGCTGGCGAACCTTGTCCACGGCGCTGGACCAGTCTTCCTCGCGCACGATCGGCCGCCCGGTCTCGTCCGTCTGCTCCGCTCGCACCGCGCGCACCACGGCGCCCGTCCGCACGTCGACCGCCAGGCGCGACTTGCAGCACGGGCACGAGATTTCCAGTTGTTTGGTGTCCATGGCTCCCCTGCTCTGCGTCAACTCCAAGGTGGGCGTCCGCTCCGAGGCGTGCGAGAAGCGCTCCTTCGGATGTGCGCTCCCGAACCCGCGATCTTGCGCCCGCGCAGCCTGTCTGAGAAGTCAGGGTCGCCACAACCCCCACGCAAAGCCCCAGAAAAATCGCAGTCCGCAGCATCGAGTCGTGACGTTACTGCGGAGTTCCCTGCGTCTAACCCACCAACGCCGCGGCCACGACGCACGGCGACTAGTGACGCCCGAATCATGAACAAGCCCGACTGGAGTCGACCCACCGCACACCGCGCGCCGGCCTTGAACACGGCGTCCAGCAGCGTCGGGTCACTGCCCGCGCCGCACGGCGCAGGGCTGCGCTCCGACATGGATGCAACGGGCGCGCTGGCGGGTCGCGAGCTGGCAGGCCGCTGGCGCGAAGCGATGGCGGCCGAACGCGCGCTCGGCTGGGTGCTGTGGACCGCGCTGGCGCTGGTGATTGTGCTCGTGAGCGGCTGACGTCGCACCGCGCTGGGGATTCGTAACGCGCTGGGAATTCGTGACGCGCTGGGGATCTGCACCGCGCACGCGCCCTGAAGCGCACACAAGGCGTGCGGAACGGAGGCGCCACCCGATCCGCTCAGTACGCGCAGAACGCCCCGACCCGCGGGTAGAAGCGCCAGAAGCCGGGCCCGACCCAGTAGGAACCGTAGTAGTAGGGCGCGGCCTGCAAGCTCCGACGTTCGAACTTGGCGCTGGCGGTGAGCGTTCGGGACTGCGCGCGCAGTGACCAGCGCACCACCAGCCCCGAGAAGTCGAAGTCGCGGTAGCGCTGCGACGGCCCGAGAGGAAAGACCACCTCGACGTGCTGCGCGCCGCCGGGCTCGATCGGCGCCTGCGGAACAGGACTCACTTGCCCCGGACCGAGCACCTGCAGATCGGCCGTGGCCAACTCGAAGCTGCCGGGGTCGAGCTCGAAGGCCTGCGAACCGACGTTCTCGACGCGCAGCGCGACTTCGACCTGCGCGGCCGGATTTTCGGAGCTGGGACGTCGCACTCCGCGGACCGTGGCGAGCGCGCGTGCGAGCACGCCAGGCGCCTCGCTGCTCTCGATCTTGACCTCCAGCGGCGCGGGCTCGAAGCGCGCGTCGTAGTACGTCGCGCAACTGCCCAGGCCGAGCAGCGCAAGGCTTGCCAGCGCGCGCATCACAGGGGTCGCAAATCGGAGCTGCATGGCTGGGCCTCGAGGGCGCCGCACGAAGAGAGCGGACGCGCTCACCTCATGAGCTACTTCGCGGGCGTGGGCAAGCCGAAGCTGAAGCGCAGGCCGTTGGTCCAGCCCGCACCGCCCGGCGCGGTGAAGTCGAGGCTCGCCGCCTGCGCGATGAGCGCGCGGCCGCACAACTCCGGAAGCGGCGCGTTGGTCGCGCCCGGGCGCACCAGGGCCTCGCCGTTGGCGTCGAACTGGAACAGCACGAACACCGGCGTCGGGCCGGCGTAGAGCGTCGTCTGGTACGTGCTCGAGAACTGCGGCTGCTCGTTGCGCGAGAGCGCTAGCAGGCCCGGCCCGCCCGGAACCCCGCCCGTGACCCGGAATCCGAAGGCGCCCGAGCCATCGATCGCCGGCACGCCCTCGGCGGCGAGCGCCGGGGTACCGAACGCGCCGCCAGAACCGGATCCGACGGTCGAGGTGCTCGCGGGCGAGTTGCAGGCGCCGCCGCCGACGGGACGGGCGCCGAGGGCCAGGGCGGCGAAAGCCAGGGGCAGCAGGTAGCGCGGCTTCATGCGGAGGGAGACGACGGGGCGGGCGGAACTCGCTCCATGCTAAGCGAGACCCGTGAATTCGCGGGGCGCGCGGGCCTCAGCTCGCGGGCGCCGCGCCACGGACCAGGTCCGCCAACGCGCGAATCCAACGCGGGTGGTCGTTGAGGCACGGCGCAACCGTCCAAACCTCGCCGCCGGCGGCCTTGAAGTCGTGCCCGAGGCTCTCGCGGATCTCCTCGAGGGTTTCGAGGCAGTCGGCGGTGAAGCCCGGGCACATCACGGCCACGGACTTGTGCTTGCGAGCCAGCGCGGGCGCGACCTCCGCCGCGTAGGGCTGGAGCCACGGCTCGCGACCGAAGCGCGACTGGAACACGAGCGAGTAGCGCTCGGGGGCGAGGCCGAGCTCCGCCGCGAGCGCCGCCATCGTGGCCACGCAGTGATCGCGGTACGGGTCGCCGTCGCGCACGTAGCGCTCGGGCAGCCCGTGGAAGCTGAACAGGTAGTGGTCGACGGCCACGTTCGCGGTGCTCTCGCGCAGGCGTTGCGCCAGCGCCGCGATGTAGCCGCGGTCGTCGTAGTGCGGCGCGAGCACGCGCAGCGCGAGCTTCGTCTTGCGCCGCGAAAGCGCCTTTCTGACGGCCTTTTCCACCGTTCCGGTGGTGGTGCCGCTGAACTGCGGGAACATCGGGACGAGCAACAGCTCGCGCGCGCCGCGCCGCTCGAGCTCGTCCAGGCCGCCGTCGATCGACGGTTCGCCGTAGCGCATGGCCAGCGCGACCACGTAGCGCTCGCCCAACTCGCGCTGCAGCGCCGCGCACTGCAGGCGCGAGTTGTGGATCAGCGGCGAGCCGTGCTCGGTCCACACGCTCTGGTAGAGCTTGGCGCTCTTGGGCGAGCGGATCGGCAGGATGATCCCGTTGAGCAGGAGCCACCACACGACGCGGTTGAGCTTGACCACGTCGGGGTCGCCGAGGAACTCGCGCAGGTAGCGCCGCACTGCGGCGGGCGTCGGGGCCGCGGGCGAGCCGACGTTGACCAGCAGGACGCCGATGGGTGTCGCAGGGGGCATACGCCGTGATGCTGGGCCTTTCCGACGCTGCGCACCAGCGCCTGATCGACGCGCGCGCGCCCATGACACGGCCGTGACAGGCGCTTTCCGATAGGCGTCACACTCGCCCGGAACTGCCATGGACCGCGTCGCCGTCGTGGGACTTTCACTGCAGGAGACCGATGTGGTCGGGCTCGAGCGCCTCGTGCGCCCGCCCCCCGAACGCGCCGAAGTCTTCGCGCGCGAGCTGGCGGACGAGCTGGGGGCCAGCGAACTGGTGCTGCTGTCGACCTGCAACCGCGTCGAGGTCGTGTTCGCGCGCGAAGCGGGCCACCTGCCCGGCGGCGCCGACCGCGAGACCATCGCCAGCGCGCTCTCGCTCGCGCCGCAGGACGAGCTGCGCCAGCGCATGCACCTGCACACCGGCCGCGACGCCGTGCGCCACCTGTTCCGCGTCGCGTCGTCGCTCGACTCGGTGGTCGTGGGCGAGGACCAGATCCTGGCGCAGGTGCGCAGCGCCTATCAGTCGAGCGAACGCAACGGCCTGACCGGCCGGCTGCTGGGCCAGCTCTTCGAGCACGCCTTCCAGGTCGGCAAGCAGGTGCGCACCGACACGGACCTCTCGCGCATCCCGGTTTCGGTCGTCAGCCTGGGCCTGTCGGAGATCGCGCGCCACACCGGCGGCGGCAAGCATCCCGAGAGTGCGTCGAACGGCGCTGGGAGCCCGGCGCCCGCGCGCGTCGCCTTGATCGGCGCGGGCGCGATGGCCGAGCTGGTCGTGCGCAACGCGCGCGAGCACGGCGTCGAGGTCGCGTTCGTCGCCAACCGTTCGCTCGAGCGCGCGCGCCACCTGGCCGAGCTGTGCGGCGCGCGGGCGCTGACGCTGGAGGAGCTGTGGCGTCTCGACACGCCGCTGGACGGCCTCGTGGCCGCGACTTCGGCTCCCGGGTACATCGTCGACCGCGCGCGCCTGGTCGAGTTCGCACGCCGCACGCCGCGCGGAACGCCGCTGATCGCCGTGGACCTGGCCGTGCCGCGCGACATCGAGCCCTGCGACGCGCCGTCCGTGCGCGTGATCGACCTCGACGCGCTGCGCGAAGCCGCCGCCCACAATCGCGCGCTGCGCTCCAAGGCCGCCGCACAGGCCGAGGGCATCGTCGAGCGCAAGCTCGCGGGCTTCGTCGACCGCGCCGCGCAACAGGCGCTCTCGAGCGCGCTCGCCGACGTGCGCACGGAGTCCGAAAGCGTGTTCGAGCGCGAGCTTTCGCAGCTCTTCGTCGGCAAACTCGCACACCTGGGTCCCGACGAGCGCACGGCCATCGAGCGCTGGGCGCGCGTCGCCTTCGGCCGCGTCACGCACGTCCCCATCCACGCCATCAAGCGCATGGTCCAAGACCGCATCTTGTTCACCCAGCCCAGCCCCGCCGGCGCCGACGAGAGCGAGGCCGGCTCGTGAAGGTCCGCATCGGAACGCGCGGCAGCGAACTGGCGCTGTGGCAGGCGCACCATGTCCAGGCGCTCCTGGGCGCGCTGGGCGTGGAGAGCGAGCTGGTGGTGCTCAAGACGCGCGGCGATCTGATCGACCACGTGCCGCTGCAGCAGGTCGAGGGCAAGGCCTTCTTCACAGCCGAAATCGAGCTCGCGCTGCTCGAGGGCCGCGTCGACTTGGCCGTGCACAGCCACAAGGACCTGCCCACGGAGAACACTCCGGGCCTGGTGATCGGCGCGGTGCCCGAACGCGGCCCGCAGGGCGAGCGCCTGCTCATCGCGACCGCCGCCCACGACCCGCGCGGCGCGTTCCTCCCGCTGCGGCGCGGCGCGCGCGTCGGGACGAGCGCCCCGCGTCGCAACGAACAGCTGCGCACGCTGCGGCCCGACCTGGAGGTGCTCGACCTGCGCGGCAACGTGCCGACGCGGGTGCGCCGACTGCAGGAAGGGCGCTACGACGCGATCGTGCTCGCCTGCGCGGGCCTCGATCGGCTGAAGCTCGACATCGGCGAGCTGGTGGCCTTCGACCTGCCGGCGGAGCTGGTCACGCCGGCGCCGGCGCAGGGCGCGCTGGCGCTGCAGGTGCGCGCGGCGGACACGGCGTTGCTCGCGCTGTGCCGCGCGAAGCTGCACCACACGCCGACGGCCGAGGCGGTCGAGGCCGAACGCTCGCTGCTCGTCACCAGCGGGGGCGGTTGCAGCCTGCCGCTGGCCGCGGCGATACGGGCAGACCGCAGGCGCCGACAGAGCCCCCCGCCCCATCTCGGGGGGACTGGAGCTGGCGCAAACGGTCGCGGAAATTCACTGCAAGACCGGCGTGAACCCGCCGCCCCGGCGCCGGCCGCGCACTCGACCGCCGACGCGGCGAACGACACGCACGAGTTCGTCGCGCACGCCTTCCTCGGCGCCGGCCACCCGGCCGCGCTCGAGCCCCGCCCGCGCTTCCCGCGCTGGTCGATCGGCCGCGGCGCGTCGCCCGCCGCCGCCATCGCCGACGCGCGCGCCCGGCTCGACAGCGGCGCCCCGACCGGCTTCGGGCCGCTCGCGGGGCTGCACATCGCGCTCGCCGGCTCGGCCGCCGACGGTTCGGTGCTCGGCGAACGGCTCGAGTCACTCGGCGCCCACGTCACGCTCGAGAAACTGCTCGAGTTCGAGCCCGTCCCCGGCGTCGACGTCCAAGCCGCGCTCGCCCCGCTCCGCGCTGGCGACGTGCTCGCACTCACCAGTCGCCAAGCCGCGCGCTCGCTCGCCGGCGCGCGCGTGCCCGCGGGCGTGACCCTCGCCGCGGTCGGGCCCGCCTGCGCGCGCGCGCTCGAAGAGCTCGGCCTGCGCGCCGAAGTCGTCGGCCACGGCGGCGGTGAAGCGCTCGCCGCGCGGCTCGAGCTCGCGCCGGGCGCCAGCGTGCTCTGGCCCTGCGCGGAAGACGCGTTGCCGGACTTCTCCAGCGCACTCGCACAGCGCGGCGTCCACGTGCGCAAGCTCCCCGTGTACCGCACGCGCCTCGTGCGCGGCGTGCAGCTCTCGAGCGAGGTCCAGGCCCGCGTCTACATGAGCCCTTCGGCCGTCGAAGCGGCGCTCGAGTGGGAACGCGCACACGCCGCGAGCGGCCGCGAGCGCTTCGCCCTCGGCCACGCCACGTCCGCCGCGCTCGCTGCCGCGGGCCTGCCCGCCGTCGCGCCGTCCTGCGACGGCGCACCGATCACCGAAGCGCTCGTCGCCGAGCTGTGGCGCCGCTTCGGCCAACAGGAGCAACTCCGATGAAGATCCGTCCGCGCCGGTTGCGCACCAGCGCCGTGCTGCGCGAAGCCGTGGCCGAAACGCGCGTCCACGCCGCGCAGCTCATCCAACCGCACTTCGTGATCGAGAACCCGCGCGAGGTGCAGGCCATCTCCTCGATGCCGGGCGTCGAGCGCATGGGCATCGAGAAGCTCGTCGAGCGCGTCGGGCGCGACCTCGAGCTGGGCATCACCAGCGTGCTCTTGTTCGGACTGACCGAGCACAAGGACGCGCGCGGATCGAGCTCGATCGACCCGAACGGCCTCGTGCCGCGCGCGGTGCGAGCGCTGCGCGAGCGCTTCGCCGACAAGCTCACGATCATGACCGACGTGTGCCTGTGCGGCTCGATGGAGCACGGGCACTGCGGCGTGCTGCGCGACGGCAAGGTGATCAACGACGAGACGCTGATGATCCTCGCGAACATCGCGCTGGCCCACGCGCGCGCCGGCGCCGACGTCGTGGCGCCGAGCGACATGATGGACGGCCGCGTCGCCGCGATCCGCGAGAAGCTCGACGCCAACGGCCTGGTCGACACCGCGATCCTGTCGTATTCGACGAAGTTCGCCTCGGCCTTCTACGGGCCGTTCCGCGAAGCGGCCGACAGCGCGCCCAAGTCCGGCGACCGCAAGAGCTATCAGATGGACATGCGCAACGGTCGCGAAGCGCTGCGCGAGAGCCTGCTCGACGAGCAGGAGGGCGCCGACATGCTGATGGTCAAGCCCGCGCTGTCGTACCTCGACGTGATCCGCTCGATTTCCGAGCGCGCGAGCGTGCCGCTGGCGGCCTACAACGTCTCGGGCGAATACAGCATGGTCAAAGCGGCGGCGGCGAACGGCTGGATCGACGAGAAGCTGGTCGTGCGAGAGATCCTGCACAGCATCGTGCGCGCCGGCGCCGACCTGGTCATCACCTACCACGCGCGTGAAGCGCTCGAGAAAGGCTGGCTGAAGTGAATCCCCTGCTCGAGCGAGCGAAAAAGGTCATGCCGGGCGGCGTTTCGAGCCCGGTGCGCGCGTTCCTCGCCGTCGGAGGCGAACCGCCGATCATCGCGCGCGCGCAGGGCGCGGAGATCTTCGACACGCACGGCCGCGGCTACGTCGATCTGGTCGGCTCGTGGGGTCCGCTGATCCTCGGCCACGCGCACCCGGCCGTGATCGAAGCGGTCGTGAAGGCTGCGCGCGACGGACTGTCGTTCGGCGCGACGTGCGAGCGCGAAGTGCTGCTCGCCGAAGCGGTGCTGTCGCGCTTCCCGTGGGCCGACAAGGTGCGCTTCGTTTCGACCGGCACGGAAGCAGTGATGAGCGCCGTGCGCCTCGCGCGCGGTGCGACAGGGCGCGCGCGCATCGTCAAGTTCGACGGCTGCTACCACGGCCACGTCGACGGTTTGCTCGTGAGCGGCGGCTCGGGCCTCGCCACGCTCGGAACACCGGCTTCCGCGGGCGTTCCGCGCGAGTACGCCGAGCTCACCGAGGTGCTGCCGCTCGACGACGAGCCCGCGGCCGAGCAGTTGTTCGCGCACAAGGGCAAGGAGATCGCCGCAGTGATCATCGAGCCGCTGCCGGCGAACTCCGGGTTGCTGGTGCAGCGCACGTCGTTCCTCAAGAAGCTGCGCGAGCTCACCCGAGCGCACGGCGCGCTGCTGATCTTCGACGAGGTCATCAGCGGACTGCGCGTCGCGCCCGGCGGCATGTGCGAGCGCACCGGCATCACGCCCGACATCGTCACGCTGGGCAAGATCGTCGGCGGCGGCATGCCCGTAGGCGCGTACCTCGCCAAGGACGAGCTGATGAGCCACGTCGCGCCGCTGGGGCCCGTGTACCAGGCCGGCACGCTCTCGGGCAATCCGGTCGCAATGGCAGCGGGCCTTGCGACCTTGAGCGAACTCTCCAAGCCCGGCGTGTACGAACGTCTCGAGGCGAGCGCCGCGATGCTCAGCCGCGGCTTCGAGCGCGCGCTCGAGCGCTACGACGTGCAGGCGTCGATCGCGCGCGTCGGTTCGATCCTGTGGCTGAGCCTGCAGCCCGGCGCGCCGCCGCGTTCGTGGGGCGCCGTCGATCAAAAGGGCGCGAAGCTCTACGCCAAGATCCATCGCCACGCGCTCGCCAGCGGACTGTGGATGGCGCCTTCGGCTTTCGAAGTGGCGTTCGTGTCGCTCGCGCACGCCGACGCGCACATCCAGGCCGCGACGCTGGCCTTCGAGCGCGCGCTGGCGCTGGCGCGCGACGAGCACTGAAGCGCGCGCCGTGCTCGATCCCGCCCGCCGCAAGCTCTACTCCTACGTCGCGGTCGTCGCGGTGTACGTGATCGTGTTCGGCTGGTGGGTGTTCTTCTTCGTGCACCAGAGCGAGTTCCTCGTGCGCCGCCTCGAGCGCCGCGGCGTCACGCTGCCGGCCGACGCCGAGGCCGCGCTGCGCGAGGCGACGGACGAGAGCATGCGCATGTTCGTGTTCGAGGGCTCGTTCCTCGGGCTCCTGCTGCTCGCGAGCATGTTCCTCGTGATGCGCTCGCTGCAGCGCGAGGTCGTCGTTCACCGCCAGCAGAAGAACTTCCTCTCGGCCGTCACGCACGAGCTCAAGAGCCCGCTCGCGTCGGCCAAGCTGTACCTCGAGAGCCTCGCGCTCGGCCGCGCGGAGGGCGAGAAGCGCGAGCGCTACCTGCGCAACGCGCACGCCGATCTCGAGCGGCTGCAGGAGATGGTCGAGCAACTGCTCGAGAGCGCGCGCATGTCCTCGACCGGTCCGCCGGTGCGCATCGAGCGCCTCGCGCTGCGCACGGAGCTCGCGCACATCCTCGACGAGCTCGCGCGCGATCCGGCGACTGCGAGCGTTCAATCGTCGCTCGCGCCGGGCGACGATCTCGAAGTCGAGGCCGACCCGCTCGCGCTGCGGACCATGCTGCGCAACCTCCTGACCAACGCGATCAAGTACGCCGGGCCCGCGCCGCGCGTCGAGCTCACCACGCGCGCCGAGGGCTCGGCCGCCGCCGTGCGCGTGCGCGATTTCGGCCCGGGATTGAAAGCGCTCGACGTGCGCCGCATCTTCGAGCCCTTCGTGCGCGGCGGCGACGAGCTGGTCCGCACTCGCAAGGGCGTAGGCTTGGGGCTGTACATGGTCGCGGAACTCGCACGCGCCCAGCGCGGCGCGGCGCGCGCCATCGGCAGCGTCGAGGGCGGCGGCTTCGCGGTCGAGTTCACCCTGCCGCTGGCGCGCGACAAGCGCTGACGAGCGAGACGGGACCCAGGCACATGAGCGGCGAACGACTGATGGTGGTCGAGGACGAAGAGCACCTTGCCGAGGTGATCGCGGACAACCTCGAGCTCGAGGGCTTCGCGGTCGAGGTCGTGGCCGACGGCGCGCTCGCGCTCGAGCGTCTGCGCGAGGCCCCACCGGCGCTGGTGCTGCTCGACGTGATGCTGCCGGGCGTCGACGGCTTCACGATCTGCGACACGCTGCGCCGCGAAGGCCGCGACGTGCCGATCCTGTTCCTCACCGCGCGCTCGAGCCAGGACGACCGCGTGCGCGGCCTCGAGCTCGGCGGCGACGACTTCCTGGGCAAGCCCTTCGATCTGCGCGAGCTGATGCTGCGCGTGCGCGCCATCCTGAAGCGCACGAGCTGGTTCCAGGCGCCTTCCGCCGCCGGCGAGACGCTCGTGCTCGGCGCGGGGCGCGTCGACTTCAAGCGCTACGTCGCGCAGCTCGACGGCCGCGAAATCCAGCTCTCCCAGAAGGAGACGATGATCTTGCGCTGCCTGGCCGAACGGCCGGGCGAGGTCGTGTCGCGCGCCGAGATCCTCGACCGCGTGTGGGGCTACAACGCCTTCCCCACCGAGCGCACGATCGACAACTTCATCGTGCGTCTGCGGCGGCTGCTCGAGCCCGACCCGCAGGCGCCTCGCTACATCCACACCGTGCGCGGCACGGGCTATCGCCTCACGCCTTGATCTGCTGCCGCGCGCAACGACGCGCGCGCGCACTCCCCGAACATGAACCCCTCGAACAACTTGTTGTTGCGCGCGCTGCGGCGCGAAGTCGTCGAACGCCCGCCGGTGTGGCTGATGCGCCAGGCCGGACGCTACCTGCCCGAGTACCGCGCCACGCGCCAGCAGGCCGGCGGCTTCATGGAGATGATCCGCGAGCCCAAATACGCCGCTGAAGTCACGCTCCAGCCGATTCGCCGCTTCGGCATGGACGCTGCGATCCTGTTCAGCGACATCCTCGTGCCGCTGGAGGCCATGGGCATGGCGCTCAAGTTCGACGAGCACGGCCCCTCGCTGCCCGAGCCGGTGCGCACGCGCGACGCGATCGACGCGCTGCGGCTGGTCGACCCCGGCGAGAGCATGGGCTTCGTCGGCGAAGCGCTGCGCCTCACTCGCGCTGGCCTGCCTGACGAGACCGCGCTGCTCGGCTTTTGCGGCGCGCCGTTCACGCTCGCGGCCTACGCGGTCGAAGGCGGCGGCACCAAGCAATTCAGCTACGTGCGCAAGCTCATGTACCGCGACTTCGAGAGCTACTCGGCGCTGATGGACAAGCTGGCCGAGCAAGTCGCGGCGCACCTGCGCTACCAGGTCGCGTGCGGCGCCGATGCGATCGTGCTGTTCGACACCTGGGCCGGAACGCTCACTCGCCTCGACTACCTGCGCTACGCCGCGCCGTGGACGCGCCGCGTTCTGCGCGACGTCGCGGGCGTCGCGCCGCGCATCGTGTTCGCTGGAGATAGCGGCCACTTCCTCGAGGATCTGTTCGAATTCGGCGCAGAGGCGGTCGCGCTCGACCACCGCACTGCGCTGGGCCCCGCCTTCGAGCGCGCACGCGGTCGTTGCGCGCTGCAAGGCAACTTCGATCCCGCCGCGCTGTTCGCGACACCCGAAGAGGTCCTGCGCCGCACGCGCGCGTTGCTCGACGAAGTCGGCGGTCGGCCGGGCCACGTGCTCAACCTCGGCCACGGCGTGTTCAAGGACACCGACCCCGAGTGCGTCGGCGCCTTCGTGCAGGCCGCCAAGGAGCGCGCGTCGTGAGCTTCGCGGACCTCGCCGTCGACGAAGCGCTGCTCCTGCGCATGTCGGGCGCGGGGCCGCGCTACACCTCGTACCCCACGGCGCCCGAGTGGAAGCCGTTCACGAGCGACGACGCACGCGCCGCCCTCGAGCGCGCTGCGGCCACACCCGACGCGCCGCTCTCGATCTACGTGCACCTGCCGTTTTGCGCGCGCATGTGCCTGTTCTGCGGCTGCACGGTCGAGATCACGCGCCGGCCCGACAAGGTCGCGAGCTACCTCGAAGCGCTCGAGCTCGAGGTCTCGCGCACCGCGCAAGCCCTGGGCGGGCGCAACAAGGTGCTCCAGATCCACTGGGGCGGCGGCACGCCGACACACCTGAAGCCCGAGGAGCTCACGCGCCTGTTCGCGATCCTCACGCGCCACTTCGAGCTCCTGCCCGGCGCGGAAGTGTCGATCGAAGTGCATCCGCACGTGACCAGCTTCGCGCAGATCGACGCGCTGGTGGCCTGCGGCTTCAACCGCATCTCGATGGGCGTGCAGGACCTCGACCCGCACGTTCAAGAGGTCATCGCGCGCGACCAGACCACCGAAGAGACCGAAGCGCTCGTCGCGTACTGCCGCGCCAAGGGCATGAGCGGCGGCGTGAACCTCGATCTGATGTACGGCCTGCCGGAGCAGACCGAGGCCACCTTCGCGGCGACGCTGCAGACCGTCGCGCGCATCCGGCCCGATCGACTGGCGGTGTACGGCTACGCGCACGTGCCGTGGCTCAAGAAGCACCAGACCGCGCTCGAGCAGTACCGCCTGCCGACGGCGCCCGAACGCGCGCGCTTGTTCTACGTCGCGATCGAGCAGCTCTCGCAGTTCGGCTACGAAGTGATCGGCCTCGACCACTTCGCGCTGCGCTCTGACCCGCTCTTCAAGGCCCTCGAGAGCGGCACGATGCACCGCAACTTCATGGGCTACACGACGCATCCGGCCGACGAGATGCTGGCCTTCGGGATGAGCGCGATCGGCGACGTCGGCGGCGCCTTCGTGCAGAACGATCACGACACGCGCTCCTACGAGGCGCGCATCCGCTCGGGCGAGTTCGCCGCCATGCGCGGCATCGTGCGCAGCCCCGAGGACGATCTGCGCCGCGCCGCGATCCAGGCCATCATGTGCCGCATGCGGCTCGATCTCGACGAGCTAGGCCGCGAGTTCAGCCGCGACGATCTGCCGGCGCACTTCGCGCGCGAGCTCGAGGAACTGCGCCCGCTCGAGGCCCAGGGCTTCTGCGCCCTCGACGCGCGCGGCGTCACCGTGCTGCCCAAGGGCCGCCTGTTCCTGCGGCATCTCGCGATGGTGTTCGACGAGTACCTGCGCAAGTCCAAGCCCGACGGTCCGCGCTTCAGCAAGACCATATGACGCGGTGCGTCGAGACGCTGGTCGTCGGCGGCGGGATCTCGGGGCTCGCGTACGCGCACGCGCGCGGGCCGCAGGCGGATCTCGTCGTGCTCGAAGGCGCGCCGCGAGCCGGCGGATTGATGCACACCGAGCGCCTGGGCGCGAACGGCGAGCTGCGCGCGGAGCTGGGGCCCGAGTCGTTGCGTTTCGAAGTCGCAGGCGGCCTGACGGACATGCTGCGCGAGCTCGGACTCGAGGCGCGCAAGCCGCCGCCGAACGCGTCGAAGCGCTTCCTCGTGCACCGCGGACGGCTGGTCGATGCGCCGCTGGGCCCCAAGATGATCACGACGCCGCTGCTCACGCTGCGCGGCAAGCTGCGCCTTGCGTGCGAGCCCTTCCGCGACCCGCGCGTTGCGCTCGACGGCTCGGTGGCGGACTTCGTTCGGCACCGCATCGGCGAAGAAGGCCTCGCAGCGCTGCTCGATCCGCTCGTCAGCGGCATCCACGCCGGCGATCCCGAGCAGCTCTCGATGCGCGCCTGCTTCCCGCGGCTGGTCGAGCTCGTCCAGACGCACGGCGGGCTGTTCAAGGCGCTGTTCAAGACGCGCGGCGATCCCGCGCCGAGCGTGATGAAGCCGGTCGGCGGCTGCGACGCGATCCCGAGCGCGCTGGCGCGAGTGTTGGGCGACAAGCTCGTGCTCAACGCGTCCGTCGGATCGATCAGCTTCGACGGCGAGGTCTGGCGCGCGCGCAGCACCGTCGGCGAGTTCGAAGCCGCGCGCCTCGTGCTGGCCTTGCCGGCGGCGACCGCCGCGCGCCTGCTCTCCCCCATCTCGGCCGCACTCGCGCGTCCGATCAGCTCGATCCAATCCGAGAGCCTCGTGTCCGTCACGCACGTCTGGCGCCGCGTCGACGTCGGCCATCCGCTCGACGGCTTCGGCTACCTCGTCGCTTCACGCGAGCGCATGCGGCACCTGGGAACGCTGTTCAGCTCCTCGATCGCGCCCGACGCCGCGCCCAACACGCACGTCGTGCTGCGCACGCTGCTGGGCGGCGCGCGACGCCCCGAGACGATCGACCTCGCCGACAAGGACCTGCTCGCCATCGTGCGCAGCGAGGTGCGCGCCCTGCTCGAGCTGCGCGGCGAGCCCGAGCTGGTGCGCATCCAGCGCTGGCGCGCGACGCTGCCGCGCTTCGACCTCGAGCACCCCGCGCGCGTCGCCGCCATCGAAGCCGCCTGCCCGCCGAGCCTGGTGCTGCTCGGCAACTGGCTGCACGGCATCGGCGTGAACCACCTCGTCGCACACGCGCGCCAGCGCGCAGCTCAACGCGCGGACCGCATCGGTTGAGCTCGCGCCTGGGCGCGCGTGCGAGCCGCCACTGCCCGACATCGTTCGGTTGCTGGCAGCTCGGGCCAGACTCTTGGTCGTGAACCAGTTCGGCGCGGGCGATCTGACGACGTGCTCAACGCCCCAAGAAGGTGGCGCGAACAGCAACCCTGCGTAGCGCCAGCAGCAGTTGCTCCTGAACAGAACCGAGCCGAGCGATCCAGCCCGAACTCGCGACCCCGTCCGAGCGCGCCGCGAGTCGGTCGACTCCGACGGCGCCGAGTGCGAGCGCGACGCCCGTGATCAGGTCGACCACGACGTGCTGGCGAACCGCGAGCGTCGAGTACAGCACGAGAATCCAGCACGGCGCGGCAAACCAGCGTGGCTGCCCGCAGCGGCCTATCCCGATGTGCACAGCCCACGTCATCAAGCTGGCGTGCAAGCTGGGTGCGCAGTTCCCCGAGGCGTCGATCCTCCAGAGCCAGCCCAGAACGGAGGCGGACGGCGAGTTCGGCGCGAACGGCGGACGGTCGATGCAAGTGGGCGCCGCCCAGAAGACACAGAAGCTGATCGATACCACGCTGAGCGACAGCCCGTAGGCTCGCCAGAAGCCCGGCTTCGACGCAGCCCGGAGAAACGTGACGAGAAGGTACGGGTAGTAGGCGATGTAGACCCAGACCCAGTCTGGATCGAATGGGACGACCTGCTGCTCGAACTGGGCCCCCAAGGTGACACCCAGGCGTTCCGCTCGCGCAGCCAGTTGGTCGTAGGCCGTGAGGATCCCGGCGAAGCTCCCGAGGATGATCGCGCACCGCACGAATACGACTTTCGCGGACGGAGCGGCCTCGCGAACCTCAGCGGGCTTCACCTGCACCTCCTAGACGAAGCGCGCCGCGAAGCACGTCGATCAGTTGCTGACAGTCGGACTCGCGGTGATCAGCTGTGCAGCTCACACGCAGCAGCGCTCGGCCGGCAGGCGCAGCTGGCGCCAGAACGGCATTGACGTACACGCCGCTGTCGAAGCAGTGCTGCCAAGCGTGGAGCACGCGAGCTGCATCCGACAGCACGACGGGCACGATCGTCGACGCGCAGTTCGAAAGCGGCAAGCCGTCCTCACGCAGGGCCGCTCGAATCGTGGCGGCCCTTGCGCTCGCGCGCGCCACTCTGGCCGGCTCGGCCCTGAGGATGTTCAGCGCCTCCAACGCAGCAGCCGTGCTTGCAGGCGAAAGCGCCGCGCTGAACAGCTGCGAGCGACACTTGGATCGAAGCTCCAGAGCGAACTGGCTGGAGCCAACGGCGAATCCACCGATCGAGCCCAAGGCCTTGCTGAACGTGCCGACGACCAACGTGTCTGTGCCCGTCACACCGGCGGCGTACGCGCCTCCATGTCCCTGACCGAGCACGCCGAGACCGTGGGCCTCGTCGATCAGCAGCGTGGCGCCGAACTCCGAACAGCAGGCGTGAATCTCGGCGAGAGGAGCCACATCTCCGCTCATGCTGTACACGCTGTCCACGACCACCAACGCGCCTCGATCGAGAGCTTTGAGTCTGCGTCGCAGGGCGAGCACGTCGTTGTGCTCGAACCTGCACACACGTGCGCCACTCTGACGAGCCCCATCGAACAAGCTGGCGTGCGCTTCGCGATCCAACACCACGGCGCTGGCGCGGGCGCCCACAGTGGCCACAACGCCCATACATGCCTGATATCCGGTCGGGAACAGAACGCAGTCCTCGGAGCCGAGCCAGTCGGCCAGGCTTCGCTCGAGCGCTTCGTGAAGCGTGGTCGACCCGTTCAGCACACGCGATCCGTTGGTGCTGGCGCCGAACTTCGCGAGCGCCTGCTGCGCAGCACCAATCACGCCGGGGTGCCGTGCAAGCCCCAAGTAGTCATTCGAGGCGAACCCGAGCAGCGTGCGGCCGGCGATCTCGACCCGACTCCCGTCGAATGAGACCGCCGGCAGATAGAACGGGAAGTCCGGCGTTCCGGTGAACAGGGAGGCATCAATCTGCGCGGCGAAGTGGGGAGAGGCCATGTCGATTGCTCCTGTTCTCGAAGAACGCCCTCGGTCCACTACTGGCAGTTGTCAGGCTTCCGCGGACCGCCGCCGAGCGGGGGGATCGGCTCGCAGTCGGGGCACGACGGATTGGGGGAGCGCGGGCCCATGTGCACCATGACGCTCACCGGCTTGCTGATGACACCGATGCTCACGCCACCGATCTTGATGCCGTAGACATCGTGCACTTCGTAGATCTCGTCGGATCCGTCGTAGCACTTGCCTCCCGGCGCGGTGTCGCCACCGGCGATCTTGACCTCGGTTTCCTTTCCGGTCTTGGTCGTCACTCCCGTCGACAAGGAGCCTTCGAGCTTGAACCCGATCTCGCTCGAGAGCTTGCCCAGCATCTCGTTGCCGGCCTCAGCTCCATACTTCGCTGTCAGCTCAGCGAGCACAGACGCTTCGATCGTCACGGTGTCGTCAGCGGTGATCTTGACCGTGCAACTGTTCGTGTACTTCCCGCAGCTGACGCCTGCGTTGCAACGCAGGATGCACTTGCGCCACTTGAGCTCGAACGTCGGAGCGGGCGGCGGCGCCGGCGCAGCGGTGGGCGGCGGCCCGGAGCAGCTCTTGAGCGAGAAGCTGTTGGTCTTGTACGTGACGAGCCCGGTTGTGGCGTTGTAGGCAGCCGGAGTCGGGTTGGTGACCCACTGATGAAGCGCGTAGTCGTACTGATGCCAACGCAGGTCGGCAGTGTTGATTCCAGTCGCCATCATGTTCGCACTGACGGCGTACGGTCGGACTCGGATCGTGATCGGAGCGGCGAGAATCTCACTGATCTTGCGCCCAGCCGCGTCACGCAGGTTCACGTGCGCGGCGCCGAACATGAAGCGGTTGCCGGCTTGCCCAGCGCGCGGAATCGCGTGTTCCGGATAGGGCGTGATGTTGATGCTGGAGAACTGGCTCAGTGCGTACCTGGGCACGTCGATCTCCATGTAGAACGGAGTCGGAGGTGTGGTCGGCAGGTTGCCCTGCAGCACGAAGCTGCCGCCGACCGCGGGGTCGATCAGACCTGTCGAGTAGCGATCGACCGGTGGAACGAACAGGTCGACGAAACTGATGTTGCTGTTGATGACGGTTTCCGCCGCGCCCGGCGCGTACCCGTTCGGGGTGGTCCAAAGCCGCACCAGGCCTCCATCGGACACCGGAAGTTGGCTGAACTCCGTCCAGCCCGCGGCGTTCGTGGTCTGGAGGTAGGGTTGTCCGACCAACTGCACAGGTGCGTTGGCGATGGGTTGGCCCGTGTACACATCGGCGACGTGGACTCGCAGCACCTGGGTGGTGGCGTAGTCGGCAGACTGACCGCCGGCGGCAGGCTGTGAGCCTCCGTTGGGATCCGACGCGAAGACAGGACTTGACAGAGCTAGGAGCGCGAGAATCGCGGTCCAGGCCAAATTCGATTTCATGTGGGGCCTCTTTGGGGTTCGAGATGTCGTGTTCCGCGCGAGCCTCGTTGGCCTGTCGCGGTCCCCGGGCGTTGCAACAAATCTCGCGTTTCGACTCCGAGCCGAAGGCGGTTCGCTGGAGTTGGGCGCGAGCCCACCGACGCTGAGCCGCGGCGCGCTCGGCGAACTGCGCCACGAGCTGCGCGCCCTGCTCGAGCTGCGCGGCGAGCCCGAGCTGGTGCGCATCCAACGCTGGCGCGCGACGCTGCCGCGCTTCGACCTCGAGCACCCCGCGCGCGTCGCCGCCATCGAAGCCGCTTGCCCGCCGAGCCTGGTGCTGCTCGGCAACTGGCTGCACGGCATCGGCGTCAATCACCTCGTCGCGCACGCGCACCAGCGCGCAGCGTCGTAGCCGCGCTTCGTTCGGCCGCGTCGAGGACTCAGCGCTTGGGCGCGACGTCGCTCGGGCTGGCGAGGCTCGTCGGACGGACCTCGTCGAGCGACTGCGCTTGCAGGTCCGCGCCGCTCTCGCGCGTCCACAGCGCGTTCGCGATCCGCCAGCGGCCGTCGAGCTTGACCATGTCGAACACGTCGACGCCGCGGTGCGTCTCGACGCCGTCGAGCGTGAAGCGATAGGGCGTCCACACGACGGCGATCGGGCCGCGCACGAGCACCGTGGGCTTCCAGTAGGTCTCGACCGGCGTGCCTTTCCCCTCGCCCAAGGACTTGGCGAGCGAGAGCTGACTGCGGCGCAGGAGCTTCCAGCCGCCTGCGTCCTGCGCCTGCGTGTAGGTCATGCCGTCTTCGAGGATCAGCGCCGAGTAGGCCGCGACATCGCGTCGGTTCATGGCCTCGAAGAAGCGGTCGATGGTCTCGAGGATGGCCTGTTCTTCGAGCGGGGCGTGGTCGGCGCCGGCGATCGGCGCGCGCGAAGGTCCAGCACAGCTCGCAACGAGCCCGGCGAGGAGGAGCGACGTGATTCCGAGTTTCATGGGGCCTCAAGCTACGCGCCGCGAGCCGCATCTGGAATCGGGCGAAGAAGCTGCGAATCATGCCGCGATGCGCAACTCGCTCGTCTTGCTGTCGCTCTCGCTGTGTGCTGCGTGCTCGGTCGCGCGGCCGACCGGACTGCCGGCCGCGGAGCCGTGGATCGTCGCCGTGAAGAGCGCGGGCATCCCGAAGTTCATGCCTTGGTACGCGCACTTCGCGGAGCACACCTGGGTCGATGCGAAGCTCGGCGACGAAGAGCGCTGGGTGCGCGCCGAGGTGCTCAACGAGAGCGCGGGCGCCACGTGCGTCCCGATTGCGGCCGCCGAAGCGCGCAGCGACTGGCGCTGGGGCGACGAAGCCGTGCGCGTGCATGAGCTGATCGTCGGAGAGCGCGCGCAGTGCATCGCGGAGCAGCTCGCGTCAGCCACCGCGCGCCTCGCGCCGCGCTATGACGGCGGCTACGAAGCCTGGCCGGGCCCCAACAGCAACACGTTCGTGCGCGACCTGTCGCGCGAGCTGCCCGAACTGGCCTTCGTGTTCGACCACAACGCGCTCGGCAAGGACTTCACCTGGGCGCGCGCGGGGCTCACGCCGTCGCGCACGGGCGTGGAGCTCGACACCTGGCCGATCGGCGTCGCACTCGCGCTGCGCGAAGGCGTCGAGCTGCACTTCCTGCAGCTCACGTTCGCCGTGCGCGTGTGGCCGCCGCGTCTGGCGCTGCCGTTCGCGCCCGCGCTTCCGTGGGAGCGCGCGCCCGAGCAGCGCTGATGCGAGACGCGGCGTCGCGCAGGCGCGCGAAGGCTCACGCGAGCTGGTCGAGCACGTTCAGAAGCTCCTTCGCGTCGCGGCGCACCCAGGCGCGGCCGTCGGCGAGGAAGGGCTTCACGAGCGCGCGCTCGATCGTCTCGCGCGTGCGCGGGACGAAATTCGCTAGCGCCGAGAGCGCGTGACCGCCGACGCCCGGATCGGCCAGCAGGACGACCAACGTGTCGAGCGCGAGCGGGTGATCGAGCCGGCCGAGGGCATTGACGAGCACCGCGCGCGCGTTGCCGTGGCGGCGCTCGCGCACGAGCTCGACCAGCGCGTCGATCGCGCGTTCATCCACCTGGGCCTCAATCGCCTGCGCAAGGGCGGCCTTGACGCTCGGCGGAGAGTTCGGCGCGGAGCGAAAGCGCGTGATCAGCGGCTTGAGCGCGGCCTCGCGCGCCCACGAGCCCGAGAGCACGCTCGCGAGCTCTTCGACCAGCTCCAGCGAGTCGGTCTGATCGAGCGCTGCGATGAGCTCCGCCAGCAGCGGCTCGGCGCGCGCGCCCCAGCGGCGCAACTCGACCACTCGCATCACCTTCATGCCGCGCGCTGCGGCGGCGTCGAGCAGCGGTTTGGCGGCGGCGGAATAGGCTTGGCTGGGCATCGCGCGAATCGGGGGCGGCCAGGGTAGCGAGCGACGCGCTGCTGCGCGCAGTGATCGTTCTCACGACAAGCGAGCGAGCCGGCCGACGCGCGTGGCGCCGACCGGCTCGAGTTGCCGCAAATCTCGCTTCTCGCGCTCGGCTACTGGCACACGCTGAAGCGCACCGCGTTCGAGAGGCCCGTGGTCGACGGGCTCTGCGGATCGCGCATCCACCACTGCGCGTAGACGCTCTCGCCCGGATCGAGGCCGTACAGGTTCATGTCCGCGGTCGTGAACGTGTACGAGTAGCTCCCGGTGCAGTCCGAGCCGCCGACGCTGCCGGCCGAGTTCTGCGAAGCGGTTCGAATCGTCGGCGACGCGACGCACAGCGTGCCGCCTTGGAACGGCGACGCGAGCGACGCGAAGCCGAAGAACAAGAGGCCGTTCTTCTGGTTGAGCACGTTGGCGCATGTCACGGCGAAGTTGCCAGCGCTCTTCGAGGGCTGCGCGCCGTTCGTGCCGATCGCGGGCACGCAGCCCAGCGAGTTGGCCTTGCCCACGCAGTAGGCCGCGACCGAGTTGGCGTTGGCGAAGATCGGGCCGAAGTGAACCGTCGGACCCATGTTGCCCGCCGCGTCGACCGCTCGGACGTGCAAGTAGCGCGCGAAGATCGACGAGCCGATGTCCTGCGTGTAGATCGTCCCGAACACGTTCGGCGCGCCGACGGGCACGGTCGCGGGAGCCGCGTCCCACAGCACGCGATAACCCGCGACCCCTGATCCCTGGTCCGCTGCAGCGCCCCACGCCGCCGCGACCGTGGTCGAGCAGCTCGCCACGCCGACCGCGTGCGAGCTCGAGCTCACCGCGCCCGGCGCGCCCGGCGCCGTGGTGTCGATCAGGATCGGCCCGAAGCTCGCGAAGCCGTCGTCCCAGTTGCCGCACTGGTCGACGCTGCGGATGTTGAACCACCAGACGCCCTGCGGGAGCACTTCGCTGTAGCTCGTGACCTCTTCGATGTCCTTCCCCGCGCCCGGCGAAGTCGCGGCGATCGTCGTGAAGAGCCCGTAGCCATCGATTCCCGACAGGTTGTCGACCGCGGCGTTCCACACGTAATCGACCTGCGTCTGGTTGCTCCACACGCCAGCGACGTGGGAGGTCGAGGTGAGCCCGCTCACTGCGCCGGGCTGCGTTCCGTCGACCAGGATGTCGACGCTCGCGGACTTGTGGAGCGCGTTGTCGGAGCGCGCCTCGACTTCAAAGGTCTTGATTCCGTCGGTGGCCCAGGCGAGCTGCCAGTTCACCGTCCGCGTCGCGCCGTGGCGCACGTTGCCGATGCACACGTCTTGACCGGCTTGCTGATTGAAGAGCCAGCTCGCGCTGCTGCCATCGGCGAGATCGCCGTAGGCATCGCTCACGGTCACGCCGTCGAGCGTCGAGTCGAGGTAGACCGCCGAGGCGATGTAGTGCGGGTTGAAGTAGTCCGCAGCGACCGTGACGGCCTCGTTCGTCTTCACCAGCAGATCGCTGGCGCTGAGAGTGAACGTCGGATCGGGCGTCGTGTCCGCGTAGGTCACGACCACCGAGAGCCCCACGCGCACCGTCTCGCCCGGCGCGGTCGCGATCGGCGCGACCTTCATGCGCCAGGTCGTCGCACTCGGGTTGGCGAGGCTGCGGATCTCGGTGTTGTCGACCGACGACTGGTGCGCGAAGTACTCGCCCGTGTCGTTGCCAGCGCTGAACGGCGAGGCGTCCAGGCGCATCCCGAAGTCGTTTCGCAGCGCCTGCGAGGCGCCGGAGGAAGCCTCCTGCTCGATGTAGTGCATCACCGCGGTCAAGCGCGTTGCGCCGGGGTTGACCGTGAACTCGACGAAGGTCGACTCGTCGTGGTCGAGCGTCGTGCTCCAGAAGAACAGTCCCTGCTGACTGGTCGCGTAATGCGCTTTGTACGCGTCGACACGGCCCGCGCCGTAGTCGTTGTAGTGGTCGCCGCTGAGAGCAGGCGACGAGAGCAACACGTCGTCGTCGGTGATCGCCGTCGCCATCAGCAGCGCCGAAACGACTTCGGGGTTGTAGCGCAGGAAGGCGTAGTGATCGCACAGCTGCGCCACGATGCCGGTGACGTGCGGCGCCGCCATGCTCGTGCCCGAGCGGTCGGCGTATTGGTTGAACGTCTCGCCGAGCACGGAGTAGATGCGGCTGCCGGGCGCGGCGACGTTGGGCTTCCAGCGCCCGTCCGCGCAGGGGCCGCGGCTCGAGCTCGAGCGCACCGCGCCCGGATCGGCGCCGTTGGTGAAGTAGTCCGTGACCGCGCCGACGGTGAGGGCGTTCTTCGCCGCCGCCGGAGTGCGAATCGAGCCCGCGGTCGAGCCCTCGTTGCCCGCGGCGAACACGTACACCTGGTTGTTCGCCCACACCTCGTTGTCGATCTGGCGCGCCCAGGTCTCCGTGCCGGCGGCCGTGAACGAGATCTCGCCGTAGGAGTTGTTCACCACCATCGGCCTGGGCGTCACGTTGAGGCCGTCGTCGTACGAGGAGCGCGCCGCGGCGTACACACCCTGCCAGTCCGTGCCGGGACTTTGATTGTTCGAGTCGAAGGCCTTGATGTTGAACACGCGGCCCGTAGCGCCCCAACCGAGTCCGGGCGCGGCGCCCTGGTAGCTGTCGTCGACGTCGCCGTTGCCGAAGATCGTGCCGCACACGTGCGAGCCGTGGCCGCCGAAGTCCTGGTACGCGCCGAGATTCTCCGTGGTGAAGTCCCAGCCCACGATCGACGGGTCGAGCGCGGTGTGGCCGATGTCGCAGCCCGAGTCGATCACGCCCACGAGCGCCGCCGAGTTGACGCCGCCGTCGAAGCTCATGCGCATGCGGTCGGCGTTCGCCAGCGGCATCGACTCGTCGTGGCACGTCTCCACCGGGAGCACCGGCTCGACGTGCTGCACGAAGTCGAGCTCGAGCAGCGCTTCGAGCTGCGCGGCGCTCGCGCGCAGGTGGAAGACGTCGATGGTCTCGAAGTAGCCCAGGATCTCGACTCCGAGCTGCTCCAGACGTCGCTGCTGCCAGCCGTTGGGCGTCCAAACGCGCGGACGTTGAGACTCATCGCCACGTTGAATGTCGCCCGCGGGTCCAGCGTGCTCGACAGCGCCGACGGGTCGCGAGGTCGAGGCCTCGCACAGGTCGGACTCGAACAGACTGACGTGCAGCTCGAGCGACTCGCCGGGCGCGAGCTTGGCCAGTTCGCTCGACAAGCGCGGATCGACGCGCTGCCACGGTTGCGCCGCGCCGACCCAGCGCACGAAGTCCAGTTGCGCGACCTGCGCCGCCTGCACGCCAGAGAGCGCGACTTTCAGCGTGTAGAACGGGTGGAAGTCGAGCACGCGCACGCCGAGCTCTTCGAGGATGGCCACGCGCTCGCGCGTCATGCGCTTGGAGAACATCACGAAGCCGTAGGTCTGGGCGTGGGCACGTGGGTCGAGCTCTGCTCGCAGGGCAGCGTCTAGCAGGCGCGCATCGAGCCGCTCGTCGACGGGCGGATAGTGCTTGCCGCCCTTGAAGCCCAGATAGAACGGATCGCCGCTGGCCGGCGCGACCTGCCGGTCTCCGTCGGGGCCCAGCTCCCACACGGGCGGCACGGGCCGGGGAACGTCGTCGCTCGCGAAAACGAAGCTCTGCGCCGCCACCTCACCGTGCACGGCGTCGCGAAGCGCGGGGTCGAGATCCGAAGGCGCCTGGACCTGCGAGGCCGTGGTCGACAACGCTGCGAGGACGAGCGAGATGGGCTGCATGGGGCACGAGCTCCGTGGGGTGAGCCGTCCGAGGAGCGCGCCGCGGCGCCCCGCTCGGGAGGCGCCGATACATCCGCGGGCCGTGCAGCGCGTTTCGCACTGGCTCGAATTTTCCGCACCTCGCCCGCGCGCCGCCTCGAACGAAAGCGAGCCGGCCGACGCGCGTGGCGCCGGCCGGCTCGAGTTGCTGCGAAGCGCTTTTCCCTCGGGCCCCGCTACTGGCACACGGTGAAGCGCACCGCGTTGGACAGACCCGTGGTCGACGGGCTCTGCGGATCGCGCATCCACCACTGCGCGAAGGCGGTCTCACCCGGGTCGAGGCCGAACAGGTTCATCTGCGCGGTCGAGAAGGTGAACGAGTACGCGCCCGTGCAGCTGTTGCCGCTGGCGTTGCCGCCCGAGTTCGAGCTCGGCGTGCGGATCGTCGGCGAAGCGACGCACAGCGTGCCGCCCTGGAAGGGTGCGGCCACCTGTGCGAAGCCGAAGAAGAGCAGTCCGTTCTTCTGGTTGAGCACGTTGGTGCAGGTCACGGTGAAGTTGCCCGCGCTCTTCGACGGCTGAACGCCGTTCGTGCCGATCGCGGGGACACAGCCGAGCGAGTTGGTCTTGCCCGTGCAGTAGGTCGTCACGCTCGCGGCGTTGGCGTAGAACGGACCGAAGGTCGACACCGGCCCGCCGTTGCCCGCCAGGTCGACGGGGCGTACGTGGAAGTAGCGCGCGCTCGTCGAGGAGCCGATGTTCTGGCTGAAGCTCGGCGTGAAGGTGCTGATCGTCGTGCCGAGGACCGCGAAGGGCGAAGTGCTCCACAGGCAGTTGTAGCCCAGCACGCCCGAGCCGCCGGTGTCGGCGGCGGGCTGCCAGCTCGTGTTCACCGTCGTCGAGCAGTTCTGCACGCCGATGAGGTGCGGGCTGGAGCCGAACAGGCCGATCGCGCCGGGCGCGGTCGTGTCGATCTTGATCGGTCCGAAGGTGGCGTAGTCCGCATCCCAGTTGCCGCAGTAGTCGAGCGAGCGGATGTTGAACCACCACGTGCCCTGACCGAGCGTCTCGCTGAAACTCGTGACCTCTTCGATGTCCTTCGTCGAGCTCGGGGCCGCTGAGCCGACAGACGAGGTGAACACGCCGTAGCCGTCGATGCCCGACAGGTTGTCCGTCGCCGCGGTCCAGGTGTAGGTGATGGTCGTGTCGTTGGTCCACTGGTTGGCGGTGTGCGTCGTCGAGGTCAGGTTCGTGACCGTCGCCGGGTTCGTGCCGTCGACGAACACGCCGATCGACTGCGTTTCGTCGATGGCGTTGTCCGAGCGCGCCTCCACCTCGAACACCTTCAGACCGTCGGTGCTCCAGCGCGCGGTCCAGTTCGCCGTGCGCGACGAGCTGTGGCGCACGTTGCCCAGGCAGATGTCGCGGCCGGACTGCTCATTGTTGAGCCAGTTCGCGCTCGAGCCGTCGACCAGGTTGCCGTAGGCCGCGACCAGCGTGTTCCCGCTCGAAGTCGAGTCGAGGTACACCGCCGAGGCGATGTAGCTGGGGTTGGTGTAGACCGCGGTGATGTCGACGTCCTCGTTCGGCTGCACGTAGTAGTCCGCCGCGGTGAGGTTCAAGGTCGTGTTCGGCGTCGTGTCGCCGTAGGTCACGACTGCGCAGATGCCGACGCGAATGCTCTCGAACGGGATCGGCGCCACGGGCGAGATCTTGATGCGCCAGCTCGTGGCCGTCGGATTGCTGATCATGCGGATCTCGGTGTTGTCCACGTTCGACTGCTGCGCCGAGTAGTCGCCCGCCGCGTTGCCGGAGGCGAACGGCGAGGCGTCGAGCCACGAGTCGAAGTTGTTGCGCAGCGCCTGCGAGGCGCCGGACGAGGCCTCGGGCTCGATGTAGTGCACAACGACGGTCAAGCGCGTGGCGCCGCTGCTCACCGGGAACTCGACGAAGGTCGAGTCGGTCCAACCCAGCGTCGTGCTCCAGAACGACAACTCCTGCTGACTGTCGCTCCAGTGCGCCTTGTAGGCGTCGACGCGGCCCGCGCCGTACGTATTGAGGTGTGTCGCCCCGGTGATGGGGCTCGAGATCGACGCGTCGTCCTTGGTGATCGCCGTGGCCATCAGCACAGCCGACAGCGCCTCGGGGTTGTAGCGCAGGAACGAGTAGTGATCGACGAGCTGCCCCGCGATGCCCGTGACGTGCGGCGCGGCCATGCTCGTGCCAGTCTTGTGGGTGTACGACGAGGTCGTTTCCCCGAGCACCGAGTAAATGCGGTTGCCCGGCGCGCACACGTTCGGCTTCCAGCGCCCGTCGCCCGTCGGACCGCGGCTCGAGCTGCTCGCCACATCGCCCGGATCGGTGCTCCAGTCCATCACCGAGCCCACCGTCAGCGCGTTCTTGGCCGTGGCCTGGATACGGCAGCTCGACGCCGTCGGGCCCTCGTTTCCGGCCGCGAAGATGTAGTTCTGGTTGTGGTCCCACACCTCGGCGTCGATCGTGCGCGCCTGGCTCTCGGTGCCGGTCGCGCCGTTCGCGCCCACGCCGTAGGAGTTGTTCACCACGTGCGGCCGCGGCGTGGTGTTCGTGCCGTCGTTGTAGCTCGAGTGCATCGCGGTGAGCGCCGCGCCGTAGTCGACACCCGAACTCGAGCCGGCCGAGTTGTAGATCTTGACGCTGAACACGCGGCCGTTGCCCGCCCAACCCAGGCCCGGCGCCGCGCCCTGGTAGCTGTCGTCGACATCGTCGTTGCCGAGCACCGTGCCCCACACGTGCGAGCCGTGCCCGTCGAAATCCTCGAAGGCGCCCAGCCCTTCGGGCGTGAAGTCCCAACCCACCGTGAACTGGTCGAGCGCGGTGTGACCCAGGTCGCAGCCCGAGTCGATCACGCCCACGATCGCGGCCGAGTTCGTCCCGCCGTCGTAGCTCACGCGCGTGCGGTCGGCGTTGACCAGCGGCATCGACTCGTCGTGCGCGAGCGTGTTCTCGCCTTCGAGCTCGACGAACTGCACGAAGTCGAGGCCAACCAGGGCTTCGAGCTGCGCCGGAGTCATGTCCGCGCTGAAGGCCTGAATCGAATCGGAGTAGGAGCGGATCGTGAGGCCGAGCTCTTCGAGCCGGCGCTGCTGCCAGCCGTTGCTCATCCACGTTCGCGGCAGAGCGCGCTCGTCCTTGTTCACCGTGACGGTGTCGCCGTCGCCGTGCGCGACGCTTCCCACGGGGCGCGAGGTCGACGCTTCGCACAGGTCCGACTCGAACAGGTTGACGAACACGCTCACGCGTTCATCGGGACCGCGCTTTTGAAGCTCGCGGGTCAGCGTCGGGTGCACCTTCTGCCACGGCTGCGCGGCGCCGACCCAGCGCACGAAATCGAGGTTCGAGATTCCGTCGACCAGCTCGGGCTTCAGCGCGATGCGCAGCGTGTAGTACGGGTGGAAGTCGAGCACGCGCGCACCGAGCGCACGCAGCTGATCGACGCGCTCGGCGGTCATGCGCTTGGAGAACATCACGAACGCGTAGCCCTCGCCGTTCGGACGCCCGTCCAGCCCCGCTTGCGCTGCGCTGAAGTCCAGACGCGGATCGAGGCGCTCGCCCGCCGGCGGGAAGTGCTTGCCGCCGATGAAGCCCAGGTAGAACGGATCGCCGCTCGGCGGCGCCAGCAGCTCGTCGCCCGCATCGCCCGCCTTCCACACGGCCGGGTTGGGCAGCGGCACGCCGTCGTCGTCGAAGCTGAACGGCACAACCGGCGCCTCGCCGTGAACGGCGTCGCGCGGAGCCTCCTGGGGTTGGAGAACGAGGTTCTGGGGCTCTTGAAGGGCCTGCGCAGCGGCGGCGAGGGCGATGGGGAACAGCATGGTTGGAGTCCGAATTCCGTTGGAGGGCCCCCGCGCGCATCCGTGCGCCCGAAGAGGCCCTACGAACCGAATCCGTACTCCTAGCGGCCCGTTACGCGCATTCGGCGAGCACTTGCGCCGCGCGCCGCTCGCTGCGGGCTGACGCTGGCCAGCTCGCGCGCGCGTCCCGAAGCTCTCGAGCGGAATCGACGCCGTCGAGCGATACTCGATCCGGCGGCGTAGCGCTTCTCGCCGCACCTCCCCCAAGCCCCCAATTCAGGAGCCTGTCATGCGCACCGTGCTGTTCGCGCTCTTCGCAACCGTCGCCGCCTCGGCCCAAGTGGTCGAGGATTTCGAGCACGGCAACGAGTCCCTCTACGTCTTGGCCAACACTGGCGTGGACACTCTCAACATCGTCGCGGCCGCGGCGCACGACGGCGCGCTCGGCGCGGAGCTCGCAGGCTCGGGCGGCCCCGCGTGGCGCCTGCGCACGGGCGTGACGACTTCACCGGGCAACGTGTACGAGCACTTCGTTCGCGCGCGCGGCGCTCCGGGCAACACCGGGCGCACGTATGTGGGCTTCGGCGCGACGGCGAACGGCGCGTGGTCGGCCGTGTTCGCCACGAACACCGGCGAGATTCAGATCCAAGACAACACGGGCTGGAACTTCGTCACCGTCGCCACGGTTCCCGCGACGCTCTCGCCCGACACCTGGTACCGCCTGCGGCTCGACTGGGCGCTCAACGGCGACATGACGCTCGATCTGCTCGACGAAACCGGCGTGAGCGTGCTCGCAACGACCGGCGTCGTGTCCACCGGCTTCACCACGTCAGGCGGCGTCGCGCTGCGCGGCTTCTCGACCGACTCGGCCACGGTGTTCGACATCGACACCATCAGCGGGCCGCCGTCGACGCCGACCACGTACTGCACCGCCGGCACGAGCACCAACAACTGCACTCCGAGCATCTCGGCCGCGAACCAACCGAGCGTCTCACAAGCCGCGCCGTGCGTGATCACCGTCACGGGCGTCGAAGGCCAGAAGTCGGGCCTGGTCTTCTACGGCATCGACAACACCGGCTTCGCACCCCTGCCGTGGAGCCCGACCAGCACCAGCTTGTTCTGCGTGAAGAGCCCGGTGCAGCGCACGCCCGCGCAGAGCTCGGGCGGCACGGTCGGCCAGTGCAACGGCCAGCTCACGCTCGACTGGGACGCATTCCAGGCCGCTTTCCCCGGATCGCTCGGCACGCCCTTCTCGCTCGGCGACAAGGCCTTCGCGCAAGCCTGGTACCGCGACCCGCCGGCCCCGCGCACGACCAACCTCTCGAACGCGGTCGAGCTGACGCACGTTCCCTGAAGCTCTCGAGCGGGCGGCGCCGTACAACCGCGAGCGCGCCGCCGACTCAGACCTCGAGCGCGGCGCGGAAGCCTCGCGCCGCGTAATACGACTGCGCGCCGTTGTGATAGACGAACACTTGGTCGTAGCGCCGATCGCAGAACAGCGCGCCGCCGAGCTTGCGAATCTCCACCGGCGTGCGGACCCAACTCGAGGTCTTCAAGTCGAACTCTCCGAAGCGCTGCAGCTCGCGATACTGCGCCTCGCTGAGCAACTCGACCCCCATCGCAGCCGCCAGGTCGACCGCGCTGCTCGCCGGCTTGTGCTCCTTGCGCGCATCGAGCGCCGCGCGGTCGTAGCACAGACTGCGCCGCCCCGCCGGACTCTCCGCTGAGCAATCGAAGAAGCTCACCGCGCCCGACTTCAGCGCGGCCCCCACCACATCCGGCTCGCCGCCCGACTCCTCCATCGCGGCCAGCGCCTCGAGCGCCTTGGGCCGCCGCTCGAGCCGCGCGAGGACCTGCGCCCACTCGAGCTCCGCGTGGCGCTCCATGTGCTCCTCGAAACGCTGCTGCAGCGTCTTCAACAGCTTGTCGTGCGTGTGCTTGGCCATTGGTTGGTTGTACGGTGCCAGAGCAATCTGTCCCACGCCGCCGTTGCGTTCGGCTCGTCCGGTGCGTTGCGCGGCGTGGGACAGATTGCTCTGGCACCGTACAACCAGCGAGCGCGCTACGGCAGGATCGGGATGCGCACGCCGTTGGTCAGGCCGAAGTTGAAGGGCGGCGGGAAGGCGGAGTCGCGGCTCCAGTACTGCGCGAAGAGCGTCGTGCCCGGCGTGAAGCCCTCGGCGGCCATTTGGGCGTGGCTGAAGTAGTAGCTGTAGACGCCGTCGCAGGGCAGGACGCTGCCCGTGTTGTCGATCGAGACCTGCACCGGCGTGCGGCGGATCGGGCCGCCGACGCACAGCGTGTCGCCGAAGAAGGGCGTCGAGGCGCTGGTGTGCGACCAGATCATGAGGCCGTTGACGTTCGGCAGCACGTTCGCGCCGACGATGAAGAGCTGGCCCACCGTGGCGCTCGCGCAGCCGCCGATGCCGACGTAGGGCGTGCAGTTCTGCGAGTTGACCTTGGCGGTGCAGTAGTTGGTGGGGAACTCTGCGTTGCCCAGCGCGGTGCGCGCGCGGCCCGCGTCGACTCCGTACTGGTTGTAGGCAGTCGAGCCCGCGATCACGTCGTGGAAGCCATCGCCGTTGATGTCGCCGGCGTCCGCGATCGAGTCGCCGAAGGTCTCGCCTTGGTAGTAGCCCGTCATCGTCGTGAGCAGCGCGCCGTTGGCGCCGCTGTAGACGTGTGCGAGCCCCGTGTTCGCCCACCCGTTGTATTCGGCGAACGGACTGCCCACGAGCACGTCGCCGCGGCCGTCGCCGTCGAAGTCCTTCATCGCGCTCATCACCCAGCCGTAGATTTCGTTCTGCGCGCCGGCGAGCGTGAGCAGCACTGCGCCGTTCGTGCCGGAGAACACACGGATGCGGCCCGAGCCGACCACGCCGCCAATGCTCACGTACGGCTCGCCCAGAGCGACCTCCCACACGCCGTCGCCGTTCGTGTCGGGAACGGCTGCGACAGTGAAGCCGAGCCAGCCGGCGCTCGTGCCGCCGGCGTAGGTCGTGAGCACGGCGGAGCCGCTGGGGATTCCGGAGATGCGGTATGCGCGGCCCGAGTCGAAGATCCCGGCGGCATCCGCGTACGGCGCGCCGACGATCAGCTCGCCGCGGCCGTCGCCGTTGACGTCCTCTGAGCCGTCGATCGACCAGCCGAAGCGATCGCCCGCGGCCACGCCGTTGTGCTGGCGATACAGCGCGCGCGTCGCGCCCGAGTAGATGCGCACGGTTCCAGCGAGCGAGTTGCCGCTCACCGGCTCTCGCGGGGCCCCCACCGCGAAGTCCGTGATCCCATCGAGGTTCACATCCGGCAGCGCGGTGAGCGACCATCCGAAGTAGTGGTCCGCGCCGTTGCCGAAGAGCTTCGCGAGCTGTGAGCCCGTGGCGCCGTCGAACACGTACGCCGCGCCGCGATCGATACCCAGAAAGGCATCGTGCAACGGCGCGCCGACCAGCAGTTCGGGCCGGCCGTCGCCGTTCACGTCGCCGATCGACTCGAGCGCGTGGCCGAAGCGGTCGCCCGTCAGCTCACCCTTCAGCTCGCGGATCAGGCTCGCGTTCTGCCCCGAGTAGATGCGCACCACGCCCGAGTCGGACTGCAGCCCGGCCGCGCGCTCGGCGCCGATCGCGAAGTCGCCGAAGCCATCGCCGTCGACATCGCCCGCCGCCGCGACCGCCGAACCGAAGTTTTCGCCGGGAACGAGCGTGAAGAAGTCGTACAGGGGCGCCTGCGCCGCCGCGAAGCCGCCCGTGAACACCGCCGCCAATGCCGCTGCACTCGAACGAAACATGAGATCCACTCCTCCGACGCTGCGTGCACGCGTCGCGCTGCTCCCTGCAGCGTCCAGACCGCCGTGCGACGCAGGTTCAATCCGCGGCCGGCGCGGACCGTTACAGCAGGAAGTGGCGACTCACTTGCCGAGCAGCTTGCGCCAGCGCTCGAGATCCTGCGGCCGTCCTGCGCCCTCCGCCGCGCCCTCGAGCATTTCGAGCGCTTCCTTCGCGCGCTTGCGCGGGCCGGGTCCGTCGTACTTGGAGAGGATCTCGTACGCCGACGCGATCTGGTCGTAGCCCTCGGTCAGTCGTCCGGGCTGTTGGCCGATGGCCTGGCCGATGAGCAAGCGCGCGAAGCCGACCAGCGCGTCGTCGGGCGGCAGCGCGTCGGCGGCGAGCTCGAGCGTCTCGCGCAGGCTGGCTTCGGACTCGGGGAAGCGCCGCAAGTACAAGAGCCCGCCGCCGACGCCCAAACGGGCCTGGAAGGCGTACGGATCGGTGCGCCGGCCGAGCTCTTCGAAGCGCTCGACGCACACGCGCCAGTTCTCGACCGACTCCTCGTAGCGCCACAGGCCGTCGAGCGCGCCGCCGAGCACTCCGCGAATCGCGGTCTCGAGCTCCGCGTCGCGCGCGTGGTGCGTCTCGAGCAACTCCAACGCACGGCGCGCCGAGGCCAACGCCTCTTCGTAGCGCCGCGCTCCGAGCAGCACGGAGCCGAGTTCACGGTGCGCCTGCGCGACGTTGCGGTGGTGCTCGCCGAAGAGCGCCTCCGTGCGCGCCACGACTTCGCGCTGCAGCTCGATGCTCTCGGCCTTCTTGCCGGCGGCGTTGAGCACGCTGCCCAGGCGCATCGCGAACAGCGGCAACATCGAGTGTCCGGCGGGCAGCAGGCGCTGAGCCCGCTCGTACGCCTCGCGCGCCAGGCTCTCGGCGACGTCCGTGCGCCGTTGCAGCGCGTGACCCAGCGCTGCGTCGGTCATCAACAGAAGCGTGGCGAGCGCATCGTCGCCCAGCGAGCGACGCGCGACGACCAGCGCCTCTTCGAAGGCCGCGATCGACTCCTCGACCAGACCTTGCTTCTCCATCGCCATCGCGCGCATCTGCAGCGCCGCAACGCCGTCCTCGGGCAGCACGCCATCGCTATCCGTGAGCAGGCCGCGCGCGGCGTCGACCAGCGCTCCGGCCTCGGCCATGCGGCCGCGCTCGTAGTAGCGGCGCGCGAGGTAGAACTGCGTGGCGGAGATCTCGCTGGGCGTGTAGCCGCCTTCGCGCTGCATCGTGGCGAGCGAAGACTCGGCCAGCTCGATGCCTTGCTCGGCGAGGCCGAGATTGCCGTAGGCCTCGATCAGGAAGCCCTGGAGCTGGACGCGCAGGCGCGAGTCGTCCGCGAACTCGCTCTCGAGGTTCGAACGGCGGCGCTCGAGCAGCTCGAACAGCGTCACGTTGCGGCCGTCTTCGTCGGGCGAGACCGCGCCGAGCATGCTGGCGAGCGAATCGATCACGGCCTGGCGGCGGCGCGACTCGACGCGCGCCGACTCGGCTTCGCGCGCGGCCTGCTCGCTGGCGAGTGAAGCGCGCTCACGTTGCTCCTCGGCCTCGCGCGCGGCTGCGCGAGCCGCCGCCGCATCGCGTTCGGAGGCTTCGCTCGCGCGCAGCGCGATGAGCCGCTGCTCGTCGGCCTCGCGCGTCTTGACGAGCGAGATCGCAAGCGCCGTCACGAGGCTCAAAAGCACGACCGCGGCCGCAGAAAACGCGATGCGATTGCGCGCCACGAGCTTGGACAAGCGGTAGAGCGCGCTGGGCGGCGCAGCGAGCACCGGTTCGCCGTCGAGCCAACGCCGCAGATCGCGCGCGAGCTCGTCGGCGGTGGCGTAGCGCCGCTCGCGGTCCTTCTCGAGGCACTTGGCGACGATCCAGCCCAGCTCGGGCGCGAGCTCGGGTGCGACCGTGCTCAAGGCGGGCGCGGGCTGCTCGCACACTTCGCGCACGAAGCTCACGAGCGCGCGCTCGCCGGCCACGAACGGCGGCCGGCCGCCGAGCAGCTCGAACAGCGTCGCTCCGATCGAGTAGACGTCCGAGCGCACGTCGACGTCGCGCCAGTCGCCCTGGAGCTGCTCGGGGCTCGCGTACGCGATGGTGCCGAGCGCTTCACCGCCCGTCGCGCCGATGCTGCGCGCCAGGTCCGCGCCCACGATGCGCGCCACGCCGAAGTCGATCACCTTGAGCGCGCCGCGCTCGTCGACCAGCACGTTCCCGGGCTTGATGTCGCGGTGGATCACGCCCTTGCCGTGCGCGTGCTGCACGGCTTCACACAGGCTGATCGCGAGCTCGACGCGCGCGCGCAACGCGAGCGCCGCTCCGCGCGCGTAGCTCACCAGATCGAGCGCGCCCTCGACGTACTCCATCGCGAAGTACGGCGTCGCGTCGGCGCCCTCGCCGTGGACGCCGAATTCGTAGACCGTCGCAATGGCCGAATGCCGCAGGCGACCGAGGATCTCGGCCTCGGCCTCGAAACGGCGTTGATCGGCCGCTGAGCCCAGGCCCGCGCGCATCAATTTGAGCGCGACGCGCCGCGAGGGGCGCTCCTGGTGAGCGAGGTAGACCGCCCCCATGCCGCCGCTGCCGAGCAGGCGCTCGATGCGGTAGGCGCCGATGCGGCCGGACTGCGTTGCTCCCGGTGCGCGGCCCCCCAGCGAGCCGGCAAAGCGCGTTTCACCCGGCGGCGCGAGGAAATTCGAATCGTCGGTCCAGTTCTCGAGCAGCCGGCGCACTTCGCGTGCGACCAGCGGCGCGTCGGTCGCCTCGCGCTCGAGGAACGCCTCGCGCAGCCTGGGGTCGAGCTCGACGGCTCGCTCGAACAGCTCGCGGACGCGGGGCCAGTGCTCGGCGCTCATGGTTGGTTCAAGGCGCAGGTCGCGGTCTTCGACCGACAGCTCGCGTGCCCGCTTTTCACGAATCGGGGGCGGCGGCTTCGCCCAGCTCGGCGCGCAGCCAGGCCTGGGCCGTCTTCCAGCCGCGCTCGACGGTGCGCGTGGACACGTTCAGGGCGCGCGCGATGTCGTCGTTCGACGCGCCGAAGAAAAAGCGCAGCTCGACGATGCGCACGAGCTGCGGATCGACCTGCCCCAGGCGCGCGAGGGCCTCGTCCAGCTCCACCATCGGCGGGCCGGACTCCTCGTAGAGCTCGAGCAGCGCCTCGAAGGGCAGGCGCTCGGCCGCTCCGCTGCGCTTGCGGGCATCGCGCCGACGCGCGTGGTCGACCAGCACGCGGCGCATCGCGCGCGCGGCGATGCCGATGAACTGCTCGCGGTTCTGCCACTCCGGAGTTTCGTCGTGCGCGAGCCGGATCCAGGCCTCGTGGACGAGCGCGGTGGCCTGCAGCGTGTGGTGCGTCTTCTCGCGCGCCATGTAGCGCCGGGCGAGCTCATACAGCTCGTCGTAGACCAGCGGGAGCAACTCCTCGCCGGCCGAGTCGTCGCCGTTCGCGAGTCGGCGCAGCAGTTCGACGATGTCGGGTTCTTGGGCCACGGCGTTGAACGTACGGTGCCAGAGCAATCTGTCCCACGCCGCGTGACGCCACGGGCAACCCGAACGCGACGGCGGCGCGGGACAGATTGCTCTGGCACCGTACGTTCCACGCCGCGTGACGCCACGGGCAACCTGAACGCAACGGCGGCGTGGGACAGATTGCTCTGGCACCGTACGTTCAACCAGATCGGCGCGAGGAATTTTGCAGGTGGATGTCGGGCC
Source organism: Planctomycetaceae bacterium (assembly GCA_011525785.1). GTDB lineage: Bacteria > Planctomycetota > UBA1135 > UBA1135 > WYBT01. The sequence goes on from WYBT01000039.1 coordinate 209,942, forward strand.
GAGGCCGGGAACTGCGCCTCTGGTTGGCCCCTCGAGCGGCCGCGGCCTTTCGCCGCGGGTCGTTCGACGGTGAACCTCGAACCATTCCTCGTTCCCATGAAACGTCTCCACCGTCCCTCGCTGCGCTGGCTGCCCGTGGCCGCCACGCTTTCCCTGCCTGCAATCTCACAACTCGCGCAGAGCACGCCGCAGCTGCGCACCGACCTGCTCGAGGCCACCGACGCCGGCGCAGGCTCGTCGGCCCCCGCGCGACTCGACGACGCGGTCCCGCTGCCCAACCCCGCGCGCTGGGAGTCCCGTGACGACGGCGACATCCTGCTCGAGCCCGCCAGCGGCGACCCGTACTTCCTCGCCTTCGCAGGCGGCGCCTACTACCCGCCGGAGGGCGAGCGCGTCGACCCGCTGCTGCTCGCGCAGATCCAGTCGCAGCCGCTCGACGGCCGCGCGGACGGGCGCTGCTTCGCGTTCGCGATGTTCTCCAAGCGCATCACGCCGGAGCGCATCGCGCAGCTCGAGGAGCTCGGCGCAACCGTGCTCGGCTTCCACCCCCACTACACGCTCAAGCTCGCCTTCCCGGTGGCCGCGCTCGACTCGCTCGCCTCGCTCGACTTCGTGCGCTGGCTGGGCGTTCCGCGCGCGCAACAAAAGCTCCACCCGCGCCTGGTGCACGAACTCGCGCAGTCGCCCGCGAACAAGCCGGTGGACCTGTACGTGAACGTGTACGAGTCCGACCTCGGCCCCGCGGCGACCTTCAAGCCGGTCGGAACCGTGCAAGAAGCCGCGCCGGGCGGCATCGTCACCGAAGGTGGTTCGGCAGCGCTCGCGAGCGTGTGCATGTCGAACGGCTGGCAGCAACGCGCGCTCGAAGCGAGCGGCGTCGAGGTGCTCGAGTACATCGAACGCATCCGCGCCTTCCGTTGCCGCGTCGCGCCGGCGGGCATCGAGCCGCTGGTCGAGCTCGACTTCGTGCAGTTCGTCGAAGCCGACCTGCCCGCGCAGCTCGAGGACCACGAGTCGTCGCCGCTCACGCTGGTCGACGCCTCGCGCGACCCGCTCAACGGCGCCAACTCCCTCACGATCACGGCCGGCGTGATCGACTCCGGCTTCGACACGGCCCACCAAGGACTGGATCACACCTTCAGCGTGGGTTGGAACTACACCACCAGCGGCACGGCGTTCACGGACCTGTGCGAGCACGGCTCGCACGTCGCGGGCATCTTCTTCGGCCAGCCGCCGGCCGCTTCGGCGCCGTTCACAGGCGTCGCACCGGGCCTGGGCTCGCTCAACACGCTGCGCATCCGCAACGTCAAGAACTTCGACGGAGCGTGCGCGGGCTCGGGCACGTCGCTCTCGACCCTGTTCTCGAACATGCGCGGCGACTACACCGACGGCTCGGGCAACGTCTCGCCCAAGCCGCACGTCGTGAGCAACTCCTACGGCTCGGCCCCGGCCGCCGGCGTGCCCTGGATCGGCTCCGAGGCCAGTCCGCGCACGATCGACGCGGAAGTGTGGGACGAGGAGCAGCTCTACGTCTTCGGCGTGGGCAACTACGGCGTCAGCGTCGGCGCGAACTCGATCGGCAGCAACGCGGCTGCGAAGAACGCGCTGTCGGTGGGCAGCGTGCTCGACTACGAAGACGCGGCCGCGGGGGATCCGGGCGTGAAGTGGACCACCTCCAGCACCGGCCCGTTGGGCGACGGGCGCTGGAAGCCGAACGTGGTGGCGCCCGGCCGCATGATCACGTCCGTCGACGCCAACTCGGGTTCGGGCTACCGCAACGACTCCGGCACGAGCATGGCGACGCCGCACGTCTCTGGCCTCGCTGCTCAGCTCGTCGATCACTTGAGCTACCTGCGCTACAAGCCGCAACGACTCGCTGCGCTGATCATGGCCACGTCGATCCCCTTCGCCGATGAGAACCTCACGACGCAAGCCGGCATCTCCGCCACGCACCTCAACTCCTACGGCGCAGGCCGCATCAACGCGCTGAACGCCCACTGGAATCTCGTCGGCGCGACCGATCGTGTCACTTGGGGCGGTTCGCTGAACCCGGGGATCTACGGCTACTCGGACTTCACCGTCGATCCGGGCTGCGTCGAGTTGCTCGTGCTCGTCACGTACCACGAGGACCAGTGCTCCGCCGGCGCCGCGCAAGCGCTCGTCAACGACTTCGACCTGTACCTCGACAGCCCGCAGAACGGCATCGACCCGGCCGGCAACACCGGCGAGTTCACCGCGCAGCAGTCGAGCATCGACAACACCGAGCTGCGCACGTTCGTCAACCCACAGACGGGTACGTGGCGCTGGAAGCTGTATCCCGACAGCGCGACGGGCCTGATCCGCTACAGCGTCGTCGTGCAGCAGATCTTCGACGACACGACTCCGGATGGAACGCTCGACGTCGTCGCCGACGACACGTTCGTCAAGCCCAACGACAACGTGACGATCACGGCCACGGTCACCAACCCGCAGTACTTCGCCACGGCCGTGTTCCTCGACAGCACCTCGAGCGGCGACTCGCTGCAGGCCGCGACGACGACGCTCTACGACGGCATCGTGTGCGACCTGACCGACAACCAAACCAACGGTCGCGACATCACGCTGGGCTCGTTCGCAGCGAGCGATCAGCGCAGCGCCGAATGGGTCACGCGCTGGAGCACCGAAGGCGTGAAGACCTGGTCGGTCGAAGCGCGCTCGGACACCTGGGTCGACGAGTCGGACTCGGTGCAGATCACGGTCGACGGCACGGCGCCGGGCAACGTGACCAACCTGCAGTCGACGACCCACACCGTCGGCCAGTGGAGCAACGCCTCGCTCGTGACGCTCAACTGGACCGCCGCGAGCGACAACCTCTCGGGCATCGACGGCTACAGCCGCACCTGGACGCTGGGCGCGGTCACGCCTCCCGACCAGACCAAGGACATCGAGCAGGTCACCGCGCTGAACTCGAACCTCAGCGACGGCGAGTGGTACTTCTCGATCAAGGCGGTCGACAACTGCGGCAACTGGTTCGCCGGCAACACCAACTCCGGGCCGTACCGCATCGACACGGCGGCGCCGCAGGGTCCGTTCCAGTTCGACTCGAGCACGCACAACGAAGGCGTGCTGTCGTGCAACACGTCGCTGAACCTGTCGTGGAACCCGGCCACGGATGCGCGCTCGGGGCTGGCGGGCTACGTGCTGGTGATCGACACGAACGCGAGCACCGACCCGACGGGCGCACTGAACGTCGGGCCCAACGCGACGAGCTCGAACCAGGCCATCGGTTCGTCCGCGACCGCGCGCTATGCGCACTTGCGAGCGCGCGACAACGCCGGCAACTGGGGCGTGACGCGGCACTTCGGCCCGATCCTGGCCAACGCGAACACGGTCGCCACTTACTGCACGGGCAAGGTGAACTCGCTGGGCTGCACGCCGAGCGTGTCGTTCACCGGCACGCCCTCGCGCAGCGGTGCGGGTCTGACCGTGCTGTGCGGCAACGTGATCAGCCAGAAGAACGGCCTGCTCTTCTGGGGCTTCGGCCAGGCTGCGGCGCCGTTCCAAGGCGGCACGTTGTGCGTGCAGCCCCCGACGATCCGCACGCCGCTCACTTCGAGCGGCGGCTCGCCCACCGGCGCGGACTGCACCGGCTCGTGGGCCTTCACGTTCGACACGCCCTACTACCAGCAGTGGTCGGTCGATCCGGGCGAGACGATCTTCGCGCAGTTCTGGGGCCGCGATCCGCAGAGCGCGTCGACCACGACGCTCTCCAACGCGCTGCGCTTCACGGTCTGCGAGTAGCGCGCGAGTCGCGCTGACCTTCGCGCCCGTCGCACTCTGCGCGAGTGCGGCGGGCGCGTGCTTTTTCGCGCTTCGCCGTCCAAGTCGTCGGTTCCGCGTCCAGCCTGCGGACTTGGGCGCGCGCGAAGCGGCTTGCAGAGGCCGCGCGGGCAGCTCGCGAGCGTCGGCACAGGCCTTGGGAAGTTGGAGCAACGCCGCGAAGCCAGTGCGTGCATCGCGAGCCGCTCTCTTCGAATCCAAGCCGCCCGCGGGCCCTTCAACGACCCACAGAACCGTCCCCGATGAACCAACGCCTCCTCCTCGCCTCGCTGGCCCTCGCCGGCGTCGCACTCCCCGCCTCCGCGCAGATCTCCTTCCAAACGGCCGCCAACCAAGCGCTCCAAGGCCAACGCCCGAGCGCTGTCGCGATCCTCGACATCGACGGCGATGGCGACCGCGACTACGCCGTGCTCAGCGGTCAACTCCAGGGCGTCCCCGGCCCCGAACGCGTCGAAGTGTTCGTGAACAGCGGCGCGGGCGCGTTCAGCGCGGGCCAGGTGCTGCAACTGGGCTTCAACCTCAGCCCACAGGCGATGGCAGCCGGCGATCTCGACGGCGACGGCGACATGGACTTGCTGGTGACGCTCGACAACGCGAACGCCGCGCGCGTGGTGCTGAACAACGCCGGAGTGCTCGCGCTCGGCGGACAGGTGGCCTTGAGCGGTGACGAGCCGCGCGGCCTCGCGCTGGGCGACATCGACGGCGATGGCGATCTCGATGCGGCCGTCTCGTTCCGCTCGTCGGACAGCGTGCAGCTGCTCGTCAACTCCGCCGTCGGGTTCAGCGCCGGCGCCACGCTCGCCGTCGGTCAGCGTCCGCGCGACCTCATCCTGCGCGACGTGAACGGCGACTCGCGCATCGACATCGCCGTGGCGTCGCAGGACAGCCGCCGCGTCGACCTGCTCCTGGGAACCGGCGGTGGCGCGTTCGGCCCCGTGCAGTCGGTGAGCATGCCCTTCAACGAGAAGCCCACCGGCATGGCCGCGGGCGACCTCGACGGAGACGGCGACCTCGACCTCGCGACCACGCTCGAGAACAACGGCGTCGGCTACATCGTGACGCTGCGCAACACCGGCGGTTCGTTGGTCGCGAGCGCGTGGCCGACCGGCACGCTCAACCCAGGGGCCGTGGTGATCGCCGATCTCGACGTCGACGGCGACCTGGATGTCGCAGCCGCTGACGAGGACTCGAATGTCGTCGTCGCACTCGCCAATCAAGGCGCGTTCACGCTCGGCGCAGCGCTGAGCTTCACCGTCGGCGCGCACCCCACGGCGCTCGCGGCCGGCGATCTCGACGGCAACCAATCGACGGACCTCGTGACCGCCAATCGCGATTCGTCGAACGCCTCGGTGCTGCTCAACACGCGCGCCGGCGGGCCCGTTACGTTCTGCACAGCCGGCACCAACTCGCTCGGCTGCCAGCCGACGATCTCGGCCAGCGCCAATCCGCTCGTGAGCCACGCGTCAGCGTGCCAGATCAACGTCGCCAACCTCGAAGGCCAGCGCAGCACGCTGATCTTCTACGGTCTGTCCGCGCTGCCGCAGCAGTGGTGCGGCCCGGGCGTGGGCTCGAGCTACCTGTGCGTCAAGCCGCCGACGATGCGCGTGAGCCAACAGTCGTCGGGCGGAGCACTCGGCGCCTGCAACGGGTCGCTCGCGTTCGACTGGAGCGCGTACCAACTCGCGACGCCGACCGCACTGGGCGCGCCCTGGACCGCCGGCGAAAACGCGTACGTGCAAGGCTGGTATCGCGACCCGCTGAGCTGCCGCACCACCGGCCTCACCGACGCGGTGCAGCTCACCTACCAGCCCTAGTCTCGAGCGCTCAGCGCCTCGATAAAGAACGACCGCCTCCGAGCGCGCGCCTCATCGACGCGGCGACTCGGGGGCGGTCGTTTCGCGTCGCGCGCTCCGTGCGAACGGCTCACCACGGGGCCGCGGACCGGGCGGCCGTGCGCTGGTGCCAACGCGCAGGAATCGGCCGCGCGTCTGCGAATGCGACGATTCCATTCGCGCAGGAGAGCTGCGCCATCGCGCGAATGCGCAGGGTTAGACTCAACCGCGGCGGATGTTCCTCTTCGACCGCATCGACTTCGTCGCTCTGGTCGGCCTGTGGGTCCAGGCCTTCGTGGCCTGGGTGTTCGTCGCGATCCTCGGCGCGCTGCGGCAGCGCGAGAGCTCCTTCGACGCTCTGCGCAGCTTCCGACGCGCGTTCCTCGCGCTGGCGGTGTCGCTGTCGATCCTGAGCGTGCGCTTTTTCAGCGCGCACGACCCCGAGGGGCCGGGGCAGTGGTACGACGGCGAGTGGCCCGTGGTCGCGGCCTACATGGCCTACCTGGGACTGAAAGTCGCCTTCGGCCTGCACATCGTGCGCGGTTGCTACGAGCTCGCCGGCCGCAATCCCAGCCCGTTGCTCGCGCGTCTGTGGTGGCCGGCGATCGGCCTGTTCGCGCTCGCGCCGCTGGCCGTGGTCGACATCACGCCGCTGCTCATCGTGCAGGCCCCGGCGATGATCGCTTGCGCCCAGATCTCCCTGCGCGCGCTGCGCCGCGAGCGCGACGACGAGCACGGCCTGCGCCTGGTTCGCCTCTCGTTGCGCTGGTTGCTCGGCACGTGGTGTCTGCACGCGGTGGTCGCTTCGCTGGTGGGCTGGCTGCCGGCGCTGGGCTTCGTGCTCTCGCTCAACTCGCTGCTCGACCTCGCCGTGCAGCTGATGCTCGGCATCGGGCTGGTGGTGAGCATGCTCCAGGCCTCGCACCGGCGCATGCGCGCGGCCGAGCGCGAGCGCGAGCGGCTGGAGCGCGAGCTGGCGCGCGACGAGAAACTGCGCGCGCTGGGCACGCTCGTCTCGGGCGTCGCTCACGAGCTCAACAACCCGCTGACGGTGATCCTGGGCTACGCCGAGCTCCTCAGCAGCACGCCGCAGGCCGCGAGCACGGCGCGCATCATCGAAGAGCAGGCTGAACGCTGCCGCGGCATCGTGCGCAACCTCTCCGCGCTGGCGGGACACTCGGCGCAGTCGCCCGAGGACTTGAACGTGGCCGAGCTCGTCGAACGCGTCGTGCGCGGCCTCACGCCCCACGAACGCGCGCAGGGCAAGCAAGTCGTCCTGCACGTCGCCGCGTCGCTCCAACTGTGCGCGGACCGCATCGGCCTCGAGCAGGTGCTCTCGAATCTGATCGCCAACGCCTTCGACGCCAGCCCGAGCGGCGCCGCGGTCACGGTGAGCGCGCGACGCATCGGGGCCGGCGTGGAGTTCCGTGTGGCCGACCAGGGCCCGGGCGTGCCCGCAGTGCTGCGCGAGCGGTTGTTCGAGCCCTTCTTCACCACCAAACGTCCCGGCCAGGGCATGGGTCTGGGCCTGGCCATCGCCCACGCGATCGTGCGCGGCCACGGCGGCTCGATCTCGGTCGAGGACGGCCCCGACGGACGCGGCGCGATCTTCTGCGTGTTCGTTCCGGACTCCTCGCAGGCCTCCGCAACGCGCCCGCGGCAGCTCGCCGGCGCCGCCCCCGCGCGCAGCCTGCTGGTGCTCGACGACGACAGCGCCGTGCGCTCGGTGCTGCGCGGCCACGCCGAGCGCCGCGGCTGGCGCGTGAGCGAATTCGACTGCGCCGAAGCCGCTCTCACGCAGCGCGCGCGCCTCGCGCAGTTCGACGTCGTTCTGTGCGACCTGCGCATGCCCGGCATGGGCGGCGTGGGCTTCCACGATCGACTGGCCAGCGAGGATGCGGCGCTCCTGGCGCGCACCGTGTTCGCGACCGGCGACCTGGCCTCGACCGACGCCGTGCGCTTCTCGCAGCGCTGCCAGCGCCCGCTGGTGCAAAAGCCCTTCGTGTTCGACGAGCTGTTCGACGTGCTCGAGACCTGCGCTGCGGACGCGCAGCTCGCGCCGCGCCCGCGCTGATCACTCGCCGAGCAACTCGCGCAGCTCGCGTTCGAGTCGTTCGCACTGGCGCTGGGCCACGGCGTCGGCGGGGTCGAGCTCGTGTCTGTCGACGGCGCCGAACACAGCGCGCGCTTGATCGAGCCGCTCCAGGCGCGCGAGCGCGAGGGCGTGCAGGAGTCCGAGCGAACGGGCAAGTTCGCCGCCCAGGTGCGCGTGGCGCGCGGCCAGGCTCGCGGCCTGCTCGAACTCGTCGGAATTCACGAGCGCCGCGCACTTGGCGACCAGCGCCGAGGGGTCGTAGGGCAGAAAGGCGAGGATCGCGTCCGCCTGCTCGAGTGCTTCGCGCGGCTCGCGCACTTGAGGATCGGCGGCGTCGGCGAGCAAACGCGCGAGGAGCTGGCGCGCTTCGATCTGCGACGACTCGAGCTCCAGCGCCGTGCGCAAGCGCTCGACGGCTTCGCGCTCGCGCCCGACCTGCGCCAGGGACACGCCCAGTCCGAGGTTCAGCAGCGGGTGCTCGGGCGCGAGGCTGTGGGCTCGCTCGCACAACTCCAGCGCGCGCTCGTGACGCCCCAGCCGCCGCTGCTCGATGGCGAGGTTGAACAGACCTGAGAGGTCGCTGGGGTCGAGCTCCAGGGAACGTTCGAAGGCGCGCGTCGCCTCCTCGTGCTGGCCTGACTTCGAAAGCGCCGTGCCCAGATGGCTCCAGGCGAGAGCCACGTGGCCCGCGCTCGCGACGACCTCGCGCAGGAGCTCGATGGCCTCGTCTGCGCGGTCGCTCATGTGGAGCAAGCGGCCGAGGTTGAGTTTGGGCTCCCAACTGGTCGGCGAGAGCTCCAGACAGTGCCGCAGGCAACGCTCCTGCTCGGCGGGGTCGCTGATGACCGTGGCGAGGTCGTTCCACATCTGCACGTTGTCGGGACTGAGCTCGACGGCGCGGCGCAGCATCCGCTCGGCGCGCTCCATGTCGCCGCGCTCGCCCGCGATCGTGCCCAGGCCGCGCAGGGGAAAGGGGCTCGAGGGTTTGAGCGCCCGTGCGGCGTTGTAGTGCGCGATCGCCTCGTCGAAGTGCTCGGGGCCCAAGTCGTTCAGGATCTGGGCGAGCATCAGCTGGACCTGGAAGTCGTCGGGGTAGCGCTCCGCGCTGGCGCGCAGCATGTCGACGCTGTCGCGCGCTCGGCTCACGCCCAGGAGGCCCGCGTTGAGCGCCGCGGCGGTCTGCGGAGGCAGCGGAGCATCCACCGCCGCGCGCGCCAGCGCCGTCAGCGCATCGGCATCGCGGCGGAGCAGCGCTTGGCGAATGGCGACGCGGGTGGGCTCGGGGTCGACGCGCACGGCCAACGCGATCAGCCGTTCGGTCGCTACGTCCCAGCCGCGCGCGGCGATCACGCGACGCCAGCACCACTGATCCATCGCGAGCGCGATCTCGACCGCGATGTCGCTCGCGAGCACCTGCTCGACCAGCTCGTCGAGCGGCTGTTCGTCGATCGCGACGCCCCAGGTCTGGAAGGCCGCGCGCACCAAGTTTTCGCGCTTCGCAGCGTGCTCGCGGTCGCCCAAGTTGAGGCGTTCGAGCGACAGCAGTCGCTCTAGCGATTCGAGCAGTTCGCGGTTGCGCTCCCGTTGCTCGCGCGCCGCGCTGTCGACGCGCGCGCCGCGCTCGATCTGATCGGAGGCCTGCTCGACGCGCGCGAGCAGGGTTTCGGTGGCCGCGCCGGCCTGCAACGCCGTCCGCGCGCGCTGCACCTGCGCGAAGGCGCCGTCCCAGTCCTGCGTGACCTCGGCCGTGGCCGCCGCCGCCAGCGCCGACTCGACCTCGTCGCGCGTCGCGCGCTCGCGCTCGTCGCGCTGCACGCGCGTCCACAGCCAGCCTCCTCCGGCGACGAGCACTGTCACGACCACGCTGGTCGCAAGCCCGGCCGTCAAACGGCGTGCGCGGCGCTCCTCGGCGGCTTTGACGCGCGCCTCGGCGGCTTCGATCTGCACGGCGCGCGCGCGCTGCTCGAGCTGCTCGAAATGCTGCTGCAGGCGGCGCACGAGTTCGCTCGCGTCGCGCGGGCGTTGCTCGCGCTCGGGCGCGAGGCATTGCTTGCACAGCGCCACGAGTTCGGGCTCGGCCACTGCGTCGTCGAGCGCTGCGAAGGCGTGCTCGACCTTGCCGCCGGCCGCTTCGACGGCTGCGCGCGGGGCCGAGGTGCTGTAGGGCGCGCCGCCGGTGAGGATCTCGCACAGGATCGCGCCGAGCGCGAACACGTCGGCGCGCTCGTCGAGTGAATCGACCTGGCCGCGCGCCTGCTCGGGCGGCATGTAGGACAGCGTGCCCATCACCGCGCCGGCCAGCGAATGACCTTCGCGCGCGTCGACTTGGACCGGTTCGAGCGGCGCGCTCTGCGGCGTCTGCTCCGGCGTGGACGTGCGCGGCGGAGCGCCGTCGCGCGCCAGCACCTTCGCCAGACCCCAGTCGACGACCTGCACCTCGCCGAAGGCGCCGACCATCACGTTGGCCGGCTTGAGGTCGCGGTGGATCACGCCGCGGCTGTGCACGTAGGCCATGGTCTGGCACACGCTCATGAAGATCTCGAGCATGCGCCGGCGCTCCGAGGTGGTCTCGTCGCGCTCGAGCAGCAGCTCCGCGAACGTGCGCCCGCGGATCAGCTTCATGGTGAAGAACGGCCGCTCGTCCGCGAGCAGGCCCAGCTCGTAGACCGGCACGACGCCCGGATGTTGGAGCTGCCCGCAGATCTGCGCTTCCTCGACGAAGCGCCGCACGCTGTCGGAGCGTTTGGCGAGCTCGGAGTGCAGCACCTTGACCGCCACTTCGCGGCGCAGGTCGCGGTCGCGCCCGCGCAGCACCACACCCATGCCGCCGCGCGCGATCTCGCCGACGAGCGAGTAGTTGCCGCGGCCGTGCAGCGTGGCGCGCGAAGTCGGCCCAGCGCTCGGCGTCGCCGCCTGGCCACTCGCCTCCTGGCGCAGCTCGACGCGCGGCGCCGCGCCAGTCAGGCGTTCGATGACGTCGAGCACGCTGCGCTGCGGCTCGGAGTTCGGTCTGTCGGCGTGTTCGCGCATGCGCGGCCGCAGGGCCCTGCGGCACGGCAGTCTAGATGACCGCAGTCGTCCGCTGCGGCGCGCCGCCTGCGCGAAACGCCGATTTCACGCCAACAGCGCTCGCACCGCGCGCATGTCAGGGTCGTCGGAACGACTTCCACTACCCACGGAGCTACGAACCATGAGCTTCTCGCGTCTCGCATGCACACTCCTGGCCCTGACCTTCGCGACCTCGACGGCGCAGGCCGATGTCTCGATCCTCGGAAAGCCGCAACTGGGCGTGTTTGCGCAGATCCAGGCCGCTGTCGATGCCGCGTCGCAGAACGACATCCTGCAGGTCGAGGACGGCATCTACGCCGGCTTCGTCATCCACAACAAGTCACTCACGGTGATGGCGGCGCCGGGAGCGCTCGCTGAAGTGCAGGGCACATGTGAAGTGCGCGCGCTGGGGCCGATGCGTTCGGTGTCGCTGATCGGGTTGACCGTGGGCGCCGCTTCGAGTCTCACGCCGCAGCCCGGCCTGCGACTGCTCGACAACCTGGGCAACGTGCGCTTGCAGGGCTGCACGTTCATCGGGTCGCGTGCGAACCCCTTCCCTGGCCAACCCGGTGCGGGGAACGGCGCAGAAGTCGTTCGCTCTTCGAAGGTGACCTTCACGCGTTGCATGCTCTTCGGGCGCGACATGGGCTTCCTGTCGGGTGTGCTCGGTCGTCCGGGCGGCGTGGGGCTCGACGCGCTCGACAGTCAGATCGCGCTGTACGAATGCCTGGTGCGCGGCGGCCGCGGCTCGGACGAGAGCTATCCGGCTGGCGGCGCGGGCGGCGACGGTGTTCGCGTGAGCGGCTGGGGCGTGTTCGCCTCGGGCACAACGATCGAAGGCGGGCGCGGCGGCGGCGGCGACTACCTCGGCTGCACCACCTCGGGTGACGGCGGTAACGGGCTCGCGATCGAGGACGCAACCGCGCAGCTGTACGACACCGAGATCGTGCGCGGCGCCGCAGGCGGGTTCTACACCTGCGTCGAGGGCATGGGCGGGCGGCGCGTGGTCCAGAGCAACTCGATCGTGGCCGAATTTGGCAGCGAGCATCGCTCGCTGGGCGCGCCCGTCGAGACCACGGACAACGCGACGCTGATGCTCAACATCGTCGGCAAGCCGGGCGACACCGTCGAGCTGCTCGTCGCGCAACGCTCGGTGTTCACCTACATGTCCGCGCTCTCCGGCGTGTCGACCATTCCGCAGCCGTGGAACCTGATCCCGGTCGGCACGATCGGGCCCGGCGGCTCGCTCGCAGTCCCCTACTTCATCGCCGACCAGACCTGGCCGCAGGCGGGGCGAGTGTTCAACTTCCAAGCGGTGCTGACGAACGGTTTGAACCAGCGTTTCCTCTCGTCGCCGGTCCAGGTGGTGGTGCGCAACACTTGATCGTTGCGGCGCTGCGCGAAGCCTGAGGAACGACAACGCACGCTCCAGCGCGCCCTGCGACGCGCTGGAGCGTGCGTTTGTCCGTGAGCGCTACTTCGTCATCCGCTCGAGACGCGCGCGGTACTTTTCGTACAGCTCGGTCTGGCGGTTCTCGAGGCTCTGCTGCGCGCCGTCGATGAAGACGTACTCGACGTGCGTCGAGTGCTCGAGGAGATCGCCGTCGGTGACGACGACGTCGGCGAGCTTGCCCGGCGCAAGGCTGCCCAGCTCCTGTTCGAGGCCCAGCGTGCGCGCGGCGTAGATCGTGATCGAGCGCAGCGCCTCTTCGCGCGGCAGTCCGAATGCGGCGGCCATCGAAGCGTGGAACACCACGTTGCGAATGTTCTCGTCGGCGCCAGAGCTGATCGCGAACGGCACGCCTGCGCGGTGCAGCACCGCCGGGTTGGCGTACATCGCGTCGTAGGGATCGAAGTCGCTGTTCGGCAGGAGCAGCGTGCCTTCGACCACGACCGGCAGCTTGCTCGCAGCGAGTTGCTCGGCCACCTTCCAACCTTCGGTCACGCCGAACAGCACCGCGTCGAGCTTCTCGTCCGCCACGAACTTGATGGCGTGCAGGATCGTCTGCGCGTTGGTCGCGCGGATCGCGACGCGCTTTTGGCCAAGTGCAAACGGTGCGAGCGCCTCGAGCCGCGGGTCGTACAGCGGCGCGAGCGACGGTTCGCTCTTCGAGGCGTCGAGCACGCGCTGGTACTCGCGCGCTTCGGCCAAGAGCTTGGAGAGCTCCTTCACCGCGTCCGGCGCCTTCTTCTCCTTGGCGGTGTTCGAGGTCGACGGGAAAGCGATGTGCAGCATGTCGCGATCGACGTGCAGTAGCTCTTCCCACGTGTCGCCGGTCAGTCGGATCACACACGACTGGCCACGCAACGGCCCGCCGCCCTGCGGCGCCGATTGAGCGCGCGTCACGCCGTTGTAGCGCGTCACGCCGATGTGCGCCGAGTCCGCAGCCAGGCTCGCAGAAGCGCGCACGTCGGGCTGATTGCCGCCGATTTCGCGCTCGTCGCGCGTCGCGGCCACCGAGCCGACCTCGTAGAGACCAAGGCGCGTGTTCAGCGCGATCACACCCGGCCAGACGTGCTTGCCGCTCGCGTCGACGACGCGCGCTCCGCCGGGAATCGCGACGCCGGCGCCCAGCGCGACGATGCGTCCCCCGCTCATCACGAGCACGCCGTTCTCGATGTCGGGGCCCGTGACCGGGTGCAGCGTGCCTCCCACGATCGCGACCGTCTCGCCGCCGGCGGGCAGCTCGCCGGGCTCTTTGCGCGGCTCCTCGATCGGCGTGAGCGGCGCGGGCCGCGTGTCGAGCTCGAACGCGTCGCGGCGCTGGAACACCACCTCGCCGTCGACCATGGTCCACTCGACGCGCGCGTAGCACGAGAGCGGATCGTGCGTGTGCAGCACGAGGTCGGCGTCCTTGCCCACTTCGATCGAGCCCGTGCGCTTGTCGATGTCGAGCTGGATCGCGGGATTGAGCGTCACCAGCGCCAGCGCGCGCACCGGATCGAGCCCGCCGTAGCGGATCGACTTGGCCGCATCGGTGTACAGATGCCGCATCAGCTCGTCGGAGTCCGAATTGACGCTCGTCACCGCGCCGGCCTGGTCGAGCAGCGTGGCGTTGAACGGCACCGCGTCGTAGGCCTCGACCTTGTAGGCCCACCAGTCGCTGAACGTCGACGGCCCCGCGCCGTGCTTGACGATCTCGTGCGCGACCTTGTAGCCCTCGAGTACGTGCTGCAGCGTCTTCACGCGGAAGCCGTACTGCTCGGCGATGCGCAGCAGCATCACGATTTCGTCGGCGCGATAGCAGTGCGAGTGCACGTCGACCTGCGAGCCGAGAATCCCCACCAGCGCGTCGAGCCGCACGTCCTTGCGCGGCGGCGCGGGGTCCTCGCCGCGCTTGCGGGCAGCCTCGAACTCGCTCCACTCGCGCTCGTACTCGCGCGCGCGCGTGAACGCGCGATGGAACAGCGTCTCGACGCCCATGCGCGAGGCCGGGAAGCGCGTGTTGTTCCCGCGGCCGTCGTTCGAGCGCTTGACGTTCTCGCCCAGCGCGAACTTCACGCCCTCCTTGGCGCCGTCGAACACGAGTTCGTCGTTCGACTTGCCGTAGCGCATTTTGATGATCTCGTGCCGGCCGCCGATGGTGTTGGCCGAGCCGTGCAGCAACCGCGCCGTCGTCACGCCGCCAGCCGCCGCGCGGAAGATGTTCACGTCCTCGCAGTCGAGCGCATCCGAGATGTCGCACTCGGCCGTGATCGAGTGCGTGCCCTCGTTGAGGCCGCGCGAAATGGCCGTGTGCGAGTGGCAGTCGATCACGCCCGGCGCGAGGTGCTTGCCCGCGCCGTCGATCTCCAGCGTTCCGGCGGGCGGACTGACCTTTCCGACGGCCGCGATCTTGCCGTCCTTGACGTACACGTCGCCGAGCTGACGCGCGCCGACGGCGGAGTGGATCACGACGTTGCGGATCACGCACGTGCCGCCGGTCGAGAGCGCGGGCTTGCGGTGCGCTTCGAGCTCGACCGGATGCTCCGACGCACGCGCCGCGCCGCACAGGCTCGCCGCTGCGAGCAGCACCGAGAGGAATTGCTCAGGGGTGTTCATCGCTGCAGCCTCCGTTCGTGGCGTCGACGTGTTCTTCGTGTTGACCCGGCTTGCGCGTCGCGCTGGCTTCGCTGACGTTTTCGCCCCACGGGCCCTTGGTGGTCACCGAGCCCGCGAACGCTTCGCCGTCGAGCTCGACCTTCCACGCGGATTCGACCTCGATGTCGCCGATCGAGAACGAGCCCTTGAGCGTGAGCGTCTTGCCGCTCACGTGGCCCTTCACGTCGATCGTGCGCTCGCCGGCGCCGCCGGGCATCGCGGTCGTGTACGTGCCGGTGACCGCGCCCTCGGGCGTCATCGTCACCGTCAGCGTGCCGGGCCGCGAGCCCTGATCGCTCTTGAGCTCGACCGCCCACGTTCCGCTCGCGTCGACGCCTTCGTCGGGCTTGCCCTCGGGCTTGGCGTCTTCCTTGATCTCGAACTCACTGGGGAAGCCGTCGACGAACAGCCAGCCGAGCTTGGCGTCCTTCGTGAGCGGATGCGCCGTCCACAGTCCGAAGCTCGCGTCCAGGCCGCTCTTGATCGCGCCGACGTGCGCTCCGACGCCGCACAGCCGCGCGGGATTCGAGGTGAGCGCCGCGAGCGCGACGTCCTGCGGGAGGCCCTTCTCCACCAGCGTGCGCACGCGCTTGAGCAGCTCGGCCGCGCCGCCGTCCGCGGAGCCGAAGCTGAACTCCACGCCCGC
The DNA here is from genome assembly GCA_011525785.1 of Planctomycetaceae bacterium. Classification (GTDB taxonomy): domain Bacteria; phylum Planctomycetota; class UBA1135; order UBA1135; genus WYBT01. Next base: position 225,463 of record WYBT01000039.1, read on the forward strand.
CTTGTGCAGCGCGATGGCGCAGTCTCGGCCCTCTTCCCACAGCCGCCGCTTCTCCTGACGCACCTCGAGCGGCTCCTCGTAGCTCCACTGCGCGTCGTCGTCCTTCTTGTCGTCCTTCTTCTTCTCGGCCTTGGCGTCGTCGGGCTTCTTCTCTTCCTTCGGTGCGTCGCCTTCCTTGGGCGCTTCCTTCGCAGCGTCCTTCTTGCCCGCGCCCTTCTTGTCCTTCTCGCTGGGATCCTTGGGCTCCTCGCCCCACTGCAGCGTCAGCACCAGCGGAATCGCGCGCTCCTTCAGCGTCTGCGCGACCTTGTGCGCCTCGCGTCCGCCGACGATGCCGATCGAGAGCCCCAGTTCGTCGCCCAGACGGACCCAGCGCAAGATGTCCTGCGCCGACTGCGCTTCGCACATCAAGCGCTGCGACTTGGCCGCGAGGCGCGCGCCGACTTCGAGGTCGGCGTCGAACGAAGGCCGCGGACCGCTCTGACCCGCTTCGTAGCGGCGCGCGAGCAAGGCGTGGCGCTGTGCGTCGAAGAAGAACTGCCGTAGCTGCGCGTGGTAGCCCATCAGCGTGCTCGGATACTCGCCGCCCGACGCGCGCCAGGCGCCGTGCGAAAAGACATCGGCGGCGAGGATCGTGTCGCGCGCCGCGGCCTCGCGCGTGGTCGCAAGCGCGCTCATCCCGGCGAGCAACTGACCGCTCGGCGCACTGAGCAGCGCTCCGAAGCCGGCCTCGCGCGCCGCCTTGCCCTTGTCCGTGGGAAGCGCGAAGGCCTGTGCGACGCTGAACGCCGGCTGCACGCCCTTGCGATTGGCGTCGCGCATGTCGACCAGCACGTCGGCCGCCTCCGAGCGCGGCGCGTCCTTGTCCGCGACGGGCTCGGGCGCCGTGAAGCCGACCTGCGTGAAGGCGTCGACGAACGCGGGCACGACGAGCATGCCCTTGCCGTCGACGACGCGCGCCGCAGCCGGCGTCGCTTCGTCAGCCTTGGCGATGCGCTCGATGCGGCCGTCGCGCAGCACCAGGTGCACGCGCGGCGCGTCGGCGCGATCCTCGAGGCGCACATCCTTGACGACGTAAGGTTGGGGACGCGGCGGGGCCTGTTGGGCCAGCGCGGCGGACGCGATCCATACCGCGGCGGCGAGGGCCGGGGCCGCGCGGCCGAGCGAAGCGATCATGCGCGCTCCTGCATGCTGTCGGGGACTCGTCGGAAGCGGCGCGGACAGCAGGTCCGAGCCCGTGAGGGGCCGCATTCTGCCGCGCTGGTTGTACGGTGCCAGAGCAATCTGTCCCACGCCGCGCCACGCTACGGGCGGCCCGAACGCCACGGCGGCGTGGGACAGATTGCTCTGGCACCGTACAACCAGACGACCACGCGACGGCGCCGCCTCGCTACCCTCTGCGCCCGCTTGAGCGCCCCGACCGCCACGTCCGCCGCATCGCCGCGCTCGACCCGCGCTGTCGTCGCGTTGCTCTTGGTGACCGTCCTGTGGGGCTGGACGTTCGTGTGGATGAAGCAGGCCACCGACGCCGCCAAGGCGCAGCTCGGTGAAGACGGCCTCACCGCCGGCATCGGCCTGTTCATGACGCTGCGCTTCGGCCTCGCGGCCCTCGCGATGCTCGCGCTGCCCTCGGTGCGCAACGGCCTGACGCGCGGCGTGTGGAGCGCGGGCCTGTGGATCGGCCTCGCGCTGCTCGGCGGCTTCCTGCTCCAGATGTTCGGCCTCAGCGGCGTCTCCCCCGCCGTCTCAGCGTTCTTGACGAGCCTCTACGTGCTCTTCACGGCGCTGATCATGCTCGTGCGCGACCGCCGCAGCCCGCACCCCGCACTCGTGCTCGGCGCGCTGCTCGCCACCTTCGGCGCCGGCTTCATCGGCGGCCCACCGCAGCTCACCTTCGGCCTCGGCGAGGGCCTCACCATCGGCTGCGCGTTCCTGTTCGCGATCCACATCCTGGTGACCGACGCCTACACCAAGCGCGAGGCCCCGATGCCGGTCACGATGACCTCCTTCGCGGTCGTCGCCGCCGGCAGCGCGCTGCTCTGCGCGCTCGGCGTTTCCCTCGCGCCCGAAATCAGCGCCAGCGCGCTGGTCGACCTCGCCCTCACGCGCGACTTCCTCGTCCCGCTGCTCTTCGCCTCGAGCCTCGCGACCGTCCTCGCGCTCTCGCTGATGAACCTCTTCCAGCGCGAGCTCGACCCCGTGCGCGCCGCGATCATCTACGCGCTGGAGCCGATCTGGGCCGCCCTGGTCTCGATCTCGCAAGGCCGCGAGACCGTCACGGGTTGGCTCTACATCGGCGGCGGGGCGCTGCTCGTGGGGAATCTGGTGGCTGAGCTCGGCCCGCGGCTCTTGCGGCGGCGGGCGCAGACGCGCACTCACGTCGAGGGATAGCACTCAGGGATCGAATCCGAGTCACCCGAGTCGGCCCCAGCGCGACGCAGTTCGCCGTTCGATAGACGTCAACGCTGCTCAGGCAGGCTTCACGGCGAAGACGCAGCAAACCGAGTCAAAGCCCTCGTCGGCGAACTCTGGAACCGCCGCAACCTCGACACGGATCGACGAGTCTTCGAACCCCAGCTCCGGCAGCAGAGCCGCGAAGTCTCGCTCGTTCACGCGTGTGACCGGATACTCGTGCTCGAACACGCGATAGATCGTCGCGTCGCGCATGGCCCCGAGCAGCAGCGCGCCTCCCGGCGCGACGAGCTCTGCGAGGCGGCGCATGCAGTCGCGCCAACCGTCGCGGTCGAGCCCGAGCGCCTCGAGGCAGTAGTACGACGCGACGAGATCGAAGGTGCGCGGCTCGCTCAGCGGCGGGTCGCGCAGCATGTCGACCGCGGTGTAGTCGCGAACCCGCGCGCGCAGAAGCCGTTGGCGCTCGGGGAGCAGCGTGGATGCCACGCTTTGGTCGATGTCCAGCTCCGCGGCGAGCGTGCCGGTCATACACAAGTCCCAGTCGAACGCGCGCGGGTCCTGGTCGACCCAGCGGCGCGCCTCCTCGAGGTTCGAAGGCAGGTAGTCGGCCAGTGTGATGCGCTCGACGAAGGGCGCGAGCGAGAACGCGTGGTGCAGAGTGGGGCCGCATCCAACCTCGAGCGCCTCGCGGGGTGGAGCCGACAGCTTGCGCAACTGAGCCACGACGAAACGAGCGTTGGCAACATCATCGCCGGTCGTCTCGCTCGAGTAGTACTGCTCCAGATAGCGCCGCGGGCTCCAACTGGCCTGGTACCGATCGGCCGCAGCTTCAGGCATGGTAGGCCAGCCCCCGGACGAGGTAGTGGTGCTCGTACTTCGTGGGAGCGAGCCGCGCGCACAGGAACTCCAGGCACTTGGACGCATCGAGTTCGCCGCAGGTGTAGATGTCGAATGTCATGAACTCCCTCACCGTCAGCGTGTGCAGGCTGATGCCCGACTCGATCAGCGGCACCCAACCCGAGAGTCCCGCCTTGTCGGGGAACTGGTCCTCTGGCGAGCGGAAGATGTACGGCGGCGACTGCTTGTGCATCCCCAGGTGCTCGACGAGCTGGTCGAGCAGCGCGTAGCAGAAGCCCAGGTCATCGCACAGCTCACGCCGCACGCCGTAGAAGTCGGCGTGCAGGCTGCGGCCGAAGGCCTTCGACTCCGTGACGGAACGGGCAAGCGCGTCGCTGCGCGCGGCGGGTTGAAGTTCGAGAGAGTGTTCCAACGGAGGTGTCGCGAATGCGATCGCGGTCTTGGTTGCCTGTGGAGCTGATAACGGGGTCTTCGTCCGCCAGCCTCGCGGCGGTGACTGACAGCGCGCACCGCGCGAGCAGCGAAGCGGCTCGCCCCGTCCAACGCGGACCCAAGAGCGATCCCGCGCGTTCCAGGCAAACGAAAGCGCCGAGAAGTTGCGCCGTGCTCCACAGCGCGCGGTCGACGCGCGCTACTCCCCGCGCGCCAGGATCGCCGCTAGGCGCGCCTGCGCGTTGGCCAGGCGATAAGTGACGGTGCGCGGCGCGATGGCAAGCGCGGCGGCGATCTCGTCGAGCGAGAGGTTGAAGATGCGCCGCATGGTCAGCACCGAACGGTCGTCTTCGTCCAGCGAATCGAAGGCCGCGCGCAGGCGGGCGTTGGACTCGCGCTCGATCAGTTGCGCGGTGGGCGTTGTGTCGGGCGCCGGGTCGATGGGGTCGAACACGAAGTCCGGATCGTCGAGCGCGGCGCCCTCACGACGCAGGTCGCGGCGCTGCGCGGTGTGGAAGCGGCGCTTCTCGAGGATCTTGTTCAGCGCGGCGGCGCACAGGTAGGCGCGCAGGCGGGCCGGGCCCTCGTAGTCGAAGGGTTCGGGCGAGGCGAGCACCTGGCGCAGCGTCGACTGCACGATGTCGGAGACCGACTCGCGGCGGCGCAGCAACGGGCCCAAGTTGAGGTCGACGAAGGAGTGCAGCTCGGCGAGGTGCTCCGACACTTCGCGAAACAGGGGCTCGCGCGGGTGCGCAGGTGCGCGCTCGACGGCCTCGCCGACGCACTCGGCAGTCGCCGACGCGGCGTCGCGCGCGAGCGGTGCCTCGTCGGCACGCGTGGGAACGGGGAGCTCGGTGGCGCCAACGGGCGCCGAGGCTGGATTCTCGAGCGCGAGCAACTCGATGGCGGGCGTGGGAGGCGACGCCGCGGGTTCGGACTGGGAAGCGTCCGGCATGGGTGGACACAGGTTCGCCAACCTGAGTGCGGCACGCAAGGCGTGCGTCGACTGGGCGCAGATATGTTCGGAGCGCTTTGGACTGCGCTCGCGCTCGCGAGGCATCCTGTTGCAGAGCCCAAGTGAGTGCAAGTGAGGAGCTATCCGCTGCGTCCACGGCAAGTTCGCGCCACCCCCTCGCGCGCGGTGAGTTCGTGAAGGCCCCGACGGCGCCGCACCGTGAAGCGCCCGTGGAGGTCTCGCAGCAGGCCGAGCGAGTGTTCGCCGATTGGCTCGCGCGGCGCGAGGGCGGCGAGGCGGAGAGGTTCGACGAGCTGCGCGGCGCTCACGCAGAGCTGGCGGGCGAGCTCGCGGTGCTCGAGGAGCGCTCGCGCGAGCTGGAGCGCTGGCTGGGCGAGCTGGCGGCCGACTCGCGCGCGTGGAAGGAAGCGCTCGAGTCGCTCGGGCCGGCGGCGGACGAGGCGTTGGCGCCCGCGGTCCGCGAGATGGTCGAGCGCTTGCGGCGCTACGGCCCGGAGCGTTCGCGCTTCGCGCTGCGGCGCGTGATCGAGCGCGGCGGCATGGGCGTGGTGCTCGAGGTGCGCGACGAGTTGCTCGGCCGCGCGCAGGCGATGAAGGTGCTGCGCGCGCCGGAGGGAGCGGCGGCGCCGGGCGCGAGTGCGACGCGGCGCTTTTTGAGCGAGGCCGAGCTGCTCGCGCGGCTCGCGCACCCTTCGATCGTCGCCGTGCACGACCTGGGCGTCGACTTCGCAGGGCGGCCGTTCTTCACCATGCCGCTGGTGCGCGGCGTGAGCCTGCTCGAGGGGATCGAGCGCAGCCGCGCGGGCGATTCGCGTTGGCCGCTCGGGCGCGTGGTCGGCGCGCTGGTGAAGGTGTGCGAGGCGCTGGCCTACGCGCACGCGCAAGGCGTGCTGCACCGCGACGTGAAGCCCGAGAACGTCATGGTCGGCGAGTTCGGCGAGGTGTACCTGATGGACTGGGGGCTGGCGCGCGTGCGCGGAGCGCGCGAGTTCGCGAGCAGCGGCGTGAGCGACGGCGACGCGGCGCTGACGCAAGCGGGCGACGTGCTCGGAACGCCGGCCTACATGGCGCCTGAGCAAGCCGCGGCGAGCGGCGAAGTGGAGATCGACGCGCGCGCCGATGTCTACGGCGTGGGCGCCACGCTGTACCACCTGATCGCTGGCCACGCTCCGTATCGAGTCGCAGGGCAGCCGAACTCGTCGCGCGAAGTGCTCGAACGGCTGCGCCGCGGGCCGCCCGCGGAGCTCGAGGTCGCACCGCCGCTCGCGCCGGCGGAGTTGGTGGCCATCGCGCGCCGAGCGATGCAGCGCGAGCGCGACCAGCGTTATCGCGATGCGCAGCAGCTCGCGGGCGATCTGCGCGCGTATCTCGAGGGCCGCGTGGTCCGCGCCCACGAGAGCGGTGTGTGGCCTGAGCTGCGCAAGTGGGTGCTGCGCAATCGGGCGCTGGCGAGCGCAATCGCGATCGCTGCGATCTCTGCAGCATTCGGGGGCTCGCTGTACGTCGCAAGCGAACAGCGACGCACCGACGACGCGCTCTTGCGCGCAGACGCCGATCGTCTGGTCGCGCTCGAGATCGAAGCGGACGAGCTGTGGCCCGCGACAGCGGCGAATGCGGAGCGCATGGACAGCTGGCTGCGCGACGCGCGCGAGGTGCTCCAACGCTTGCCTGAGCGGAGCGCGGAGTTGGCGGAACTCGAGCGGCGCGGAACGGCCGTGCTCGACGCAAGCGCCGAGCAACGAGCGGCGGCCCTTCAAGCGGAGCTGCGCAAGCAGCGCGAGCGACTCGACGGCGCGCAACGCGACATCACGAACATCGAACAGCGCGGAATCGGTCCCGGTCGCGAACAGGGACTTCGGTACCACCGTGCGCGCGTCGTCCGAGCGCAACGAGAGATCGATCAACTCGAGCGCCGGCAGACTCGAGTGGCGTCGTATCGATTCGAGTCACTGCGCGACTCCGATCGTCATGAGTCTCTGCGGCGCTTGGTCGAGACAGCGCAACGTGTCGTCGGTCCCGAGGCTTTGTACGGCGAAATGGAGGCGCGCGCTGTCGCGGCCCACACGCTCGCGGCCCGCTCGATAGCTGCCTACGCGCGAGAGTGGGAGCAGGCGTGCGCGTCTATTGCCGACACGAGCGATTGCCCTGCTTATCGAGGGCTCCAGATCAACCCGCAAATTGGGCTGGCGCCGCTCGGACGCGACCCCGTCAGTGGCTTGTGGGAGTTCGCTCATCTCGAGAGTGGCGAACCGCCGTCGCGCAACGCCAACCTGGTTTTGGAGCTGCGTGAAGACTCGGCGATCGTGCTGGTCCTGATTCCCGGAGGTGAACAGGTCGTGACCCAGTACGACGTGCCGGGTGGAGAGCGCGTCGCGCAGCTCGACCCGTACTTCATCGGCAAGCATGAGTTGACTCAGGCCCAATGGCTGCGCATCTCGGGCACGAATCCCAGCTACCACGCCGCAGGGAACCTCTGGGTGGACACGAACGGCAGCGTCGCCGCTCCGACATTGCTGACTCCGGTGGAACAGGTGTCGTGGTCGGTTGCTGACGCACTCTTGCGGCGCGTCGGACTGATACTCCCGACCGGCGCACAGTGGGAACGCGCCTACCGAGCGGGGACCGACACGCCTTGGTACACCGGACCGACAGAGGCCTCGACCGCTGGCCTCATGAATGGCAATCAAGGGCCTGGACAGGTCCTGTGCGAAGACGGCTGGTTCATAGCCGCGCCCATCGGGAGCTTCCCGCCCAACGCGTTTGGGATCCATGACATCGCGGGCAATGTCGCCGAATGGACACGCGACTGGTTTTGGGTGCAGCCCCCTGACGCACTCGAGCCCGGCGATGGTCTGGACCCGCGCGGCGACTCCGGCTTGCGCGCAGCGCGCGGGGGCAACTTCTGGTCGGAGACGTTCAAGCTGCACGCCAGCGGCCGCAGCGACCAGAACCCCAACGCCACCGAACCTGGCATCGGCGTCCGCGTCGCGCGGCAGCTCGATCGCTGAGCGCTACAGCCCCAGCGCCAACGCGGCGGCGCGCGTCGCAGCGAGCGCGCTGTCGGCGACGTCGAGCGCCGTGTCGCAGCCGACGAACGCGCTGGCGGCGCTGGAGGCGCTGGCCACGTTCAACCAGTCGATGCTCAAACTCAACGGCCTGCAGTCCGGCAGCCAGAGCGTGAGCAGCTGCGGCAGCGCCGGGTCGATCTGGAGTTCGACGCTGGGCTGCGAGCCGTCGAGCAACTGCACGCCGCTCGACTGACTCGCGAGGGCCAGTTGCTGGAGCTGGAACAGGTGCTGTTGGAACTCGGTGTCGAGCGCGTTGCGCTCCGCGGGCGTGAGAAGTCCGTTCATCGATGCCGCGGCCAGCGCTCGCATCGCCCGCACCCGCCCGCGCACCTCGCTCAGGTCGCGCTCGAGGCGCGTGAGGAGCGCGGCGGCCTGCGCGTGGCGCAGCTGCGGCGCGGCGGCGAGGAGCGGCGCGGGTGCGGCGGCAAGCTCTGCGGCCGACAAAGCACGCGAGTCAGCGATCGCAGCGGGCGGCGACGCGCTCGCATTGGAGCGAGCGGGTGCAGCGAAGGACAGAAAGGCGACCGTCGAAACCGCCGCGACAAGATGAGCGAGCATTGCGGGCATAGGGAGACCTCCGCGCCGATTCCGACACACGCACTCGGAACGGGTGCTCAAACTCGATATTTGCGCCAGGAGCGCTCTGGATCCCAACGAGCGGACGGGCTTGGCCGCACTGCGGGTGGACCTGACCGCCCCAGCTCGAACACGCGCACGTCGCCACGCTCATCAGCGCTGAGCCCCGACCGCCCGCCGAATGCCCCGCAGACTCGCTCTCAACGCTGCGGCGGCGCGAGCCGCGGCCGGCGCTCGGCGATGAGCAGGTCGACCATGCGGCCATAGCTGCGCACGCCGCTCGTCTGGCCCTGCGCCTTTAGATAGCTGTCGTTGACCGCGCTGGCGGCGACTCGCACGTGCTCGATCGTGCGCGACTTGGGCTTCCAGAAGCGGTTGATCGCGTCCTGGTCGCGCTTCACGCCGGCCGGGACGGACTCGAGCAGCGCGAGGCCGCTCGCGGTCTGCGTCGCACGCAAGGGCGCGCTCAAGTAGCGAAAAGCGATCAGCGCCGCGCTGTAGGCAAGCTCGGGATCCTCCGAACGCCAGCCCACGAAACAGGCGAGGTAGTTGGCCTCGTCCTCGCGCGCGAAGCCGCGTTGGTGCGCGACCTCGTGCAAGCTCGAGAACAGCCGTCCGGCGAGCGGAGCTTGCGCATTGACGTGCGGCTCGCCCGTGAACGGCCAGTAGATGCCAGAGATGCCGGCGAGGCTCATCAAGCTCGACACGCTGCACTCGCGCAGGGCCGGCTTCGCTCCGGCGAGCCGCGGGTCGAGCTCACCGGCGCGCTCCCACGCGCGCGCGATGGCCTCGACGTGCCGCGCGAAGTCCGGCGAGAGCGCGACCACGCCGTCGGGGCCCTCGGGCAGCTGGCTGCGCAGCGCCGACGCGCGCTCGAGCCACTCGCGCGCTGCTCCTTCGACCTCCTCGGCCGTCGCGGGCCGCACGTCAAGCCGCGCAGCGAGAGCGAAGGGCTCGCGCGCGTAGTTGAAGGCCCAGCCGAACATGTACGCCGCGTACAGCCAGCAGGCGAAGAGCGCGAGGCGCCACAGCTCGCGCACGACGCGCTCGGGACGCTCTGGCGTCGGCTGCACGGCCGCGCGCGCGAGGCGGGCGACGGTCAGCGCGACCCACGCGACGGCGGCGGCGAGCGCGAGCTCTCCCACCGAAAACGGCGCGGCGCCGGACAGCGTCGAGAGGCCGAGCTGGATCCAGGGGTACAGCGTGCGCGAGTAGAGACGCTCGACCAGCTCGGGGGAGCCATCCGCCGCCCAACGCAGGATCAGCGCACTCGCAGCGAGGCCGATCGCCAACCACGCCGCGCGGCCGCTCGCGCCCACGGCGCGGCGCGCGGCCTCGATCCACTCACGGCCAGCGCGGAGCGCGTTCACAGGCGCGCGAAGCTACCGCGGCGCGCAGCGCACCGGGACGGGCCGCGCGGCGGCGGCGAATCTCCCGCGAGCGTCAGATTTTGGCCGTCGGGGGTCGCTCTAGCGCCTAGAATCGCGGCTCCCCAACGCCCGGGCCTCGAGCGCTCGGGCGACGCGATCCACGACACACCCCCATGGCCACCGAAACGATCACCGAGTCCGTCTACGCCCAGCTCCGCCAGGTTTTCGACCCGGAGATCCCGGTCAACATCGTCGACCTGGGGCTGATCTACGACGTCAAGGTCGACGGCGACACGTGCAACGTGACGATGACGCTGACCTCGCAGTCCTGCCCCGAAGCGAAGACCATCCCCGACGTGGTCAAGCGCCGCTGCAACACGGTCGCGGGCATCAAGAACACCGAGGTCACGATCGTGTGGGAGCCCCAATGGTCGCCCCAGCGCATCTCGGAAGAGGGCCGCAAGGTGCTGGGGATCGACGAGGAGCAGCAGGACTACTAGTCGCCCGGGCGCGCGGCCTTTGCACAGGCCGTCGCGCACTCGAAGAGTGCAGGGCCGCCGCCGACGCCTTCTCTCGGTGTCTCTCCGACGCCCACAAGGCATCGGTCTCTCTGGAGTGCGGCCGCCGGCGACGACCCCAGAGGATCTTCGACCAGCCTTCAAGCGCCGGTGAAGTCGAGCTTCCCGCGGCCGCCTCGACGAACCGGATCAGGGCGTGGCCAGCACGCGCGGCGAGCTCTTCTCGACGACGCGTCGCATCGACCACAGGTCCTCGGCCAGGATGCCGAGCGCGTCGTCGAGCGTGATCATGCCCACCAGCTCGCCCTTGATCGACACCACCGGCACGCGCCGCACGCCGTGGGTGCGCATGATCGCGATCGCGTCCTCGAGCGGGGCGAGTTCGGCGACGGTGTGAGGGTGACGCGACATCACGTCCTGCACGTGCACCAAGTTCGGGTCGCGTCCTTCGCCGACGACGCGCACGGCGATGTCGCGGTCGGTGAGGATCCCCACGGGACGCCGCGCGGCGTCGAGCACGAGCAGCGTGCCCACGGCTCGCGACCCCATGCGCTGCGCGGCGGCGCGGACGGTCTCGTGCGGCTCCGCGGTGTCGACTTCACGATGGCAAATGCGGCCGATGGTCATGACGGTCGTGCGCCGGGCTCGAAATCGCTGGCGCGGAAGACCCGCGCCGAGGCGAGCTGCGGCGACGGAGGCAACATCGCCACGCGCCGCGAGAACGCCCATACGAGCTAGAGCGCAAGCGCGCCGAGCGATCGACGCACGGGCCGGGCTGGCTGTTCGACAGCGCCTCGAAAACGACTCAAACCGTCCGCAGCGGGGCGGCGAAGGCCCCGTGGAGCGCAGCGTCGAGCGACTCGTCCGTGAAGGGCTTTTCGAGCGTCGCGACGCCGGGCTCGATGCGGCCCTGGCGCACGAGCACGTCGGCGGGATAGGCCGACATGTAGACCACGCGCAGCGCGGGCCGCTCGGCGCACAGACGTTCGGCGAGCTCGCGGCCGCTGCGACCGGGCAGCACCATGTCGGTCAGGAGCAGATCGATCGGGCCGGGGTGCTCGGCGGCGACCTGCTCGGCTTCGTCGGAGCTCGCGGCGGTGAGCACGCGGTAGCCGCGCGCGGCCAGCGTGTGGGCCAGCGAGACGCGGATCAGCCGCTCGTCCTCGACGATCAGCACCACACCCGCGCGGTGCTTGGAGCTCGCTCCGGCGGAGTGGTTGCCGAGTGTCGGCGCAGGCCGGGGCGCGGCGCGATGGGGCAAGAGCACGCGGAAGCTCGTGCCGCGGCCCAGTTCCGATTCGAAGTCGACCACGCCGCCGAACTGCTCGACCAGCGCGTAGACGGTGTACAGCCCCAGCCCAGTGCCTTCGCCCACGGGCTTGGTGGTGAAGAACGGCTCGAAGATGCGGTCGCGAATGGCCGGGTCGATGCCGCTGCCGCTGTCCTGCACGGTCAGGCGCACGTAGCGGCCCGACGAGAGGTGCCGCACGCGGTTGGCGGGCGTCAGTTCGAGCTGTTCCGTCGCGATCCGCAGGCGACCGCCGCGCTGCATCGCGTCGCGGGCGTTGATCGCGAGGTTCATCAGGACCTGCTCGAGCTTGGTCGGATCGCCGAACACGGGCGCGCCGTCTTCGCACAGCTCCAGTTCGAGCTGCACGTCCTCGCCGAGCACTTGGCGCAGCATCGTCGCCGCCGTGCGCACGATGTCGTTCAGCTCGAGCGCGACCGCCTCGACCGGACGCTGGCGACTGAAGTTGAGCAACTGGCGACTGAGCGACGCGCCGCGCTCGGCCGCGCCCTTGATCTCGTCGATGAGCTGCGCGGCGGGCGACTCGGCGGGCACCGACTTGCGCGCCATGTTCGAGCAACCGATCACGCCCGCCAGCAGGTTGTTGAAGTCGTGCGCGATGCCGCTCGCCAGGCGCCCGACGGCCTCCATCTTCTGCGCCTGACGGAACTGCTCCTCGAGGCGCTTGCGCTCGGTCAGATCGCGCAGAATCCCCGTGAATTTGCGGCCTTCCTCGGCCACGAACTCGCCCACGCTGAGGTCGAGCGGGAAGCTCGTGCCGTCCTTGCGCAGCCCGGTGACCTCGCGGCCCAGCCCGATCACGCGCGGCTGGCGCGTGCCGAGGTAGCGCAGGATGTAGTCGTCGTGCCGCTCGGCGTCGGGCGAGGGCATGAGCATGTTGACGTTGCGTCCCAGCAGCTCTTCGGCGTTCCAACCGAACATGCGCTCGGCGGCGCGGTTGGCCGACTCGATGCGGCCCTGCGTGTTGATCGTGATGATCGCCTCCGCCGCCGTGTCGAAGATCGAGCGCAGCACGCGCTCGCTGCGCAGGGCGCGCTCTTCTGATGCCACGCGGCGCCCGATTTCCTCGCTCAAGCCGTCGCGCGCGCGCACCAGGTCCTCGGTGCGCTCGGCGACGCGCCGCTCGAGCTCGGAGGCCATCGTGCGCGCCTGGGTCTCCGACTCCTGCTGCACGCGCAGCCGCCAGGCCGTTTCGCCCAGCGAGCGCTCCGTCGCCGCGCGCGCGGTCTGCTCGCGCACCAGCCACACGCCCACGCCCACCGTGCTCCAGATCGCGATCACGCTGAGCAGTCGATTGGCGCGAACGATCCACAGCACCGTGTCGGCGCCGACGGGCGACACGGCCACGTCCACCATGGTCAAGATCGTGGCCACGATCGCCAGCGCCACGGTCCAGCCAATTTCGCGCAGTCCCAGCGAGGCCAGCACGACCAGCACGAACAGGCCGGCGGTCGCCACGCCCAGCGGCAGCGCGAGGTCGATCGCGAAGATCGTCGCCAGCCCCAGCCACAGCAACGCGAGGCGCAGCGGGCGCGCCGCAGGCATGTTGAGCTTCGCGGACTGTTGAGCCATCGACACCGACAGGTCGTCGTACTCAACCTCCGACATCGTGCGTGCTACCGGCAGTGCGACTTGGGCGTAGGCGCGACACGCAGCGTGCGCAGCGTGTCGAGCGTGGACATCACACGCCGTGCAGCGCCGCGCGCAGCGTGCCGACGAGCTGCTCTTCGGTGAAGGGCTTCTCGAGCGTCACTTGGCCGGCCTGGATGTGCCCCTTTTGGATCAGCACATCGCGCGGGTACGCAGACATGAACACCACTCGCGTGGTCGGCCACTTGGCGCGCACGAGCTTGGCGATCTCGGGCCCGGTGGGCCCCGGCACAACGACGTCGGTGAGCAGCAAGTCGAGCGGCTCGCGGCGCGCCTGGATCAAACGCGAGGCCTCGTGTCCGTCGGCGGCGCACTCGACTTGATAGCCCAGCGACTGCAGCTCGTGCTTGAGCGTGATGCGGATCAGGCGCTCGTCCTCGACTAGCAAGAGGCTCGTCGTGCGCTCGGGCGCCGACGCTGCTTCCGCGCGAGGAGAGGCGGTGTTCTCGGCGCTCGCGCAACTGCAAGCTTCGGAGCTCGGCGCCTTCGCGCGCTGACCTATGTCGAGCAGCCGGGCGCTGAGCGCCACGCCCTGCTCGGCTTGCGCCGTGATCTCGTCGACGTAGGGCCGCGCCGGATCGGTGGCCTCCAGCGAACGCGAGGCCATGCGGCTCGCACCGAGGATCCCCATCAACGCGTTGTTGAAGTGGTGCGCCAATCCGGCGATGACACCGGAGCTGGTGTCGACGCCGCGCTCACCCAGGGCGTGCGCGACCCGAGCGGGGTCGCTGACCGGCTCTGCGGAGACTTCAGCGGCGAGGGCGAGCTGATCGCACAGCCACTGCCAGTGCGCGTCGGAGCGTTCGGACTTCAGGCGCAACACCGCATCGCGCAGGGATTCCTGCTCGGACTTGTGGTACGCGCCCATGGTTTCGCCTCGCCCTGCCTGCAGCCTGGGTCGGCGGAAACAGGCCGCCGTACACGCCCAGGATTTGTCGAATCATCGACGCGACGGGCGCGAGCCGGCGATGGGCTCGACTTCGTAGCCCGCTCGCCACCGCAACGTACGCAGCACCGCGCCAAGCCGCGCGGCATTCGTAGTGGCGCAGGCCGCTGCGGGCCTTGCACCACTCGCGCAGGTCACTGCACGACGTTCATTTGCCCCGGCATCTGCGGCGGCGGCGCATTGGGGTTCTTCTTGAGCTCTTCCTTCCAGGCCAGCATGCGGGCTTTCGCCGCTGCGCTCTCGGCCTCGGGGATCTTTCCTGCGCGCTGCAGGAAGATCGAAAGGCTGGTGAACACGAACGGATCGTTGGGCGTGAGCTCGATCACGCGTTGCAGAGTCGCAATGGCCTCGTCCTGCTTGCCGAGCTTGGACTGCGCCGTCGCCAGCGCGTGGATCACCTCGGCCCAGTCGGGCCGCTGCTCGAGCGCCAGGCGGTACTCCGCGATCGACTCCTCGAACTTCTGCTGTCCGAAGAGTTTCAACCCGTTCATGTAGTGCGTCTTCGCTTCGGCCATGGCGAGGAGAGGGTAGCAGCCCCCCGCCACGGCCGCGCTACGACTTCGATCGAACCTCGGGCGCGGTCGCGCGTCAGGCGAGGTCGAACAGCAGCGCTTCGAGCGGCTCGCTGGATTCGAGCACGAGGACGCCGGAATCGTCCGTGCTCGCGCCGTCACCGGCCGCGAGCGCAACGCCGTTGAGCTTCCCCGAGCCGGAAATCAACTGCAGCCACGCGCCGCGGCCGACTTCGAGCTCGTGCTCGACGCGCTCGCCGGCGCCGAGCTTCACGCGGAACACGCGGGCGTCCTGATGGATCGCGGCGCTGCCGTCGCGGCCGTCGGGCGAGATCACCAGCACCTTGCGCTGCGCCGCGAGCTCCTCGGTCGGCTTCCACTCGGTGTAGCTGGGCGCGAGCCCGCGCTGATCGGGTTGGATCCAGATCTGCAGGAAGCGCAGCGGCTTGTCCGCCGCGGGATTGAACTCGCTGTGCGTGACGCCGCGGCCGGCGCTCATCAGTTGGATCTCGCCCGGGCGCAGCACGCGGCCGTTGCCCATGCTGTCCTTGTGCTCCAGCGCGCCCTCGAGCACGTAGGAGAAGATCTCCATGTCGCGGTGCGGGTGCGTCGGAAAGCCGGCGCCAGGCGCGACCTTGTCCTGGTTGATGACGCGCAGGCTGCGGAAGCCCATGTGCCGCGGGTCGTAGTACTCGGCGAAGCTGAAGGTGTGGCGGCTGTCGAGCCAACCGAGGTCGGCGCGCCCGCGCTCGAGCGACTTGCGAACGGTGATGCGCATGGTCTTGGAGCCTTGAGCTTGCTCGCGCGCGAGCCCCAGGCCGGCCAGGCCCGCGGTCGCGGCGACGTGGGTGAGGAAGGTTCTGCGTTGCATGACGTGAGGCCTCTCGAGGCGCGTGATTGTCGTCCCACCTCGCGCGCGGCGCCAATGCCGATCGCTCGACGCAGGTCATGCCCTGCGGTTATGAACTCCGCCCATGGAGCTCGACCAACTGCGCTACTTCGTGGCCGCCGCCGAGGAGTCGAACTTCTCGCGCGCCGCCGAGCGCGTGCACGTCACGCAACCGGCGCTCAGCCGCCAGATCGCGCGCCTGGAGCGCGAGCTGCGCACGCCCTTGTTCGAGCGGGTGCGCCGGCGCGTGGAGCTCAACGACGCCGGCAAGTTCTTCCTCGAGCGCGCGCGCCGCATCCTGTGCGACGTCGAGACGAGCTCGCAGCAAGTGCGCGAGCAATTCGCCGGCGCGCCGCGCATCCTGCGCCTGGGACTGCTCGCGCCGTTCCTCGACGACCTCGTGGGGCCCGCGGTGCGCGAGCTGCGCAAACGCCACCCGCGCACCAAAGTCGACCTGTTCGAGCTGCGCCCGC
This sequence comes from Planctomycetaceae bacterium, assembly GCA_011525785.1. Taxonomy (GTDB): domain Bacteria; phylum Planctomycetota; class UBA1135; order UBA1135; genus WYBT01. Next base: position 241,452 of record WYBT01000039.1, read on the forward strand.
GCGAGCAGCTCGACCGGCTCGCCGCCCGCGAGCTCGACGCGGCGCTGCTGGGCAACCTCGATCCGGCCGAACGCCTGCCGTTCACGGTCAAACGCCTCGCACGCCATCCGCTCGCAGCCGTGCTGCCCGCGGACCACGCACTCGCCGCCAGACGCTCGCTCGCGCTCGCGGAGCTGGCCGAGGAGCGCTTCGTGTCACTCTCGGACCTGCAGTTCCCCGGGCGACGCGCGCTGCTCCAGTCCGCGGCGCGCGCCGCCGGCTTCGACGCGGCGATCGCGCGCGAGGTCGAGTCCCTGGGCCTGCTCCTCGCCGCAGTCGCCGATGGCGAGGGCGTCGCGTTGCTCCCCCACCACGCCCGCAAGCTGCCGCACTCAGGCTGCGTGTTCGTCGCCTTGCGCGCACCGACACCGCAAGCCGAGCTGTACCTCGTCTCGTCGCCGGGCGAGCCGCCCGAACAACTCGACACGCTGTGCGCGCTGCTCGCGGAACACGCGCGAGCGCTGTCGAACGCCTGAGCGCTGCGTGCTCAGGTCTGGCCGACCCACTCGGGCCGGGCGACCGCCTTCCAGCGCGCGCGGATCGCTTCGACTTGCTCGCGCGGGAGTGCGCCGGCGCGCAAGAGTTCGGAGTTCTGCGCCCAGCGCGTCGGCTTGGTGGTGCCGACGATCAGCACGCTCACGCCCGGCTGCGTCGCGGTGAAGCGCATGGCGACTCCGGCGGCGCCGTCCGGACCCGGGTCGTTGCGTCGCTCGCCGCTCGCGAAGTCGTACTTCAGCTCCGAGAGGCGTTTCCAGTACTCGACGTGGTAGTCGTTCGAGGGCTGCTCGTCGTAGCGCCACGCCGCGTTCGCGATCGGGCGCTTGGCGATCACGCCCATGCCCTTGGCGCGTGCGAGCGGGAGCGTGAGTTCGAGGCACTCCTGGTCGGCGATGTTGATCGAGGTCTGCAGCGAGTCGAAGCGCCCCGACTCGATGGCCCACTTGGCCGCGAGCGAATCGCCGCTGTAGCCGATGTAGCGCGTCTTGCCCTGCTTGCGAGCCAGTTCGAGGCCTTCGATGCACTCGCCCTTCTGCAGCTCGGCGAGCGAGCACGAGTGCAGCTGCACCAGGTCGATCACGTCGGTCTTCAGGCGCTTGAGGCTGCGCTCGATCGACTGGAGCACGCCTTGCTTGCTCCAGTCCGGTCCCTGCTTGGGCGGCTCGGAGGTGTGGCCGCACTTGGTGAACAGGAAGAACTCCTTGCGGCGGTGCGCGATGGCGTTGCCGATGAGCACTTCGGATTCGCGGTAGCACTCGGCCGTGTCGACCACGTTGAGCCCGCCATCCAGCGCCGCGCCGAGCAGCTTGTCGACCGTGGCGGCCTCGGCCTGTTCGTAGCCGATCTCGGCCCCGCCGAAACCGAGGATGGCCACCTGCATGTCGGTCTTGCCGAAGCGCCGCCGCTCGAGACCCGAGCTCGAGGCCGATGCCTGCGTCGACTCTTCGCTCTGCGACAGGCACGCGGCCGCACCCACCACGCTCAAACCACACAAGAATTCACGTCTCGTCGCGCCGCGCTTCATGTCGAAGGGACTCCGCTAGGAAGGAACTGCTTTCGCTCGAGCGCCAACCATAGCGGCCACGCTCGAAAGTGCGTCGCGCGGTTCGACGTTCCGGGCGGCTCGCGACGCCACGCATGGCGCTGCGGCTTCTGTGCGTGCTGGAGTCCGGCACTCACGGCCAAGGTGGTCCGGAGTTCGCTCACTTGGCCTTTCGACGCGCTCCAACACCGCGGAGTGCTCGTGGTCGACCGCGGGGCGCGGCGCAGCGCAACGCTCGGCGACACGCAGCGTGGTTGTGCGGCGCCGCAGGATCACAAAGCGCGCAGGCCGGCCCCGAGGCGCAAACCTCTGGGACCGGCCCGCGTGAGAAGGCGATCGACGCGCGTCAGCTCACATGCCCGGCTTGATGCCGAGCTTGGCGAAACCCTTGGCTTCGAAGTTCTTGCGGAACATGTCGCGCAAGTTCGTCGCGGCGGCGTCGTAGGCGGCCTTGTCCGCCCAGGTGTTGCGCGGGTTGAGCACTTCGCTCGGCACGCCCGGGCAGGACTTGGGCATCTTGAGGTTGAAGGTCGGGTGCAGCTCGCACTCGACGCCGTCGAGCTTGCCTTCGAGCGCCGCGTTCAGCAGCGCGCGCGTGTACTTGATCGACATGCGCTTGCCGACGCCGAACGGACCGCCGCTCCAGCCCGTGTTGAGCAGGATGCAGCGCGCCTTGTGCTTGCCCATCTTCTCGGCCAGCAGCTTGGCGTAGACCGGCGGCTTGTGGCTCATGAACGGCGCGCCGAAGCAGGCGCTGAAGGCCGCCTTGGGCTCGGTCACGCCCATCTCCGTGCCGGCCAGCTTCGCGGTGAAGCCCGACACGAAGTGGTACATGACTTGGTCGGCGTCGAGGATCGCCACTGGCGGCAGCACGCCGAAGGCGTCGGCCGTCAGCAGCACGATCGTCTCGGGGTGCGGACCGCGCGCGTCCGGCATCACGTTCGGGTTGGCGCTCAGCGGGTAGCTGAAGCGCGTGTTCTCGGTGATGGACTTGTCGGTGAGATCCAGCTCCTGCGGATCGCACTCCTCCATCTTCTTGCCCTTGAGCGGCGGGACGTTCTCGATGATCGTGCCCGGCTTGGAGAGCGCCGCGGCGATCACCGGCTCGGCTTCCTTGCTGAGGTCGATCAGCTTGGCGTAGCAGCCGTCCTCGAGGTTGCACAGGCCGTTGTCGCTCCAGATCGTCTCGTCGTCGCCGATCAGGCGGCGCTCGGGATCAGCTGAGAGCGTGGTCTTGCCCGTACCCGAAAGGCCGAACAGGATCGCGCCGTCGCCGCGCGGGCCGACGTTGGCCGAGCAGTGCATCGACAGGCGGCCTTCGAGCGGCAGCAGGAAGTTGCCGACGGTGAAGATCGTCTTCTTCACCACGCCGCAGTAGTCCATGCGGCCCGCGACGAGGCAGACCTTGTTGCGGATGTCGATGATGACGGCGCACTCGGCGCGCGTGCCGTCGCGCTCGGGGATGCACACGAAGGACGGGGCGTTGAGCATCGTCCAGCGGCGCGCGGCGACGTCCTTCACGCCCTTCAAGTCCTTGGGGAACATGTTGTGCGCGAACATCGCGTGCACCGCGTACTCGCCGACGAAGCGGTAGGGCACCGCGAAGTCGGGGTCCGCGCCCATGAAGACGTCCTTGACGTACAGGTGGCCGCCCTTGGCGTTGAGGTGCTCCACCACGCGCTTGAGCAACGCCTGGAACTTGTCGGGGTCGAAGGCCTGGACGTCGTCCTTCCACCAGATCTGGTCGGCGACTTCGGGCCACTTGACCGCGTAGGTGTCCTTGACGCGGCGGCCCGTGCAGTCCGGGTCGGTGTAGTACACCAGCGGCCCCTTGATCCCGAGCTTGGTCGGGTAGCACTTGCGCTCGTTCGACGGGCCGTCCTTGCGGACGCGGCCCCGGTCGTTGGCGATGGCCTCGTGGAAGAGCTCTTCCTTGGTGAGGTTGTACTTGTAGGTGCAGTTCTTCAGCCCGAGGAGGCGCTGGAGCTCGGCCGCGTAGTCGGCCTGCGGGGTGCTGGTCGTGGTCATGGCGTTGGGGTGCGTCCCGCCGGCGCGAAAGGAGGCTTCCGCGCGACTTGGGCGGCCGGACGCGAGCCCATCAGGCTACCTCGCTTGCGCCGAATCGGACAGGCCCGCCGGGCGCGCCCGCGCCGTCCCCGGGGAGAGAGAGAATCCTCGCGATCTTCATGTGAGTTTGGCGCGCACTTCAGCGCCTTGGCCGACATTGACGATGGCGGGCGGCAATCGCCGCCGCTGGCGCAGCCCGAGCCCCGGGTAACGCCGGAAAACCCTCATCCGCGGCGCGATCGCGAGTCGTAGTTCCTGGCAGCGCCAGACCACCGTCGTCATGCAAGCCCAAACTCCCGTTCAAGTCGAGCACGCCTGCCCGCGCTGCTACGAGACCCTCCGCGTCGCCCAAGCCGGTGACGATCCGCACCGCGCCATCCTGCTGGCCTGCCCGGAGCCCTACTGCGACTACGTGCTCGTGCTCACCGAGAGCGAGAGCTTCTCCGCGCGCAAGTGGAGCTGGCCGGACATGTTCCGCTTCACGCGCGCCGCGGGCTGAGCGACAGCGGCCGGCGCAGGGCCCCGCGGTTCAGCGCGGGCTGGCGGCGCCGCGGCCGGAGTACCAGGCGACCGTCCGCGCGAGGCCTTCGCGCCAGCCGACGGTCGGTGCATAGCCCAACAGCTCGCGGGCGCGCTCGAGCGAGGCCAGCGAGTCGCGCACGTCCCCTTCGCGGGCGGGGGCGTACTGCGGTTCGAGGTGGCTGCCCAGCTGCTGGGCGATGGCCCGGTAGAGCTGGTTGACGGTGATGGCCACTCCGCCGCCGACGTTGATGACGCTGCCGGGCGGAATGTCGCGCTCCATGGCGGCCAGATTCGCCGCGACCACGTTGTCCACGTAGGTGAAGTCGCGGGTCTGCTCGCCGTCGCCGAAGATCGTCGGGCGCCGACCGTCCAGCAGCGCGCGCACGAAGATCGCGATCACGCCGGTGTACGGGCTGTCGTCGAGCTGGCGGGGCCCGAAGACGTTGAAGTAGCGCAGGGAGACGGTGCGGATCCCGTGCAGCGCGCCCCAGATGGCGAGCATGTGCTCGGCCGCCACCTTGCCCCCCGCGTAGGGCGACTTCGGACTGGGGGGCATGCTCTCGACCTTGGGGAGTTCGAGCGTGTCGCCATAGGCGGCCGACGAGGCCGCGAACACGACGCGCGGGACTCCGTGGCGGCGCGCTCCCTCGAGCACGTTGAGCGTGCCCAGGGCGTTGACCTGGTAGGAGCGCGCCGGCTTGGCGACGCTCTGCGGCACCGAGACCTGCGCGGCCTCGTGGAACACGCCGGCGACGCCTTCGCAGGCGCGCGCCACCGCCTCGGCATCGGCCAAGTCGCCGACCACCAGCTCGATCGGGCAGTCCGGGCCCTCGAGCGGCGCACCGGCCGCGGCGCAGGCGGCGGCGAGGTTGGCGCGCCGTCCGGACGAGAGGTCGTCGAAGACCCGCACGCGGTCGCCTCGGGCGATCAGGGCCGAAGCGATGTGGGAGCCGATGAAGCCGGCGCCGCCGGTGACGAGGTAGCTGGGCATGGGACGTGACCCGCCAGGGCGCGGGCGGGCCGCATGCTATCGGCTGCACGAAAAGACAATCCGCACCCCGCGTCGAGACGACTTGGCTGCGCTGGGCGGGGCGCGGGCCGAGCCAAGGACCCGGGATCTCGGTCGCAACAGCGCGTGGCGGCGCGGGTTGCGGTCCTCAGGCTGGCCCCCGGACGCGGACCGTCGGTGTGGACCAGGGAGGCGCCGCGCGACGTGGAGGTCCGCCGAAAACACAAGCCCGCTGGTTTTGAGGCCAGCGGGCTTGCGGCATCGAGAAGAGTTAGGATCCCCAGCGCAGCCTTGAAGGCTGCCGCGCGGTCAGCCACGTGCTTCAGGCAACCGAACGGTGGAATTCGCTCATTTTTGAGCTGGGTTGGGAGCGGAGCGCGTGCGCAGCCGCACATCGGACAGGGCTCGCCGTCAGCTCGTGTGCGGAAACGCCCCGCGGTCGTTCCGAGCCGGCGCGGCCGCCCGGACCCACCCCACGCGCCCTGTGGGCGACAGCCCGAGGCTCTGACGAAACGGCGCGGGCCCGCGCGATGGCGGGCCCGTCCGGGAGTTGCTCAGCAGCAGTCGTCAGTTCGAAGCGTTCAGGAGTCTCTTCAGCCCGTCGCGCGCAGGTCAGGAGTTCCGCTCGCGACGTCCTTCAAGGCCGATCGGCCGCGGCGACCGAACGCGCGAATGCGAACTCCTCTGCCGAGCGCCGGCGGAGCTACTCGTTGCGCAGGGCCGCGATCGGGTCGAGCTGCGCGGCGCGTCGAGCGGGGTAGATGCCGGAGACCACGGCCACTGCGGCGGAGATCCCCAGCGAAGCCGCGATGAACTGCGGCTCGACCAGCGCGGTCCAGCCGGTGAAGCGCACCAGGAGCTCGATCACGCCGAGCCCGAACAGGCAGCCGATCAGTCCGCCGACGAGTCCGATGACCGCGGTCTCGATCAGGAACTGCAGCACCACATCGCGCCGCGTGGCGCCCAGCGCGCGGCGCACGCCGATCTCGCGCGTCCGCTCGGTGATCGTGGCCAGCATGATGTTCGCGATCCCGATGCCGCCGACCACCAGCGAGATGGCCGCGATGAGCACCATCACGATGTTGAAGACCGCTTGAGTCTTCTCGCTCTGCTGGAGCAGCTCGAGCGGGATCACGATCTCCCAGTCGCGGCGCTTGTGCAGGTTCGAGAGGATCGAGGACAGGATGCGCGAGGTCGGGAAGACCAGCTCGGACGTCTTGGCGATCACGATCAGCTGATCGAGTTCGACGATCGACTTTTCGCTCTGACCGGCGCGCTCGACCACCGAGAGCGTCCCGAAGGTCCGCATCGAGGTCGAGTACGGGATGTAGATCTCCTGCGCGCGGTCGTCGATGGCCAGCGCCTTGCGCGTGTGGCTCTGGAAGCGCGCGTCCTCGAGCACGCCCACGACCTCGAACGAGAACGACTGGATCGAGAGCGTCATGCCCAGCGGGTCGCGCAGCACGCCCAGCTCGCGCAGCAGGCTCGAGCGGATCACGCACACATGCGCGGCGGTGCGCTCGTCGAGCTCGCTCAGCGGCCGGCCGCGCCCGACGGTCATCCCGAACAGTGCCATGTGCTCGGGCAGCACGCCCAGCACCGAGCCCTCGACGCGGCTCGAGCCGTACCACACGCGCTTCTTGGTGACGTTGACCGGCAGCACGCGCTCGACGCTCGAGCAGGTCTCTTCGATCAAGCCGCGGTCGCGGAACGTCAGGCCGTAGCGCTCGGCCCAGCTCTCGCCTTCGTCGCCCTTCTTCTCCTGCGGCGGGCGGATCGAGTTCACGATGATGTTGCGCACGCCCAGCTCGCCGATGCTGGCCAGGATCTGGTGGCGCGCGCCGGCGCCCACCGAGAGCATCGCGATCACCGATCCGACGCCGAAGATCATCCCCAGCATCGTCAAGAGCGAGCGCAGCTTGTTGCGCAGCAGGTTGTGCAGGCCGAGGACGACGATCTCGGCCACGAATCCGAGCCAGGCGCCCATCAGCTCGCGACCCCGGTTGCTGCGCGGCGCTCGCGCACCACGAGTCCGTCGCGCATCTCGACCGTGCGCGGCAGCGCCAGCGCGATCTCGGGGTTGTGCGTCACCAGCACGATGGTGCGGCCCGCGGAGTGGAGCTCGCCGAAGATGCGCATGACCTCTTCGCCGTTGCGGCTGTCGAGATTGCCGGTGGGCTCGTCGGCGAGCAGCAGCGCGGGCTCGTTGACGAGCGCACGGGCCACGGCGACGCGCTGACACTCGCCGCCGGAGAGCTGGGTCGGGTGATGGCTGAGGCGATGGGACAATCCCACCGCCTCGAGCAGCTCCAGGCAGCGGCGGCGGCGATCGCGGCGCGGCCAGCGGCTGTAGAGCAGCGGAACTTCGACGTTCTCGACCACGGTGAGCTGCGGGATCAGGTTGAACGACTGGAAGACGAACCCGATGCGCTGGTTGCGCACGCGGCTGAGGCCGTAGTCGTTCAGCTTCGACACGTCGTGTCCGTCGAGTCGGTACGCACCGCGCGAGGGTCGATCGAGGCAGCCGAGGATGTTCATCAGCGTCGTTTTGCCCGAGCCCGACGCGCCGACGATGGCGACGAACTCGCCGCGCTCGATCACCAGGCTGACGCCCTTGAGCACGGTCAGCGCCGCGGCGCCTTGACCGTAGTCCTTCTCGACCTGCTCCAGTTCGACGATGCGTTCGACCACGGCGGCCTCGTCACTGCGCGGGGGCGGGCGCGGACGCGGGGACAGGGACCGCCAACGCAGCGGGCGTCGAATCGTCCTTGGGACCATCGGCGGCGCCTTCGTCGCGCGGGTCGTACAGCAGGACCTTCTCGCCCACCTCGAGGCCCTTGTGGATCACGACGTAGTGCGCGTTGTTCGCGCCGATCTCCACCGCGCGCTTCTCGAAGCCCGTCGCGCTCGGCAGGAAGCAGTGGTGCGCTCCGCCCTCGGCCACCACGGCGTGTACCGGGACGTACACGACGTCGGCGAGCTCCTCGATCTGGATCTCGACCTTGGCGGTGATGCCCGCGCGCAACTCGACCTGCGTCGGCTCGAGCGTGATCTCGCAGCCGAAGCGCTTGTTGGACTCGTCGACCCAGTCGCGATCGGCGACCGCGTTGATGCGCGTGATCTTGCCGGTGAAGGTCTGACCCTTGGCGGCCTCGACGCTCACGTGCACGACCTGCTCGAGCTTGACCTGCGCGATGTCGCCCTCGTGCACCTTCACCATGACCTGCATTTCGCTCAGGTCCGGCAGCGTGAACAGCGTGTTGCCGCGGTAGAAGCGCCCGCCCACCTTGATCTGGTCGCGCATCCACGGCTCGGTCGGGTCGCCATAGTGCACCACGCCCGGCCGCGGGGCGCGGATCGTCATCTTCGAGAGGTCCTTCTCGAGCTTCTCGAGCTGCACCTGCGTCTGCTTGAGCGAACTCTCGGCCCGCGAGACGCGCGTCTCGCGCTCGCGCACGGAGATCTCGGCCTTCTCGCGCGCGTTGACCAGCAGTCGTTCGGCGTCCTTGACTGCCACTTCGAGCTGCCGGCGCTCCATCGGCTCGTTGTAGCGCTCGTACAGCTCGCGCTCCTTGTGCGCGTTCTCGCGCACGATCTCCGCCTCCTTGAGGCGCAGGCGCTCCTGCTCCGCCTGGATCTTGGTCAAGAACTCCTGCGCAGCGAGCGCGGGCACCTGCTCATAACGCTCCTGCGCGCGCTTCAAGTCGGCGTCGGCCTTCTCGATGTCGAGCGTCAGCTTGCGCAGCGTGTTGGGCCCCTCGCCTTGCACGTAGCGCGAGAGCTTGAGATTGGCGACCTCGAGCGCGAACTCCGCCGACTCGACCTGCGCCCCCGAGTCGCGCCGTTGAATCTCGAGCTCGGCCTTGGCGGTCTCGAGTTCGTTCTGCACCTGCAGCAACTGGCGGCGCTTCTCGTCGAGCTGGTTCTCGACTTCGGTCTTGTCGAACTCGGCCAGCACCTCGTCCTTCTCGACGGTCTTGCCCTCGGCGACCAGCCAGGTGATCAGGCCCTCGCGTTGGAACTCCGGGCTGATGTCGGTCGAGTTCTTGGCCTTGAGCGAGCCGTTCTCAACCACCGTGATCTTCAGCGACCCGCGCCGCGCCGCGAACAGCGCCTCGGGGGCGATGGTCTGCTGTTGAGCAGCGCCGACGCGCGCGGTCGCGAAGTGGTACCCGCCGTAACCCAGTCCAGCGAGGCCGGCGAGGATCCAGAGCGTCTTCATTCGGTCCACATTCCGTTCTCGTCGATGAACAAGATCCCCAGGTCGCGAATCAGCGCCAGGCGCGCCAGCTCGTAGTTGACCTGCTCCTGGATGAGCGCGTTGCGCGCCTCCAGCAGAGCCTGCGTGGCTTCGAACACGTCGCGGTTGGAGAAATCGCCCTGCTCCACGCGCAGCTTGGCGATCTCCACGTTGCGCTCCTGGTCGGCGATCAGCTCGCGCTGGATCTCGAGGCTCTGCGTGCGGCGCTGCAACTCGCGGAAGCGCGCGCGGACCTCGATCACGAGGGTCTGCTCGAACTCGTCGTAATCGCGGCGCGCGCGGCCCAGGGCGATCTGCGCATTGCGCATGCGCTCGCGTTCGTCGACGCGAATCAGCGGCAGCTCGTAGCTCACGCTGGCGCTCACCGACTGCTGGTCGAAGGGTTCGCCGAACAAGTTGCTGCCGCCTTCGCTGCCCAAGTTGTACGCCAGGTTGAGGTCGAGGTCGGGCAACAGGCCGTTCTCCGCGAGCTTGATCTGGCGCTCGACGTCCTGGAGCCGCTCGCGCCGCGTGAGCACGTCGAGGCGGTTCTTGAGCGCCACTCCGATCGCGGACTCGACATCGAACGGCGCCGGCACGAACTGCGGCGCCTCGTCCTGCACCTCGATGCGCACATCCTCGGGCAGGCCCAGGAAGATGCGGAAGCGATCGAGCGCCAGCCGGTAGCTCTCGACGCCCGCGATCAAGTCGTTCTGGGCCGTCAATTCGCTGCGGCGCGCGCGCAACACGTCGAGTTCGATGATGTCGCCCAGTCTGAACATGGCCTCAGCCTTGCGGTACGCGAAGCTGAGCTCGTCGAGGTTCGCGCGCTGGTTCTCGAGCGCGCGCTTTTGCTGCACCAGGTCGTAGAAGCGCGCGGCGACATCGATCGAGAAGTTCTCGCGGAACAGTTCGAAATCGCGAATGCGGTACATCAGCGAGCGCTCGGCCTGCGTGAGGCTCTCGAGCGTCACCGCGAAGCCCGCGCCGCGCAGCAGCGGTTGCGTCAAGCGGATCGACACACTCGCGTCGTACGGGTCGGTGGCGCCGCCCCAGTTCTGCGCATTCGACACGTTGGCGTCCGCCGAGATCGAACCGCCCCATGGAAAGCGCTGCGATACACCTGCGCCGAACGAGGCGTTGCCGCTCTCTGCGCCGGGGTCGGCCCCGGCGAACACATAGTTCAGCGTGGACGAGAGCTGCGGCGAGAACTGGAAGCGCGTGGCGAACAGCGACAGCGCAGTCTGGTAGAGCGACTCCATCTCCGTGCGATAGCCGCGGTTGGTGTCGATCGCCGTGCGCAGCGCATCGCGCAGCGAGAGCATGCGCGTGCCGGGCGCCACCGTGACGGTGGTCGGCGCCTGCGGCGGCGTCGGGCCCTGCTCCGCCGGCATTTCGATGATCTCGCGCCGCCAGTCGTTGAGGCGTCCGGAGTGATCGCCGAGCACGTCGTCGACGATCGCGTCGGACTGCAGCTGGGCGTCGCGCGCCGTCATGCACGCACCGGTGAGCGCCAGCAACGCGGCAGCGCGGATCAAGGACTCCAGAGGAGCGGGCAAGCGCATGCGCGGTGGAAGCTGCGGCGTCGTGATCGAGGCGACCCGACCCAGTGCGGGCCGGAGGCGTTCATGCTAGGCGGACCGCGATCGTCCCGCCCGTTTCGGGAAGTAAGCGACGTGAATAGTCACCGTCGCTCACGCGGATTCGGGATTATCCCCGGAAATCCGTGCCGGTGGCGCGGCGCGAGAAAGGGGTCAGTAGCTGCTGGTCGACGCTCCGCCGCGCACGATGGCGACCGAGGCCGATGCGCCGATGCGAGTGGCGCCCGCGGCGATCATCTCCTGGGCGGTCTTGGCGTCGCGCACGCCGCCCGAGGCCTTGACGCCCATCACGTCGCCGACGGTCTGGCGCATCAGCGCGACGTCGTGCGCGGTCGCGCCGCCCTTGTTGAAGCCCGTCGAGGTCTTGACGAAGTCGGCGCCGGCGCGTTTCGAGGCCTGGCAGGCGCGCACCTTCTCGTCGTCGTTCAACAGACACGTCTCGAGGATCACCTTGAGTCGCGCGCCGTGGCGATGGCACACCTCGGCGACGGCCGCGATGTCGCGCTCGACCTTGTCGTCGGCGCCGGACTTGAGCCAACCGACGTTGATCACCATGTCGATCTCGCACGCGCCGTCCTCGATCGCGGTGCGCGCTTCGTAGCACTTGGCTTCTGTCGACATCGCGCCGAGCGGGAAGCCGATGACCGAGCACACCAGCACGCCCGAGCCGGCCAAGATCTCGGCGCAGCGCTTCACGTAACTGCCGTTCACGCACACGCTGGCGAACTTGTTCGCGAGCGCCTCGGCGCACAGCTTGTCGATCTCTTGAATCGTCGCCTCGGGCTTGAGCAGCGTGTGGTCGATGTACTTCGCCATCGTCGTGAGCTGCGGCGCCGGGCAGCCGCAAAAGCCCAGGCGACAAGCGCCCGCGTCGACGACCGCGCGCGTGCGGTCGGGGCAGTACTCGACCTCGACCGAAGTGCAGCCCCAGGCCGAGATCGACTCGGGGCCGTGCTCGAGGATCTGCTTGCCGATCTCGGTCAGGAGCGCTTCGAGCTCGGCCGGACCGATCTGGCGCGGAATGGCGAGGGACTTGGTCATGCGCGCACGTTGGAGTTGGACTTGGAGTAGCGCTGCTCGATGGCGGTGATCTTCTCGACGCGCCGGCGGTGGCGCTCTTCCCCGAAAGGCGTCGTCAGGAAGGCGCGCAGGATGTCGTGCGCGGCGCTGCGCGAAATCATCTTGGCGCCCAGCGACAGCACGTTCGCGAAGTTGTGCTCACGCGCGTTCTTCGCCATGGCGACGTCGCAGCAGGTTGCAGCGCGCACGCCGGGGACCTTGTTCGCAGCGATTGCGGAGCCGATGCCAGCGCCGTCGACGACCACGCCGACATCGCACTGGCTGCTCGCGACGGCTTCGGCCACCGCGCGCGCGAAGTCGGGGTAGTCGACCGCGTTCTCGTCGCGCGTGCCGAAGTCCACGGGCGCATGCCCGGCCTCGGCGATCCAGGCGAGCAGGTCCTGCTTGAGCTTGAAGCCGCCGTGGTCGGCGCCGACGGCCACGCGCAGGCGGCCCGACGAGCCCGCGCGCACGAAGCGCACGTTGCGGCGGTGGGCTTCCTCGTCGGCCAGCGGCGTCACGACTGCGCCGTCGCGCAGCTCGTACACGCCGCCGTCGGGCGTCTTGCGCAGGCACTCGACCGTCACGAGCTCGCGGCCAGCCTTGGGCTTGGGCGGCGCCGGCTCGCTCGGGCTGAGCTCGACGTGCACTCCGGCGACCGCGGGCCGCGCCGGATGCGCGTGGGCATGTTCGGTGCGCCCCAGTTCGGCCAGGGCCCGCCCCGCCGCACGCCGCGCGATCTCGCCTACGTCGATCTTCATCGAGCGCAGGAGTCTAGCGGCTACTTCACGGCGAGACGCACGGCGCTCGTCGGCTGAGCTTCCGGGTGGCGCGCCACGAGCTCGTCAACGGTGGATTCGATCGCCAACCGCACGCGCACCGCGGCGCGATCGGAGTCCGACAGGCGCGCCCAGCCGGCCTCGCGCTCCCACTCCGCGCGCGACGGCGGTGGCGCGCCGCTGCGTCCGAAGTTGGAGCCGCCGAGGCCCAGGCTCTCGAGAAACGCGTCGATCATCACGCCGCGGATCGAGTTGCGCTCGCGCCACAGGATGAGTTGCGAGCCGGAACAAACCGTCTGCGGCCCCCACAGGAACTGGCCCGCGAACTGGCCCGCAAGCGCCGCGCGCAGACCGCTCAGCTCCTCCGCAGTGCAGCGAAACTCGCGGTGAGCGGGAGCCTCGAGCAAGTCGCCTTCGCGCCACACCGCGTGACCATCGCTCCAGACGGCGAACTGCACGTTGTCGACGAGCCTGGAGCGGGCGGGCCCCATTCCGTCCCAGACGATCAGGATTTCGGGCGCGTCCGAGCGTCCATCGAGCTCGACGCGCTCGAACCAACGCGCGAGTTCGTCCTCTGACGCGACTGTCGCGTCACTGCACGCGACGCACAGCACCACCGGCAGCAACCAGCGCATCGAGGGCCAAGTCTACGGCACGCGGAACGAAACTACCGCCTCAGCAAGGCCGTGGAGTTCCCGCAGGGCGGCTTGCGCGAGGGTCGTAGCCCGGTCTGCGTAGGCATCGTCCGTCGCAAGCTTCGCACGGTGCGACAAGGTCCAGCGCGCCGCTGTCGAGATGCTCGTCCGAAGACGCGCCGCGATCTGACGCACGCCCTCCGCAGCCAACTCACGGAGCAGGCCAGCCAGGAGCGTGTCTCGATCCGCTTCGCGCTCGATGCGCACGTGGAGCAAGTGTTCGAGTTCGCCCGCGTCGCACAGCGCGAGCCCGACCTCCGTCCCGTCCGCAAGGAGGGCCTTGCGGCGCATCCACGCGAGGACGGTCGGCGGCGCCGCAGCGAGGAGCTCGTCCAACGGGTCGTGCACGTCACTGCACGCCCGCATTCTCGTCTCGATCCAGCGCGCCAAGCCTGGTGAGAGCGGCTCGCCGAAGACCTCGGCGTACGAACTCGCACAGACGCGGCCCCCTGAGGAGTCGCGCACCAGCGACTCCACCCAGTGCCGCGATAGCCATGGACGCCCGTACCCCCGCGCGTAGTCCGCGGCGCTGCCATGCGGATACAACGCGGGCGACGAAGCGAGACCTGCCGTTACCGGGTTGAAGTCGATGTAGCGGACGAGATGTCGTCGGTAGGTCAACGAGTCCACGCGTTTGGAGCTGAAGCGACCGCGCATCAGCGGACCATCGCGACGACGGCTGCGGTTGAACCAGCGGACGTACTGATTCAGGAGCCACTGCATCGCAGACGACAGCTCCCCGAGTGGACTTCGCACGAGCAGGTGAAAGTGCGTGGAAAGCACCGCATAGCCATGAACTTCGAGTCGGCCAGCGCGAACCAGGCGCGCCAGCAGTGAAAGGAAGAAGCGGATGTCGGTGCGGTCTTCAAACATCGTCCGACGCGCCAGACCTCGATTCATCACGTGATGCCAGGCGTCGGGTTCGTCTCTTCGCGGGCGGCGGGGCATCGTTGAGTCCTCCGCGCACTTGACGGGTCCTCAGCCCGCCCCGTCGCCACGGAGTTCCCGTCTGACGTTGGTTGTACGGTGCCAGAGCAATCTGTCCCACGCCGCGCAACGCAACGGGCGATCCGAACGCAACGGCGGCGTGGGACAGATTGCTCTGGCACCGTACAACCAACGCGCGAGTACGTCCTCTGGCGCGACTGTCGCGTCACTGCACGCGACGCACAGCGCAACCGGCAGCAACCAGCGCATCGAGGGCCAAGTCTACGCGTGGACACGCGTCGTGCGGCGGAGAAGGCCCGCTGCTAGCATCCCGCGCCCATGGCCGGCGGCGTGTCCCACAACAAGATCCTGTTCGGGCTGGGACTGGGCGCGGTCGCGGGGATCGTCGCGAACACGCTGACGCAGAACTCGCCGGCGGCGAAGGAGACGCTCGACACCGCGATCGATTCGGTCGCGCACCCCGTCGGGCAGATCTTCCTGCGACTGTTGTTCGTGGTCGTGATGCCGCTCGTGTTCGCGTCGATCGTGGTCGGCGTGGCGAGCCTGGGCGACCTGGGACGGCTGGGCAAGATGGGCGCGAAGACGCTGCTGTTCTTCGTGATCACCTCGGGCGCGTCGGCGGTGCTCGGCATCGCGGCCATGGCGCTCGTCAGGCCCGGCTCGGGCTTCGGACAAGAGACCGTCGCCGAGCTGCAGCGCAAGTACGCCGGCGACGTCGCGTCGTACGCCTCGAAGGCCGATGCGAATCGCACCACGGACCTGCTCGGCACGGTGAACCAGATCCTCGACATGTTCCTGCCGCGGAACATGCTCAAGGCCGCGGTCGAGATGCAGATGATCCCGGTGATCCTCTTCGCGCTCCTCGTGGGCGCGGCCCTCACGCGCGTCGAGCAGCGCAAGCGCGAGGATCTGAGCACCTGGATGGAAGCGCTCGCCGACGCCATGGTCGAGATCGTGGGCTTCGCGATGAAGCTCGCGCCTTACGCGGTGTTCTGCCTGATCTTCGGCGTCACCGCGCGCTTCGGGCTCGGCCTGCTGCAGAAGCTCGGCCTGTACGTCGTGCTGATCCTGGGTTGCTACCTGATCCAGATCTGCGTGCTGTATCCGGTGCTGCTGGTGACCATGGCGCGCCGCAATCCCTGGCGCTTCCTGCGCGACGCGATGCCGATGATGGTCACGGCCTTCTCGACCTCGTCGAGCAGCGCCACCCTGCCGACGTCGCTGCGCATCGCGCGCGAGTCGCTCGGCATCCGGCCGCAGGTCGCGGGCTTCGTGCTGCCGCTCGGCGCGACGATGAACATGAACGGCACAGCGCTGTTCGAAGGCGCGGTCGTGCTGTTCGTGGCGCAGGTGTTCGGAATCGACCTGTCGCTCGGCGAGCAGTTCACCGTGGTCGGCATGTGCATCCTCACGGCCATCGGCGCGGCCGGCGTCCCCGGCGGCGCGCTGCCGCTGTTGATGGGCGTCATGGCGCAGGTCGGCGTGCCTCCTGACGGAATCGCCATCATCCTGGGCGTCGATCGCCTGCTCGATATGGGCCGCACGGTCGTCAACGTGCTGGGCGATCAGATCTGCGCGGCCTATATCGAAGCCGGCGAACGCCGCTCCGACTCTGCGGCCGCCTGAAGAGCGCAGGCGCGCCTCGCGGGCGCTACGCTTGTCGGCCTCGTCACTCCATTTCAAGGACCCTTCAAGTGCTCCATCGACTCATCGCCATCGGCGCCGTCGCGCTGTGTTCGTTCGCCCCGCAAGGAGATCGTCCGATCCCGGCTGACACCGAGATCGTCACGACGGCCTCTGGCCTCAAGTACTCCGTGCTCAGCAAGGGTGACGACGTCACCAAGCCCAAGGCGGGCGATCAGGTCAAGGTGCACTACACGGGCTGGCTGCCGGACACCGGCAAGATCTTCGACTCCTCGCTGCGCACCGGTCAGCCGTTCACCTTCGCGCTCGGCCAGGGCCAGGTCATCGCCGGCTGGGACGAGGGCGTGGCGCTGATGTCGCGCGGCTCGCGCTACAAGTTCACGATCCCGCCGGGCCTGGGCTACGGCGCTCAGGGCAGCGGTCCGATCCCGGCCAACGCGACGCTGGTGTTCGAAGTCGAGTTGCTCGACATCATCCGCGCGCCCGAGTTCCACCAGGCCAACAAGGACGCGCAGAAGAAGACCGAAGACGGTCTGGTCTACGAGTTCCTCACGCAGGGCAAGGGCGCGCTCGCCAACGAGTCGGACATCCTCACCATGAAGCTCGCCATCTGGCGCGCGAACGGCGAGCTGCTGCACTGCACCGAGATCCACGAGCGCAACAACCCGCGCAAGGGCACGGCGGACTCGTTCGGCTGGCCGCTGATCAAGCGCGCGCTCAAGGTGCTCAACGTCGGCTCACGCTGCCGCTTCGAGGCCAGCGCGGTCGATTCGCTGGGCAAGGAGATCGGCGCCTCGCTCGGCGCGGACGCGCAACTGGTGTGGGAGCTCGAGCTCATCGACGCCAAGCCCTCCAACATCCCCGCCTTCGCGATGCCCGCCGACAGCGCGCTCAAGGCCACCGCGAGCGGCCTCAAGTACGAAGTCATCAAGGAAGGCACGGGCCGCAAGCCCTCGGGCCCGACCGAGAGCGTCACGGTGCACTACGCCGGCTGGCTCACCGACGGCACGCTGTTCGACAGCTCCTACGGCCGCGGTGAGACGACCTCGTTCGCGCTCAATCGCGTGATCAAGGGCTGGACCGAGGGCGTGCAGCTCATGAGCGAAGGCGGCGTCTACAAGTTCGTGATCCCCGGCGACCTCGCCTACGGCCCGCGCGGCTCGCCGCCGAAGATCGGCCCCAACGCCACGCTCGTGTTCCTGATCGAGCTGGTAAAGGTCGGCCAGTAGCCGCCACAGGGCCTTCGAGCCCGAAAAAGCCTCGCGCGGCGCGCGCCGGATCCACTTCCGGCGCGCGCCGCTCGCTTTTCGTGCAACGCTGCGCGGCGCGCGGCACTGTGGAGTGCGAGGTCCCCACGTGGAATCGAGCAACTCCCTGGAACGCGCGCTCGAGAGCGAGCTCGGCTGGCTGCAGGCGCTGGCGTTGAAGCTCGTGGCCGACGCGTCGGCCGCCGACGACCTCGTGCAGGAAGCGCTGCTGACCGCGCTGCGCGAACGACCCGAGTCCTTCGGCGCGTACGGACTGCGCCGCTGGCTCGCGACCACACTCGCCTTCCGCGCGCGACATGCCTGGCGCTCGCAGCGGCGCCGGCGCGAGCGCGAGCAACGCGCGGCGCGACCCGAAGCCACTGCAGACTCGAGCGATACCGCAGCCTTGGCCGAGGCCCAGCACGCGCTGAGCCAGGCTGTGCACGCGCTGGCCGAGCCCTATCGCTCGGTGGTGCTGCTGCGCTACTTCGAAGGCCTCACTCCCGCGCAGATCGCCGCGCGCCGCAGCGTTCCGGCCGCGACCGTTCGCAGCCAACTGCTGCGCGCGCACGACCAACTCCGCGCCGCGCTAGATCGTCGCCACGGCGGTGACGCGCGCGCCTGGAGCCTCGCCTTCCTTCCGCTCGCCCTCGACCGCAGCACGCTCTGGCAGGCAGCGTGGCTCGGCTCTCCACTGGTCCTGCTCGCGCTCATGTTGAAACCCTGGATCGCACTCGCGCTCGCCGTTGTGTGCAGCGTTGGACTCTGGCGTTGGACCTCGAACACCTCGGACGTTGCGCCGACAGCTGCTGCGGCTGCCATCGCCTCCGCGGAGCCGAAGATCGAAGTCGAACAGCGCTCGGACGTCACAGCACGCGTCGAAGGCGAGCGAAACGACGTCGCGCTCCCGCCGGTCGCCAGCGAGACCCCGCGACCCGAGCCGTTGCGAGGTCGGGTGATCGACGAAGGCACGCGCCAGCCGCTCTCCGATCTCGAATTGCGCGTTGTGCAGCAGAGGATGGGTCTCGAGGAGTTCGTCAGCACCGACGCCGACGGCCGCTTCGAGTGCTCAACGCTGTTCGCCGCCGGCACGCTGCGCATTGGAAGCGCCAACCGAGTGGGGTCCGATTCGCACGCCCTTTTCTCCGGACAGTCGAACGGAGCCTACCTGGATGTCGAGCAGAGCCTGAGCTGGAACGGGCGCGACGAACTCGAGCTCGCGCTCCCGTCGGCCCTGATCGTGCACGTGTCGTGGACGGCGCCCGCGCCCCTGATGGCTCGGGATCTGCTCGCCCAGCTGCACCTTCAAGACCCCGACCAAGGCGAGTTCTGCATCCAAACCCCTCTTCGAGGCGACCCCTCGTATGCGCGCTTTCCTCCCATGCTCGGAGCGGCGCCGCTGAGCGGCCCCAAACTGCTGCGTGTCGTCAGCCGCGACGGACTGTGGCGCGGTGAAGCGCTCACGCCGACGCCGCGACCAGCGTCCGAGGGTCCGCTGCACATCGAACTGCTCGCGAGCGGCAAGGTCGTGGTCGAACTCGGGCCGTCGCCGATTCCCAAGGACACGGTCGCGCTGCTGCGCCGCCTGCCGAAGGGCCCCGCTCAAGTCCGTGGCGAGAACGAGCGCGTGCACAGCGAAGGTCGCTCCGAATTCGGAGGCCTGGAAGGCGGCGAGTACGAGCTCGATGTGCGCGCCGAAGGCTTCGAGCGCGTCGTGCGGCAGATCGTCGTGAAGCCCGGCGACGTGAGGCTCGAAACCGTCGCCCTTGCGCCGCTCAGCGCGCCTGTCGCCATCCGCGGCGAGGTGCGCACCCGCAGTGGTCAAGCCAACGAGTCGACGGCGCTCTCCCTGATGTCGACCGACTTCAGCGTGGCGCGAGAGATCTTCCCTGAGTGGGTCGAACGCGACGGCCGCTGGTGTGCGCCGTTCGAGTTCGGGGATCTTCCCGCCGGAACCTATCAGCTTCGAGTCACAGCAGGTCGGATCGCGCGCGCCTGGAGCGGCGCTGCGCTCGAGTTTTCAGCGCCAGCCGAAGGGGTCGTCCTGACCTGCGATGACTTGGCGCCCACCGAGCGTTTGGAGTTGCAACTCTTCGACGCGCGGACTGCTGAGCCGATCACGGAAGCCTTCGTGGCCGTCGGCGCCGGACTCGCCCAGGCGGCGGCGGATCGCCAGCAAGCCATGCACGTGTGGGTGATCGAGCACGCTGAGGGCCTCGAGGTCGAGTGGCACGCGGGCTGCAAGGGCTACGCGGCGGCGCGCGGCACGAACCGCGCCGCGACGCTGGTCGACGGAATGTGGCGGCTGCGCGTCGAGCTGCAGCCAGCGGAGAAGTAGCCCGCTTCGCGCCCTTCGCGGCGCGCGCTGAACTCGAACGGCCTGCGCACGCCGCGCACGACCGTGGCGCACTTGACACGTTCGCCACAGCTCGTCGAGACTCGCCGGGCGGCGTTCGAGACCATGCACAACGAGCCTTCTTCGCGCGCTGGGCGCCGCAGTGTCTGGGTGCGAGTTGCGTTGGTCACCCAGGCGCTGCTCGTGGGTCTGTTGCTGGTCGAGGTCGCGGCCCGAGTTCGCGCTCGCGCCGACGGCGAACCCTACAACGCGTGGAAAACCAGCGAGGAGTGGCGCGACACCGTCGCTTCGGTCACGGCGACTCTGCAGCAGCAGGAGATCGGCGATCCCGCGCTCACGGTCAAGGGGGCCCGGCGGGACGACAACGTCGTGCTCAACCCCTACGTGGGCTACGACTGGAAGCACATGACCGCGCAAGTCTGCGCCGAACTCGAGCACTTCCAGTCACCGCAGAGCCAAGACGGGTTCGAGGTGCTCATCGTCGGCGGCTCGGTTGCAACGGGGTTTGGCAATCACGTCGGGCGAGAGCTCGGCGAGATGCTCAGCAACGATGCGCGTCTGGGCCATCGAACGGCGTACGTCTTTCCCCATGGCCGCGCCGGGTACAAGCAGCCGCAGCAGGTGCTCTGGATCACGTACTTGCTGAGCTTGGGATACCAGCCGGATCTCGTGATCAATCTCGACGGCTTCAACGAACTCGCGTTGGGCGCCGAGAACGTGATGCGCGGGGCCCATCCGATCCATCCTGCGATCGGGCATTGGGCCAATCTGGTCAAGGGCGGCGCGATCGACCGTGAAACCCTCGATATCGCGCTGCGTGGACGCAACGCGCAGCACGAGGCGCAGGCGCTGCACGACCGCGCCGAGGCCTGGAAGCTGCACTACAGCGCGGTCGCAGGCCCGCTGGTCTCGTCGCGCTTGAAGCGCGCGCACGCCGAGTATTCGCGCGCGCAAGATGACTACACGGCGTTGCTCACCAAGAAGGCGGCCGAAGGCTTCGCGGCCACCATGCTCGGACCGCCGTTCGAAGGCGACTCGGTGGCCACGAGCGTTCGAAGCTGGACCGAGTCATCGCGCTCGCTCGCCGCGATCTGCGCGGCGCGCTCGATCCGCTACATGCACGTGCTCCAGCCCACGCTGCACGACACGGGCTCCAAACCGCTGACCGAGACGGAGATCGCCGGCGGTGAGCTGCGAGACCATTGGATCAACGCGATTCGGCTCGGCTACCCCAAGTTGCGTGAGGCGGGCGAGCAGCTCGGCGCAGCAGGGATCTTCTTCTTCGACGGCTCGAAGGCCTTCGAGAACTCGACGCAAACCCTGTACACCGACGGCTGCCATTTCACGGTCGAGGGCAACCAAATCCTCGCTCGCGCGATCGCCGAGGCGTTCTTGGCCAACCTGGACAAGCTGCAGGTCGATCCTGCCGCCGCGCAGAACCCCGGGCGCGCGAAGAACGGGAAAACCCGGGGCGAGCGGCGCTGACGCGCGAAGCGAGCCGAGCGCCGCCGCTGCGGTCTGCGCTTCGCTCGAGCCCAGTTCGAGCGTCCTGGCGCCGACCGAACGAAGACCAGCGCTGCTGACGTCAACGCGCGCTGAACTCGAACGGCAGGCGCGCCAGCACGCGCGGCGTGGTCGCGATCTGCTCGAGCGTGCGCTGCAACTGCGCGGCGCGCTCGAGCGCCACGAGCGACGGCGAACGCGCCTCGAGCAGGTCCTCTTCCTCGAGCATGGCCTCGATGAACTCCTCGAACCACTCCACCTTGCGCTGCGGGTAGCGCACGACGGCCTTGTCGCCGAGCTCCGCGCGCTCGCGGGCGATCTCGATCGCGAGTTCGAGGCCGCCGAGCTCGTCGACGAGCCCGATTTCCTTCGCGCGCGCGCCGGTCCACACGCGGCCCTGCGCGATCTCCTGCACCGTCTCGCGCTCGAGCTTGCGGCCCTCGCTGACCAGGTCGAGGAAGCGCTCGTAGATCTCGTCGACGAAGCCCTGCACCAGCGCGAGTTGGCGCTCGTCGAGCCGCTTCCACAGCGAGCCGACGCCGGCCAGCGGGCTGGTGGCCACGCGCTCGGCGCGCAGGCCGTAGCGCTCGCCCAACTCCTGCACGTTGGGCAGCATTCCGAACACGCCGATCGAGCCGGTGAGCGTGTGCGGCTGCGCGACGATCGCGTCGGCGTTGGCGCTGATCCAGTAGCCGCCCGAGGCCGCCAGCGAGCCCATCGAGATGACCACCGGCTTGCCCGCCGCGCGCAGCGCCAGCACTTCGGCGCGGATTACGTCGGAGGCCGTCGCGCTTCCGCCGGGCGAGTCGACGCGCATCACGACCGCGCGCACGTCGTCGTCCTCGCGCGCGGCGCGGAGTTCGTCCGCCAGATCGTCGCCGCCGATGCCGACGTTGCTCGAGCCGTCGACGATCTCTCCATCGGCGATCACGACCTGCACACACTCGCCGCTCTTGGGCGACTTGCGCACGCTGCGCGCGTACTTGGAGAGCTTGAGCTCGGGCAACTCATCGCCGGCGTCGACGCCGGCCGCCGTGCGCAGCTTCGCGAGCAAGTCCGCGTAAGGCGCGGCGTGGGTCGCGAGCTTGGCCTCGACCGCCTCGCGCGCGCTGAACCAGCCCTTCTCGACGCTGGAGCGCTTGAGCGCGTCGAGTTCCAGTCCGCGCGCCGCCGCGATGTCGCCGAGGATCTTGTTCTCGATGCCGCGCAGCATCTCGGTGAGCTGCTCGCGGTTCTCGTCGCTCATGTGGCCGAGCATGTAGGGCTCGACGGCCGACTTGTACTTGCCCACGCGCGTGACCTGCACCTCGGCGCCGAGCTGCTTGAGCGCATCGCCGAAGTACAGCACGTCTCCGAACCAACCGTCGAACTCGACGAAACCCAGCGGATCGAGCCAGATTTCGTCGGCCACCGACGCCAGCCACAGCATGCGCTCGTTCGCGGACCCCAGCTGTGCGTAGATCGGCTTGCCGGCCTTGCGCGCGTCATCGAGCGCATCGCGCAGCATGTCGAGCGAGCTGAGCGAGCCCTCGAAGCCGCCGCGCAGCAGGATCGCGGACACTCGCTCGTCATCGCCGGCCTTGCGCACGGCCGCGGCGGCTTCCCAAGCCGGCAGCGGGTGCATAGGACTGCCGAAAATGCCTTCGAAACCGCTCTGGCGCGCGCCGGCCTCGCCCAGGGGGCGCGAGAGGTCGACCACCAGGATCGATCCGCTCTCGATGCGCGTCGCCGTGGCCGCGGGGCCGGCGGACGCGAGGCTCACGACCGTCGAGGCGACCATCAGGCACAGGAAGGAAAACAACACGAGGCCGACGATCGCGAAGGCGATCAGCAGGCCCTTGGTGCGGGTCATGGTCATGGCGAGAAGTTCGTGCGGCGGGGCCGCGGACTCAAGCGGAGCGGGGCGCGACGCGTTCGATCGCGGGCAAATTGACGAGTCGCTCGTGCAAGCACGCAGCGGCGGCGGCGAGCTGGCTCGCTTCGAGCGCGAGGCAGGGGCGCGAGCTGCGTCCCGAGCGCCAGCGCGCCAGCACGGCGATGCGCGCCGCTGCGAGCGCTCGGTCGAGCTCCTCGGCCACCTCGGCGCGGTGGAAAGCGGTCAGGCTCGCGACGTTTCGTTGAATCTGCGCGCGCGAGCCCAACTCGAGCGCCGAGCGCTCCAGAGCTTCGCCCTGCGGCGCGAGCAACTTCGCGCGCCCCTCATCGACGCCGATCCAGACGGGCTCGAGACCGTGGCGCGCGGCGCTCGCGGCGAGCTGCTCGAGCGCCGTATCACTCGCCTCCAGGCTCAGCAGCGCGAGCTGGTTGCGCGTCGTCACGCCGAGAAAGTCCGGCTCGCTCGCGCTGGGCTCGACCCGCGTGCCCTCGTCGCGCGGCGTGCGCGTGCAACGCACTCGCCCGGCCACGCCGCAGCGCTCGAGCACCTCGACCGCCTCGGGGTGCAAGACGCTTGCGCCGTGCGCGGTCAGCTCGCGCGCCGAGGCGTAGCTGAGCTGCTCGATGCGCCGCGCCTGCGGCACGAGCTTGGGATCAGCGCTCATCACGCCGTCGACTTCCTTCCAGAACACGACCTCGCGCGCGCCCATGGCTTCGCCGATCAAGGCCGCCGACACGTCCGAGCCGTTGCGTCCTAGCGTGGTCACGCGCCCCTGTGCATCGGCCGCGACGAAGCCGGTGATCACGCAGATCGCATCGATGCGCTCGAGCGCGCTGCGCACGCGTTCGGCGCTCTGCGGCAGCACGCGTGCACGGCCGTGGTTCGAGTCGGTGACCAGGCCCAGGTCGTAGGCGTCGATCGGGACGGCGCGCACGCCGCGCTGCGAGAGGTGCGCCGCGACGATACGCGCGCTCGCACGCTCGCCGAACGAGAGCACGTGGTCGCGGTGCTCGGCGCGCAGCTCGCGCGCGGCGCGGATCGCGTTCAGCACGGTCGAGAGTTCGGCGAAGTGTCGATTGAGGTGCTCAGGGTCGAGTTCGAGCTCCGCGAGCAGACTGCGGTGCCGCACGCGCATGCGAGTCATGTCGACCGCGCCCGCCGCCGCTTCACGCGCCAGCAGATCGAGTTGCGAGGTCACGCCCTCGACTGCGCTCACAACGGCGATCGGACGATCAGGAGCGCGCTGCAGGAGGAGCTCGGCCACACGCCTGATGCGTTGGCCGTCGGCCAGCGAGGCGCCGCCGAATTTGTGCACGCAGCGCGGAGACGACGGAGACGATTGCATCGCGGACAACGGGGGGGCGGCGGCGCGGGCGCAGGGCGCGGGTGCGACGTATCCTATAGGGCTCGCGAGACGTCCACGAACTCCCCCGCACGAGCGCCATGACTGCCATCGACCGCGAAGCCCTGATCTACGACTGGAACACCGCCGGACAGGCGCCGACGAAGCCCGCGGGCAAGATCCAGTTCGACGACGAGACGCTGCGCGACGGGCTCCAGAGCCCCTCGGCGCGCGACCCGGAAATCGCCGACAAGCTCGAGCTGATCCGCCTGATGGACAAGCTTGGCCTCGACACCGCGGACGTCGGCCTGCCCGGCGCCGGCGCGCGCGCGCGCGAGCACATCACGACGCTGGTCAAGGAGATGGCGCACCTGCGCATCAAGGCCAACGTCGCCTGCCGCACGGTGATCGGCGACATCGCGCCCGTGGTCGACGTCGTGCAGGCCACCGGGCAGCCGATCGAAGTGTGCGCGTTCATCGGCAGCTCGCCGATTCGCCAGTACGCCGAGAACTGGGAGATGAGCACGATGCTCAAGCTCTCCAAGGACGCGGTCGAGTTCGCGGTCAAGAACGGCCTCGACTGCATGTTCGTGACCGAGGACACGACGCGCGCGCACCCCGACGACGTCAAGGCGCTCTACACCACCGCGATCGAAGCCGGCGCCAAGCGCATCTGCGTGTGCGACACCTGCGGCCACGCGACGCCCGACGGCGTGCGCAAGTTGATTCGCTACGTGAAGAGCATCGTCGACGCGACCAACCCGAAGGTCGGCATCGACTGGCACGGCCACCGCGACCGCGGCCTGGGCCTCGCCAACTCGCTCGCCGCGCTCGAAGCGGGCGCCACGCGCGTTCACGCTTGCGCCCTCGGCGTCGGCGAGCGCGCCGGCAACACCGAAATGGACGTGCTGCTCGTCAATCTCCGCCTGCTCGGCTGGATCGACAACGACTTGTCGGTGCTCGGCGACTACGTGCGCCTCGCGCACAAAGCGATCGGCGTCCCGCTGCCGTCCAACTACGCCGTCTTCGGCTCCGACGCCTTCGAAACCGGCACCGGCGTTCACGCGGCCGCCGTCATCAAGGCCTTCAAGAAGGGCGACCACTGGCTCGCCAACCGCGTCTACTCGGGCGTGCCCGCCGACATGGTCGGCCTCGAGCAAGTGATCAAGATCGGCCCCATGTCGGGCAAGTCGAACGTCATCTGGTTCCTCGAGAAGCACGGCGTGCAGCCCACCGACAAGGCCGTCGACGCCGTGCTGCAGCTCGCGAAGACGACTCCGCGCCTGCTCGAGGATCGCGAGATCCTCGCGGCGGCGCGGGGATGAATCTTGCGCTCCGCAGGGGCGGCTAACTGCGCGCGAACCCGTGCCATGTAGTGAGTCGCTTAGACTGCTGGAGGTCTCGGGGTTCGGCTTTCTGGAGGTGAGTGGATGGACAACTCGCAACTACCTTCTGCATCAGACCTGGAGAAGCTGCCGCGTCGCGCGATCGTGGCGTTCGCAGCCAGATGTGCGCGCACGGTGTTGCCGATTCTCGAGCGCTCGTGGTCGAACGCTTCAGAGGGGCGTGTGAGGGTGCTCGCAGAAGCTGTTCGCGTTGCTGAGGTCGTTGGCGCAGCTGGCCACATCACAGTCACGGAGACCCGCGCCGCCGCCGACGCCGCCGCCGCCGCCGCCGCCGACGCCGCCGCCGACGCCGCCCGCGCCCGCCGCCGCACCAAGCGCCGCCGCGCCGCCA
>WYBT01000004.1 GCA_011525785.1 Planctomycetaceae bacterium
GGGCGAGAACGTGCTCGACCTCTTCGGCGGCTCGGGCAGCACGCTGGTCGCCGCTGAGCAGACCAAGCGGCGCGCGTTCCTGATGGAGCTCGAC
This sequence comes from Planctomycetaceae bacterium, assembly GCA_011525785.1. Classification (GTDB taxonomy): domain Bacteria; phylum Planctomycetota; class UBA1135; order UBA1135; genus WYBT01. The sequence goes on from WYBT01000004.1 coordinate 95, forward strand.
ACGCTGTACTGCGACGTGATCGTCCAGCGCTGGCAAGCGCTTAGCGGTCGCGAAGCGCTGCTCGCCGGCTCGAACGACACATTCTCCGCGGTCGCGGCCGCGCGAGGTGACGCATGAACTCCAAGCTGCCTGTGGGCGCGTTCAGCGCGTACGTCGAACTCGGTCCCCGGCGCTCGTACGCCGCCGTGGCCGCGCGCCTGGGCGTGTGTCGCCGCACGGTCGCGGGCGTGGGGGCGCGCGAGCGTTGGCCGGCGCGCGCGCGGGCGATCGACCGCCGCGCCGAACTCGTGGCGAGCCTGTCGATCCCCGACGCTGCGGCCGCGCTGGAGTTGCTCGAACTGGCGGAGCAGGCGCGAGCGCGCTTGGCGGAGCACGATGTCGAGGCGGCTGAGCAGCTGCTCGACCGCGCGCTGCGGCGCTGCGGGGTGAGCGAGCGCGAGATCGCGGGGAGCAGCGGATGAACAAGAAAATCCCCGCGGACGCGTTCAGCTACTACTTCTCGCTCGGCCCCGGCCGCAGCTACGAGGCGGTCGCGGAGAAGTACGGCGCGACCAAGCGCGGCGTCGCGGATCACGCCAAGCGCGAGCGCTGGTCGCAGCGCATCGACGAGCTGGAGCAGCGAGCGCGCGCGCAGGCGGAGGAGCAGGCGTTGGAGTCTGTGGCCGAGATGAACCTGCGCCACATCCGCGAAGCGCGCTTCCTGCAGAGCAAGGGGCTGGAGGGGCTGCGAAGCGGCCGGCCTGAGTTGCTCAGCGCGTGCGGGAAGCTAGTGGCGAGCGGGCTGACTCTGGAGCGCTTGATCCGCGGTCAGGCGACGGAGCGCACGGAGAACGTCGAGAGCATCATCCGCCGCGAGTACGACCGGTGGCTGGTGCGCGAGGGCGGCGTCCGATCGCTGCGAGAACTCGCGGGTGTTGGAGCGCGCGACCCGACTGTCCGCGCTCAGCTCGCGCTGGAGCATGGGCCATAGCTACTGAGCTGCTCGGCGAAGCCGAACAGCTCGTTGCGGGCGCCGTGGCAGAACGAAGCAAGGGCGCGAGCGGCGCCCGGGCCGTCAGGTGAGCTCGACCGGCTCGACCTCGAGGATCTCGACTTCCTGCACGCCGCTGGGCAGCTCGATGATCGCGATCTCGCTGGCCGACTTGCCGAGCATGCCGCGCGCCAGCGGGGCCTTGTAGCTGATGGTCGAGTCGTCGCGCGCATCCCAAGGGCCGAGGATCGTGACGGTGTGCGTCTCGCCGGACTTCACGTCGCGATAGGAGACGCGCGTGCCGGGGCAGACCACGCCGTCGGGCAGGTTGGCGTTCTCGAGCAGCGCGGCCATGCGCAGCTCCTTGTCCATCTCCGAGGCCGCGTTGGTGAGCTGGCGCTGCTCTTCGATCGCCTGCTCCCACTCGGCGTTCTCCGAGAGGTCGCCGTAGGAGGCCGCCTTGGCGATCGCTTCGGCGTTGGCCGGGATCTTCTTCTCCTTGAGCTCGCGCAACTCCGCGTCGCGCTTCTCCAGGCCCGCGCGCGTGGTCCAGATCTTGTCTTCTTGCCAGAAGGGCAGGGCGTCGGCGCGGAACACCTCGCTGCCCATGTCGATCGCGATGTCGGTCACGACGCTGTCGACCTTCTCGTCGACGCCGCGCTGGAGCATGCCGCGGATCGAACGCATGGCCGTGATGTCGGCCTTCTCGAGCAGCTTGGCGAGCAGCGTGGGCTCGCCGCGCGTGAGCAGATCGGTGAGGCGCGCCTGCGCGCGGGTCATCACCGAGTCGCCGCGCTTGCGCTCCTGCAGGAACACGCTCAGCTCGAGCAGCGCCATGCCGCGCTGGACGGGCGTGGGGAACTTGCCGCTGAGCTCGCCCTTCTCCGCCAGGCGCGCGAGTTCGATCAACACGAACGGCGAGCGCGTCGGGCGCGCGAGCAGCACCGTGTACCAGCGCGCGAGGTCCTCGCCGCGGCCGGCCTTGCGCAGCGCGTCGATCAGCGGCTTGGCGGCGCCGGGAGCGCCGTGCGCCAGGTGCTTGACCGCTTCTTCGACCCAGGCGTCGCCGTAGACCTCGGTCAGCAACTCGACGGAGGTCTCCTGCTCCTTGGCGCCGGGCATGCGCTGGAACAGCGCCCACAGCGGCGGCGGGACGGCGGGGTCGCTCGGCGCGGGCTTGGCGGCTTCGCGCGCCAGACGATCCTTGAGCGCCTGCGGAGTCTCGCGGCGATGCTCGCGCAGGAGCATCCAGGCCGAAAGACGATGTTCGAGCGGCTGCTTCTCGTCCGCCACGAGGCCTTCGATCGCGTCCAAGGCCGAGTTGCGGATGCTCTCTTCGAGCTTGGCCCCTCCGAGGATGTCGCGGACGCGCGAGAGCGCGATCTTGAGCGTCGGCGCCTGCAGCAGTTGGCGGCGCAGGGCGTCGACCGGATCGAGCGCGCGGCGCAGCAGTTCGATCTCGGCGCGCGCGGCGTTGCCCGACACGCGGAACCACTCGCTGTTCTCGGCCGCCAGGCGCGTCTTCTTCCACCAGTTGGACCAAGCCGGGCCGTCGACGCCGATGTGCATCAGCGCGTTGCGCACCGCGACGCTGCTGGCCTTGCCGCCGTAGCGCAAGAGCACCGAGCGCAGGATCTCGAGCGGCTCTTCCTTGAGGCGCTTCTTGAGGCCGGCGGGATCCTTGACGAGCTGCGCGCGCAGGTCGTGCTCGGGCAGGCGCTCGAAAATCTCGACCGCAGTGCGAATCGGGAAGCGGTCCTTGCGGCCGGACTGGAAGTGCACGTGCACTTCGAGCTCGCTGTGCGAGCACTCCATCACCTGACCGACGCCCCAGCCCGCGGCGTGGAACACGATCGCGCCCACGCGGTACGAGCGCATGTCGTCGAAGTGGATCCAGGCCTTGCGCAGGTCGATGGCCTCGCGCTTGAGGCCGGCCAGCTCACGGAACGGGCTCCACCACGGCTCGGCGCCCCAGGCGGCCTCGGCGTGGCGCAGCAGCGGGTCGGCCAGTTCGTTGACCGGCCCGCCGGCGCGCAGGGTCGTGCCCAGGATCAGCGCGGCCTCTTCGGCGCGGCCCGAGCCGCCCAGCGCGTCGGTGTGCTCGCGCACCATCGGCAGGCAGCGCGCGATGCGGCGCTTGGCGCCGACCACTTCGAGCGCGGCCAGCAGCTCGTCGACCGGGCCGCTCGAGCGCATGAGCTGGTTCCAGGCTTCGTCGAATCCCTGCCAATTGTCTTCCGTTGCCAGGATCGCCAGGCTCATCTGTGCTAGCTCCAAAAAGCGGCCGAAAGACGGCCAAGAACTGGTGGGGGCGCGTGCAGGAGGACCATCGCGGAGGCGGGCGCGGAGCGAGCGCGGTCCGACCATCGAACCGGGCGCGAATCCGAAACCGACCTCTGCTGACGACCGCGCCCCCGCGCCACCTGGGGGCGGCGCGAGGGCGACAGTGGGCGCATCTTAGTCTCCCGAAGTGCGCGATGCACGCCCCGGGTCGACCCGGCGCTGCGTGCGGTGCTCAGTCGACGGCGAGCAGCGCGCCCTTGAGGTAGCGCGAGCGCGCGAAGTCGGGGCGCTGGGGGTGGTCGGGACCGGCGCCGAGCACGTGCAGCAGGCGCACGCCGCGTCCGGCGCGCCGGGCGGCCTGGAACAACATGCCGAAGAAGGCCGGCTCCTGGAGCAGGCCCGAGCAGGAGAAGCTCGCCACCAGGCCGCCCTCGCGCACGGCCTTGAGCGCCAGCGTGTTCAGGTCGCTGTACTTGTCGAGACCGGCCTCGTAGTCGTTCTTGGTGGCGATGATCTTGTGCGGGTCGACGATCACGACCGAGGGGCGCGTCGCGCTGGCCGCGACCGAGCGCAGCACGTCGAAGGCGTCGGCGTGGACGAACTCGATGCGCGCCTGATTGAGCGCGGCCGCTTCTTGCGCGCGCTCGAGCACGACTTCGTCGAGGTCGACCGCGCGCACGCTGCGGGCGCCGGCCTTGGCCGCGTTGAGCGCGAAGCCGCCGGCGTTGCAGCACAGATCGAGCACTTCGCGTCCGGCGCAGTACGAGGCCACCAGCGCGCGGTTGTCGCGCTGGTCGCAGAACCAGCCGGTCTTGTGCCCCAGGCCCGCGCCGACGGGATAGCGCACGCCGTTCTCTTCGATCACCGTCTCGCGGCCGCCCGAACGCTCGGCGGCGTCGAGGTCCGCGTCGCTGTAGCCCTCCGAACGCCGCGCGCTCGCGGGGATGCGGTGCACCACGGCGCACTCGGGGTAGATCGCGCGCAGGGCGTGCTCGACGTCGTCGCGCAGCCGCCAGAAGCCGAGCGCGTGGTGCTCGCACACCAGCACGTCGTTCAAGCGATCGACGATCAGGCCCGGTAGGTCGTCGCCCTCGGCGTGCGCGACGCGATAGGCGTTGGTTCGCTCGTGCAAGCGCAGCGTCTTGCGCCGCAGCCGGTCGGCGTTGCGCAGGAGGCGTTCGAGGAACTCGCGCGGACGGTCGAGGTCGCTCTTGCGGCCGCGCGAGAGCCAGCGCAGGCGGATGTCCGAGGCCTCGTTGCACAGCGCGTGGCCGAGGAAGCGCTCGCTGCGGTCGTAGACCTCGACCAGCGCGCCGCCGGGAATGGGCTCGCGCGGCGGATCGACCTGGCGCGCGAAGACCCACGGGCCGCGCGCGAGTTCGTCGGACTCCAGCCGGACGCTCGGGCGCTGTCCGCTCGAGGGCGCGCTGCCCGGGCTCGCGGCGGCGGGCGTTTCGCGCCGGGGCCCGCGCGCTCCGGCATTGTCTCGTCCTAGGTCGCTCGACATCGAACGCGCGATGATACCTATCACCAGCTCACGTGCGCCGTAGCGTTCCCGCTGCGCCCCTGCGTGGACCGTCCGCCCCTGCACGTGCCATCATCCACCGAATGTCAACTTTCCTCGCCGCTGCGGCCGTGGCCGTTCCCGAACTGATCGCGCTCGTCGGCGGTCGCGTGCACACCATGACGCCCGGCGCGCAGCCCGCGGAGCGCGCCGTCGTGATCGACGCCGGCGTGATCAAGGCGCTGTGCGGACCGCTCGAAGTCCCCGCCAACGCGCGGCGCATCGACGTGAGCGGCCTGCACGTGGTCCCGGCCTTCATCGACGCGCTCGCTTACCACGATCCCGAGCACGACCGCCTGTACACGCTCTCCGGCGTGGGGCGCATCTGCGACCACGGCAACGATCTGGCGCGCATCCTCGACGCGCGCGAGCCGGTCACGCGCGCGGCCGCGTGGGGGCCCGAGATCACGACGGCGGGCGTCCTGATCGACGGCAAGCCGCCGGCCACCAACATCGCGCTGGTGCTCGAGAGCCTCGGCGATGCTCACGAAGCGATCGAGCACCTGGGCGAATTGAAGGTGTCGTTCCTCGCCACGCACGCTCAGCTCGCGCCGGACGTGTGGCGCGCGCTGGTGAAGGAGGGAACGGAGAAGTCGCTGTGGGTGATGGGACCGCGCCCCAAGGGCATGGACCTCGCCGCTGTGCTCGAAGCGCGGCCGCGGGCGCTGGTGGCGCTCGATGCGTTGCTGCCCGAGGGCAAAACCTGGAGCAACATCGGGCTCGAGGAATTGCCGGTGATCGCCAAGGCAGTGGCGGAGTCGGGCGTGTGGGTGATTCCGACGCTGTCCGCGCTGAGCAAGGATCTCGAGGCGCTCGACCCCAAGTCGCCCGACCTCGCGCTGCTGGGGCCGAACTACGTGAGCTACTGGTCGAACGAACTCGAGCAGCGCCTCGCGCAGAACAGCACGGAAGCGCGGGAGCGGCGCGAGCTGATCCACGCCAAGGCGCGCGCGCTGCTCACGGCGCTGTATGCGGCGGGCGCGAAGTTGGCGCCGGGCAGCGGCGCGCCGCACCCCTGGCTGCTGCCAGGCGAAGGCTTGCACCGCGAATTGGCGCAGTGGGCGGCCGCGGGCGTAAGCGCCTACGACTGTCTCGCCGCCTGCACGCGCGGCGCGGCCGAGTGCTTCGGGCTGGCGGACAGCGGCACGATCGAGGTCGGCAAGCAAGCGGACCTGGCGCTGCTGCGCGCCGATCCGCTGGCGAGCGTGGCCGCGCTGCGCGAGGTGGCCGGACTGGTGCGGCGCGGGACCTACGTCGACGCCGTGCGCTTGAGCGAGCTGCGCGACGAGTTGCGCGCCTGGGTGAAGCAGACGCGCGAGCAGTTCGATCGGCCGATCGAGGTCGAGGCGCCGGCGTTGCCCGAGGGCGCCGTGCTGCTCAGCGGGAGCTGCGAGACGATCAGTCCGGCCGGACGACTGGCGGCCGAGCGCTTCGCCGTCGTGCGCGAAGTCGACGACACGTTGACCTTCTGCGGCCGGCGACTCACGCGCGGCAGCGTGGCGACACCGCAGGTGCAGATCGACGTGCGCCAGCGCGTGCGCAAGTCGCGGCTCGACAGCTTCGAGGTGCGCGCCAGCGCGCAGGGGCGCGTGCTGGTCGTGCGCGGGCTCAAAGTGGGCGAGCAGTGGCGCGTGGAGCGGCGCCTGGACGACAAGTTCGTCGACCTCAACGCGGCGCGCGAGGAGTTGGCTGCGATCGACTGCGACAGCATCACCACGCCCATGCTGCTCGCACTGACGCGCAAGCCCGGGGCCTTCCCCGTGATGCGCTTCCACGAAGGGCTGGAGCTCGAGGTGGTGCGCTGGGATCTGGCCATCAATCCCGAGGGCGACCACGGCTTCAAGACGCCCACCGGACTCAAGCTGTGCGCCTTCGATCCCAGCGGCGTGGTCAAGGTGCTCGTGGAGCAACTGGGCGCGTCGGAGTCGCAGACGACGCTGCTCGACTTCGACACCCACGGCGGCGCGGGTTTGGGACTGCCGGAGGAAACCTTGGCCAAGCTGCGCGCCGCGGCCGCGGCGCAAGCGGGCGAGAAGCGCTGAGTGAGCGGGCTCGACGCAAGTGAATCGAACGCAGCCGACGCGGCTGCGAACGCGGCGCCGGCGCTGGCCAGTGCGCGCGAGGGCGCGCTCGCGCCGGCCCGGCCCGGCGAATTCGCGCCGCTGCGGCTGGGCGCGCTCGCGGTCTGGCCGCCGGTGGTGCTGGCGCCGATGGCCGGCGTGACGAACTACCCGTTCCGCTCGCTGTGCCGCGAGCAGGGCGCCGGCGTGTACGTCTCCGAGATGATCACGGCGCGCGGGTACCTCAACGGGAACCGGCGCACCGCGCTGCTCGCCAGTTCGCGGCCCGACGAGAACCCGCGCTCGGTGCAGGTCTACACCTCCGACCCGCGCGACGCGGGCGAGATGGTGGCGCGCCTGGTCGAGGACGGCGTCGATCATGTCGACCTCAACCTGGGCTGTCCGGTGCGCAAGGTCACCTCGCACGGCGGCGGTGCTGCGATCCCGGTCAAGCCCAGGCTGATGGCGCGGCTGGTGCGCGCGATGGTTGCGAGCGCCGCGGGCAAGCCGGTGACGGTCAAGGTGCGCAAGGGCATCGACGACGATCTGCTCACGTACCTCGACGCGGGCCGCGTGGCGCAGGAAGAGGGAGCGAGCGCGATCGGCTTGCACGCGCGCACCGCGGCGCAGCTCTACTCGGGCGAAGCGGACTGGAGTGCGATCGGCGAGTTGAAGTCGCGCGTGTCGATCCCGGTGCTGGGCAACGGCGACATCTGGGAGTGTTGGGACGCGCTCAAGATGATGCGCGCCAGCGGCTGCGACGGCGTGATCATCGGCCGCGGCTGTCTCGGCCGGCCGTGGCTGTTCCGCGAACTGGCCGCGGTCTTCGACGGGCGCGAGCCGCCGCCGCCGCCGAACCTCGGCGGAGTGATCGAAGTGATGCTCGACCACGCGCGCCGCCTGTGCGAGTTCTTCGGGCCCGAGTTGGGCATGCTGCAGATGCGCAAGTGGACGGCCTGGTACACCAAGGGCTTCCGCAACTCCTCGCCGCTGCGCGAGCGCCTGCGGCGGGTGTCGAGCTACGAACAACTGGTGGCCGAGCTCGCGGGGCTGGACGTGAACGAGCCCTTCCCGCTGCACGCACTGCGGGCGCACCGCGGCAAGAGCGGCCGCGCGCAGCGCGTGAGCCTGCCGCACGGCTACCTCGCACAGCGCGACGACGACACGCCGCCCTGCGAGCGCTTCGACGCGGCCGAAGCGGAAGCGCTCGACGGCGGCTGAGCCGCGCGAGCAAGGGCTCAGCGGACGGGGCGCGACGGCCGGGTCGATGTGACGCGCCCACGCTGCTGGTTTCGCAGCGCTCGCGTCGCTCCGTTCAGCGCGCGAGCACGCCGCGCTCGCGCAGCATGCCCGCCAGCGCGGCCCGTCGCTCGAGCGCATCGCGCGCCAGCGTCTCGAGGCGTGCGAGCGCGCGCTCGCGGCCGTCCTTGGCGGCGAGCATGCGCTTGTCGGCTGCGGCCAGGTGTTCGTTCCACTTGTCCGGCGTCGGCATCCTCGCGACCAGCTTGCGGGGATCGCTCTGGTGCTCTTCCCAGGCGTAGTGGAAGCGCTCGACGCACACGCTGTAGAGCGGCTCGACTTCGCTGGCGCCGCCCAGGTAGCAGCGCGCGTACGCGGCGCGCAGTCCGCGGTGGCGGCGCGCATCCTGGAAGATCTCGCCCACGCGCTTGTAGAGGCCCTTGTGCTGGGTGTCGGGCACGGGCGCCTTCCACTTGGTCTGTTCGCCGAGCACCGCGTGCACGATGCCGAGCACGTCGACGTCGGGCATCTCGATCTCGGCCCCGGAATTCCACGCGTCGTACAGCGTGATGCCTGGATAGACGCTTCCAGCGCGATCGGTGTAGGCGTGCGAGAAGGCCGAGAGCGCCTTGTGCTGCGCTCCGTCGTCGAGCGCGCGCTCGACCAGCGCCTCGGCCAGGTCGGCCAGCGGCAGCGCGCCCGCCAAAGCGTTCTCGAAGCGCCGCTCGCGGGACGCCTCGTCGGGCTCGCGCACCACCTTGCGCAGCGCGTAGTCGTAACGCCAACCCGGCTGCAGACGGCGCGGCGGCGTGCGACCCAGGATGCGCTTGCGAGCGGCCTGTGCAGCGTCCGAGTCCTCCTCTAGCGCGCGGCGCGGAATCGGTTGGGCCGGCGCGTGCGTGGCCGGGTCGAAGACCGGAATCGGGGGGCGAACGGGGAGGAGTTTGCGGTCGAGTTCCTCCAGCGTCAGCGCAAACTTCACCAGGCGCGCGCTGAAGCTGTCGAGGTAGTCGGCCTCGGCCTCGTACTGCTCGAGCAGGTCGTCCTTGGCGGCGTCGTCGAGCGCGTTCCAGGCGGCGCGCAGCGCCTCGTCGCTGGGCGACTGCTGCGCACCGGCGAAGGCCAACAGCGCCCAGCCGCCCAACAGCAGTTGCATCGCCAGCCTCGCCGCAGCACGGAACATCTTGGGGTCTCCGCGGCCCATCATGCCGCCCGAGCGGCGGGGTTGCGATGCGAGCGCTGTGCAGTGCCCCGGAAAGCGCAGCAGGCGACCGCATCGCACGGCCGCCTGCCACAGAACTCGTCACCCGCGCTGAACGCCAGGTTCTCCGAGCCCTTCACCCGAAAGGAACCAAACCCAAGGAAGAGCAGCACTCACGCCGTCCGTCGCCGCCGTCCCCGCGCAGGAACAGCTGCCGCACTGGCCCAGGGGGCCCCGCGGCGCGTTCCAGGACGCCGGCGCCGCTCAGCGGTCGCCTGCACGAGCAAAACTACCACGGGTTCTCGCGCGGGGAGGGGCAGCCCAAGAAAAGTGCGCCGAGGTCACCAGGACCCCGGCGCAGAGTTCAAACCCAGGCGCCGCGTTCCATCGTCGCCGCAGCGCTCACTCTTCGCCGCAGTGCTCAATCTTCGACGCTGGGGGCCGAGGTCTGGCCGCCCTTGGGCTTGCGCCGTCCGCGGCGACGCTTGCGCCGGCGTTCGCGTTCGACCTCGTCGGGCGAGGCCGTGCGCGCTTGCTCGTAGCGCTCGAGCCACGACTCGTAGACGTCCCAGCCCTGGCCCCAGGCCATCGAACGCAGCCGGAAGAGGTCGAGCGCTTCCTTGAAGTCCTCTCCGCGCGCGAACAAGAGCGGGCGGAAACGCTTGCTGAGCGGCTGCGTGAAGCGTCGCTGCTGGACGATCGCGCGAATGGCCTTGCCGGTGTCGCGGCGCGAGAGTCGGACGCTGAGCGCGAACGGCTCGAGCAACTCAGCTGCGGCGCGCGCGAGTTCGGGGCCGGCCGCGTCGTGGTTGCGCGGGTCGACTTGCGCGGCGCGCTCGATCACGCGCAGGAACAGCGTCGCGATGCACACGCCCGTCGCGGGCGCGTTGCCCGCGTGCACGTCGGCGTCGAGCGCCTCGAGCAGGCGCCAGAACTCGTCGGCGCGGTCGTGGGCCGCCGGATCGGGGTCGTTGCGCTGGCCCAGGTGCTCGTCGATCTGCGGCAGCAGCACGCGCAGCGCGCCGCACGCGCGCAGCATGCGGAACGCGCCGAGCGCGACGCCCGAACGCATGAGCCGCAGGATCTCTTCGAGCACGCGCGGCTTGGCCGAGCGCCCCAGCTCGTCGACGGTGTCGACCATCGCCGCCCAGGTCTGATCGTCGATGCGAAGCCCCAGGCGCGTGGCGAACTTGATCGCGCGCAGGATGCGCACCGGGTCCTCCGCCATCCGCACGTGCGGATCCCCGATCGTGCGCAGCACGCCCGCGTCGAGGTCATCGAGTCCGCCGACGTAATCGAGGATCTCGCGCCGCGTCGGGTCGAGGAACAGCGCGTTGATCGTGAAGTCGCGCCGGCGCGCGTCCTCCTCTGCCGTTCCGAACTCGTTGTCGTCGGTGATCAGAAGATCGCCCGGCTCGTCCTCGCGCGGCGGCGGCGCGCGGCGGAACGTGGCCGTCTCGATCACGTGCTCGCCGTAGGTGACGTGCACGAGTCGGAAGCGCTTGCCGATGATGCGGCCGTTGGCGAAGGCGCGCTTGACCTGCCGCGGATGCGCGCTGGTGGCGACGTCGAAGTCCTTCGGGCGTCGTCCAAGCAAGAGGTCGCGCACGCAGCCGCCGACGAGGTACGCCTCGAACCCCTGGCGCTGCAGGCGCGAGATCACACGCAGCGCGTCCTGATCCAGGCTCGCCGACGCAATGTCGTCGGCCGGTCGGATGCGAGGTGGAGTGGGGCGGGATCGATCCCGGAGCTCGTCCAGGTCGATGGGGGCTTCGGTCATGGGCCTCGAAAGTGGGGGAGCGCAGCGCTCAGCGTCGAAATCTTGACTGTAGCAGTCGGCGCCGCGCGCCGCGAAGTGCGCTCCGCGCGAGCTTGCCTCGCACCCAGCGGCGACCTAACCTGTCTCGCCGCAACGCGAAGGGCAGTAGCTCCAACGGTTAGAGCGACTGATTCCAAATCAGTAGGTTCGGGGTTCGAATCCCTGCTGCCCTGCCACTCCCGCACGAGTCCCCTCCCGCTCGCCACCGTCGATCGAACTTCTCGGGCTCCTCTCTTCGGGCATTCCTCGGGCGTGCGCCCGGCGACCTCGGCCCCGGTCGCGCCGCCGCCGCGAGCGCGCGCCGCCAGAGCCCTCGAATGCCGCAAGCCATGACCCACGCACCGGACGCCGACAGCCCCGATTCCGACCACGACGGGCGCACGCCGCCTCCGGAGCCGCGGCCCGCTGCCTCAGGGGGCCGTCCCGCACCGGGGAGCGCCAAGCCGCCGCGCAAGGAAGAGGACCCCGACGAGGTGCTCGAGTACACGCAACTCGCGGTGGCCAGCGTCGACGAGTTGCGAGCGGCCATGGCCTGGGCCTTCGAAGGCGAAGAGGAAGTCACGCCGGCGCTGCTCGACCGCTACGCGCAACACGCGCGGCTGGTGCTCGAGGGCAACGCGCTGATGAACCTGACCGCGATCGTCGATCCGCGCGAGGTGGCGGCCAAGCACTACCTCGATTCGTGGCGGACGACACGACTGCTGCCGCTCGCAGGCCGCTCGCTGCTCGACATGGGCACCGGCGCGGGCTTCCCGGGCATGCCGGTCGCTCTCGCAGAACCGCAAGCGCGCGTGGGCATGGTCGACTCGACGCGCAAGCGCATCGATTTCGTGCAGAGCTGCATCGAGCGGCTCGGCCTGAGCAACGCCAAGGCCTTCGCCGAGCGCGCCGAGGATCACCTGGCGCGCAACAAGTACGACATCGTCCTGGTGCGCGCGGTCAGTTCGGTGCGGGAGAACGTGCGCATCCTCCGCAAGGTGCGCCACTCGCACAAAGATCTGGTGATGCTGAAGGGGCCGTCGTGGTCGCGCGAGGCGCGCGCCGCCGAACGCGAAGCCGAGCGCCTGGGCTTCCGGCTCGACACGGTCTGGGAGCACAAGCTCCCCGGCGAACTCGGCGAGCGAGCGTTCCTCGTCTACCGCGCGCCCGGCGGGCACGGCGTCTAGCGCCGCGGGCGTCCCGAGCTCTCGATGCCGCTGTGGGCCTGGATCGCGATCGGCGTCGCGGCGGCGCTGCTCGCGGCGCTGGTTCTGATCGCGATCGCGAACTATCCGAGCGACAACTCGTTTTGAGCGCCTCTTGTAGGTCGCGCCGTTCAAGACGCGCTGGGCGCGGGCCTCACTCGATGCCGAGTTCGTGCAGCACGCGCGCGACGGCGACGCCCAGCGCGACGACGCACACCAGCGAGATCGCGCTCCACTTGACGAACGCCCAGGTCGAGAACTCGACCTTCGCCGCGGCGCGGGCTGGCTGGAGCTCGGACCGGTCTTCGCCCAGGTCTTCGCGCGGTTGCTGAGTGTTGCTCGAGTTCATCGCCGCGTCCGTGGCAGCACCCACGACCGCGCCCATCGGGGCGCCCTCGCTGGCGTCGGCGCGTTGCACGCGCGCCACCTCTCTACCGCGCCGTGTGCGCTCGACATCGCTACCGCGCTGTGTGCGCTCGACATCGCTACCGCGCTGTGTGCGTGCTCGCAGCGATGGTGCCCGGGGGGGGAGTCGAACCCCCACTCCTGGTAAGAGGAACAAGGACCTGAACCTTGCGCGTCTGCCAATTCCGCCACCCGGGCTTTGGATGGGCGGAGGACAATACGGAGCGCTCGCGCGCGGGTCAACGCGCCGCTCGCCGCTTCAGTCAGAAAAAAACGCGCCGAGCGACGCGCAGTATGCTCCCCACGCGCCCACCCGGACGCGCCCCGACCCATGGCGGAACAATCCCAGCCGCGGCGAGTGATCGCCGAGAACCGCCGCGCGCGGCACGACTTCGAGATCCTCGAGACGCTCGAGTGCGGGCTGGCGCTGGTCGGGACCGAGGTCAAGAGCCTGCGACAGGGCAAGGCCTCGATCGCCGAGGCCTTCGCGTTCCTGCGGCGCGGCGAGCTGTGGCTGATCGGCGCGCACATCCCCGAGTACGCCTTCGGGAACATCCACAACCACGCTCCGGTGCGCGATCGCAAGCTGCTGCTGCACCGCCGCGAGCTCGAGGCCTGGGACCGCAAGGTGCGCGAGAAGGGCGTCACGATCGTGCCGCTGGCGCTCTACTTCAAAGGTCCGCGCGTGAAGCTGGCCCTGGGGCTCGCGCGCGGCCGCAAACTGCACGACAAGCGCGAGCGCGAGCGCGAAAAGACCGATCGGCGCGAGATCGAGCGCGCCATGTCGCGTCGGCGCTGAACGCAGCGTCGCGGCCCGCGTCCGTCGCTTGCTTCACGTGTTGTCGCTCGGCTCGACACGCCGCGCGGCGTGCATTCCACGGCGTGCGGGTTACGATCGAAGCGCTGGTCCGGATGGGGGCGCACCGGTTTCGACCGGTTTGCGTTGGCCTTGGACTGCGTGCCGGGGATCTCGAGTCCACCCCGTTCATCCTCTCGGGAAGGCATCACATGCCAACAGTTTTGCTCTCGCTGCCTAATCACTAGGTAGCCGTCCTCCGCGGGCCGCCCGCGACTGCGGAAGGACGCCACCAGCGGGCTGGCAGGCGAGGCTCTCCGTCGCGCTGAACCTGCGAGAACCAATCGACGGTGGTTGCGGCGCAGCCCGTCCGTGGGCGGCGCCGCGATGGCGAAAAGCACGGACTACGCACGTAGATGTTCTTCGCTGATGGACTCCGGGACGCGGGTTCGACTCCCGCCGCCTCCACCATCTCCAGCACCTAGAAGCGCGCTCTCGGGGCCGCGCGCGCCGCTCGGCGCGGCCGCCGAGCGCGAGCGCTTGCCATGCGCGCGCAGCGCTGGCAAAGGCCGGGACGGACCTTGGGACGATCTTCGCTGGACTAGCCCGCCGCTCTGCCACGGGCGGCTGTGTCTGCGCCGGCAGCTTGGTCGATAGCGCGAGGTCCCCGTCGCTTGCGCCTTGCCGCTCGGCGGATCGAACTTCAATCTACGCGCCCCTCGGGCGGCGCCTCACGGCCCGCGAATCCCCATGCAGACCCTCAGCCAGGACCTGGATCTGGCGTGCGTCAACACGTTGCGCACGCTGTCGATCGACGCCATCCAGAAGGCCAACTCGGGGCACCCCGGGCTTCCGCTCGGCGCTGCGCCGATGGCCTTTGCGCTCTGGCAACACCACCTCGCACACGATCCGCGCGACCCCGCGTGGCCCGATCGCGACCGCTTCGTGCTGAGCGCCGGGCACGGGAGCATGCTGCTGTACTCGCTGCTGCACCTGACGGGCTACCCGCTCGGGATGGACGACCTCAAGTCCTTCCGGCAGTGGCACAGCCGCACGCCCGGACATCCCGAGACGTTCGCCACGCCGGGTGTTGAGGCCACCACCGGCCCGCTCGGACAGGGCGCGGCGAACTCGGTCGGCATGGCCATGGCGGAGCGCATGCTCGCGGGGCGCTTCAACAAGCCCGGCCACAAGCTGGTGGACCACTACACCTACGCGCTGCTGGGCGACGGCTGCATGATGGAGGGCGTCACGGCCGAGGCCGCGTCGCTCGCCGGACAGCACAAGCTCGGCAAGCTGATCTGGCTGTACGACTCCAACGACGTTTCGCTGGACGGTCCGACCTCGCTGTCGTTCTCGGTCGAAGACGTCGCCGCGCGCTTCCGCGCCTACGGCTGGCAAGTGCAGCGCGTCGAGCAAGGCGACACCGATCTCGCCGGCATCTCGCGCGCCATCGCCGCTGCCAAGGCCGAGAGCAACATGCCCTCGCTGATCATCGTGCGCACCACGATCGGCTACGGCAGCCCGTCCAAGCAGGGCACGTGCGAAGCGCACGGCTCGCCGCTGGGGACCGACGAACTCGCCGCCACCAAGCGCGCCCTGGGCTGGGATCCCGCCCTGTCCTTTCACGTTCCCGCGCAGGCGCAGGAGCACTTTCGCGCCGGTGTCGCACGGGCGGCGGCGGTGCGCGCGGCCTGGGACAAGACGCGCGAGGCTTATGCCAAGGCCTATCCCGACCTGGCGCGTGAATTCGATCGCCGCATGGCGGGCGAGTTGCCCGAGGACTTCGCCGCGCGCTGCGAACGCGAACTCCCGCGCTGGGAGAGCGGCGCGATCGCGACGCGAGACGCGGGCGGCAAGGCCCTGAACGCGTTGGCCGCCATCGTTCCGGAGCTGTGCGGCGGCGACGCCGACCTTTCGAGTTCGACCAAGACCTCGATCGCCGGCGAAGGCGACCACGGGCTCGAGCACCCCTCCGCGCGCAACGTGCGCTTCGGCGTGCGCGAGCACGCCATGGGCGCGATCGGCAACGGCCTGCTCTACCACGGCGGCGTGCGGCCGTTCGTGTCGACCTTCTTCGTGTTCGCGGACTACATGCGTCCGGCCGTGCGACTGGCGGCGCTGTGCAAGCTGCCGCTGGTCTGCGTGTGGACGCACGACTCCGTGGCGGTGGGCGAGGACGGTCCGACGCACCAACCCGTCGAGCAACTCGCCAGCCTGCGCGCGATGCACAACTTGCGCGTCGTGCGACCGGCCGACGCCAACGAGACGGCGCAGGCCTGGCGGCTCGCGCTGGAGTCCGATGCGGCCCCGGTAGCGCTCGTGCTCTCGCGCCAGAAGCTCGAGGTGCTGCCCGGAACCGCGACCAAGGCGCGCGAAGGCGTGGCGCGCGGCGCGTACGTGCTCAGCGAGGCGGAGGGCGGTCAACCCGAAGTGCTGCTGATCGCTACCGGTTCGGAAGTGGCGCTCGCGCTGGCCGCGCAGAAGCGCCTGTCGGGCGAGGGCCGTCGCGCGCGCGTCGTGTCCATGCCGTGCTGGAGTTCGTTCGCCGCGCAGGACGCGAGCTACCGCGACGCTGTGCTACCGCCGGGCGTGCGCGCGCGCGTCAGCATCGAGGCGGGCGCCAGCTTCGGCTGGGAGCGCTGGATCGGCGACTGCGGTGTGGCGCTGGCGCTCGATGGGTACGGCGCCTCGGCGCCGGGCGAGCGCGTGCTCGCAGAGCTGGGGTTCACCGTCGAGCGCGTGGTGCAAGCGGCGAAGGCCTCGCTCGCGAGCGCAGGCGGCCGCGGCGCGTGAGCAGCGTTCGCCGCGCGGGTGCGATGCTGGCGCTGGGCCTGGTGCTCGGCGGTTGCCGCTTCGTCGGCGCCACCGACACGAACCTGCGCGAGCTGCACACCGAAGAGGGCATGCACCGTCGCACCGCGCGACTGACGACGCACTACGGCTACGCCACACGAGTGGGCGTGATCGGTTTGCTGCGGAGCTTCGGCGCCAAGCCCCAGGACGCGGAGCTTGCGAAGGTCGACGATCCGCTCGAGACGTGCCTCGAGGCGCTGAACGAGCTGGCGCGATACGACTCGAGCGAGACCTGGGTGCGCGCGCTGCAAGTCGAGCACTTCAGCCGCATCGCGGTGTTCGACCCGTGGAAGCTCTCGCGCGAAGTCGCGGTGGATGCGCTGGGCAAGCTGGGCGCGCAGCTTCCCGCCTGGCGGCCGACGCCGGACCCCGAAGGCGCGCGTGCCGCGGGCGTGGACGAACTCGCGCCGGCGCTGCAGCGCCTGGTGCGCGCTGCGAACCGCTTGGCGCGCGGCGCCAGCGAGCCGCTCGAGCTGGGGAGCGAGTCCGGCGGCGCAGCTCCGGCCGCTGGCGAAGAGTCGATCGAACAGGCTGCGCGCGCTGTCGGCGAACTGCTGCTCGATCTCGAGGGCGCGCCGCGTGCGCTGCGCGTGTGCGGCCTGCTCGAGCGCACGCGCCTGGCTTCCGATCCGCAGTTCGCGGCGGTCAAGGCGCTGCGCTTGAAGCTCGAGAAGCGCTGCGTGGAGCTGGCCTTGCGCTCAGCGCTCGTCGATGCGGCGCCGACGGCCTACGAGCGGCTGGGATCCGATCCGGGCTGGGGCAAGGCCAACGTGCAGGCCGCCGCGGTGCGCGCCAGCGTCCGCGTGTGGGGGCCCGCGATGTTGGCCGAACTGCTCGACAGCGCGCGGCCGCGCGACGACGAAGCGCCGCGCCTCGCGGCGTTGCTCGAAGAGGTTGCGCGGCTGGGATTGCCGCCCGCGCCGGAGGGCGCCGACGCCGAGCAAGCGGAGCGCCTGCACGCGGCTTGGAAGCGACGCGTGTGGCTCTTGGCGACCGACCACCCCGACGGTCTGGTGCGCGTGACGGGCTTGCGCGCGCTTGCACGCATCCGCGGCGAGGGGCGCGGCTCGCTGCGCGAAGAGGAGTGGCTGGAATGGGCGCGCGCCGAAGGGCTGCTCGACGCCCCGGCCAGCAAACCCGTCGAGACCCCGGTCGACGCGCGAGGCAAGGAACAGGCCCCGTGAGCGGCGAACCGGACTCGAAGCGACGCGGGCTTCCCCGTTGGCTCGTCACGGCGATCAAGGCGATCGTCGCTGTCGCGATTCTCGCCCTGGTGGCGCGCATCGTGCCTTGGCGCGATTCGGTCAGCGCCGAGGTCTCGGGCGAGGTGCTGCGCTTCGAGGGCGCGATCGAGGGCGACTGGAAGTCGAACGCGATCCGTTTCCGCTTTCGCGAGCCGCTCCCCAGCGCTGACGTGCCGCCCCAGTGGCTCAGCCAGACCAGCGAGCCGACGCTCGCCGTCGTGCAACTCGAACGCAGCGAGAGCATCAGTTGGAACCCGGGCATGCCCACGGCGTTCCTCGGCGTCGATCGCAAGGGCCTCGCGCTGGCGCTCGCGCTGGCGGTGAGCGGCATCGTCGCCACGGCCTTCCGCTGGTGGCGGCTGCTGCGCGCGGCGCAGTGCCCGACCGAACTCTGGCCCGCCGTGCGCCTCACGTTCGTCGGCTTTTTCTTCAACATCGTCGTGCCCGGGCTGACGGGCGGCGACCTGGTGAAGGCTGTGATGGTCGCGCGCTCTCACCCCGAGCGGCGCGCCGCGGCGGCGATGAGCGTGCTCGTCGATCGACTGCTCGGCGTGCTCGTGATGGTCACCATGGGCGCGCTGGCGATCGTGTGGCTGGGCGAGCGATTCCCGTACCCGCGCGAGCCGATCCTGATCGGGCTGGTGCTCGGCATCGGAGGCCTGGCGGCCTACGCCAATCCCGCGCTTCGCCGGCGCGTCGGATTCGAGCGCCTGATCCAGCGTCTGCCCATGTCGCGAACGCTGCAGCAGATCGACGAGGCGCTGACGGTCTGCGCGCGCCAGCCGCGCGAGCTGGCCTGGGCGGTGTGCTTCTCGTCCTTCAACCAGCTGTGCGTGATGGGCTCGTTGACCGTGCTCGGCGCCTCCTTCGGCGAGAGCGCGTTGAGCTTCGCCAACTACGTGGTGGTGGGCGCGCTCGGCAACCTGGTGAGCGCGGTCCCGATCACTCCCGGCGGAGTGGGCGTGGCCGAGGCCGCCTACGGTCAGCTGTTCGAACTGCAGGGCGGCAACTGGACGCTGGGCTTCGCCGTGGCGATCGCCTGGCGGCTGTGCCTGGTCATCGTCGGTCTGGGCGGCGGCTTGTTCCTGCTCCTGCCCGGCGGCAGGCTCTCCGCCGCTGAACGCGCCGCACTGGAAGGTGCGTAACCCTCATCCCTCCTCAGGTCCCCTAGCCTCCGCTCCACTGATGTCGCTTCTGGTTATCGGAACCCTGGCCTACGACTCGATCGAAACGCCCCACGCGCGACAGGACAACGTGCTGGGAGGCTCGGCGGTCTACTTCTCGATCGCCGCATCCAACTTCGGGGCCGTGCGCCTGGTGGGGGTGGTCGGCGGCGACTTCGCCGAGAGCGACCTGCAGCTCATGAGCGAGCGCGGCGTCGATGTGGCGGGCGTCGAGCGCGTGCGCGGCGGCAAGAGCTTCCGCTGGGCGGGCCGCTACGAGGCCGACTGGAACACGCGCACCACGCTCGAGACCCAGCTCAACGTGTTCGAGCACTTCGATCCCAAGGTGCCCGAGTCGTTCCGCGATTCGCGCTACGTGTTCCTCGCCAACGCGGAGCCCAAGGTGCAGTTGCGCGCGCTGGAGCAGTGCGACGGGCAGCAGTTCGTGGTGGCCGACACCATGAACCTGTGGATCGAGATCCGGCGCGACGAACTGCTCGATGTGTTGCGGCGCGTCGACGGCCTGGTGCTGAACGACGAGGAGGCTCGCATGCTCACCGGCGAGCGCAACTTGATCCGCGCCGCCGGCAAAGTGCGCGAACTCGGCCCGCGCTATGTGATCCTCAAGAAGGGCGAGCACGGAGCGTTCCTGTTCGGCGACGACGTGCGTTACGCACTGCCGGCGTATCCGGTCGACGAGGTGGTGGACCCGACCGGCGCCGGCGACTGCTTCGCGGGCGGCTTCATGGGCTACTTGGCGGCCTCCGACTGCGTCGAAGGGCCGACGCTGCGACGGGCGATGCTCTACGGAACGGTGACGGCGTCGTACTGCGTGCAGGGCTTCGGCGTGCAGGCGCTGAGCGCGCGCCGCCGTGCGCAGGTCGAGTCGCGCTTCAACGAACTGCTGCAGTTCGTGACGCTCTGAACGGTTCGAAGTCGCCGGAGAATTCGCAGGGCGCAGCGCGACGCGACGAATTTCGAGAGTGCCTGCGACCGCAGCGCGCTTGGATCGGTCTGTGTTCCCGCGCATGCTGGCGTCGCACGCGCCTTGGAAGGCCGGTGCGCGCGCGCTGCCCGTGACCCGCGAGGGCCAGGGGGAGCACGCGCCACCCCGGCCTCCGAGGGCGGCGCTGGGGGGACGCCGTCCGGGCGACACGCTGTGGCCGCGTTCCGGCGCGGACTGCAACGCAGATCTGTGCTCCGGGCGCTTCCACGACGTCACGCGGGGCGCTAGCATGCGCACCCTAACATCGACCTACCTCGACGCGGGCCTGGCCCGGGGCGCGTCGCCCCACGCGAGCTCGCTCGACCGCGACGGCTCGCGTGCTCCCGCTTGCCGGCTGCGGCGCAACCGGGCGTCCGAACACAACGCCATTCCGATTCCACTCGATACCCCATGAGCACCACACCTCAACGCCCCGATTCGGTCGGCGACGCCGCGCGCGCCTCCACCTCGCCCCGCACTGCAAACGCCGCTGGTTCTTCGAGCGCCGCGGGCAACGAGTCGCGCCCGCTGGACCCCCAGAAGAGCAAGTCGCTCGAGGCCGCACTGGCCGACATCGAGAAGAGCTACGGCAAGGGCGCGATCATGCGCCTGGGCGACAAGTCGCTGCACAACGAAATCCGCTGTCTGTCGTCGGGTGCGTTCTCGCTCGACCTCGCGCTGGGCGGACGCGGCTTCCCGCGCGGCCGCATCGTCGAGATCTTCGGCCCCGAGAGCTCCGGCAAGACCACGCTGACGCTGCACGTGATCGCCAACGCGCAGAAAGAGGGCGGCATCTGCGCCTTCGTCGATGCCGAGCACGCCCTGGATCCGGCCTACGCGCGCAAGCTGGGCGTCAAGCTCGAGGACCTGCTGGTGAGCCAGCCCGACACCGGCGAGCAAGCCCTGGAGATCGTCGAGACGCTGGTGCGCTCCAACGCGGTCGACGTGGTCGTGATCGACTCGGTGGCGGCGCTGGTCCCGCGCGCCGAGATCGAAGGCGAGATGGGGGACAGCTTCGTCGGCCTGCAAGCGCGCTTGATGAGCCAGGCGCTGCGCAAGCTCACCGCGGCGATTTCCCGTTCCGACGTCCTGGTGATCTTCATCAACCAGATCCGCGAGAAGATCGGAGTCATGTTCGGCAGCCCCGAAACCACCACCGGTGGTCGCGCGCTGAAGTTCTACTCGTCGGTGCGCGTCGACATCCGCCGCATCGGCCAGATCAAGGACGGCGAAGAGGTGGTCGGCAGCCGCACCAAGGTGACGGTGGTCAAGAACAAGGTTGCGCCGCCCTTCCGCAAGGTCGAGTTCGACATCATGTTCGACCGCGGCATCAGCTACGAGGGCGACCTGCTCGACCTCGGCCTGCTGCACGGCGCAGTGCTCAAGTCGGGCACCTGGATGTCGTTCAAGCACCCCAAGGAGGGCGAGATCCGGCTCGGCCAGGGCCGCGAGAAGGCGCGTCAGCTGCTGATCGACAACCCCAGTCTCGCCAAGGAGATCGAGAGCGCTCTGCGCGCGAAGCTGGCGAACAAGGAAGTCGTGCTCGGCGCCGAGCCCAGCCTCGCCGTCGTCGGCGACGAAGTCACTCCGGCGCCGCGCGCCGCCGCGAGCACGAGCGGGACCACGCTCGGCGCCGGTGTCGGTGCTGGCGCCAACAGTGGGGCCAGCGCGGCCGCGAAGGCTGCGAGCAAGCCGAAGGCCTGATCGCCCGCGTCCGGGGACATTGGCCTGGGCGATGTCCGCCGCTCAAGCCGGCTCGCAGCGCGTTGCAACTCGCGCGCTGCGCGCCGTCGCGTCGGTGAGTCCGTCGCGTTCAGCGGGCCGCTACACTGCCCGGCTCGACCTGCCCGAACGCTCACCAGCGTTGAACCTCAGCCGACCGTCTCTCGCTCTCCATGACCTCGAATGCCCCCCGATCCGCGGCGCAGGTGCGCCGGGAGTTCGTCGACTTCTTCGTGCAGCGCGGCCATCGCTTCGTGCCTTCCAGCCCGGTGGCGCCGCTCGACGACGCCACGCTGCTGTTCACGAACGCGGGGATGAACCAGTTCAAGGACGTGTTCCTGGGCATCGGCAAACGCGACTACACACGCGCGGTCAACTCGCAGAAGTGCATCCGCGTATCGGGCAAGCACAACGACCTCGAGGAGGTGGGGCTGGACACGTACCACCACACCTTCTTCGAGATGCTCGGCAACTGGTCGTTCGGCGACTACTTCAAGCGGGACGCCATCTGCTGGTCCTGGGAGTTGCTGACCAAGGCTTGGGGGCTGCCCAAGGAGCGCCTGTGGGTGACCGTCTTCGCCGGTGACGAGCGCGACGGCCTGCCCGCTGACGAGGAAGCTGCGCAGATCTGGCGCGAAGGAACCGACATCGACCCCAGTCACATCCTGCGCTTCGGTCGCAAGGACAACTTCTGGGAGATGGGGGAGACCGGCCCCTGCGGGCCGTGCACGGAGATCCACATCGACCGCGGCGGGCCGGGCAGTGATCCGCGCGATGGCGCCAACCGCGCCGTCGGCGTGAACGCCGGCAACGAGCGCTTCATGGAGCTGTGGAACAACGTGTTCATGCAGTTCAACCGGCGCGACGACGGCTCGCTGGTGGAACTGCCCGCCAAGCACGTCGACACCGGAATGGGATTCGAGCGCGTGCTCGCGGTGCTGCAGGGCAAGAACTCCAACTACGACACCGATCTCTTCCAGCCGCTTTTCCGGCGCATGGAGACTCTGACCGGGCTGCGCTACGGCCAGGAACTCGCGGTGGACATCGCGTTCCGCGTGTGCGCCGACCACTTGCGAGCGCTGTCGACCGCTATCGCCGACGGTGCGATGCCTTCGAACGAAGGTCGCGGCTACGTCCTGCGCCGCTTGCTGCGCCGCGCTTCGCGCTTCGGCCGTCAACGCATGGGAATGAAGCAACCCTTCCTGTGCGACGTCGTGCCGACGGTGGTCGCGGTGCTCGGCGATGCGTTCCCCGAACTCCGCGCGCGAGAGGAACACATTCGCACTCTCCTCCGCAGCGAGGAGGAGTCCTTCGCAGTAACCCTCGAGCGCGGACTGGTGCTGTTCGATCAGCTAGCGAAGAAGGTCGAGGCCGGTGGGGCGCAGCGCCTGCCCGGAGGCGAGGCCTACGACCTGTACGCGACCTACGGCTTTCCGCAGGACTTGGTGGAGCAGATGGCGCGCGAGCGGGGGTGGGCGCTCGACCAGGACGGCTGGGAAGCCGCACAGGACAAGCACCGCGCCGCAAGCCGTTCGGAAGGCGCCTTCAAGCAGGTGCTGTCGGCCGAACAGGTGGCCGGTCTGCCTGCCACGCGCTCGCTGTGCCACGAGGCGGGCGACGCGGGAGTGCGCGGACAGGCTCGCGTTCTCCGCGTCTTCAGCGCCGCCGGTCAGAAGGACCGCGTGGTGCTGGATGCCACGCCGTTCTACGCCGAGAGCGGCGGACAAGTCGGCGATTGTGGCGTGCTCCAGGATGCGGCGGGGCGCGTGCTGTTCGAGGTCGAGCAGACCGCGAAGCTCGGCTCGGTGATCGTTCACATCGGCGTTGCCAAGATTGCACTCGCCGAAGGCGCGGTGGTGGAGGCCAGGGTTGATGCAGCGCGCCGAGATGCGACGCGCCGCAACCACACGGCCACCCACCTCTTGCACAAGGCGCTGAAGGAAGTCCTCGGCGAGCACGTCGCCCAGCAAGGCAGCTACGTCGGACCCGATCGCCTGCGTTTCGACTTCTCGCACGGCAAGGGCCTGTCGGCGGAGGAACTCGAACGCGTCGAGCGTCGCGTCAATGAGCGCGTGATCGACAACGCTGCGGTCCGCACGACGATCGAAGCGCTCGAGTCTGCCAAGGCGCGCGGTGTCGTGGCGATGTTCGGCGAGAAGTACGAGGCGCAGGTGCGCGTGCTCGACGTAGGCGGCTGGTCGCTCGAGTTGTGCGGCGGCACCCACGTCAGGGCGGCGGGTGACATCGGGCCGTTCGTGATCTTGTACGAGCGAGCCGTCGCCGCCGGCGTGCGCCGGATCGAGGCGCTGACCGGCGCGGAAGCCGTCGCCCACCTCCAGGCGCAGCGTCGCACGCTGACGGCCGCCGCGCAGGCGCTCAAGAGTGCGCCCGACGAACTGCTCGCGCGGATCGAGCAACTGCAGACCCAGCTCAAGGAAGCGCGCAAGCGGGAAGCCGTCTCCAACAAGGCTGACCTCGCAACGCTGTTCGAGTCGCTGAAGTCGCGCCTGACCGTTCGCGACGGAGTGCTCTCCGGCGTCGCAGACCTCGGCGAGGTCGATGGCGAAGCGGTTCGAGAACTCGGCGATCGGGTGAAGTCGCTCTCCAAGGACCTCGCCGTGGTGCTGCTCGGACGCGCCGAAGGCCGCGTTCCGTTCCTGATCGCCTGCGAGGGTGCGGCGCTGTCGAAGGGGCTCAAAGCGGGAGAACTCGCCAAGTTGGCCGCCCGACACCTGGGCGGAGGCGGCGGCGGGCGCCCCAACCTGGCCCAGGGGCAGGGGCTCGACTCCAAGGCCGCGCCTGCGGCGGTGGCCGCGCTCGAGTCGGCGCTCTCTGCTGCGTTGGCCGGCGTGAACTGACAGCCGCTGGCCAGCGCCGTAGGCCTGCGCTCGCGTTGACACTCCACGGGGCCGTGGCTATCGTTCTCGCCCCCACAGAACCAGCCCAACGGTCCCGCGAACGCTTCCGCTGCTCCTCCGCGCTGTCAGAGGTGATGGCGGGGCGAGACGGGGAGCGTAGCGGCCTCTCTCCGGCAACCCGAACCTCGAACCCTTCGAGCCCGCGCGCGGTCCCCAGCGCCCGACGCACGGCTCGACCCCGCGCCATGCCCAATCCCAAGCGCCGACACTCGAACCACCGCACGCGCATCCGCCGTTCGCACGACGCCCTCAAGGCCTTCGCGACGAACTATTGCTCGCGTTGCAGCGCGCCCGTTCGCCCGCACCGCGTGTGCGACAACTGCGGCTACTACGGCTTCTCGAAGGGCGCTGACAAGCGCGGCTCTGAAGTCCTGCAGCGCGAGCAGTTCTGAGCTCGTTCTGCTCCCGCTCGCCAGCACGCGACCGCGGCGCTCGCGCGGGTGTAGGAGAGCTGAGGCATCGTGGCCCCCCGGCGTCGCGGAGCTGGCGCTCGCTCGAGCGCCCCGTCTCTCCGCCCGGGCCCGTTGAACGAAACGTTGGTTCGGAGTTGCGCGCAGGCTCTCGACTCGAGGTTGGTGTCGTCCGGCGTGCGACCCGCGGCGGGTGACAGCAGCGTGCGCCGGTTGCTGATCGGCCGAGCTCGCGTTCGAATTGGCGAGCCCTGCCGGCGCGCGAGAGCACGCCCACGGCTCGAAATGCAGAGGAGTCGCGCGATGCTGCAATGCCCCGCGAGCAGCTTGCCAGGCTTCGAACGGCGACAGGTCGCTGACGACAGTGGACGAAGCGCAGGCGGATCGGACTTGCAGGTCTGGCTCGCTCGCGACTTCAGAGGGTTCGCGGGGATCTCGATTCGGTGGATCTGGAAGGCCTGAGCATGCTCGATCAACGCATTGCCTTGGATGTGATGGGCGGCGACCTCGCGCCCGACGCCACCCTGAACGGCGCGTTGGCGCTGTGTGGAGAGTCGAACTCGCGCGCGCTCGACCCGCGGCGCGTGCTGCTGGTGGGAGACGAGTCGCTGATTCGAGCCAAGCTCACGGCCCTCGGGGCGGAGCACCGCATCGGGCCGAACGGCTTCGCCATCCAGCACGCCTCCGAAGTCATCGGCATGGCGGAGTCGCCGGCGGCCGCGCTGCGAGCCAAGCCGGATTCGTCCATCGCGGGCTGCGTCGGTGCAGTGAAGCGCGGACTGGCGGGCGCGGTCGTGAGCATGGGCAACACCGGCGCCGTGGTGGGCGCGTGCACGCTGGGGCTGGGAACGCTCGAGGGCGTGCGACGCCCTGCGATCGCCGTGACCCTGAGCTTGACCGGACGTCCGGTGACCCTGCTCGACATGGGCGCCAACGTCGCGGCCAAGCCCCAGGACCTGTTGCAGTTCGCCGCGATGGGCGCCGTGTACGCGCGCGACTGCCTGGGCGTGGCCGAGCCGCGCGTCGGCCTGCTCAACATCGGCTCGGAGGCCAGCAAGGGCACCGACCTGCTCAAGGAAGCCCATCCGTTGTTCACAGCCCAGGGCGCGCGCCTCAACTTCGTGGGCAACGTCGAGGGCAACGACATCTTCCACTCGGCGGCGGATGTGGTGGTCACCGACGGCTTCACCGGGAACGTCGTGCTCAAGCTGCTCGAGGGGTTCTCCGGCTTCATGCTCCAACTGGTGCTGCAGGAGTTGCGCTCGCACCGCGCGGAGTGGACCCAGGACGCACTGACCAAAGTGCGACGTCAGATCGACTACGCCGAGTACGGCGGCGCGCTGCTGCTCGGCGTCAACGGGATCGTGGTCAAGGGGCACGGCCGCTCCGACGCCAATGCCGTCGCCAACGCGATCCACGTCGCCGCGCGCGCGCTCGACGCACGCGTGAACCAGCACATCGTCGCCGGGCTGCGCGCGCAGTGAGCGCGGGCGCACCGGCGAAGGTCATGGCGAGCTGGCGCTCCCGGCGAGATCTGTGCAGCAGTCCTCGCGATGCGGAGTCGAGGCCGCGGGCTGGCAGTCCCGCGCCTGTCTTTCGGCGTAGCGCTGCGCACCACGAGCGCTCGGACCTTTTCCATACGCGGTTCATGATCCGGTCGCGCGCGCAGTAGAATCCCGCGCCTGACGCCTCCCGACGGCCGCGTGTGCGCCCGCGCGGAAGCGCCCGAGCACAACAAGCCAACTCCTCCATGGGATCACGCGTTGCGGTCGGAATCGCGGGCACGGGCATTTGCGCCGCGCCGCGGGTGATGACCAACCACGACTTCGCGAAGCTGGTCGACACCTCCGACGAGTGGATCGTTCAGCGGACCGGCATCCGCGAGCGGCGTTTCGTCGCGCCGGAACAGGCCACCAGCGACCTGTGCATCGAGGCTGGACGCCAGGCCTTGACGGCTGCCGGGATCACGCCCGCCGAACTCGATCTCGTCATCGTCGGAACGCTCACGCCGGACTACCTGCTGCCGGCCTGCGCCACACTGGTTCAGAGCGCGCTGGGAGCGACGAACGCAGGTGCGTTCGACGTCAACGCGGCTTGCACCGGCTTCCTCACCGCGCTGCACACCGGCGAGTGCTTCGTCGCCGCCGGCCGCGCGCGCAACGTGCTGACGATCGGAGCGGAGAGCCTCTCGCGCTTCCTGGACATGAGCGATCGGACGTCGTGCATCCTGTTCGGCGACGGCGCGGGCGCAGCAGTGCTGCGTCCGCACGCCGAGTGCGGACGCGGAGAGATCCTGCGCACGACCTTGGGCGCCGACGGCTCGGGCTACGACCTGATCCACATGAAGGGCGGCGGCGCGCGTGTGCCGCCCACGGCGGAGAGCCTCGCGCGGGGCGACCACTTCATCCGCTTGCGCGGTCGCGAGGTGTTCCGCTTCGCGGTCACCAAGATGAGCGAGCTGATCCAGCAGATGGTCGAGGGCTACGACCCCGCCGACGTCAGCGTCGTGGTTCCGCACCAGGTCAACGCGCGCATCATCGAGGCGGCGATCGAGCGACTGGGCTGGCCCATGGAGCGCGTGTTCGTGAACATCGACAAGTACGGCAACACGTCGGCTGCCACGGTGCCCATGGCGTTCCACGAAGCGCTCGAGCAGGGCCGTGTCGAGCCGGGCAAGCTGG
This sequence comes from Planctomycetaceae bacterium, assembly GCA_011525785.1. Lineage (GTDB taxonomy): Bacteria > Planctomycetota > UBA1135 > UBA1135 > WYBT01. The sequence continues at coordinate 27,595 of WYBT01000004.1, forward strand.
TGGTCTTCGTGGCCTTCGGCGCGGGCTTGACCTGGGGCGGCACGCTGATCCGCTGGTAGTCCGTCGAGACCTCACGCACCCCTTCGTCCCCGGCTCTCTCGTCCCGTCGCTTTCGTCTGCGGAGATCGTGTTGCAAGAAGCTGTTCTATTCCCCGGTCAAGGCGCCCAGTTCGAAGGCATGGGGCGCGATTGGTGCGAGGCCTTTCCGATCGCGCGCGAGACCTTCGCGAGCGCCTCGCGCGCTCTGGGTTTCTCGCTCGAGCAGGCCTGCTGGTCGAGCGGCGAAGCGGTGAACCGCACCGACATCGCGCAGCCCGGCATCCTCGTCACTTCCGTCGCCATCGTGCGCGTGCTCGAGCAGCGTGGCCTCGAGCGCTTCGCCACGCCGCTCACGGCCGGTCTCTCGCTGGGCGAGTACACCGCCCTGTGGTGGGCTGGCGCGCTCGAGTTCGAAGACGCTGTGCGCCTCGTGCGACTGCGCGGCGAAGCGATGCAGCGGGCGAGCGAGCTGCGGCCCAGCGGCATGTGCAGCTTGATGGGCGCGACACGCGAACAAGCGCAGGCATTGGCCGCTGTCGGCGCGCAGCGCGGAATCTGCTCGGTGGCCAACTTGAACGCCCCTGGCCAGGTGATCGTGAGTGGGGAGTTCGCTGCGCTCGACGCAGTGGAAGCAGCGGCCAAGGAGCACGGCGTGCGCCGCACCAAGCGCCTCGTCGTCGCCGGCGCGTTCCACTCGGAGTGCATGCGGCCGGCGGCCGAGGAGTTGGCGGCCGCGCTGGCGCAGGTCGAGGTGCGCTCGCCGCGCATGCCGGTGCTCTCCAATGTCGACGCGGCGTCGGTCAGCGATCCGGCCGCGATCAAGCAGCGCCTCGCGCAGCAGGTGTGCGCACCGGTTTTGTGGGAGGAGAGCATGCGCCGTGCGCTCGCGTCAGGCGTCACCAGGTTTCTCGAACCCGGCCCCGGTCGCGTGCTCGCCGGACTGATGGGCAAGATCGATGAGGCCGCGATCGTGCGCGCCGCAGCCGTTCCCAGCGACCTCGATCTGACCTCGGTTTGAACTCGATTCCGGCGCGGCCGCGAGCGGAACGAAGGTCGCAGGTGGCGCGCGATGCGCCGCGCGGCCACTTGCAAAGCGCTCGCCCCCGCGTTCGAATCCCCCCGCAACCCCGCGAAATCCATTGAGCGAGATCGAACAGCACCTGCACGGGAAAGTCGCCGTCGTGACCGGCGCGTCCCGCGGCATCGGTCGGGCCATCGCCCTCCGCTTGGCGGCGCGCGGCGCTGCCGTCGCCTGTGTCGCGACCAGCGCTGACCGAGCCCGCGACACGGCGCAGGCATGCGCGCAGGCCGGCGTTCGAGCGAGCGCCTACGGCGTCGACGTGGGGACCACCGACGCGGTCGCCGAACTGGTGAGCCAGGTGCAAGCCGAACTCGGTGGACTGGACCTGCTGGTCAACAACGCCGGCATCACCCGCGATCAACTCCTGCTGCGCATGAGCGAAGCGGACTTCGACGCGGTCGTGAACACCAACCTCAAGGGCGCGTGGAACTTCATCCGCGCCGCCTCCCGGCCGCTGATGAAGTCGCGCGGTCGGATCATCAACATCGCCTCCGTAGTGGGCTTGACGGGCAACGCCGGCCAGGCCAACTACGCCGCCAGCAAGGCCGGACTGATCGGCCTGACGCGCTCGGTCGCCAAGGAACTCGCCTCGCGGCAGGTGTGCTGCAACGCCGTTGCGCCGGGCTACATCGACACCGACATGACCGCCGCGATCGACCCCAAGGCGCGCGAAGCGCTGCTCGGGGCCATTCCGCTCGGTCGCACGGGGCTCGCCGAAGAGGTCGCGCTCGCAGTCGACTTCCTGGCCGGACCGGGCGGCGCCTACATCACCGGCCAAGTGCTGGTCGTCGACGGCGGGCTCTCGCTGTGAGGCCGAACGCCCTGGCGCGAGCCTCCCATGTTTTCACGGCAACGGGCGCGCGTCGTCCGGCGCCGCGTCCTCCAAGCACCTACTAGACCCCCAAACGGAGAACACCACGGTGAGCAACGGCTCGATCGAAGAGCGCGTAAGGAAGATCGTCTGCAATCAAATGTCGGTGCCCGAGGAGAAGGTCACGCGCGAGACCTCGTTCATCAACGACCTCGGCGCGGACTCCCTCGACACCGTCGAGCTGGTGATGGAGTTCGAGGACGAGTTCGAGATCTCGATCCCCGACGAGGATGCCGAGAAGATCCAGACTGTCGGCAACGCGATCGACTACATCCAGTCGAAGAGCTGAGCGGCGCGGCGGCAGCGACGGCGGGCACGACGTGATGGCCGAGCGCCAGCACGACGTGCTGGCCCCCTGCCGCGGAGCCGGCGGTGCGAAGGCCACGCTGCGAAGGCGAACCGACGTCCCCGCCTCCTGCTCACCGCCTCCGCGCCGCGCGCACGCTGCGCGCTGAGCCGGGGAGTACGAGGAGCGAAGCGGCCATCCAATCCAAGGTCAGAGCTGCCCCGCGAGGGCACAGGCGGATCGAAATGCGACGGGTAGTCATCACGGGACTGGGCGCGATCAACGCGCTGGGCAACGACGTCGAGACGACGTGGAACCGGCTGCTCCGCGGCGAGAGCGGCGTGAGCTTGATCACGCGCTTCGACGTGTCGGAGCATCCCGTGAAGTTCGCGGCCCAGGTCGCGCTCGATCCGTTGCAGCACTTCCAGGGACCCGACCTGCGCAAGCTCGACCCGTTCACCATGTGGGCCCTGGTCGCGGCCGACGAGGCCTTTCGGGACGCGGGACTGCAGCCGGCGACCCTCGCTGAGCCCCTGCGCGAGCGCATTGGGTGCATCATCGGCACCGGCATCGGCGGCATCACCGGCATCGAAGAGCAGCACCTGGGGCTGACCGAGCGCGGTCCGCGCCGCGTGAGCCCGCACTTCGTGCCCAAGATCATGGCCAACGCCGTCAGCGGCCAGGTCGCGATCCGCCACGGTCTGATGGGCACCTGCTTCACGACCTCCAGCGCCTGCGCATCCGCCGGTCACGCCATCGGCATGGCCTGGCGCGCGATCCAGTGGGACGACGCCGACATCGTGATCACCGGCGGCTCCGAGAGCGCCACCACACCGTTGTCGCTCGCCGGCTTCGCCAACATGAAGGCGCTGTCGACGCGCAACGACGACCCCGCCGCGGCCTCGCGCCCCTTCGACAAGGACCGCGACGGGTTCGTGATGGGGGAGGGCTGTGGAATCCTGATCTTCGAAGAGCTCGAGCACGCCCGTCGCCGTGGAGCGCGCATCTACGCCGAGGTGAAGGGCTACGGCTCGACCGACGACGCGCACCACATCACGGCGCCGGAGGAGTCCGGCCGCGGTCCGGCGCGCGCCCTGCGTGAGGCGTTGCGCCATGCCCGGCTCGATGCGACCTCGATCGACTACATCAACGCGCACGGCACGAGCACGCCCTACAACGACGCCATCGAAACGCGCGCCATCAAGCTGGTGCTCGGCGACCACGCGCGCAAAGTGGCGATCTCCTCCACCAAGTCGATGGTCGGGCACCTGCTGGGCGCCTCGGCGGCGGTCGAACTGGTGGTGACGGCCTTGAGCGTGCACCGCGGCGTCGCCCACCCCACGCGCAACTACACCACGCCCGACCCCGAGTGCGACCTGGACTACATCCCCGGCGCCGCGCGCGAGTTCGCGATCCGCAACGCGCTCTCGAACTCGCTGGGCTTCGGCGGGCACAACGTTTCGATCTGCATCGGCCAGGTCGACTGAAGGCGCACGACGCGCGATCCCCATCCTGCGCGGTTCGACCGGTCGGGCCGCAACCCATTCACGCCACACCAGCGGAGACGAAGATGCAGAAGAAGTTCCAAGAGATCCTCCACCGCTACAAGGTCGAAGTTTTCCACCGCGAGCACGACAAGTCGAGCGTCGGCGATTTCACCAAGCAGTGCCTGCACGTGACCGAAGACGTGCTCCAGCAGAAGTACCACTTCCACTTCCACAAGCTGCCCGACGCCAACCGCGCCGAGATCATCAACATGATCAACAACTACGTGCGCGAGGCGATCCTGCCGCCGGTGATCGAGAAGCTCGTCGAGCGCCAACTGCGCCTGGAGCAGCGGCTCGAGGCCATGCTCAACATGAACCGCGAAGTCCTGGAGGCGCTGTCCGAGGACCGCGCCACCAGCGGCGCCAAGCACTGATCGACGCACCCGCCGTGGACGCACGCGAGTCGCGGCTGCGCGAGCGCGCGGCCCAGGCCGGACAGGGGCACCTGTTCGCCGATTTCGAGCAGTTGGCGCCCGCGCAGCGCCAGCACCTGCTGGAGCAGATCGAGGCGCTGGACTTCGAGCAGATCCGTCGCCACGCGGAGCTCCTGCGCGAGGCGGCGCCGGTCGCGCCCGCCGACCTGGCCCCGGCGCCGATGTTTCCGCTCGAGCGCGACGCTCAGCACGAACGGCTGGCGGAGCGCGCCGTCGAGCAGGGGGCCCGGGCGCTGGCGCGCGGTGAGGTCGGCTTCCTGGTCGTCGCCGGGGGCCAGGCCTCGCGCCTTGGGTACGACGGGCCCAAGGGGGCGTTCCCCATCGGCCCGCTCAGCGAGGCGACGCTGTTCGAACTCTTCGCGCGGCGCGTGAAGGCCGCGTCGCTCCGCTACGGCGTGCGCATGCCGTGGTATGTGATGACGTCGCTCGCGAACGACGCCGCCACGCGCGCCTTCTTCGAGACGCACGAGTGGTTCGGCCTGCCGCCCGAGGACGTCGTCTTCTTCAGCCAGGCCATGGCGCCGGCGCTGGACTTCGAGGGCCGGGTTCTGCTCTCGGGGCCCGGCGAGTTGTTCCTGGCGCCCAACGGCCATGGCGGAACCCTCTCGGCCCTGGCCCAGTCGGGAGCGCTCGACGACGCGCTGCGCCGCGGCTTGCGGCGGCTGTCGTACTTCCAGGTGGACAATCCCCTGGCGATCATCGCCGATCCGCTGTTCCTGGGCCTGCACGAGCTCGAAGGCGCGCGCATGTCGAGCAAGGTTGTGGCCAAGCGCGACGCCCATGAGAAGGTCGGCGTGATCGGACGCATCGACGGCCGCTACGGCTGCATCGAGTACTCCGACCTCGCGCCGCAGTTGCGCGAGGCGCGCGACGAGTCCGGCCGACTGCGCTTCCGCGCGGGCAACATCGCGTTGCACGTGATCGAACTGGACTTCATCGACGAACTGGTCGGTGGCGGACTGCAGCTCCCCTGGCACGTCGCGCGCAAGTCGATGAACGTGTGGGAGGCCGGGCGCATGGTCCAGCGTCAGGGCGCGAAGTTCGAGACCTTCGTGTTCGATGCCCTGGCGCGCTCGCCGCGCAGCGTCGTGCTCGAGGTCGAGCGCGCGCGCGAGTTCAGTCCGGTCAAGAACGCGAGCGGAGAGGACTCGCCCGACACGACGCGGGCGGATCTGCGGCGCCTGCACGCGCGCTGGGTTGCGGCGGCTGGATTGCCGCCGCCGCCGACGGCTGAGGACGGACTGCCGCTGGTGGAGATCGATCCGCTCTTCGCCGACGACGAACACAGCTTTCGCGCGCGCGCTGGCGTTGCGCCGCAGCCTCACCGCCGCGGGCACTGGTACCGATGACGCGCAGCGACGCGTGGGTCGACGACGCAGCCCGCACGTCGGCGCGTGGTGCGCAGCACGAGCTCCGCGTGGCCGTGCTGGGCGGGGGCGAGTCGGGCGAGCGGGAGGTGTCGCTGGCGAGCGCACGCGCCGTGTTCGCGGCCCTGAGCGCGCAGCGCTCCCATCCGCGCTGCTCGGTCGCCGTCGGTGAGCTGCGCCTGGTTCAGCTCGAACCCCGCGGCGTGTGGCGCCTGGGAGAGCGGGTCACCGACGCGATCGGGGCCCTGGGCGCGCTCGCTGACATCGAGGTGTTCTTCCTGTGCCTGCACGGCGGCGCCGGCGAGGACGGCACGTTGCAAGGGCTGCTCGCGAGCGCGGGCCGGCGCCACACCGGCTCGGGCGTGCAGGCCTCGGCGTTGTGCATGGACAAGCTCGCGCTGCGCGGACTGGCGCGCGAGCAAGGCCTGCGTGTCGCAGCGGGGGCGTGCATCGACGCCCGCAGTTGGAGCGCCGACCCGGCTGCGGCGCTGGCCCGTTGCGCCGCGTTGTCCGGGTCGGGCCTGGTGGTCAAGCCGCGGCGGGGCGGATCCTCGGTCGACACGGCGCTCATCGACGCTCCGGCCGCCGCGGGCGCGGCGATCGAGCGCGTGCTCGCGGGCGGCGACGACGCGCTCGTCGAGGAGCGCATCGGCGGCGTCGAGCTGTCGTGCGGAGTGCTGCAGTCGCGGGGCGGCGATGCGCACGCGCTGCCGCCAATCGAAATCCAGCCCGATGCCGGACGCTTCTTCGACTACGAACAGAAGTACTCCGCGGCGGGCGCGCGCGAGCTGTGTCCGCCGGTGAGCGTGGACACGCGCTCGATCGAGCGCGTGCGTGCGCTGGCCTTGCGGATCCACCGCGCCGCTGGCTGTCGCGGCTACTCGCGCAGCGACTTCATCGTGCCGCGCGCCGCCGACGGCTTCGGCGAGCCCGTGCTGCTCGAGGTCAACACCTTGCCCGGGCTCACGGAGCGCTCTCTGCTTCCGCAGGAGGCCGCGGCAGTGGGCATCGGCTACGGCGAGCTGTGCCTGCGCATCCTCGAGAACGCTGTGGATCCGCAGACGTGAGTGAGCCGCAGATTCCCGTGGCCGTGATCGGCGCCCGCGGTCGACTCGGCGCGTTCGCTGCGAAGCTGTTTGCCGAGCATGCGCACTTCGAGCTGGTCGCGTGCTGGGAGCGCGGCGACGACTGGCCCGCGCGCGTCTCGGCCAGCGGAGCTCGGGTGGTCTTCGAGGCGACGCGCGCCGGCCTGGGGCATGCGCACGCACGCATCGTTCTCGAGCAGGGAGCGCGACCGTTGGTCGCGACCAGCGGCGTGACGCCCGAGCAAGTCGAGGATCTGGACGCGCTGGCGCGCAAGCGCTCCGCGGGCGGACTGGTCGTGCCGAACTTCAGCTTGGGCGCGTGGATCCTGCAGCGCGCGTGCGAACTCGCCGCGCCGCACTTCGAGCGCGCCGAGATCGTCGAAGCGCACCATGCACGCAAGGCCGACGCGCCCTCGGGCACGGCTGCGGACACCGTGCGACGCATCACGGTGGCGCGCGCCAACGCAGGTTGTGCGCCGCTCGAAGCCGCCGGCACGGGACACGCCGCGCGGGGCGAAGTGCGCGACGGCGTCGCGCTCCATTCGCTGCGCCTGCCGGGCGTTTATGCGCGCCAGGAAGTGCTCTTCTCGGGCGAGGGCGAGTTGTTCGCAGTGCGCCACGAGATGAGCGGTCCCGAGGCCTTTGGCGCCGGCATCGTGCTCGCGGCGCGCTACGTGAGCGCGTGCCAAGGAGTCGGGTTGGGGTTGGATCAGGTCCTGCGCTCCGCGTCGTGAGCGCGGCGCGCCCCGCTCGAGCGCGCGCCCGAGTGTGGACAGGCCCGCGGCGGCTTTGCATCATTCGCGTCCCTCTCCACGCCGGGGTGGCGGAACTGGCAGACGCGATGGATTCAAAATCCATTTCCCGCAAGGGAGTAAGGGTTCGATTCCCTTCCTCGGCACCCGCTGTTGCAGGCGCTCGCGCCTGGGGCGGCGCAAGTCGCGTTGTTGCGCAGTGGCCGGAGACGCGCGGCGCGCGCGACGAGCGGGTTCAGCGCGCAGGCTGGACACGGAGGCCGTGGTGAGCGACCGCGCTATTGAGCCGGGAGGCGCCGACGTCGGGTCCGTCGACCGCAGCCGACTGGCGCGCGCGTTGCTCCCCGCGTTGCTGCACGACATCGCCAACACGACGCAGCGGCTGGTCGGCGTGCGCGCGCTGCTCGACTTCGAGGATCCGACGCTCGCGGCCCCGGCCGGCGCCGATCTGTTGTGGGCCGGTGAGCGAGCCCACGAGCAAGGCTGGTTGATGGGGCTGGTGGCCCTTGCGCTCGACGTCGATCTGTTGCTGGAGAGGCGCTGGGCCGCGGGTTTGGGCGCGACGCTCGCGCTCGTCGGCGCGGCGCTCGCGCGCGACGGAGAGCGCTGCGCGGTGCAACGTGCGGAAGTCCCGCTGTTGGCCGGGCGCCTGAGCGCGCGCGTCGAGGCGCACCTGTGCCTCGCGCTGGCTGAGATCGTCTTCGACGCCGGGCGAAGTGCGCCGAGCGCACGGGTCGAGTTGCTCTTCGAGCGCAGCGAGCAACGCGTCGTACTGCGTGGTTCGCGCGGCGCGCAAGCGGCGGGGGCGGCCCATGCGCGGCTGCGCGATGCGCCGCTGCAGGCCGCTGAATTCGAGCGCGACGGCGACGCCTGGCTGGTGCGGATGCCCGGCGAGTGGTTCGAGCGGCCCGCGCCGCTCCAGGCGCAGGGCTGAGCGCCGATGTTCTCCTGGCTGAGACGCGCCAGCGGCTCCGCGGACTCGACTCCCTACGGCGACCCGGAGCGCGTCGCGCTGGTCAAGGCGGTGCTCGACGAGCTCGCTCCCGCGCTCGCGCTCGATGGGGGGCGGATCGAACTGCTCGGGGTCGAAGAAGAGGGCGTCGTCGTCGTCTCGCTCGAAGGCGCCTGCGCCTCGTGCGCCGCGAGCGCCTCGACGCTCGAGGGCGTGCTCGCGCCCGCTCTGTCGGCGCGAGCGAGCTGGTTCCGCTCGGTGCGTTCGCGCTGAGGTTGCGCGCCGGAATCCTGGGCAGTTGGCGCTTACAATCGCGGCTCGATGAACTTCGAGCCGATCGACGTGGACCGTGCGCTGGACGAGTTGCAGCGCTGTTTGCTCAACCAGCCGCAGCTCGCGCGCGAGTTCGCCTCCAGTCGCGCGGAGTTCGCGCGCATCACCGGCGTCGCCGTCGACGAGCACCAGGCGCGCATGGCCGAGCGGCGCCACGCCGAGTGGTTCGTGCTCGAGCGGCCGAGCGCGACGCTGGGGGGCGCGCCCGTCGAGTGGGCCTTGCACCACCGCCCCGAACTGGGCGAGTCCGCGCCGGGCGAGGACGAACTCAAGGCGCTGCTGAGCTCGCGCTGCGGCGTGTTCGAGGTCAGCTCGGTGACGGCCGGTCAGGGCGCCTGGGTGCGCGACCTGGGCGCCGGCGGCGAGTACCCGCTGCACGAACCGCGCGCTTCGCTCGAGTTCGCGCCCGGCGACCTGCTGGTCGGTCGACTGTTCGCGGTGGGGGACGCGTTGTACGCGGTGTCGCCGGCCGCGGGGCTGTTCCGCAACAAACGGTTGCGCGACGCGCTGGAGCACGACATCGAACGTCTGCGGAAGGGGCGGCGCGGCGTGCTGCGCCTCTCGCAGCTCGAACTCGAGCGCATGTTCTTCGGCGCTGGGGGACGCGAGGACTCCGATGCGGTGGGGCGCGCGCGTGTGTTCCTGTTGAGCTCGGGCGTGGGCGCGGAGGAGGCGGAGGCCATGCTCGACGAACTGCGAGCGGCTTCGTTCGAGCCCGATCGCTGGGTCCACGGCGTGCGCGACGCGCTGGCCGGCGTGCTCGAGCGCCTGGCGTTCGACCACGAGGTGGACCTCGAGCAAGCGCGGCGCGTGCTCTTGGAAGCGTGGCCTCGGCTTGCGTCCGGACCGGCGCGTCGCGCCGCCCGCAGCGAGAGCGCTGGTCCCGTCCGCGGCGACGTGCGCGCGGCCATCGAAGCCTTCGATCGCGGGCGCGACGCGGGTCGCGACCTCGAGCAGTTGTTCCGCGATCTCGAGCGCGATCTGGAGCTGGAGCCCGAAGAGATCGATCCCGACGGCATCGACGGCGCGCCCGCGCCGGATTTCCCCGGCGTCGTCGGCGCGCTGGTCGAGGAGTTCCGCTGGGAGACCGAGTTCGAGCACGGCGCGGCCGCGGCGCGCGAGCTGCAGCCGCTCGCCAAGTTCGCCCAGTTCGGCGAGAACCTGGGCGTGTTCGAGAACCTGGGCGCTCACGAACTGTTGCTGTTCAGCGCGCTGTGGCTTCCTGAGCGCGGCGGGCTCGAGAACGGCGCGCAGGCGCTGGCGGTGCTGCGCGCCCTCGAGCGCTTCTGTGAGTGGTCTCAACGCACGCAGGACGTCGCGCTCCACGACGCCTACCGCGCGCACATCGCGCCGCTCGAGTCCGCGCTCGAGCGGGTCAGCGACGCCAACCGCTACTGCGAACGCGTGAACGACGCGCCCGAGCGCGGCGAGTTGTTCGAGCTGGCGTCGCGCGAGCCCGGCGCCGTGCTGCTGCGCGATCGGCGCGGCCGCGAGCAGCTCGTGCAGCTGCCCGACGAGTTGATGAAGCGGCTGGAAGTCGGCGACTGGGTGCGTGCAACGCTCGGGCCGCAAGCGCACGCGAGCGCGCACTGCTGCTACCCGCCGCAGGTGGCGCAACTCGCGCCCTGAACACGGCGTCGATCGCGGCTGCCGGACGCGTGCTCAGCGCTGCTCAGCGCGAGAGGCCGGCCGGGATCTGGATCTCGCACACCAGCTCGTCCCAGTCCTTCACCTCAGCGGGGTTGCGCAGATAGATCTCGCGGATCGGTCCGTTCTCGACCCAGTTCATGCGGCTGAGGTAGCTGTAGATGGCCGGATACGCGCGCGGCGCTTCCGGGTAGGGCCCGGCGACGTAGGCGTAGGCGACGGTCGTGCTCGGCAGGACGTCGTAGGCAAGCGGCGCAGCGGGCGCAGTTGGCGCTGCCACCGGAACGCATGCGCGCAGCCGGAGCTCGCTGGTCGGAACGCGCCCGGGATCGTCGAAGTACAGCGCGAAGGGCGGCCCACAGACCTCGACCGACTGCGCTGCGGTGGCGGCGAAGAGTGTCTCGAGAGCGCGACCGACCTGGGTGTAGCTGCCGCGCGTCTCGACGAACACGTAAGGCTGGTCGAGTCGGTGCTTCCAATTGACTTCGACGGATTGGTACGGCGCGCGCGCGATGCTCAGGTCGAGCGGCCGGGCGGCGTCGAGTTCGCCGTCGGCGCCAGGTGCTCCAAGGCGCGCGGAGCACGCGGTCAGGGGCAGGAGCGCCAGAGTCGTGAACACCAGAGCGATCGGTCTCATGGCCAGACTGGTCGGCGGCTTCGCAGCAACCCTTGAGGCGCGTCGCAGTGCCCGGGCCGGGTCGGGCTGACGCTGGGAGGCGGCGCTGGGAGCGGCTCGGGGCCGGCGCAGCGGCGCTCGGGCTCGTGGCTACCTATACTTCTGATAATGTATGTTATGTTGCACAAACACCGCCGCGCAACCGACCGAGCGGCGCTCCGGCCTTCGGCGCGAGCTACTGCCGGCGGGACGCTGCGGCGCCTGGGCCGCCGGGAAAGCGCGCGGCGCGCTCGGGCGGCGGCGGCGGCGACCAGTCCAGATCCAGGCCGATGAAGGCGCAGCGCAGCAGCGGATCGTTCCGAGTCGGCCAGTCGAGCACCAGATTGCGCGCCTCGCCGAGTTCGGCGAAGTCGGCGACGCCCAGTGCGTGAGCGAGACCCGCGTCGAGAAAGGCGCGCGGCGCAAGCAGGCGCACTTCGCGTCCGCCGTGCCTCGGCGCGAGCGCGTCGAGCAACTCGAGCGGCGACTGAGCCACGACGGACTCGCCGTCCGCGCCGCGAGCGCTGCAAGGCCCGAGCGAGTGCGCCGCTGCGCCGCGATCCGCCGAACTGCGTGCGCCCTCGAGCCCTTCGACCCAATAGGCCGCAGCAACGTTCGACGGCTCGTTCGACGCGCCGTCGCACGGGCTCGGCACGATCCAAAAGCGCGTCAGGTCCGCCACGTCAACGAGGATGCTAGCGGCACAAGCCCGGCTTGAGGCGGCCCGATTTCGGACGCAAGACGATTGCTCGCGGCGAAGCGCTCCGATACGGTCCCGGGACTGACCTCCAGTCGCCGAAGTCGGTTGCTGAGCGACCCGCGCCCGGAGGCATTCGACGCCATGACGTTTTCCGCGGAGCCTCAGTCGATGACGAGCCGCCTGCAGAGCTTCTTGCGCTCCTCGATCGGCAAGAAGCTGCTGATGGCCCTCACGGGCCTCTCCTTGATCGGGTTCCTGATCGCGCACCTGGCGGGCAACCTGACGCTCTTCGTCGATTCCGACGGCAGCGCGATGGCCGCCTACGCCCAGAAGCTGGCCGACCTCGGGCCGCTCTTGTGGATCGCCGAAGCCGGTCTGTTCCTGCTGTTCGTCGTGCACATCGGCCTGGGCATGCGCGCGGCGATGGAGAACCGCGAGGCGCGGCCGAGCCGCTACAAGGACGCCGCCCCCAAAGGCGGCCGGAGCGCCGCTTCGGTCACGATGATCGCGACCGGCGTGGTGATCGGCGTGTTCCTGGTCGTGCACGTGATCGACTTCCGCCTGGCCGCTGGTTTGATGGCGCACCCCGACCCCGCGACTCTTGGCAAGGCCGTGGTCGCGCGACTCTCGTCCCCCGCCGGCGCCGCGATCTACTTCGTGGCCATGATCGCTCTCGGCGTGCACCTGTGGCACGCCTTTCAGAGCGCGCTGCAGACCTTGGGTCTGCGCCACCCGAGCTACGACACGCTGATCCAGCGCACGGGCGCTGCTCTGGCGGTCACCGTGGCCGGCCTGTTCGCAGCCTTTCCGGTGCTGTGCCTGATCTACAAGGGCGAGTGGCCCTGGAGCTGATCTCGAGCGAGTTCACCACCGATGCAATCCACGACTCCTCAACTCACGGATCTCTACGCGCGCGCGAGCGGCGCGCGCCTGGATTCCAAGTGCCCCAGCGGTCCGATGTCGGAGCGCTGGGACAAGCACCGCTTCGAGCTCAAGCTCATCAACCCGGCGAACAAGCGCAAATTCCACGTGCTGGTCGTCGGCACGGGGCTGGCCGGCGCCTCGGCTGCCGCGTCCCTGGCGGAACTGGGCTACAAGGTCAGCGTCTTCTGCATCCACGACAGCCCGCGCCGCGCGCACTCGATCGCAGCGCAGGGCGGCATCAATGCGGCCAAGAACTACCCCAACGACGGCGACTCGATCCGTCGACTGTTCTACGACACCGTCAAGGGCGGTGATTTTCGCGCGCGCGAGTCGAACGTCTACCGGCTCGCGCAAGTGTCGAACAACATCATCGACCAGTGTGTGGCGCAGGGCGTGCCGTTCGCGCGCGAGTACGGAGGCCTGCTCGACAACCGCTCGTTCGGCGGCGCGCAGGTCAGCCGCACGTTCTACGCCCGCGGCCAGACCGGACAGCAGCTGCTGCTCGGCGCGTACCAAGCCTTGATGCGTCAGGTCGGCCTCGGCCGCGTCGCTCTGCACGCGCGCCACGAGATGCTCGACCTGGTGGTCGTCGACGGTGTTGCGCGCGGCATCGTCACGCGCGATGTCGTCAGCGGCGAGATCGAGTCCCATGCCGGCGATGCGGTGCTCCTGTGCACCGGCGGCTACGGCAACGTCTTCTTCCTCTCGACGAACGCGAAGAAGTCCAACGTCACGGCCGCCTGGCGCGCGCACAAGCGCGGGGCCTTGTTCGCCAATCCCTGCTTCACGCAGATCCACCCCACCTGCATCCCGGTCAGCGGCTCGCACCAGTCGAAGCTCACGCTGATGAGCGAGAGCTTGCGCAACGACGGGCGCGTGTGGGTGCCCCGCAACAAGGGTGACAAGCGTTCGCCCGACGCGATCCCGGAGGCGGAGCGCGACTACTACCTCGAGCGCCGCTACCCCAGCTTCGGCAACTTGGTCCCGCGCGACATCGCCTCGCGCGCGGCCAAGCAGATGGTCGACGAAGGCCGTGGCGTCGGCGGCAACGGCATGAGCGTGTTCCTCGACTTCCGCGACGCGATCGCGCGCGACGGTGAGAGCAAGATCCGAGAGCGCTACGGCAACCTGTTCCAGATGTACGAGCGCATCACGGATGACGATCCGTATCGCGTGCCGATGCGCATCTACCCGGCCGTGCACTACACGATGGGCGGCGTGTGGGTGGACTACAACCTCGAGAGCACCATCCCCGGTCTGTTCGTCCTCGGCGAGGCGAACTTCTCGGACCACGGCGCCAATCGCCTCGGAGCGAGTGCGCTGATGCAGGGCCTGGCCGACGGCTACTTCGTGATCCCCTACACGATCGGCGCGCACTTCGCGGCGCGCAAGCTGCCCAAGGTCTCGACCGATCACGAGTCGTTCCGCGAGGCCGAAAGCGCGGTGCGTGGGCGCGTCAAGAAGTTCCTCGCAGCTGACGGACGCCGCAGCGTCGATCAGTTCCATCGACAGTTGGGACTGATCATGTGGGACCACTGCGGGATGGGCCGCAACGAGCAGGGCCTCCTGCGCGCGCTCGGCCAGATCCGCGGACTGCGCGAGGAGTACCACGAGGACGTGCGCGTGCTGGGCGAGAACGAGAGCGTCAACATGTCGCTCGAGAACGCAGGGCGCGTGGCGGACTTCTTCGAGCTGGCCGAGCTGATGGTGATCGACGCGCTGCACCGTCGCGAGTCCTGCGGCGGGCACTTCCGCGAGGAGTACCAGACCGAGGAAGGCGAGGCTCGTCGCGACGACGAGAACTTCTGCTACGTGGCGGCCTGGGAGCACGCGCAAGCGGGCGGCGCGCCACGCTGGACCCTGCACAGTGAGCCGCTGGTCTTCGAGGAAGTGAAGTTGACCCAAAGGAGCTACAAGTGAGCGCCGGACACGACGAGAGCGGAGCGGGCGGTCTCGACTTGACGCTGCACATCTGGCGGCAGGAGTCGAATGAGTCCGCGGGCCGTTTCGAGACCTACCCGCTGCACGACGTGTCGCCCGACATGTCGTTCCTCGAGATGCTCGACGTTTTGAACGAGCATCTGGTGGGCGAAGGACGCGAGCCGGTGGCCTTCGACCACGACTGTCGCGAGGGCATCTGCGGCAGTTGTGGCGTGATGATCAACGGTCAGGCGCACGGCCCCGACCGCGAGACCGCCACGTGCCAACTGCACATGCGGCGCTTCAAGAGCGGCGACACGATCTTCATCGAGCCGTTCCGCGCGCGCGCGTTCCCAGTTCTCAAAGACCTGGTGGTCGACCGCAGCGCCTTCGATCGCATCATCGCGACCGGCGGCTTCGTTTCGGTCAACACCGGCGCCGCACAGGACGCCAACTCGATCGCAGTGCCCAAGGAGAACGCGGATCTGGCGATGGACGCCGCGGCCTGCATCGGTTGCGGCGCTTGCGTGGCCGCCTGCCCGAACGCGGCCGCCATGCTGTTCGTCGGCGCGAAGATCTCGCACCTGGGCCTCTTGCCGCAGGGCAAGCCGGAGCGCTCGCGCCGCGTGCTCGCCATGGTCGAGCAAATGGACAAGGAAGGCTTCGGCAACTGCGGCAACATCTACGAGTGCGAGGCCGCCTGCCCCAAGGCGATCTCGGTCGAGAACATCGCCCGCATGAACCGCGAGTACCTCCGCGCGTCGCTTGTCACCCGGCCGGCCTCGCAGCGCGTCGGGGACTAGCTGAGCGCGCGACCGAGGGATTTCCCGGCGGGGTTGCGCACCGCGTAACTCCCCCATCGCACGCCCTCCACCCGCGGGTCACGTCTGGGATCCCAGGCGCTACGTTCTCGAAACGCGAGCTGCGGCCTGAGCGCGCCTAGGCGGCCCCAGGATGCTCCTGGGGCCTTCTTGGGGGACGGCACGCCGCTTGCCTTATCTTTTGCAGGTCCTAACCTGAGGACCCGACCGGTGTTGGCTTGCCCGTCTGACCAGGCGCCTCTCCCAGGCCCGACAGACGCGTTCGCTCGACGCGGGTCGAGGTTCGCGCCCTCGAGTGATCGTCGCGCTGCTCCCCCAGCGCCGCGGACGCTCCTCGGACTGCGCGTCACCCGCTGTTTCTCGCACCCTAGACCTCCGAGCCGGTTCCGCGCTGAGCGCGGGGCCCCGCGGATTCCAACAACAGGCCAGTGGCATGTCGCCCAGCGCCTGAGAACTGAGAGCCACCCAACATGAAGAAGCTTCTCTTCGCAGCAGCGCTGATCGCCGGCGGCGCCGTTCTGCTCCAAGACCTTTCCTCCGGCCACGGCGGCACCTACCGCGGTCCCGGTGACACGGTTCCCGCGGGCGGCGGCGGTGGTGGCGGCGGCGGCCCGTCGTCTCCCGGCTCCGGCGGTCCGAGCGCCCCGGGCGGCGGCGGCCCCTCTTCGCCCGGTCCGGCTTCGCCCGGCGCTCCTGGCGGCGGTCCCGGCGGTTCCGGCGGTGGTCCGCAGAGCCCCGGCGGCGGCGGCGATGCGGGTCCCGACCTGACCATCTGGGACTACTGGTGGGGCTTCAACCGCGAGCCGTACATCAACCTCAAGTCGCACATCCACTCCGGCGCGGTCGTCACCGGCTCGGACGACTTCTTCCTCGGCCGCGGTGAGAAGCAACAGGCGCGCGACTCGCTGCGTCCCTCGGAAGCGACCATCCGCAGCACTGTGGTTCCGGCGCTGATCGAAGCGCTCAACACCGAGCGTTCGAATCACATCGTCACGGGCGCGATGATCGCGCTGGCGAAGATCGGCGATCCCAAGGGCGAGGACGGCAAGCCTGAAGAAGGCTTCTCGCAGCACATCAAGAAGTTCCTCGCCGACGGCAACCAGGAAATCGCCGAGACCGCGGGTCTGGCGCTGGGCATCCTCGCCAGCGAGCAGCCCGCCAACCTCGAGATCCTGACCGCGCTGGTCAACAACAAGAGCGACGTGCTGCGCTCGCAGCACGGGGTGCAGCTCACCGGCAGCATCTCGGACCGCTCGCGCGCTTTCGCGGCCTACGGCCTGGGCCTGATCGGCTACAAGGCGAAGGACGAGAACCGCAAGCAGATCGTCGACACGCTGGTCAAGCTGTTCGAGGGCGAAGCCTCGAAGATGGCCACGCGTGACTTGGCGGTGGCGTGCTTGACCGCGATCGGCATCACCCCCCTTCCGATCGACGAGGCCGCCATGGCGAGCCCGGTCGACACCAAGAAGGGCTTCCCGCGTCCGACCGAGATCAAGAACCGCTTCGACCAGCTGATGTGGGTCATGTCCCAGTTTGACAACGAACAGGGCCTCGACTTCCTCGTCCGCGCGCACGTGCCGATCACTGCGGCGCGCCTGCTCGCCGACCTGCCGGCCGGCCCGAGCGCGGACAACCTGCGCGGTCTGGTCGCGCGACGCCTGATGCAAGACGTCACCAAGCTGAGCAAGGCCAAGCAAGAAATCCAGCAGAGCTGCGTGATCGCGCTGGGCCAGATCGGCGACTGCGACGATCAGGACCTCGACAAGGAGATCCGCGCGGCGCTGATGGCGGCTCGCGAGGAACTGGCCTCGAACCTGATGGCCAAGAACTTCGCCGCGATCGCCCTGGCGCAAGCGGCCTCTCGTCCTGGTTCGGGCGCCAACCCGATGGCGGGCTTGGACCCCAAGGCCAAGGAGAACGTCCGCAAGTACTTCCAGGAGACCTTCTCCAAGGCCAAGAGCGTCTACCGCCCGTGGGTTGCGCTCGCGGTCGGCGTGCTCGAGCGCGGTGTGCAGGACAACAAGTACACCTCGAGCGTCGAGATGGCGGCGATGGTCCGCGAGGCGCTGCGCGAAGCCAAGCAGCCCTCGGAAGTCGGCGCGTTTGCGATCGCGTTGGGCATCATGAAGGACGTCGGCGGCAAGGAAGTCCTGCGCGACAAGCTCAACAACATCAGCGACGACGACGCCCGCGGCTTCAACGCCGTGGCGCTCGGCCTGATCGACGATCGCGAGTCGATCGAGTTGATCCAGGGCGTGATCAAGAAGTCGAAGTACCGCCCCAACCTGCTCAAGTCGGCGGCGATCGGCCTGGGCATTCTGGGCGACAAGTCGGTCGTCGAAGAACTGGTGACGATGCTCGACTCGGCCACCGGCATGGCGTCGCAGGCCGCGATTTCCTCGGCGCTGGGCTTCATCGGCGACTCGCGCTCGATCGACCCGTTGATCGCGATGCTCAAGGACAAGCAGAAGACCGACAACGCCCGCGGCTTCGCGGCCGTCGCGCTCGGCATCGTGGCTGACAAGGAAGAGCTGCCCTGGAACACCAAGATCTCGGTGAACATCAACTATCGGGCGAACACCTCGACGTTGACCGCACCGGATACGGGCACCGGCATCCTCGACATCCTGTGAGCCCCATCCGCTGAGACCGAGGCGGGACTCGTCGACCGCAAACGCCGCCGGTCGATCACGCTGACCGATCGGGTTCCGCGCCTCTCTCTCCTCCGAGCGCCCGTCGCACTGCGAAGTGCGGCGGGCGCTTTCGCTTGCGCGGCCAGCGCCTGATCGACTGGACGCGAAGTCCTGATCGCGCGCGCCCCGACCCTGCGCAACACGGCGTCGCGCGCCGCGCAAGAACGCTTCCGCGTGCGGGCGCGCGGGGCTGTGAGCGTCAGTCCGCGTGCGCGCGCCTTCGAGGCGCGAGCGCGAGCGCCACCAGCAACGCGACGCACAGCACCAGGCCCGCGCCGATCACGCGCCGAGCGCGAGTGCTGGCGGCGTTCGCGTCGGTTTCCGTGGCTCGCAACGCCCGCGTGGCCTGCTCGAGTGGCGCAAGCTTGCTCTCCCAATCGGCTCGCTGCGCCGCAGCCAGCGCAGGCGTGTCGATCGCGGACCGCCAACGTTCGATGGTCTGCTCGGAGGCCTCGACAAGTCCCAACGTCACGCAACACAACGCTGCGTTGTGCAGCAGCTCGAGGTTGTCGGGCGCGAGCTTCAGCCCCTCACGCGCGGCGGCGAGCGCGTCGGGCAGGTTGCCCGCGGCGTACAACACGTGGAAGCGCCACTGAGCTCGCAACAACTGCGACTCGATGTGCGTCGACTCTTCGTACGCCTCACGCCAGCGGCCGCGCTCGAACAGCGACGCGACCTCGTCGGCGGCCGGATCCTGCGCTGCGAGCACGGCGCTCAGGAGCACGCAAGCTCCGAGCGCTTCAATTCTGCGCAGCCAGGCGCGCACGGGCCTCCTCCAGGGAGCGCTGCTGGAACAACTCCAGCGCGCTGCGGTCGTCGCTCAGCGGCGGCGTGTCGTGCACTGCGAACTCAAAGCGCCGCCAGCAGGGCTGTGGCGAGAGAGCCGCGAGCAGCGCTTGGGCCACTGGACCTTCGAACCAGAATTCCGGCTCGGCGGGGATCGGAACGCGCGCGCCCGAACGCGCGAACAGCACGATGTTGCGCGAGCGCGGAACGCGGAAGCCTGCGCACTCGCCGTCGAAGGCGGCCGCCAGCGTGCGCGCCAGGGCATCGACGACGGGATCGTCGAAGCCGAAGCCGCCGACGTTGATCGCAATCCACCCGCCGGGCGCGAGGCGCGTGCGCCACTCGGCGAAGGCCTCGAGCGTCGCCAGGTGCGCGGGAATCTCGACCTGGTGCTGGTAGGCGTCCAGCACGATCAAGTCGAACGAACCCGACAGCGCGCGCAGGCCCGCGCGCCCGTCGACTCCGGAAAGCACCGCTCCGCCGCGCTCGTCGAGCGCGAACCAGCGCCGGCCCAACGCAACCACACGCTCGTCGATCTCGATGCCGCACAGCTCGAGTTCCGCGCCGGGCGGGCTGGCGCCCTCGAGCACCCGAAAGGCCGTTCCGGCGCCCAACCCCACCACCGCGACACGCCACGAAGCGCTGGCGCGCGCCCACCAGGCCGGGAGCGCGAACAAGTCGTAGTAGTAGCCCGGACCGAGCAGGCCCACGCGGTCGACCCACACCGACTGGAACGAGTCCAGCCCCTCGTTGACCTGCAACAGGCGCTGCGGCTCGCCCCAGCGCCGGTCCTCGACGACGCGGATCGACTGGTAGGCGCTCTCTGCTTGGGCCAGGACTTCGACTCCGGCCGGCGCGGCGGAGCGCTCCACGCGCGAGCGCGCCAGTCCGCCGGCGACGACGAGCGTAAGAGCCGCCACCGCGAAGTTCGAGCGCGAGCGGCCTCCCGCAGCGGCGATGGCGAGCGCGGCGAGCAGCAGTGCAGCCGCGGCGACGAGGAAGGTCCACGACAGCCCGAGTCGCGGAACGAGCACGTGGGTTGCGCCGAACGTCCCGGCCAGGCTGCCGAGCGTGGACACGCACAGCACGGCCCCGCCAGCGGCGCCCGCACTGGCCTTGGAGTGGCGCTGCAGACTCTCCGCGCACAGCGGCGAGACGGCGCCGAGCAGCGCCGCGGCGGGCAGGAACAACAGCAGCGTCGCCGCGAGGCTGCCTTGGAGCATCAGCTCCGACGCGCGGTCGAGCGGGATCTCGCGCGGCGAGAGCCACTCGCACACCGGGCGCGCGAGCGCGGGCAGCCAGGCGCTCCAGCCCGCGGCGAGCGCGAGCAGCAGCGCCAGATCGCGCGACGGGCGCGGGCGGGACGCCAAGCGCGAGCCCAAGAGGTAGCCCAGCGACAGCGCCAGCAGGATGACGCCGATGACGTTGGTCCACACCCCGGCGCTGGCACCGAACCACGGCGCCAAGAGGCGCACGGCGGCCAGCTCCACCACCATGGTCGCCGCGCCCGCGAGCGCGGCGACGAGCAACACCACAGCGCGGGCGAGCCTGGAGTCCACCGTCGCGAGCCGGCGAGCGCGCCGCTCAGCGCGGGAAGTCGAGCGCGATCTGCGCGGTGTAGAGGCGGCCGGGGTCGCTGGTGCCGCGCGCGATCAGCGTCAGCATGTTGTCGACGCTGCGCGCCACGCGCTGCTGCTGCTCGCGGCCGTTGAGCACGAACGTGACCGGCTTGGAGAGGTCGATGATGGCGTCGTTCAGGAACACGGTCATCGAGAGCACCTCGGCGCTGTCGATCTTGATCGTGTTGCTGCCGCGGTCGGCGACGGCGGTGATCGAGCCCTGCACGCCCTCGGTCGGCGGAATGCGCAGCCAGTAGGCGTTGTAGGTCTTCAGCGGTCCGGGCTGCAGCACGACCTTGGCCGGATTGGCGACGCGGCGCGTTTGCTCAGCCCACGACCACAGGTCCGCGGCCGTCGCGTCCGCCTTGATCGTGCAGTTGTTGTAGCCCAGCTGCTTGTTCTGCTCCTCGAACGTGCTGCTGTTCGCCCCGCCTTGCAGGAACGAGGGGAGGTTGCAGAAGTTCCCTGCTGGCACGGCGCCGATGTCGCCGGCCAGGGCCGCGACGCCCGCGAACAGTTGCGGGTAGCGCGCGCCGAGCTCGACCGCGGCCGCGGCGCCTTGCTCGCGGCCCACGACGAAGATCCGATCGGTGTCGACGCTCAGGGTCTTCACGATGTCGCTGTAAGCGGCCATCAGTGAGAACAATCCGCCGGCGCCGCTCTCGTCCTTGACGACGTTCCAGCGCGACTGATCGGCGGGCATGTTCACCGCGGCGAGCACGGCGCCTTCGCGCAGGGCGGGCTCGAGCAGCTGCTCCTGCAGGAAGGTCATGCCCGACACGGCCTTGCCGTCGCGCATCCCGGGCACGCACAAGAGCACGGGCAGCGGCGCGGCGCCGGGCTTGTATGCCGCGGGCAGCGAGAGCGCGTACTCGATCGACTCCCCGCCGAACTCGACGGTCATCGCGGCCGCCTTGCCGCCGCGGGTGTTCTTCAAGTCGTTGGAATACGCCAGCGCGCGGCCGAGGTCGAAGCACGCGGCGAGTCCGGCCTGGATGGCTTCCTCCTCGCCCTTGACCCCCTTCTTCTTCCCGAACTTCGCGAGGTCGGCCAGGATCTCCTGGCGCGCCTTCTCGCGGTCCTTCTCGCCGGTCTTCTCGGCGAAATACTTGTTGAGCGCTTTGCCCATCTTCTTGTGGTCGGCATCGCCCCACTCGAGGGTCTGCCAGGCGGCGGATGCGACAGCAGCGACGGCGGCGGCGGCGAGCGCGGCCCGCGCCACGCGGCCGAGCCCACGGGGCAGTTGGAAGTTCAGCATGTCGTTCGTCGGAGTGATGGGTTCGGGCGCACGGCGACCCGCAGGCCGCCGGAGTGCGCCGGATCGGGGAGAGCTTGCGTTCTGGCGAGCGCAGGGTCCAGCGCGGGGCCTTGCCGCGTCGCTGGGATCAGCGCGAAAAGCGCACCACGCCGGCGCCGGCGACGGTCTGGCCCAACGTCCAACTCGCCTCACCGGCGCGCCGGAGATGGTCCGTGACCTCGGCCGCGCGCTGCGGATCGACGATCAGCACCATGCCCACGCCCATGTTGAGCACCTGGTACGACTCCTCGCGGTCGACCCCGCCGGCGCTGCACAGGTAGCGGAACAGCGCGGGAGGCGTCCAGGACTCGCGATCGATGAGCGCGTCGCACGCGCCCAGCACGCGCGGGAGGTTGT
Organism: Planctomycetaceae bacterium; assembly: GCA_011525785.1. Taxonomy (GTDB): domain Bacteria; phylum Planctomycetota; class UBA1135; order UBA1135; genus WYBT01. Next base: position 49,761 of record WYBT01000004.1, read on the forward strand.
CGACGAGTCCGCCGCCGGTGATGTGGGCCATGGCGCGAATAGCGCCGCGCTCGAGCAGCGGCCACAGCACGCGCAGGTACGAGCGGTGTTCGGCCAGCAGCGCCTCGCCCACGCTGCGACCCTCGAGCTGCGCCGGCCGCGCGTCCACCTCCAGTCCGAGCACGTCGAACAGGATCTTGCGCGCGAGCGAGTAGCCGTTGGTGTGCAGTCCCGCCGAGGGCAGCGCGATCAGCACGTCGCCGGGCCGCACGCGCGAACCGTCGAGCAACTTCTCGGGTTCGACCACGCCCACGATGAACCCGGCCAGATCGAAGTCGCCGGGCGCGTACAGTCCCGGCATCTCGGCCGTCTCGCCGCCCAGCAGCGCGCAGTCGTTCTCGCGGCAGCCCTCGGCGCAGCCGCGGATCAGCTCGGCGACCACCTCCGGCGTCATGGTCCCCACCGCGACGTAGTCGAGGAAGAACAGCGGCCGCGCGCCCTGGACCAGGATGTCGTTGACGCAGTGGTTGACGAGGTCGCGGCCCACGGTGTGGTGCACGCGCGCTCGCTTGGCGACTTCGAGCTTGGTGCCGACCCCGTCGGCGCTGGCCACCAGCAGCCCTCGTCCCACCCCGGCGCGCGCCAGGTCGAACAGGCCGCCGAAGGCGCCGACGTCGCCGACGACTCCGGGCGTGAACGTGGCGCGGATCGCCGGCGTGGCGCGCTCCACCGCGCTGTACTTCTTCTCGATGTCGACGCCGGCGTCGCGGTAGGAGACGGAGGGCGCGGCCTGGGGCGCTTGGCGGGTGGTTTCACTCATGGCGGCGATGCGTTGAAGGGCGCGAAGGTAGCGCGGGTCGCGCGCAAGCGGCGCGAGGATCCGCTCGCGATTCTCGAAGGCCAGCGGCTCGGGCAGCGCGTCGAGCTCGAACCAGCGCGCCTCCAGGGCATCGTCGCCCGCCTGCGGCTGGCCCTCGAGCACCGCGCACAGGTACACCGCCAGGTTCAGCGGCCGGCGGCCGGGATGCTGCACGCGCAGCAGATCGTAGAGCTCGAGGGCCTGCGCCGTGACCCCGCACTCCTCGCGCAGCTCGCGCTCGGCGGTCTGCGCAGCGCTCTCCGAGGCCTCCTGGAAACCCGCCGGGAGCGCCCACTGGCCGCGAGCGGGGTCGATCGCACGCCGCACGAGGAGCACTCGGCCGCGGGCGTCCAGCGCGATCGCGGCCGACGCCGCCGCGGGGTTGTCGTACCACACGAAGCGGCACTGCGGGCAGCGGGAGCGCTCGCGGCCCTCGACCAGCGCGCGCTCCAGTCTCGTTCCGCACTGGGGGCAGTGCCGCGCGGTCTCCACAGGGGCCAAGTCGTCGCTTTCTCGCGCCGCACTGGCGCGCCCGATGCCACTCGCGCGGCCGGGGTCTTGGACGACCCGTCGCGGCCCCTAGACTCTAGCGGGGCTCGCGGCGGGAGCAACGTCTCGCGCGCGCCCCGCTGCGTTCCTCCATGCGCTCCCTCCTCGTCCTCGGCAGCACCGGCTCGATCGGAGTCCAGACGCTCGATGTCGTGCGCGCCGCAGCCGGACGCTTCGGCGTGTGCGGCCTGGCGGCGCGCTCGTCGTGGCGCGAGCTGGCCGCGCAAGCGCGTGAGTTCTCGCCGCGCTTCGTGGCGCTCGAGGACAGCGAGCACGCCTCCGAGCTGCGCGCACTGCTCCCCGGCTCGTGCGAACTCTTGAGCGGTCCGAACGCGCTCGAGCAGCTGTGCGAGCGCGCCGACTACGACCTCGCCGTCCACGGCGTCGTGGGCGCGCGCGGCGTGCGTGCGTCGCAGGCCGTGCTCGCGCGCGGCAAGACCTTGGCGCTCGCCAACAAGGAGTCGCTGGTCGTCGCCGGCGAGCCGCTGATGGAGCTCGCGCGTTCGCGCGGCGGCGCGATCCTGCCGGTCGACAGCGAGCTGTGCGCGATCCACCAGTGCCTGGCCAGCGGCTCGCTCGAATCCGTGCGGCGCGTGGTGCTCACCGCCAGCGGCGGTCCCTTCCGCGACACGGCGCCGGAAGATCTCCAGTCCGTGACGCCGGCCATGGCGCTCAAGCACCCGACCTGGTCGATGGGCCCGCGCATCACCGTGGGCTCGGCGACCTTGATGAACAAGGCGCTCGAAGTGCTCGAGGCGCACCACCTGTTCGGACTGGGCGCCGAGCGCATCGAGGTCGCGATCCACCGCCAGTCCGTGGTGCACTCGCTGGTCGAATTCGTCGACGGCTCGGTGCTCGCGCAGATGGGACCGCCCGACATGCGCGGCCCGCTGCACTACTGCCTCAACTACCCCGAGCGCGCGCCCAGCACGCTGCGCGGCTTCGACTTGACGCTTTTCCGCCAGCTGAGCTTCGAGCCAGTCGATCCGCGCCGCTTTCCGGCGCTCGAGCTGGGGTTCGAGAGCCTGCGCCAGGGCGGCGACAGCGGAGCGGTGCTCAACGCCGCTGACGAGGTCACCGTGGCCGCTTTTCTGGACGGGCGCATCGCGTTCCCCGACATCACGAGCATCAACCGCCAGGTTCTGGCCCAGCGTCCGGGCCGCGCGGGCTCCATTGAACGACTGCTGGAAGCCGACCAGAGTGCTCGGGAGCTGGCGCGTCGCGCGATCGCCCTCGCGCCGCACGCCCGCCCCAGCGCCCCGCGCTGACGCTCACCCACTCCGCCGCGGATCGACGTCGCTGGCCGACGTTCCTCCGCCGACGCGCCCAACTCGCCGCACCGCATCCGAACGCCCGCATGGACTTCGACTCGACATCGCGCACCTTGCTGATGGTGCTGGGCATCGGCCTGGTGATCTTCGTCCACGAACTGGGCCACTTCCTGGCCGCGCGCTTGTGCGGAGTGCGCGTGGAGACCTTCAGCCTGGGCTTCGGTCCGCGCCTGCTCGGCTGGCGCCGCGGCGAGACCATGTACCAGCTCGCGCTGCTGCCGATCGGTGGATTCTGTCGCATGGCGGGCGAGGACCCGGCCAGCGCGGACGCGCGCCCGGCGCCGGACGAGTTGCGCGCCAAGAGCGTGGGCCAGCGCTTCTTCATCTACTCGGGCGGCGTGCTGATGAACGTGCTGTTCGCGCTGGTCGCGATGCCGCTGGTGATGTTCCTGGGCGTCCCGTTCAGCGAGCCGGTCGTCGGCGACGTCGTTCGCGGCGGTCCCGCTTGGCACGCGCGACTCGAGCCGGGCGCGCGCATCCTGTCGATCAACGGCGCGCCGATCGCGGCCTTCGACTTCATCGAGCACGAAGTCGCGCTGGGCTCGCCGCAGTCGACCGAAATCGTGGTGCTCGACCCGGGCGCGAGCGCCCCGCGCACCGTGCAGGTCGCGCCGCGCTACCACGAGGAGATGGGCATCAACACGATCGGCGTGCGCTCCGGCGCCGACCGCGACGGCGCGATCGCCGTGGCGCCCGACTCCGCGGCCGCGCAGGCCGGGCTCAGCGACGAGGACCGCATCGTCGGCGTGCGCTGCGAGTTGCCCGAGCTGCCGCTCGAGGACCAATTGGCGCTGGTCACCTCCAGCGGCGGCGCGCTCACGCTGGAGGTCGCGCGCGAAGGCGAGCCCAGCCGCTCCGTGACGATCGAACCCCAGGTGCGCGAGCGCGCGGACCGGCGCATGCTCGGCATCGGGCCGTGCGTCGACGAAGTCCAGGACCTGCGCGAGAGTCCGGCGCTCGCCCAACTGGGGCTGCGCATCGGCGATCGCATCGTCAGCGTCAATGGCCAGCCCCTGCAGCGCGCTTTCGACTTCGAGCGCGCCTTGTGTCGGAGCGAGCAGGGGCTATCGATCACCGTCGAGCGCGGCGCGCAGCGCGTGGAACTCAGTGGCCCGCCGCTCGAGCGCGCCCAAGCGCTCGCGCTCGCGCGCGACGTCGCACTGCGCATCCCGAGCAAGTCGGTGGCGATCTACCTGCTCCCCCACGCGAGCGTGCGGGGCGTGCTCGAGGACGGCGACCGCGTCGTGGCGGCGAACGGCGTCGAGCTCAACGGCTGGGACAGCTTCCTGCCGCTGGTCAAGTCGGCCGCCGAAGAGAACCGCAGTCTGCTCCTGAAGGTCGCGCGCCGCGGCGCCGACGGCCAGTTCGAAGTCAGCGAGCGCACGGTCTCCGCCGGGCCGGCGATGGACACGCTCTATGGATTCGCGCAGCGCGAGGCGCTCTACACCTACCGCGCGGACGGCGCGCTCGAAGCGCTGCGCGTGGGCCTGCAGGCCAACTGGAAGTTCGCGCGCGACACCTGGTCGATGGTGCAGCGCATGTTGCTGGGCCAAGTGTCGAGCAAGAACATGGGCGGCATCATCTCGATCGGCGTGGTGTCGTACTCCTGGTCCGAGCACGGCGTGCTGAAGCTGCTGTTCTTCCTGTGCATGCTCAGCATCAACCTGGCCTTCATCAACGTGCTGCCGATCCCGCTGCTCGACGGCGGCCACCTGTTCTTCCTGATCGTCGAGAAGCTCAAGGGCAGTCCGGTGTCCGAGCGCGTCTTCGGCTACAGCCAGGTCGTCGGTCTGGTGCTGATCCTGACGTTGCTGGTCTACGTGACCTACAACGACATCATGCGCTGGAGCCGCTTGCTGAGCGATTCGTGAAAGCGCTGGCCTGGGGGCGCGTGCTGCGCTTGTCGCTGGCGCCCTCGGCGCTGGCGGACGTCGCCGCGGGAGCGTTGATCGGCGGGCGGGGCGAGTTCCCGCCCATGCGCGAGCTGTGGCCCTTGCTGGCGGCCAGTTTCTGCGTCTACCACGGCGGCATGGCGCTCAACGACTGGTCCGATCGCGAGCACGACGCGCGCACGCGGCCCGAGCGCCCAATCCCCGTCGGCGACTTGTCCGCGAGGCGCGTCGGCGCCGTTGGAGCCCTGCTCCTCTGCGCCGGAGTCGGTTGCGCCGCGCTCGTGTCGCTCGACGCCGCGCTGTGGTACCTGGGCCTCGCCGCGCTCGTCCTGACCTACGACTTGGGGCCGCGCGGCGCATGGAGTGGCCCGCTGCTGCTCGCCCTGTGTCGCGCCGCCAACCTCGGCGCCGGTCTGTTGTTCGCGTCGAGTCTGGCGCCCGGCACGGGCGCGGAACTGCTGCCCGCAGTCGCGGTTCCACCGCTCCTGTACGGCGCGTATGTGCTCTGCGCATCGCGCATCGCGCGGATGGAGGACGCCGTACACGGTCCGGGCGGCGCACCCGGCGCACGTGCCGCAGCATGGTGCGTCGCAGCACTGCTCCTCGCGGCGGCCTTCGTCGACGCGCGCCGTCCGTCGGCCTTGCAGTTCGATCCCGTGGCGCTTGCGGTGGCCGCTGCCGGCGCCTGGGCGCTCGCCCGCGCCGCTTGGAGCACGCGCGTGTGGAACGCGGCGCAGTGCGGTCGCTTCACGGGCCTCGCGCTGCGCCGGCTGCTCGTGTTCACGGCTGCCTGCGCGCTCGCGCACCGCGGCCCACAGCACGACGGCTGGCTCGTGGCCGCAGCGATCCTGGCGGGTTTTCCGCTCGCGGGCGCGCTCCGCCGGGTGTTCCCCCCGACGTAGCGGCTCGAACTGCGCCTCACGATTGACCGCGCGCGCGCTGAGCTTGTTCGGCGAGCCAGGCGAGCGCCTGTTCGCGCGTGACGAGCACGCGCTCGAGTTGAAGCTCTTCGGCTTGCGCGAGCAGCGCGCCCCAACGCGGCCCGCGTTCGACACCGACGGCTGCGAGGTCTGCGCTGGTGACGAGCGGCGCAGGTCGGAGCTCTCCGTCGCTGAGCCCCTCGGTCCAGCGCGCCAGCTCCAAACGCCGTCGCGACGGCGACGACCTGCGCGCGCGGAGCAGCGCGTCCGCCAGAGGCCAGCGGTGTTCGCGCGCGATGCGGAGCGCCTCGCTGCGCGCGAGCGCAGGCCGAGCGGGTTCGTCCAGCAACGCGCGCTGCAAGCGCCACAGCGCGTGGACATCGTCCGACAGCGCCCTCGACGGCCGCAGGGCTCCCAGCAGACGCGAGGCGAGCTCTTGTCGCTTCTCGAGGTGCTCGAGCGGCCCTTCGAGCGGATCGAACAGCACTGCGAAGCCCGCGCTCGCGCCGACTGGCGCGCCGCAAGCAGCGTACAGGCGCGTGAGCACGCTCCAGTCCGCCGCAGCGCCGCTGCGCAGTCCTTCGATGCCGGGGCAGAGGGCCGCCAGCACCCCGCTTTCCCCGAGGATTTCGAGCGCCCGCGCCGGCGCGGGCCGCTCGAAGATCAGCGTGAGCTCAGCCAGGCGACGCTCGGCGCTGACTCCGCGCAGCGCACCGAGGCACTCGCGTGCGGCGGAGAGGGTTCGCTCCTCGGGGGTCAAGTCGTGGGCTGCGGCGAGGCGCGCCATGCGCACCAGCCTCAAGCCATCCTCGGCGAAGCGCTCGCGCGGATCACCGATCGCGCGCAGCACGCCCGCGCTCAGGTCCTTCCAGCCCTCGCACGGATCGGCCAGGACGCCGCTCAGCGGATCGAGGTACAACGCGTTGCAGGTGAAGTCGCGCCGCGCCGCGTCCTCTTCGAGCCGCTTGGAGAAGCGCACCTCGCTCGGGCGGCGCCCGTCGAAGTGCCCGTGCTCCGCGCGGAACGTCGTCACCTGCGCTTCCACTTCGCCCACCAGCACGATGATCGTGCCGAAGGCCTTGCCGACGGCGAGCGTGCGCTCGAAGCGCGCTTCGATTTCGTGCGGCAGCGCATCGGTCGCGAAGTCGATGTCCTTGGGCGGCTTGCCGAGCGCCATGTCGCGCACGGCGCCACCGACGAGCCACGCTTGCGCGCCGCCTCCGTGCAAGCGCTGCGCGATGAATTCCGTGGCGGCGCGCAAGCGTTCGTCGAGCGCGCGGATCGAGGGCGTCGCTAGCACGCTTGAAGCCTAGCAACGCGGCTCGCACAATCGCGCCCACGATGCGCATCCAACAGGAGCCGAAATCTCCGCGCTCGGTGCGCGGCGCGCTGCACTGGGCCGACGCGGCCGTGCTGCTCGCGGTCGGAGTGGTGGTGCTGTTGGTTTCGCTGCCGCGCCTGCGGGAGTTCGCGCTGCGCGAGAACGAGTCCGATGCGCGGGCGCTGGTGGCGCGGCTGGGCGAACTGGCGAGCCAGGGCGCTCCGCCGAGCACGTTGGCCGAGACGCTCGAGCGCGCGCCGCTCCTCGCCCAGCGCCTGGAGGATGTGGCCTGGCTGGAGCACGGCGCGCTGCTCCGGCGCCATGGCTACTTGTTCGAACTGGTCGCCGATGGCGAGGGCCCGCGCATCTGCGCCTGGCCGTGGGAGCACCGCCGCACTGGTTGCATGGCCTTTCGCTGGAGCGCCGCCGGTGTGGAAAGTCACCCCAACGACGCTGGCGCGTGGAGTGGACTCGAGCGCCGACCGAGCGAGTCGAGCGACGCGCGCGCCAACGCCGCCTGGCGGCCGCTCGCGCCCTGAGTCGGTCACGGCCCGCCGCTCGTTCGCCACGCAGCGTGCACGCGGGAGGCGCGTGAGTTTCGCGTCGCGCTCGGTGCCCCAGTGAGGAATGGCGCTGTGCGCGCAGGCGAGGAGTCGCTCGCCCTCGCGATGCGAGAGCGTGTTCAGCGCGGACCGGGGAAGCAGCGCCACATCAGGCACTGCAGCGCGCGTCGGACGTCGCCATCCTGGACGCGCAGCGTGGCGCGCTTGAGCAGTCCGACCGAGTCCTCCACCGACGCCAGCAGCGTCAATCGATCGGCGACGAACAGCAACTCCAGCGGCGCGAGCTCCTCGCTCTCGGCCAGGCGCAACAGCTCGGCGCGCGCGAACGGCGTGGGACGCAAGCTCAGGCACTCGAGCAAGTCCAGGCGCAGCGCGGGGTCCGAACTCTGCTTCAGCTCCGCCGCGGCCAGGCGCTGTCCGCTCTCGCCCAGATTGCCGACCAGCCGCAGCAGCCAGCGGCGCGCCGGCATGCCCTTCAGCTCGCCGGGCTCGCGGGCGGCCTGCTCGCGCAGGAGGCGTGCGGCCTCGTCGAGCGGCACGCGCGCGATGCTCTCGAGCACCGACACGCGCTCGACCAGCGCCGTCCCCTCGAGCTGCGCGCGGCGAGAGAGCACTTCGAGCGCGCGCTGGCTGACGCTCGCGTCGCTGAACGCGGGTTCGAGCGCCCCCATGGCGAGGCCCAGATTCTCGGCCGGGCCCTCGGACAGCATCTGCAGTGTTCGATCGATGGCGAGTGCGTCGCCTTGGCGGACCAGAAGCCCCAGGCAGGTGCTCGCGATCTGCATGTCGGGCGACAGCGCGCCAGCGCGGAGCGCCTCCTGCGCAGCCGGCGACGTCGGGTTGAGCGCGGCGATGGCGCGCAGGCGGACTTCTCCGTTGGCGTCGTCCATCGCGGTCTGCGCCAGCTCGTCGGGGCGGCCGGCGGCGGCGAAGGCGGCGATGGCGAGTTCGCGGCGCCAGGTCTCGGGCGCGCGCAGCTGCTCGCGCAGGAACTCCAGCGCCTGGGCGTCGCCGGCCCGCGCGGCGGGCGCGGTCAGCAGCGCGTGGTAGCGCTCGGGAGTGCGCTCGCGCAACTCGCGTGCGCGGCGCGCGACGGCGGGATCGTTCGAACTCGCGATCGACTGGCAGAACATGTCCCAGTGCGTGTTCGCGAAGCCCTGCTCGATCCAGTCGAGGTAGATCAGGCTCACGCGCACCGGGTCGATGGCGTGCATCGCGAGCGCGATCTTCATCTTGTTTTCCAGCCCTGCGCGCTCGAACACGGCCAGCACGCGCTCGAGGTCCTCCGGACGTCCGTGCTTGCCCAGCGCTTGAACGGCTTGCACGGCGACGCCCTCGAACGCTCCGTCGAGCAGTCGCAGCAGCACTGCGCGCGCCGCTGGCGAGTCGCTGCGTTGGCACACGTCGAGCGCGTTGCGCAGCGGCGCGAAGCCGTCGGGATCCTGCAGGTGGCGATCGACGATGCGACTGACCAGCGCGATGCCCTCCGCGCCGCGGGCGGCGAGTTCGTCGCGACCGCGCCGCAGGGCGTCGCGATCACCGCGCAGCAGCATCTCCGTCAGGATCGGTCCGACATCGGCGGTGTCGACGTCGTAGTGCTCCCACTTCGCGCAGGGCGCGAGCAAGTGGTTCAGGCGCGCGTCGGCGCGCAGCGCTTCATCGGCGGGCGAGCGGGAAGCGCCGGTCGGCTGGGAGACCTTCGAGTCCGTCGCTGTCGGCGCCGCGGGCGCGGCCGGCGTCGGATCGCCCTCGCTCTCGGAGCAAGCGCCGAGCGCGATCAGCGCCAGAGCTGCGCCCCAGGCGCCTCGTCGCTGAGCGCGCGCTCGGCTGCTGTCAGGGGGCGCTTTCACCCAGCACACCTTCCGCGAAGGACAGCGCCGTCTGCGCCTTGACCAGGTTCGAGCGCGCCAGCGTGTGCGAGTACAGCGACTCGGCCAGTTGCTGCTGGAATTCGAGCACCTGGAAGTTCGTCGACAGTCCCTCGCGGTAGCGCGCCTGCTCGGCCGCCAGTTGTCGGCGCGCGAGCTCGCGGCTCGCGGCGGCCGCGCGCACGGCTTGGAGCTGGTAGCGCACGTTGCGTTCCGCCACGCGCACTTCCTCGACGATCTGCGACTCGAGCCGGTCGTAAGTCAGACGCGCCGAGCGCACCGCGGCGCGCGCGGAGAGTTCGGTGTTGAGCGCCGTGCGGTTGCCGATCGGCGTGCTGAACGACAGCGAGACGGTGGTCGCGGGCAGCTCCCAGCCGAAGACCGAGTCGATCGAGTCGCCCTCGGTGGCCGACTGCGCGGCGCTGCGCGCGGAGAGCGCGAAGTCGAGCGCCGGGCGGCGTTCGCTGGCGGCGCGGATCACGCCCTGCTCGGCGGCTTCGATCTCGAGCACCTGCTGGCGCAGTTCCGATCTGCGCGACAGCGCGACCGCGACCGAGGCCGACCAATCGCCAGTGGGTTCGGGTTCGTCCTCGGGCAACGCGCTCGACAGCCGCAGCTCGCGCTCCCACGACTGCACCGACTTGCCGGGGAACATCAGCCCCTTGAGGCGGTCCTCGGCGTTTCGAACGGCGACCTGGCGCTGGAGCTGCTGCTCGATGCGCTGCGCCACGTTCGTGTCGGCCTGCAGCACCTCGACCTCGGTGCCCACGCCCGCCGCCAGGCGCCGGCGGTTCTGCTCGAGCTGCTCGCGGCCCAGCGCCAGCGTCTCGTTCGCGACGCGCAGCTGCTCCTGCGCGGCCACCAGCTCCCAGTAGGCGTCGCTCACCTGGCGGTGCAGCGTCTGTCGCGACTGGCGAATGCGTTCGACGGCTCGGCGGTAGCGCAGCTCGTTCTCGCGCTGCTGACTGGTGGCGTAGTTCTCTCCGCGCCCGCGCAGCAACGGCTGGTTGAAGGCCAGGGCCAGCGCTGAACTCACCGGCAGCGGAGCGTTGAAGCCGTCCGTGCGCGAGTAGTCGACCGACGCGCTCAGGGTGCCGCCGGTGGTCAGCGGGTAGTCGATGCCGCTGGAGAGCGACTTGTTCTCGATGTCGAAGGTGATGGTCTGGAAGCCGCCGCCGGCGAACACGAACTGCTGGACTTCCGAGTTGGTGTACGAGGCCGCGGCGCGGAACACCGGGTCGAAGCGGCCCCAGCTGCCGGCGAAGGTGAAGGACGCGACCTCGGCCGCGACCTCCTCGATCTTGAGCCCCAGGTCGTTCTCGAGCGCGGCCTCGATCGCGGCTTCGAGCGAGAGTTCGAGCGGCCCCTCGGCCTGGGGGCTGTCCTGGGCGCCGGCCGCTCCGGTCAGCAGAGCAGCCGCGAGCACGACGTGGGGCACGAGGCCGCCGGAGAACGGGGCGGACGAGGACGCGCTGGCTCGCAACATAGGGGCAAGAGCGTAGCGGTCGCTCCGGATCAGGGCCACGAAGGCCGTCCGCGCGTCCGCAAAGGTTGTGCGGGTCGCAGGCGCGGCCCGTGGGGACGAAAACGTCGCGAGCGCGGCCGAGGCCGCGTGCGACGGCGCCACCAAAGCACGGGCGCGCGAGCGTTACTTGAGTTCGCCGCGCACGAGCCAGGCCTGCACGAGCGCTTCCTCGGCCGCGCTGCGCAGCGCGCCCGCTTGCGCCGCAGACGAACTCGCGGCGCGGCGCAGCGCCTCGAACCACTGCGCGTCGAACAGCACGCCGCCCTTCGCGCCGGACTCGCCCGTGCTCCACCGCTCGCCCTCGAGCGCCCCGCCTTCGCCGCGCAACACCCCCATGCGCGCGGCGCGCGCCAGGGCCCAGCGCGCCAGTTCGCTGTCTCCGCTGCGCAACTGCGAGGCCCAGCGCTCGCAGAGCTCGCGCGCGGCGCGTTCGTGGGCGCCACGCGCCACCCGATCGAGCTCGATCTCGAGCTCCAACGCCAGCAAGTCGAGCGACTGCGGAGTCAGCTCGGCGTCGGCGCGGCTCGCGCGCTCGGCCGCCCACGCCGCCGGCGCGGCGGCTCCGTGCGTGGCCTGACGCGAGCGCATCCACAGCCGCAGCGCGAAGGCCTCGGACGGTTGTTCGGACTCGCGCGCCGCGGGCCAGTCGAAGGCGCGCAGAACGGAGGCCTGGCGCCCGCGCTCGTCGCTCCAACGCGCCCGGGCGGCGGCGTCTTCGACGCCCAGCTCGACCAGTCGCGGCTCGGCCGGTTCGCCCTCCTCGAGCGGCGGCGGCGACTCGAGCGCCGACTCGGCGAAGGCCGACTCGCGCGGCAGCGGCTCGAGCGAGCTGAAGAAGTGCGGGGCTGCGCGTTCCGAGCGCAGCACGATCCAGGCCAGCACGGGCAGGGCCGCGGCGTGGATGAACAGCAGCGCGGCCGCCAGGCGCAGCCACGCCGACGAGCGCAGGCGCTCGCGCACGAAGCTCGACACCAGCGCGAAGTCGCCGCGCCAGTCGCTGCCCTCGCGCACCGTGGCGGCCAGGATGCGTTCGGCGAGCACGGACTCGCGGGCGCGGCCTTCGACGGCGGCGCTGCGCAGCTTCGCGAGGCCCGCTGCGACCGCCTCCAGGCGCGCGCGACAGGCCGCGCAATCGGCGCCGTCAGCCGCACTGTCGAGGCCCAGGGCGCGCTCGAACAGCTCGTCCTCGCTCCAGTGGCAGTGCGGCGGACGGATGGGTTGTGAGGGCCTTTCAGGCGTCATCGCGTCCTCCTTCGAGGAGCTCGCGCAGCTTGCGCAGCGAGTTGAACACGCGGGACTTCACCGTTCCCACCGGGATCGAGAGCAGTTCGGCGACCTCGGCGTACGGGCGCTCGCGCAGCACCGCCAGATCGAACACCGCGGCGTGCGCGGGCGGCAATTGCGCCAGAGCGGCGCGCAAGCGTTGGCGGTCCTCGGCGAGCGCGGCGATGGCCAGCACGTCGGTGGCCGGCGCGGCCAGGTTCTCGCCCAGGCTGGCGCGCTCGCCCTCGCCCGGATCGTCGAGCGAGGCGCCGCCCGGTCGCGCGGCGCGCCGCCGGCGACGGTCGATCCATGCATTGCGAGCCACGCGCAGCGCATAGGAGGAAAACGCTGCGCGGGGTTCGTAGCTCGAGGCGCTCTTGTACAGCTTCACGAACACTTCCTGGGAGAGGTCCTCGGCCTCGGTGCGCTCGGCCCCCAGGTGCGCGAAGAACGCGAGGAAGGTCGGCAGCTCACGGCGGACGAAGGCTTCGAAGGGCGCCGGATCGCCGCGTTGCAGCGCGACCAGGGGGTCCCGCTCGGCATCCCAGACGCCCTTCAAGGCGAGCGCTCCAACGCGCGGCGCTCGGCGCGGTTCACGCGCGGCCCCCACTTTCGGCGAGCGGCGGCGGCCCGGCCGGGCCCAGGCGATCGTCCTCGCCCGTCCAGCGCACCTCGATGCGCCGGCGGTCCTCGCCCGCGTGCTCCAGGCGCACCGCGAAGTGCGCGGGCGGGAGCCACTGGGCCACGCGCTCGGCCCATTCGATGGCGCACACGCCGTCCGCGCGCAGCCAGGCGGCGCCGCCGTCGCGCAGGAAGGCCTCCCCGCGCGCGGTCATCCAGGCGTCGAGGTGGTGCAGCGGCAGAGGACCTTCGTAGGCGTGCAGGAGCGCGAACGTGGGGCTGGAGACCTGCGCCTGGAGCCCCAGCCCGCGCGCGAGGCCGCGCACGAAGCAGGTTTTTCCCGCGCCGAGCTCGCCGTGCAGCGCCAGAACGTCGCCCGCCCGCAGGGAGCGCGCCAGCCAGGCCGCGAACTCCTCGGTCTGCTCGGGGCCCTCGCTCTCGACGCGCAGCACGCGCTGCGACTCAGCCGCGGGCGCCATGCAGCCATCCTCCGCGTCCGTCGAAGCGCACGTTCGCCCCGCTCGCTCCGTCGCCCGCGTCGTCAACCGGCAGGAACAGCCCTTCACCGCGCTCGACGGCGCCGAGGACGGCGAAGCCCGGACAGCGCCGGGGCGCTTCGCGCACGGCTCGCTCGAGCGCCTGCGCCGGAAGCGTCGCGACGAGCTCGTGGTCCTCGCCGTCGTGGAGCGCGTGCTGGAGCGGGCTGCGTCCCGTGCGGCGCGCGAGGCGGCGCGCGTCGCGGTGGATCGGAACGCTGCGCACGCGCAGGCGGACTTGGGAGGCCCGCGCGATGCGGGATAGATCGAGCGCGAGTCCGTCGCTCACGTCCATCATCGCGCTCGCGCCCAGTCGCGCGAGCCACAGGCCCTCGGCGAAGCGCGGCGCGATTCGCAGGTGGCGTCCCAGGGCGCTGCCGCCGAACGGGCCGGTCGCCACCAAAACCTGGCCGGCGCGCGCACGCGAGCGCGAGAGCGGCGCAAGTCCGGGCGCGAGCTCGCCGACCGCGGTCACGCTCAGCGACAGCGGGCCCGGCGCGCAAGCGAGGTCGCCGCCCACCAGTTCGGCGCCTGCGCTGCGGGCGGTGTCGCGCACGCCGCGGATCAACGCGCGCAATCGGCGCTCATCGGCGCCCTCTGGAGCGCGCAGTGTGAGCAGCACGGCGCGCGCGCTGGCGGCGCTCGCGGCCAGATCGCTCAAGGCGCGGGCGCAGGCCTTGTGCGCCACCGCCGCGGACGGCGCGTCGGCGAGGAAGTGGACGCCCTCGATCGCCTGGTCGGCGCACAGCACCGCGCGCTCGAGCCGTCGCGCCAGCACCGCGGCGTCGTTGCCGAAATCCGCGGCCAATCCGCGCGGCCCGAGCGCGCGGCCCATCCAGCGGTGCAGCGAGTCCTCGTTCCAGGCCACGCGCGGATCCTACGACGCTTCCGCGTTCCGCCACGCGTTCAGGTAGGCCGTCGCGGCCGCGAGCGGATCGGCGGCGCCGAACACTCCCGACCAGACCGCGGCGCCGGCGGCGCCGCAGGCGCGCACCTGCGCGAGGTGGGCCGGCGCGACTCCGCCCAGCGCCCACACCGGCGCCGGCGAGCGCGCCACCGCCTGCGACAAGCCATCCCAGCCCACCGGCTCGCGCGCGTGCGGCTTGCTCGTGCGCTGCACCGGACCGTGCACGACCCAGTCGACGCCCGCCCAGCGCTCGCTCGGATCTTCAGCGTGCGTGGACAGTCCCAGCGAGCAGCGCGCGCCGATCCACGGCCGCACCAGCTCGGGCGCGAGCGACGCGCCGCTGAGCTGCACGGCGTCAGCGTCGATCTCGGCCGCCAGGTGCGCTCGATCGTGCACGCACAGCCAACCGGCCTGCTCGCGCGGCCACACGCGCCGGACTTCGCGCGCCAGCGTCAGGAAGGCGCGATCGCTGAGCTGGAACTCGCGCAACACCAGTCCGCGCCAGCCGAGCGCGAACAGCGCCTCGAGTCGGGCCAGCCAGGGGCGCGCGCTGTGCTCGTCGAGTTCGCCCGGCGAGAGCGCGACGAGCGCGGGAGGCCTCACGAAGCCGCGCCCTCGAGCTCGACCAGGTAGCCGAATTCGCGCAGCAAACTCGCCAGGCGGCGCGGGGCGTAGCGCGACTTGAGCTGCAGCTTGTGCTCGTCGAGCACTTCGCGCACGAAGCCCTTCACGCCCGCGTCCTGCTGGAAGCGGCGCAGGGTCTCGCTGTCTTCGCCGTGCAGCACCAGCTGCGTATCGAGGATCAAGAGGCCCGCGCGGTTGGCCCAGTCTCGCAGCGAGTACAGGACGTTCTGCGGCGTGGGCGTGCGCGACTGCTTGCGCAAAGTGGCGAGGATGCGCGAGAGGTGCATGCCCTCCGACAGCGCGCGCTGCACCGAGCGCTCGTGGATGCGGAAGTGCAGCGTCTCGCCCTGTTTCTCGCGCACGCAGAAGCGGTCGAGCTCGTGCACCAGCTCCGCGTCGTCGCCGGTCGGGAACAGCACCACTTCGAAGTCGGGCGTGACGATCAGGCTGCCGAGCATGGGCGGCGAGTGCGGCGAGCCGTCGACCAGGCCGAGCAGCTTCGCGCCCACGCGCGTCAGCCGCAGCGCGACCGGCCGCCCGGACTTGTCGTAGCCCAGGTCCACCAGGCCCAGCAGGTACAAGCGCTGGCGCACCCAGCGCGAGATGTTCCAGGCCAGTCGCTGCGGATCCTCGAGCGGCGCGTAGCCCGCTGCGCCGCCGCGCGCGCTCAGCGCCTGTTCGACGCCGAGCTGATCGAGGCTGGCGAGGTAGGTGTTGCGCGCGAGGAACGGCAGGTACATCAGGTCGTACCACTCCAGCGGCTCCACGCGCTTGAGCAGCCGGATGAAGATGCGCCGCAGGTGCGCGTGGTGGCGCCAGTCGCCGGCCACGTCGCGTTCGTCGCACACGTACTCGACGAGCAGCTCGAGCTTCTGCTCGAGCGTGCGCTGCTCCCAGGCGCGTCCTTCGGTCGTCATGGCGAAGGTGCGCTCGCCGGTGGACTCGATCAGGCCCAGGCTGCGCGTGAACTCGAAGATGAAGTCGAGCACCGCCGCGCGCGTCAGCTCGCGCCCGGGGTTGGGGATCAGCTCTTCCTGGATGCGCTTCTCGGTGGTCTTGAAGATCTCGCCGCGCACCGTGAAGCGCACGTTGTGCTCGAGCAGGTAGCCCATGAAGCGCGAGATGTTCGAGACCAGGTCGACGCCCAGCGAGT
Organism: Planctomycetaceae bacterium; assembly: GCA_011525785.1. Classification (GTDB taxonomy): domain Bacteria; phylum Planctomycetota; class UBA1135; order UBA1135; genus WYBT01. Next base: position 65,672 of record WYBT01000004.1, read on the forward strand.
GCTCCTCGTGCGGCCGGTCGGGGTCGCCGGGCACCGCCACGCGCCGCAGCCAGGCCAGCGCGACCTCGTTGAACACCAGCAGCGTCTCGTCGCCATGGTGCAGGCCGTAGCGCGTGAGCTCGAGCCGCTCCACCGTGCCGACCAGCGACTCCTCGAGCACCTGCTTCCAGCGCGCGCCGTTCCAGCTCGGCTGCTCGACCTCCATGCGCTCGAACAGCGCGCGCGGCAACAGCCCGCCGAACTGCAGCACGCACTTCTCCACCAGCGGGCGGACGTCGGCGGGCAAGCGCTCGATGCGCGCCACGGCCGCCGCTTCGTTGGAGTACATCTTGTACATCTCGCGCAGCCGCGTCGGAGAGGTCCGTCGCGCGCGCGAAGGGTCGTCGTATTGGCGGTCCAGGAATCCGCGCAGCGTGAGCAGGTCGAACACGCCGCGCCGCTTGGCCCGCTGCTGGCGCAGCAGCGCGTCGCCCAATTCCACCGGGAGCGCCAGCGGAACTCCGTTGGCCCCGCCGCGCGTGCGGCGCTCGGGCGCGTGCGCCAGGAAGGCGTGGCGCACGAGCAATTCGAGCGCCGAGTCGATCTCGAAGCTCGACAGCCCGTGCAGGCTCTTGTCCTCGTGCAGTTCGGCCGCGCTGCGCGTGTAGTTGGGCGCGTCGAGGAAGGGCGCGATCACGCGCGCTGCGCGCCGGCCGAGCAGCGCCAGGCGCGCTTCGACGTGCTCTCCCGCGCTCATCCAGGCCGCGATCGAGCGGCGCAACTCGCCGGGGTTCGACGCCGGCGGCGGAGCGTCGTGCGGGGCCCAGAATTGGTGCAGTTCGGTGAGCTCCGCTGCGCTGGCGTGCTCGAGCCGCGCGGCGACCCGCGCACGCTGCTGCTGGTGGAGCCGCTCGGTCTCCGCCGCACTCGCCGGATGGGCGCCGTTCGTCGGCGCGAGTTCCTTGGGTGCTTCCTGGCTCACGGTGCGCCCTCACCCGCGGGCGCGGGGCCCAGCTGCGCGGCTTCGATGATCTCGTAGCTGTAGCCCTGCTCGGTCAGGAACAGCTGGCGCTTCTCGGAGAACTCCTGGTCGCGCGAGCCGAGCGTCACCACCGAGTAGAACGCTGCGGCCGAGCCGTCGCTCTTGGGGCGCAGGATGCGGCCCAGGCGCTGCGCTTCCTCCTGCCGCGAGCCGAACGTGCCGGAGATCTGGATCGCCACGTTGGCCTCGGGCAGGTCGACCGCGAAGTTCCCGACCTTCGAGACGATCAGCACGCTGATTTCGCCCGACTTGAAGGCCGCGTACAGGCGCTCGCGCTCCGCGGACGGCGTCTTGCCCATGATCAGCGGCGCGCGCAGCCGCTCGGCCAGCGCGTTCAACTGATCGATGTACTGCCCGATGATCAGGATGCGGCCGCCGGCGTGCTTGGCGATCAGGCTCTCGACCACGGCGGTCTTGGCCGGGTTCTCCGAGGCCACGCGGAACTTGTTGCGCGCGCTCGCGGCCACGTAGGCCGGCTTGAGCGCGGGATCGAGCGGCACGCGCACTTCCGTGCAGCTGGCCGTGGCGATGAACCCCTGGCCCTCGAGCACCTTCCACGGCACGTCGTAGCGCTTGGGGCCGATCAAGCAGAAGACCTCGTCTTCCTTGCCGTCTTCGCGCACGAGAGTGGCGGTCAATCCCAGGCGCCTGCGCGCCTGCAGGTCCGCCGTCGCGCGGAACACCGGCGCGGGCAGGAGGTGCACCTCGTCGTACACCACCAGGCCCCAGTTCTCCTTGCCGAACAGCTCGAAGTGCTCGAACACGTCGCTCTTCGAGCGCCGCCAGGTCAGCATCTGATAGGTCGTGATCGTCACCGGCGCGACGGCTTTGTGGTCGCCGGTGTATTCCGCGACCTGCTCGGGCGCGAGGCCCGTCTTGTCGAGGATCTCCTCGCGCCACTGACGCACCGCGACCGTGTTCGTGGTGAGGATCAGCGTCTTGGCGCCGACCAGGCTCATCACGTACAGCCCCACCACCGTCTTGCCGGCGCCGCAGGGCAGCACGATCACGCCGTTGCCGCCCGCGGTGGAGCCCCGGGCGTGAAAGGTGTCGCCGGCCGCGCGCTGGTAGGGCCGCAGCGCGAACGAGCGGCCGGTCTTGGTCTTGGGGCGCAGGGCGATCGTCAGCGAATCGCCCTCGACGTAGCCGCCGCGGTCTTCGACCGGGTAGCCGATCTTGATCAGCGTCTGCTTGATCGAGCCGCGCGCCAGCGGATCGACCCACACGCGCCCCTGCGCATCGCTCGAGCACAGCTTGCGCACGGACTCGTGGCCCAGCGCCTCGCGCAGCGCCTCGGGCGAGTCCGACACCAGCTCGAAGCGCGCGGCGCCGTCGGATCCTTCGCGGCGCTCGATGCGCAGCAGGCCGTAGCGCGAGATCCACTCGCGGATGTCGGCCACGACGCGCTGCGGCACGGGCACGCACGAGAACTCGTCCAGCGTGTGCGCGATGCTCTCGGCGCTCAAGCCCAGCGCGGCGGCGTTCCAGATCGAAACCGGCGTGATGCGGTAGGTGTGGAGGTAGTCGGGGCTCTTCTCGAGCTCGGCGAAGGCGCACAGCGCGTCGCGCGCGGCGGCGAAGCGCGGGTGCTCCTCGGTCAGCGGCTGACCGTCGGCGTCGCGCACCGGCCGGCCCTTGGCGTCGACCACCGCGCGCACGGTGTGCAGCATCAGCGAGCGATCGCTCTGCACGATCAGGGGATTGTCGGGGCGGATCACGAACGCAGCTCCTGGGGCTGGGCGCGGGGCGCGCGCCGACGCGCACCCGCGGGGGGCAGCGAGCGCGACCGCTCGCGAGCGAAGAGGAACGGACCGGTGACCGACGCGGGATGCGCGGCCAGTTCGCGGGGCGTGCCCGAAGCGATCAAGGCGCCGCCGTCGACGCCGCCGCCCGGGCCCAGCTCGAGCAGCACGTCGCAGATCGTGAGCAACTCGACGTGGTGCTCGATCAGCACCACCGCGTGCCCCTCGCGCGCAAGTCGATCGAGGACGCCCGCGAGCTTGCTCACGTCGCTGGCGTGCAGTCCGGTGCTGGGCTCGTCGAGCACGATCACGCTGGGCGTGCGCGTGGCGTCCTCGAACAGCTCGCTGGCGAGCTTGACGCGCTGCGCTTCGCCGCCCGAGAGCGTGGTCGAGCTCTGCCCCAGCGACATGTAGCCCAGGCCCACGTCGCGCAGCGTCTGGAGGATCGAAACGGCGCGCGGATGCGCCGCGAGGAACTCGAGCGCCTCGTCGACCGACAGCGCGAGCACGTCGGCCACGCTCTTGCCGCGGTAGTGGACCTCGAGCACCGTCTGCGCGTAGCGCTTGCCCTGGCACTCCTCGCACTCCATCCACAGGTCGGCGAGGAACTGCATCTCGATCAACTGCGCGCCCTTGCCCTCGCAGGCCGGGCAGCGGCCCTTGACCGAGTTGAACGAGAAGTGACTCGGCCCCAGCCCGCGCATGCGCGCGTCGGGCGTGCGCGAGAACAGCTCGCGGATCGGCTCGAGCAACCCGGTGTAGGTGGCCGGAGTGCTGGCCGGCGAACGCCCGATCGGACTGGCGTCGATCAGGACCACGCGCGGAGTCCAATCCGGCGGAGTCTCGAGTTGCTTCCAGCGCCCGTTCGCAGCTTCGCCTTGCAAGGCCGGAACCAGCGTGTCGAGGATCAGCGTGCTCTTGCCGGCGCCGGAGGGGCCGCACAGTCCAGTGATCGCGCCGAAGCGCGCCTGGAAGTCGACCGAGCGCAGGTTGTTGCCGCGCGCGCCGCGCAGCCGCACGAGCGAGCCTTCGGGCAAGCGCTGTTCGGCGGGCGTGGTCGGCGCGGCGGCGCTGCGCGCGAGCTCGAACTCTCCGCGCAACGCAGCTCCGGTGGTCGAGTTCGGGTCCGCTTCCAGTTGCTCCGGCGGGCCGGCGGCGACGACCTGTCCGCCGAGGCGCCCGGCGCCGGGCCCCATGTCGATCAGGAAGTCCGCACGCCGCATCACGCTCTCGTCGTGCTCGACCACCAGCACGCTGTTGCCGCGCTCGACCAGCTCGCGCAGCGCGTCGGTGAGTCGATCGACGTCAGCGGGGTGCAGACCCACGGTGGGCTCGTCGAGCACGTAGCACACGCCCACGAGCTGCGAACCGAGGTTGGCCGACAGTCGCACGCGCCGCGCCTCGCCGCCCGAGAGCGTGTGCGTCGCGCGGTCGAGCGTGAGGTAGCCCAGGCCGACCTTGTCGAGCAGCGCGAGGCGCGAGCGCAGCTCCCCCACCACCGGACCGACGGCCTGCTCTGCGGCGCGCGGCAACTCGACGGCCTCGAGCCACGCGAGCGCGCGCGAGACGGAGAACGACAGGAACTCCGGCAAGCGCGTCTTGCCGATCGTTGCCGCGCGCGCGTCGGGGCCCAGCCGCTCGCCCTCGCAGCCCGGGCAGCGCACGGTCGTCATCACGCTCTCGAGCAGCGCCGCCCACTCCGGGTCGTCGGTCTTGCGGCGCCACGCGTCGACGTGACCGCACAGGCCCGGCCAATCGGCGCTGAAGCGCTCCTCGATCTCGGCGTTGGTGCTCTCGCGCGCGATCGTGACGGAGTACAGCTCCTTCGCGCCCGCGCCGTGCAAGAGCAGCGCCTGTTGCGCCGCGCTGAGCTTGGCGAACGGCTTGCGGACATCGACGCGGTGTTGGCGCGCCACTTCGAGGAACAGGTGCTCGTAGTAGCCCTTGCCCTTGACGAGATAGCGCGCGAACTTCGCGTGCAGCGCGCCGTCGCCGAGCGGCAGATTCGGGTCGACGACCAGCTTGGCGGGATCGCAGCGACTGGTTTGCCCCAGGCCTCCGCACTCGGCGCACGCGCCGGCGTGCGTGTTGAACGAGAACAGCCGCGGGTCGAGCTTGTGCGCCAGGCGGTGGCCGCACTCGGAGCAGGCGCCGGCGGTCGAGAACTCGGCGCGCGCGGCGGGCTGATCGCCCTGGGCGGCGACCACGACGCTCACGCGGCCGCTGGCGTGCTCGGCCGCTTGTTCGGCGGCCTCCGCGAGGCGCGCGCGCGCGGCGGCGTTGAAGCTGAAACGATCGATGACGAGGTCCACGCGCGAGTTCGTCGCGAGCGCGGGCCGCGCGGGCGCGTCGAGGCGCGTCTCGACGCCGTCGATCAGCACGCGCACGAAACCGGCTGTTTTCCAGGCCGCGAGGTGCTTGTCGAACAGCTCGGCGCTGTCGCCGGAGTGTGCTCCGCCCGGACCCAGCATCGGCGCGACGATCCAGCCCTTGCGCTCCGGATACGACTTGAGCACGGCGCGTGCTATGCGCGCCGGATCGCTCGCGACGAGCGCGCTCTTGTGCGTCGGGCAACGAGCTGTGCCCGCGCGCGCCCACAACACGCGCAGGTGATCGTGGATCTCGGTGGTGGTCGCCACCGTCGAACGCGGATGGCCGCGCGAGGTGCCGGCCTCCACGGCGACCGACGGGCCCAGCCCGCTGATGCGCTCGACCGGCGGCTTGTCGCGGTTGCCGAGGAACTGGCGCGCGTACGTCGAGAGCGACTCGACGAAGCGCCGCCGGCCCTCGGTGTAGATCGTGTCGAGCGCGAGCGAGCTCTTGCCGCTGCCGCTGGGCCCGGTGACGACCACCAGCGAATCGCGCGGGATCTCGAGCGAGACGTGCTTCAAGTTGTGCGTGTTCGCATCGACCACCGCGATCACGTCCGAGGGTTGCGCGGGCGCGCTGTCCCGCGCCGCCTTCGCGCCGCGCTCGAACTCGCCGCGCAACGCTGCGCCCGTGGCCGAGCGCTTGGATGCGGCGACTTGCTCGGGCGTGCCCTGCGCCACCAACTCGCCGCCGCCTGCGCCGCCGCTCGGCCCCAGGTCGATGACGTGGTCCGCGGCGCGGATCACGTCGAGGTTGTGCTCGATCAGGATCACGCTGTGTCCGGCGTCCACCAGCGACTGCAGCGCGCCGACGAGCTTGGCCACGTCTTGCGGGTGCAGTCCGGTGGTCGGCTCGTCGAGCAGGTAGAGCGTGTGGGAACGCGCGCGCTTCTGCAGCTCGGTCACGAGCTTGATGCGTTGGGCTTCGCCGCCCGAGATCGTGGTCGAGGGCTGGCCCAGCGTCAGGTACGAGAGCCCGACTTGGCGCATGACTTCGAGCGGCCGCGCGATCTTGGGGTGGTCCTTGAACAGCTCGAGCGCCTCCTCGACGGTCAGCGCCAGCACGTCGGCGATCGACTTGTCCTTGAAGCGCACGTCGAGCGTCTGCGCCTGGAAGCGCTCGCCGCCGCACTCGTCGCACTCGACCGTGACCGGCGCGAGGAACTGCAGCTCGACCAGCTTGGCCCCGGCGCCTCCGCAGGCCTCGCAGCGCCCGCCGGCGACGTTGAACGAGAAGCGCGACTTGGTGTAGCCGCGCAGGCGCGCCTCGGGCAGGCTCGCGAACAGATCGCGGATCGGATCGAACACGCCGGTGTAGGTGGCCGGATTGCTGCGCGGCGTGCGGCCGATGGGCGTGGCGTCGATCCACACCAGGTCGCCGACGTGCTTGAGGCCCTCGACCTTGGAGTGCTCGCCCGGCGCTTCGCCCTCGAGCTCGAGGTGCTCGCGCAGCACGGGCGTGAGGATGCGCTCGATCAGCGTCGACTTGCCCGAGCCGCTGACGCCGCTCACCACGGTCAGCGTGCCGAGCGGGAACGCGACGTCGAAGCCCTTCAAGTTGAAGGCGCGCGCGCCGCGGATCACGAGCGACTTGCCGTTGCCGGTGCGGCGCGCGGCCGGCGCCGGGATCTTGAGTTCGCCGCGCAGGAAGCGGCCGGTGGGCGTGTCGGCGCGCGCGACTTCCTGCGGAGTTCCGCTGGCGACGATGCGTCCGCCGTCGCGGCCGGCGCCGGGACCGACGTCGATGATGTGATCGGCGGCGCGCAGCGTGGCTTCGATGTGCTCGACCACCACCACGGTGTTGCCGCCATCGCGCAACTCCTGCAGCGCGCCCAGCAGTTGCGCGTGGTCGCGCGCGTGCAGGCCGATCGACGGTTCGTCGAGCACGTACAGCACGCCTTGCAGCGCGCTGCCGAGCTGCGCGGCGAGCCGGATGCGCTGCGCTTCGCCGCCCGAGAGCGTGTCGGCGCCGCGCGCCAGCGTCAGGTAGTCCAGCCCGACTTGGCGCAGGAACGCCGTGCGGCGCAGGACTTCAGCGAGCAGGTCGCGTGCGATGCGCGCCTCGCGCGCCGTGAGCTTCAGCTCGCGCAGCCGGGCTTCGAACTGGCCGATCGAAAGGTTGAGCAGCTCGCGCAGCGAAACGCCGGCGAGCTTGACGGACAGCGCCGCGGGCTTGAGTCGCGTGCCCGCGCACTCGTCGCAGGGCGCGACGGCGAAGAACTTGAGCGCCGTGCTGCGCCCCTTGGTCCCGGCCTGTTCGAGCGCGGGGACCACGCCCTTGAAGCGTCGCTTCCACTCCACCGAGCCCTGGTACTTCGCGCCGTTCCACTCGAAGCGGTCGTCGAAGCGCTGCTCGCCCGAGCCGTACAGCACGACCTTCTGCGCGCGGCGCGGCAGGTCGCGCCAGGGCGTGTCGAGGTCGAACTCGAAGGCCTCGGCGACGCGCTCGAGGAACTCGAACTGCACGTACGGATACAGCAGCGCTCCGCCCTGCTTGCGCGTGACCGCCAGCGCGCCCTCGCGGATCGTCAGCCCCGGATCGCTGACGAGGCGCGATTCGCTGGGCTTGCGCTGCAGTCCCAGGCCCTGACAGCTCGGGCAGGCGCCGTGCGGTGAATTGAACGAGAACAGGCGCGGTTCGAGCGGCGGCGTGTCCGCGCCGCAGCCCGGGCAGTTGCGGCTGGTCGACCAACCGCGCTCGAGCGCCGCTCCGCTGCCCTCGGCGCGCGCGACGATCACATCGCCGCCCGAGAGCTCCAGCGCGCTCTCGATCGCCTCGCGCAGCCGGCCGGGCTCGGCCTTGACCAGCTTGAGGCGGTCGACCACGGCCTCGATCGTGTGGCGCACGTAGCGCGCGAGCGCCGGCGCTTCCTCGATGCGCACCAGCGCGCCGTCGACGCGTGCGCGCACCAGGCCGCGGCGCTTGAGTCCGTCGAGCACGTCGCGGTGCTCGCCCTTGCGGTCGCGCACCAGCGGCGCGAGCACGCTGACCGACTGGCCGTCGAACTCCTCCAGCGCGGCCTGCACGATCGCCTCGGGCGTCATCGAGCGCAGCGGCAGGTCGCACTGCGGGCAGTGCGGCGTCCCGGCGCGCGCGAACAGCACGCGCAGGTGGTCGAACACCTCGGTCAAGGTGCCGACGGTCGAGCGCGGGCTCGAGCTGGCCGCGGCCTGGTCGACGGCGATGGCCGGCGCGAGGCCCTCGATGGCGTCGACGTCGGGCTTCTCCATGCGCCCCAGGAACTGGCGCGCGTAGGCCGAGAGCGTCTCGAGGAAGCGGCGCTGACCCTCGCGGAAGAGCGTGTCGAAGGCCAGCGAGCTCTTGCCCGACCCTGAGACCCCCGTGATCGCCACCAGGCGATGGCGCGGGATTTCGACGTCGACGTTCGCGAGGTTGTGCGCTCGCGCGCCGCGAACGCGAATGGCGCTCGTGGTCATGGATCGGTGGAAGAGGCGTCGACTCGAGTGTGTTGCGCGAGACTCTGCTCGCAGCGGGGCGATCGAGCATGGTAGCAGTCGGCCCAGCAGCTCGATAGGCGCACGCCCGCGTCGCTCTCGTCCTGCCGCGCCCTTCACACGGCGGCTTCGGCGCCGTCGGCAGATCCGCGTCTGCAGCTCAGTGCTGGATGCGCGCGGCGATTCGCCCGTGCAACGCCGCCGGCGCGGCGACGATGTGGCCGCCGCGCAGCCAGTTCTCGCCGCCGTCGGCGTCGCTCACCACTCCGCCGGCCTCGCGCACGAGCAGGGCGCCGGCCGCGACATCGTGCGGCGCGAGGTGCAGCTCCCAGAAACCGTCGAAGCGACCGGCGGCGACGTACGCGAGGTCGACCGCCGCCGAACCCATGCGACGGATGCCGCGCACTTCGTGGAAGAAGCTCGAGAAGTTGGCCAGGTTGTCGTGCGGCAGTTCGCTGCGCCGATAGGGAAAGCCCGTGGCCAGGATCGCGTCGGCGAGCGCCTCGCAGCGCGAGACGGCGATCGGCTGGCCGTTGAGCGTCGCACCGCCGCCGCGCCGGGCGGCGAAGGTCTCGTCGAGCCGCGGCGCGTGCACGACGCCCACCAGCGGCGTGGCGCCGCGCATCAGGCCCATCGAGACGGCGAAGGCCGGCAGCTGGTGCACGAAGTTGATCGTTCCGTCGAGCGGATCGAGGAACCAGCGCAGCTCCTCGGACTCGTCTTCGGCCCGCGCGTCGCGCACTTCCTCTTCGGCTTCGATGCGATGCGTCGGGAAGGCCGCGCGCAGGCGCGCCACGAGTTCGCGCTCGCTGGCCACATCGGCCGCGGTGACCAGGTCGCGGCGCACGCCCTTGGACGAGATGTCGGAAGGACGCAGCCGGCCGAAGTGCTCCATCAGGATCCGACCCGCGGCCTGCGCTGCGTCCACCGCCAGCGCCAGCATCGCATCGAGTTCTGCGGGCCGGGGTTCGCTCACGACTTCACGCTCGCGAGCAGCTCGCACAGCTCGTCCTGCATGGGCTTGAAGCAGTTGGCGTTGAGCCCGTCGACGTGCGGATAGTTGACCAGGATCGAGAACACGAACGTACGCCCGTCGTCGCGCTGCACGAAGCCCGACAGCGCGCTCACGCCGTTGATGAAGCCGGTCTTGGCGCGCACGCGGCCGGCGGCCGGACCGCTCTTCATGCGCGAGGCCAGCGTGCCCTCTGCGCCCGCGACGGCCAGCGAGTCGAGGTAGGCGCGCGCGCTGGCGGGGTCGGAGCTCGCGACCGACTCGAGCAGCGCCGCGATCTGCCGCGCGCTGACGCGGTTGCCGCGCGAGAGCCCCGAGCCGTCGAACTGCTCGAAGCCGTCGGCGGACACGCCCAGCGCGATCAGCGCGTCCTTGGTGGCGCGCGCGCCGGCCTGGAAGCTCCCGGCGCCGACCACTTCGTTGCCGAGTGCGAGCAGCACCTGGTCCGCCACCGCATTGGTGGAGTCGGTGTTGATCTCTTCGAGGTAGTCGGCGACCGGCGTGGTGAGCACGCACACGGTCTCACCTCCCGGTGCGTGCCGCCGGCGCGTGAGGCGGCCTTGCAGCACGATGCCGCGGCCTTCGAGCGCCGCGCACAGCGCGTGCCCGAACAGCAGCACCGGATCGGGCGCTGCGACGGCGTCACTCCACACCGCGCTGCGCGCTGGGATCGAGCCGCTCGCCACCAACTTGCCGGTGTGCGCGCCGACGTTGACGATCAACTTGCCCTCGGCGACGGTGCGCACTCCGAGGCGCTCTTCGAGCCCGTGCCCGTGCGGTCGAACGAGCACCGAGGCGAGTTCGCCCACGCCGCGCGGCGCGACCTGCACCGCCAGGCAGCCGCGGTTGATGCTGAAGCCGCCCGACAGCGCGCAGTACTCGGCCCAGTGCTGCTCCGGCGCGGGCCACTGCTCCGCCGGCGCGGGATCGGCGAACGCGCCTTCGTCGAGCACCACGTCTCCGCGCACGCTGGTGACGCCGCGCGCCGCGAGGCTGTCGAGCAGCGGCGCCAGGCGCGCCTCGACCTCGCCGTCCGCGCGCCGATCGAAGAACGGATCGCCCGCTGCGCGCAGCACCAGATCGCCCTCGAGCACGCCGTCGACGATCGGCCCGCTCGCTTCGACGCGCGTGCGGAATTCCCACGCAGGACCCAACAGCGTGAGCGCAGCCGCGGTGGTCACGAGCTTCATGTTCGACGCTGGCAGCAGGCTGCGGCCGGCGCCGAGGTCGACTTCGCCCGTTGCGGGCTGGCCGAGCTCGCGCACACACACCGCCACGGCCGCGTTTCCGGCGTGGACCTTGTTCTTCGAGAGCTCGCGCGCGCTCTCGACCCAACGCGCGACGATCGCGCGCGCGCCGGTCTCGACGTTGCGCAGAATTCCCGTCGCGCTGCTGCGCGGCGCCTGCCCGAGTCCGCGCAGCCGCTCGCTGGGAGCGCGACGCTCCGTTGCGAGCCGCTCGCTCGCCGCCACTGCGCTCTCGGGCGACTCGCGCGGCCACGTCAGCCACAACGCATACGCCGCGGCGGCGTTGAGCGCGAGGATCACGCCCAGGCGCACCAGTCGCACGAAGAAGCTCTTGCTCGCCTTGCCCATGGGCGATCCCCGCGCCTCAGGCGTCGTATCCGCGCGGGTGCGCGACCGCGAAGCGCCAGGCGTCGGCCAGGATGTCTTCGAGCGCGGGACGTTGCGGCGTCCAGCCGAGCAGTTCGCGTGCGAGCGAACCGCCGCTGACCAGGCGCGCCGGATCTCCCGGACGGCGCGCGACGATGCGCGCGGCGATCGGCCGGCCGGTGACCTTGCGCGCCGCTTCGATCACTTGGCGGACGGAATAGCCCTCGCCCGTGCCGAGGTTGGCGATCACCGACGGCTGACCGGCTTCCAAAGCGTCGAGTGCGAGCTGGTGCGCGCGCGCCAGGTCCTCGACGTGGATGTAGTCGCGGATGCAGGTGCCGTCGGGCGTGTCGTAGTCCTCGCCGAAGACTTGGATCTCCGGGCGCAGCCCGAGCGCCGCTTGCAAAACGAGCGGGATCAGGTGCGTTTCGGGCTCGTGGTGCTCGCCCAGCGCGCCGTCGCGCGCCGCCCCGGCCGCGTTGAAGTAGCGCAGCGCCGCGTAGCGCAGCCCGTAGGCGTGCGCGAAGTCGGCCAGCATGTGCTCGATGTGCAGCTTGGTGCGGCCGTAGGGCGAGATCGGGGCCTGCGGGTGCTGCTCGTCGATCGGCAGGCGCTGCGGGATGCCGTAGGTCGCGCAGGTCGACGAGAACACGATCGTCTTGCAGCCGGCGGCGCGCATGGCCTCGAGCAGCGTGAAGGTCGCGACGACGTTCTCGCGGTAGTACAGCGCCGGGTCGGTCACCGACTCGCCCACGTAGGCGCGCGCCGCGAAGTGGATCACCGCGCGCGGCTGGCAGCGTGCGAACAGCGCGTCGAGCGCGGGCCGGTCGAGCAGGTTGCACTGCACCAACTCGACGCCGGGCGCGGCCCGCTCGAGCGCCTGCCGGTGGCCGGTGGAGAGGTTGTCCAGCACCACCACAGGCAGGCCCAGCGCCGAAAAGTGGCGCACGGTGTGGCTGCCGATGTAGCCCGCGCCGCCGGCGATGAGCACCGGGCGCGTTCGAGGGGCGTCCGCGCGGGCGGGAGCTTGGGGGCGCAGCGGCGACGACGTCATGGGCCGCGAGAATACTGTCTGCGCTCGCCGGTCCCAGGGGGGCGCCGCGACGCGGCGGGCCGAGCGCGGGTTCGCGCGGGCGGCGGGCGCGGCCTGGAGAATTCGTTTTTGCGGGAACGCCGTCGCTCCAGAGGCGCTTGCCCCGCGGGGCCATCCCCACCACTCCTCATCGACACGACTTCTCAGGAAAGCTCATGATCCACCTTCGTTCCCTCCGCGTCGCCGCCGCTGCGGCCGCGCTCGGCTCGCTCGCCGTTGCGCAGGACGCCGAGTCCAACCCGACCAACACCCCGCAAGGTCCCTGGGCCCCGACGCACAAGAGCGCGCCGTCGCTGATGCTCCAGGGCTCGGCCACGGTGCTGTTCTCCAGCGTCACGGCGTCGGTTTCCTCCGACGTGCCCGGCATTCCCGGCGTGAAGTTCTCGGGCACGACCGCGGCCTTCGATCGTCCCTACGGCACCAAGGGCGGCCGCTGGCAGCTCAACGCCGACACCGACGCCGCGAGCGGCGTCGACGATGTGCTCCTGATCGACAACGTCGTGGTGCTGCGCGAGGGCGATCAGGCGCCCTGGGCGCCGCTCGGCGAAACCATGGGACCTTTCCAGTCGCGCAACGGCCTGACCGAGGCGGGTGACTACGCGGTCAAGAACAACACCTCGTCGTCGCTCAACGACGACTACGTGGCCAAGAACATCGGCGGCGTGTGGACCATTGTCGCGCAGGAAGCCGGACAGATCGGCGCGTTCCCGGCCGGCGTGACCTACGACGACACGCTGCAGGGCGTGGTGCTGCTCGACAACGGCACGGTGTTCCTCGAGGCCGACGGCATCGACGGCCCGGGCATCACGACCTCGATCGACGAGGTCTACGTCAGCGAAGGCGCGAGCCCGATCATCCTGGCTCAGGAGCTTGTCACGGTCCCCACCGGTCAGTTCACTGGCCTGTCGGAGACCATCGAAGACATCGACTTCGAGGACGAGTGGTTCACGCCCGACGGCGCGCACTACGTGCTCAAGGGCAACCTCACGGGCGCGACTGCCACGGACCTCGTGGTGATCTACGACGGCGCCGTTGTGTTGCAGGAAGGCTTCGACGTCCCCGGCATCGTCGGCGATCCGATCGTCGGCACCGGTACGGGCATCGACGAGGTCGCGATGGACTTCGCCGGCAACTGGTGGGCGCGCGGCAACCTCGTCTCGGGCCAGGACTTCGTCGTGCGCCAGGGCGTGTTGATGGCCAAGGGCGGCGATCCGATCCACACCGGCGCGACCGAGCTGTGGCAGGACAACGCGACCTTCAGCGATCTGTTCTTCATGCACCAGGGCGACAGTCAGGGCAACTACGTGATCGGCGGCGTCACCGACGCGGCCGACACGTTCGCCAACGGCGTGCTCGTCTATAACAACACCAGCGTGGTGTGCCGCGAAGGCGACCCTGTCGACCTCGACGGCAACGGCCTGTTCGACGACGGCCACTTCATCAACACCTTCGGCAACGACGACCTGATCTTGAACGACAACGGCGAGCTGTACTTCGTCGCCACGTTGCGCACGAGCAACGCGACGACGACTTCCGTCGCCCAGGCCTACTTCCGCATCGACCTCGGCGCTTCGGGCCCGGTCGTCTACTGCACCGCTGGCACCTCGACCAACGGCTGCGTTCCGACCATCTCTGGCACGGGCACTCCGAGCGGCTCGTCCGGCTCGGGCTTCACGCTCGACGTCGCCAACGTCGAGGGCCAGAAGCTGGGCCTCTTCTTCTACGGCGTGTCGGGTCCAGCGGCCGCCGCCTGGGGCACGGGCACGAGCTTCCTGTGCGTGAAGACGCCGACGCAGCGCATGGGCTCGCAGAGCTCGGGCGGCACGGCGAACCTGTGCAACGGCGCGCTCACCGAGGACTTCAACGCTTACCTCGCCGCCAACCCCGGCTCGCTCGGCCAGCCCTTCGTGGGCGGCGAGTCGGTCTGGGCGCAGGCCTGGTACCGCGACCCGGCCGCGCCGAAGACCACCAACTTGTCGGATGGCCTCGAGTTCGTGATGCAGCCTTGATATGGGTGCACCTGTCAACTGCTGTTGACGTCGAGGGTGCATGATTTTTGGGGCCAGCTGCTCGACGCGGCTGGCCTCGTTCATTTCAAGCGCCCGGTCTCGCGCACTCGCTCGCGTGTGAGGCCGCGCGCTTGCGCAGTGCACGGGCCGCGACTGCGCCGTAAGACGCAGATTTCGGGGTCGGCTCGCTGCGTACGTTGGCAACGCAGCGCTCGCGGCTGAGCTCTCCTGCTCGCAGCGATCACCAGCGCCGGCGGAGGTTCGACGTGCCCGATCCCAAGACCGTCACCGAATACACCATCAAGACCATCGACGCCGTCGGGCTGGGCACGGGCGTCACGTTCGCCGTGCTCGGCGCTGCGGGGGTCGGCGCGGCGCTGAGTCCCGCGGCTCTGGCCTTCCTCTCGCTCGGCGTCGTCGATCGGTTGCTCGGCGTTGCTGTCGGGCTGGTGCAGTCGCGCCAGCGTTGGGGCGCGGAGATCAACGCCGGACTGCTCTCGCGGCTGGGCGCGACGGCCAAGGAGAAGCTCCACCAGCGCAAACTCGAGACGCTCAAGAACGCGGCCGGAGACAGCCTGCGCGCGAAGGCCGCCTATGTCGGCGCGGTGACGAGCGATCTTCAGCGACTGCGCGAAGAGCACGCCGCGTTCACCCAACGCGCGGACGAGATCCTCGCGCACATCCAGCGCCTCGACAGCGACACCAAGCAGCACTTCGCCGAGGTCAAAGCCGGTTTCGAACGGCTGCAGCGCGAGTCGCGCGTCCATCCGCTCTCGCAGGAAGCCGCGCGGCAGTTGCGTCAGGCGAGCGAGAACTACAACGCGCGGGCGAAGACGCTGGTCGAAGAGCGTGCGAAGCTCTTGCTCGCCGCGGGCGCCGATCTCGACGAGCGCGGCATGCGCACGATCAACGAAGCGGCTGCTGCGATCGAGCGGCTCGAACAGGACCTCGCCGGCGTCGAGCGGCTCGACTGGAGCGGAGCGTTCGGTGACAGCGGGCAGATCGGACTCGCGCACCGCGCGGCGCGCGCCGCTGCGGGCCACGGCGAAGACGCTATCACGCTCGCCTCGATCGGGCTCGATGTGGCCGAGATGGCCGCGGCCTTCGACGCGCAGTCGGTCGCGACGATCGTGCAGGACACGCTGACCCTCGCCGGGATGATCCGCAACGCGCTCAACGGCGTGCGCAAGTGGAAGACCGATGCCAAGACGCTCGGAGACGTCATTCAACGCCTGCTCACGGACGCCAAGCTGAACTGGAACAAGTCACTCACCGACCCGCGCGAGAAGGCGCGCTACCTCGAGGCCGCCAAGCGCAAGCTCGAGGAGCTGCAGCGCGAGGCGCGGAAGCTGCGCGAGCGCCAAGCGGCCGAAGAGCGCGTCGTGCAGGACGGCTTCCAGCAGGCCAATGCGAAGTACGCGAGCCTCGCGGAGCGCCACGCGGCGGCCAAACGCAAGTACGACGAGGCGCAGCGGAAGTTCGACGCCGCCGCGGGCAAGTACAAGAACGTGCGCGGCATTCCGCGCGAGCTGGCGGCGCTGTTCGAGGGCGAGCAGAAGGCGCGCGAGGCCTTCGAGCGACTCGAGCGCGAATTGGAGCAGCTCACGGCCGCCGTTCTCGAGTTCAAACGCGAAGGCGCCGACGTGCTCAACATCGGCCACGAGCAAGGCATCAACAAGCTCGGGACTGAGATCGAGACGCTCGAGCGCGAGATGGCGCGCCGGCGCTGAGCGCGGCGCTCGACGGGCGCCGATCGCGGCGCATCGCGGCGCCGCGGGCGGTCGCGACGGGCAGTCGCGATCTCTACCGACGTTCCAGGTCCCCTGGCGCCGCCTTGTGCACAGTCACGTGCTGCTCGCCGGCGCGGCACGTCGACGGTTCGAGCCGAACTCCCGGCATGCCCCAACCCGTGATCTCGTAGTCTCCGGCGGGCATCCACCGGAACTCGAACTTGAAGCCGTTTTCCGCCGTGCAGCGCTGCTCGACATGCCCCGCGAACGCGCTCGAGCTGGCGCGGACCCAGAACACCTGATCCAACGGCGCCACGTCGACGACGGTCCCGGCGATGGAGTTCGTTCCGAGCACTCGCAACTCAACTTGCGCCACCTCGCCGGCAGCGCGGAGTTGAACGAGCTGCGCAGGCACGAGGCCCGGCGGGTATCGACCGGGGAGCAGTCCGCAGAAGTAGCTTCCAACCGGCGTCTGTTCGAACAGGCACCGGCCGCGCTCATCCGCTGTCGACTGCGCAACCACGCTCTCGTCCGCGGAAAGAAATCGCTGTTTGGCGCTCTCCGCGTCGGCCCGCACGAGGCAGAAGCGGGCCTTCGCCAGGGCCGAGAACTCCTCGGAGAACAACCGACACTCGATCACACCCGCTGCCGGCTGGGCCCACTCGACGACCCGAGTTTCACCGGGACCGAGGGCGCCAACTTCGATCCAACTGGCGGCGCCGAAGATCACGAGCAGGACTCGCAGGTGCACGGATGCGGGCAAGCCCTCCACGAGCGCGACTCCGGACTCGTCGGTGATCCCAAACCACTCGTGGTCACCCAGTCCCCCGACCAGCCGATGGGTGTTGAGCACGGGATCGCGCACGAACGTCATCACCCCTCCGAACCGTCCCGTCTCCAGCGCCAAGTCGGCGCCGAAGCGTCCCGTCACGACCTGCTTGGTCGCGGGCGTGAGTTCGCCGCGCTCCAGGCCTTCGCTGGGAAGCCCGAGCAACTCGGCGCCGCTCGCCACGACCCGGACGTCGACCAGCGGGAGCGGACGCCCGTAGTGGTCGTCCACGTGCAGCTCCAGCGCGGCCCCGGACTTCAAAGCTACGGTGAGGGCCGAAGCTGGGACCGAATGCCCCTCGGCGAGTTGGACAAGGCCCGTCGAGTAGCCAGGCGCAACCACCTTCACGATCAGACGGTTCAGCTGTGGGAGTCGGTGGCCTGCGGACTCAACGGCGTCCGCCAAGCGAATCAGATCGATGCAGATCCATCCCTCGGCGTCGGAACTCCACTCATGTCGGAGCTGCGCGGATTCCGCGAGGCGGGCGGACGCGTCTTGAATCGGAGTTCCGCTGGTCGCGCTGACGACTCGCAGCCAGAGCTGCTTGGGTGCGGCGAGCGGCGCCGGCGCGTCCATTGTCGACACCTCGGTGATCACAGCAGCTGTGCGAGCGCCAGAGTCTGGCGCGGGCGAGGGGAGGGTCGGAGTCACAGCGCCGGTCTCGAGCGTTGCGCCGCGTGCCGGAGCTGAAGCGAGGTCAAGGCCGCGTCGGGGGGGGCTCCACCAGAGGAGTCCACAGATCAGCGCCGAGAGCGTTCCGAGCAAGAGGACCACCTCGCGGCGGCTGCGCGCCGCACGTCGAGGCGCGTTGGCGCGCCGGCGAAGAGACTCGAAGCAAGGCTTTTTCATCGCGAACGTGGTTCTCAGGGCCTCGCCACGAAGTTGGCTCAGCATGCTGCGCACAGCGCTGCGGCCCGAAGCCGTCGCGATGGCTGCTGTGCGGCGGCAGGGCTGATGCGGCAGGCGAAACTCGACTGCAAGACCGGCGACCGCCACGAATCTTAGCGCTCGATCCGCCTAGCGCGGTTCGTGTGCCGTGCGGACTGGAGGACACGTCAGCGAGCTATCCCGGGTCGGTCGGTCGAGCGCCTCGCGACGACGTCGGCCCCCATCCACTCGACGGCGGATTCTGGACGGAGACTCCGGCGGCCCGGAGTCGGCGCTGTGCTCAACCCCGGAGCGCCGCGCGCAGGCCGAGCGCTTCCAAGTCACGCCAGAAGCTCGGCCAGGACTTGGCCACGCACGCTGGTTGCTCGACGAAGACTCCAGCGCGCAGGAGGCCGAGCAGCGCGAAGGCGAACGCCATGCGGTGGTCGCCGTGCGGATCGAGGCGCAGCTCGACGGTCGGCAGCGCTCGCGACGGCGCGTCGACGGTCAGGCTCGTCTCGTCGCGAGTTGCGCTCCATCCAGCGCGTGCGAGCGCGTCGGTGAGCACTTCCAGCCGGCGACTTTCCTTGCGATCGAGCGTCTCGAGGCCGCGCAGCACCGAGCGCGTGTGACCGCGCGGGGCCGCGAGCGCGGCGCCGGCCGCGACAGCCGCGAGCACGGGAGCGAGGTCCGGCGCGCCGCTCAAGTCGAGCTCGGCGCCGTGCTGTGGGAACCCGCTCGCGCAAAGTCCGCGCTGGTTGAAGAGCGCGCGGCAGCCGAAGGCTCGCAGGTGGCTCGCGATCTCGACATCGCCTTGCAAACTCTCGCGCGTCACGCCGTTGGCGAGCACTTCGCCGCCGGACAAGCAGGCCGCCGCGAGCGCCACGGAGGCGAGCGAGGCGTCTGGCTCGATCAGGAGCGGCCCTTCGAGCGCTCGCAGCGGTCCGCGGATGCGCCAGCGCTCCAAGCCTGCGTCCTCGACGCGCGTCAGCCGCGCGCCGAAGCGCTCGAGCAGCGCGCGCGTCATGTCGAAGTACGGACGGCTGGGCAACTCGCCGACGATCACCAGTTCGTTCTCGTCGGGGTAACTCGCGAGCGCGATCGCCAGCGCGCTCGCTTCCTGGCTCGAGACGGGTTCGCGCAGCTCCAGCGTGCTCGCCGGTCCGATCGGGACCAGGCGCAGCGGCCACTCGCGCCGTTCGAAGCGCACGCCGCTGCGCTCCAGCGCGTCCACCAGCGGCGAGGTGCCGCGCCGCTCGAGGCTGCCGCGCGCGACGAGCTCGACCTGCGTGACGGGCTCCGCGCACAGCGCCAGCGCTGCGAGCGCGAAACGCGCCAGCGTGCCGCTCTCCCCCACTTCCACGCGGTCCGCGCGCCAGCCGCCGCGCCACGACGGCGGCCGGCCGGTCACGGTGAGGCTCGCCGGCGTCGGCGCGTGGTGCTCCACGCCCACGGCCGCAAGCAGCGCGCGCGCCGCCGCGACGTCCTCGCCGCGCGGCAGGTTGGCGATGCGCGTGGTCCCCTGCGCGAGCGCGGCCATCACGAGCGCGCGCTGCGCCAGCGATTTCGAGCCTGGCGCGAGCAACTCGCCGCGCACGACGCTCAGCGGTTCGATCGCCCGTCCGCGCTCCGCATCGTCTGCCGCCACCGGCGCGATTGTAGCTGTGTGCACAGCGCCGCATACTCGCGAGCAACCTCCTCCAGCGCCTCCACTCCATGCCTGCATCCACTCCCTACCGCGGCCGCGAAGCCTCGATCTGCGGCCTGCCTTTGCTCGCTTCGGGCAAGGTGCGCGACGTCTACGAAGTCGACGCGCAACGCCTGCTGTTCGTCACCAGCGACCGCATCTCGGCCTTCGACGTCGTGATGGGCGAACTCGCGCCGTTCAAAGGCGCGGTGCTGACGGCGATCGCCGCGCACTGGTTCGAGCGCACGCGCGACATCGTCCCCAACCACCTGCTCAGCACCTCGGTCGAGGACGTGCCGGGGCTCGACGCGAGCTGGCGCGAGCGCCTGCGCGGTCGCGTGATGCTGGTGCGGCGCGCCAAGCCGACCACAGTCGAGTGGGTCGTGCGCGGCTACCTCGCAGGCTCGGGCTGGAAGGAGTACCAGCGCAGCCGCTCGGTGTGCGGCGTGCCGTTGCCGGCGGGCTTGCAGCTCGCTTCGCGCTTGCCCGAGCCGATTCTCACGCCCACCACCAAGGACACGGCGCACGATCTTCCGCTCACCGCCGAGCAGGCCGCCGAGCGCGTCGGTCGCGAACTCTTCGAAAGCGCGCGGCGCGCGTGCTTCGAGCTTTTCGCGCGCGCCAGCGCCGATCTCGCAGCGCGCGGCGTGATTTTGGCCGACACCAAGTTCGAGTTCGGAGTGGCCGACGGCCGCATGCTGCTGATCGACGAGGCGCTCACGCCCGATTCGTCGCGGCTGTGGCCCGCCGCGCAGTGGCGCGCCGGTTCGAACCCGCCGAGCCTCGACAAGCAGGGCCTGCGCGACTGGCTCGAAGCGCAGCCCTGGGACAAGAACCCGCCCGCGCCGAGTTTGCCGGCCTCGGTCGTCGGCGACTTGCAGCGACGCTACCTCGAGGTGTGTGAACTGCTCACCGGCCGCCTGCCCGAAGGCGTGTCGCGCGCGGAGGTGCTCGCGTGAGCGTCGAAACCCTGCGCTGGATCGGCGGTCGACCCGGACACGTGCGAATGATCGATCAGACGCGCCTGCCGCTCGAGCGCGTGATGGTGGACATCGCGACCGTCGACGCGATGCACGACGCCATCAAGCGCCTAGTGGTCCGCGGCGCGCCCGCGATCGGCGTGGCAGCGGCCTTTGGCGTGCTGCTCGACGTGCAGCACCGCGACGAGCGCGACCGCGAGGACGTGCTCGGGCGCGTGCGCGAGAGCGCGGCGCGCCTGGCGAGCGCGCGGCCGACGGCAGTGAACCTGTTCTGGGCGCTCGAACGCATGGTGGCGCGCGCGACGCGCGATCACGCGAGCGGCGCGGGCATCCTCGACGGACTGTTCGAAGAGGCGCGCGCGATCTTCGAAGCCGATCGCGAGATCTGCCGGCGCATCGGCGTCGAGGGCGCGCAACTCCTGCGCGACGGCGCCACGGTGCTCACGCACTGCAATGCGGGCGCGCTCGCCACGGCGGACTACGGCACGGCGCTCGCGCCGATCTACGTCGCCAAGGACCAAGGCAAGCGCATCGCGGTCTTCGCCGACGAAACGCGGCCCTTGCTGCAGGGCGCACGACTCACGGCATGGGAGCTGCGCGAGGCGGGCATCGACGTCACGCTCATCACCGACAACATGGCCGGCCGCGTGATGTTCGAGGGCCGCATCGACGCCGTGTTCGTGGGCGCGGACCGCATCGCGCGCAACGGCGATGTGGCCAACAAGATCGGCACGTACTCGGTCGCGGTGCTCGCGCGCGAGCACGGGATTCCGTTCTACGTGTGCGCGCCGCTCTCGACCTTCGACGCCAAGATCGAGCACGGCGATCAGATCCCGATCGAGGAGCGCGGCGAGGAGGAAGTCACCTGCGGCCTGGGCCGGCGCACGGCGCCCGAGGGCGTGCGCGTCTACAACCCCGCCTTCGACGTGACGCCCGCGCGGCTTGTGACGGCCATTGTCACCGAGGCGGGCCTGATCGAGCGACCGACGCGGGCGCGCGTCGACGCGGTCTTGCGGCGCGGCGGCGTGCTCTGAGCTACGACCTCGTTGATCCTTCGCGCTTCGCAGAGGTTCCAAGAGGCGGTAGCGACCCAGCCAAGCTCTCAGCGCGGCCGAGTGCCGCGGCGCGCGCTTTCGCTCCAGCGCGGCGCCGGCGGCGACCGATGCTGGGCCTCTGTGCGCCGTCAGGATCGGGCAAGCCTGCCCTCCGCGCGGCGCCGCCCCAGCGACGCACACCATGAGAGTCTCCCGCAAATCCCGCGCGAAGCACGTTCCGGTCGACGACGAGGAAGAGAAGTCCGCCGCCGACGAAGCGCAGTCGGCTGAAGTGCTCGAGTTCGTCACTGCGCTCGATGAATACAAGCGCAAGCACCAGCGCAAGTTCCCCAGTTGGAGCGAGGTCCTGGGCGTGCTGCGCTCGCTGGGCTGGAGCAGGGACCGCCCCGCCGCCTGAGCGGCAGCGGGGACGCGCGCTCAAACGTAGATCGGGAAGGCGCGCGCCAGCTCGCCCACTTCGCCGCGCACGCGCGCTGCGACGCTCGCGTCGGTCGGGTTGGCGAGCACGTCCGCGATCCAACCGCCCAGCGTGCGCATGTGTTCTTCGCGCAGGCCGCGCGTCGTGATCGCCGCGGTTCCCAAGCGGACGCCAGAGGCCTTCGTCGGCGGGTTCTGGTCGTAGGGAATCAGGTTCTTGTTGCAGGTCAGATCGACCGCGTGCAGCAGGTTCTCGGCGTCCTTGCCGGTGAGCTTCATCGGCGTGACGTCGACCAGCATCAGGTGGTTGTCGGTTCCGCCCGAGACGATGCGCAGGCCGCGCCCGGCGAGCGTCTGCGCGAGCACCTTGGCGTTGGCGACGACGGCGCGCGCGTAGTGCGCGAACGAGGGGTCGAGCGCCTCGCGCAGCGCCACCGCCTTGGCGGCGATCACGTGCATGAACGGACCGCCCTGTCCGCCGGGGAACACGGCTGAGTTGAGCGCCTTGGCGTGCGCCTCGTCGTTGCACACGATCATCCCGCCGCGCGGACCGCGCAGCGTCTTGTGCGTGGTCATCGTCACCACATCGGCGTGCGGCACGGGGCTGGGGTGCTCGCCGCCCGCGACCAGACCGGCGATGTGCGCCTGATCCACCAGCAACTTCGCGCCGACCTCGCGCGCGATCTGGCCGAAGGCCGCGAAGTCGATGATGCGCGAGTACGCGGACGCGCCCGCCATGATCAGCGCCGGGCGCAGCGCCAGGGCCTGCTCGCGCACCTTGTCCATGTCGAGCCGCTCGCTGCCGCGCTCCACGCCGTAGCTGTGGAACTCGTAGAACACGCCCGAGAAGTTCTTGGGATGGCCGTGCGAGAGGTGGCCGCCGTGGTCGAGCGACATGGCCAGCACGCGCGCGCGCGGCGGGACGAGCGCCATCAGCGCCGCGATGTTGGCCTGCGTGCCGCTGTGCGCCTGCACGTTGGCATGTGCGGCTTTGAACAGCTGCTTCGCGCGATCCCGCGCAATGTCCTCGACCACGTCGACGTGCTCGCAGCCGCCGTAGTAGCGCTTGCCGGGGTAGCCCTCGGCGTACTTGTTGGTCAGCACCGTCCCCATGGCCGCGATCACCTCGCGCGAGGTGTGGTTTTCCGACGCGATCAGCTCGAGCTGGGCCTCCTGGCGCGCGCTCTCGGCCTCCACAGCGGCCCACAGGGCCTGGTCGCGGTGCTCGGTCGATCGGTGGGCGGCGTGCGTGGCGGCGGCGGGGTTCATGCCCCCATTGTCGCCGCGGCGCGCGAGGGATCAATCGACCGGCGCGCGCGGAATGGACGGCGATCCGCGGTACGTTCATTGCCCAGCGCGAGTACGACCCCGGCCCGCCCGAACGAATCGACGCCTCGATGATGAACCCCGCCCAGCGCTCCCGTCCTCTCGCGGCGCTCGCCTGCTCGTTGCTCGCGCTCGCGTTCGCGGCCTGCGACGCGGCGCACGACGAACACGACCAGCACCAGCAGCCCCACGACGACGCGTCCGCGCACGCCCTGGCCCTGGGTGGCGGCGCGTTCGAGATCCTAGAGCCGCAGCACGCCGCCCATCCCAACTGGCTCGACCTGGGCGACATCCCGCTGGGCGAGGTGCGCGAGGCGACGCTGCGCATGAAGAACGTCGAGGGCCGCACGATCCGCATCGAGCAGGTGCAGGCGGGCTGCTCCTGCACCGCTCCGACGCTGGCCGCGGTCCTTCCGGACGGGAACCGGATCGGGGGCGACATGCGCTCGCGCGAGTGCGTGCTCAGCGTGCCGCCGGAGGCCGTCGTCGAGCTCTCCCTGCGCGTCGACAGCACGCAGGCGCCGGTCAAGAACAAGGACAAGATCGTCCTGGTGCGCATGACCACCGACTCCGAGCGCACGCCCTACCTCACGATCGAGGCGCGCATGAAGGTTCACGCGCCGCTGCAGCCGATCCCGCCCGACATCCACGTCGAGCGGGTCGGTGTGAACGCCGGCGGCGAGGGCTTCACCGACATCACGCCGGTGATGCCGTCGGGGGAAGAGGTGCTCGACGTGCTCGAAGCGCCGCAGGGCGTAGTCACTCGCATCGAGCCGCGCGAGCTCGCCGGTGTCCGCCTGTGGCGGCTCTACGCGCGGCTCGATCCGCCGGTCGAGCCGGGCTACCACGAGAAGTGGATTCGAGTGAAGACCAGTGGTCCCGGCGGCGTGGGCGAGGGCCGGCCCTTGGACGTGAAGCTGCGTTGGACGGGCGCCAACGACGTCGAGATCGCGCCGGCGCGCATGCTGTTCCTGCGCAGCGCCGCGGGCGGCGAAGTCGCCAGCGCCGAGCTCATCACGCACATGCCCGGCCACCGCCTCAAGGTGCTCGGGCACAGCCTGCGCGGCGCGGAGAACGCCGGGCTGCGCGTCGCGATCGAACCTCTCACGCCCGACGAGAGCGGCCGCGCCTCGCGCTGGAGCATCGCGCTCGAACCCAGCGCTCCGCTCAGCGGCGCGCTCGAGGGCGTGCTGGTGATCGACCTCGACGACCCGCAGTGGCCGCAGGTCGAGGTTCCGTTCGTGCGCCGCGGCTGAGGCTGGCGCGGCTAGTCGGGATCGCCGCGGTAGCGCGTCTGGCTCCAGCCCAGCCGGTCGCGCAGGCGCCGGTACGGGTCGAGCTTGGCCCAGGCGAGGAGCGGATAAGCGACCTCGTGGCGGCGCACCTCCACCAGGTCGTCATCGGCCAGGTCGTGGAAGGCCTGGCCATCGACGGCGAGCTGCGTTCCGCCGCTGGATTCCTTCACGCGCAGTTCGATGCGGCTGTCGGGGTGCAGCACGATCGGTCGGTACGAGAGCCCCTGCGGGCACACGGGCGTGACGATCAAGCCCAGCATCGACGGGAACAGGATCGGTCCGCCCGCCGAGAGCGAATGCGCGGTGGAGCCCGAGGGCGTCGCGAGGATCAGTCCGTCCGCGCGATAGTCGGCGACGAAATCGCCGTCGACAGCCACGCCCAGCGTGAGCATGCCGCTCGCCGCGCGGCGCGAGACCAGCACCTCGTTCAGCGCGACAGCGCGCGTGCGGTCACCCTTGGCGCTGACGATCTCGGCGTTGAGGCGCATGCGAGGCTCGACGATGCCCTCGCCGGCCAGCACGCCGCCCAGGGCCTCGCGCCAGTCGCTCGCGGGCGTCGAGGCCAAAAAGCCCACGCGTCCGAAGTTGATTCCGAGCGTCGGACGTGGCCACTCCGAGAAGCCGCGCACCGCGCCGAGGATCGCGCCGTCGCCGCCCAACACGACGACCAGATCCGGCAGGTTCACTTCGCGTTGCGCGCGCGTGAGCCCCGTGCGGTGCGCGACGAAGGTGCTGATGTCCTCCACCAGCTCGACATCGCTCACGCGCTCGCGCAGCCACGGCACCAGTTCGCGCGCGCAGTCGCGCACGCCATCCTTGGCCATGTCGGCCGCGACGAGCACGCGCTTGACCGCGCCGGCTTTGGGCGCGCCGGGCTGTTTGGCTGCCCGCGCGCGCTTGGCGAACTCGCTCGGGGGCATGGGAGCGCCAGAGGGCCGGGAAGCGGGGCGCGCGCGCGTCACGAGACGCGCTGCGGCGCGAGCAGACTGCGCACCGCGCGTTCGATGCCTTCGGCGTCCAGGCCGCACTCGGCGAGTTGCTCCTCGCGTGTGGTCATGTGCTCGATGAAGCGATCGGGCACGCCCAGCACCTTCACCTGAGCGCGCACGTTCAGCGCGCGACTGGCGGCCTCGAGCAGCGCGGCGCCGAAGCCTCCGGCGCGCTGGTGCTCTTCGATGGCGATCACGGCGCGGTAGGTTGCGAGGTGCTGACCCAGCAACTCCTCGTCGAGCGGCTTGGCGAAGCGCGCGTCGACCACGCCCACGTCGATGCCGCGCTGGCGCAGGTTGTCGGCGGCTTCGAGCGCCTGGTTCACCAGCGCACCGTAGGCCCACAAGCACACTGCGCTCGAGCGCTCTTGCGGCGCGACGTCGAGCAGCGGCTCGGCCTTGCCCGGCGCCATCTCGCGCCGCTCGCTGGCGTGGATGCGCTCTTGGCCGGGGCAGTTGTCGCGCGGGTAGCGCAGCCCCACGGGCCCGTTGAGCGTCAGGGCCATCTCGATCATGCGGCGCATGTCGGTCGCGTCGCGCGGCGCGCACAGCGTCAGATTCGGCAGCGTGCGCAGCATCGCGATGTCGAACACGCCGTTGTGCGTCGGTCCGTCCTGCCCCACCAGGCCTGCGCGGTCCATGCAGAACAGCACGGGCAGGTTCTGGAGCGCGACCTCCTGGAACACCTGGTCGTAGGCGCGCTGGAGGAAGGTCGAGTAGATTGCCGCCACGGGGCGCAGGCCGGCCTTGGCCATACCGGCCGCCATGGCGACGGCGTGCTGCTCGGTGATGCCGGTGTCGTGGAAACGCGCCGGGAAGCGCTCGGCGAACTGCTCCAGGCCCGTGCCCGAGGGCATGCCGGCGGTGATGGCGTGCACGCGCACGTCGCGCTCGGCGATCTTGAGCAACGTGTCGGCGAAGGCCTTGGTGTAGGCCGGGCCCGGGGGCTTGGGGCTCGCGGCGACCGGGCCGGGCAGCTTCGACGAGTCCGCTCCCGCGACGCGCGGCGCGCCCTTGACGCCGTGCACGCGTTCGGGGTGCGTCGGCGCGTTGGGGTGGCCCTTGCCCTTCTCGGTGAGCACGTGCAGCAGCACGGCGCCTTCGAGCTCGCGCACGCGCTCGAGGTTCTCTACCAGGTACTTCACGTCGTGGCCCGGGATCGGACCGACGTAGGTCACGCCCAGCTCCTCGAACACGTGGCCGGGCACGAGCGTGTGGCGCACGACTTCGGCCATGTCCTCGAGCGTGCGATCGACCTTCTCGCCGATCACAGGGATGGCGTGGAAGAGCTTGTGGATCTCCTCTTGCGCGCGCTGCACGACCTTCGCCGAGCGGATGCGCGAGAGGTAGCGCGCGAGAGATCCCACCGACTTGGAGATCGACCACTCGTTGTCGTTGAGGATCACCAGCACGCGCTGCTTGCTCGCACCCGCGAAGTTGAGCGCTTCGAAGGCGACCCCCGCGCCCAGGCTCGCGTCACCGATCACCGCGATCGAGTGCGGCGGTCGCGGCTCGTGCGCCGAACCCAGGGCCAGTCCGGTCGCGAGGCTGATGCTCGTCCCGGCGTGGCCGGTGTGGAACAGGTCGTAGGGCGATTCCTCGGGGTGCGTGAAGCCGCACATTCCGCTCGTCTGCCGCAGCGTCGAAAAGCGCGCGCGCCGCCCGGTGAAGAGTTTGTGCGGATAGCACTGGTGACTGACGTCCCACACGCAGCGGTCGCGCGCCAGGTCGAACACGTAGTGGATCGCGGTCGCCAGCTCGACCACGCCCAAGTTCGAGCCGAGGTGGCCGCCGGTCTGCTGCACCGAGCCGAGCAGGAACTCGCGCGTCTGCGCGCACAGGATCGGCAGCTCGTCGAGGGTGAGCCGCTTCAAGTCCGCCGGACCGTCGATGCGCGCGAGCAGGTCTGGGTGGGAGACGGCCGGGCGCGGAGCTGACGCAGACGAGTCGGGCATGGTGGCGATCCCTGGGGGGAGACAAGTCATCCTTGGCGATATCCGGCGGCAATGCAATTGCCCCCTGGCGGCGGCGTCGCAGGGGCGGCTCAGGACTGTCGATCGAGCAACAGGTCGGCAAACCCAAGCGCCGTGGCCGCCTGCTCGCCCCCGATGTCCCGCGCCAGGGCCCGGGCCCGCTCGGCCTGGGCCTGGGCGTAGGCCCGGGCGGCGTCTAGGCCCAGCGCCGCGACCAGCGTCGGCTTGAGCTGCGCCTGGTCCTTGCCGGGCGTCTTGCCCAGGCTGCTGCGGTCGGCCGTGACGTCCAACACGTCGTCGATGGCCTGGAACAGGCGACCCAGGCACTGGCCCCAGCTCCAAATGCGCGCGCAACGCTCAGCGGGTGCGTCGGCGGCTAGCGCACCCAGCCGCGCGGCCGCTGCGATCAGCGCGCCGGTCTTGAGCGCGTGCATGGCGCTGACTTCCTCCAGCTGCAGTGGACGCGTGCGGCTCACGCCCGTCAGGGCCATGTCGAGCACTTGCCCGCCGACCATGCCCGAGGCGCCGGCGGCCTCGGCGAGTGCGGACACCATCGGACCGGCCGAGCCGCGGGGCGTTCGGACCAAATGGTCGAAGGCGAGCGTCTGCAGCGCATCGGCGGCCAGCAGCGCCAGCGCTTCGCCGAAGGCCACGTGGCAACTCGGTCGACCGCGCCGCCAGGCGTCGTCGTCCATGCAGGGCAGATCGTCGTGGATGAGGCTGTAGGCGTGGATGAACTCCACGGCCAGCGCGGCGCCGCGCGCGTCCGCATCGCTGCCCCCGCACCAGTGGCAGGCCAGTCGCGCGATCGCCGGTCGCAGGCGCTTGCCGCCGTCGAGCGTGGCGTAGCGCATGGCCTCGACCAGGCGCGCGGGCGAGCGCTCGAGCTCGTTGAGCGCCGCCACCAGCTCGGGTTCGATCCATGCGCGGCTCTGCTCGAGCCAGAGTTTCGCGCTCTGGGCGCTGGATACCGTGCTCACGACCGCGGGCCGGCGTCGGGGTCGCCCGCCAGCGGCTGCAGCGCGCCGCTCTCGGCCAGCTCTTCGACGCGCTTGCGGAAGCCGTCGAGCGTCGAGCGGCAGGAGCGCAGGAGTCCGACGCCTTCCTGGTAGCGCTCGAGCGCCTGCTCCAGGCCGATGCGGCCCTGCTCGAGCTCGGTCACGATCTTCTCGAGCCGTTCGAGGCGTTGATCGAATGACTCGACTTCGGGCGGACCGGGCTGGGGCGGGACGTTCTGAGGCGCCTTGGACGACATGGGGGCGAGTGTAGGGCGGAACTTCCGTCGCGAAGTCTGGAGTCCGCGCACGGCCGCGGAAAGGGCTTCGTTCGCGCCGCTCGCTTGCGCAACCTTCCGTTCACGGTAGACTTTCACTCTGAAGCGGCGCTCCACGAAACGACGATCCGTGGGGCGTGGCGAGGGGGAGGCTGTCCAACACAGGAGAGCGCGCCCGCTCCCTGCCGACAGGCAGCGCACTGTCCAGCACCCTTTGAACCGCACCTCGCCCGCTCCCAACGACGGCGCAAGCCACGAAGGTCGCCCCATGACGCTCAAGGTCGTCCTGATCTACGCCAAGAGCCAGGTCCTGCGCGAGCGCGCGGCCGCCGTGTTCGCCGACGAAAAGGCGGTCAAGGGCGAACTCGCGCGCGACGAGATCTACCCGCCGCTGGGGATCGCGATCCTGGCCGCGCAGTTGCTCCAGCGCGGCGGCTACGAGGTCAAGCTGTTCGACGACTCCATCGAGGAGATGGAGACCCTGCGCGAAGGGATGCTCTGGGCCGATGTGGTCGGCATCTCGGCGCTGACGCCCAACGCGCGCCGCGCGCGAGAGCTGGGCCAGATCGCGCGCAACGAACTGCACAAGTTCGTGGTCATGGGCGGCCCCCACCCCACCACCAACCCCGAGTTCTTCCTGGAGTCCGGCGCCGCCGACATCTGCGTGCAGGGCGAAGGTGATTTGACGCTCCCCGAGGTGCTCGAGAACTACACCGAGCCGTACAAGTGGGGCGAGATCCTCGGCATCACCTTCATGAAGGACGGCGAGCAGGTGAAGACGCCGCGCCGTCCGCTGATCAAGAAGGTCGACGAGCTGCCGCTGCCCGCCTACCACCTGTACGACATCCCGCGCTACATGCGCCTGATGGTCAATCCGGGCGTCACGCTGATCACTTCGCGCGGCTGCCCGTACGCCTGCACCTTCTGCGACGCCGAGATGACTCCGCGCCAGTACCGCGCGATGAGCCCCGAGCGCACGGTCGACCTGATCGAGCACCTGCTGCGCACGTACAACCCGCCGCAGATGATGTTCTTCGACGACCTGTTCACGATCCAGCGCAAGCGCGTGATCGCGATCTGCAAGGAGATCATCCGCCGCGGCCTGTACTTCGAGTGGGCCTGCGAGTCGCGTCTGGACACGATGGACTTCGAGCTCTTGCGTTGGATGCGCAAGGCCGGCTGCGTGAAGATCTACTACGGCCTCGAGTCGGGCTCGCCCGACGTGCTGGTCAGCGTCAAGAAGGGCCTGACGGTCGAGAAGATCCAGGCCGCGGCCAAGCTCAACCGCGAAGTCGGCATGTACTTCAAGTACTTCCTGATCTTCGGCTTCCCGCAGGAGACGCCCAAGGACCACAAGCTGACCGAGTACATCGTCACCAGCACGCGTCCCGACTCGGTTTGCGTGTCGCTGCTGCAGCCGATCCCCGGCACCGAGATCTACGAGCAGCTCAAGCCGCACCTGATCCGCGACGTGGCCGAGATCGACTTCCACTACTGGCACGGCACCGAGACGTACAAGCACCCGCACTTCACCTTCGACGAACTGCGGGCCTCGCGCGAGGAACTGATCAAGACCCACGCGCGTGTCACGCGCAGCCTCAAGTCGAAGCTGCTGCGCAAGGTCGAGCGCCTGCGCGCCATGATCAAGCACCCCGAGTTGATCGGCGACTGGTTCGAAGTGCGCCGTCGGCGTGCGGCGTACCGCAGCCGCGTGAGCTCGAGCGAATGGCGCAGCACCTTCGACCGCACACAGCGCGACTCGGTGGCGCTGCAGGTGCCGACGGTCAGCGTCGACTGAGGCTCCGTGGATCGAAGGCTCTCTCGCGCGCGGGAGAACGCCGGACACTTGAGAGGCGCGTGGCTCGACAACGAGCCGCGCGCCTCGTCGCTTTGGTGCGGCCACTCAGGGCGAGCGTATGACGTTCGCGCCTGCTTCGTGCGCTCGACGGTGCGAGCCTCAGCGTGACGAATCGACGCCGTCGAGCGTGTGCAGCTTGCGCGCATGCTCGTAGCCCGCGAACAACGCTGCTCTCACTTCCGGCGCCTGCGCCTCGAACAGAGCCCGCGGTCCGCGTTGGTCGAAACACCACGGCCCCGGCGTCGGGGCGGGGTAGGCGCGGACGCTGGCGTCGCCGCGCGCCGCCCAGGCGCGCATGCCCAGTCCGAAGAAGAAGGCCGCTGGCGCGGTTGCAGCGACGCCTTGATCCAACTCGCGTCGCACCGCGTCGAAGCTCGGGAAGTAGCGCCCGCCGAAACGGCCGATGGCCTCCGCCAGGAACTCCGCGCGGTCGTCGCCGGTCTGCGCCGCGCGCTCCAGTCGCGAGGCGATGTCCCCGCCCCAGCGGTTGCGCAGCGCCATGCCCTGCGCCGCGAGCAGGGCGCGACGGTCCGCGCTGTGCTGCGCGAGTCCCAGCGCGCTGGCCTCGCGCTCGAGTTGCTCCAGCTCGACGCTGCCGTCGCCCCAGACGGTGTTGGACAGCGCGTCGAGGAGCAGTTCGCGGTCCTCCTCTTCGAAGTCCAGGAACGTGCGCGCCAACGCTTCACGCTCCAGCCCCAGCCGCGGCGCGAGCTTCTGCAGGTACTGCGGATAGGCGTAGCCCTTGGTGCTCGCGAGCACGCGTGCGTGCGCGAGCCAGTCGCGCGGGGCTGCAGCTCGCACCAATCGCACGAGGTCCAGCGCGCCGACGAGCGCGCACGACAGCGCCAGCGCAAGGCCCGCGCGGCGGCGCACACCGCCAGCGTTCCACAGCGCCGCACAGCCGACCGCGGTGGCGAGCAGGCCGAAGAACCACAGCGGCGTGAGGCGCTGCAGCATGAAGTAGCTGACGACGCGACCGATGGTGAAGCCCAGTCCCAGGTACGCGGCGCAGAACAGCGCGGCGTGGACGGCGATCAATGCGACGAACGTGCGTGCGCGGGCGCCGCTGCGCCAAGCCCACAGCGCGCTGAAGGGCGCAGCGCACAGCAGCGCGAGTGCGAGCGCTTCGTGCGGCTGGCGGCCGAGGAAGAACGACTCGGCGAAGTCCCCCAGCAACTGCGCGCGCGGCGCTTTGGTGGAGAGCACGTCGGTTCCGTGGATGTCGAATACGGCGCGGCCCGTGCGCACCCACATCCACCACAGCGGCAGCGCGCCGAGTGCGGCGCCCGCGCTAGCCCAGCCCAAGCCGCGCAGAGCGACGGCGCTGCCGGCGCGACGCGCGACGAACACGCCCGCGCCCAGCGCGACGAGCACGGTCAGCCCGAGCTGGTAGCTGAAGAACACGCCGAAGCCCGCGATCAGGCCGCTCGCCAGCCACACTCGCCGCTGCTGCGCGCCGCCGTCGAGCGCTGCCAGCACTGCCCACAAGAGCGCGCCGACGAAGATCAGCGCGTGGTAGTGGATGCCCAGCGCGAGCAGCGAGTTCTGCTGCATGCTGGCCGGGGCGAGCACGTACAGCGCGGCGAACACGCGCGCCGCGATCGGACCGGCCGCGCGAAAGCACAGCCCCCAGCCCCCCGCCAGGAGCAGCGCGCCGAGCAACAGCGCTACGAGCTTGACCGACAGCACGCTCGGCCCGGCGAGGGCGAACACCAGCGCGTCGAGGTGGCTGACGACGAAGCCGCCGCCCTCGTAGGGGTGGTAGGCGAGTTGGTGGTGCGCGAGCGCGAGGCCGTCGAGCATGGCCTTGCCGGCGGCGGCCTTCTCGAATTCCTCGAGGTAGGCGAACACATCGCCGAAGGCCAGCACGAGCGCCATGCGCGCGGCGACGAACAGCCCGATCCACGCGGCGAGTTCGAGGGCGCGCGCACGCTTCGAGCCGTTGGGCGCCTCGCTCGAGTTGCTCATGGGCCACGCGAAGCTAGCAGTCGCGGGCGGCACGGTCGAACGCGTTGCGTAGACGCCGCGCCTGGCGGCGGTCATTCTGCCTCGCGCCGTGATGCACGATCGCCCAGCGCCGCTTCCGCACGCGCTCCACGCGGCGTCGGAGGAACCCGCGGGTTGGCACGCGAGCCCGCCGTCGCCGCGCGAGGAGAGCCCCGCCCAGAAATCGCCGCCGGGTTCGTCCACCCCTTCGCTCTCGGGACCCGCCTGGGTCTTCGTGTGCGTGCTGCTGGCGCTCGCGGCGTTCGCGCCGGCGCTGCTCCACACGCAGTGGTGCTTCGACGACGCCGAAGCCATCGTCGACAACCCGCTGGTCGAGGGCGCGCTGCCCTGGCGCGCGGCCTTCGAGCGCGATTACTGGGAGCACCTCTCGCGCGCCGGCCACTATCGCCCGTTGGCCGCGCTGTCGCTGCGCTTCGACCGCGCCTGGTCGGGCGGCGATCCACGCGGGTTTCACGCCAC
The DNA here is from genome assembly GCA_011525785.1 of Planctomycetaceae bacterium. GTDB lineage: Bacteria > Planctomycetota > UBA1135 > UBA1135 > WYBT01. The sequence continues at coordinate 98,732 of WYBT01000004.1, forward strand.
GAACGTGGTGCTGCACGCCGCCGTGGTCGCGCTCGCCGGCGTGCTCCTGTTGTTGCTCGGCGCCGGCGCGCGCCGCGAGTCGTCGCCGTGGTGGGGACTGGCGCTGTTCGCCGTTCACCCGCTGCTCGCCGACAGCGTGGCCTGGATCTCGGGGCGCACGTCGATGCTCTCCGCGCTCGGCGGGCTGCTCGCGGCGGCGTGGGTCGCGCACCTCACCGTGCCCTGGCGCGCGCTGCGCACGGCGAGCGGCCTTTCCGCGCTGGTGTTCACGGCTGTCGGCTTGCTCGCGGCGCTGCTCTCGAAGGAAGACGCGCTGGTTTTCGCGCCGCTCTTGCTCGCGCTGGCGCTGCGCCACTCGCGCGCGCTCGCGCTGTGGGTTGCGGGCGGAGTCGCTCTGGCGCTCGGCGCATACGCAACCCTGCGCCTGGAGGTCTACGGCAGCGCGCTCCCCCACGCTCCGCATGCGCCGCTGGCCGACGCCGCGCTCAGCGAGCGCCTGTTGTTCGGCGGACGCGCCTTCCTCGAAGCCCTGCGCCTGCTGGCGGCGCCCGTGGGGTTCCCGCCCAACTACGAGAGCACCGGAGTCTTCGTCGACGGTCCCGCCGGACCGTCAGCGCTGCTCTCCGCGCTGGGTTGGCTGGTGTTCGCGTGCGCGATCGGCGCGGGCCTGTTGCTGACGCGCACGGCGCGCCAGCGCAACACCGGCGTCGCGCTCCTGTGCAGCGCGGCGGCCTGCGCGAGCTGGATGCAGTTCGTGCCCGCGGGCGTGCTGTTCGCGCCACGGCTGGTCTACCTGCCGCTGCTGTTCGCCGTTCCGCTGATCGGCGCCGCTGCGTCGCGCGTCGCGAGCGTCCGCGCGGGCGCCCTGGCCGTGAAGCTCGCGCTGGCGCTGGCCCTCGCGCTCTCATGGCAGCGTTGCAGCGTGTACGCCTCGCGCGAGTCGTACTGGAGCGAGCAGCTGCGCTGGAGGACCGGCGATGCGCGCGCGTACAACGAACTGGGACTCGCGGCGGAAGAACGCGGCGAAGCTGCGCTTGCGCGCTCGCGCTACGAGCAGGCGATCGCCAGCGACGCGAGCTACGGTCGACCGTGGTCGAACCTGGGGCGGCTGCTGGCCGACGCAGGCGAGCTCGACGAGGCCCACAGCGCTCTCCGCCGCGCCGTCGATCTCGGCGCCGGCAATTCGATCGCCTGGAGCAACCTGGGCAGCGTGCGCTTGCGTTTGAAGCTCTACGAGTCGGCGCGCGAGGCCTACGAGCGCGCGACCCGACTCTCTGCCGGCCGCGCCAGCGCCTGGCGCGGACTGGCGCGCGCTGAACTCGAGCTGGGCGAACTGGAGCGCGCTCGCGCGGCGCTCGAACGCGCCTTGGCCCTCGATCCGGCCGACGAACTCGCGCGCGAACTCCAGCGCCGCCTCGCTGCGCGCGGCTCGAACGCGGCGAGCGGCGACTAGCTCAGTCCGCGCAGCACCAGCACGCGCGGCTGGGTGTACTCCTCCATCGCCCAGCGCGGTCCCTCGCGGCCTGTGCCGGAGTCCTTGGTCCCGCCGTAGGCCAGCGCGTCGAGCCGCAGCGTCGGCGTGTCGTTGACGATCACCGCGCCGTACTCGAGCTCGCGCTGCGCGGCGAGCGCGTGGGCCAGGCTGTGCGTGTACACGCCGGCCTGCAAGCCGAAGCGCGAGTCGTTGGCGCGCGCGAGCGCCTCTTCGAAGCTGTCGAAGGGCTCGACCGCGACCACCGGGCCGAACACTTCGTCGCACACCACGCGCGCCGAGCGCGGCGCGTCGAGGAGCACCGCCGGGCTCACGAGCGCGCCTTCGCGCTCGCCGCCGCACAGCACGCGCGCGCCGGCCGCGCGGGCTTCTTCGATCCAGCTCACCACGCGTTCGGCGCTCGCTTCGTCGATCAGCGGCCCGACCACAGTGGCCTCGTCCAGCGGATCGCCGCGCGGCAACGCCTGTGCAACACGGGCCAAGCGCGCTGCGAACTCTTCACAGCGCGCGCGCGGAACCAGGATGCGCTGCGTCTTGATGCACACTTGTCCCGCGTACCCGAAGGCCGACACGGCGAGCGGCTGGAGCAGCGCCTCGAACTCGACGCCTTCGTCGACGATGCACGGCGCCGCGCCGCCCAGTTCGAGCACGGTGTGCTTGCCGCTGGCCAGCGCCGCGAGCTTCCAGCCGACCGCGTCGCTGCCCGTGAACGAGAGCACCGCGATGCGCGGATCGGTCGCGAGCCGCTGCGCCAGCGGCGGTCCGCAGGGCACGACGTTCACGGCCTGCGCCGGCCACTGGGCTTCCACGATCCAGCGCGCGAACTCGAGCGCCGTGAGCGGACACTGAGGCGCGGGCTTGAGCACGAACGGCGCTCCCACCGCGATGGCCGGCGCGAGCTTGTGCACCACCAGATTGAGCGGGAAGTTGAAGGGAGTGATGGCGGCGAGAGCGCCGCGCGGCACGCGCTGCGTCAGCGCGACTCGACCCGCGCCGCGCGGATCGACGTCGATCGGCGGCGTGCTCTCGCTGAAGGTGCGCGCGTTGGCGGCGCACAGCTCCAAGGTCAGCGCGGCGCGTTCCACCTCCGCGCGCGCGAACGCGATCGGTTTCCCGGCTTCGAGGGAGAGCGTGCGGGCGACTTCCGCAGACTGCGAGCGCAGTCGCGCCGCGAGCCGCTCGAGCACAGCGGCGCGCAACGCTGTGCTGGTCGCGCGAGTCGCCGCGCGAGCCTGATGCGCGGAAGCGAGCGCGTCTTCGACGTCGCGCTCGGTCGCCAGCGTGTGGCGTCCGACCACGCGCGCATCGAACGGACTGCGGATCTCGACCAGCGGCCCGCCGTCGCGCTCGCGACCGCCGATCCAGGGATGGAGCACGCGTGCGGACATGGGCGACAGCGGGAGCGAGTGTACGCCAGAGCCGCGCTAGACTCCGCCGCCGCCATGACGCTCCCCCTGCGACTCACGGTGTTGTTGTGCGCCTCGATCGTCGCCTGTGCGGCGGCGTCGGCTTCGAAGTCCGGCTCGCAGTCGAGCACGCCGTCGAGCGCATCGACGACGCCCGCGCCGGCCCGCTCGCTGGAGCACGCGACTGTGCGCCTGGGCGACGCTCCTGCGCACGACTACCAGCAGGAGTTCTTCCCCGGCGCAGCGCACGACGCCGCGATTGCCGAGCCCAAGGCGCTGCTGGGGCACGCGCTGGGCCGCCGCCCGGCGACGCACGCGCAGGTGCTCGAATGCTGGCGCGCGTGGGCTGCGCAGAGCCCGCGGGTGAAGCTCGAGAGCTACGGGCGCACGCACGAGGGCCGCGAGCTGTTCAACGGCATCGTCAGCGCGCCGGAGAACCTCGAGCGTCTGGACTCGATCCTCGAGCGCCTGGGACGCCTAGCCGATCCGCGCGGACTCGACGAGTCCGAGCAGGCGCGCATCGTGGCGACCACGCCGGCGGTGGCCTGGCTGGGCTACTCGATCCATGGCGACGAGATGAGCGGCGTCGACGGCGGGCTGGCGCTCGCGCACCACCTGATCGCCGCGCGCGACCCGCAGATCGAGGCGCTGCTGCGCAACGTCGTGGTGGTGTTCGACCCGATGCAGAACCCCGACGGCCGCGAGCGTTTCCTGGCCATGCTCGAGCAGACCGCCGGCGCGACCAGCGTGCTCGATGGCGAAGCGCTCTCGCACGGCCGCTGGCCGCGCGGGCGCGGCAACCACTACCTGTTCGACATGAACCGCGACTGGATCGCCGGCATCGCGCCCGAGACGCGCGGGCGCTGGCGCGTCGTGCAGCGCTTCCACCCGCAACTGTTCGTCGACGCGCACGAAATGGGCCGCGACGACAGCTACCTGTTCTATCCGCAGGCCGATCCGGTCAACCCCCACCTCCCGCGCCGCTTGATCGAGTGGCAGACGCGCTACGCCGCCGACATCGCCGCCAGCTTCGATCGCTTCGGCTGGAGCTACTACACGCGCGAGTGGGCGGACGGCTGGGGCCCGTTCTACTCCGACTCGTGGGGCAGCCTGAACGGGGCCGTCGGGATCCTGTACGAGCAGGCGCGCTACAACGGACAGAGCGTGAAGCTCGCCTCGGGCGAGATCGCGACCTACGCGGCGGCCACGCACCGCCAGGCGACCGCCAGCTTCGCCAACCTGCGCACGCTGTCGGCGCAGCGCCGCGAGGCGCTCGAGAGCTTCGTCGCGCAGCGCCGTTTCGACTGCGCCGGCGGGAGCGCGCCCGAGCGGCGCTACTTCGTCGTCCGCGCCGGCGCGCACGCGCGTCGCACGCACTGGCTGGTCGAAACGCTGCGCGCGCAGGGTGTCGAGGTCAGCCACGCGCGTCAGGCGCGCCTGACGGAAGTGCTCGCGCGCGATGGCGAGCGCTCGGATTCGGCGACGGTCGCGGGCGAGCTGTACGTGATCGACGCCGCGCAGCCGCAGGGCGCCCTGGCGCGCGCGTTCCTCGAGTTCGACACGCGCTACCCGGCGGCCGATCTCGAGCGCGAGCGGCGCGAGCTCGAACTCAAGGGCCGTTCGCGCATCTACGACACCACCGCCTGGAACTTCGCGCACGCGCTCGACCTCGAAGCCTGGTGGGCGCGCGCAGCGGAGCTCGACTCGGCGCCGGCGCCGACGAGCGCCCCCGGGCGCGTTCGAGCCGCGGCCGATCCCGACGCGCCCGTGTACGGCTGGCTGGTCGACGGAGCGGACGACACTTCGGTGCGTTTCGCGGCGGCGGCGCTGAGCGACGGCCTGGTGCTCTCGCTCGCCGACGAGCCCTTCGAGAGCGCGGGACGGCGTTTCGAGCGCGGCAGCCTGCTCGTGCGTCGTCACGAGAACGGCGCCGATGCCGCCGAGCGTGTCGTTCGCGCCGCCGAGCGCTCGGGGGCCGAAGTGTTCGCGACCTCGAGCGCGCGCGCGCCGGGCGCGGGCCACGACCTGGGCGGCCAGCACTTCCAACTGCTCGAGCGTCCGCGCGTTGCGCTGGTCAGCAACACCCCGCTCTCCGCGGACCTGTTCGGACACCTCTGGCGCGAGCTCGATCTCGAGCTGGGCCTCGCCGTGTCGCTGCTGGACGCGCAGGAACTGGGTGACTACGACCTGCGCCGCTACAACGTGCTCGTGATCCCCAGCGGCCGGATGGCGGGCGTGCTGGAGCAGAGCGCGGAGGCGTTGCGCGCCTGGGTGCGCGCGGGCGGGACGTTGATCGCGATCGGCGAATCTGCGCGCGCGATGTGCGCGCCGGAGCTCGAACTCAGCGCGGTGCGCGAGCGCTCCAAAGTGCTCGACCAACTCGACAAGCAGCGCTTCGCCGTGCGGCGCGAACGCGCTGCGCGTGCGGTCGCGATCGACGAGCGCCTCGTCTGGGATGGCGTCCCGACGCCGGCCGAGCCCGCGGCCGAGTCAGCGCCGGCCCCGACGGACAGCGCGAGCGGCGCATCGAGCGGCAGTGCGAGCGACCCGGACCCCGAGCGCGAGGAACGCTGGCGCCAGCGCTTCGCGCCGCAGGGCGTGTTCCTGCGCGGCGAAGCGCGCACGGACCTGTGGATCACCGCCGGCGCCGGCGCGGAGCTGCCCGTGTTCTTCGAGGGCAGTCCCTCGCTGTGGCCGGGCGATGGAGTGCGGAGCGCCGTGCGCTTCGCACCGGCCGAGAAGCTGCGCCTCTCCGGCCTGTTGTGGCCCGAGGCGCGCGAGAGACTGGCCGACAGCGCCTACCTCACGGTCGAGTCGCTCGGGGCCGGGCAGGTGATCCTGTTCGCAGCGCAGCCGGCCTTCCGCGGCTACCACCGGGCCACGGCGCGACTCCTGGCGAACGCCGTGGTGTACGGGCCGGGCGCCGGAACCCAGCCGGCGCGGGAGCGCTGAGCCGTGGCGCGCGCCAGTCGGGGAGCGCGCGGCGCGCTGGCCTGCGCATTGGCGGCCGCGCTCGTGGCGTGCGGCGATGGCGAGGCCGTCGAGGCTGCTGCGCCGGCGGAACTCGAGGGCGCGGCCGACTACGTGACGGAGCGCTCGCACAGCGGGGCGCGGATCGCACAGGGGCGGCTGGTCGACGGCCTGCGCGAGGGACCCTGGGTCATGTGGTACGAGGACGGCGCGTTGCGTTGGGAAGGCGAGTACCGCGCGGGGCGACTCGAAGGCTTGGAGCGCGGCTGGCGCCCGTGCGGCCAACTGTGGTTCGAAGGCGAGCGGCGCAACGGTTTGCGCGAGGGCCTGCACCGCTCGTGGTACGAGAACGGCGCGCTCGAATGGGAGGCCAATTACGTCGCCGACCTGCGCCACGGTCCGTGCAAGCGCTTGGACATCGACGGCCGCCTCGACCCGCGCCAGAGCGGCGTCTACGAGGCCGGCGTTCGCGTGCGCGATCTGTGAGGCGCGCTTGGGCCGCCGCCGCGCCCTACTGCTTGTTCGGACCGCCGGCGGTGCGGCTGGCCGCGCGAGCGCTCAGTGCGCGACGGAACTCCTCGAGGCGCTCGCGCAGTTCGCGCTCCCACTCGGTCTTGTGGGCGCGTTCCACGGCCAGCACTTGCAGTTCCACAGCGCGCTCGAGGTCGCCGCGGCGGAAGTGGACCAGCGCGAGCGTGTCGAGGATGGCCGGATTGCGCCCCTCGCTGAGCTGGTTGGCGCGCTGCGCGAGCCGCAGGGCGAAATCGAGGTCGGGAGGCAGCTTGCGCGGGGCCTTGGGGTCGACGATCGACCAGGCCACCAGGTTGAGCGCGATCGGAGAGTCCTTGATCAACGCATCGGCGATGCGTCGAGCGTAGGGGTAGCCTTCGTCGTCGCGTCCCAGGTTGAACAGCACCCAGACGCGGTAGGCCGCGATCTCCTGCTCGGCGCTGGGCTCGAAGGTCTGCAGCGCGTCGATTTCGGCCAGCGCCTCCTGCCAGCGCGGTCCCTTGGCGCCGAACAGCAGGTCCTGCAGCGCGCCCAGGCGCCGACGGACCTCGACGCGGTGGCGATGCGCCGCGCGCGCGCGCTCGAGGTCCCACTCGCCGGCGACGATCTGCTCGAGCGGCCCGGCCGCTTCCTGCGGACTGCCGATCCACGCCAAGCGACCGGCGGAGTCGACGATGAACGTGGTCGGCAGCAGCTTCTCGCCCGCGGCCCGCAACCATTGGAGCGCCATGGCGCCCTGCTCGGGCCGAGCTCCGGGCAGCACCGCGTCGGTCGCGACCGAGTAGCCGATCGCATCGCCCAGGTCGCGGATGTAGGGCGCGACGCGCGCGGCGTCGTCCTCCCAGACCGCGACGCCCAGCACGCGCACTCCGCGGCTGGCGTGGCGCTGTTGGAGCACGCTGAGCTCGGGCATCGAGCGCTTGCAGGGCGCGCACCACGTCGCCCAGAAGTCGACCACGTACGTGTGGCCGGGTTCGAACTGCGCCACGGGCTCGCCCTTGACCCACTGCCCGACCTGGAGCCGCGGCGCCGGATCGCCGACCCCGATCAGTTGGGCCAGCGCGCTCGCGCTGAGCAAGGCGCTGGCGACCAACGCGTGCAACGCTGACGCGACCGGCCCACGGGGAACGAACTTGGCGACGCGCGAGCGGCCTCGACGCGCGTGGGCGTCGGGGAGCGGCGCAACGCGGTCGCGCAGTTCGAACGGGGCCGTCAAGGGAGCGGGTGGCGTGGTTTGGCCGTAGGAGGTGGAGTCGGGCGTGGAGCAGCGGCCCGGCGCTGGGCGAAGCCGTTGCGCGCGGGAGTGCGTGCTCGGCGACGACGCCGCGAGCGACGCTCCACCACTGCAGACTACGCTTGCCCGGCGCGCGCGCGGGCGTCGGGTCGAGCTTCACGAGTTCGACTTGTGTGTCGCGCCCGTGCTCGTCCGACGTGAGCTCGAACGTCAGCTCGACCCGCAGTCCGCTCAGCCGCGCGGCCTTTGGGCGTGAGCGCTCAACACACCGGCGACGGCGCCGGTCAGGCGCTTGCCCGTCGGGATGTGCAGGAACTCGTTCGGCCCGTGCGCGTTGGAGCCCGGCCCGAGCAGGCCGGTGATCAGGAACTGGGCCGCGGGGAACTTGGCGCCGAGCATGCCCATGAAGGGAATCGAGCCGCCCTCGCCGTTGTAGACCGCGGGCTTGCCGAAGTAGTCGTTGGAGGCCGCCGACACGGCGCCCTCGAGCCACGCGGCCATCGCCGGAGCGTTCCAGCCGCTGCCGGCCTTCTCGTAGTCGAAGCGCACGCGCGCGCCGTACGGCGGATCGGCCTCGAGGAGCTGCTTGAGCCGGCGCGCCGCGCCCTCGGCGTCCATCGTCGGCGGAACGCGCAGCGAGAGCCGCGCCACGGTCTTGGGACGCAGCACGTTGCCCGCGCTGGCCGTGGGCGGGATGCCGTCCATGCCGACGATCGACAGCGCCGGCCGCCAGGTGCGGTTGAGCACCAGCTCGACCAGGTCAGTGTCCATCGGCCGCATCCCCGGGACGAACGGGAACTTGGTGTAGATCTCGTCGCCCAGCACCTGCGCGACGACCTTGGCCTGCGCTTGGCGGTCGGGCGGGATCGCGACGTGGAAGTCCTTCACCACCGCGCCGGTGTTCGCGTCGTCGACGCGCGCCAGCAGCTGGCGCAGGATGCGGAAGCTCGAGGCCACGACGCCGCTGGCGTCGCCGGAGTGCACGCCCTCGGTCAGGACCTCGACCGAGAGGTCGCCGCCGACCAGACCGCGCAGCGAGGTGGTCCCCCACAGCTGCTCGTAATTGCCGCAGCCCGAGTCGAGGCACACCACCAGGCTCGGCGTGCCGATGCGCGGAGCGAGGTGATCGACGTACGCCGGCAGGTCGAAGCTGCCGCTCTCCTCGCAGCCTTCGATCAACACCACGCAGCGCGCGCGCCGCGCGCCTTGACGCTCCATGGCCTCGATCGCGGTCAGCGAACCGAACGCCGCGTAGCCATCGTCGGCGCCGCCGCGCCCGTACAGCTTGTCTTCGCGCAGCACCGGGATCCACGGACCCAGTCCATCGCTCCAGCCGGTCATCTCCGGTTGCTTGTCCAGGTGTCCGTACAGGAGCACCGTGTCGTCGCAGTCGCGCCCGGGGATCTCCATGAAGATCACGGGCGTGCGCTCCTCGCCCTTCTCGTTGCGCAGTCGCACGACCTCGAGCTTGAGGCCGGCGATCGGCCGCTGCTTGCACCACGCGGCGATCAACTCGACCGCGCGGTCCATGTGGCCGTTCTTCTTCCACTCGCGGTCGAAGGCCGGCGACTTGTTGGGGATCTTCACGTACTCGACCAGCGTCGGGACGATCGAGCGGTCCCAGGTCTCTTCGATGAAGCGCCGCGCGGCGGAGCTGTCGAGGGTGCTGGCGGGCGAAGCGGAACGAGCGGAGGCGGGCGTCGTGTTCATGGGCGCGAGAATACCCTTCGCGGCGCACAGTGACGAAGGCGCGCGCTGAACTCCGCGCGGCCGGAAGTTCCTGCTCTCAGCGGCCTGCGCGAGCAGGGCAATTGCGCGCGATGGCTTCAGCGCGCGCTTGGCGCCGACCGAAACGGCCAGCGGGGAAGAAGCTCTTGTCCGGCGCTCGGCCGGACCAAAAAACCAGCAGGAGTAGGGAAGTCATGAGGAGTTCAGGGGACCTCCGCGGCCGGGACCGCGGACGCCTCGGCGCGGCCAGCATGGTGGCGCTCGCGGCGATGTTGCTCACGGCGGGATGTGCGCCGTCGAGCGGGACCAATCAGTCCATAACGGGCGACGGGAGCGGCGGCGGAGACGACGGCCTGTTCTCGACCGGCCCGGGCAGCGAGGAGTTGCCCTCGCCGGGAGGCGACGTGGTGGCGCGCATCGAGTTGCCGGCGCCGCCCACTTCGCTCGACAAGTTCGTGGTGCGGGCCACGCTGCCCGTGCCCAAGGGCACGTTTCCGCGCGCCGACGGCAAGTTTCCGTTCGCCGTGCGCAACGTCGGCGGCCTGACCGCGCCCACGCAGGTCGAGATCGTCTCGCGCTATCCGCGCGATGCGGATGGGGCCGACGTGATCGAAGTGCTGGCCTACGTCGATCGGCCCTCGGGCGTCGCCGGCGGCGCTCCGATCGGCTACGACGTGGTCGAGCATCCGCACGCGCCGCGCAGCCTGCCGATCCGCAAGAGCGTGATGACGGCCATCGCGTCGCCGGGAACGATCAAGATCAGCGCCGAAGACTGCTTCGGGCACAGCTACCGCGTCGACCCGCTGGTCGGCATGCGCAGCTTGTCGGGCAACGTCGACGTTCTGCGCCGGGGCCAGGCCGCGGTGCAGCTGCGCAACTACGGCACGATGCTGCCGACGACGGCGCAGATCGGCGGGAGCAATGGCGCGCTGTCGCACCTGTTCGGCGTGCACGCGTACATGACGACGTTGGCGCACGAGGAGTTCATGCTGCTCGACCTGCGCTTCAACAACGGCGCGAGCGGCTCCGACAAGAGCCCCAGCGCCGTCGTGGACGACCCGCTGGGCGACGTGTACTTCAAGCGCATCGCCATCGAGGTGCCCCAGGGCTGGCAGGTGTTGTTCGACGTCAACGATCCGTCGATCGGCGCGCCCGTGGCCGCGAACGGACGCGTGAGCTACGACATCATCAAGCCCAACGCGGACGGCACGCTGCACCTGATGCCCTCGCAGGCCATGTTCCACCGCCGCATCGCGGTGGTGCGCAATTCGGCCGTGGCGCGCGCGCGTGCCTACCTCGACCAGACCAACCTGGCGTTCTGCGTGAGCGGCGATTCGCCCGACACGGGCCTCGCGCTGTACTCGTGGTGGAACCCCTCGACGGCGCGCTACTACCCGCAGAAGTTCCCGCTGCCCAAGCTGGCGCAGATCGGGCTCAACGCGGCGGGCGAGTTGTGGAACCGCTACACGACCACGCTGGGGCACTTGACCAGCGGCACGAGCGGCTCGCATCCCTACGACGCGCCACGGCTGGGCTGGGCGCACCCCTGGGGCGTGGCCTACGCCGGCATGACGGGCGGCACGGAGATCTGGTTCTTCGACGGCTTCAAGGTGGCCGAGACGCGCTCGCAGTTCGGCTATCGCGCGCTCGAGATGAAGCACCGCATGTACTCCGATCGCATGCCGCAGGTGCTGTACGACAAGGATGGCGAGCACACCACCATCGAGCGCTGGGTGATGCAGGGCGCGGCGGGTCCGTTCGTGCCCATGAACTACTTCCAGGGGCTGGTCGGCAACTCGAACGATCCGTTCGGCATCAACCAGTCGCCCTCGTTCCAGCGCGCCTATGTCGCAGCCCACAACCTGGCGCCGAGCTACGAGCCGACGCTGCGCTCCTACAAGGCGATCGACTTCCAGCACTACACGCGCTTCCTGCAGTCGCCGATGGCGCTGTCGTGGCTGGGTAACGACGCCGTCGCCAAGGACGACCTGCGCATGAGCGCCGAGGTCTTCCGCCTCTCCTATCACGAGCACCCGATCTCGTCCTCGGGCTACGTCAACGGCACCGGCATGCTGGCCGACATCCAGGCCGCGAACAGCAACCCCGGCATCGGACTCGCCTTCGGACGCGGCGAGGCCTGGGGTCTGGTGAGCGCGATCGCGGCCTTCGGGCTCTCCGATCCCGCCTGGCGCGCGCGCTGGGACGGATGGTTCTCGAAGGCCTCGGACCTGATGGCCAACGGGCAGTCGAACTGCAACGGCATCATCCAGCGCATCGTGAGCAACAAGATCCTCGGCGGCGCCTACCAGGCGCGGCAGTCGATCGAGCAGGCCATCACCGAGAACATGCTGTGGTCGCTCAAGGAGTCGGTCTTCCGCGATCGCAATCCGGCGCGCTTCGCGCAGACCGAGGCGACCTTGACCGACTCGGTGTACGGGATGATCGGGCCCTTGGCCTGGCGCACCGGCGCGGGCCCTTCCTCGCACCTCGCGGTGGCGCCGCTCAACAGCGCGAGCACGCCCTACTGCAACGCGCCGCCGGCGCCGGACGCCGCCTGGGGCGCCGACACGTATCAGACTCCGTGCAGCTTCGCGTGGGGCTTCGCCATGACCGGGGATCCGACCTTCCTGAGCAAGGCGCTGGAGATGTACGGCCAGCCCACGCTGCCCGCCGCGATGGCGGCGCAGGGACTGACCAACTGTGAAGTGCGCGCGGCGCTGATCGCCGTGACGCAGTGATTCCAAAGCCAGCGACTCGCGCGCAGCGCGAGTCCCGTGCTCCACGCAGCGGGCCGCGACCGCACCTCACGGGGTGCGAGCGCGGCCCGCGCCCGTTCCGATCGGGTTCGGAGCTGGCGCCGCGCGGTCGCGGCCGGCGTCAGGGGATGCGTGCTCGGAGGTCGGCGTACACGGCTTGCGCCAGCGCCTGCGCGCCGCGGAGCTCGAGCTGGCCGCGCTCGTCGAACGACTCGAACTCGAGCGCGCCGCGCGCGTCGATCAGCGCGACGTCGTGCACGCGCGCGACGTGGGCCGCCTCTTCGCACAAGGCGGCGTGGACGCGCCGCGCGAGTTCGCGCGAGTCGAGCTGCGCGCTCGCCGCCGGCGGAGCGTCGCCCGGCGCCGGGGGCCAGGGCGTCTGCACGATCGCGACGTAGCAGCGCTTGTTCCAGGCGCTCTCGACCAGCTGCGCCAGCTCCACGCCGAACGTGAAGCGCGCGCGGCGCACGAGCTCGAGCGCCGACTCGTGGGACCACTCGGTCGGCTGAGGCGGCGACGCGAGCGCGCGAGCGAGCGCCGAGCCCCACCACCACGGCCGCGCGGCGCTGGCCTCGAGCGCGCGGCGCGTGTCGGACGCGCCGAGGGCGATCACGAGCCAGGTCGGCTGGAGCGCTAGCACGTGCGAGTTCACCAGCTCGCGCACGCGCGCTGCGTCCGCGCCCGGCTCGGCCGCGTTGAGCACCTCGACCCGCGACGCGCGCCCGTCGCGCGCGAACAACCCCTCGAGCAGCTCGGGCCAGGCGTGCTCCGCCGGGAGGCCGCTGCCCCAGGTGCTGTCGTCCCCCACCGCGATGACGCGCACGCCGCGGGCCGGGCGCTCGCGTTCGAACGGCGCGCCGCGGTAGCCGCGCACGCCCAGCGTCGGATGAACGGGGCGCGACTGGGCGCGCTCGCGCGCCCGGAGGATGAGCTCCGCCGCGCCGAGCGAGAGCGCGCAAACCAACGCGGCCGCGGCGACGTTCCGCAGCCCCCTGCGGCTCGCCCTGGGGGCGCCGTCCAGCGTCACGGACGCCCCCGTTCGCGCCACCGCCCGGTCCGGGGGCCCGCGCTCCGACGCCCCGGCTGCGGCCCGGGGCGCACGAACAATTCCGTCATCGCAAGGAACCTGCGGTATCCGCTGTCGGGGCTTCGGCTATTCTGCGCACTCTGCGGAAGCTGCAAGGGTTGGGCGCGAGGAGGGCGCGCCGAAGCCGAAGCGGCGCTCCGAGGGGGCCGACCCCGATTGCGCGCCCGCGCCGGTCGGACCACTCTCCGCGGATTCGTTGCGAGCGCCAGTGCATCGAGCCTGACGAGGCCAAGCGCGCTCGCGGATCCCACGTCGCCGCCCTGCGCGGCCCGTGCGTTTCCACAACGAGGGGTGTTCGTCACGGGCGCGCGCCAACGAGAAGTGCGGGCCCTGGGCCCGCTGTCCGAGGGGATCCCCATGTCCAGGCAGGATAGCGCGCCGTGGTGCGCGCGTACGGCGGCGTCGTTGCGGCGCTCGACCGTCGGTTTGCTCGAGTTCGCGCTGCACGCGGCGCGCTCCGCTCAACGTCTGGCAGGCGCCGCGGGGCAGGTCTTCGACCGCGTCACTTCGGTCCGCGCTGCACTCGTCTCCATTCCGCGCAGCGTTGCGCCAAGCAGAGTCGCCTCGAGCCGGATGGCTCAGGGCGCCTTCGCGCTGGGCGCGTTGCTCACGGCTGCAGGCCAGGCCCGTGCCCAGGTCCCCGGCGAGACGGTCGCCGTGCTCGAGCTCGCCGCGCCCGTGGCGACCGAGTTCACGCTGCGCGGCACGTTCCCGGTTCCGCCCGGCACGTTCCCGCGCCAGGACGGCATCAACCCGTTCCAGATCCGCAGCCACGACAACGTGCTCGTGCCTGCGCAGACCGAGGTGGTCAGCTCGTACGCCGTCCGCGCCGATGGCGCCGACGTGGTCGAGGTCATGGCACGCGTGCGACGCCAGCCCCTGGTCACGCCGGGGCAGTTCGTGCGCTTCGACGTGGTCTACGCGCCGCACATCGACACTCCGGTCGCGTTGACGCCGCGAGTGCAGAGCCTGCGAGCGTTGACCAACGGCATCGTCATGCGCACGCGCGACGCCTACGGCAACGTGTACCGCTCGGACCTGCGCGCGGGCGCGCTCGGCCGCAAGACGCTCAAGAACGGCTCGGAGCTGCTGCAGGAGCGCTGCTACGACGTGCTGCGCCCCGAGCAGCCGCAGTCGGGCACGTACGGGACGCTCCCGCACTTCATGGGCGTGCACGCCTACCTCTCGTACTGGTCCCACGACGACGTGGTGCAACTCGACCTGCGCGTGCACAACGGCGCGAGCGGTTCGGACCGCTCGCCGGGCGCCGTGCTCGACGACGTGCAGGACAAGCTCTACTTCGACCAGCTCGAGCTGATCGTGCCCGAGGGCTGGGCGATCCTGCCCGACTTCGACGATCCCTCGATCGGGCTGACACGCCAGCTCGCCAACGGGCGCACGATGCGGCCGCTGGTGAAGGCCAACGCCGACGGCAAGTTGCACGTCATCGGCCGGCAGGCGCAGTTCCTGCGCCGCGTGGCCATCGCGCGCGTCGGTTCAGAGGCCTACGCGCAGGAGTTGATCGAGGAGCGCTTCCTGGGCTACTCGCGCTTCGGTGTGAACACCCATGGCAACGCGCTGTGGTCGTGGTGGAACCCGCAGACCGCGCGCTACTACCCGCAGCGCCACAAGCTCCCCGACCTGAGCTACATGGGCGACGTGTCGGGCTTCAACACGACGCGCGCCAAGCTGCGCGCCGACTTCGATCGCCTGATCGACTTCTTCGAAGCCGGCGTGGCGATGAACGTCTATCCGCTGCACTTCGGCCGCTTGGGCTGGGCGCATCCGTGGGGCGTCGGCTACGGCGGCATGACCGGCGGCACGGAGATCGTGATGTACGACGGCTTCATCACGGCCTTCGCGGCGTCGAACGATGGCTACCGCTACACGCTGCTGCGCCATCGCATGTACACCGACCGCATGAACGACGTGCTGTTCGAGATGGACGGCGAGCCGACCAGCGTGTTCCGTTGGCTGGTCCAGGGCAGCAACGGCGCCTACATGCCCGGGAACTTCTACCAGGTGCAGATCTCCGGCCCGGACATGCTGGGCTGGGGCGGCGTCCCCAAGCACCAGGTCAACTTCGTGCAGCAGAACGGGCTCGCGCCCGCGTACGAGTCGACGCTGGCGAGCTTCCGTCCGATCGACCTGCAGCACCTGGTGCGCTACCTCAGCTCGCCCAAGGTGCTGGCCTGGCTCGGCAACGACTCGGTGGCCAAGGATGACATCCTGATGCAGGCCGAGATCGCGCGGATGTCCTACCACCACGCGCCGGTCAACAACAACGGAGCGGCGCTGGGCTCGTCCATGCTCGGCGACCTGCAGTGGGTTGCGAACAACCCTGGCAAGGGCTTCGCCTTCGGCCGTGGCGAGGGCTGGACGATCGACGCGATGTGCGCCGCGTACTCGCTGGGGCACGCCAACTGGCGCGCCAGCGCCCGCAACTGGTTCGAGCGCATCGCGGACATGGTGCACGACGGCCGCGTGGACTGCACCGGCATGATCCAGGCCATCGTCAACACCAAGATCCTCAACGGTCAGTACCGCGCGCGACAGTCGATCGAGCAGGCCATCGTCGAGAACGCGCTGTGGAGCATGCGCGAGAGCGTGTTCCGCGGCGTGGACTTCGCACGCATGGGCGAGCTCAAGCGCGTGATCAGCGATTCGGCCTACACCATGATCGGATTCCCGGCCTGGGAGCCGATCGGCAAGGGACCGTGGAATCACGTCGCGGTCGGTCCGCTCAGCATGACGCAGCCGATGTACTGCAACAGCCTGCCCGGCGAGGGCGCAGCCGCGGGCGGACTCGACAAGTACCAGTCGTGGTGCACGCTCGCCTACGGTTGGGAACTGACGGGCGATCCGCTGTTCCTGCAGCGCACGATGCAGATGTCGGGCTCGCAGTTCGCGACCTTCAAGTCCGCGGTGCAGGTGGGCTTCATGAACATGGAGAACAAGGCCGCGCTGATCGCGCTCTCGAACCTCGTGTATCCCTGAGCGCGTCTCGCGCGTTCGCGCGAGAGCAAGACATGCGCGCGCCCGCGGCGGGTTCGATCCCCGCCGCGGGCGCGTGCTTTCGTCTCAACTGGCGAGGCGGCGCGCGCTCAGCCGAACACGATCCCCTGCGCCAGCGGCAGGGCGTTGGAGTAGTTGACCGTGTTGGTCTGCCGACGCATGTAGGCCTTCCAGGCATCACTGCCGGCCTCGCGACCGCCGCCGGTCTCCTTTTCGCCGCCGAAGGCCCCGCCGATCTCGGCGCCGCTGGTGCCGATGTTGACGTTGGCGATGCCGCAGTCGGAGCCCGCAGCGGACAGGAAGCGCTCGGCGCTGCGGACGTTGAGTGTGAACAGCGCCGACGACAGGCCCTGCGGCACGGCGTTCTGCAGCTCGATCGCGTGCTCGAGGTCGCGCACGCGGATCAAGTACAGGATCGGCGCGAAGGTCTCGTGCTGCACCACCGGCCAGTGGTTCTCGGCGCGCACGATCGCGGGCCGCACGAAGTTGCCGCCCGCCAAACGTCCGGGCAGTTGCAGGACCTCGCCGCCGCACAGCACCGTTCCGCCCGCCGCGCGCGCGTCGGCGAGCGCCTTCTGCATCGCGTCGACGGCGGCGCGCGTGATCAGTGGGCCGCAGAGCGTGCTGGGTTCGATCGGATCGCCGATGCGCACGCCGCTGTAGGCCTTGAGGAGCCGCCGCTCGACCTCGTCGGCGACCTTCTCGTGCACCAGCACGCGGCGCGTCGTCGTGCAGCGCTGGCCCGCCGTTCCCACCGCGCCGAACACGATCGCCGGCAGCGCGAGGTCGAGGTCGGCGTCGTCCATGACCACCAGCGCGTTGTTGCCGCCCAGTTCGAGGATCGTGCGGCCGAAGCGGCCGGCCACGCGGCTCGCCACCGAGCGTCCGACCGCGCTCGAGCCCGTGAACGACACCAGCGGCACGCGCGCGTCGTCGAGCAGCGGCGTGGCCGTGTGCTCGATCGAGCCGATCGCGAGCGAGGCCAGCGCTCCGAAGCCCTCGGCTTCGAGCACCGGGCGCACCACGTTGGTCAGCGCGATCGCGCACAGCGGCACGTGCGCGGAGGGCTTCCACACGCACGCGTCGCCGCAGATCAGCGCCAGCATCGAGTTCCAGGCCCACACGGCCATCGGGAAGTTGAAGGCGGTGATCACCCCCACGACTCCCAGCGGATGCCACTGCTCGCGCATCGAGTGGCCCGGCCGCTCCGAGTGCATCGACAAGCCGTAGAGCATGCGCGACTGGCCCACGGCGAACTCCGCCATGTCGATCGCTTCCTGAACCTCGCCCCAGCCTTCCTGGAGGATCTTGCCCATCTCGAGCGAGATCAGTCGGCCCAGCGGGTCCTTCTTCGCGCGGATCGCCTCGCCCATGCGGCGCACGATGTCGCCGCGCTTGGGCGCGGGCACGAGCCGCCAGCGCAGGAAGGCCTCGTGCGCGGCCGCGACGCAGGCTTCGTACTCCTTGGCGCTCGCCTGCGTGACGCGCGCGATCACTTCGCCGGTCGCGGGATTGGTGCTCTCGAGCGCCGCGCCGCCGCACACGAGCCAGCGCCCGTTGTACGCGCCGGAATTCGTGCCTTCGATGCCCAGTTCCTTCAAAAAGCTCGTGTTCGTGCTCATGGGGTGTGTTCGGGGGCGCAGAGAATAGCCGCGCGACTCAGCGCTTGCCCGGAGCGCGCTTGTTCTTGGGACTGGCGCGCAGCCGCTCGAGCGCCGCGGCGAGCACCGGATCGCGATCGAGCGCGAAGGCCTCGGACGAGTTGGTGATCTCGACCTGCACGGGCACTCCGCGGTCTTCGTAGGGCTGTCCCGCCGCGTCGCAGTCGTTCCACTGCGGGACCTTCACGGAAATCCCGCTGCCGACGTCGATCAGCTTGGGCGCCGCCGACGAACCCGCGGTGCGATCGCCGAGCGTCGTGACCTGGGGGCACTGCACGAGCATCAGCGCGAGCTCGTCGCCCGAGCTCATGCAGCGCTGGCCGAACAGCGCCATCACCGGCGCCTGGTAGCGCCACGGTCCGCGCGGCGCGACGCTGCGCGGCTGCTTCGCGCCCAGTTGCGTGCGCTTGGGGCCCGAGCGGTACTGCGACTGCGCGTAGACCTTCTCGGAGTCGATGAAGCGGCCCGCGACCGAGGCTGCGACGTTCGTCGACCCGCCGCCGTTGAAGCGGATGTCGAGGATCAGGCCCCAGGTGTCGCCAAGCTCCTCGAGCGCCGCGTCCACGCGTTTGGCGACGTCGTCACTGCCGACGCCGTTCACTTGCAGGAAGCCGATCCCGTCGTCCGTGCGCGCCCAGCGCACGTCCGAGGCGCCGCCGCGCAGCTCGCCGATCAACTTGCCCGCCGCGTCCGGAACGCCGTTCTGCGGTCGGTAGCGCCAGTAGAACGGCAAGCGCTCCTCGCCGCACTCGACGTGCACGTGCAGGTCGCGCAGCAGCTCGAGCGCGAGTGCGATCGCGGTCGCAGCTTCCCAGGTCGTCGTCGCGCCGCGCGCCAGCGGCGCATAGCTCTTGCGCACCGCGTCCCAGTCGACCTCCGGGCGCAGCTGGAACTTGGCGTACTGCCGATCGAACGCCTCCCAGGCGGCCTCGAAGGCGCGCTCGGCGTCTTTGGAGGACAGCGCGACCGCAGCGGGCAGTTCCGAGCGCGTGAAGCGCGAGTCGAGCTCGAGCTCGCCCTTCGCTCCGTCGAGTTGGAACACGCGCCGCGCGCCGTCGGCGAACGTGCAGTCGAGCACGAGCGAGCCCTTGGGCAGCGCACTCGGGAACTGATCCCAGCGGTAGCCCGTCTCGGTGAGCTGGCGCGCGACCACGCGGCGCGCAGCGAGCAACGCGCGCGCGTCGGGGGCCTTGCCGACGGTCTTGGGCGGGAACAACTCGTCGAGCTGCTCGGGATGGAAGCGCACGAGCACGTGCGCGAGCGCTGTGCCATCGGGCGCGAGCGATCCCGACAGCGCGGCCGGCGTCGCGGGCTCGACGAAGGCCCAGATCGCCGCGCCGCCACTGGCGCCGACGACGAGCGCCGCCGGTCCGCACTTCAGCTCGAGCTGCGAGCCGCGCTCGAACGCGAACGCGCTCAGCTTCCACACGTCCTGCGGCGTGCTGCTCCACTCGAGCGGACGCGGCTTCTCGTCGAGTTCGCCCTTGTAGCGCTTCGACAACGCCTCCCCGCACGCCGACAGCGCCAACCCGCCGACCGCCACTGCGCACAGCGCGACTTTCACCGCCCGACCTCCACGCCCGCTCAGGGCAACGCTATCCTTTTCGCCCCCTATGGCTGACAAGATCATCTTCTCCCTGATCGACCTGAAGAAGTACTTCGGCCAGGTCGAGGTGCTCAAGGGCATCACGCTGTCGTTCCTCGAAGGCGCCAAGATCGGCCTGATCGGGCCCAACGGCGCGGGCAAGAGCACGCTCTTGCGCATCATCGCCGGCGAGGACAAGCAGTTCGAAGGCCAGGCGATCAAGGTCGGCGATCTGTCGATCGGCTACCTGAGCCAGGAGCCGCCGCTCAACGAGAACGTCGACGTGGCCGGCAATCTGCAAGAGGCCGTGAAGCCCCTGCTCGATCTCCAGGCGCGCTACGACGCCGTCTGCGCGGACATGGACGGGCGCGAGGAAGAGTTCGCGCGCCTGCAGGAGGAGATGGACCACAAGGACGTGTGGAACCTCGAGAGCCGCCTCGAGCAGGCCGCCGAAGCGCTCAAGCTGCCGCCGATGGACGCCGACGTGAAGCGCCTCTCGGGCGGTGAGCGCCGCCGCGTCGCGCTGTGCAAGCTGTTGATGCAGCACCCCGACATGCTGCTGCTCGACGAGCCCACCAACCACCTCGACGCCGACACCGTCGAGTGGCTCGAGCAGCACCTCAAGGAGTACCAGGGCACGGTGATCCTGATCACCCACGACCGCTACTTCCTCGACAACGTCGTGGGCTGGATGCTCGAGATCGAGCGCGGCCGCGCGACGCCCTACAAGGGCAACTACTCCGACTACCTCGAGACCAAGCGCAAGCTGCTCGAGGAGCGCGCCGGCAAGAACGCTTCGCTCGAGAAGCTCTACCAGCGCGAGAAGGAGTGGATCGGCTCCTCGCCCTCCGCGCGGCGCAAGCGCGCCAAGTGGCGCGAGGAGCGCTTCAAGCAGCTCCAAGAGGAGCGCGCCGACGCGGCGATCGACATCGTCGAGCTGCGCATTCCGCCCGGCCCGCGCCTGGGCGACAAAGTGATCCACTTCCGAGGCGTGTCGAAGGGCTACGGCGATCGAGTGCTGCTCAACAAGCTCAGCTTCGAAATGCCGCCGGGTTCGATCCTCGGCGTCATCGGCGCGAACGGCATGGGCAAGTCGACGACGCTCAAGATGATCCTGGGGTTCGAGAAGCCCGACAGCGGCACGGTCGAGATCGGCTCGACGGTGATGCTGCGCTACCTCGATCAGTCGCGCGCGATCCTCGACAACGAGAAGTCGGTCTACGACAACATCACCGAGGGCAACCCGCAGATCGCCTACGGCGGCAAGACGCTCGACGGACGCGCGTACGTGGCGCGCTTCAACTTCAAGGGCGAGGACCAGCAGAAGCTGCTGGGCGAGTGCTCGGGCGGGATGCGCAACCGCGTCCTGCTCGCGAAGATGCTGCGCGAGCCGGCCAACGTGATCCTGATGGACGAGCCGACCAACGACCTCGACCTCGACACGCTGCGCGTGCTCGAAGAGGCCATCAGCGAGTACCCCGGCTCGGCGATCGTGGTCAGCCACGACCGCTACTTCCTGAACCGCGTCGCCACGCACATCCTGTCGTTCGAAGGCGAGGTCGAAGAGGGCAAGGGACCCGAGGTCAACTTCTTCGCCGGCGACTACGAGGCCTACCACGAGTGGCGCGAGGCCGACCGCAAGAAGCGCGGCATCGCCCCCAAGTCGCGGGCGGGCAAGTACGCGCAGCTCTTGCGCGACTGACGGCGCGCATCGGACGGCAGCGGCCCGCGAGCGGCGGACCGCTCGCTGCGATTTCCCGAGGAGTTCGATGCGGGCGCCGCCGGACGGCGCTCTGCGTTACGGTCGCCGGCGGCAGCGCGGTGTGCGCGCGTCCCCGCCCTTCGATGGCGGCTCCAATCGCAATCCTCGGGAGGATCTCCACCATGCAGAACTCGCGCGACCGTCAACGCTCGCGGCTCTCGGCAGCTCTCGTTCGCCACTCAGCGACCGCCGTCGCGCTCGCTGCGCTGCAGCTCGGACTCGGCGCCCAGACGGTGACGATTTCCGACGGCCAGTTCGCCGGCGCCGACTGGGCGACACTGCAGGTCTTCTCGGGAGGGAACGGCGGCTGGGCGAGCGCGACGATGGTGTCCACCGAGGGCAACCCCGACGCGTACCGCCGAGTCGAGCACCACATCAACGCGGCGCCGAGCGGCTCGAGCGTTTCGAGCATCGGAGTCGTCCACTTGCTCACGGCGCAGCCCGTCGATCCGGCCTCGGTTGGCTCAGTGGTACGCATCAGCGCCCGGGTCGACGCGAAGAGGTTCTCGAGCAACGCGCAGGGGCAGGGACTGACCTTCTTCCTGCGCCAGAACGGCGTCCTGTACCGCAACTCGACCTACTTCACGAGCCCGCTCACGAGCTGGGAGACGCACGCAGTCGTCGATCTGCTCCCCAGCGACTTCGTCGAGTACCAAGGCGCGAGCCTTCCCGACCTCAGCGTCTGCGGCGCGCCGTTCGTCGTGGGCTTTGGAACCAGCAACTCCACGGGCTTTGGCGGCGGCGCGTACAGCACCGCGGTCGGCTACGACAACTTCAGGTTCGACCTGACCGTGAGCCCGTCAGCGAGCGCCTACTGCACCTCGGGGAGCTCGTCGAACGGCTGCGCGGCGCAGATCTCCGCGAGCGGAGTCGCCAGCGCGAGCGCGGCCACTGGGTTCACGGTCACCGTGTCGAGCGTGGACGGCCAGCGGCAGGGCTTGCTGTTCTACGGCGTCAGTGGTCCGACGGCGTCGCCTTGGGGCGCTCAGAGCTTCCTGTGCGTGAAGGCGCCGACGCAGCGCACCGCGCCACACAACAGCGGCGGAACGAGCGGCGCGTGCGACGGCGCGCTCGCGCTCGACTGGAACGCGTGGCGCGCGGCGCATCCCTCGGCGCTGGGGCAGCCCTTCGCCGCCGGGGACTCGATCTGGCTGCAGGGCTGGTTCCGCGACCCGGCGAGCTCGAAGACGACGGCCTTGTCGAACGCGCTCGAAGCCCGGCTCTGCCCGTAGCGGTTGACGGCCTGCTCACGCGCCCCAGCGTGGGCCGCGCGTTGCGGCTCGATTAGCCTGGAGCCGGTGGACTCGGGGGCCGCACCGCTGGATCAGGAGCTGCTCGAACGCTCGCGCGCGGGCGAGCGCGGCGCCGTCGACGCGTTGCTCGCTCGCCACGTCGACGCGCTGCACGGCTACTTGCGCATCAAGCTCGGGCCCGCGCTGCGCCAGCACGAGTCCTCGCTCGATCTCGTCGGTTCCGTGTGTCGCGAGGTGCTCGAAGGCGCCGAGCGCTTCGAGTACCGCGGCGAAGCGGCCTTCCGCGGGTGGCTGTTCCGCGCGGCGGAGAACAAGCTGCGCGATCGCGCTCGCCACTGGGCGCGCGCCAAGCGCGACCAGCAGCGCGTGGCGCCGCTGCCCGACGCCTCGGACGCGGGCGTGGCGCAGGCTTACGCCAGCCTCGCCGGTCCGCTGAGCGGAGCGATCGTGCGCGAGCAGATCGAGCGACTCGAGAGCGCCTTCGACGCACTCGAACCCGAGCAACGCGAGCTGATCCTGGCTCACCGCTTGCGCGGCATGAGCTACGAGCAGATCGCCGCTGAGATCGGTCAGACGCCGCACTACACGCGCACGCTGCTCTCGCGCGCTCTGGCGCGGCTCGCGACGCTGCTCGACCGGGCGTAGCGCTCGGCTCAGCGCCGCTTGCGGATCTGCTCGAGCAGCGCGGCCGCGTTCTTCCCGAGCTTCACGCCCGCGCGCTCGCGCTCGACGATGATCTCGGATACGCACTCGCGACTCGCTCCGCCGACGACCTTCGCCGCCTCGAACAAGCGCTCCAAGCCGGCGGTGTCCTGCGGCGTGCAGTCGAGCAGGCGCTCGAAGTCGCGCCACTGCGCTGCGGCGTCGCCGCCGTTGGCAAGCCGCCCGCGCATGTAGATCAGCCAGTCGAGTTGTTCCGAGAGCCACTCGGGCGCGCACAACGCGACGCTGCGCTCGAGCAGCTCCACCGCGCGCCCGACGTCGCCCTGCTTCTCGTACGCCCAAGCCAAGTTCTGCCAATACAGGCCCCAATGCGCATAAGAAGCCTCGATCGGGCCCAGCAGCTCGATCACCGAATCCGGCTCGCGCAGCCCCAGCTGCCAGCGCAGGTTGTGCAGGTTGAAGCGCGCCTGCGGCACGTCGCCAACTGCGATCGCGCGCCGGTAGTACTCCTCGGCTTTGCTCTCCCATCCTGGCGGCTTGGCCTCGTGGTAGATGTAGCCAGCCTGAATCATGATCGACGTGTCCGTTGGGGATCGTCGAACGGCTTCGTCCGCGTTGGCGATGGAGCGCGCCGCACTCTTGGCGTCCAGCGTGGGTTTTGGACGAGCCCACTCGAGTTGACTTCGGGCCAGAGAGATGAGCGCACGCGGGC
This sequence comes from Planctomycetaceae bacterium, assembly GCA_011525785.1. Lineage (GTDB taxonomy): Bacteria > Planctomycetota > UBA1135 > UBA1135 > WYBT01. Next base: position 122,566 of record WYBT01000004.1, read on the forward strand.
TCTGGGGTTCGTAGTGCGTGAGCACGGAGTCGAGTCGGTGCGCGCGTTCGTTGTCGCTCTCGCGCATGAAGAGCGCCGCAAGCGCCAACAGCGCCCGGTCGGAAGCACCGTCCGCCAAATCCACGGCTACGAAAGCACCTCCAGCTGCGTTGAAGCCCAGTGCACGAGCCGTCGCGGCGGCGCGCAGGCGCTCCTGCGAACTGCTCGCCGCGGCGATGGACTGCAGTGATGGCAGAGCAGCCGTGTCGTCGCGCAGCCACAGTTCGATGACGAACGCCGTGGGCTCGTCCTCGATCCAGTCGGCATTCGCCGCGCGGAGTTTCTCGATGCGGCCCTTTTCCTCAGCCGTCGGCGACGAGCGGGACACTGCTCCGCCACGCAGCCCCGGAACACACGTTGAGAGCTTCGAGAACCACTGAATCGAGCGGTCATTGGGAAACTCGTCCAGCAAGCGCTGGAACTGCTCATGGCGCGGCGCAAGGTCCGAGTCGAGGTAGGGGCCGAGTTTTCCAGGCAGTCGCTTACCGTCCTCGTCCAGCGCCGCCGCGATAGTAGTCTCCGTCGCAGCGGGCAGCGGCGGCGCCAACAGGAGGTCCAGCGCGCGCCAGCGCGCCAACTCCAGCGCGTGCGCGCGCGCTTCGCGGCGCTCGTGGAGAACCCGCAGTCCGAGGACGCCCGACACGCCAGCGAGCGCCAGCAGCGCGCAAGTCAGCGCAGCCGCCGTCGGTCGCCTCCGCGCCCACGAAGCGACCCGCGCGAGCACTCCCTGGCGCCGCACCGCGATTGGCGCGCCGGAAAGCAGCGCGTTGAGGTCCTGCGCGAGGTCTGCGCAGCTCGCGTAGCGCTCCGCGGGACGCAGCGCGAGCGCGTGCTCCAGCACAGTCGCTAGATCGCGCGGCACGTCGGGGTTCACGCTTCGCGCGGAGCCCGGCGGGCCCGCGTCGATCTGGCGCAACAGTTCGGCGATCGAACTCGCGCGGTAGGGCGGCGCGCCGGTCGCGAGGTGGAACAACGTGGCGCCGAGCCCGTACACGTCCGCGCGGCGATCGGCGCGCTCGCCGCGGGCCTGTTCGGGCGCCGTGTAGGCCAGCGTGCCGACGAACTCGCCCGAGCGCGTGATCGAGTCCGAGTCAGCGCCGCGCGCCAGTCCGAAGTCGATCAGGACCGGCTCGCCAGCCGCGTCGATCAGCACGTTGCTCGGCTTGACGTCGCGGTGCACCACGCCCAGTTCGTGCACGTGGTCGAGCGCGCGTGCGATCTTGGCGCACAGCCGAACGGCCTCGCGCCACGAGCCCGGGCGACGAGCGGCGTCAACGTCGGCGGCGCGCCGCGCGAGGGAATCGCCCTCGACCAGCTCCATCACGACGTAGGGCGCGTCCCCCGCCCGGCCCGAGCCGAAGACCTTCACCACGTTGGGGTGTCGGATGCGCGCGAGCATCGCGATCTCGCGTTCGAAGCGCTCGCGCAGCCGCTCCGAGAGCTCTTGGCCGGCGGTCAGCAGCTTGATCGCCACGCGACGCTCGGGCCGCGCTTGGCGCGCCTCGAACACGACGCCCATGCCGCCGCGGCCGAGTTCGCGCACGATCTCGAAGCCGTCGAAGCTGCGTGGCACGGCGCGCTCCGCGGCCGCGGGCAGAGCCCCCAGGAGCGCGATCCGGCGGCGCAACGCGTCCGCGTGCTCGGGGTGCGCGGCGCAGAACTCGTCGAGCCCCTCGGCCACGCCGTCGAGTTGGCGGGCGAGGAACTCCTCGAGCAGAGCTTCGACGGGATCAGGGCGCATGCGGTGGACCGTGGGAGTCGGACGGCGCAGCTGACGATGCGGCAGTCTGTCTCGCGCGCCCCTCGGCTCCAAGCGCTGAACCTGTCGGCTCGCATCGGCGCAGGCGCCGACGAACGCGGAATTCGTTGATGCGCTCGCGGGGCGTTGTCGTTCGCAACCCACGACCGACTTCTCTCTCGCCACCCCGCTCCGTCGCCGCTCATGCGCTTCCAACTCCTTCTCGCGCTCGTGCAGTGCCAGGCCGATGTCTGCCTTTGGATCTGGAGCCTGCTGTGCGCTGTCGGCGCTGCGCTCGCAGGCGCTTGGTGCGGAAGGCTCGCGGCGAAGGAGCTCGGGCTCCCACCGCCGAGACCGGACTGGAAGACGTTCTCCGCGCTGGTGGCGACGCTGATCGCGCTGCTGGCGGTGCTTCCGAGTTCGGCGGAGTTCTTGAACGAGCAGTTCGTCGACGCCACCTGCGACCTCGCGGCGGTCAAGGAGCGCGCACGCAGCAACTGGATCGGCGGCGCGCTGATCCTGTACGTCGTCTTGCTGACGTTGATCGCAGCGAGCTGCCTGGTTGTCGCCGCCTCCGAGCGGCGCTGGGCGTTCGCGGCGGGACTCACGCCGCTCTTGGCCATCGTCGCCGTCCTCGCGATCGGTCTGACGCAGGACCTGCAGGCTGTCCTCGACGCACGCTGAAGAGACCGGTCACAGTCCGCCCTCCTGCGCGAAGGGGGCGGCAACGCTCCAAGGCGCCTGAGGAGTTGGCCCCCGCCCCTCCCAGACGACTGACAATTCGCCCGCTCGCACCCGCTGTTGTCGCACCTGCCTTTGGGGCTCGATCTCGAGGGCTCGAGACTCTCCGGGATGTTGGCGAACGCGCGTGCGCGGCATAGCTTGCGCGGCGTGCGCCTCTTCGCTCACGTCGACCGACTGAACGCTCGCGATCCCAGGCTCGCGCCGTGCGCGGAGCTCTCGCTCGCGCGCAGCCTCTTGCTCGCTCTCGAGCCGCGCGACGCGGCGCAGGCGCAGTTTCGCGAGCGCATGCTCGCACTGATCGAGCGCCATCCGCACGACGCGCACCGGCGCACGACGCTCGAGGGCCACCTCACGGCCAGCGCGTTGATCGTCGACGAAGGTCGCACGCGCGCGCTGCTCACCCACCACCGCAAGCTCGGCAAGTGGTTGCAGATGGGCGGTCACTGCGATGGCGACGCCAACCTCGCGGGCGTCGCGCTGCGCGAGTGCATCGAAGAGAGCGGAATTGCGGACCTCGCCGTGCTGCCGACGCCGTTCGACCTCGACATTCACCCGATCCCGGCGCGGCCCGGCGAGCCCGAGCACCTGCACTACGACACGCGCTTCGTCGTCGTCGCGCCGGCCGGCGCGCAGTTCGTCGTCAGCGACGAGTCACACGCCCTGGCCTGGGTGCGGCCCGACGAACTCGCGCGCTACGCTGTCGACGACTCGGTGCGCAGGCTGTTCGAGCTGGTGCTCGGCGACTGAGGCGGGCAGCGCTCGCTGCGGACGCTTGCGGGCGCCGGCGTGCGCCTCGCGCACCGCCCCGGCCGCGCTCGGCCATCCTCACGGGCGCGGCACGCCACTCCCCGCTCCGTCCCCACTCCACGCACGAGAAGACTCCCCCATGGGCAAATGGAATGAAGCCATCGTCCGCGCCGCCGACATCCTGGTCCGCAACAACGCGGACGTGATGAAGCAGATGCCCAACCTGCAGGCCTTCTGCCAGACGATGGATGCGCTCGAGAAGCTCGACGGCGAAGTGCTCCAGATCCACGACCTGATCAAGAAGCACAAGCTCGAGCTCGAACGCCTGACCAAGCTCAAGGCGGAGAAGATCGAAGTCTTCAAGCGCCAGAGCCAGGAAGCGGCGCGCCACGTGCCGACCTACGACCGCGCCCTCGAGCAGTACGAACGCGCCGACAAGGTGCTGAAGTCATCGGACCTCAAGCAGGCCATCAGCAACCTGCGCATCGGGCTGCAACGCACGGACGGCTTGCTCAAGGCCGAGGCCAAGCAGCACTTCGGCGCGGCCTGACGGGCCCGAGCGAGCGCGGCTAGACTCCGCCGCGCCATGGATCCGCGCGCGACGCCGAGCTTCGAAGGACTGGGGACGTTCTACCTGGGCGCCGAGTACGACCTCGAGCAGCGCGCGCGGCGCTCCGAGGTCGTGCTGTTCGACAGCAAGGACCTGGTGACCCACGCGGTCGTCGTCGGCATGACCGGAAGCGGCAAGACCGGCCTGGGAGTTGTGCTGCTCGAGGAAGCTGCGCTCGACGGCATCCCTGCGATCGTGATCGACCCCAAGGGCGATCTCGCCAATCTGCTGCTCACCTTCCCGCAGCTCGCGCCGGCGGATTTCGAGCCGTGGGTCGATCCCGACCAGGCGCGCGTGAAGGGACTGAGCGTCCCGCAGCTCGCGGAGCAAACGGCTGCGCGCTGGCGCGAAGGTCTGGCGAGCTGGGGCCAGGATGGCGCCCGCGTGCAGCGGCTGCGGGAGTCGGCAGAGTTCGCGGTCTACACGCCCGGCTCGAGCGCGGGCCGCTCGATCTCGATCCTGGCGAGCTTCGCGGCGCCGCCTGCGGAAGAGCGCGAGGACGCCGAGCTGTTCGCCGAGCGCGTGCAGAGCACTGTGTCGAGCCTGCTGGGCCTCGCTGGCGTCGAGGCCGACCCGGTTCAGTCGCGCGAGCACATCTTCCTCTCGACACTCGTGCAGCGCGCCTGGAGCGCCGGGCAGGACCTCGACCTGGGCGCCTTGATCGCGCAGATCCAAAAGCCCGGCATCGAGCGCGTGGGCGTGCTCGACCTCGAGTCGTTCTATCCCGCCAAGGAGCGTTTCGGACTCGCGCTGGCGCTCAACAACTTGCTCGCCAGCCCGGGTTTTTCCGCCTGGATGCAGGGCGAGGCGCTGGAGGTCGACTCCCTGCTCTACACGCGCGAAGGCAAGCCGCGCATCGCGATCTTCTCGATCGCGCACCTCTCCGACGCGCAGCGCATGTTCTTCGTCTCGCTGCTGCTCAACCAGACGCTCGGCTGGGTGCGGCGGCAGCGCGGTGCGTCGAGCTTGCGAGCACTCGTGTACATGGACGAGATCGCGGGCTACTTCCCGCCGGTTGCCAATCCGCCGTCGAAGGCGCCGCTGCTCACGCTGATGAAGCAGGCGCGCGCGTTCGGTGTGGGCGTCGTGCTCGCGACGCAGAACCCGGTCGACCTCGACTACAAGGGACTGTCCAACGCCGGCGCGTGGTTCATCGGCAGGCTGCAGACCGAGCGCGACAAGGCGCGCTTGCTCGACGGCCTGGAGGGCGCAAGCTCGCAGGCCGGCGCCGGCTTCGACCGCGCCGCGATGGAGCGCGCGATCTCCGGCCTGGGCGCGCGCGTGTTCCTGCTGAACAACGTGCACGACGAGCAGCCCACGCTGTTCGAGACGCGCTGGGCGCTGTCGTACCTGCGCGGTCCGATGACGCGCGCCGAGCTCAAACGCTTCGCGACGCCGCCGCCGAGCGCTGCGCAGCCGGCGACGGGCAGTGCCGCAGGGCCATCGGCCGCGTCCGGCGCGCGCGTGGTTGCGCCCTCCGCGTCGCCGGCGAGCGCGGGGCCCGCAACTCCGCCCGCGCGCGCCGCGGCGGAGCGAGCGGTGCTCCCCGCCGAAGTCCCCGAGCGCTTCCTCGCGCCGCGCGCGGGCGCAGCGCAGCTCGAGTACCGCCCCGCGCTGCTCGCGAGCGCGCGCATCGGCCTGCGCGACGCGAAGCTGGGCCTCGACGTCGAGCGCGAGGTCAACCTGCTGTGCCTGCGTCAGGACGGGCTCGCGCCGTTCGACTGGGAACACGCGCTGGCCCTCGAGGTGGAGCGCGCGGAGCTCGAGGACGCTCCTCGCGCCCAGGCGAGCTTCGCCGCACTTCCACCCGAGTGCGCGCAGCCCAAGTCCTACGAAGCCTGGCGCAAGCAACTCGTCGAGCACCTCGCGCGCAGCTGGAAGCTCGAGTTGCTCGAGAGCGAGCTCAGCGGACTGGTGTCCGCGCCCGGAGAAAGCGAACGCGAGTTCCGCCCGCGCTCCGCACAGCTCCTTCGCGAGCGGCGCGACGAGGAGTTGGAGAAGCTGCGCGCGCGCCTCGCGCCCAAGCTGGCCGCACTCGAGGAGCGCCGCCGCCGCCGCGAGCAGGCGCTCGAGGTCCAGCGCGAGCAGGCGCAGGGCGCCAAGGTCTCGACCGCGCTGTCGTTCGGCTCCGCGCTCCTCAACGCCTTCCTCGGCGGGCGGCGCAGCGTGTCGGGCCACGTCGGCCGCGCGGCCAGCGCTGCGCGCAGCGCCAGCCGCAGCTCGAAGGAGTCCTCCGACGTCGAGCGCGCTGAGCAGGACCTCGCCAGCGTCGACGCGCAGATCCGCGAACTCCAGGAGGAACTGGCCGCCGCGGCGGCGGAGCTCAGCGCGCGTTTCGATCCGGCGCGCGACACGCTGCGGGTGCGCGCGCTCGCGCCGAAGAAGTCCGCCGTCAGCGTGCGCGCGCTGGTGCTCGCCTGGGCGCCGTTCGTCGACGGCGCGCCGGGCTGGTGAGCTACTCGCGGACGATCCACTCCCAGGCGCGCACGAAGCCCCAGCGCTCCCCCATCGAGATCAGCGCGTCGTCGTTGTGCCCGACGCGCGCCGCCAGGCGCGTGAGGCCGCGCTCCTGCAGGATGCGTCCGAGTTCGTCGACCAGTTCGCGCGCGACGCCGCGACGGCGCAGCTGCGGGTCGACGTGCAGCACCAGCAACGTGGGCGTGACCTCGCCGCGCAGCGGATCCTCGAGCGGGCCGCTCAGGCACACCGCCCAGGGCTCGCCGCGCCCCGGCTCGCTGGCGGTCAGCAGCACGGTCTGGGGCGCGTCGAACCAGCGCCGCAGGAAGCGCTCGCTGGCCCCCTCGGGCCAGGCCTGATCGGAGAACTCGCGCCAGAACTGCGCGGCGCAGCGATCGAGGAGCGGCGCCAGCAGCACGGCGGCGGAAAGTGAGTCGACGCGGCGGAGATCGAGCTTCATGGCGCGCCACACTAGCCTCGCCGGGCCGGTGCGGATCCGTGGACGCGCGCGGGCGGCGCCGATAAAGTGCTCCGCCCCCAGAGTCTGCCACTCGTCGTCCTCCGGGCAGTTTCGTGGCCACCGGAGGCCCCTTCGAACCGCTCCTGCGCCGCCTCCTCCGTTCCGTGCAAGTCACCGTCGAACGCACCCAACCCTGTCAAGCCCGCGTCTCGTTCACCGTCCCCTCGGCGGAGTTCGAGTCGGAGTTCAAAAAGGCCCTGCGCGAGTTCGGCCAGAACGTTCGCATGAAGGGCTTCCGGCCGGGCAAGGTCCCGCCGGAGGTGGTGAAGAAGCTGCAGGGACCGCAACTGCGCCACGAGGTGGCGGTGCGCTTCGTGCAGAAGGCCTACGAGCAGGCTGTCACCGAGAACAAGCTGCGCCCGTTCCAGCACCCGCGTCTGGACATCGGCGAAGTGCTGCTGGACGTCGACTTCTCGCGCCAGTTCGAGCTCAACCTGCGCCCGGAGTTCGAGCTGGGCCAGTACAAGGAACTCGAGCTCGAGTCGTCGCTCCCGCCGATCCTCGAGGAGGAGATCGAAGCGGCCATCGAGCAGGCGCGCAAGAACCAGGCGCACCCCGAGCCCGCGGGCGACGAGGGCCTGCCGGCGGACGGCATGGCGCTGGCGAAGGTCGAACTGCTCCACCAGGGCGCCGTGGTCTGGTCGCGCGAGGGGCTGCGCCTCTCGCCGCAAGCGCAGATCCCGGGCGTCGAGCCCAAGGCGCTCGAAGCGGCGCTGGTCGGCAAGCGCGACGGCGAAGTGGCCGAGTGCCCGATCCACTTCCCGGCCGACTTCGAGCTGGAAGCCGCGCGTGATCAGGAAGGCGTGTGCCGCATCACGGTCAACCAGGCCTACCGGATCATCCTGCCCTCGCGCGAGGAGCTGACCAAGATGATCGGGGCCGCCGACGACGCGGAACTGCGCAAGCGCGCTCAGGAGGGCCTCGAGAAGGCCAACGTCGAACTCGAGAACCAGCGCATCGAGAAGGAGCTGATCGAGCGCGTGATCGCGGCCCACCAGATGGAGCTGCCGCCGGGCATGGTCGAAGACCAGACCAAGGCGCGCCTGGCGCAGGTGCGCGGTGAACTCGAGCAACGCGGCCTGAGCGGCGCCGCGCTCGACGCGGAAGTCCAGAAGCAAGAGGCCGCCGCGGCGGAAGCCGCCGTGACCGGCGCCAAGGCCTACTTCCTGATCGAGCGCATCGCCGAGGCCGAGAAGATCCAGGTCAGCGAGCAGGAGATGGTGGCCGAGCTGCGCGGCATCGCTCAGCGCAACCGCACCAGCTTCGAAGAGGTGCGCGACTTCTATCAAGAGAAGAACCTGCTCCAGCAGCTCGCGATGGAGATCCTCGAGCGCAAGGTGCGCGCGTTCCTGCGCAGCAGCGCCAAGCTGGTCGCGCCCAAGGTCTGAACCCGCGCGGCGCGCTCGAAGACGCCGCTCCAGGCCACGGCCGCAGCCACCCGGCCCGCGGCGCTTCCCGAGGCGTTCGACGCCCGCTCGGCGCGCCGTCCCAAATCGACGCAGGCTTGATCGCTGCGGGCTCAAGCCTTATCAGCGGCGCTCCGATTTCGTTTTCGAACCCTCCAGCCGTCACCCAATCGACGCGAAGATGAGCGCACAAGCCAACTACTACGTCCCCTACGTCATCGAGAAGACCGGCCGCGGCGAGCGCACCTACGACATTTACTCGCGGCTGCTCGAGGACCGCATCATCTTCATCGGCACCGCCATCGACGACACGGTCGCCAACTCGGTGATGGCGCAGCTGCTCTTCCTCGACAAGACCAACAAGTCGCAGGACATCAGCATCTACATCAACAGCCCGGGCGGCTCGGTGACCGCGGGGCTGGCGATCTACGACACGATGCAGTTCGTGACGCCCGACGTGGCCACCTACTGCCTGGGCCAGGCGGCCTCGATGGGCGCCGTGCTGCTCTCGGGCGGCGCCAAGGGCAAGCGTTTCGCGCTGCCCAACTCGCGCGTGATGATCCACCAGCCTTGGGGCGGCGCACAGGGCACGGCCATGGACATGGAGATCCAGGTCAACGAGATCCTCAAGATGAAGAAGATCCTCGAGGAGATCCTGGGCAAGCACAGCGGTCGTTCGGCCAAGGAGATCAGCAAGGCCTGCGAGCGCGACAAGTTCTTCGCCGCCGACGAGGCCAAGGACTTCGGCCTGATCGACCACGTGGTGTCGCCGGCCGGGAAGAACTTGCCGCCCGCCAGCGCCTGAGACTCCGCGAGCGACCTGCGCCGCGCGCCGTCGCGAGCGCAGGTTCGCGCCGCAACGAGAACGTTCGGGCGCGCATTCAGGCGCACGTTTCCGCGCGGACGGCGCGCGCGAGCAACGGATGCGCACTCCTTTCAGCGGGCGGGGCCCAGGCCTCGCCCGCAGTCGTTTTCCTGCGCCTGGGCTGAGGCGCTCGCGACACGGACGACTTTGCCGGGTGGATTCCAGCGGCGCATGCTTTCGCTCCTGGCGCGTCCACGACGATGAGGGCTGCGCGTTAGGATGCTCTCTACATGACTCCTTCTTCCAACCGCGGTCGCCACGTCGAACGCTGCACGTTCTGCGAGAAGCGCCGCCACCACGTCGCGTCGCTGATCGCCGGGCCGCCCGGCGTCTACATCTGCAACGAGTGCATCGAGATCTGCAACTCGATCCTCCAGGAAGAGCAGCGCCGGCGCCCCGAGAGTGCGGGAGCGCCTGCCGCGGGCGCCGCCGCCCCGGCCGGCCGCGCGCGGGCGGTGGGAGTCGCGCCGCGCACCGAGAAGCGGCTGCCCACGCCGATCGAAATCGCGCGCAAGCTCGACGAGTACGTGATCGGCCAGCAACTGGCGAAGAAGACGCTCTCGGTCGCGGTCTACAACCACTACCGCCGGCTGCGCCACCAGGCGCAGAACCCCGCCGCCCTCGGCGAGGTCGAGATCGAGAAGTCCAACGTGCTGCTGGTGGGCCCGACCGGCTCGGGCAAGACGCTGCTGGCGCGCACGCTCGCCAAGATGCTCGACGTGCCGTTCGCGATCGCGGACGCCACCACGTTGACCGAAGCCGGCTATGTCGGCGAGGACGTCGAGAACATCATCCTCAAGCTGCTGCAGAACTCCGACTTCGACGTCGAGCGCGCGCAGCAGGGCATCGTGTACATCGACGAGATCGACAAGATCGCGCGCACCACGGGCAACGTGTCGATCACGCGCGATGTGTCGGGCGAGGGCGTGCAGCAGGCGCTGCTCAAGATCCTCGAGGGCACGGTCGCCAACGTTCCGCCGCAGGGCGGGCGCAAGCACCCCGAGCAGGCCTACATCCAGGTCGACACCTCGAACATCCTGTTCATCTGCGGCGGCACGTTCAGCGGCATCGAACAGGTCATCGGCAAGCGCGTCGGGCGCAGCCGCATCGGCTTCGCCGGCATGCCGGAAGTCGCCGGCGACGCGGCTTCGAAGCGCTCGCGGCGCGCGGTCGAGGCCGCCGAGCTGTCGAGCGAGTCGACGCGCGAGGCGTTCATCAAGTTGATCGAGCCGCGCGACCTGGTCGAGTTCGGGATGATCCCCGAGTTCGTGGGCCGACTGCCGATCATCACCACGCTCGACACGCTCGGTCGCGCGGACCTCGTGCGCATCCTGACCGAGCCGCGCAACGCGCTCACGCGCCAGTACCAGCGCCTGTTCACCCTCGGCGGCGCCGAACTCGAGTTCACGCCCAAGGCGCTGGAGGCGATCGCCGACGCCGCCATCAAGCGCGAGACGGGTGTGCGCGCGCTGCGCGGCATCTGCGAGGAGCTGCTGCTCGACGTGCTGTTCGAACTGCCCTCGCGCACCGACACGCGGCGCTTCGTGGTCACCGACAAGCACGTGCGCGGCGAAGCCTCGCTCGCGATCGGCTTGAATCAGGAGTCCGCGCTCGAAGTGCGGGACTCCGACGGCGACAGCGAGCCGCTGGTCGAGCGCGAGAGCGCCTGATCGACGGAGCGCGCGCGGTCTGGACGCCAGCGCGCGCCAAGCGCGCCTACCGTCCCGCCGGTGCGCCCCCACCCAGTTGGCCCGCGCGGCGCTCGAGCGCTTCGGCCTGCGCGGTCCGCCCGGCCGCGCGGTAGCGCGCCGCAGCGCTCTGCAGCGCGCCTGCTGCCTCTGCGTTTCGTCCCTGCTGGACCAGCGCCTCGGCCAGCACCTCGAACGCGCTGGCGTCGCCGCCGGACAGGCTCACCGCCTTGAGCGCCAGCCCGCCGGCCTGGTGCGGGTCGCGCAGCGACGCGTCGGGCGCCTCCACCAACACGCGCGCCAGGTTGAGCACCGCCCGTGCGTCGTTCGGCGCGCCGTTCACCGCCGCGCGCGCGACCTCCACGGCCTCGCGCGAGCGAGCTTCGCTCACGAGCTGGCGCGTCATCTGCTCGGCGATCGTCCCCGCCATCGGCGCGCCGTGCTCGAGCGCGCGGCGCCAGACCTCGAAGGCCTTGTCGCGTTGTCCAGTGCGGGTGTAGGCCGAGCCCAGGTTTTGCAGCGCGAGGCCGTAATCGGGCAGCAGCTCCACGGCGCGCTCGAGTTCTTCGGTCGCGCGCTGCACATCGCCCTGCGAGAGCAACCACGTGCCGAGGTTCGAGCGCCAGTACCCGTTGTTCGGCGAGAGTTCGACGGCCTTGGCGAAGTGCTCCCCCGCTTCCCGTTCGCGGCCGGCGCTAACCAGGTCGTTGCCGTAGCTCGAGCGCGCGCGGTCGTTGTCGGGCAGCTTCTCCACCACGTCGAGCCACATGCCGATCTCGCTCGAGTAGTCGAGGTTGCGCGCGCGGGTCGCCAGCACTGCGCCGACGCAGGCCGCCGCGCCGAGCAGCCATCCCAGCGGCGTGCGCAAGGCGCTGGGAGTCGCTTCGAGAACTCGTGCGAGCGCCAGCACGACGCCCAGCACGATCGCCGCGCTGGGCAAGTACGCGCGGTGCTCGACGATCAACTCGGTCACGATCGGCAGCACGCTCGAAGTGGGCGCGAGGATCACGAACCACCACGCGCCGAGGAAGGCCAGCGGCCGGCGGCGCACGAGCCCCGCGACCGTCAGTCCCAGCGCCGCGAGCACCGCCACCCCCGGAACCGCGTAGCGCGCGAAGTCGGTGATCGGTCGGATGCCGTAGTCGAACACCAGCGGATCGGGCCACAGCGAGAGGCGCGCGTAGTGGGCCACGGCCCAGGCCTGCGTCGTGAGGTAGCTCCACACGCCCACTTCGGAGTAGCCAAAGCCCACCGACTCGCTGCGCCCCTGCGCCATGAAGACCCACAGCGCGAGCAACGGCCAGCTCGCGAACAGACCGATGTACATGCCGCGTCGCGCGCGCCAGGCGGCCGCGGCGTTGCCCGCGACGAACAGCGAGTCGTACAGCAGCACGAGCAGCGGAACGCCCACGATGACTTCCTTGCAGCCCGTCCCCAGCGCACACGAGACGCTCGCGAACAGCGGCCAGAACTTCGACTCGCGCGCCTCGAAGGAGCGCAGTGCGCCATAGAACGTGGCCAGGAAGAACAGGCCCATCAGCGACTCGACGCGCTGCCCCAGATAGCTCACCGAGCCAGTGGTCAGCGGGTGCGCGACCCATAGCGCGGCGCTGGCGAGCGCGATGCCCAGCGAACGCGAGCTCCAGCGCGCGGCCAACGGCGGCGCCATCAGCGCTCGTCGCACGACACCGAACAGCGCCAGAGCGGCCAGCACGTGGATGGCGATGTTGACCAGGTGCCAGCCGCGCGTCTCCAAGCCGCACCAGGCGTAGTTGTAGGCGTAGGAGAGCGCCACCAAGGGTCGACCTGAGACACCCGACTGACCTTGCTCGGCGACCACGCGCCACAGCGAGTCGAGGCTGGTGATCGCGGGGTTGCGATCGATGTCGATGTGGTCGTCGAACAGGAACACGCCCTCCAGACTGTTCGAGTACGCCAGGACACCGGCGATCACGACTAGCGCGGCGCACAACGCCACCCGCGCCCGCGACGGAGTCGATGCAGAGGAAGGTGCGGGCAGTTCTTGGGCTTGCGCGCTCATTGCGCCGGATCGTACGCGACCCAACAGCGGCTGCGATCCACGGCGCTTGCGTCCGCTCCGCGCTGTCCTGCCCGTGTCGCGCGGGCTATCCTCTGCGCTCGCCGTCCGCGGCGCAGCCCCATGAGCGCAGAGCGCCTCACGATCCACTATCACCGCGATTTCGACGGCATGGTCTCGGCCGCGGTGCTCGCTCGCATCCTGCGCGAGCGCAAGGGCGAGGACCCGCGCTGGTCCAGCATCAACTACGACCAGCGCAGCGATTGGGAGCACTTCGGCGAGGGCCAGCGCTTCGCGATCGTCGATTTCCACTTCCACCCGCGCGCCGAGTACTGGTTCGACCACCACCCGACCACCTTCCTCACGCCGGCGCTGCGCGAGAGCTACCAGCCCAGCGAGCGCTGGCGCTGGGACGAAGCCAGCCCGAGCTGCCCGCCGCTGATCCTCGAGCACGCGCGCGAGCACTGGGACTACGCGCCCGAGGAGCGCTTCGTAGAAATGGCCGTGTGGTCGAACGTGATCGACGCGGCGCGCTTCAAGGACGTCGAGCAAGCGGTCTTCGGCGACGAGCCCGCGCTGCGCATCTCCCGCGCGCTCACCGCGGCGCCCTCGCCGGACTGGCCCGATGAGCTGGTCACGGCCATGACCACCGGAAGCCTCGAGACCGTCGCGCGGCGCTCGGACGTCGACAAGGCCTTCCAGCGCGCGGCGCGCAACCGCGACAAGGCGCTCGAGCAGTTCCCCCCCACGGTCGAGTCGCGCCGCGAGCGCGTGCTGGTCTACGACGCGTCGTCGAACTCGATCCGCCGCGAGCGCTTCGCCGCCTTCTACCACTACCCCGACATCCACTACGCCGTCGGAGTGATCCCCACGCGCGCCGGCTTCCACATTTCGGCGGGCGAGAATCCCTGGAACCCGCCGGCGCGCCGCGTGCACATCGGCGAGCTGATGGAGAGCTACGGCGGCGGCGGTCACCGCGCGGTAGGCGGGGCCAACCCGCCGGACCTGCAGGCGGCGCGCAAGCTCGCGCGCGAGATCGGCGACAAGCTGCGCGCGGCGCTGAACGCGACGCCCTGACGTCGTGCGTGCGGCGCCGAGCGCCAACGGCCCATGGACCAACCCCAAAGCAACGATCCGGCGACGCCGCAGACGCCGACGCTGCTCTCGCTCGATGCCAACGCGCTGCGCGAGCGCTTCGTCGCGCTCGGCGCCAAGCCGTTCCACGCCAAGATCGCGCGGGAAGCCGTGCTGCAGCGCGGCGCGCTCGAGTACGCACAGATCACGAGCCTGCCGGCCGCGCTGCGCGACACGCTCGCGCGCGAGCTGCCGATCCTCTCCAGTCGCGAGACCGACCGGCGTCAGTCGCGCGACGCCACGACCAAGTTGCTGCTCGCCTTTCCGCGCGGCGCGGGACGCGACGCCACGGTCGAGGTCGTCCACATCCCGCCCAAGGACCGCGAGAGCCGCAAGGGCGCGACGCTGTGCGTTTCGACGCAAGTGGGCTGCCCGGTGGCCTGTCCGTTCTGCGCTTCGGGCCGCAACGGGCTGGTGCGCAACCTCGAAGCGCACGAGATCCTCGAGCAGTTCGTGCGCGGCCGCGCGATCGGCGAGCTGGGCCGCAGCGTGGTGATGGGCATCGGCGAGCCGCTCTTGAACTACGCCAACCTCTCGAGCGCGCTGGACGTCGTGCACGACGAAATGGGCATCGGCGCGCGCAAGATCACCGTCTCGACGGTCGGTTTCCCCGAGCGCCTGCGCCGCATCGCGCCGACCAAGCCGCGCTTCCAGCTCGCGATTTCGCTGCACACGCCCTTCCAGGAGCAGCGCGACGTCCTCGTGCCAGCGATGAAGGGCGTGAGCATCGAGGATGTGCTCGAGGCGGGCGACGACTGGTTCGAGCACACCGGGCGCGAGGTCACGTACGAGTACGTGCTGCTGTCGGGCGAGAACGACAGCGTCGAGCACGCCGAGCGGCTCGCCCTGCGCGTCGCGGGCCGGCGTTGCTCGGTGAACTTGATCCCTTTCAACCCCGTCGACGAGTCGGGCTACCGCCGGCCGACGCAGCTCTCGGTCGACCGCTTCCACGCGATCCTCGCCGAGCGCGGCGTCGTGGCGACCGTGCGCTGGTCGCGCGGCATGGAAGGCGACGCGGCCTGCGGGCAACTGCGCGTGCGCGCGCTGCCGCAGCGCGCGAGTTGAACGCGCGCTGCGGGCCCGAAGCGGTCTCGAGCGGCCGTCAGCGCACGCGCGAGTGCAAGGAAGCCTCGATCATGCCCAGCGCCTGATCGATCTCCGCGGCCGAGACGTTGAGCGGCATGCGGAAGCGGATCGCGCGCGAGCCCGACTTGAGCGCGAGCAGGCGCTGGTCGCGCAAGCGGCCGAGCAGTGCATCGCGCGTCGCCGGATCGGAGAGCGTGAAGGCGCACAGCGAGCCCACGCCGCGCACGTTGCTGAACGGCGCGCCCGAGCGCGCGAGTTGTCGCAGGCCGGCGACGAACTGTCGCCCGCGCGCGGCGATGTTCTCGTGCATGCGCTCGGCCAGGATGATGTCGATGATCTGCCGCGAACGCACCATGTCCGTCAGGTTGCCGCCCCAGGTCGAGTTGATGCGACTGGGACGGTGGAAGCAGTTCTGCGCCACATCGTCGACGCGCTTGCTCGAGTAGATGCCCGCCTGCTGGGACTTCTTCGCGAACACGACGATGTCCGGCGCGACGCCGATCTGTTGCCACAGCCAGGGCGTGCCCGAGCCGAAGAAGCCCGTCTGCACTTCGTCGAAGATCAGCAGCGCTTCCTGCTCGTCCGCATAACGCCGCAGCTTGGCGAGGAACTCCGAGCGGAAGTGGTGATCGCCGCCCTCCGACTGCATCGGCTCGATGATGATCGCGGCGACCTTGCCCTTGTGCTCGCGGAAGGCCGCTTCGATCTCCGCGCAGGAGCGCGCTTCGCTGGCGGCGATGTCGTTCGCGATGCCGCCGTCGAGATCGAACTCGATCCCGGGGTTGTGCACGCGCGGCCAGCGGAACTTGGGGAACAGACCGGTCTTGGTCGGATCGGTGTTGGTTAGCGAGAGCGTGTAGCCCGAGCGGCCGTGGAAGGCGTCCTTGAAGTGCAGGATCACCAGATCGTCGCAGCTCTCGGCGAGGTCGGTGCGGCCGAGCTTTTGCGCCTTCCAGTCGAATGCGACCTTGAGCGCGTTCTCGATCGCCAGCGCGCCGCCCGAGATCCAGAAGTGGTACGGGAAGCCGGCCGGCGTCACGCGCGTCGCGAAGGCCTCGACGAAGCGCGCCATCGAGACCGTGTACAGGTCGGAGTTGGCCGGGTTGTTGCGCGCTGCTGCGAGCAGTTCGGCGCTGAACTCGCTCTCGTTCATGCGCGGGTGCGAGTAGCCGATCGGCCAGGACGCGAAGCAGGTGAAGAAGTCGAGCAGGTCGACGCCTGTGCGCGCATCGTGCAGCCAGGAACCGTGGCTCTTCTCGAGGTCGAACACGAACGGGTAGCCGTCCGCCAGCTGGTGACGCTTGAGGGTCTCGTGGACGTTCTGCGGATGGATCATGGACGGGCGCCAGGGGCTGGGCCTGCGCGCGGCGGCGCGGGCGAGTCGGGTCGCGCGCACCCACGGGGGAGCGGCGCGGTAGGAACGTTGCGAGCGCCGATCGACGGCGTTCAGCGCCACCGGGGACCGAGGTCGACCCGTGTGCGCAGCTCGCGGCCTTCTTCGTCGGACGCGACCCGCACCAGGCTCAAGACCGGGGCCGGGCGGGACGCGCGAGCGAGTGCGCCGGCGGGATCGACGTTGACGAACACGATCCCCCCGACGCCTTCCGCTCGGCCGCGCTCGCGCGCGGTCGGCGGCGCTCCGAAGATCGGAGTCGCGCCTTCGTCCACCCCCAGCGACCACAGCGAGAGCACGTGGCGGTCCAGGTCGTCGTCCAGCGCCCGACACGGAGCTTGCGCCTGCGCGTCGGCCGCCAGTCGGCTGCGGAGCTCTTCGCACAGGCGCGAGTAGATCCGCTGATGGCACAGCACCCGAGCCACTTGACCCGGGTGCTGCCCCGAGAGTGTAGCCGCGCGGGAGAAGGCCTGCTCCGCGATGCGCTCGGCGGCCTCGCTCGGGTTGTCGCGTTCACAAACGATCAAGCTGCGGTTGGCGCACAGCCACAGTTCCCAGTTCGGCGCCGCGCACGGGGCCAGGCGCTCGAGCAAGGCCTCGAGCTCTTCCCCAGTCCCCTTCCAGCGCACTCCGGCGAGCCCGGGTGTCGCGAGCAGCGCCTCGCGCGCCTCGCGTGTCTCGCCGTGCAGCACGTTGAGCACGCCGTCGCCAAGTGTGCTGCTTTCAAGCGCCGCCGCGAGCGCGTGCGCCGCTTGCGGCGCGCGGCTGTCGGCAACCAGCACGCCGCATTCGCCGGCGAGTAGTCGCGGCGCAAGTCGCGCGAGCAACCCCGCGGGCCCGTCGCTCCAGTGCGCGCCGAAGGCGAACACGCCGACGCTCGAGGGCCCCTCGCGGTGCATCTCGAGCGCCTCGAACAGGCGCAACTCGTGTTCAGCCAGGTGCGTGGCGTACTCAGCTGAGGAGAGCCCCAGTTCGCGGCCCAGCTCGTGCGCGTCGAGCGAGCGCGCGAGCGCCTGCGCCGTTTGCTCGAGCCTGCGCCAGCGCGCCTCGCGCGTCGCGCCGGCCCAGCGTTGTGTCGCACTTGCGGCCGCTTCGATCGCCGCGCGCACGTCGCTCGTACTCGACTCTGGCCAGCGGTGGTCCAGCGGCTCCTCGTGCGGGGCGGCGCGCGCCTCCAAACGCTCGAAGCAGCGCTCGCCCTCGGCGGCGCGCCAACGACCGCCGATCCAGTTGTGGTGCTCGCACAGGGCCACGGCGCAGAGTGTGGAGCGCGAGGTTGCCCGGCGCCAGCGCAGCGCGCACGATGGGCCTTGCGATGGACCCTTTCGATCCGCAAGCCCCGCGCGGGCGCCTGCGACACCCGCGTGAGGCGCGCATGGTCTCCAAACGCGACTTTGCGCGGGCCTACGAGCAGGGCGTGCGCGTGCGCGGCGCGGTGCTCTCGCTGGTGATGGTCGCCAACGGGCTCGAGCGCTCGCGACTGGGCCTGTCGATCGGCAAGTCGATCTGGAAGAGCGCCGTGAAGCGCAACCGCGTGCGGCGCGTGTTCCGCGAGTCGTTCAGGCTCTCGCAGCACGAGCTGCCGGCGGGCTTCGACCTGGTGGCGATCGCCGCGCAGCCCAAGCTCGAGCCGCAGCTCGAGGACACCTGCCGCGAGTGGATCGCCCTGGCGCGCAAAGGCGCCGCGCGCTGGAACCAAAGCACGCCCGAGGAGCGCGCGGCTCAGCGTGCACGAGCGAAGGAGCAGCGCGACGCCAAACGCGCGGCCGCGCCTGCGAAGTCGAAGTCCAACGCAAGGTCGAACTCGACGGGCAGGACGAAACGCGCCGGGGGGCCGCCTGCGCCGGACGGGACGGGAACGTGAGTCGGCTCGGACACTGGTGCGCGGCGCCGGTGCGCTGGTACCGGCGCTTCCTCTCGCCACTCAAGCCGCCGATGTGCCGCTTCGCGCCGACCTGCAGCCAGTACACGATCGAGGCGTTGGAACTGCACGGCGTGTTCAGGGGCGCGTGGCTGGCGCTGCGGCGCATCGCGCGCTGCCATCCGTTCTGCGAGGGCGGCCACGACCCGGTTCCGCCGCGCGGCGAGCGCCGCCGCGTTTGAACGGCGCGCGCGAGTCTGCTCTTCTTGCCGTTTCCCATGCGACGCACCCCCACACGCGCGTACCTGCCGTTCCTGTTCACGCTCGGCGCCTGCGCGGCCTCGACGCCCGCGCCCCAGCCGCCGCTGGCCGGTCTCCAGCAGGTCGATGAGTTGATCCAGCCCGGCGAGAAGCACTTCGCGCACCTGTGGCGCATCGCCTCTGGCGGCGAGAACGCCGAGGCGTACTGGAGCTTCGCGGGCGATCGCCTGGTGTTCCAGCGCAAGCACGGCGGCGCCAAGTGCGACCGCATCTTCGTCACCGACGGCGCCGGCGGCATGCGCCAGATCTCGAGCGGCAAGGGCACGACCACCTGCAGCTACTTCCTGCCGGGCGACGCGCGCGTGATCTTCGCCTCGACGCAGGCGCACCACAACGACTGCCCGCCGCCGCCGGACCGCGCGGACGGCTACGTGTGGGCGCTGTACCCCGAGTTCGACCTGTGGATCCACGATCTCGAGAGCGGCGCCGAGACGCGCATCACCGACGCGTGGGGCTATGACGCCGAGGCCACGCTCTCGCCCGACGGCCAGCGCATCGTGTTCACCTCGGATCGCACCGGCGATCTGGAGCTGTTCACCTGCGCGCTCGACGGCAGCGACGTGCGCCAGGTGACGAACGAACTGGGCTACGACGGCGGCGCGTTCTTCAGCCACAGCGGCAAGCAGCTCGTGTTCCGCTCGACGAGCTTCGTCGAGCCCGGTCCCGACGGCAGCATGATCGGCACGCGCGAGCAGTACGTCGAACTGCTGCGCAAGCACAAGATCCGCCCGCACAAGCTCGACATCTACACCTGCGACGTCGACGGTTCGAACCGCCGGCGCGTGACCGAGCTCGACGGCGCGTCGTGGGCGCCGTACTTCTTCCCCGGCGACCAGCGCATCATCTTCTGCACCAACCACCACGACACGCGCACGCCCAAGGTCGAGTTCGACTTGTTCGCGATCGACGCCGACGGCCGCAACCTCGAGCGCATCACGACCTACGCGGGCTTCGACAGCTTCCCGATGTTCAGCCGCGACGGGCGCTGGCTGGTGTTCGCTTCCAACCGCGGCGGCAGCGAGCCGGGCGAGACCAACCTGTACCTCGCGCAGTGGCGTTGAGCGCGCCGGACGCGCCACGGCCATGAACTGGACCGGCGTCGCGATCTTCGCCCTCACGTATGCGTTGATCGCGGGCCGGCGGCTCAACTGGCTGCCGCTCGATCGGCCTGCCGGCGCTTTGCTCGGCGCCGTCGCGATGGTGGCCGCGGGCGTGCTCACGCCGCACGAGGCCGTCGCAGCGATTCACGCCGAGACCTTGCTGCTCTTGTTCGGACTGATGGGCGTAGGCGCGTTCCTCGCGGCCGATGGACTGCTCGATCGCTCCGCCGAGTGGCTCGCCGCGCGCTGTCGAACGCCGCGGCGCCTGCTCGGCGCGCTGGTGTGGTCCGCCGGCGTGCTCTCCGCTCTGATCACGAACGATGCCGTGTGCGTGCTCGGCGCGCCGCTGGTCGTGGCCTGGGTGCGGCGCCTGGGCCTGCCCGCGTTGCCGTTCCTGATCGCGCTCTGCACCGCGGCGAACACGGGGTCCGTCGCGACCCTGGTGGGCAACCCGCAGAACATGCTGTGCGCGCAGCTCGGCGGTCTGTCGTACCGCACGTATCTGCTCCACCTCGCCCCGGTGGCCCTCGCCGGGCTCGCGCTCAACCACGCGCTCGTGGCCGCTTCGTTCCGCAACGCGTTGCGTGGAGAGCTCGCGCTCGCGCCCGCCGCAGCGTCGCCCAAACTGCTCGATCGGCGCGCGGCGCTGACGCTCGTGGTGCTGGCCGCGACCGTGGTCTCGTACCTGTGCGGCACGGACCTCGCCTGGACGGCGGCCGCCGGCTTCACCGCGTTGCTCGTCGCGCACCGCGCGGACTCCAGCCGCATGTGGGAGCGCATCGACTGGAGCGTGCTCTTGTTCTTCGCCGGACTGTTCGTGGCCGTCGCAGGGCTTCAACGCAGCGGCGCCGTCGAGGCGTTCTTCGAGCGCTACCCACTGCTGGCGCAGGACGCCGGAGCGGCGAGCTGGTGGCGCGCGAGCGCGCTGTTCCTGATCGGCTCCAACGTCGTGAGCAACGTGCCCTTCATCCTCGTCGTGCGCGAGCAGCTCGCCGGCTTCGACAATCCAACGCTGGCCTGGGAGCTCTTGGCGATGAGCTCGACCTTCGCCGGCAACCTGACGCTGCTGGGGAGCGTGGCGAACATCATCGTCGCCGAACGCGGGCGCGAAGTCGGCGGCATGGGCTTCGTCGAGTACGCCAGAGTCGGCGCGCCGCTGGCGCTGGCCACTACGGCGCTCGGAACGGCGTGGCTGCTCGCGCTGCACGGCGTGTGAGCGCGAGGCTCACGCGCGCGATTCGCTCGAGCGGAGCTGCCCGAGCAACTCGTCGAGCTCGGGTGCGAGCGGCTCTTCGATGCGCGCCGCGGCGCTGCGCGCACGAAGGGCTTCGACGAGTCGCTGCTCCAAGGGCAGCGCGCGTTCGCGCCGAACTCGCCTACGTGAGCGCGCTCGAGATGGCGAAGTTCGGCGTGCCCGCCCGCGACGCCTATCGCGACGAGAGCTCGAAGAGCTCCTTACCCAGCTCACGGCACGCTGATCTCGAGGCCGTTGCTCGAGCACCAGCCGCCGGTGGTTCCGCAGTTGGAGGGGAAGACGTACTGCGCGTAGTAGCGCGCGCCGGAGCTCATCAATGAGCTTGCGACGGGCGTGCTGACGAAGCCCCAGGCGTCGGCGTCGACGGCGATGCGCGCGACGAGTGAGTCGGGGGCGACGTGCAGCGCTGCGGCGCCGCGCGACGAGTTGAGCGCTGCGGGCGCGGTCGAGATGAGCAGCCAGCCGGTGGCCGAGGGCGGCGCGGCGCTGCACAGGAGCTCGAAGTTCGAAGCGCCGGCGAACGGTTGGCGCGAGGCCTGCAATTGGAGCGGGCCGAGGCACGACGGCGTCGACACGCCGCGCGTCTCGATGCCGGTGGGATTGAGGTTGAGCACGCCGATGAAGGCGTCCCACTGGCCGCCGGCGAAGTGCGTCTGGGCTGCGCCGGGCGTCGTCGGCGCGCCGCCGGGCGTGTAGCCGGTGAGCGCGATGCGTCCGCTCGAGTTCATCGCCGAGCTGGAGGCGTAGCCGTTTCCGGCTCCGCCGTAATGGGAGAAGTAGATCACGCGCGACCCGTTGGGCAGCAGGCGCGCCGCGAAGCCGTCGACCCCGCTGGGTTGCACGGCGAACGCGCCGGGCGTGCCGGGCAGCCCCGCACTTCTGCCTCCGGTCATCGCCACACCCGAGGGATCCACATCGATGTCGAACCCCTCGCCAGCGAGGTAGGTC
The DNA here is from genome assembly GCA_011525785.1 of Planctomycetaceae bacterium. Lineage (GTDB taxonomy): Bacteria > Planctomycetota > UBA1135 > UBA1135 > WYBT01. The sequence continues at coordinate 144,516 of WYBT01000004.1, forward strand.
AGGTAGCGCAAGGTCGCGCCGTCGAAGCTCACGCGTCCGACGAAGCCGAGCGCGCCGGGTTGGGTGGTCTGGTGCGCGCCTGGTGTGACGGGGAGATTGACCGAGAACGTGCGGCCGCACACGTACACGTCGCCGCGCGCGTCCAGTGCGAGGCCGTGCGCCTCGTCGGTGCCGCTGCCGCCGAACAGCCCGCTCCACAGTATTGCTGCACCGTCGTGGCGCAGGCGCGAGATGCCGACGTTCCAGCCTGAGTTGCCTGGCGGGAGCGCGAACAAGGCGCCGGATGTGTGCGGGAACTGCGGCGCGGTGCCGGTACGAGCCACCAGTGTGATGTTCTCGTTCCCGTCGAGCGCGATGCCGTACACCGGACCCGCGTTGTTGGCGAGCGTCGACCACTCCAGCGCGGTCCCGGTCGGGTTGAGGCGCGTGACGAAACCGGGTCCCGATTGACCGAGCGCAGGGCTCTTGTAGGCCCCGGGAGTGGTCGGGAAGTCGGTCATCCCAGACAAGGTCGACCCTGTCGCCCCAGCGACGATCGTGGCGCCGGACGGCGCCACGGCCAGCGTGTTTCCATGTTCGTTCGCCGTGTTGCCTAAGTACGTCGAGAACACGAGTTGCGATCCCTGCGGGTTGAGCCGCAGCACGAAGACGTCGCTGAATACCGGATTCGAGCTGTCGTAGGCGCCGGGGGTTGTCGGAAAGTCATGGGCGAAGGCGGTTCCCACCGCTGTCACTTCGCCGTTGGGCGAGATCTCGAGGTCGTTGACGGTGTCTTGGGTCGACCATCCGCCGATGCTGGCGGCGTAAACGAGCTGCCCTGTGCTGGCTGTCATTTTCGCAATGAAGATGTCGTTCCAATTCGGACCGACGACTTGGAAGGCGCCCGGCGTGATCGGGAAGTTCAGCGCCGCATAGGTGCCCGCCACGACGACCGTGCCGTCCTCGGCGATGTCGATGGCGTCGCCGGCGTCGATCGCCGACGAGCCCAACATCGAGCCCCACACCAGCGCCGGGTCGATCACCAGTCGCCGCTGCATGGCTGCGCCACCCACGGAGAAACCGAAAGCGCTCGCGCCAAGCTGCGTGTAGCGACATGCGAGCCAGCGCTTCTCGCCGACATCGTCGAGCTGCCACGTGCGTCCCTGTGGCTGTTGCAACGGTCCCGCCGCCGTTGTCAAACGGAGTTCGCCCCGCGCACCCAACTCGAACTGTTCGACGCCCTCCACACGCACCACGACTTTCGATACGTCCGCCGCACGCTCGAACTCCAGGTCGTACTTGGGGATTCCTGCCTCTTCGCGCACGATCAGATCGACGCCGTCGTACAGTCCGCGCAGGCGCACCTGCCCGAATGCGCCGACATCGCTGCGCCACTGCGCCGGATCCGCGCCCCGGAAGTAGCTGAACACGATGTCTTGCTGGTGTTCGCCGAGCACCTCGTGCGCATGCGCGGCGCCCTCGAACTCCATGCGCACCAGCGCGCCGCGCGTGGGATCGCCGGGCTGATACAACTGCAACGCCAACGCGCCGCGCTCGACGCGCACCAGCATCCCGGGGAACTGCGCCACGAACAGCGCATCGGTCGCGAACTGCCCGCGGTTGGCGATGAACACCGGCGGCGTGCGCGGGACGGCGCTCATCACCGACGGCGCCGGAGCGCGCGTGGACGTGACCTCACCCTGGGCTCGAACGGTCGCGCCCAGCGCGACGAGCGCGCCAACCAGGACTCCCGACTTGACAGCGATCTTCATGATCTGGTGACTCCACGGACGGACAGCCTGTGTGTGCATTCTCACTCGAACTTGATGAACCGTGCGGGTGAGGGCACGCGCTGACCCGGCGCGCCAGGGAGGGATTCCGTCTCAGCGATGACGAACAGCATGTACCAGCCCGCGGGCCCCAGATCGTCCGTGGGGGCTTCGACGGTGGCGGTCCACTCGCCCGGGTCGCCTCCCGGCGTGAGCGTGAAGGCCAGCTCGATGTAGCGCTGGTCGAAGTCGAAGAAGTGCGTCGCGGAGGCCGGCCGCAGCAGAACCACCTCGGTCGGCGGCAACTCGCCCGAGCCCGAGATCTCGAACGTCCTGGTCACGGCCGAGGGAGACCGTGCAGGGTTGATGGAACGCTGAAGCGGGTCAGCCCCGGCGCGATGTCGATGTGCGGCCGCCAGGGCGCGAACATGTAGGGCGGCGAGTAGATCTCGCCGGAGTAGGACGCGGCGAGCATTCCGGGTGCGTTGCACGAGTCGTGACCCTCGTCGTCGCCGCCAACCAAGAACACACGGCCATCAGGCAGGAGCACCGACGTGGAGTGGTAGAGGCGCTCGGTCGGCACGCCGGTTCGCGGGTGGGGGTTGCTCGTTGCGGGGAGTGGTGTGACCACCGCTGGGTCGACTGGAAGGTCACCAACGTCGACCAAGTACGGCTGGGTCACGCAGACCGCTGATCCGTTCTGCCAGAGCTTCCCGCCCAGGACCAAGATCTCGCCAGTCGGCAAGATCACGGCATTGCCGAACAGTCGCGAGTCGGTGATCGTCGCCTTGTTTTGCCAGATTGGCGTGAAGCCCGGGTTGCCGTTGGGGATGAACTCGCGGATCACCGGGTGGTGCGGCGCGCTGGCGGGGGCGCCTTGCTGCTTTCCATTGAGCACGATGACACGATCGTGCACGGGTTGTCCGGACTCGTTGCGAGTGTGCATCAGCACCGCGTTGCCGTAGTAGCGGTCTCCATCGCCAGAGCCAACCAGAGCCGGCTCGGGTTGGCGCCCCTCCACCAGCTCCCAGTTCTGCGGACTCCCCGTGTACAGCGAAGGATACGGCGCCTTCATGGCCCAGTTCTGCCGTGGCGCGCTCGCGTTGGGTTGGTCCAAGTACGACGATGTGTCGAAGGCGACGAAGATCTCCTTGCCGTTCGCGACCGAGAGCTGGAATGCTCGCGGATACGAGTCGAGGTAGCGAAACACGGGCGGCGGCGCGGGCGGCGGGACGGTGGGGTCCTCCTCGTAGAGCTCGTGATCGGATGGAACGGATTGGACCCCGTCGTAGTTGACGGCCGGAGTGAGCGGACACTTCCAGTTCACACCCGCCAGCCGCTCCCACACGGCGCTGCCCTTGTAGCAGTGCGGGCAGTTGTCGCAGGTCAGGGTTGGATCCCACACGTGGCAACGATTGGGGGTCTGGTCGAACGCACCACCGAACGCCAACGTGGCGCCGCTGGGAGTCGTGAACGTGGCGCACGTGACTTGTCCCAGGCGCGGCGGAATCGGCTCGTCGTTCAGTGTCAGGAGGGTCGGGTACCAGCGCTCGCGCGCGAAGTCATTCAACTGCACCCACGGGCTGCCGCTAGGGGTGGGAATCACGGGATACACACCGCTCGTGTCCACTGCGCCGAGCGCGCTCGCCACAAAGCGGTACGTGGAGAGCGCGAGGAACAGCCGCGTTGTGGGGCCACCGCCAACAACGAGTCGACCGCGCTCGTCCCACGAGTGACCGGCGCAGAACAGGTTGGCGGCGAGTGTCGGGTGCTCGATCTTGATCAACTGCGTCGGCGACTGCGGGTCGAACAGCCAAGTCTCCGTCGTCGCCGACGCCGGGCCGCTGCAACACCACAGGCTCTCATTACGCCACATCAGGACCTTGCCCTGATGAAGTCCCACCGGAATCAGCGACGCATGCGAGAACTCGAGCAGCGTGCACTTGATGCCGTTCGAACAAGTCTGCTCTACGGGCGGCGCGGGACATGCAACCGGATAACCGAGCACCTGACACGACCAATCCCACGGACCGCTCCACGCGCCGGCGCCCTGCGCGATGGCGCCGTTCGCGAATACGAACATCGCGAGCGCCGCCGTGAGTGCGTTGCGGCGACTTGGTTGCTGCCCACGAGCGGACCATTGATCTGCGAGGCGAGCTGACATCCGGTACTCCTTGGGTGAAATGGAACCGAGGAAGTCTCGAGGCTTGCCGGCGCCGCTGCGGCGTCCAGCGCTCGATGGCGAGCTTGGCGGAGGAGTGGTTCCTTCGCCCGCGACAGAGCGAAGAGTAATCGAGAACGAGAAAGGGCGCCTTTCGGAGCTGGCTCGGTCGGACAGCACACCCAAGAGGATGACGTCCGCCCGAGACGGTCGTCGTTCACGGAGGGGTGCAGCTCCGTGGCGGCGGGCGCTGCTAGCGATGAGCTCGACCTTCGCCGGCAACCTGACGCTGCTGGGGAGCGTGGCGAACATCATCGTCGCCGAGCGCGGGCGCGAAGTCGGCGGCATGGGCTTCGTCGAGTACGCCAAAGTCGGCGCGCCGCTGGCGCTGGCCACCACGGCGCTCGGAACGGCCTGGCTGCTCGCGCTGCACGGCGTGTGAGCGCGAGGCTCACGCGCGCGGTTCGCCCGAGCTGAGCTGCCCGAGCAACTCCTCGAGCTCGCGGCGTTGCGCCGAATCGAGCTCTGCGCCGCCGAAGCGCGCGGCCTCGAGCGTTCGGATCGCGCGCTCCAGCGCAGGTGCGAGCGGCTGTTCGATGCGCGCCGCGGCGCTGCGCGCGATCTCGTGCAACGTGCGCGAGGCTCGCACCTGTGCGCCGCGCGCGCGAAGGGCGGCGATGAGGCGCTCCTCGAAGGCCAGTGCGCGGCCGGCGGAAGTCCGGGAGACGCGAACGCGACTCAGTCCGCGCCGCAGCAAGCGTCCCACCAGGTAGATCGAGGCCACAAGCAGCGCCGCCGCCACGCCCAGTCCGAAGGGCCGCCCCTCCCCCGCCGAGCGCGCGAGCGCCGCCGGGCCCTCGCTGAGCAGCGTGGCGAGCTGCGCGACTCCCGGGGCATCGCCGTCGCCGCGCACAAATGACGCGAACTCGCCGCTGGCGCGCTCGCTCCAATCGGCGAGCGGGTCGAACTCTCCGCGCGGGCTGGCGCGCGCCTGCGCGTCGGGCGGCGTGGGCTCGAGTTGCACCCAGCCCAGGCCCTCGAAGTGCGCCTCGACCCAGGCGTGTCCGTGGCGCTGGCGCAGCACGTACACGCTCCACTCCGCGTCGAACTCCGCGCCTAGGAGCCCCGCGACGGCGCGCGCGGGGATGCCCTGACTGCGCAGCATGATCACGCACGCCGCGGCGATGGTCGCGCAGTAGCCCGAGCGGCGCTCGACGACGCGCGCGAGGCTCTCGAGTCCGTTGAGGTTCGATTCCGCGTCCGCATCCGCGTAGGTGTACTCGCGGAAGTGCTCCACGATCGCAAGCGCGCGCGCGGCGTCGCTGCTCGCGCCTTTCGTGACCTCGCTCGCCCGTTTCGTGATGCTCGCAAGTTGCGGCGTGGCTGCTGGCAGTTCGAGGAAGCGTCGCTGGCGATGCCGCGCCGGGCCCGGGTGGTCCGCGCTCAAGCGCGCGACGCGCGGATCGGCCGCGAGCGCGTACTCCAGTCGCTCGCCTTCGAGCGGCGCGAGCAGCGTTCCGTCGTCCAGGCGCGAGAGTTCGTCGATCCGCACCGCGAGCAGCGGCTCGAGGCGCACCAGCGGCGCCAGGCCGCCGCGCGCGGTGCTCGCCGCGAACTGCGTCACCGTGGCAACGTGGAGCGGCGCACGCGCAGGCGGGCGCGAGAACTCGATCCAGCCGTCGTCGGCGCCGTCGGCGTGATCGAGCAACGGCTCCGGCGCCGACGTCAGTGAGCGCGACATGCGGTCCGCGCCGAAGGTGTCGAGGGTTGTGACGGGGAAGTACAGCACACGCCCATCGCGCACCGGTTCGCCGTTGCGTGCGTCGCGCAGCGCGACCTGAGCGAGAACCTCGTCCGAGCGTTCGCCCACCGAGGACCCGAGCGACACCGAGTGCATCCACTGCGCGAGCGAGTCTGCTTCAGGCGACTGCGGCGCCGCCGCTGTGGCCGGGTCGCGGCTCGAGCGCTCGTCGAGCGCCGAGCGGTAAGCCGCTGTGCCGCGCGACACAGTCCACGCAGTCGCGATGACCACGCCGCAGGCGAGCAGCGCCGCGCCCATTCCCAGTCGCGAGCGCAGATAGATCCACGGACGACCGACGCTGGCCGGATCGCGCCGCCACATGAAGCGTGTGAGCACAGCGCGCGCGTTCGACTCGATCAAACCGAGCACGCTGACGCCGCTCGCGAGCGCGAGCACGAGCAGCGAGATGGCCGACGGACTCCGCACCCAGTGCGCGCAGGCGACTGCGAGCATCAGCCAGTAGCCCACCGTATTCGGGCCGTTGACGGTGCTGCTCATGAGTGCGCCAAGCGCAGCGCTGAGGAACAGCGGATGCGGCCAGGACGCGTCGTGGAAGGTCGCTGCGAGCGTGACGAGAATCAGCCAGGGCGCGACGCCGACGATGACGGCTCGCCTGCGCAGCCGCATCGACCACAGATTCCGTGCGCCGGCGGACGAGACGCACGAGACGAGCAGCGCCAGGCCCTGCGAAGCGAAGGGCCCGAGGAAGAGCTCGAAACTCGGTGGCAGCGGCAGAAGAAGTTGATCGAAGCTGATCGACGTACTCAGCGCGAGCCAGGCAAAGATGGTGAGACTCCACAGCGGATCGGAGTACGACCAGCGCTCGAAGGGACCGGGCTTCACGAGCGCGCTCCCGTGATCGCTCGCACCGGCGCGGCCACGACGACGGCGGCGCCGCTATCCGCGCGCTGGAGCACACGGCCCATCTCGCGCGCGCCGGGCCAGGCGCCGATCACGAACGCGCCTTCCGACAGCGACTCTTGCACAGCGCTGCGCAGCGCGGAGAGACCGCCAGCGTGCTCGCCGCACTCCACGAGCGCGAGGCGCGCCATGAGCGACTGCACGCTGCCGCGCCCGGCGCTCACGCGCAGTGACCAAGGACGCGGCCCATCGAATCGAACGAGCGTCGCTTCGCCCGCGCGCGCGCGGCGCTCGGCCACGGCCGCCGCGAGCGACACGGCGCGTTCGAAGCCGTCGTGCAGCCTTCCAGCGGCGGGCGCGTGCTCAATCCAGCCAATCAGCACGACCTTGGCTTCAGGCTGCTCCTCGCCGCGCAGCTCGCGCACGACGGTCTTGCCACGCCGCGCGCTCGAGCGCCAGTGGATGCGGTGCGGGCTGTCGCCGGGCCGCGCGTCGCGCAGCGCGTAGAACTCTTCGTCGCCGCGCCGCGAACGCGTGTCGAGACTGTGCTCGCGTCGACGGATCGTGCGCCGCACAGGATCGAACTTGAGCGCGGCCAGTTGCGGCAGGCTGAGCCAGTCCACCTCGAGCTCGAAGTGCGCCGTCGCGCGCCACATGCCGAGCGGATGCTCGCTGGCGACGCGCAGTGCGAGCTTGTCGATCGGGCCGCGCCGGCGCGTTCGCCACTCGCAGTCCGACCAGGCGAGCGCGAGGCCCTCCGCTGAGAATGCTGCTGGCGCGCGTTGCGCGACCAGCGCGAGCGGGCGCGACGACGCCGGGCCATCGCCGCCCGAGTGGACGATCATGTCACGCGGAACCAGTCCGCGACGTTTGCATCCGAGCAGCAGCGGAAACTCGAAGCGTTGTCCGGTTCGCACGCTGCGCTTGCTCTCCGCGCGCGCATGAACGCGACGCAGCGTGAGCCACGCGAGCGGGCCCGACACGACGAAGGCGGCCAGGATCAGCGCCGGCAAAAGCGCCAGTCCTGATCCGAACGGGACAGTCACCGCCAGTCCACACAGCGCCAGCAGCAACGCGGTGCGACCCGCGAGCGTCCACTCGAGCGTGACGCGCTGCGCACGCTCGCTCATCGCGGGACCGCGAGCTCCTCGAGCAGCTCGCGCAGCAACTCCGCGCTGGCCTGCGGCTCGCTCGCTTCGCCGGCGGGCGCAAGGCGGTGTGCGAGCACCGGAACGGCCGCGCGCTTGAAGTCGTCCGGCGTGCAGAAATCGCGGCCGTCGAGCAGCGCCAGCGCCTGGGCCACGCGCCGCAGCGACAGCAGGGCGCGCGTGCTCACTCCGTGCAGGAAGCGGCCGCTCTCGCGCGTCGCTCGCGCGATCTCGAGCGCGTAGTTCAGAAGCGTGTCGTCGATGCGCGCCGCGTTGCACAGTTCGCGGTAGGCGACCAGGTCGGCGAGCGAGAGGCACGGCGCGAGCTGTTCGAGCTGCGACTCGCCGCCTGCGCCGCGCAAGAGCAGCAGCTCGGCCTCGCGCGGCGGATGGCCCAGGCTCAAGCGCACCGTGAAGCGGTCGAGTTGCGACTCGGGCAGCGGGTACGTGCCTTCGAACTCGAGCGGGTTCTGCGTCGCGATCACGAAAAAGGGCTTGGGCAGCGCCTTGGTCGTGCCTTCGATGGAAACTTGGCCTTCGCTCATGCACTCCAGCAGCGCCGACTGCGTGCGCGGCGGAGTGCGATTGAGTTCGTCGGCCAGCACGATGTTCGCGAACACCGGCCCGGGCTTGAACACGAACACGGCGCGCTCCTGCGACCAGACCGCGACGCCCAAAACGTCGGAGGGCAAGAGGTCGGAGGTGAACTGGATGCGGCGGAACTGCGCGCCGAGGGAACGCGCGAGCGCGCGGGCCAGCGTCGTTTTGCCCGAGCCGGGCGCATCTTCGAGCAGCAGGTGGCCCCCGGCGAGCAGGCAGGCTGCCGCGAGTTCGAGTTGTTCGCGCTTGCCCAGCAGCACCGACGAGAGCGCATCGATCCAGTTCGCGAGCACGCGCGCGGGCGGGGCGGCCGGCGAGGCGGAACCGGCCGCGGAGTCAGCCGGAGATGCGGCCCGAGGAGCGGACGAGCTCATGCAGCGCCACTGTTACCGCGCGCGCTCGGCCTGGCAACCGGCGACTCCACGGGAAGCGTCACTCCGCGCCCGTATACTCCCGCGCTTTCGCCGCCCAAGAGCCCTCTTCAGCCCACGCTCCCACTGTGTCCAACCTCCGTCTGCTCCACGTCGGTCTCGGCCCGCTGGGCCTGCGCATCCAACAGGACCTGCTCGACAAGGGCACGGGTAGCACCGTTGCGGCCGTCGACCTCGACCCGCAACTCGCCGGGCGTTCGCTCGCGAGCCTGGTTCCGGGCGCGCCCGACGTGCGCATCGCCCCGTCGCTCGCGGCGCTCACCAACTGGGAGGAGATCGACGCGGCCATCGTGACGACCAGCTCGGACCTGGCGCGCTGCGGCGAGACCTTCGAGCAGATCCTCGCCCGTGGCGTGGCCGTGGTTTCCAGCTGCGAGGAACTCGTGTGGCCCTGGCTGCGGCATGCGCAACTCGCCGAGCGCCTCGACCAGACCGCCAAGCGCAGCGGCGCGCAGCTGCTCGGCACGGGCGTCAACCCCGGCTACCTGATGGACGCGCTGGCGGTGTTCGCCACCGGCGTGTGCAAGTCGGTGCGCAGCGTGAGCATCGCGCGCATTCAGGACGCCACGCCGCGCCGCGTGCCGTTCCAGAAGAAGATCGGCGCCGGCCTGTCCCCCACGCAGTTCCAGGCGGCGATCGGCGAGGGCTGGCTGCGGCACGTGGGCCTGGGCGAGTCGCTGCACTTCGTCGCGCACTCGCTGGGCTGGCCGGTCGAGCGCTGGAGCGAGAGCATCGAGCCCGTACTCGCCACGCGCGAGCTCGAGTGCGCGCTCGGCCGCATTCCGGTCGGCCACGCCGCCGGCGTGCGCCAGGTCGCGGAGGGCTGGTCGGGCGGCAAGCGCAAGTTGCTGTTCGAGTTCCAGGCCGCGATCGCGCAGAGCGAGCCGCACGACCGTGTGAAGCTCGAATCCGAGCCCCCCATCGACCTGGTGCTCCGCGGCGGCGTGCACGGCGACGTGGCGACCAGCGCGATCGTGCTCAACTGCATCGCGCCGCTGCTCAGCGCTCGCGCCGGTCTGCACACCATGGCGACGATCCCGATGGCCGCCTGCTTCGACCCGCGCGCGGCGGGGCGTTGAGCTGCGGAACCAAGTCATGGCGCGCCTTGCGATCGAGTCCTCGACGTCGACGCGCATCGTGCTCGCAGGGCGCGAGTTGCTCTATTTCGGCGGCTGCGGCTACCTGGGGCTCGCGCACCACCCGCGCGTGCTCGCGGCGCTGGCGCAGGGCGCCGCACGCCTGGGAGTCAGCGCAGGCGCGTCGCGCGAGACCACGGGCAACTGCGTGCTGTACGACCAGCTCGAGCGCGAGCTCGCGCTGCGCTTTCACTGCCCGAGCGCACTGCTGACGCCCGAGGGCTACACCGCCAACTTCGTCGCGGCCCAAGTGCTCGCGCGCGAGCACACGCTCGCGCTGATCGACGAACGCTCGCACGCCAGCGTGTTCGACGCGGCACGCGCCGCCGGCCTGCGCATCGAGATCTGGCCGCACCACGATCTCGCCGCGCTCGAGCGCCTGACGCGCGAGCACGGGCGCCAGGCTGTCGTCGCCTGCGACGGCGTGCAGCCCTCGCGCGGCGAAATCGCGCCGCTGCGCGCGATGGCGGAGCTGTGCGGCGCGTCCGAGGCCGCGCTGTGGGTCGACGACTGCCACGGCGTCGGTGTGGTGGGTCCGAGCGGGCGCGGCAGCCTCGAGCACGAAGGCGTGAGCGGCGAGCGCGTGCTGCTCACGGCGACCCTCTCCAAAGCCCTGGGCTGCTACGGCGGATTCGTGGCGGGCCCGCAGCGCTGGATCGACGCCGCCCGCGAGCATTCGGCGGCCTACATCGGCAGCACGCCGCCGCCTCCTCCGATCGCAGCCGCCGCACTCGTCGCGCTCGAGCTGGCGTTCGACGACGGAAGGCGCCTGGCGGCGCTGCGCAGCAACTGCGCGCTGCTGCGCACGGGCTTTCACGCCCTCGGGCTCCCGACGCCGCGCGCCGAGCTGCCGGTGTTCGCCTTCGCGCTGCCGCACCCCGAGGCGATGGGCGCGCTGCACGAGCACCTGCTCGCTCAAGGAGTGTTCGCTCCGCACGTGCGGTACCTGGGTTCGCCTAGCGGCGGCAACTTCCGCATCGTCGTGAACGCGGAGCACACCGGCGCCGAGATCGAGCGCCTGATCCATGGGCTCGCGAGCGGTCTGGGGAGAGAGCTCGCATGAGCACTGCGCCGCACGGCAAGCCGCGCCTGTTCGACGACGCGCTCCTGCGCGAGTGCGCGGCGCGCTTTGGCACTCCGCTGTACGTGTACGACGCGGAGGTCCTGCAGCGCCGCGCCCGCGAGCTGCGGGAGGCGCGCGCGAGCGACGGGCGCGGCTTCGACGTCGTGCGCTACGCGCAGAAGGCCAATCCGAACCTGTCGCTGCTCCAACTCGTTCGCGGCGCCGGCCTGGAGGTGGACGCCGTGTCGGCCGGCGAGTTGCGCCGCGCGCTGATCGCCGGCTTCGAGCCGCGCCGTACGCAGTTCTGCGCCGATCTGTTCGACCGCGAAACGCTGGCGCTGCTCGAAGAGCGACCCTTCGCGGTGAACATCGGCTCGCCCGATATGCTCGAGCAACTCGCCGCGCATTCGCGCGCGACTCGCAACGTGACGCTGCGCCTCAATCCGGGCTTCGGCCACGGCCACGATGCGAAGGTTTCGACCGGCGGCGCCGCTTCGAAGCACGGCATCTGGCACGCCGACGCAGCCGAGGTGATCGCGCGCGCGCGCCGCGCCGGGCTCGAGGTCACGGGGCTGCACGTGCACATCGGATCGGGCTCGGACCTGGAGAATCTGACGCGCGCAGGCGAGTCACTGGCGCAAGCTGCGCAGCACGTCGGCGCCTCGCTCGAGTCGATCTCGGCGGGCGGAGGCTTGCCCACGCCCTACCGGCCGGGCGAAGCGCGTTTCGATGTTCAGGCGCACGTCGAGCGTTGGTGTGCGATCCGCGCGCGCATCGAGCGGGCGCTGGGCCGCCGCATCGCGCTCGAACTCGAGCCCGGCCGCTACCTCGTCGCCGAGTGCGGGCTGATCCTCAGCGAAGTGCGCGGGCTCAAGCGCAGCGGCGAGTTCGAGTACGTGCTCGTCGACGCGGGCTTCCACAACCTGATCCGCCCCGCGATGTACGGCGCGTTCCACCACCTCAGCGTCGTCGGGCGCGACGGCGAGCCCGCCGCGCCGTTCCTGGTGGCTGGCCCGTTGTGCGAGAGTGCCGACGTGTTCACGCAGGGCAAGCAGGGCGCGCTCGAGCCGCGCGAACTGCCGCGCCCGCAGGTGGGCGATCTGGTGTGCGTGCACGACACCGGGGCCTACGGCGCGGCGATGGCCAGCGGCTACAACTCGCAGTTGCTGGCGGCCGAAGTATTGGTCCACAATGGCCAGGTGCGGCTCGTCCGCGCGCGCCAGAGTTTCGACCAGCTCGTGCACAACGAACGCTCCTGCCTTTCATGAAGCAACTTGGCTCCGCACTCCTCGTCGCCACGCTCGTCACGGTCCTCGGCCCGGCGGGCTGGAGCACCCCGCACCGCCTCGGCAGCCAGGAGACCGAAGCCCCGGCTCGCATCGGGCGCATCGAGGGGCTCCTGGCGGCGCACCCCGACAAGTTCGGGTCGGTCGTCGCGCGCGGGCGCGAGCTGCGCCTGCAGATCCTGTTGGGCGAGATCCAACAGACCGAGGCTGGGCCGGAGCTGGTCACCAACAGCTACCGGCTCGACGCCGAGTACTTCTATCCCGCCAGCACGATCAAGCTGGTGGCCGCGATCACTGCGCTCGAGCGCTTGAACGAGATCCGCCAGAACACCGCGCCCACGGCCAGCGAGAGCACTCCGCTGGCCTTCCACCCGCTGTTCAAGGGCGAGGTGCTCGAGGCCACCGACGAGTCCAACGTCGAGGGCGGCGTGATCACGCTCGAACATCTGATCCGCAAGGCGCTGATCGTCTCCGACAACGCCGCCTACAACCGGCTGTACGACTTCTGCGGCCAGGAATGGCTCAACCAGCGCGCGTGGCGCGCCGGCCTGCGCGACGCCAAGCTCTCGCACCGCCTGTCGGTGTCGCGCACGCAGGTCGACAACAAGCGCACCTGTGCGATCGAGCTGCGCCTTCAAGGCGAGCCGGTGGTGGTCGACGCGCGCTGGAGCAACGTCGGCGAGCTGGGTGTGATCGGCCCCAAGGGCGTGTACGTCGGCAAGGCGCACCGCGATCGCGCGAGCGAGATCGACAAGCCGATGAGCTTCTTCCACAAGAGCTACCTGCCGCTGCGCGACATGCAGCTCGCTCTGGCGAAGGTCGTGCGGCCCGATCTGGTCAAGCTCCCCGGCGAGGCCTTCGACCTCACCGACGCGCAACGCGCGCTGCTGCTCGACGCGCTGAGCATCTACCCCGGCGACTCGAAGAACCCCGTCTGGTCGCGCGAGAAGTATCCCGACGGCTACGCCAAGTTCTTCCTCGCCGGCGTGACGCGCGTGCTCCCCAAGGAGCGCGTGCGCATCTACAACAAGGTCGGACTCGCGTACGGCTTCATCACGGACAACGCGTACATCGTCGACACGAGCACCGGCAAGGGCTTCTTCCTGGCGCTGACGATGTACGCCAACTCCGACGAAGTCCTCAACGACGACAAGTACGACTACGACACGGTCGCGTTCCCGTTCTTCGCCGACTTCGCCGAGGTCGTCGCGCGCGACATCTGGGCCGCGCCCGCGAGCCAAGAGAAGAAGCAATGAAGTCGGGCGGCCTGGTCGCCGCGCTCGCGTTCGCGCTGGCGCTGCTGGCGGGCCTGGTGTGGTGGCTCGCGCGCGATGGAGACGCGCCGAGCGAGGTCGCTGGTGGCTCGCGCGCGTCGGTCTCGTCGGAAGCGCCGTTGACGACGCTGCCGCGAGTGGACGCGCCGAGTTCGAACGGATCGAGCGTGGCGTCATCGACTCCGCAGCAGCGCGAAGCGCGCGGCAACGCGTCCTACGCGCCGAAGCAAGGCCCCGCGGGCTCGCTGCTCGTCCGCGCCGTGTGGGGCTCGAGCGGCAAGCCGGCGGTCAACGTCGAAGTCCGCGTCGAGCGCCGCGCTGGGACGTTGCTGCAACTCGCAGAGGCTGTGCGCACGGATGCCAGCGGTGCGGCCGCCTTCGATGCCGTCGAGTGCGGCTTGCACGTTGTGCGCGGGGATCGCTCTGGAAGCGCGATATGTCAGATCCGCGAGGGCCAGCGCACGGAACTGGAGCTGCCCCTCGATCTCGGAGCGACGGTCACAGGCACGATCCTCGACAGCGCGGGCCGCAACGTCTCCCAGGGCGCGGTTTGGATCTTGAGCAACGGACGTTGGGTCGAACTCGTCGAGTGCGAGGCCTCCAGCCGCTACTCGGTTGCGAATGTTCCGGTGGGATCGCGCCTGATGGCGACTGGGCGTGACTTGGCGCCGTCGCGCATCGCGGCGGTGACCGCCGACGCCCAGGGGCGCGCAGTGGTCGACTTCCGGCTCGAGGGGCCGGCCGCCAGCGTGCTGGGACAAGTGCTCGATCCGCAGGAGCAGCCCGTCGCCCGCGCCGTCGTCGTGCTCGCGGACGTTCCTGATGGCCCGCAGCTCCTGCCGCTGTCCCAGGCGCCGCGCCGAACCGCGGCCTGCGATGCGGAGGGCCGGTTCGTGCTGCACAGCGTGCCCGCCGGGCCCGTGACCCTCGTCGTGCAAAGCGAGCACTTTGCTCCACGCGTGGAGCGGCTAGTCGTCGTTCCCGCGAGTCGAAACGAAGTGATCTTGTCCCTGAGCCTCGGCGCCGAGCTCACGGGAGTCGTCACGCGCGAGGGGCAGCCCGTCGCCGCCGCGCAGGTGCTCGTGGACGCTCGAGGCCTGGGAATGTGCGGCGGCGCGGCAACCGACGCGCAGGGACGCTACCGCCTGACCGGACTGCCCGAGGGCGATGTCACGGTCATTGCGCTGGAGATCGACTCGCTTCAGGAGTCGGAGACCGGGATCGAGGCCGCCTTGAGGTCGAACACTCCGCCACATTCACGGCACGAACTCGAACTCGTCGCCGGCCGCGCTGTGATCTGGAATCCCGAGCTGAAGCCCAAGGACTGAGCCGCGCTCAGTTCTTCACGCCGAGGAGCAGTCGATCGAAGCTGCGCGGGTCCTTGTTGGGCCCGGCGAGGCAGGCGAGGTAGAGGTCGAGCACGCCGTCGCCGTCAAAGTCTGCGAGCTCGAGCCCGAGCTGCTGTGCGACGATGGGCTCGCCCAAGAACTTCGTCGTGGCGTCGACGAACTTCGCGCCGGTGTTCTCCCAGACCGAAAGCGGCCCGAGGTTCGCGCGCAAGAGGTCGAAGTCGCCGTCGCCGTCGAGGTCGATGAACTTCGCGTCGACGGTGATCTCCTGCTCCTGCGGGAGCCACGCAGCCGTCGCATCACTGAACTTGCCCTTGCCGTCGTTCAGGTAGAGCCGGTCCTGCGGTGCGCGGCCCTGCCAGCCGACGTGCGCGAAGTACAGATCCAGATCGCCGTCGCGGTCGAGGTCGAAGGGCGTGACCTTGCGCGCTTCGACGAGCGCGCCGATCCACGGCAGGCGTTCGGCGGTCTGGTCGCTGAATTTGCCCTTGCCGTCGTTGATCCACAGCGCGTGGCCGCCTTCGAGCGCGAGCACGAGATCTAGATCACCGTCGCGGTCGACGTCGCAGAACTCGGCGTCCTGTCCGGTCGCGGCCTCGCGCGGCAGGCGCGTCGCGCTCTCGTCGCGGAAGCCGCCCTTGCCGTCGCCGATGAGCAAGAGATCCTGCCCCGCGCCGCACAGGAAGAGATCGAGCTTGCCATCGCCCGTGATGTCGGCGTGCGCGACCGCGTTGGCCTCGCTGTCGGGCAGCACGTCGAACACGCGCTCGAACGCGCCGCTCTCCGCGCCGCGGTAGTACTCGTGCACGTTCTTGCGCCCGAGCTTGAGGTCGTCCTCCGAGGCGAAGATCAGATCGAGCCGCCCGTCGCCGTCGAAGTCGGCGATCGAGACGTCCTCCGAGTCGTGGCCTTGCGGGCCTTGCCCCAGGCGCTCCTTTTCGAGCGGCGGCAGCAGGTTCGACGCGTCGACGAACTTCCCGCCGCCTTCGTTGCGCAGCAGCTTGTTGGGCAGGAACTCCTGCGCGAGCACGAGGTCGAGATCGCCGTCGCCGTCGAGATCCGCAGCCTCCACGTCCATGCTGTTGCGCCCCACCGAATCCTTGGGCGGCAGGTGCGTTTCCGTGGCGTCGCGCCAACGCACAGAGCCATCAGGTCGGAACGCGGCGACGACGAGCAGGACGATCAGGTGGTGCTTCATTGGTGCGGCGGGGTTGGGAGTGGACTCGCGCGGCGCTGGAGATCCTCGTGTAAGGACTCCGCACGAAGCAGCGCGCCGTTCACGACGCGGGCCGTCGCGCGAGCGCCCAGCCGAACACGAACGCGGTCAACGCGCCGATCGGCGAGAACCAGGGCCACGCTACGGGCGCCGCATCGAGGCGCGACAGCCACAGTGCGAGGGAAATGCCGCCTGCGAAGGCCAAAGTCTGCGCGCCGAGCAGCGAGCGGCTCAGCGCAGCGCTGCGCAGGTCGGCGCGAACTCGCACCGCGATCCACGCCGCCAGCAGCGCGCACGCGGCGACGAGCGAGGTGCTCCGCGCCCACGGCGCGTGCCACACGACCGAGAACACCATCAGCACCGACAGCGGCGCGCTCCACAGGTACCCGCTGCCGTCGATCCTCCCGCGCCACACGAAGGCGAGCGCGAACGCAGCGAGCAGCGCGCCCTGCGTGTAGCCGGGCATCGCGAGGGCCAGGTCGAGCACGTTCTTGAAGCGCGGGTCGCGCGCGATCACTTCGCAGGCGAGCGCCAGCGCGCACAGCAGCACTCCGAACACCAGCACGAGCAGCTTGGAGACGCGCAGCGCGCGGCGTTGCTCCTCGGGCCGATCGAGATCCGCGCGCCGCGCTCGCCAGGGCAGGTAGAACGCGCTCAAGCTCGTCTGCGAGAGCGCCGCGAGGATCGAATCGAGGCTCGAAATGGCCGCAGCGAAGGCGCCCGCGACGATCAAGCCCTTCAACGGGCTCGGCAGCACCCCGACGATGAAGAGCGGGAAGATGCGGTCGGACTTCTCGGTGTACAGCTCGAGCGCGCGGCCGCTGAGCGGGTGCTGCTCGTAGTAGGCGTAGAGCGCGAGCCCCACGCACGCCACGCCGCAGGTGACCAGCATCGATGCGTAGCTGGCCAGCATCGCCTTCTGCGCCTCGCGCACCGAGCCGCAGCAGAACACGCGCTGCGCCATGAGCTGGTCGGTCCCGAACACGCCCACGCCGACGATGGTGTTGGCGACCAGCGCGGCCCACAGCGTGTAGGCGATGGCGGGATCGGTGCGCAGGTCGAAGAAGCGCAACTTGCCGGCGGCATCGGCCAGCGAGAGCACCTGCGACGCGCCGCCGTCGACCTGCGCCACCGCCGTGACGATCGAGGCCGCGATCGCCACCAGGAACACCGCGAACAGCACGGCGTCGGTCCAGATCACGGTGCTCATCCCGCCCAGGATGGTCCACACGACGCTGACGGCGCCGATGGCGCCGACGGACCACCACAGGCCCGGCACGCCGCTCGCCGCTTCGAGCGCGGCGAAGGGCTCGGCGAGCACGATCTCGAGCACGACTGCGGTCAAGTACACGCGCGCCGCCTGCCCGAGCACGCCGCCGATCGAGAACAGCACCGTGGTCATGCCGCGCACGCCGCGGCCCAGCGTCGCCCCCATGTAGTCGTAGGGGCTGTAGATCTCGCGCTCGAAGTAGCGCGGGATCAGCACCAGCGCGACGATCCAGCGCGCGAGGAACAGCCCGATGATCCCCAGCTGCAGGTAGCTGAGGTCGCCGCCGTCCTTGAAGACCGTCGCCGGCAGGCTGATCAGCGTGACGGCGCTGATCTCGGTCGCGACGATCGAGGCCGCGACCGCGTACCAGGGCAGTTTGCGGCCGCCCAGGAAGAACTCGCGGATGGTCGCGGGCTTGGAGCTGTTGCGCGTTCCGATCCAGTGGGTCAGCGCGAACAGCGCCGCCACCACAGCCCAGTCGAGCCAACCGAACGAGCCGCCCAGCGCCGTCGGCGGCGGCAGCGCGCCTTCATCCATTCGCACGCGACTCCAGCAACGCGGCCGCGGCCGCGCCGATCGCCGGCGCCGCAGTGAGCGTCGAGATGCGCGTGACCCAGTGCACTCCGTGCAGGCGCCGCGCCTCGAGCAACTTGGGCGCGCAGGCGAGGAACGCACGCTCGAACGACGCGCGCGTGCGTTCGTCGCCGAGCAGTCGGCCCAGTCGCAGTCCGACCACGACGCGGCCCAGCTCGTGCGGGCCCGGCCAGTTCTCCTCGAGCGGTCCGCGCGCGCGCAGCGCGATCACGCGCTCGACCACCAGGCGCGCGAGCGCGGCGCCGGTCTGCTCGAACAGCTTGCGCGCCGTGGGCGAGCTCTCGACGCAGTCCTCGGGGTGCGCCGGCTGTTCTGGCTCGAACTGCGCCCAGCGCGCGTTGATGCCGCGCGCCGAGAGCACGTCGTCATAGCTTTGCCAGGCGTCGGGGTCGCTCATCTGCCAGGCCTTGGGAAACCAGGTCGCCACGGACTCGAGCGCGACCAGCTCACCGCGCAACTTCAACGCCTCGGCGAGTCCAGTTCCGCCGCCGAGGTAGTACGCGCACTCCACTCCGCGCAACAAGCCCGCTTCCGCGTGCTCCTCGCCGAGCCCTGCGCACCACCCGTCGCCGTACAGGCGCACGAACGGCGCCGCGAGTTCGAGCCCCTCGCTGCGCAGCAACGTTTCGAGTCGCTCGAGGAACTGCGGCGCGCGCGGCCCGTGTCGCGCGAAGGCGATCCCGCGCTCGTCGACGGTCTTGACGCCCGGCATGGCGACGCCCACGAGCACTCGGGCCGCTCCGCGGGCGCGCGCGAGCTCGAGCACGCACGCCGCGGTGGTCTCGATGCGCTTCCAGGCCTGGTCCTCTTCGAGCGCGTCGAGCGGACCGAGCTCTGAGAAGGTTTCGACTCCGCGCTGCGCCGGCGTGCGCCAGGAAGCGGTCGCAGGCCAATCGCGAGCGACTGGCCGCGAGTCGGCGCGCAACAGGCGGCCCTCGGGCCGCTCGACGAGTTCGACCTCGAAGGCGCGCACTCCGCTCGCGCCGCCGTCCACGCCGATCAACTGCGTCGAGAGCGGCAGGTGCGGCAGGGCGGCGGGCATCGCCGCGTCAGAGTGCCGCCCATCCCCGGGCCGCGCAACCGGGCGTCCTCAGCCGAAGCGCCCGGTGACGTAGTCCTCGGTCTCGCGCAGGTGCGGCTGCAGGAAGATGTCGTCGGTGGGCCCGTACTCGATCAGGCGGCCCAGGTACATGAACGCGGTGTAGTCGCTGGTGCGCGAGGCCTGCTGCATGTTGTGCGTGACCATCAGGATCGAGTACGCGCCCTTGAGCTCCTCGATCAGGTCCTCGATGCGCCCGGTGGCGATCGGGTCGAGCGCCGAGCAAGGCTCGTCGAGCAGCAGCACCTCCGGCTCGGCGGCGATGGCGCGCGCGATGCACAGACGCTGCTGCTGGCCGCCCGAGAGACGCAGCGCGCTGTCCTGCAGGCGATCCTTCACCTCTTCCCACAACCCCGCGCCGCGCAGGCTGTCCTCGCAGGTCCGCTCGAGCACGCTGCGGTCGCGCTCGCCGTCGATCCGCAGCGAGTAGACCACGTTCTCGAAGATGCTCATCGGGAAGGGGTTGGGCTTTTGGAACACCATGCCGATGCGCTTGCGCAGCTCGATCACGTCGACGCCGGGGGCGTAGATCGGATCGCCATTGAGGCGCATCTCGCCGCCGATGCGGACGCTGTCGATCAGATCGTTCATGCGGTTCACCGAGCGCAGCAGCGTCGACTTGCCGCAGCCCGAGGGACCGATCAGCGCGGTGACCTTGCCGCGCGGCACGCGCATCGAGACCTCGTGCAGCGCGTGCATCGCGCCGTAGTGCAGGTTGAAGCGCTCGATCTCCAGCACCGCTTCTTCGCCCGCCAGCCCCTCGTGGGTCTCCGTGACGTGCGGCTCGTTGCGCGCGATGGCGTCGAAGATCTTGGGCTGTCGCTGCGGTTGCGCGCGCTCGGGCTGCGGGTGTTGCATGGGCGGTTGCGGCAGGCGCCGCGCGGGCGCAGGGACCAGGAGGTCGTGCTCGTGTCCCGTGGGAGAGCGGTCGGCGATCATAATTGAGCTCCCTGGAAGCGACGACGCAGTCGAGCGCGGACCCAGATCGCGATCAGGTTCAGCACCACGACCAGCGCGATCAACAGCAGCGTGGTGGTGTACACCATCGGCTTGGCGGCCTCGCTGTTCTGGCTCTGGAAACCCAGGTCGTAGATGTGGAAACCCAGGTGCATGAAGCTGCGCTCGGGGTGCAGGTAGGGAAACGTTCCGTCGAGCGGGAGCTCGGCGGCGAGCTTGGAGGCCCCCACCAGCATCAACGGCGCCACTTCACCCGCTCCGCGCGCCAGCGCCAGGATCATGCCGGTCATGATGCCCGGCATCGCGCGCGGCAGGACGATGCGCCAGATGGTCTGCCACTTGGTGGCGCCGCAAGCGTAGCTGCCTTCGCGCATCGAGCGCGGCACCGCGGCCAGCGCCTCCTCGGTGGGCACGATCACGACCGGCAGCGTCAGCAGCGCGAGCGTCAGCGCAGCCCACAACAATCCGCCCTTGCCGTAGGTCGGACTGGGCAGCTTCGCGGCGAAGAACAGCTCGTCGATGCCCGCGCCGATCCAGTAGCAGAAGAAGCCGACGCCGAACACGCCGAAGACGATGCTCGGCACGCCGGCGAGGTTGTTGATCGCGATGCGCACGGCGCTGACCAGCGGGCCGGGGCGCGCGTACTCGCGCAGGTACAGCGCCGCGAGGACGCCGAACGGCACGACCAGGATCGACATGATCAAGGTCATCAGCACGGTGCCGAAGATCGCCGGGAACACGCCGCCTTCGCTGTTGGACTCGCGCGGCTCGTCGAACAGGAACTCCCTCACGCGCGAGGCGTAGACGCCCAGCTTGTCGCTCCAGCTCAGCCGATTGGCCGGAAAGGCGCGCACGATCTGGTCCAGGGCGATGACGCTCTGCACGCCATCGACGGTCGTGAGCGTGATCGTTCGTCCGGTGTTGAGCGCCTTCAAGCGCTCGACTTGCTCGCCCGCGCGAGCCAGCTCGGCGTCAGCCTGCGCGACGCGCGTGGTCATCTGCTGGCGCACCGCCTCGGCCTCGCTCGAGCGCGCTCCGTAGCGCAGCTGCGCGTCGCGGATCGCCAGGCGCGCCTGTTCCTTGATCTTCGCGGCGGCGCCGATGTCGTTGGTCTCGATCGCGCGCCGTTCGCGCCAGGTCTCGCGCGCGGCCCGGTGCGCGGCTTCGAAGGCCTGCCAGACCTGCGCCGGTTCGCCTTCGGTGCGGACACCGTCGCAATCCAGCGCCGTCGGCGTGCCGAAGAAGCGGCCCCACTCGAGGCGCTCGATGGTGAGGATCCACTCCGGCGCGCGCTCGCTCGCGACCTCGCGTTCGGGCACCCAGCGAAAGTGCACGCCGGTCAGGTCGTAGTTGCCCGTCCGCAGCATGCGCCGCTCTTCGAGTTCGGGCCGCGCCGCGGGCGCGCCTTCGCTCGACGCCTCTGGCTCGGGGCGGAACGCTTCGACCAACGCGACCTCGCCGCCGATGCGCTCGCCGGAGTGCGTGGTGAGCTCGAGCACGGGCACGGGCCAGAACGTCGGGAGGCCGCGCGACAGCACCAGCCCGAGCAGTCCGGTGATCATCACCAGACACAACCCCAGGGCGCCGCCGGTGAGCCACACCATGGGCTCGCCGTGGGCGAAGAGCGAGGTCGCGCGGCGCCGGTTGCGGCGGCGGACCGTGCGCGCCGGCTGCGTCCTGTCCGGCTGCGGCGCGAGCGGCGGAGTGGAGAGCTCGTTCACAACTGGTACGCCCTCCGGCGGAAGCGCTGGCGCACCACCTCGGCGGCCGTGTTGACCACGAAGGTCATCGCGAACAGCGCTAGCGCGGCGAGGAACAGCGTGCGGTAGTGCGTGTCGCCCTCGACCGCCTCGGGCAACTCGACGGCGATGTTGGCCGACAAGGTGCGGAAGCCCGAGAAGATGTTCCACTGCATCACGGGCGTGTTGCCCGCGGCCATCAGCACGATCATCGTCTCGCCCACCGCGCGCCCCAGCCCGACCATGACGGCGGAGAACAGGCCGCTCGCAGCCGTCGGCACGATCACGCGCAAGGCCGTCTGCCAGGGCGTCGCGCCGGCGCCGAGCGAAGCCTGGCGCAACTGCTCGGGCACGCTCGCGAGAGCGTCCTCGGCCAGCGTGTAGATGATCGGGATGATCGCAAAGCCCATGATGAAGCCCACCACGAGCGCGTTGCGCTGCGCGTAGGTGTCGACCACCGCGCCGCGCGGATCCCAGCCCAGCCCCGCGAGCAGCGCTCCGCAGGCGTAGGCGAGCAGGGCCGCTCCCAGCGCCGTGCCGGCGAAGCGTCCCAGGTCCAGCGCCGCGCAGCGCGCGCGCGACCAGTCGTGCGTGAAGTTGCGGATGGAGCGATCGAACAGACGCGCGGTCAGCGCGGTGCTCGCGATGGCGGCGAGCGGTAGCAGCAGCAGGAACCAGCCGGGGAGCGCGCCGCCGTGTCGGCGGTCGAGCCAGCCCTCGAAGCTGCCGCCGAACCAGGCCTCCTCGACCAGCGGTCCGACCAAAGTCCCCAGCCCCAGGCCCGCGGGGATCGACAGGGCGATCACGAGGAAGCGCTGCAGCGCCGACAGGCGCAAGGTCCAGCTCTGCGGCGCGAGCTGCCACAGGCGCGCGCCGAGCAGCAGAACGGTCGGCACGAGGTAGAAGCTCGCCAGCACCGCGGTCAGACGTCCCTGCACGAGCGGAGCGATCACGTTGCCGGCGAGGAAGCCCAGCACCACGCTGGGCAAGCTGGCCATGATCTCGATCGTCGACTTCACGCCGACGCGCGCGCGCGGCGCCAGGAACTCGCTCGAGTAGATCGCCGCCAGGAGCGCCAGGGGCACTCCGAACAGCAGCGAGTAGAAGGTCGCCTTGAGCGTGCCGAAGATCAGCGGCATCAGGCCGAACTTGGCTTCGAAGTCGTCGGCGCCGCTCGAGGATTGCCAGACGTGCGCGGGCGCGTTGTCGTTCTCGTACCAGATGGGACTCAGCAGCGACGCCACGCTCGATTCGGGGTGCGGAGAGACCAGTTCGAACGACTGCGCCGCGCTCGCCGATTCAGCCAGGACGAGGTCTTCTCGCGGCGCGATGGCGAGCGCAGTGAGCGGTCCATCGCCTTCGAGGCGCGCGCTCGCGAGGAGCTTCTCGCTGGTGAGGAAGTAGAGCTGGAAGCTGCCGTCGGCTCGACCGACTCCGAAGGTGCGCGACGCCGGCGACGGCGCGATGCACGTCACGGCCGAACGGATCTCGGTGAACTCGTGCGCCTTGACCATGCGGGCGCCGTCGACCGTCCCCGCGTCGGGCGGGCGCGCGCGGAACCACGCGCTCACGTCGCCGAGCGAGTCGCCGACGAGCAGCGTGCGTTCGCCGAGGATCGCGTCCAGAGCAGTGATCTGCGCGCGCGGATCGGGCGTGAAGTCGAACACCTCGGCTTCGGCCGCGCTCGCCAGATCGCGCGCATCGAAACGCACGGCGCGTCCGTCTCGCCACACCACCAGCACGTTGTCACCGTTGCCGAGCAGGCGCAGCGCCATCGGCTCGGCGCCGCCCGGATCGGGACGGTACGGCAGCTCGCCGCCGCGGAAGCGCAGCGTCTCCTCGCCCGTCATCATGTTCTCGATGCGCTTGACCGCGCCGAGGCACAGCTTCCCGTCCTCGAACAGCGCCGCGACCAGCGCTCCGGTCTCGGTGACGTTGAGATCCAGGAGCCGCGGCGCGCTTGCGGACTCGTCGCTGCGCACGGCGAACGGCTCGGAGAGCGCGAAGCTCAACTGAACGCGCCGCAGTTGCCCTTCGGAGATGCGCTCGAGCACGCCGCGCTCGGAGCGCAGCCGCTGCCCCTGGGCGAGCGCTCGCGCCTGATCACTGACCACTTCGTCGTCGAGGTAGTCGACTTCGAAGCGCAGCGTGGCGAGGCGCACCGTCCCGTCGGTTCCGCCGCACGCGACCGTCGAGCTGCGCGCATCGATGGCCAGCGCTGCGGGCTTGGTACCCCCGAGCAACTCGAACTCGTCGAGCAGCGCTCCGTCCGAAGTCTGCTGCACGCGCACGCGGCCGTCCGCGTTCAGTTGCCAGACCATGCTGGCGTACTCGTCCGCGCGGCTGTAGAGCACCGCGGACGCGCCCGGCGGCGCGCCGAGCTTCCCTTTGGCGTGCAGGTCCGCGGGCGCGAACAGCGGGATCACGACCCACACCAAGAACACGCAGATCAGCGACACCGCGCCGATGGTCAGGGCGCCGCCCAGGGAGATCGCGAAACGGGCCACGCGCTCGGCCAGGATCACCGAGCGGCGCGTCTTGCGCTCGCGGCGCGCGCGCTTGCGGGGCGCTAGGGGTTCAGCGTCGACCACGGGGCGCTCGCCAGTCGTTTGCGCGAAATTTCGAGCGTTCTCAGAGCGGTTGCTTGGAGGCCTCGAGGCCCACCGATTTCAAGGCCTGGCTCGCGACTCGCGCCGGCACCGGATAGTAGCCGTCCTTCACGACCACCAGCTGTCCGTCGCGGCTGAACATGTAGCGCACGAACTCGCGGCGCAGCGGATCCAGCTGGCTGCCGGGCTTGTGGTTGACGTACACCAAGAGGAAGCGCGCGAGCGGATACTCGCCGCTGTAGGCGTTCTCGGGTGTCGCCGCGATCGGCTCGGCGCCGGCCTTCTCCGCGAGCGGCACGGCGCGCACGTCGGCGGTGATGTAGCCGATGCCGCTGTAGCCCATCGCGAACTTGTCGGTCGCGACCGACTGCACCACCGACGAGGAACCGGCTTGCTCGCTGACCGAGTCCTTGAAGTCGCCGCCGAACAGCGCGTGCTCCTTGAAGTAGCCGTAGGTCCCCGACGCGCTGTTGCGCCCGTAGAGCGCGATCGGCTTCGAAGCCCACTCCCCCGTCAGGCCCAGATCGCCCCAGGTGACGATGTCCTTGTCGAGCCCGCCGTTGCGCGACTTGGAGAAGATCGCGTCGACCTGCTGCAGGGTCAGGGAGCGGATCGGGTTGTCCTTGTGCACGTACACCGCGAGCATGTCGATCGCGGCGTTCAGGCCGACCGGCTTGTAGCCGTGGACCTTCTCGAACTCGGCCAGTTCCTTGTCCTTCATCGGCCGCGACATCGGCCCGAAGCTGGCGGTGCCGGCGACCAGCGCGGGCGGCGCGGTGGACGAGCCCTTGCCCTCCACCTCGAGCACCACATTGGGGTAGTGCTCCTTGAAGCCCTGCTGCCAGAGGGTCATCAAGTTGTTCATCGTGTCCGAGCCGATGCTCTTGACGCTGCCGGAGACGCCGTCGGCAGACTTGACGTAGGGCGTCAGTTTCTCGTCCACCGCGATCTTGTTCTGCGCCAGCAGCGGCGAAGCGGCGACGAGCAGGGCGGCCAGGGTGCGCAACAGACGGGGCAATCGGGGCATGGGCAGGGCCTGGAGTAGTGAAGGGAGAGGAGCCCATTTGGCTCCCAGCGGCATGTGACGCCGCTTCGATGAAGAGACGGTAAAGAAGCCTGGGGGCTGAACTCCAGAGCGGAGCGGGAGCTTCGCAGCGGCCGGTGCGCCGCCGGGTAGAGTCCGCGGCTCGCCATGCGTTGGACAGGCTTTTGGACTCTCTACTTCGCGTGCCTCGCGGCCGTGCTGTGCGTCGCCGCCGCCGCAGTTGTGTGGAGTCGGGCCGTCGAGAGCGAGGCGCTCGACGAGCGCGGCTGGAGCGAGCTCGAGCGGCGCGTCCCCGGCCTCGTTGCGGCGTCCGAGCGCGCCCTGGCCCGGCCGGCTGCGGAGCGCAGCGCCGAACTTGCGCCCGTGGCGACTGCTGCTGGAGCGCGCTTCACGCTGGTGGCCAGCAGCGGCGAGGTGCTGTTCGATTCCCAACTCGACGCGCGCACGCTCGAGAACCACGCCTCGCGCCCCGAGGTGCAGCAGGCCTTCAAGAGCGGGAGCGCGCGCCTGCGTCGTCAAAGCGCCACCGTCGGCAGCGAGTGCCTGTACGTCGCGCGCGCCGTCCACGGCGCGGAGGGCGTGCTTGCGGTGGCGCGGCTCTCGGCGCCGCTGTCCGAGTTCCGCACCGGCGGCACAGGTCTGGAGGAGGCGATCGGGCTCGTGCTCCTGGCCAGCGCCGTGGCGTTGCTGGCCTTTGGCGCGGTGCTGGTGCGCCGCCTGCGCGCGCCGCTGGCAGCGACAGCCGACATGGCCGAGGCCATCGCCCGCGGCGACTACCGGCGGGCCAGCGCGCCGCGCGGCGCCACCGAGATCCGGCGCCTGTCCGAGGCGATCGGCACGATGACGGCGCAGCTCGAGCACCGCCTCGAGATGATGACCGTCGACCGCAACAAGGTGCTCGCGATCCTCTCGAGCATGGTCGAAGGCGTGGTCGCCGTCGACCAGAACGAGCGCGTGGTGCACATCAACACCGTCGCCTCGAAGCTGCTCGACGTCGACCCGGCCACCTCGGTCGGCCGGCGCGTCTGGGAGGTCATCCGCGTGCCCGCGGTGCAGGAGCTCTTCGACCGCACGCGCGAGAGCGGCGCCGCCAGCTCCGCCGAGTGCGTGCTGCAGGCCGACGAGCACAACCCCAGCGGTGCGGTGCTCGAGCTGCGCGCCGCGCCCTTGCGCGACGGTTCGGGCGCCGTGCTGGTGCTCCACGACGTGACGGCGCTGCGCAAGCTCGAGAACATCCGCCGCGACTTCGTGGCGAACGTGAGCCACGAGCTCAAGACGCCGCTGACCGCCATCCGCGGGCTGGTCGAGACCATGCTCGACGACCCGCAGATGCCCGACGAGACCTCGCACCGCTTCCTGGAGAAGATCCGCGACCAATCGGGGCGACTGTCCGCGCTGGTGACCGACCTGCTCACGCTGGCGCGCATCGAGTCGGGCGCGGTGGCGCCCGAGCGCCGGACCCTGGACGCGCGCGCCGTGGTGCGCGAGTGCGCCTCGCGCGCGGCGCTCAACTGCGAGCACAAGCGTCTGGAATTCTCGGCCGAAATCCCGCTCGAGCCGGTCTGGGCGCTGGCCGACGACGAAAGCCTGCGGCAGATCGTCGACAACCTGCTCGACAACGCCTGCAAGTACACGCCCAGCGGCGGGAGCGTGCGTCTGACGCTGCGCAGCGCGGGCGAGCAGCTCGAGGTCGGCGTGCGCGACAGCGGCATCGGCATCGACCCGCGCGACCGCGAGCGCATCTTCGAGCGCTTCTACCGCGTCGACAAGGCGCGCTCGCGCGAGCTGGGCGGGACCGGACTGGGGCTGTCGATCGTCAAGCACCTGGTGCAGTCGCTGGGCGGCTCGATCACCGTGCAGAGCGAGCTGGGTCGAGGCAGCCACTTCCGCGTGAACCTGCCGGGCGGAGTCGCGCCAGACGAGTCGAACTCCGGTTCGTGACCCACGGGCCCGCGCGCGTCCCGTGCTTGCGCGGGCCCCATTTCGTACGCTCACGGACGTCGACGCGAGCTGGGCTCGCCCTCGGCCCCGCGATGAGCAAGCACCTCCAGCACGACCTCGATCGGCTCAAGAAAGAAATCCTCGCCATGGGCGCGCTGGTCGAAGAGGCCATCAACCGCGCCATCGCCTCGCTCACCAACCGCGACGCGGCCCTGGCGAGTCAAGTGCTCGAGGGCGACGACGCCATCGACCGCAAGGAGGTCGAGGTCGAGGACATGTGCCTCAAGATGCTCGCGCTGCACCAGCCCGTGGCCGGCGACCTGCGCTACATCATCGCGGTGCTCAAGGTGAACAACGACCTCGAGCGCATGGGCGATCTGGCGCAGAACATCGCCGAACGCGCGCTGTTCCTCGCCACGCACGAGCCGATCGAGGTGGACCTGGACTTCTCGCGTATGGTCGAGCTCGTGCGGCGCATGGTCGGGCAGAGCCTGGATGCGCTGGTCAATCAGGACCCGGTGCTCGCGCGGCGCGTGTGCATGCAGGACGACGAGGTCGATCGGCTGCAGCGCAACATGTTCGAAGTGCTGCAGGCGCTGATGACCAAGGACCCGCGCACCGTCGAGCGCGCGGTGCAGATGCTCTCGGTTTCGCGCCATCTCGAACGCATCGCCGACTCGGCCACCAACGTCGCCGAGGACATCGTGTTCATGGTCGAGGGCGACATCATCCGCCACCGCGCCGACCCCGCGCGCAACCCGCCGCGCGTTCGGCGCTGAAGCACTTCGCGCCGCCTACGCGCGCGATCCCAGGCGCCAACCTGCGGCGACAGCGCCCAGGCCGACGAGCAACTGCAGCGCGACGTTGGCGAGCGCCAAGCCCGGCCGGCCGCTGCGCTGGAGCGCGAGGGTCTCGACGCCGAAGGCCGAGAAGGTGGTGAATCCGCCCAGCGCGCCGGTGAGCAGGAACAGGCGCAGCGACGGCGCGAGCGCGTGGCGCTCACTCCAGGACATGCACGCTCCGGCCAGCAGGCAGCCCAGCGCGTTGACCGCGAGCGTCGCCAGGGGAAGCGCCGAGCCGGGCCGCTGCAGCGCGAGCGAAGCGGCGTAGCGCGCGGACGCGCCCAGCGCGCCGCCCAGTGCAACCCACAGCACGTTGATCATCGCGCGCGCGAGTGTGCGAACTCTCGGCGCTCAGAGCCAGCCGGCGCGCTCGACGAACCAGTACAGGCCGGCGACGGTGACGGCGAGGGCGCCGCTGCGGCGCAGCCAGCGCGGCGCGAACCATCCGCGCGGATCGTCTTGATAGGTGCGCTCCCCTGGCAGCCAGCGCAGCGCCAGGGCAGCGACGAGCACCGCCGCGAGCTGGCCCAGTTCCACGCCCAGGTTGAAGCCGGCGAGCGCCGTCAGCTTGAGCGGCTCGACGATCAAGCTCTCCCCCACGAAGCCGGCGAAACCCAGCCCGTGGATCAAGCCGAAGCCGAAGGCCTCGACCCAACGGGCGCCCGGGCGGCGCACGAGCAGGCTCTCGGCGCCGACGTAGGCGATCGAGAGCGCGATGGCGAGTTCGACCAGCCGTCCGGGCACGTCGATCCAGCCCAGCGCCGCGCTCGCGAGCGTGATCGAGTGCGCGGCCGTGAAGGCCGTCACCACGCCCACGAGCGAGCGCACCGAGCGCGCCGCGACCAGCAGGGCCAGCAGGAACGCCAGGTGGTCCCACCCGCTGCGGATGTGGTCGAAGCCCAGGCCGATGTAGGCGCGCAAGACGCTGAAGCGGCGCTGCGCGAGCGCCTCGAAGCGCCACAGCTCGGCGCCCTCGGCGAACAGGAAACCCGCCGGCTCTTCGTCGTTCCAGATGAGCGAGGCCGCGTCGCGGTGCAGCGGATTGCGCTCGCGGAACAAGCGCACGCGCACCGCCAGGCCATCGGTCTGCGCCGGCAGCGTGAAGGCGAGCTCGCACACTACGCGCTGCTCGCCCAGCGCGCCCGGCGCCGCACTCAGCCGCGCGCCGAGCAGCTCGCCCGCGAGCGGCGCGAAAGGCTCGGCCTCGACGCTCAACTGGTAATGCTCCAGCAGATAGCGCTCCAGCGGGCCGCGCGCGGCCTCGAGTTCCTCCGGCGAGAGCAGCAGGTCGCCGTCGCGGTCCATGGGCACGCTCTCGAGCAGCGAGAGCGACTGGCAGGACAACTCGACCGAGGCGCGTTCGCCGCGCACCTCGATGCGCGAGGAGGACTTCGAGTCAGGGTGCAGTGCCGCAGGCGCGGCCAGCAGCGCGAGCGCAAGCGAGGCGAGAACGGGCGACAACACGGCGATGATCCGAGCGCAGGTCCGACGCGAGCGCCGGGCTCAGCGCGCTCCCGAGCGAGTCTGCGCCTGCGACCGAAGTGCGCGCGCCCGCGCGTGCTCGGGCTGGATGGCGAGGACCTTGTCGACGTTCGTCAACGCGTCCTGCACGCGCCCCTGGCGCAGGAACAGCTCGCACAGATCGACCATCAACTCCGGATTGCGCGTGTCGTACTGCTGAGCGCGCGTCAGGTGCTGCTCCGCGAGGTCCAGTCGCCCCTGCGCCATGTGGCTGCGGCCGATGCCGTTCTCGGTCAGCGACGGATTCACGCCGGCGGCGCGCGCCCGCTCCCACACCTCGCGCGCGCGTTCGTGCTCGCCGCGCTGCGTGCGCAGGGCCGCGAGGTCGCTGTAGAGCTCCGGCACGAGCGGGCGCCGCGCGTCCTCCCGTCGATTGCGCTCGGCCGTGGCGACGGCCTCCTCGAGCAGCGTCAGCACGCCCGCTTGATCGCCGCGGCGCGTCAGTGCGGCGCGCACCTCGCGCAGCGCCGGCAGGTTGTCGGGCGCGATCGCCACGGTCTCGCGGAAGGCCTGTTCGGCGAGTTCCGGCGAGCCTGTCAGGCGGTACAGCAGCCCGAGCGTGTAGCGCGCCTGATGGTTGCCGTAGCCGGGGTGCGCAGCGACGGAGGCCTTCTCGACCTCCAGCGCTTCGGCGTAAGCCTGCTCGCGGTACAGCGTCACCGCCAGATTGTGCGCGACGAAGTAGTTGTCGGGCTGCACTTCGAAGGCGCGCTGGAAGAGCGACTTGGAACTGCGCCACACCTGCGTCTGCCGCCAGGCCAGCGGCGCCAGCACCGAAGTCGCGAGCGCGGAGAGGCCCAGCAGCGCGTACGCAGCGCGGCGTCGGCTCTGCGGCGCGGTCCGCAGCGCCCAGGTGAGCGCCGCGCCGGCGAGCGCGATCGAGAACGGCATCGACGCGATGTACGTGTAGCGATCCGCGACCTTCTGGGCGCCGCTCTGGAGCAGACCGAGCACCGGAGAGACCAGCACCCCGTACTGGAACCAGGTCGCAAGCCACGCGGGCGCGCGGCGGCGCAGCAGGACCAGCGCGATCGTCACGAGCACGACTACGGCCATCGCGGCCAGGTGGATGGGCGCGTCCCAACGGAAATCCACATCCAGCAGGTAGTGGCACGAGAGGTCCGTCGGCCAGAGCGTCTTGAGCACGTAGAAGCACAGTCCGTAGCTGGCCTGCGCGGCGCGCGCCAGGAAGCCGTGCTCGGCGAAGCTCATCACTGCGCCGATGTCGGCCTGCGCGTCGGCGGCCTTGGCCGCGCCCCACAGTGCGACGGCGGCGAAGGCCAGCTTCTCGCTCACGAGCCGATTCCACCCCGGGCCTTCACCGCCGAAGCTCGGCAGCCGCCGCAGCGGATAGATGTCGAGCGCGAGCAGCACCACCGGCAGAGTGATGCCCCAGGCCTTGGAGAGCAGTGAGGCGACGTACAGCGCCAGCGCAGGCGCGAGCCAGACCCACGACGCGCCCGGGCGCGCGCCGCGCAGGTACACCAGCACGGTCAGGCTCAGGAACAGCCCCGAGAGCAGGTCGCGGCGCTCGGTGACCCACGCCACCGACTCGACCCGCAGAGGGTGCAAGGCCCAAGTGGTCGCGGCCAGCAGTGCGCCGGCGCGCAGGAGCAGCGCACGGTCGCTGTCCGCGTTGGTCGCGGCCTCTTCGCGCGCGCTCTCGGCGCCGCGCCGCGCGCGCACCGAGGCGCTGATCCAGCGCAGCAACTCCAGACTCAAGAAGTAGAACGCCAGCGCGCCCAGCGCGTGAATGGCGAGGTTGGTGCGGTGCAGCGGTTCGGGCAGCGGCTGACCGTCGGGCCCGCGCGCCCACAGCGCGTACTCCGCACAGAAGCTGAGCCACGTGAGCGGGTGCCAGTGCCCGTAGTGCGACTCGTTCCACAGCCACTGGAACTGCTCGGGCCCCCACCCGCGCCAGCGGTAGTTCAGCTCGAAGTTGGCGTCGTCGTCGAGCGCCACGAAGGGGTAGTCGATCGCCGGCCAGAAAGCCGCCGTGGCCAGCGCGAGTGCGAGCAGCGGGAACAACCAGGCGCTGACGCGGGACAGCGTCGAGAGCGCGCCGGAAGGCTCGGAACTGACCGCGCTGGACGTCGACATGCGCGGCCGATCCTAGCGCCTGGTCGCCGCGGGGCCAGTTCGCGCGCGCGGGCCCGACGCAGCGAACGGGCTCAGGGTGTGAACGTGATCCACCAGCCGTTCGAGAGGTTGAACTGCTTCGAGCAGCCGGCCAGCGAGTCGCGGTGCCAGACCTGGAAGTACCAGTTCGAACCCGGCGTGATCAGGCCGTTGGAGAGCGCCACGATCCCCGCGCGCTGCATCGAGCCCGACGCCCCGCTGTTCTGCACGCCGAAGCGCTTGAGCTGCCCGGAGAGGCAGCGCAATCCCGCGCCGAACGGAGCGCCTGCGCCGCCGTTCTTCATCTCCGTGCCCATGTAGAAGATGCCCGGGCGATTGAGCGGCAGATCGCTCGCGCTGAGCAGCGCGTCGTCGAGCGCGCAGCTCACGCCGCCCAGGTTCACCAGGCGCGAGCCGACGCCGGTCGAGTTGGCGCAGCCGCGCCCGGCCGCGCCGGGGTTCGAGCACGGGCAAGCGGCGCCCGTGCCGTCGCCGAAGCAGAAGGGCGTGCCGCTCGGCCCTTCGCAGCTGTCCGGCACGCCGTTGAAGTTGAGGTCGAGCTCCGCGCCGCTCTCGATCTCGCACACGTCGCCGGCGAGGTCTCCGTCGCAGTCCAGCTGCGTCGCGTTGGGGTGCAGCGGGCAGTTGTCGCACGCGTCGCCGACGGTGTCGCCGTCGCCGTCGTCCTGCGTCGGATTGGAGAGCGCGGGACAGTTGTCGAGGCAGTCGACGAGGCCGTCGAGGTCGCTGTCGGCCTCGCTCACCCCGCAGCCGCACAGGCCCGGCTCGAGCTTGAGCGGATCGTTCGGGCAGCTCTCGAGGCAATCGAGCGCGCCGTCGCCGTCGCTGTCGACGTCCGCTACGCCGCAGCCGCAGGCGCCGGGATCGAGCTTGAGCGGGTCCGCCGGACACTGCTCGAGGCAATTGACCACCCCGTCGCCGTCGTCGTCGACATCGGGCGCGCCGCAGCCGCACAAACCGGGCTCGAGCTTGGCGGGATCGAGCGGGCAGCCGTCGAGGCAGTCGGGTGTCGCGTCGCCGTCGCTGTCGAGGTCCGCGACGCCGCAGCCGCAGGCGCCGGGCTCGAGCTTGGCCGGATCCGCGGGGCAACCGTCGAAGCAGTCGAGGGCGCCGTCGCCGTCGCTGTCGAGGTCCGCGACGCCGCAGCCGCACGCGCCGGGGAGCACCTTGTTCGGATCGCCGGGGCAGGCGTCCGAGATGACCTCGACCACATCGTCGACGGGCCCGCTCAGCGTGAACACCGTGAGGCGCAGCGCGTAGACGCCGGGCGCGCTGAAGCTCACCTGAGTGTCGAGCGCGTGCGGGTTGACGAAGCTCGCCACTCCGGGCCCGGAGAGCTGGGACCACTCGAAGGTTTCGGGGATGCCCTTGACCACCAGCGAGTGCGCCGAGCAGTCGTTCAGCACGCCGCCCAGAGCCGTCCACGCGCCGCTGTCGGGGTCGATCTCGATCAGTTGTCCCGCGGTCAAGAAGCCGGCGCTCAAAAGACCGTTGGTTCCGTAGAGCCGTCCGCCGTGGAAGGCGAGCTCTTCGACGCGGGCGCCGGGGTTGGGCGCCATGGCGACGCTCTGCACGATCGCGCCCGTGGTCGGGTGCACGCGCAACAACTGGCCGCTGTTGAAGTCGACGGCGTAGAGGCGGTCATCGCTCGCCCGGTAGGCCAGCGACCGCAGTCCGGTGAGCCCCGCCAGCGTCGAGAAGCCGACCGTCGTGACGACGCCAGTGGTCGGCGCGATGCGCAGGATCTGCTTGCGAACCAAGTCGATGGCGAACAGACGTTGACCGGCGTCGTCCCAGGCCAGGCCGTGCACGTTGGCCCAGTTGGTCGAGAACGGCGCGCCCACGGGCGTCACCAGTCCCGTCGAAGTGTTGAGCGTGTACAGCTGTCGGCGCGTCGCATCGACGCCGTACATCACGCCGCCGATCTCCACCAGGTCCGTCGGATAGCCGTACAGCCCGCCGATGGCGTCCTGCAGCGGGCCGACCGAGGTCGTGGCGGCATTCAGCCACTTCAGCAGGTGGTCCTCCGTCGCGTTGTTGCCGTCCGAGGTCCACCACTCCAGCGCGGTGGGATTGAGGATCTGGCCCTGCAGCGTCGCCGGCGCGGGGTGGGCCACGCTCTGCGACGGGCCGGCCTCGGCCGCGGCCTGCGAGCGAGCGGAATCAGCGCCGGAAGTGACGCACAGAGCCACCAGAGCCAGGGGCAAGCCGAGCTGTTGAAGCATGGAATCGAGTCGGTGGAGCGCTGGGGGACGTCGCGTTCGGCGAGCAGGATGCTCCACGGACCCCTAGAAAAATACTCTCCCTTGGCGAACGGCGCCGCGGGCGAGGCGAGCTGGCAGTCGCTCAGCCCCCGTTCGAGTCCGCGAAAGCGGCGTCGAAGGCCACGTTCGAACGCGGGAAGTCCAAGCGGCGCACGAAAGCGGCGGCGTCGGCGGCGCCGAACTCGCGGTCCATGCCGGAATCTTCCCACTCCACCGTGAGCGGCCCGCGGTAGCCCAAGTGGTTGAGAGTCCGCACGATCGATTCGAAGTCGATGCGCCCGCGCCCGGGCGAGCGGAAGTCCCAGAAGCGTCCGTCGCTGCCGAACTCGGTGTGCCCGCCGAACACGCCCGCCGCCGTGCCGCGCTCGCTCCACCACACGTCCTTGACGTGCACGTTCCAGACGCGCGCACCGAACTCGCGCAGGAACGCGATGTAGTCGACGCCCTGATAGCCGAAGTGCGAGGGATCGAAGTTGATGCCGAAGCGCGGGTGGCCATCGAGCGCGGCCAGCGCGCGGCGCGTGCTGGCGATGTCGAAGGCGATCTCGGTCGGGTGCACCTCGAGCGCGAAGCTCACGTCGAGCTTGTCGTACTGGTCGAGGATCGGCTTCCAACGACGCGCGAAGTCGGCGAAGCCCTGTTCGATCTGCTTGGGCAGGTTGGGCGGGAAGCTGTAGACGAGCTTCCAGATCGCACTCCCAGTGAAGCCCACCACCACCGTTCGACCGGTGCGCGCGAGGACGTCCTTGACGTGTTTGGGCGCCGCGTCGAAGAAGCGCCGCGCGGCCTTGCCGGTGTCGATCATTTCCTTGGCGGCGCGCTTGCGCACGCCCTCGGGCTGACCGTCGCCCCACACGTGCGCGGGCAGGATCGACTTGTGGCGCTCGTCGATCTCGTCGCACACCGCCTGACCCACCAGGTGGTTGGAGATCGCGAACGAGCTCATCCCCAGGCCCGTGAGCAGCTCCCACTTCTGCGCGCAGTAGTGCTTCTCCTTGAGCGCGCGCTGCACGTCGAAGTGATCGCCCCAGCAGGCCAGCTCGAGCCCGTCGTAGCCCAGGTTCTTGGCCTTGGCGGCGAGCGTCTCGAGCGGCAGATCGGCCCACTGGCCGGTGAACAAACAGAGCGGACGGGTCATGGTGAGGTGCGGAGAGAGATGTGGAGATGAACAGGCCGGCGCCGCGGCTGGGCGCGCGCCGCGAAGGGTCACTTGACGGCGGACAACGCGATCGCGCAACGCTCGCGCGCGCTGATGAGCGCAGCTTCGAGCACGCGCTGCGTCTGGTAGGCGTCTTCGAAGTCCGGCAGCGGAACTTCGGGCGCCTGGCCGTCGAGCACGCGCAGAATGTCGGCCGCCATGTTGACGAAGCCGTGTTCGTAGCCGAGCACGTGAGCGTCGGGCCACCACGCGGAGGCGTACGGATGCTCGCCGCCCGCGGTGCACATGATGCGCTTCCAGCCATCGGTGCGCCGGTCGGAGACCTCGCACAGCTCGAGCACGTTCATGTCCTCGAACCCAAAGCGCAGCGAGCCGCGCTCGCCGTTGAGCTCGATGCCGTTGTCGTTCTGGTGGCCCGGCGCGAGGCGCGAGGCCTCGAAGCTGGCCGTCGCGCCGCCGGTGAAGCTGGCCAGGAACAGCACGCAGTCGTCGACGTCGCTCTTGCCCTTCCTGCGCCTCGCGCCGGGCAGCGGTCGCTCGTGCACGAACGTGCGCGCGAGCGCGCCGTGCACCTCGCTGACTTCCTCGCCGACCAGGAAGCGCGCCATGTCGACGATGTGCGCGTTGAGGTCGCCGTGCGCGCCGGAGCCCGCGAACTTGCGCTGGAAACGCCACGAGAGCGGCGTCGACGGCCCGCCCCAGTCCTGCAGGTAGCGCGCGCGCACGTGGCGGATCGCGCCCAGGCGTCCCTCGCGCACCAGCCGCTGCGCGAGCGCAACTGCGGGACAACGCCGGTAGTTGAACCACACGAACGTTCGCACGCCGCGGCGCGCGGCCTTGCGAGCGGCCTGCGCCATCGCGCGCGCGTCCTCGAGCGTGCCGGCCAGCGGCTTCTCGCAGGCCACGTGCTTGCGCGCCTCGAGCATCGCCAGCGCGGGCTCGGCGTGCACGTGGTTGGGCGTGCCGACGTCGACCAGTTCGATCTCGTCGAAGTGCGCGATCTCGCGCCAGTCGGTGGTGGTGTTGAGCCAGCCCCAGCGTTCGGCGAAGCGCTCCAATTCCTGCTTCTCGCGCGCGCTCACCGTGTGCAGCAGCGGCGTGAGCCCCAGGTCGAAGAACTTGGAGACCTGAGACCACGCGTTGGAGTGCGCGCGGCCCATGAACTTCTGGCCGATGAGGGCGATCGGGAAGGCTCGAGACATGATGGATGAGGCTCGGAGGGTGTGGGGCTGCGCAGGGTAGCGTGCGGTCCAGCGGCGTCGAATCGCTCCTGCGCCTCCAGGCCGAGCGCCGCTCGCGCCTGCGCGGGAGCGCCGCACGGGTGGCGCCGACGCGCGTGCGCGACCATGATCGCAGTACGACTGACCGCCGCCACAGGAACACCACCCATGCTGACCCTGCCCCTCCTGCTTTCGCTTGTCAGCTCTGGGGCGCAGCCGCGCGCGCTGGCGCCGGCCCTGATCCACTGCACGCCCGAGAGCGTCACCGTCCCCGGCGCACAGCCGCAGGCCACGCGTCAGTCGATCGCGGCCGCCCTCGCCAAGGCTGGGCCGGGCACGGTGATCGAACTGGCCGCGGGCGTCTACGAGCCCTTCAGCATCGGCTTCGGCAAGCCCGCGTCGTGGAACGCGCAGACCTCGGGCGGCCTGCCCGGTCAGCCGATCGTCGTGCGCGCGAACGGCGACGTGCGCATCGCCGGCAACAAGACCAGCGACACGATCGCGATCCAGCAGGCGCAGCGCTGCGCGCACATCACCTTCGAGGGCCTGACGATCGAGCCCGGCTATCGCGCCGGCGTGATGTTCTATCGCTGCAACCCCGGCCAGATGCACGAGGGCTTCCGCTTCATCGACTGCAAGATCCTCGGCGGCTACGACCATCGCACGGAGACGGGACACGCCACCAAATGGGGCGTGTGGGGCCACAGCCTCAAGGACTTCGAGTTCCGCGGCGTGCGCGCTCCGGCGATCGTGCGCGACATCCGCAACGAGCACGCCTTCTACCTCCAGAACTCGCGCGGCGACATCACCATCGAGAACGTCAGCGCCTCGCGACTGGGGCGGACGTTCGTGCAGTTCACTGCGCGGGCCAGCGACGGGCCGCCGGGCATCGGAACGATTCGCGTCGAGCGTTGCACGGTCGAAGACGCCTGCATCGCCAGCGGCGACAACTACAAGGGCGGCTCGGCGCTCACGCTGGCGGGCAATCACACCGGCACGGTGATCTTCAAGAACAACCGCGTCCGCTCGGGCTTCGCGAAGGAGCTGGCGCACCTCACGCGCGCCGGTGCGCCCTTCGGCACGGGCGCGTTCGTCGCGTGGGACTCGGGCGGCGAGCGCAACGGCGTGCTGGTGCTCGAGAACAACCACTTCGAGTTCGCCCCCGGTTGCGGCGATCGACCGCTGGCGCAGATCTCGAGCTGCCGCGAAGTGCGCCTCGTGGGAACCAACCGCTTCATCGGCGGCAAGGCGCCTGCGCTGGTGTTCGATCTCGAAGGCCAGAAGCCCAACCTGTCGGTGAGCATCGCTCCCACGACCGTCGTGCAGGGCGAGATCCGCATCGGCGCCAAGAGCGTGACGCGCGAGCAGTTGGCCCAGTACCGCGGCGCGAATCCGCCGCCGAAGGCGAAGGCCGACGACGCCGCGGACAAGTAGGCCGCGGCGAGAAGCCGAGAGCGTCGAGCCGTCAACGCGCCGACGCGAGCGTCCATGGGCTGAGTGGCTCGAAAGCACAGCGGGCGATGCCTCGAGTGGCATCGCCCGCTGTTGCGTTCGGACCAGCCGCGCCCGCGACTCAGACGCCGGCGCGCAGCTTGGAGAGCGCGACGAAGCGCTCGGCCCGCTCGGCCGCCTTCGTGCCGCTGAACTTCTCGGCCAGCGCGCTCATCTTCTTCACGTTGCCCGGATCGAAGGGCTTCTCGGTGGAGATCTTCTCGACCAGCGCTTCGAAGGCCTTCGAGGCTTCCTTGGCGCGAGCGTTGGCCGGGTCGTTCAGTTGCGCGCGCTGCTCCGCAACCTTGGCGGCAGTTTCTGCGTGGCCCTTGACGCTCTTTTCGAGCGCAGCCGTGTGTTCCTCGGCCAGGGCGAACTCGCCGGCCTCGATCATGCGCTTCACGCGCTCGATGCGCGCGTTGATGCGAGCCAGGAACTCGGTGCGCGTGTCCGCAGCAGCGGGGACCGTCGCGGCGTCGCATTCGGCGAGCGCCCCGGCGAGATCGCCCTTGAGGAACAGCGTCCAGGCCTTCTTGAGCTCGGCCGGCGCCTGGGCCGGAGGCTGCTTGGACTTCTTGATCTCGGCCTCGAGCGCTTCGCTCAAGCGCTTGCCGAGCGCGCCGGGGTTGCCCTGCAGCACCACGGTTCCGTCGACTCCGATCAGCGCCGTCTGCGGCAATCCGGAGCCCGGCATCTCCATCGGACGCTCGTCGGTCCACATCGCGGCGTTGCCCATCCACTTCATGCGCCAGGCGAAGGCCTCGTAGGTGTCGCGATCGGCGCCCTGACACTCCACGAAGATCACCTGGACGTCGTCACCCAGCTCGCGTTGATGCTTGACGGCGGTCGGCACGGACCCCCCGACGCAAGCGCTTCAACGCGTGCCCCAGAAGTCGATCAGCACGGGCTTGCCGCGCAGCTCGGCGAGGCTCTTGATGCCCGCGGCGTTCACGGGCGGCGTGGAGAAGCGATAGTCGACCTTCTTGCCTTCCTCGGGCGCGGCGGGGCGCAGCGCGAGGCCCGCGAGCGCAAGCGAAGCGATCGCGAAGGAAATCAAGGACAGTTTCATGGTGGCTCCTTGGTGGGCGTGGCGGCGGTCGAGAAGCGGCCGCAGACAGCGACACGCGCCCACGCGTTCGAGGGGGTCCGAACGTACTCGGCCTGCTCGCCCGCCGCAACGGACGCAGCGGCCCCGCGGACCTCTCAGGTCGGTGCGAGCGCCCCGGCGGCCAGCGAGAGTCCGATCTCGCAAACGTGCACTTCGCCGGTGAATTCCGCGGCGCCCGGTGCTTCCAGCCCGGGTTTGGAGGCGAGGAAGGTGAGCGTGAGGTCGGCGCGAACGGCGCCCGCCTGCGCTCTACCGCTGTCCGCGTCCAGGCCGGTCGGCACGTCGAGCGCGACCTTGAGCGGTCCGCGCGCGGCGTTGTAGCGCTCGATCCACTCCGGCAGCGGGGCGCGCAACGCTCCGCGCGCTCCCACGCCCAGCAGCGCGTCGACCAGCACGTCGTACTCGCTCGCGCGCGCCAAGCAGCGCTCCGCGGCTTCGCCCACTTCGTGGATCGCGATGCCCAGCCGCGCGCACACCGAGCGGAACAGGGCCGCGTCACTGCCGTGGCGCTCGAGCGGAGCGCTGCTGAGCAGTTCAAGAGAGAGCCCCGCGTTCCACAGGTGGCGCGCGAGCACGTACCCATCGCCGCCGTTTCCTCCGCCGCCGCACAGGATCAGCGCGCGCCACGGAGGCGGAGAGCGGCGAGCGCTGAACACGTCGCGCCGCAGCCGCGCGAGGATGCGCTCGGCCGCGCTGCGTCCGGCGTTCTCCATCAGCACGCAGCTCGGCAACCCCAGGCGCTCCTGCGCCGCGCGGTCGAACTCGCGCACGGCGGCGGAGCTCAAGACTCGGACTCGTTCCATGGCGCCGTCACAGTACGCTGCGTGCTCACCCTCGCCATGGGCCTCCCCCGCTACTCGCTGTTCGGCTGGTTCGCGCTCGTTGCACTGCTCGTGTGCGGCGCGTGCGACTCGCAGCCTGCGCCGTCCTCTCCTTCGGTGCTGGTGCTGGTGCTCGACTCGCTGCACGCGGGCCACAGCTCCGCGCACGGCTACGCGCGGGACACCACGCCCCGTTTCACGCGCTTTGCGGCCGCGGGAGTGCGCTTCGAGCAGGCCTATTCCCAGAGCTCGTGGACCCTGCCCTCGACCGCCTCGCTGTTCACTTCGCTCGAGCAGGAGCGCCACGGCGTACGCACCTTCAACGACGCGCTCCCCGAGTCCATCCCCACGCTCGCCGAGCGCCTGCGCGAGCGCGGCTACCGCACGCACGCCATCGTCCAGACGCCGGTGCTCAGCTCGCGCCACGGCCTGCAGCAAGGCTTCGAGCGCTACGACGTGCTCGACCACTCGAGTGCGAGCCTCGAGCGGGCGCTGGAACTCGCGCGCGAGAGCTGGGAGCACCGCCCCGGCGAACCGTTGCTCGTGTACCTGCACCTGGCGCCGCCGCACATGCCCTACGAGCCCCCGGCGCCGTTCCGCGGCGCCTTCAGCGCGCCGGACAGCAGCGTGAGCGGCTCGATCAGCGAGTGCCGGCGCATCCACCGCGCAGCGCTCGCGCCCGATCATCCCGACGTCGTCGCGCTGGCCGCCCGCTATGACGAGCACATCGCCTTCGCCGACGCGCGCGCCGGCGAGTTGCTCGAGGCCCTGGCGCGCAGCGCAGCGCGACCCGACGCCTGGGTGGTGTGGACCAGCGACCACGGCGAAGCCTTTCAGCAGCACGGCTGCCAAGGCCACAACGCCACGGTGTACGACGAAATGCTGCACGTGCCGCTGGCTCTCGCACGTCTGGACGGAACGACTCCGCCGCAACTCGTGCGCGAGCCGGTCAGCACCATGGACGTCGCGCCGACGTTGCTCGAGCTGTGCGGCGCGCGCCCGCTCGGGGCCGAACTCGCAGGCGTCAGTCTGCGCGAAGCCCTCAGCTCCGGACGCGCGCCCGCCGAGCGCCTGTTCAGCTACAGCTCGCGCTACAAGGACGACGAGCGCCAACTGCACTTCGCAGTCCGGCGCGGCGCGCTGAAGCTGGTCTGGCGCGGCGACACGGGTGAGGCGCAGCTCTACGACCTCGTCAGCGACCCGGGCGAGCGCGTCGATGCGCGCGCGAGCCACGCGCAGGCCTGCGAGGAGTTGCAGCGCGACCTCGAGCGACTTCGCGCCGTACGGATCGCCGGCGCACCGGCGCGCACTCTCGCTCCTGCGGCACGCCCGGCCGAGCGCGCGCGCCTGTCCGAGTTGGGCTACGTCGAAGACAGCCCTGACCCAGGCGCGCGGTCCGCCGACGGCGACGGACGCTGATGCGCGCTCACTGCTCGACGCGTTCGTACAGGATGTAGTCCTGCGCCCAGCCATCGATCAGCGCCTGCGGCTGCGGGTGCAGATCGGTGGCGCCGCTGGCGTTGAAGCGCGCAAGCGGCCTGTAGCGCTCGTGCACGGGGTGCGCGAGGAAGGCGCTCATCCGCGCGCGGTTGACGACGATCATGAAGTACTCGGGAAGGTGGGCTGCCAGCGCCGCGGGCTGATCGGGGAACTCGCGCGCCGGGGGCCACACCAGTCCTTCGCTGTCGAGCACCTCGGCGCGCGAGAAGAAGCCCAGCGCGCCGATGTCCGAGGCCAGCACGCGCGCGCCGCGGCCGCGCAGGTCCAGTTCGTCGAGCCGCGCCCGTAGCGGTTCGTACACGCGCGGCGTGATCCGGTCGGGGAAGCCGAGCGCCAGCGCGCTGGCCGCCGCCGCCGCCGCCACGACCGTGAGCGGCAAGACTCGCTGCGGGTTGCGCCACAGCGCGCAAAGTCGAACCGCGAGCGACGCGCGACTGCGTTCGAGTTGTTCGGCGAGTCCGTCGAGTCCTGCGCCCAGCCCGATGCAAGCCAGGGTGAGCGGCGCGTAGAAGTACCAGCCCCAGGTCTTGGCGCCGGACACGATGTACGCGGCAGGCACCGCAACTGCGAACACGGCGAACGCGCGCAGCCCAGGAGCGCGCAGTGCGCTGCGCATGATCCCCCACAGGGTCAGCCAGCTCAGCGCCACGAGCAGTCGCGTGGGCGCAAAGGCCTGTTGCAGCGTCGACGCGGCGCGCGCGAGGTCGATGCCCAGCCCGTGCCGACCCGCTTTGGCCCGCACCGACTGCGCGATCGGCGAGCCATAGATCGCGGTCAGGATGGACGCGCTCGCCACGCCGACTATCAGCACCGGCGCGAACATCCGCCGCGCGTCGCGCCAGGAGCGCACGCTGGTCACAGCCAGCGCCGCGACGAGCAACACGCCTTCGGGGCGCGTCGTGCAGGCCAGCGCGCTGAGCCAGCCCGCGGTCGCAAGGCGCGCGCGCGATGCGGCCAGCGAGGCGCTCGCGGCGAGCGCGACGAACAGCGGCGGCTCCATGCCGCCGGCGCTGATGCGCGCGACGTGGGGCAGCGCGCAGAAGACCAGCACGCTGGCGAACGCAGCCAAGGGTCGCGACGCCAATGCGAGCGCCACGCAGGCGCCTGTGACGCCGTCGCACAACGC
The DNA here is from genome assembly GCA_011525785.1 of Planctomycetaceae bacterium. Classification (GTDB taxonomy): domain Bacteria; phylum Planctomycetota; class UBA1135; order UBA1135; genus WYBT01. Next base: position 187,035 of record WYBT01000004.1, read on the forward strand.
GTTGAACGCCAGCGCGCTGCTCTCGAGCGGCAGCCCCAGCGCTCCCAGCAAACCCAGCGCGAGCGCATACAGCGGCGTGGTGGTCCCCAGGACGGGCTCCCAAGCGGCGCCGGGGTTGTAGACCAGCCCCGATCCCGCGGCGAAGTTCTCCGCGTAGCGCAGCGTGATGAACGCGTCGTCGTAGAGCGGGAACGAGCGCCACTGCAGGGCGCGGCACACCGCGACGAGCACGCCGAGGGCGACGGCGGTACGACGGTCGAGGGGCGCGGCGGGCGGCGTGGCTTCCAAGCGAGGACCGCGGGGTCGGGCCCCGCCGCCTTGAGGGAAAGCTATTCGCGCAGAGCTTGCAAGCGCACGGTGGCGTCGAACAGGCGCTCGCCGCGCCGTACGCGCAGGCGCACGGTGTCTCCGACGGCGCGTCCGTCGAGGACGTCGTACAGATCGCGCGGGGTGCGGATCGGCTGGTCGTCGACCTCGACGATCTCGTCGATGCTGACCTCGCCGGCCCCGCTGACGCTCGCCGAGCGCAGTCCGGCGCGCTCGGCCGCACTGTCGGCCGTCACCTGAGCGATGCCGACGCCGCGCAAGCGCCAGCGCGACGCTTCAGCGTCGCTGAGCAGCTTCACGCCCAATCCGGGACGGACGACGCGCCCGGTGGTGAGGATCTCTTCCACGATGCGCCGCACCGTGTCGACCGGCACGGCGAAACCGATGCCGTTGTAGGCCCCCGACAGCGTGTAGATAGCGGTGTTCACGCCGATCAATCGGCCGCGCGAGTCCAGCAGCGGTCCGCCCGAGTTGCCCGGGTTGATCGCCGCGTCGGTCTGGATCACGTTCTTGATCTTGTGATCGGTCAGCGAGCGGATCTCGCGCCCCAAGCCGCTGATCAAGCCGCTCGAGAGCGTCTGGTCGAGCCCGAACGGATTGCCGATGGCGTACACGTGCTGGCCGACCTGCAGTCCCGCGCTGCGCCCGATCGCGATCGGCTCGAGCTTGCTGTCGGGCCGCTCGACCAACTCGAGCACCGCCAGGTCCTGGTGCGGCGCAGAGTTCACCACCCGCGCGCGGTAGGACTGCGGATCGCCCGCGAAGCGCACGTACAGCGCATCGGAGGCGTGCACGACGTGGTAGTTGGTCACGACGTGCCCGTCGGTGTCCCACACGAACCCGCTGCCGGCGCCTTGAACGGCGTCCTCGTAGCTGCGCCGGTTCGCGACGCGTGCGACGTTGGTCACGTGAACCACACCGGGCGACGCGCGCCGGAAAACCTCGATCGTCTTGCGCTCCGCTTCGGTCAGATCGCTCTCGTCCGTCGCCGGCGGCGGGCTCGCCAGGACGCTGGCCTCGGGCGCGAGGGGCGCGTTCGAGGCCGGATCGATGCGCCCGTCGACGCTGGCGCCCGCCACGCGCCACGAGACCAGCGCGAACACCGCGCAAGCGGCGGCCAAGCCGAGGAACGTGCTGCGGGAAGAGACGGGCTCGCGGCGGTTCGGAGTGATGTCGATCGTGCGCATGGGAGAGGTCGGGTACGCCTGGGACGTCACCGCGTTGGCGCGGGCGACGGTCCGCGCTCCTCGCCCAGAACGCGCTCGCATTCCAGTCGCAGCCGCTCGGCGTGCTCGAGCACTTGCGCGCGCGTCTTGGTCCACTGCTCGCCGCCCGAGTCTTCGAGCTGGTCGAGGCGCCGCTCGAGGTCGTCGCACAGGCGCTGGAGTTCGCGCAGCCCGTCGCGACGCGCGTCGGCGGCGAGCACCTTGGCGTCCTGGGCCGCGCCGTCCAGGCGCTCGCGCAGGGTCTGGTAGTCCCCCTTCAGGCGTTCGAACGCGGCGCGGCGCCCGGCGTCGGTCGTGAGGTCGAGTTGCGCGCTCTCCGCGGCCGCCGGAGCGCCGTCGACCGGCGTCTCGGCGCCCACTCGTCCGTCGCCAGCGTTTTCCGCGGCGTCGGCGCCCGCGCCCGTTTCGGTGCAAGCGGCGCACAGCGTCGCCGCAGCCATCCCAACCAGCAGTGCCTTGTTCCAGCGCATGGTGTTCGTCGTTTGCTTCTCTTGGTCCAGTCTGAGACCCGGCACGGGACAGCGCGGGAGCTCTGCGCTCGTTCCGCGGGCCCGGCCCAGTCGATAGGCTACTCACCGCCTTGGACATCCACCTCAACAGCGAGCCCGTCAAGTACGCCATCGTGGCGCTGACGTTTCCGTTCTGGGGGCCCTTCGCCAAGGCCCTGTGGCAGGAGTTCAACGACGCCCTGCGCGACGAAGGCGGGCTGTTCGGCGCGGCGCCGACGCCCGAGCAACTCAAAGCCATCGAGCGCCAGCGCGGTCGTTTTCGCTCCGGCATGGTGTGCGTCACCTGGGCCGAGCACGAGCGCGGCGAGGGCCGCGAAGGAGCCGGTGGGCAGGGCAACCACGGCGCCGAGCCGCGCAACGAACGAAAGCGCTCGAACGCGCGTTGATCCCGCGGGCAGCGCGCGCACAGCCGCGCCGCGCGCGCCTCATGGATAGACGAAGACCGAGAGCGCGTCGCTCAGTCCGCAACCCAGGGGATCGCCGTCGTCGACGTACCAGACCTGGAAGTGCAGCGTCTGGCCAGCGGCCCACGCCGGGAGCGCGACCGCGCGCATCCCGTAGCCGAAGAAGTCGCTCTTGAAGCGCGGGTAGCGCGTGAAGGGCGGGCGCACGAGCAAGCGGCCTCCGCAGAACGGCAGGTCCGCCGCGCTCAGCGAGCTGAACACAGTGCACCACGCGTTCGGCGGCGCGAAGTCGACACCGACCGCGAAGTTCTGGTCCGCCACGCTCGGGAAGCCGCTCCACAGGATTCCGGCCACCGCGCCGCCTGAGTTGAGCTTGCCCAGGCCGTACTCGATCGGATGGCGCAGCAGCTCGAGGCGCGCGACGAAGCCCTCCGCGAGCGCGGTGACGTTCCAACTCGGCTGCAGCGCCGTGGTGGTGGTCGGCAGGTCGGGTCCGTTGGTCACGCCGGCCAGGATCAACGCGCCCTGCGCGTCGACCAGGATCGCGCTCAACCGTTCGGGACTGCGTCCGCCGAAGAACGTGGCGTAGTCGTAGTCCGACAAGTCGGCCTTGAAGCGCGCGATGTAGGCGTCGAACTCATCGCCGCCCAGGCTGTTCGCGAAGAAGCGGTCGTAGGCGCCGGGTGTCGTCGGGAGTTCCGCGCTCAGCGTCTCGAGACCCACGACCAGCATCCCGTCGGACCGCAAAGCGAGCGCGCGAACCGCGTCTTCGGCGATGCCGCCCACGAAGGTCGAGTGCAGCAGCGCGTTGCCGGCTGGCGCGAGCAGCGCGAGGAAGCCCTCGCTCACGCCCTTGTAGTGGCGGTCGTGTGCGTCGGCGGTCGTCGGCCAGTGCTCGTCGTCGGTGCGGCCGCCGATCAAGGTCGCGCCGTCGGAGCGCACCAGCAAGGCGTGCAGCGTGTCGGTCCCCGCGCCGCCCAGGAAGGTCGAGAAGCTCAACTGCGAACCCTGCGCGTTCAAGCGCGCCACGAACGGCTCCTCGAAGCCGTCGAAGTTCGCATCGAGAGCGCCGGGCGTGGTCGGAAAGCCCGCGCCGTAGCTCATGCCGCTGAGCGTGACCTCGCCGCCCGGTCCGAGCACGACGTGCTCAGCCAACTCCTCCGCGGGACCGCCGAGGAAGGTGCTCCAGTTCAAGCTCGCGCCGCTCGGCGCCAGCTCGAGCGCGAACGCGTCGCCGGCGAACGAACCTCCGTTGTAGGTCGGGTCATAGGCGCCCGGCGTCGTCGGAAAGCCGCCACCGCGCGCGGCGCCGACCACGACCGCTGAGCCGTTGGCGCGCAGCGCCATGCCTCCGGCGAGTTCCACCGAACTCCCGCCGATCAAGGTCGACCACTCCAGCGCGCCGAGGTCGGGCGTGAAGCGCGCTACGAAGACGTCGGACGCGCCGCCGAGCGTGCGGTCGAAGGCCCCCGGCGTGGTGGGGAAATCGGCCGAGTGCGTCTCGCCCGCGACGACGATCGCACCTCCTGCTGCGACACCGACTCCGACGATGCGCTCGTCGGCGACGCCGCCGATCAGCGTCGAATGCAGCAGGGTCCTGCCGTCGGCGGCGAGCACGCTCACGAAACCGTCGGTGGCGCCGCTGCCAAAGGTCTGGAATGCGCCCGTGGTCGTCGGATAGTCGATCGAGTCGGTAGTCCCGGCGAGCACGACGGCGCCGCTGGGCAAGAGCTCAGCTGCCTCGATCCACTGCTGCGACTGTCCGCCCAGGTACGTGCCCCAGTGCAGCGCCGGGTCGATCCACAGCGCCGCGTCCGCAGGCCGCTGCGGGGTCTCGAGCGCAAAGCCGTCGTCGCCGACCAGGCGGTAGCGACACTCGGTCCACTCCACGCCCAGCGCGCCGCTCATCAGCGCGAACGGTCGCGGCAAGCTCAAATCCCCTAGCGGCGTGTGCACGAGCAGCGCCCCGGACTCGTCGAGGCTGAGTCCGCACTGGCCCGTGAAGCGCAACACGAGCGAGCTGGGGTCGACGCCGGGCGCGACCTCGAGGTCGAACTCCGGGCCGCTCGCAGCGAGGCGCGCGACCAACGCGATCCCCGGCGCCAGCTCTTCGAAGGCGACCTGCTGGTGCAGGAGCCATGCGCCGCTCCAGCGCTCGGGCTCGGCGCCGCAAAAGCGCGAGAAGGTGCTCTCGAGCGGAGCGCGCGGCGCGACGCGCAACGCTTGCGCCGGCCACTCGAGGCGAACTGTCCAGGCCTGCCCGCTGTGCTGTGCGGCCCTCGGCTCCACGAGCGCGAGCGTCCAGCCGTCGTTCTCGAGCCAAGTGTGCATCGCGCCAGCGCGGGCGTGGAACAGCACCGACTGGGGCCACTGTCCTAAGTTGGGCTGGAAGCCCTGGGCCGTCGCGTCGCGCGGCGTAGCGAGCGCCGCCGTCAGAACCAACGTCAAGCCGAGCACTCGAACCATCGTCGCTCCCAGGCGCGGCATGCACGAGCGCAGCGGCCGCGTGCAGCGATTGTAGTGGACCGCAGGAGGCCGCGCCCTGCGCATGGCGAGCGCCGCTTCCAAGCGCCATGATGGCCCGCGTCCTGCGGACACCATGCCGAGCCGCCGCGCCCTGTTCTCCCTGCTCGGACTCCCCTTGGCGGCGACCGTCGCGGCCGGCTGTTCGAGTCCACGTCGCGCTCGCGCGCTGGAGGCCTTCGGCGATGCGCACGAGTCCACTCCTGAGGCGCTCGCCGCCGACGAATCGCGCTGGGAGCAAGTCCAGGCCGCCTTCGACGTCGATCGCTCGGTGGTGAACCTCAACAATGGCGGTTGCAGTCCGACCTCCAGCGCAGCTCTCGACGCGCAGCGCCGACGGCTCGAGTTCGCCAACGCGCTGCCGATGGTGAACCTCTGGCGCATCCAGCACGGCGAGCGCGAAGCGGTGCGCCGCGCGCTGGCGGAGAGCTTGGGCTGCGATCCCGAGGAGCTGGCGCTCACGCGCAACGCGTCCGAGAGCCTCGAAACGTGCCTGCTGGGCCTGGACCTCGCGCGCGGCGACGAGGTGCTGACCACCGACCAGGACTACCCGCGGATGGTGACCACGCTCGAGCAGCGCGTGCGCCGCGATGGAATCGTGCTGCGCCGGGTCGAGCTGCCGACGCCCTGCGAAGACAACGAGGCGCTGGTGGCGCTGTTCGAGAGCCAGCTGAGCGCTCGCACCCGCCTGATCCTGATCTGTCACGTGGTGAACGTCACGGGCCAGATCCTGCCGGTGCGGGAGCTGGTGGCCATGGCGCGGCGGCGCGGCGTTGCGGTCGTCGTCGACGGCGCGCACGCCTTCGGCCAACTCGAGTTCACGCGCGACGAGCTCGACTGCGACTTCTACGGCGCGAGCTTGCACAAGTGGCTGTGCGCGCCGCACGGCACGGGCCTGCTCTACGTGCGCCGCGAGCGCATCCCCGAAGTCTGGCCGCTGATGGCGGCGAGGCACGAGCAGCGCGCCGACATCCGCAAGTTCGAAGAGCTCGGCACGCAGCCCTACGCCGCACAACTGGCCATCCTCGAAGCGCTGGTGTTCCACCACGCCATCGGCGCGGCCAACAAGCTCGCGCGGCTGCGCTACCTGCGCCAGCGCTGGGTCGATCGGCTGCGCGCGAGTGCAGGCGAGCGCTTGCAGCTGCGCACCAGCCTCTCGCCCCGCTTCAGCGCCGGCTTCGCCACCTTCCACATCGATGGCCTCGACGATCAGGCGCTGCTCGAGAGCCTGTGGCGCCGCGAGCGCGTGCTCACCACCTCGTTCGCCGCGCCCTTCCCCGAGCGCGCGCGCGGACTGCGCATCACGCCCAACATCTACACCACGCTGAACGAGATCGAGCGCTTCTGCGAGGGCGTCGAGCGTGCGCTGCGCGAGGGAGTGCGCTGATGGCGCGCGTTCGCTGGTCGGCGCTGGCCGCGCTTTTGGTCTTCGCCAGTGCGCTTGCCTGTGGCGCTCCGCACGCGCGCTCGACGCGCCGCGTCGTGCGCAGCGAGCGAGCGCCGGCGCCGATCGGGCCGTACTCGCAGGCCATCGAAGCGAACGGCGTGCTGTACCTCGCCGGTCAGATCGGGAGTGCGCCGCAGACGGGCGAGCTGGTGGGACCGGGAGTCGCCGAGCAGACCCGGCAGGCGCTGGCGAATCTGTGCGCGGTGCTCGAGGCCGCCGGATCGACGCCGCGCGACGTCGTTCAAGCCACCGTCTACCTCACCGACCTGTCGGACTTCGCGGCGATGAACCGCGAGTTCGAAGCCGTGCTCGGCGAGGCGCGTCCGGCGCGCGCGACGGTCGGCGTCGCGGCGCTGCCGCGCGGCGCCAAGGTCGAGATCGCGTTGATCGCTGTGCGAGAACGCCGTTGATCGTCGGCGTCGATTACTGGCCCGCGACGACCCACGCGCCGGGCGTTGGGCGCTACGTGCGTGAACTGGTGCGCGCACTGGCGGCGAGCGACGAGCAGCTCGAGCTCAAGCTGCTGGAATGGGGTCCGGGCGCACGCAGCGTCCGTGAACCTGCGCTGGGCCTCTCCCAGCGCGAAGTGCGGCGCCTGTGCGCCAAGGCGCCGCGGCGCCTGCTGCGCTGGTCCGCTCGCGTCGGACTGGGCGCGGATCGACTGCTCGGCGGCTGTGAGCTGTTCCACGGCGTGTTCCCCGACTTCCCGCCGCTCTCCCGCGCGCTCCGCACCTGCGCCGTGAGCGAACTGCCCGCTCCGAGCGAGTACGAGGCCTTCGGCGCCGCACTGCGCCGCTGCGCCGCGGTGCTCACCTTCAGTCGACACGCCGCCGAGCTGCTCACGGAGCGTTTCGATCTCGCGCCGGGCGCCGTGCACGCGCTGCCCGTGGGCTGCGAGCACTGGCGTCGGACGTTGGTGCACGAGCCGGCCCTGGCCGAGCCGCCGCGCGTGCTGGTGCTCGGCCGACTCGACTCGGCGCGCAACCCGCTGGCGGTGTTGCGCGCGTGCGAGCAGCTCTTCGCCGCAGGTCGCGAGCTCAAGCTCGTGTTCGCCGGCCGCCCTGGCGACGCCTACGACGCGCTGCGCGCCTACGTGACCCGCAGCGCGATCTCCGCGCGCGTGCAGTGGAGCTCCGCGCCGCGCGAGGACGAGTTGCCCGAGCTCGTCGCGCGCTCGAGCGTGCTCGTCCACCTGTGCGACGACGCCCTCACGCCCGTGACGTTGCTCGAGGCCCTGGCCACCGGCTGTGACGTCGTGGCGACGCCAGCTCCGGCCTTCGTCGAAGCCCTGGGCCCGCAGGCGCGCTGGCTCTCGGGGCCAGCCAGCGCGTGCGACCCGGCCGAGCTGGCCGCGTCGATCGACCGCGCGCTCGACGAACGCCACGACCCGCTCGCGAGGCGCTCGCGCCAGGCGCTGGCTGCGGCCTATTCTTGGCGCCGCAACGCCGACCTCACCCTGGCCGTGTGGCGCTCGTTGCTCTGAGCCGCCCGCGACGCATCCGCCATGTCCACACCCGCCTTCCACCTGGCCTTCCCCGTGCTCGACATCGAGGCCACGCGCCGCTTCTACGTCGAGGTGCTCGGCTGCCGCGTCGGCCGCTTCGCCGAGCGCTGGATCGACTTCGACTTCGCCGGCCACCAGCTCTCGGCGCACCGCATCGAGGTCGGCGAGGGCGAGGTCTCGACCAACCTCGTCGACGGCGACAACGTGCCGGTGCGGCACTTCGGGCTGATCCTGGAGTGGGACGCTTGGCACGCGCTGCGCGATCGCTTGCGCGCCAGCGGCCAGACCTTCCTGATCGAGCCGCACGTGCGCTTCCGCGGCGAGGTGGGCGAGCAGTCGACGATGTTCCTGCTCGACCCCAGCGGCAACGCGCTCGAGTTCAAGTCGTTCCGCGACCCCTCGCGCGTGTTCGCGCGCGAGGAGTCGAACGCCCGGTGAGCGCGCGGCCGCGCGTCAGTTGCAGAGCGTGAACTGCAGCGCGTTGGTCAGCCCGGTGGGGTTGGGACTGGCCGGGTCGCGGTGCCAGCACTGCATGTAGCAGGTCGTGCCCGCGCCCAGGTTGAGGCTCGCAGCGTAGGCGTGGGTGAACGCCATGCTGAAGACGCCCGAGCAGTTGTCGGGGCCCGGGGTTCCGCCGGAGTTCGCCAGCGTGGTGCGGATCGTCGGCGCCTGGACGCACCAGGTTCCACCCTGGAACGGCGCAGCGGCCGGCGCGAAGCCGAAGAAGAACATCCCGCTCTTGTTGTTGATCACCGAGGTCGCGCGCACGACGAAGTTGTCGAGGCCGCCGAGCGTGGGATGCCCGCTGTAGTCCATCGTCGGCGCGCAGCCCTGGCTGTTGGTCTTGGCCGTGCAGTACGTGACCGGCCTCGCGCAGTACTGCGGCAGGCAGGCGTTCGAAGCCCAGGCGCGCATGTCGGCGACGCTGAGCGGATGGAAGTAGGTCGTGATGTTCGACAGTCCGCCGGGGCACAGGTGGCAGTAGCTCATGATCGTGCCCACGTTCGTGCAGCTCTGCGAAGTCTGGCACGAGCCGAAGTAGCCCGACGGCGCACAGCTGTCGGCCGGCGTCGGGCAGTAGTCGTGCGTGTGCGGCGCGGCGAAGTTGTGGCCGATCTCGTGCGCAACGACCATGAAGTCCCAGTTGCCGGAGTTCACGCTGACCGGGAAGTTCACGCCCGAATCGATGTTGCCCGAGACCGAGAAGTTGTAGGGCGCGTTGCACAGACCGGGCAGCCAGGCGACTCCCCCGCCGAGCGGCGCGCCGGAGATGAAGGCCCCCAGGTGCGCGCCAGCGGGAATGCCGCCCGACCACGCGCTCTGGAATTCGAACAGCATGTCCACGGAGTTGCCGCCCCAGTCGGGCGTGCTCCACGGATCGGCGGGCGTCGAGTACAGCCCGACGTACGGATAGGTCAGCACGGTCTGGATCTGCTCCTCGTAGCGGTAGCTGATCCAGGTCAGCAGCGAAGCGAGGTAGCTCGCCTGCGCAGCCACGTTGCCGCCGAACACCAGCGAGAGCTGGTAGTCGGTCTCGATCGCGACGCGCGCCTCGAGCAGCGTCGGCGCGGCGAGGGCCGAGATCCCCGGCGCGCCGCTGGCGTGCGGCGTCGGCGTGGCCGCGCCCATCGAAGACGGCGGCGCCAGCTCACGAGCGCGACAGGCCGGCGGCGGCTTGGCGCCCGCCGCGCGCAGCGTCGCATCCGAGACCAACACGATCAGCGGGTCATCCCAACCGCCCGCTTCGCTCGCTCCGCTGGCCAGGTGGAACAGCTCCGCGCCGCGCCGAATCCAGCCGCGGCAGCCCAGGGAGGAGAAGGAGAGCATGACCTCGTCCGTCGGCGCGCCGCGGACATGGCCGGCCCACACGCTCATGTCCAGATCCGCGAGCTGCGCGTCGAGCGGCTGTCCGTCGAGCACGAAACCCAGGTTGCGCGACTCCAGGGGGATGCGCGTCAGTTCGAGGTCGAGTTGCGCGTCCGGCAGAGGCGCGCCCGTCAGTCGCACGCGCTCGAGCTGAGCGAGCTGGGCGAGCGCGCCCGCGCGCGGCGCCAGCTCTACGCTCGACGCGTCGCGCGAGCGCACCTCGAGCGGAAAAGCGCGTTCCTCGCGGGCGGCGTCGTTCTGTGCGGCCGTCAGGGGCAGAGCGCCGAACAGCGCGGCGCCGAGTGTGAACGAGGACAGAACCGTCATGGGAGTTTCTCGAGGGGGGGCGGGGGAGCGCCGGCGCGGAAGAGTGATCAGCCTCTCGACCGAGCGCCCGAAAATGTTCAAAGTCCGTTCAGGCGTGCCCTTCGTACTTCCACAAGCATCGCAGGCAACACAAGTTTCCGCGAGTTCGCTCGAGCCACGCCTCCCGGCGCCCCGTCGGCGCCAACAGCGCGGATGCGTTCGAGCGGACCTCTCTCTCTCACCCATGAAGATCCTCCCCATCCTGGTCCTGACCCTCTCCGTCCCGGCCGTCGCTCTGACTGCCGCTTCCCTCACGCCCGCTTCCGCACCCGTTGCGGCGTCGGCGACGAGCGAAGCAGTCAAGTTCAAGATCGACAGCGGCCACTCGAGCGTGCTGTTCCGCGTCAAGCACTTCGGCGTGAGCAACTTCTACGGGCGCTTCAACAAGATCGGCGGCGAGATCAGCTGGGACGCCAAGAACCCCGAGGCCTCGTCGATCTCGATCGAGATCGACGCCGCCAGCGTCGACTCCAACGACAAGGGCCGCGACGACCACCTGCGCAACACCGACTTCTTGAGCGCCAAGGAGTTCCCGACCATCACCTTCAAGTCCAAGTCGGTGAAGAAGAAGGGCGACAAGCTCGAGCTGACGGGCGATCTGACGTTGCACGGCGTCACCAAGTCCGTCACCACCGCCGTCGAGTTCACCGGCGAAGGCGAGACGCCCTTCGGCTATCGCGCGGGCTTCGAGGCCAGCTTCGAGATCAAGCGCTCGGAGTTCGGCGTGTCGGGCGTCCCCGGCGGCGTCGGCGAGGACGTGCGCATCACGGTCGCGCTCGAGGGCGTGAAGGCCTGAGCGGCTCGCGAGCTTCGCGAACAAGGCTCGTCAGAACGGTCGGGCGCGTCGGAGGAGCACCTCGGACGCGCCCGAACTCTTTGCTCGTCGCAACGCGCTGCGGCCGGACGGCGCTGTGCGCGCGCCATCTGCTTCCCGTGCGAACACTCGCGCCGCAGCGTCAACGGTCAGGGCTGTTCGAACTCCACCACGCGGGCCTCGTGCTCCTTGAGCGTGAGGTCCTTGCGCGGCCGGGTGCGGCCCTCGCGGCGCGGATCGATCTCGACGCGCCACTTTCCCGGCGCGAGGCCGCGCACCTGCGCCCGGCCGATGGAGTCGAGCACCTGCACTCGCACCTCGCGCTCTCCAGCTTCGTTCTTGGGGCCGTCGAGGCGCCGCAGTACGAGGCGCGGGCGCGGATTGGAGCGATCGAAAAGCGCCACTTCGACGCGCAGGCTCGCGGCTGCCTCGAGCACCAGATCGCCCAGATCCCGCTCGTCGCCGACCGACGGCGTGAACGGCTTGGTTTCGAGGCGCTGGTGCTGTGGGTGGCGGACTTCGATCGCGATGCGTTCTGCGGGCGCGCCCAGGATCGTGAAGCGACCGTCGGCGCCGGTGAGCGGGATCGACGCCGTGTCGATGCGCTGGAACGGCGAAGCCCGTCGGTCGCGCGGGCGCGCCGAAGGCTGCCAGCGGCCGACCGTGATGCGCGCGCCTTCGAGCGGCGCGCCCGACTTGTCCACCACGCGGCCGACCAGCGCCGTGCGCGCGATCACGATGTCGAACGTGTGATTGTCGCCGTCGTAGGACAGCGACTCGGAGGACGGCACGAGCAAGTCGGCGTGGAACACGCTGACCTTCCAATCGCCGGCGCCCAGCTGCTCGAAGCGATAGCGCCCCTCCGCGTCGGTGCGCGCGCGCAGCGCCCCGTCTCGCGTCCACGCCCGCGGATGCGGCGAGTTGGGCGCGGTGAGCGTGACCACTGCGTTCGCCAGCGGCCTGCGCGCGAGGCTCACACGTCCGCTCAGCACTCCGCGCGGCAACGCAAACAGATCGAGCTGGGTCTCGCCCTCGAGCGGCAGTGCGATCGACGCGAAGGTGCGGCGGTGCTCGTCGGCGCTGCGCGGCGCTCCGATGCGCGGCTCGAGCAGCGTTGCGTGGTACGCGCCGGGCGTGAGCCCTTCGAAACGGCACACCCCTTCCGAATCGGACAGGCCCTCGAGTTCGAGGTAGCGCTGGGCTTCGATGCGGCTGATGTCGACCTGCCCGTCGCGCCGCAGCATCACCTTGCGCGAAGGCGCTGGCGCGCCGGAGGCGTCGAAGACGTGCACAGCGAGCACTGGCCCCGCGCTCAGCCCGATCTCGATCCGCCCCGACGCGGAGCTGAAGCACACTTCGAGCGGCGCGCTCGCCGCGTAGTGCTCCAGGCGCGCGACGGCCCAGCCACAGTCGATGCGCTCGCCCCACACGTGCGTGTGGCCGTGCGCGTCGGTGGGGTCGCTGCGGAACTGCGTGGACTCGCCGGTGCTGATCGGCGGCGACAACACGGATGCCAACGCACCGGGCCCCATGAGCAGCGCCACGCGCGCGCCGGCGAGCGGACGGCCGGTCGACAGGTCGCTCACGCGGAACTCGAGTTTGGGGCGCGGCTCGAGCTCGAGCGCCGGCAGCTCGACGCTCGCGCCAGCGGGCAGACTGAAGTCTGCGGTCTCGGCCGAGAAGTAGCCCTCCGCGCGAACGCTCAGCCGCACGCGCGCGCCCGGATCGACGGCGCGATCGGTGCGCAGGAACAGCTGTCCATCCGCTCCCGTCGCGGAGCGCGTCCCGAGGTTGCGCGACGTTCCGTCCACCTCGCGCACGAGCGCCGTCGCCTTCGGTGTCGCGAGCGTTGCGCCAGTGCCCCGGTCTCGTACGACCAGCTTGATGCTGGCGACGGCGCCGACGACGAGCTCCACGTCGCGCTCGCCGCCGCGGACCTCCAGAGCGCCCTCGAAGCCCCAGTCCTCGCTGCGCGGGTCCTCCGTGGGAGCGAACACTTGGAGGCGCGCGAGAGCGCCGCTCGAGATGCCCTGCAGGGTGAACTCACCCGCAGGCCCCAACTTCGCGCTCCTCGAGCTGGGCTGCACATCGGCGCGCTCGCCCTCGGCTTCTTCGAGCGGCCGGGCGCGCACTTCGAGGTCCGCCAAGCGCGGAGCGTTGGCGCCGGGCTCGATCGTCACGCGCCCTTCGATCGTCGAAGTGGGCGGGAAGCGCAGTTCCAGGCGCGACTCGTCACGCCACTCCAAGCGCTCCGCGCTGCGTGCGACGAAGTCGGGATGCTCGGGTGAGTGCACCAGCAAGGCCCACGGTCCCACTGGCTGCGGAGGCAAGTTGAAGCTGCCGTCCGCGGCGCTCTGACCGAGGATCACACCGCGTTCGCCGGGCGCTGAGCCGAGCGCGGGGCGCACGACGCTGTCGGGGCGAATCAACCACGCGCCCGCGACGGGAAAGCCCTCCGCGGAGAGCACCCGCCCCGCGAGCACGAGTCCGGGCAGCAACTCGATCTCGCCGAGGTCGGTCGTGCGGCCACCAACCGCAGTCACGCCGTCGATGTCGCGCGGCGCGTGCTCGTTCGCGCGCAGAGCCAGGCGCATCACACCGATGGGCGCGGGAGCGATCGAGAAGCGGCCGTCGGGCCCCGAGCGCGTCTCGCCGAGCTTGCGCTCCGGCCCCTGCCAGGCGCGCGCGTCGAGCGGCGCCTCGGGACCGCGCTCGGCGAGGGCGTACAGCACGCGCACGTCCGGAACAGGTTGGCCCAATGAGTCCACCACCCGTCCGATCATCTGCGTGCGAGCCCGCGCTTCGCGTTCGTCTCGCGCGCGCTCCGCGGCGCTCGGACCGAGCGCGTCGCGCGCCTCGCTCGACTGGGGCTCGACAACCGTAGACACGCGCTCCTCGAGCGTCGCGTCGAGCGAGTCAGCCGGCGCGGCGGGCGCCACGGGCAGCGCGCTCTCCGGCTTCGCACCGAGCGTGGGCTCCGCGCTGATCCACCACGTCAGCAGCGCTACGCCCAAGGCGAGCGACAAGAGCGCGATCAGCAGCGTTCGCATGCCAAGAGTAGAGGGCGCGGGTCGCGTTCAGCGCGGTCTTCACGCCGCACTCGATGGGCGCATCGGCCAAAGCGCCGCGGCGTCCCACGCCCCCCAGACTACACAGCCCGCCGCGCGCACGGCGCGGGAGCGCTCAGCCCAGCTTCGCCAGAGCCGCCTTCACGGCGCCCATGTCGCGCGCTTCGGGGGTCTTCTCCTGAACCTGAACGAAGGCCACCTTGCCGTTCTTGTCGACGATCACGGTCGCGCGGTGGCTGATGAAGCCGGCCGGGTGCAGGAGGTCGTACAGCTTGGTGACGTCGAGCTTGGGGTCGGCCAAGAGCTCGTGCTTGATGCCGCGCTCCTTGCGCCAGGCCTTGTGCGACCAGGTCGAGTCGCGGCTGATCCCGACCACCACGGCGCCGGGGACGTTGAGCGTCTGATCGGTCGACAGCGAGCAGTTCTCCTTCTCGCAGGTCGGGCTCCAGTCGAGCGGGTACCACAGGAGCACGACGTTCTTGCCGCGCTGCGCGGAGAGCTTCCAGTCCTGCTCGTCCTGGGTCTTGAGGGTGAAATCGGGGGCGACGGCGCCGACTTGGATGGCCATGGGTGCTGGGGCGGGGTTGAAAGGGAATCGAGGCGTGTGGGAGCGAACTCCGCGGCGCACACGCTGCGACGAGCGGAGCGCCGACCCGCGGGGCCTCGAATCCAACCGCGGGAGCGGGCGCGAAGTTTAGAGCGCTCCGAGGGCAACCTCCAGCACGCGTCAGAGTCGCTCGGTCGCGCCGTCCGTGCGCAGGCGTTCGATCTTCGCGGCGAGCACGAAGTCCGCGCGGCAGAGTCCGTCCGCGCTGTGGGTCCACAGCGTGACCGTGACCGAGCCCCAGCGCAGCAGCAGGTCGGGGTGATGGCCTTCGCGCTCGGCCAGTTCGCCGATGGCGTTGACGAAGGCCAGCGCGCGCGCGAAGTCGGGAAACTCGAAGCTCCGCTCGAGGTGATGCTCCTCGACCACGCGCCACGGCGTCGGCAGCTGGCTCGCGAGGGCGTTCAGAGCTTCGCCCCGCAGCGCGCTTGCGCCGGCCCGGCAAGGTTCACAGCGCTCGTGCTCGAGTCCCATGCGCGCTTGGTCGTTGCGTCGTTCGCATTGCGTCGGGCGCAGACCATACTCCTCGCGCCCATGTCCGACACTCCCAAGATTGCCCTCACCATCGCGGGCTCCGATCCCTCCGGCGGAGCTGGTATCCAAGCCGACCTCAAGACCTTCTCCGCCTATGGTGTCTACGGCGCGAGCGCCATCGCCGCGCTGACCGCGCAGAACACGCGCGAGGTGACGGCCATCCACGACCCGCCGCCGCAGTTCCTCGCCGCGCAGCTCGATGCGGTCTTCTCCGACCTCGCGGTCGACGCCACCAAGCTCGGCATGCTCTCGAACGCGGCGCTGATCGAGCTCGCGGCGCACAAGCTCGTGCAGCATCGCGCGCGCAACCTCGTGCTCGATCCGGTGATGGTCTCCAAGGGCGGCGCGCGGCTGCTCGAGGTCAGCGCCATCGACGCGCTGCGCACGAAGCTGCTGCCGCTGGCGGAGGTGCTGACGCCCAATCTGCCCGAGGCCGCAGTGCTGCTCGAGCGGAGCGAGGGCGCGGTGCTCGCAGACCTCGAGGGCGCCGGGCGAGCGCTGCTCGCACTCGGGCCCAAGTGCGTCGTGCTCAAGGGCGGCCACGCTGGCGGCGCGCACAGCGACGATCTGGTGTTCGAGCAGGACGTCGTGGCGCGCTTGCCGGCGCGGCGCACGCCGTCGAACAACACGCACGGCACGGGCTGCACGTTCTCGGCAGCGATCGCAGCGGGACTCGCCAAGGGCAAGACGCGCGAACAGGCCGTGATGAGCGCCAAGCGCTACATCAGCGCGGCCATCGAAGGTTCGCGCGATTGGAAGCTCGGCGGAGGTCACGGGCCCGTCCACCACTTCCACAAGTGGTGGACGTGAGCGCGTTCCACAACTGATGGACATCGGCGCGCGGTTCGCGCGCTCGTCCCGCGCTCAGGCGTCGGCGTCGAGCGGCGCTGCGCAGGCGCGCTTGGCTCCGCAGCACGGGCTCGAATTCTCCTCGGCCGCGAACAGCTGCGGGGCCGATCCAAAAGCGCCGAGGAAAGCGTCGTTGTGCCCGGAGCGCTCGAAGCTCGCGCCCAGGCGCGCTTCGCGCCAGGCGAAGTGGTTGGTGACCGCCACCACGCGCGCGTCGAGCTGCTCGAACGGCTGGTACCACACGTTGTAGGGCATCTTGCAGCACTCGCGGTCCGGCATGGCGGAGCCGCACAGCTCGAACGCGTCCCCTACCTTGGCCCGGAAGTGCTCGCCGTCGCTGGCGACATCGAGCGGAACGCTCTCCACGGCCAACACCGAGCCAAGCTCTTCGCCATGCGCCTCGCGCAGCCAGCGGACGGCCGCTTCGCGCTGCGCCGGCTGGGCCTTCGAGTCGACGTAGATCACGCACTGGCGCGCCCCGTCGTTCGCGAGGTTGCTCGAAGACCCGACCGCCGCCGCGAGTTCGACCCCGGCCAGCGTGACGCCGTGGTACACGCCGCCGTCGAGCCGCCAGGCGAGCAGCGCGCGCTCGCCCTGGGTGGTCAACTCGCCGTTGTAGTGGCACGCGCCGCCGTACACCGACGCGTTGCGCGCTTCGACGTAAGCGCCCCACGGCGCGCAATCGGCGACGCCGGGCTCCGGGCTCAGGCCGCAACCCGAGCCGCAGCACAGGAACTTGGCGCCGAGCGCGCCGCTCAGGGCCAACGAGAGAACGAGGAGGGTCTTCATGGTGAGTGGGCTTCTCCGCGTGCGTGCGGGACTCTGCCGTGATCGGCGATCGGGCCGCGCTTGTCAATCCCCGCGCGCAACGCGAGGCCGGAATCGAGCCGGGGGCGCGCTAGGCGGACGGAGGAGCGGAGGGCTCGCCTTCGAGCAGCGAACGGAAGCAAACGCGGCCGCGGCGGCAGTCGTCGGGCTGAACCGGATCCTTGTCGGGGCCGAGGCGATCGGCGGTGAGCGCGCACCAGCAATCGTTCGAGGCGTCCAGGACGTCGGCGCTGGTCTGCGCCGGCCGCCCGAGCAGGTAGTACTTCTTGCTGCGCAACTTGGCGCAGATCGGGAAGCGTTGTTCGATGCGCTCGTTCATGGTGGGCGTTCCCGTCAGCTCGCGAGCTTGCGCAGCGCCTTGGTGATCAGTCCCTGGGTCAAGAGGATCTTGTAGGCGTTGTGCTCGAGCGGCTCGGCCCCTTCGAGCGCCAACTTGCCGACGAACTCGGCGGTCTGCGCGTCGATCTCGCGGCCGACCAGCGCCTTTTCGGCCTTCTCGCAGCGCCAGGGGATCGGCGCCACGCCGCCCAGCACCAGCCGCGCGGCGCGGACCTTGTCGCCGTCCATCGAAAGTCGCAGCGCGACCGCCGACAGCGCGAAGTCGTAGCTGCCGCGCTCGCGGAACTTGAGGTAGGTCGAGCGCCACGGCGCACCGCTCTGCGCGGGCACGATCACGTGCGTGAGGATCTCTTCGCTGGTGAGCACGTTCTCGCGCAGCACGCTGCCTTCCGAGGGCAGCGTGAAGAACTGTTCGAGCGGGATCTGGCGCTCGCCGCGCTTGCCGCGGATCACGGCCTGCGCTTCGAGGGCCACCAGCGCGGGCGCCACGTCGCTGGGGTGCACGATGTACGACGGTCCGCCGCCGAGGATCGCGTTGTACTTGTTGAGCCCGCCGTAGGCGAAGCACTCCGAGCCGCCCTTCTTGATGCACACGGCCTGCTCGTGGCGGTAGTACCAGCAGCGCGGCCGCTGACACAGGTTCCCGCCGAGCGTGCCTGCATTGCGGATCTGCACGCTCGCGACCGCGCCGGCGGCTTCCGCGAGCAACGCGAAACGCTCGCGCAGCGTGCGGTCCTCTTCGATGCGTGCGAGCGTCACCAGCGCGCCCAGCCGCAGCGAGCCGTCGTCCCGGTGCTCGATCGCATCGAGTCCGGGGATCGACTTCAGGTTGACCAGTGTCTGTGGCTCGATCAGGTGTTCCTTGAGCTCGCCGAGCAGGTCCTGGCCGCCCGCGAGCAGCTTGACGCGATCGCGCGCCTTGGTGTCGCGCGCGCCGGGCAACGCCTCGAGCGCCGCATCGAGCGACGCCGGTTGGATCAGTTCGAAGGCCTTCATGTGGACGTGTCCTCGCCTCTCTCAGCCGCGCTTCGCGCCGCGCAACGCCATCAACAACTTGTCGCTGGTCAGCGGCATCTCGCGCAGCCGCGCGCCACACGCGTTCATGATCGCGTTGGCGATCGCCGATTGGCCCGGCACGACGGCGGGCTCGGCCATGCCGATCACGCCGCGGTTGTCGTCGCCGTCGTCGAGCACCGCTTGGACCAGGCCGATCTCCTTGCAGCCCGCGATCTTGTAGTCCTCGAGGTTGGCGTTGAGCACCAGGCCCAGATCGGGGTCGACCACGCGCTCTTCGAACAGTCCGTAGGACAACGCCTGGATCATGCCGCCGTTGAGCTGGCTGCGCGTGGCCATGCGGTTCATCACCAGGCCGCAGTCCTGCACGCCGACCATGTGCAGCACTTCGATCTCGCCGGTGAGCGTGTCGACGCGCACCTTGGCCGCCTGCGCGCCGCCGACGCCGCTGCCGGCGAGGTTGCGCTGCCACTCGCCCTGCGCGGAGATGCCCTTGCCGCCCACGGCGGCGCAGGCCTCCTTGAAGCCGATCCAGTTCGAGTCGGGATCGTTCACGTCCTGGATGCGGCCGCCGACGCAGCGCAGGCTCTCGGGCTTGACGCCGATCAGCGTGGAGACGTGCTCGAAGAGCTGCTTGCGCGCGTTCCAGGCCGCGTGCTTGACCGCGGGAGCGAGCGACGCGGTGGTCGTGCTGCCGCCCGAGGCGTTGGCTGCGCCGTAGGTCGAGCGACCGATGTGCGGCGTGACCTGCGCGAGCTCGAGCCCGAGTTCCTCGGCCACGATCGCCGCGACGTAGGTGCGCGTGCCCGTGCCCAGATCCTGCGTGCCCGAGTACACCTCGACCGAGCCGTCGGGCAGGAGGCGCACTTCGACCTTGCACTCCGGTCCCCCGCCGCCGCCCCAGGTGGCCAGCGCGAAGCCGATGCCGACCTTGAGCTCGCCCTCGCTGCGGTCGGGCGCAGTGCGGTGCGGGTGCTTGTTCCAGCCGATCAACTCGGCGCACAGTCGCAGCTGGCGCTCGTAGGTCGTGCGCCGATCGGGCGGCACGTTGCGGACCCGGAACTCGAGCGGATCCATGCCGATCGCGTAGGCGAGGTCGTCCATCAACCCCTCCATCGCGAACGACATCTGCGGATGCCCCGGCGCACGCATCGCGCGCGAGGAATCCGTGTTGGTCAGCACGCTCTTGACTTGCGTGTAGCTCGTCGCCGGTCGGTAGATGTAGGGCTGCTTCTGGTTCGAGCCCGGGCCGACGCCGCCGTGGCGTTCGACCTGCGCCATGAACGCGTGCAGCTCGCCCGACTTCTTCGCGCCGGCCTTGAGCACGTGCACGCCGCCCGCGCGGTTGCCGGCGGCGAGGAACTCGCTCGCGCGATCGAACAGCATGTGCACGGGACGGCCGAGCTCCTTGGAGAGCTTGCACGCGGCGTCGCCCTCCAGGCCCATGCCGAACTTGGCCCCGAACCCGCCGCCCATGTGCTCGACCACGGCAGTCACTCGCGCGCCCTTGAGGTCGAGCTTGCGCGCGGCGTCGGAGTTGATCGTGAACGTGCCTTGAGTCGAGGCGTACACGGTGGCGCTGTCGCCGCCGCGGTAGTCGACCACCACGCCGTGCGTCTCGAGGCACGCATGGTGTTGAACCGGGATGCGCCACGTGCCCTCGACGACGGCGTCGCACTCGCCCAACGCCTGCTCGACCGCGCCGAGTTCGCCCTCGGTCTCGTGCACGCGCACGTTGTCGCGATTGCCTGCGATCTTGGGTGCGTCCGGCGCCTGCGATTGCTCCGGCGTGATGGCGAAGCGCTGGACGTCGTACTCGACGACGAGCGCGCGCACGCCGTCCTCAGCGTGCTCGGGCGTGTCCGCGGCGACCGCGACGATCGGGCGGCCGAGCCACTTGACCTCTTCGCCCTCGAGCACGACGGCGCCGAGCACGCCCGGGACCTTCTTGGCCGCCTCGAGATCGATGCGCACGATCTTGGCCCACGGATGCGGGCAGCGCAGCACCTGCGCGAAGGCCATGCCGGCCAGGCGCACGTCGTGCGTGAACACGGCGCGGCCCGTGACCTTGTCCGGACCGTCGATGCGGCGCAGATCGTGATTCAAGAGGCGCAGGTCGGCGCGCGCGCCCCAGCTCGGGCCGCTGCTGCCGGCGTCGGCGTCGACCTCTTCCCAGACCTCGGTGTCGATGCCGTTCTGCACGCGCACCGACTTGACCCACTTCTTCCCGGGCGCCGCGGGGCGCGGCGGCTGCTCCTCCTGGAGCGCGAGTGCACGCGGATCGAGCGACATCACTTGCCTCCCTTGGCGCGCAGCGCGCGTCCGGCGGCCAGCGCCGCATCGAACAGGTGCGGGTACGTGCCGCAGCGGCACAGGTTGCCGGCGCAGGCGTGCTTGATCTCGTCGAGGGTCGCGTCGGGCTTGCGCTCGAGGCAGGCCGTGATCGACATCACGAAACCCGGGGTGCAGAAGCCGCACATCGAGCCGTCGTGCTCGCAGATCGCGCGCTGCACTTCGGTCAGCTCGCCGCCCTTGGCGAGCCCTTCGACCGTCGTCACCTTCTTGCCGACGGCGTCGATGGCGAGCGTCATGCACGAGTACACCGGTCGCCCGTCGACGTGCACGGTGCACGCGCCGCACGAGCCGCGGTCGCACACCAGCTTCGCGCCGGTGAGCGGCGGCGAGCAGTGGTTGCGCAGCGCGTTGAGCAGCGTGGTGCGCGGCTCGACCTTCACCTTCTGGGCCGCTCCGTTGATCGACAGCTCGATCTCGAGCGCGCCCTCGAGCCGCACGCTCGGCGCCGCGGCCGCACTGCGCGCGGCGTCGGCCACAATTGAACCCGCGGCCAGCGCGCCAGCGCCGCGGAACAGGCTGCGTCGTGTGAAGGCCGCTCGCACGTCGCCCGCATCCGCGGGCTGGAGTTGGTCGTGGGACACTACGGTTCCTCGCCGTCGGAGTTCGTCGAGCGCCAGCGACGGCGCCCCAGGGGTTCGCGATTCTACGCACGCCCGCGACGCGGATACAGCCACGCGAAGCTCCGGATCTGTCAAGTCGCCCGACGACGGATGGAAGCCGCGCGGTCCGATGTGCAAGGCTAGACGCGCATGAGCACCGTCGAACGAACCCTGGTCGTCGGCGTCGACGCCCTCGACCACTCCGATCAAGCCGTGATCGCGGCCTTCGCCCTCGCGCCGCGCTTGAACGCTGCGGTGTCGCTGGTGCACGCCACCGAAGTCGACAACGAGCTGTGGCTGCAGATCGACCCGGTCGGCGTGCAGCGCGCCAAGGACGCTGCGGCGCGGCGCATCGAAGGCGCGCTCGCCGCGTCGGGACTGGTGGGACTGGACGTCGCGCGCAGCTTGCGCGTGGTTCCCGGCGAGCCCGCTCACGCGCTGCTCGAACAGGCCCGCGAGCGCGACGCCGAGCTGATCGTGCTCGGCGCCCACCGCCGCACGGCCCCGATCGACTTCGGAGACGTGGTGCGCGCCGTGATCGCGCGCGCGAGTTGTCCCGTGCTCGTGCAAACGGGCGCCCCGCGCCCCATCAAGCGCATCCTGTGCGCGATCGACTTGGGCCCGGGAGCGCTCAGTGTGGTGAGCCTGGCGCGCGACTGGGCCGTCGCGCTCGGGGCCGAACTCACCACGTTGCACGCCTTCGTACGTCCGCAGCTGGGCTTCCTGCTCGGCTATCCGGTGCCGTTCCCCGCCGCCATGGTCGAGACGGCGCGCGAGGCCGAAGAACGCGAATTCCGCCGGCTGCTCGAGCCCCTCGACTGGCGCGGGCTGCTGCACCGCGAGCTGTTCTACGAGGCCGACCCGGCGGCCGACGTGATCGCCGAGCAGGACGCCTACGACCTGGTCGTGCTGGGCACGCACGGTCGCCGCGGCCTGGAGAGCGTGCTGGTCGGCAGCGTCGCGAGCGCCGTGTTGCGCGGCGCGCGCAGGCCCGTGCTGGTCCTGCGCACGCGCGCGGGCGAGCTCACTTGGCCGCGGCGAGCATCAGGGAGCTGACCAGCTTCGAGAAGCGCGACGGATCGGGCAGCGGCGAGCCTTCGGCCAAGAGCGCCTGCCCCAGCAGCAGTTCGCTCCACTCCTTGAGCTGTTCGCGCTCGCTGTTCTGGCCGAGCACTTTCAACCGCTCGACCAGCGGGTGCTGCGCGTTGAGCTCGAGCACGCGCTTGCGCTTGGGGGGCGTGCGGCCCGACTGGCGCATCAGGCGCTCCATGTGCGGGCCCACGGAACCCGCGTCGTCGACCAGCACCGCCGGGCTGTCGACCAGGCGCGCCGAGACGCGCACGCGCTGCACGTGCTCGCCCAGATCGCTCTCGAGTTGCTCCAGCACCGTGCGCAGCTCGCGCTCCTGGCGCTCGCGCTCGAATTTGGCCGCTTCGCTCGCGTCGTCGAGTTCCGAGCGCTCGAGCGCGACGATCGACTTGCCCTTGTACTCGCGCAGCGTGTCGAGCAGCCACTCGTCGATCGGATCGACGAACAGCAGGGCCTCGGCGCCGCGCGCGTGCAGCGCTTCGACGTGCGGCGAACGACGACCGGCTTCGACATCGGCGCAGCGCAGCACGTAGAGCTTGTCCTGGCCGGCGGGCATGCGCGCGATGTACTCGTCGAGCGTGACCGCGCCTTCGCCGCGGGTCGAGGGCGCGAGCATCAGTCCCGCGAGCAGCTCGCGCTGCTCTGCGTCCATCACCGCGCCCTCCTTGAGCACTGCGCCGAAGGCCTCCCAGAAACGCTGGTAGTCAGGGCGCCGATTGGCCAGCAAGCTCGCGAGCGCGTCGAGCGTCTTCTTCACCAGGCGCTTTTGGATCTGCGCCATAGCGCGGTTGTGCTGCAGGATCTCGCGCGAGACGTTGAGCGGCAGATCCGAGCTGTCGACGACTCCGCGCACGAAGCGCAGCCACGTCGGCAGCAGCTGCTCGCAATCCGCCATCACGAACACACGCCGCACGTAGAGGTTCACGCGCGCGCGGTCGCGGCCGGGTTCGAACAGATCGAACGGGCGTTCACCGGGGATGAACAGCAGCGCGGTGTACTCGCTCGAGCCCTCGACCTTGAAGTGCACCGTCTCGAGCGGGTCCGACCACTCGTGCGTGAGGTGCTTGTAGAACTGCGCGTACTCCTCGGGCTTGATCTCGTCCTTGGGGCGCAGCCACAGCGGTCGTTGGGAGTTGAGCGTGACCACCTCGACGCCGTCCGGCGCGGTGGAGCGCTTGAGGGCGCCGTCGCCCTCGAAGTGCGAGGCCGCCATCTGGATCGGCCACTCGACGAAGTCGGAGTACTTGCGCACCAACTCGCGCAGCACGGAGGCCTCCGCGAAGTCTTGCGCATCCTGCGCGGCGCCCTCGCCCTCGGCCGACTCGAGGCTGCGCAGTTCGAGCTCGATCGACGTCCCGCGCGGCAATCCGTCGAGCTCCTCGATGGTGTACTCGCCGTCGCCGGCCGAACTCCAGCGCACGCCGCGCGCCAGGTCCGCGCGACGCGTCGTCACCGTCACGCGCGAGGCGACCATGAAGCTCGAGTAGAAGCCCACGCCGAACTGACCGATCAGTTCCGGGCTGTTCTCGCCGCGCTGGCGCAAGGCCTCGAGGAATTTGCGGGTGCCCGAGCGCGCGATCACGCCCAGGTTCTCGATCACCTCGTCGCGGCTCATTCCGATG
Source organism: Planctomycetaceae bacterium (assembly GCA_011525785.1). Classification (GTDB taxonomy): domain Bacteria; phylum Planctomycetota; class UBA1135; order UBA1135; genus WYBT01. The sequence continues at coordinate 210,922 of WYBT01000004.1, forward strand.
CCGTTGTCGACAACTCTCAGGCGCCGGCGCTCGCCATCCAGCTCGAGCCGGATGCGCAGTTGCGAGTCCTCGGCGAGGAGCTCCGAGCGCGTCAGGGCTTCGAAGCGCAACTTGTCGAGCGCATCGCTCGCGTTGGAGATCAGCTCGCGCAGGAAGATCTCCTTGTGCGAGTACAGCGAGTGGATCATCAAGCCGAGGAGTTCCTTGACCTCGGCCTGGAACGCATGGGTTTGGGGTTGGGTCATGGCTCTCTCCCCGCGCCCCATGGGTCGGGCTGCGGGGGCGCGAAAGATAGTCGTCACCCCGCCGCGCTTGAAGCGCCGGCCGCGCGGGCGGCAGTGCGCTCTCCGCGCTTCTCAGCGCTCGTCAGCGCTTCTGGCCGCCGGCGCGACCGCCACGCTTGGGCGGCTCGATCGCGTCGGTGACGTTGGTCCCGTCGCTGAACTCGATCTCGAGTTCGAGCGGGCCGCTGTAGCGCCCGATCTGCTGCATCGGGAGCGTTCCGCGCCCGTCGAACAGCGTCTTGGACACGGTCGTCACGAAGGCTTCGTTGCCTTTGAGTTCGAACGAGTGCGCACGGCCGGCGGCTATATCCCAGCGCAGCGTCGCGCGGCCGAGGAACGTGAAATCCAGTTGCACCGCGTCCACGCGCGCCGGCTCGCGCCGCTCGCCCTCGGGCATGGCCGTGATGTACAGCAGCTTGCGGTCGGAGCTGCTGGCGAGGTTGAGCTCGTACTCGACCTCGGCCACCTCGAGCGACTTGGCGGCCTCGCCCTCGCCCACGCGGATCTGCTTGCGGCCGCGGTAGGTGGCGGTGACCGCTCCGAGCAGTTCGGGGCCGAGCGCGTCGGCGAAGTCGCCGGCCACGCCGATCTCGACCAGCCGTCCGAAGAGCTTGTCGGTCTGCGGGGTGATCTTGTGGTTGCCGCCCGGCGCCATCACCGCGCGCAGGGCTTGCGGGGAGACGCTCCAACTCGCGCCGCTCGCCACCGGAGTCGTCGGCAGCAGGCCCGTGAGTTCGAAGTCGCCGCTGAGCGAGTCGAGCCAGTTCTCATCGCCGTCCCACTCGACGTAGCAGCGCGTCCAATCGGACAGCCGCTCGACCCACGTGAAGCGCACCTTGTAGCGGCGAAGCGGACTGGCGCCCGGCGCGGTCTCGGTCAGGACCTGACCGTTCGTGCGCGTCACGTTGGCCTTGCCGTTGATCGTGCAGTCGCGGATCTGACGCGTGAACTCGAGCGCGCGGCCGTCTGCGACCTTGACGTACTCGTCGAGGAACTCGACGCGTTGCGAGCACGAGATCCAGCCCGCGGTGCCGTCGGACACATAGGGCAGATCGCCGTGGATCATGCCGCTGTCGTCGATGCGCAGTTCGTGGCGCGTGCGGAACACCTTGAGCACGCGCGCGCCTGGAGCGACCCGCAAGCCGAGCGAGTCGCCTTGAGCTGCCGTTGCGGAGGCTCGTGCAGGCGAAGCCCCGACCGCGGCCGCCAGCACGCACAGAAGCGCAGCGCTGCGCCAGTCCGAGCCGGTCTCGGCGTTCGACCGCGCGCTGGAGGACGCGCTGCACGGAGCAGCGAGTTGCGAACCGGAGGCTCGAGCGTTCATCAGGCGTCCTTGTCGTTCTTGCGATTGTTGGTGTAGATGCCGCTCAGCTCTTCGTCGGGCGTCCCGTCGTCGTGCCAGTAGCGCCACTGGCCTTCGCGCCGGTCGTTCACGTACTGACCCTCGGCCTGCTTCTGGCCGTTCGAGAACCACATGCGGTACTGGCCGTTGAGCTTTCCGTCGCGCCAATCCTCGACCGAGCGCTTCTGCTCGTTGTCGTGCCAACTGGTCCAGGTTCCGATCATCTTGCCCTGGTCGTAGGCGCCCTGCGCCTGGGCCTTGCCGTTCTCGTGCCAGCGTTGCCAGGGCCCTTGCTCGCGACCGGCTTCCCACGCGCCCTCGAACTCCTTCTGACCGTTCGAGTACCACTTGGTCCACATCCCGGTCTGGCCCCCGACGTCGAACAGGCCTTCGCTCTGCTTCTGTCCGTTGTCGTGCCAGGTGGTCCACTTGCCCATGGCCACGCCGTTGTCGAAGCCGCCCTCCTGCTGCTTGGTTCCGTTGCGGTGCCAGAACAGCCACGGACCGTGCTGGAGGTCGCGTCGGTAGGCGCCTTCCTGGTACTTCGTCTTGCCGTCGTCGAAGTACATCACGTACAGCCCGTCGCGCAGGTTGCCGCGGTAGTTGCCTTCCGAGCGCAAGGCGCCGTTGGAGTACCACTCGCGCCACAGGCCTTCCTTGAGGTCGCTCTCGAAGCGTCCCTCGCTGATCAGCGTTCCGGTCACGTGGTAGCTGCGCCACAGGCCCTCCTGGCGGCCCGCCACGAACTGGCCGACGCGCGAGGGGCTGCCGACGTTCGGATGGAAGAAAACCCACGTGCCCGTGCGCGCGTAGTCGAGGTAATCCCCGATCGAGCGCCGCTTGCCGTCCTCGAAGTACTGCACCCAGCGCCCTTCGCGGCGGCCGTCGCGCAGCTCGCCCTCGGCCGCCAGCGCGCCGGAGGGGAAGCGCAGCTGCAGGTCCACGCGTTGGGGCGGCGCAGGGATCTGCACCTGCTTGGCCACATCGCTTTCGGCGACCGGCATGGGCGGCGCAGGCGGCTCTTGCGCGGCCGCCGGGGCCCCGAGCCAACCGGCCAGGCCGGCGGCGATCCACAGCTCGAAGAAGGTTCGGGTCATGATGAAGCCCAGAGTAGCAACGCCGTCGCGCTCGCACAGGTTCGAGCAAGCTGCCTGTACGGGCGCTCGCGACATTATGCTGGCGCGCCGTGGACGATCTCACAGCTTCGTTCGAGCTGGTTCAGCGCGCCCAGGCCGGCGACGAGGAGGCCCGCAACCGGCTCTTCACGCGCTATTACGACCGCGTGCGGCGGATCGTGCGGATGCGCCTGGGGCCGGCCCTGCGCGCGCACCTGGAAGATGGCGACATCCTCCAGGAGACCTTTGCCGCCGCCGTCGAAGCGCTGGACCGCTTCGAGATGCGCGACGACGCGAGCTTGATCAACTGGCTCGCCAAGCTCGCGCAGCACAAGATCATCGCCGCGGCCGATTACCACTCGGCCAAGAAGCGCGACACGCGGCTCGAGGTGCGCCTGTCGAGTCGCGGCCCGTTCGACGACTCGAGTTGCGTCGCCCGTGAACTGGCGGGTTCGATGTCGACGCCCGGCGACCACGCCGCGCGCGAAGAGGTCAAGGAAATCGTCGAGGAGTGTGTGGCGGAATTGCCGCCCGAGTACCGCGAGCTGATCCTGCTCCGCGACTACGCCGGCGGCTCTTGGGAGCGCGTGGCCGCCGAGACCGGCCGGCCGAGCGCCGAAGCGGCGCGCATGATGCACGCCCGCGCGCTGGTCGAGCTCTCCAAGCTGGTCCGCGCCCGCGGCGTGCGCTGAGCGCGCCCGGCCGCGCGCCCGGAGACTCACGGCCCGGCGCAACGAGCGGCCGCGCGCGAAGCCAAGCGCCGGCCCGACTTGCCCAAGCGGCTGGACGGGGCATGCTTGACCAGCGGGCCGCTCAGCGCGGGGGGACTGGACGAAATCGCCTCGCCGTAGGAAAACCGTGCAGTTCCCCGCCGGCTACGGACCCACCATGAGTTCGCACTCCTCCCACCACTGGCTGGTCCTGCGCAGCATCGCGTTGGCGTGCGCCGCGCTGCTCGAAGCCCCCGCTCGCGCGCAGAGCGCCGCTCCGCCGAGCGTGGTGCTGACCTACCCGCTCGACACCGGCTGGGTGCACAACTCCGGCGCGCACGAGGCGGTGCTCTCCTCCCACACGATCCACGTCTCCGGCTCGCCCTGGATGCGCCTGCGCTTCGAAGCGCTGCTCCTCGCCGAGGGCGTGCGCGTGCGGTTGACCTCGTTCGCCGATGGCGCCGTTCAAGAACTCGACGCCGACGCCGCGCGAGAGTGGAGCGCGAGCAGCGCGTACTTCAACGGCGACCGCGTGCAACTCGAGTTGGTGGCGCTGCCCGGGAGCGAGCGATCTCGAGCGGTGCTGCGCTCGGTGTGGGTCGCGCCGAGTGTGTTGCCGCAATTCACCGTGTGCGGGCCGACCGACGACCGCACGCCATCGAGCGATCCGCGTGTCGCGCGCCTGCTGCCGGTGGGCTGCACGGGCTGGCTGTTCGACGACCCGGCGCACTGCCTCAACACGGCTGGTCACTGCGCCGCGAGCCTGTTGCAGGTCGCCCAGTTCAACGTGCCGCCGTCCGACGCCAGCGGTGCGATGCAGCATCCGCCGCCGCAGGATCAGTACGCCGTCGATCCGCTCTCGATCCAGCGCCAGAACGGCGGGCTGGGCGCGGACTGGGCCTACTTCGGCTGCTTCCCCAATCCAAACACGGGGCTCACCCCCTACCAGCGCCAGGACGCCGCCTTCACGCTCGCCACTTCGATTCCGAGCGTCGGAACGCCGCTGCGTGTGAGCGGACACGGCGTGGACTTCGACACTCCGACCTCGTCCTACGCGCAGCAGACGGATGTCGGCGCGCTGGTGTCGCTCTCCGGTTCGACGCTGCGCCACGACGCGGACACGACTGGAGGCAACTCCGGTTCGCCGATCCAGTGGGAAGGCGCCGGCGACCTCGTGGTGGGCGTGCACACGCACGGCGGCTGCACCAGCGGCGTGCCCTCGGGCGGCAACTACGGCACCGGAGCGAACCACAGCGGCTGGGCGCTCGCCCGCGCGCAGCCGCAGGGCGTGTGCGCGCCCGTGCCGAGCGTCACGCCCTACTGCACCGCGAAGCTCAACAGCCAAGGCTGCCTGCCCGCTCTCGGCGCCACCGGCCAGCCCTCGGCCTCGGGCGGCCCCGGGAGCTTCACGCTGCACGCCAGTTCACTCCTCAACAAGCGCCTGGGCTTTTTCATGTACGGCTCGCTGCCGCGCGCCGCGCTGTTCCAGGGCGGCGTGCTGTGCGTCTCGCCTCCGCGTCGCCGCACGCAACAGACCTCGAGCGGCGGAAGCGATCTGGGCATCGACTGCAGCGGCGCGTTGAGCTTCGACATGGGCGCGCAGATCGCCTTGGGCCTCGACCCGGCGCTGGCCTTCGGCTCGATCGTCTACGCGCAGTGCTGGTCGCGCGATCCGTACGACCCGCAGGGCGCGAGCCTCTCGGCGGGGCTGCGCTTCACGATCGGTCCGTAGTTTCCGGCGGGGCGCGTCAACGGCCGAAGCGCGCGCCCTCGAACACCAGCGACGCGATGCGCCAGCGACCTTCGTGGCGCACCAGCGAGAACAGGTCTGCGCCGCGCCAGCTCTGCGACTCCTGGCCGGACGGGTCGACGGCCCGGTAGTAGGTCACGGCGCTCGCCACCGAGCCGATGGTCTCGATGCGGCTGGACTCGAGCGAGATGCGCAGCGGAGTCGCCCGCGCGCCGGCGCCCATGTGCTGTCGCACGTAGTCGTTGACGCGCATGACCACGACGCTCGAACCATCGCCCAGGGCGCGGCCGCGGATGGTGGCCATGGTGGCTTCGGGCCAGAAGTGTTCCGCCAGCGCTGCGCCGTTCCCGGCTGCGTAGTCGCGGTAGTACTCCTCGAGCAGGCTGCGCACGTCGGGATCCTCGTTCGACACCGGCAAGGTCGGATCAGCGACCACGACCGCGGGCTGCACGCCGGGCGCCGCGGAAGCGGCCTGGGCCGGCGACTCGGCGGGCTGTGAAGCGTTCGCCTCCGGCATCTCGAGCGCGCCGCCTTGCTCGACGTTCGCGGGCGGCGTGTCCCCAGGCGCCGGGGCCGTCGCGCCGCGCACGTCGCCGACGGCGGCCGCGGCTGCGTCGCCGGAGCGCGGGTTGGATCCGAAATCGACGCTGCGACACGCGCCCAGGCCCAACGCGCACAGGAGCAGGAGCCTCAGGCGCATGGCTCGAGCTAGTCGCCCACTCGCTCGCCGGCGCGGTAGACGCCCGAGAGCCGCGTGTGGAGCGATCCGTCGCTGTTCCAGTAGGTCCATCGTCCTTCGCGTCGACCGTCGAGCATCTGCCCCTCCGACTCCGGTGCGCCGTCGGCGTACCAGGTCAACGCGCGCCCGTTCGGTCGGCCACCAGCGTATTCGATCCGACTCTTGAGTTGCGCGCCGCCGGGGTGGAACTCGAGCTGCTCGCCGTGCGCGAGCCCGTTCTCGTAGCGCCCCTCGCGAACCGGTGCGCCCTGCTCGTCGTACTCCTGGTAGAGGCCGTGCAGTCGACCGGCGGCGTAGTTCTCGACCCGCAGCAGCACGTCGCTCTCCGAACGGTAACGCCACTCGCCGACGCGCGCGCCGTCCACGTAGCTGCCGCTCTCCGAGGCCGGACCCTCGAAGTGCCACTGGACCCACTCGCCGTGCGGCAGGTCGTTGCGCCAGTTCGTCCGCGCGCGCGGGTGCTCCGCGTCCCACCACAGCTCTTCCAGCCCCTCGCGCACGCCGTTCGCGAAGTGCGAGCGCTGGATCAACTGGTTCATCGGATCGAAGCGGCGCAACTCGCCGTGGACGACCCCGCGCTGGTACTCGGTTTCCGCCAGCCGCAGTCCGGTCTCGTAGAACGTGCGCAGCAGGCCGTGGCGCTCGCCCTCGAGGAACTCACCCTGCTCGGCCAGGAAGCCGGTATCGAACCAGCGCAAGTACGGGCCGTGGTTGACGATGCCGTCCTCGACGCGCCGAACGGTGCGCGCGCTCTTGCGCACTCCGCTGGGATGGAAGTCTTCGACCCACTGGGTTCCCTCAGGCGCCGGCGGCAGTTCGCTGTCCGCCCGCGGAAGCGTGTCCAGCAGGGCCGGCCCCGATGCGGGCGCCCCCGCAGTCTGGGACGGCTGTGCGGCGGGCGGCGCGGACTCGCCGGGTCGCGCCTCGTCGAGCGCCTTCGCGGCTGTCGCGGGTTTGCTCGTGGACGGCGCGCTGTCGGGTGACTTCCCGGCGCCGGTGCACGCGCCGCCGATGGCGCACAGGGCGGCGGCGAGCAGCGCGAGGGCTGTGCTGCACAGCGAGGGCTTGGGTGCGTTCATGCCAAGAGGAGCTCGCCGGCGCCGCACGAGCGATGCGGGGCGCGACCGGAGCCAGGGCGGAGGTTACGGCGCCGAGCGACCGTGCGCCACGCGAGCTCCCGGCGCGGGCCGCGCGAGGACTCAGCGCTGCTCGGGTGCGGGCGACTCGCCGATGGCGCCGCCGGCGAGCACTTCGTCGTACGGCAGTCCCAGCGCGGCCCGGTACTCGGCCAGCGCGCGGAAATACTCCTCGTACACGTCGACCAGGCCGCCCGCGGCAGCGGCCGCCTGTTGCTCGCGCAGGTTGACGCGCAACAGATCGCTCTGGCCGGCCTCCAGTTGAACGCGTTCGGCCTGCGCGAGCTCGTTCGCCAGGCGCACGTTCTCTTCGGCCTGAGCGATCCGCAGCCAGGTCTGCGTCAGCGCTGAAGTCACGTCGCGCACCTCGTTGCGCAGCGCGTCGACCAGGAACTGTCGCTCGCGCGTCAGCTTGCGCAGCTTGGCTTCGTTCTCGCGCACCTGTCCGCGCGCCAGGCTCCGCTGCAGCGGCAACTGGAAGCGCAGCAGGGCCGTGAGCTCGAAGGGCTCCTTGTCGTCGGGCGTGGAGACCGCCGAGCCGAGGTCCTGAGACCCGAACACGCCCGCGTCCAGCCGCGGGAGCACGTCGTTGCGCGCCAGTTCGAGCTCCAGTTGCAGGCGTTCGAGTTCGACCTCCACGCGGCGCAACTCCGGACGCTGCGCGAGGGCCAAATCCTCGTCCTCGGCGCGCAGCACGGCGTTCACCTCGCGCGGCGCGGGGAATTCGTAGGGCAGCAGTTCGTCGCGCGGGGTGGCCGGCTGGCCGCGCTCATCGCGCCAGAACAAGGAGAGCGTTAGAGCGGCCTCCTGCAGGCTGCGTTCGGCGCGCAACAGCGCCGCGCGGCGGTCGACGATCAAGCGCTGGTTCTCGGTCAGGTTGATGGCCGCGAGCAGTCCCTCGCGCACGGCGAGTTCGATCTGGGCCATGCGATCCTCGGCCAGCGCCAGCAGCCGCACGGCGATCTCGCGGCGCCGGCCTGCCCCCACCCACTTCCAGTAGGACTGCGCAGCCTTGAGCGTGGCTTCGAGGCGCTTCTCGAGCACGAGCGGCGCCGCCGCATCGCGAGCGAGCCGCGCGCGCCAAAGCGACACGCGCCGCGCGTCGATCTCGCGGCCGGCGAGCAAGGGCATGGTCACTCCCAAGCGCCACTCGCCGTCCTTGTTGGTCTTGCGCTTGCCGTCGTACACCGCGAAGTCGCCGCGCCCGATGCGGTAGCCGCTCGAGACGTTGAGGCCCCAGAACTCCAGCGGTTGCTCGACGCCGAAGTCGAGGGTCTCGGACTCGTAGAACCCCTCGAGGTCGAACGCGCCGCTGGCCCCAAGGCGCGTGTCGAAGCTGCCGCGCGACTGCTGCAGCTTGCCTTCGGCGATCTCGACTTCCTCGAGCGCGGCGAGCACGAGCGGGAAGTGCGTCTCGACCGCGCGCAGCACGTCGTTCAGCTCGATCTCCGCGTAGGGAGCGTCCGTGGCCTCTTCGTCGGCGCGCCCGGAATTGCCCAGCACGTGGATCGGCGCCAGGGGCGCCTTCGACTGATCGGCGTGGTCCAGCGCAAAGCGCGCCAGCACCTCCGGGCGCGGCGCCGGCAGGGGCTCGAACGCCGCGGGGGGCTGGAGCTGGCAAGCCGCGAGCAGCACCGCGGCCGAGAGCGCGACGCCGCTCCCGACAACGCGCCCGGGCGCACTCGGTCGGACGCTCATTTCTCGTCGCTGTCCTTGGACTTCGACTTGGACTTGCCGCCGTTCTTGGATTTGGCGGGATCGTCGCCCCCGTCGGCGCCCGAAGGCCCGTTGCGCATCGCCGGCGGAAAGGCGTTGAGCTGACGCCACAGCTCGTAGCCGAGCTTGACGGTGTCGAGCAGCAGCCAGCCGTTGGCGCGCACGCCCTGGCGCAGGTAGCGCCTTTCGGGCCAGGGAGCGTCGTTCGGATCGGGTTCGACCAGCACGCGGAAGCGACCGTCGGGGCCGCCCTGCGCATCGACGAACAGAACGCGGCCGCCGAAGGTGCCCACTGCGACCGAGGGCCAGCCGGCGAACTGCACGGCGGGCCAGCCCTCGAACTGCAGCCGAACCGCGCGTCCCTGGCTCACCAGCGGTGCGTCCAGCCCCCTCACCCACAGCTCCACCACGATCCGTTCGGTGTCGGGAATCAACTCGATCAGGGGATCGCCCTGCGAGAGGAAGTCGGCGGAGTTGGCTGCGTGCACGCGCAGCACGTAGCCGTCGCGCGGCGCGGTGACCGTCTGAGTCTTCTGGCGATCGAACTTGATCAGCGCGTCGCCCAGTTCCTTCTCGCCCGCGGCCACCTTGGAGAGCGCGTCCTCGCGCTGCGTGCGCGCCGACTCGATGCTCGACTGGGTCTGCGCGCGCACGCGCTCGACGTCAGCGGACTTGGCCTGCAAGTCGTTGCGCGACTGCTCGACCTTGGCGCGCGCTGCGGCGACCTTGTTGGTCGCGGCGATGAACTCGGCTTCCGCCTTCTGGAAGTCGAGTTCCGACACCACGCCCGAGCGCAGCAGCGTGGCCTTGCGCTCGAAGTCGAGCTGCTTCTGCGCCTGGTCGGCGGACAGCCCCGCCAAGTCGCGCTCGTTGATCTCGACGGTCTGAATCGCGCTCGCCACGCCCAATTCTGCGGCCGTGATCGACTGCGCACGCGCCTGCTCGAGCAGGCCCACCTGCCCGGTGTAGACCTCCACCATGCGTTGCGCCGCGTCGAGCTTGTTCTGCGCGAACTCGACTTGCTGCTGCAGGCGCTGCACGTACTGCGGATCCTGGTCGCTCATCTCGGCCAGCACCTGGCCCTTGGTGACGAACATGCCTTCCTGTACATCGAGCCGCACCAGCGGGCCGGTGACAGGCGCAGGGATCGTCACTGCGCGATCGAGCGGATCGAGCGCGATCACGCGGCCCTGCGCCTGCACGTTCTGCACCCAGGGCAAGAAGATCAACGCTGGCGGCAGGATCAGAAACATCGCCCCCAGCACGCGCGCGAGCTTTCGCGCGGCGCGCGCGGGACGGACGATCTGGAAGGCCGTCAGACCCAGCCCTTCGAGTTCGGTGTTCATGACGTTGCGCGGGGTGCGGGAACGGTGGATTCCTGGGCCGCCTGAGCTCCCGTGAGCACGGCGCCGTCGGGCAGGCGCAGCACGCGATCGCAGCGTGCGAGCACTTCGGGACGGTTGGTGGCGAGGATCAGGGTCCAGGGCGTTGCGCGGTCGAACAAGACCTCGAAGACGCTCTCGCGCGACGCGCCGGTCAGCGTCTCGAACATGTCGTTGACGAGCAACAGGCGCGGTCGTCCCGCCACGGCGCGCGCCAGCTGCAAACGCACCATCAAGCCCCGCGAGAGCGGGCGCCCGGAGGCGCGCACTTGTGTGTCCAGGCCGCGCGGCAAACGCTCGATCTCGTCGAGCATGTTCAAGCGCCCGAGCACGGTGTGCAGGTCGTCGTCGGTGACGAACGGACGCGCCAGGCGGATGTTGTCGCGCAGGGCGCCTTCGAACAACTCGACCTGCTCGACGATGGCCGTGCTGCGCCGCAGCGACTCGCGCGCCAGCGAGCGCAGGTCGATGCCGTCGAGGCGCACCACGCCCGAGGCAGGCGCGCGCAGCCCCCACAGCACCTCGAGCAACGCGCTCTTGCCTGAGCCGCTCGGACCGCAGACGCCGATGCGCTCGCCGGGGCGCACCTTCAGGTTCAAGCCCGAGAAGACCTCGCGCCCATCCTCCAAGTTCCAAGCGAGTTCGCGCAACTCCAACTCGGCGCCGCGCGCGCCGGCCACGACCAGGTGCTGCTCACCGCCCTGGCTCTCGATCTCCAGATCGAGCAGCTTGCCGACCTTGTCGGTGGCGGCCATCAGGTCGTAGAAGGCTTCGAGGTGCTTGCCGAGCTTGGTGACCGAGCCGACCACCAGCGTCACGATCAGTTCCGCGGCCACGAGCTGGCCGAGCGTCAAGCTGCCCTCCATCACCAGCAAGCCGCCAACGCCCAGGAGCGTCGTGCTCGCGAGGGCCTGGAGCACGAACGCGCCGACGTAGTGCGAGAACACCACGCGGAAGTGCTCCGCGCGCCGCTCGAGGAAGTCGCGGGTCAGCGCGTCCGTGCGCTCGAACACCAGCCGCAGCGCGCCGCTCGACTTGTAGAGCAACGGATTGCGCGCCAGTTCCTCCAGCCAGGCGACGACAGCGTACTTGGCGTAGCTCTCGGCCTTGGAGGTCTTCAAGCCCTTGGCCAGCGGGCCGACCACGACCAGCGCGACCGCGAGCAGCAACACCACGTCGAAGGCGAGCAGCAGCGGGTGGTAGAACGCCAGCACCATCAAGCCGATGCTGGTGCTCAAGAGCAGCGCCAGTCCGTCCAGCAGCAGCATGGCGCCGAACTTCTGGATCGTGACGATGTCGAGGAAGCGATTGACGAGTTCGGGCGCGTAAGCCTGCTCGTGGACGCTCAGATGTGTGCGCGGCAGGCGCGCTGACAGGTCCGCGACCACGCGCACGAACAAGCGTCGCTGGAGCATCTCCACCACCCAGGTCTGCGTAGCGCCCAGGATTCCGGCGAAGGTCAGGCCCAGGAACAAGAGCAAGACCACCACCACCAGCGGCGGGAGTGCGCCGCCCAGCGCGACGAAGTTGACGACCGCCTGAACCGCGATGGGAGTCGCCAGTGACAGCACGCCGATGCCGACCGCGAACAACGCCACGGTGAGCACGTCGCCGCGATCGGGCGCGACCATGCGCCACAGTCGGAGCAGCGGAGAGACGTGCGGGTGTCCGTGGTGATGCGCCCCATGCGCAGCGCCGTGCTCGTCCGCGGCGCTGAGCGCCTCGGTGCGCGCGCGCAGCCAGCGCCGACGGCGCTCGCCTTCGAGTCCGCACAGGTTCAGCAGCTCGGCGAACTCCACCTCGCGCGTCTGGTCGGGTTCGCCATCGCGCCGTGTGGTGACCTCGGCCTTGGCGCCGCGGCCGCGCACGATCACCCACGAGGTCGGCGAGGCGGGCGTGCCGCCGGGCGCATCGACGGCCGTGAGCAGCACTTCGTTCCAGCGCAGCCACTCGGCCAGCTCGGCGTGGCTGGCCTCGAGCAGTTCTACGTGGAGGCTCATGGACTCCGCCGCGAGGTGCAGCCAGTCCAGGGCCTCGAGCGGAACCTCTCCGTTGGCGGGCAGGGCGCGCTCCAAGCCCTCGGCCAAGGCCTCGATTTGCGCCGGCGCTGCGGCGGCAGAGGTCAGGTCGGCCAGGGCTCGAGCGGCGGCTAGGGTCTTTCCCGGCATGCGGCAAGTCGTGGGACGCGGGGTGGCTGGAAGGTGGGACGGGCCTCGGGCCGGGGCGGGAGCGGTACGCGCTTCCAGCGGCGCAAACCAACCCGAGTGGGCTCGACGCTCAGGCGCCGCTCCCACGACTCCACAACACCCCGGACCCCACTGGGCGTGGGGCCCGGCGCGCCCTGCCGAGCGCGAGGCGCGCCCTCAATAGCACAGCACCTTGGGAAAAGCAGGGGCCGCGAACAAGTGTTTAGGGAAGCACTCCCGCACCTTCGCCGCCCGCCTCAGCGCGCCAGCCAGCTGACGCCCCGCCGCGGGGTCGGTGCGGGCAGGATCCGAACCCCGCGCGCACGCGCAGCGTGCGCACCGCCACCATCTCAGGTCCGATCGCCGCCAATGCACAATCGACGCTGGCCAAGCCGCCTTCGGCCGCTGGGCCTGTTGAGAGGCAACGCAGGCCGGACTCGAACCCAGCGCACGCACGCATCGTGCGCACCGCCACCATCTCAGGTCCGATCGCCGCCAATGCACAATCGACGCTGGCCAAGCCGCCTTCGGCCGCTGGGCATGTTGAGTGGTAGCGCGGGCAGGATTCGAACCTGCGACCTCCGGGTTATGAGCCCGACGAGCTGCCAGA